>CAVYPD010000010.1:0-41593 GCA_963770275.1 uncultured Alphaproteobacteria bacterium
CCGTCAACATTTGCGCCATGCAGCGTCAAGGAGGGTACTTTGGGCCGCGGAATTTTACTCTGGCTTCTCGGCGTTCCGATCCCGATCATCATCCTGATCGCGCTTCTCTACCACTAAGAAGCTTACACCCGCCAATCGCTTCCCACTCAGAAGTCTACCACCTGCACGACCGCGACCGGCGAGCGCCGGTCGCGTCGGTTTCGTCTCGTGAGCGCGGAGGTTACCGAAAAGATGACTCAGCGACGGAGACGATTGCGACCCGTACGCCTTTATCGACAGTGACGGCTGTCGACACAGCGAGGACACGGTATCCGGCGTTTCGTGGGCGGCCGTATTCGCGGGCGCATTCGTCGCCGCGGCGTTTTCCTTGGCGTTGGTGGCGCTCGGCGCGGGCATTGGCTTGGTCTCGGTTTCCCCATGGTCGAGCAACAATCCCTCGGTGACCACCTTCACCGTGCTCGCGGCGGCGTGGTTCATCGCGGTGCAGCTCTTCGCGTCGGGCGTCGGGGGCTATATCGCGGGCCGACTGCGAGGCGGTTGGGCGCGCGTGCATACCGATGAGGTCTTCTTTCGCGATACCGCGCATGGGCTCCTGGTTTGGGCGGTTGGCGCGGTCATCGCCGCTGCGCTTCTGGCTTCGGCCGCAAGTTCGGCCGTGAGCGGAGCCGCCGACGTCGCGGGCGCGGCGACGGAAGCCGTCGGCTCGGCCACCGGGCAAGCGGCAGGCCAGGCGGCTTCGACAATGGGCGATCCGACGGCCTATTTCTCCGATATGCTTTGGCGCAGCGATAAACCGGCTCAGGGCGATCAGGCCGCCGCGACAGCGGAGGGCGGTCGGATCATGTCGCGGGCTCTGTATAACGGCGATCTTCCCGCCGGGGACAAGACCTATCTCGCTCAGCTCGTTGCGAGCCGGACCGGAATGAGCCAGCCGGACGCGGAGAAGCGCGTCGCCGACGTGTTTCGACCAGGCGCAGAAGGCAAAGCAGCAGGCCATCGACAAGGCCAAGGAAGCCGCGGACGCCGCTCGCAAGACCGGAGTCGGCGTCGCTCTCTGGGCGTTCATCTCCCTCCTGGTCGGCGCTTTCTCGGCTAGCTACATGGCCACGGTCGGCGGACGGCAGCGGGACGAAGCGCCGCTGTTTGAGTAGGCCGCGACGCGCGTTCTGCGTGGCGCGCAGGTCGCCCACGAAAAAAAAGGGCGTCCTCGCGGACGCCCTTTGTTTGCAACGTAAGCTGCTTAGCTCTGGACGCCCTTGACGTACCAGTCCATCACCAGAAGGTCCTTGTCCTCCATGCGCTGGCCCTTCGGCGATGCGGTCCTTGCCGCTCTGATCCGCGATTGGGCCGGTGAAGACCTCGTAGGTTCCGGCCTTGGTGTCGGCGACGATCTTGTCGGCGGCGGCGCGCACGTTTTCGGGCACGTTCTTATTGTAGGGCGCCATGCCGAGGAGGCCTTCTTTGAAGCCCCACCAGACGTCGTCCGACTTCCATGAGCCGTCGAGCATCGCCTTGGCGCGCTCGATGTAATAGGGCCCCCAAAGGTCCAGGCTCGCCGTCAGATGCGCATGCGGCGCGAAGCGCGACATGTCCGCGCCATAGCCAAAGCCATAGATCTTGCGCTTCTCGCAGACCTGCAGCACCGCGGGAGCAGTCGACGTGCTGGGCGATCACGTCGCAGCCGAGATTGGCGAGCGTCTCCGCCGCGGCGGCCTCCTTGGCCGGATCGAACCAGGTGTCGATCATCACGAGCTTGGTGGTGATCTTCGGGTTGACCGCCTGGGCCGCAAGCGTGAACGCGTTCACGCCCATGACCACTTCCGGGATCTTGAACGATCCGACATAGCCGATCACGTCCCGGTCTTCGACATCATGCCGGCGATCGTGCCGGTGACAGCGCGGCCCTGATAGAAGCGCGAGTTGTAGGTGCCGACATTGTCGGCGCGCTTGTAGCCGGTGCAATGTTCCCATTTGACAGCGGGGAACTGCTTCGCGGCTTCGATCGTCTGATCCATGTAGCCGTACGAGGTGGTGAAGATGAGCTTGTGGCCCTGCTGCGCGAGGTCCTTCATCACCGGAATCGCGCTCGCGTCTTCCTTGACGTTCTCGACATAGTCGGTGACGACCTGACCTTTGAGCGCCGCGACCAGCGCCTTGCGGCCCTGTTCGTGCGACCACGTCCAGCCGTAGTCGCCGATCGCGCCGAGATAGACGAAGCCGACCTTGAGCGGCTCGGCGGCGAAGCCGCTGCGAGTCAAGGCGGGCAGCGTCAACCCCGCTGCGGCCGTCTTCATGAGATTTCGTCGGGTAATCATGGCTCTTTCTTCTCCCTGGTGAATTGTGACGGCGCTCAAGCGTTGGGTAGGAACGGCCGGCCGAGGCAGGCTGGGGCTTCGCTTCCGGCGACCTCGCGGGCCGATATGACAGCGAGCGCGACGACGGCCGCGATATAGGGCATCGCCGCCCAGAATTGCGACGGCAGGAATGAGAAGCCGGACGCCTTGGCGTAGAGCTCGAGCGTCATCAGGACGCCGAAAAAGTACGCGCCCGCCAGCAGGCGCCCGGCGCGCCAGCCGGAGAACACCACGAGCGCCAGCGCGATCCAGCCGCGTCCCGCGGTCATTTGCTCGGCCCACATCGGCGTGATGACCATCGAGAAATAGGCGCCGCCGATTCCGGCCAGCGCGCCGCCGAAGGCGATCGCCGCGTAGCGGATCGCGATCACCGGATAGCCGATCGAATGGGCGGAAAGGTCGTTCTCGCCGACCGCGCGCAAGATCAGCCCGGCGCGCGTGCGGTTCAGGAACCAGCCGACGGCGAAGACCATGAGAAGCGCGAAATAGACGAGCGGACTGTAGCCGAACACGACCCGCCAGACGGGATCGCCGGCGAGCGCAATCGGGAAAGACGGAATCGAACGACGGCACGATCATGCCCACATAACTCGCGCCGATCAGCGAAGAGAGGCCGATGCCGAAGATCGCGAGCGCAAGGCCGGTCGCCACCTGATTGGAGCCGAGCGTCAACACCAGCACCGCGAACAGCATCGAGGAGGCTGCGCCCGCGAGCGCAGCGGCGATGACGCCAATCCAGGGCGCCAGATCGCCGAGATCGGGACCGTAGTTCATGGTGACGGCGAAGCCGGTCACCGCGCCGATCAGCATCATGCCTTCGATGCCGAGATTGAGCACGCCGCTCTTTTCGACCACCAGCTCGCCCGTCGCGGCGAGCAGGATCGGCGTCGTCACGCCGACCACGGTGATGAGCGCGTCGATGAAGAAACCGATATTCACGCGACAGCCTCCGCGGGCGCGGCGCGCGGGGCGTCGCGAAGGATGCGCACGCGGTATCGGACCAGAATGTCGCTGGCGAGAATGAAGAACAGCATCATCGCCTGGAAGATGCCGGCGGTTGCGCTGGGCACGTGCACCACCGTCTGCGCCACCTGGCCCCCGACATAGGTGACGGCAAGGATCAGCCCCGCGAGAAAGACGCCGATCGGATGGAGGCGGCCGAGGAACGAGACGATGATCGCGGTGAAGCCGTAGCCGGAGGGGAAGCCGAGGTTGATCTGCCCGAGCTGGCTCGAGGCCTCGAGAATGCCGGCAAGGCCCGCCATGCCGCCGCTGATCATGAGCGTCGACCAGACGGTGCGCGAGGCGTCGAAGCCGCCGTAGCGCGCGGCGCTGGGCGCCGCGCCGACCGTGCGGACCGAAAAGCCGTAGACCGAGCGCGACATGAGCACCCAGAAAACGAGCGTCAGCAGAATGGCGACGATGAGGCCCGGCGGAATGGCGGTTCCGGCGATGGCGTGCGGCAGGAGTTGCGCCGGGGTGAACGGCGGGGTCTGCGGGAAATTGTGTCCGTTCGGATCCTTCCACGGACCGCTGACCAGATAGTTGAGCACCTGGAGCGCGACATAGACCAGCATCAGGGTGGAGAGCACCTCGGACACCCGGTAGCGCGTCTTCAAGAACGCCGGGATCGCGGCCCAGGCCATGCCGCCCACGATGCCCGCCGCGATCATCAAGGGAAGCACCCAGAAGCCTTGCGCATCGGGCAGAGCGAAGGCGACGCCCGCGCCCGCCAGCGCGCCGATGATGTACTGCCCCTCGGCGCCGATGTTCCAGATCTTGGCCTGATTCCCGAGCGACAAGCCGAGCGCAATGATGATGAGCGGCGCCGCCTTGGTCGCGACGTCCTGCCACTTGTACGAGGCGACGACGGGCGTGATGAAGGTCTCATAGATGGCGCGCGGCCCGTCGAAGCCGATCAACTGAAAGATGATCGCGCCGAGCGCCATGGTCAGAAGCACCGAGGCGATCGGCGTCGCGATCTGCATGAAACGGCTTGGCGTCAGCCGCTTTTCAAGCCGGATGCGCATGCAGGGCCTCTGTCATTTCGACCGTCGCCACCGGGTCGCCGTGCACGCCGCCCATGAGCAGGCCGATCTCTTCGATCGAAACCTCGCCGACCTTCATCGGCGCCGACAGGCGGCCGAGGTTGATGACGGCGATCGTGTCGCAAAGCGTGAGCAGTTCGTCGAGGTCTTGCGAGATGACCATGACCGCCGAGCCGCGCGCGGCGAGATCGACGATCGCCTGATGGATGGCGGCCGCCGCGCCCGCGTCCACGCCCCAGGTCGGCTGGCAGACGACGAGCGCCTCTGGCCGCTGCAGGATCTCGCGGCCCATGATGAACTTCTGCAAGTTTCCGCCTGAGAGCGAACCCGCAAGCGCGCCCGGGCCGGTCGCCTTCACGGTGTAGGCGCCGATCACTTCGGCGGCGTAATTGGTCGCCTTGCCGGGATCGATGAGGCCGAAGCGCACCATCTCCATGCGGTCGCGCCCGGTCAGCGCGCCATTGTCGGTGAGCGAGAACTCGCCGACCGCCGCATGGCCGTTGCGCTCTTCCGGAACCGCGCAGAGGCCCAGGTTGCGCCGTTCGGTGACGCCGAGCCGGCCGACCTGCGCGGCCCGCGAGCGTGATCATCTCGGGCGTCGGCGCCAGCGTCTCGCCGCTCATCGCGCTCATGAGTTCGTTCTGTCCATTGCCGGCGACGCCGGCGACGCCGAAGATCTCGCCGGCCTTCACGTTGAGCGCGACGTCCTTGAGCGCGACGCCGAATTCGCTCGGCTTCGGCAGGTTCAAGCCTTGCACCGAGAGCTTGGACGGGCCGAAGCTGCGGCTCATGGGCTTGGCGATTTCCTTCAAATTGGCGCCGATCATCATCTCCGCCATCGAGCGCGAGGTCTCGCGCTTCGGGTCGCAATGCGCGACCACCTTGCCGCCGCGCAGGATGGTCGCCGTGTCGCAGAGCGCCACGATCTCGTGCAGCTTGTGGGAGATGTAGAGGATCGAGCAGCCGCTCGCCGCCAGTTTCCGCAGGGTCTCGAACAATTGCTCGACTTCCTGCGGCGTCAGCACCGAGGTCGGCTCGTCCATGATCAGGAGTCGCGGGTTGAGCAGGAGCGCGCGCACGATCTCGATGCGCTGACGCTCGCCGACGCTGAGCGTCGAGACGACGCGGCGAGGATCGAGCTTGAGGTGGTAGGCTTCGAGCACGCGATTGAACTCGGCCAACAGTTCGCGTGCCGAGAGGCGCGCATCGAGGCCGAGCGCGATGTTTTCGAGCACCGTCATCGCCTCGAACAGCGAGAAATGCTGGAACACCATGCCGATGCCAAGCCGACGAGCTGCGCGCGGATTGGAGATGCGGACGGGTGAGCCGTCGAAGACGATCTCGCCCTCGTCGGGCGCGAGGATGCCGTAGA
Organism: uncultured Alphaproteobacteria bacterium; assembly: GCA_963770275.1. Taxonomy (GTDB): domain Bacteria; phylum Pseudomonadota; class Alphaproteobacteria; order Rhizobiales; family Beijerinckiaceae; genus Roseiarcus. The sequence goes on from CAVYPD010000010.1 coordinate 5,775, forward strand.
TCATCTTGACGAGCGTCGATTTTCCCGCGCCGTTCTCGCCGAGGAGAGCATGAATCTCGCCGGGCTTGACGCTCAGATTGACGTTGTCATTCGCGCGGACGCCCGGAAAGGACTTGCTGACGCCGACGAGCTTCAGGCGCAGGGGAGCTTCGACATTCACCTCGACTTCACCTCGCTCCCAGGACCCGTCAGGTCGCGCTTGAACTGCTGCGACGCAAGAATTGCGCCGCCGCTCGTTCCTGTCCTCGGCGAAGTGGCGGCTTGAAGACCGAGCGATTTCCTCCCGCGTCCTTGAACACCAGACGCCACATTATTAGGCAACCGTAGCGAGGACCGGTGAAGTGTCAAATGAATTGGCGACGATAATCTGTGGAGTACGCCGCCAGCCCGCTCAGGCGAATATGCCGACCGATTGCCCGCTGCGAAAGCGACGGCGCCGCGAATTTGATCTTACGGGCCGACCCGGCGAGCGCGGGCAGACGCTATTTCGTCTCGGCGACGATCCTGACGCCGCCGAGAACATGCGCGCCCATGAGGTCGACGAGGAGGACATAGGATTTGTGGAAGGCGTCGTGCCCGGAGGGAGTTCCGGCCGCCTCCGCCTCAAGCCGCAGTCTTTGGTACATCGCCAGACGCGCTTTCAGCAGTACCGCCCACTGGGCGGTCAAGTCTTCGGAGGATCGGACGCGAAAACCAATGTCCGTCAACAAGTCTCGATAGGATTTGGGGCTTTCCAGGGCTTGGACGGCCTGGCCTTCCCACAGAAGGTCCGCGTCGTCTTTAGCGAGCGGCGCCGGCGCGACCCAGTCGGTGAAGGCGAGCCGGCCGCCGGGTTTCAGTATGCGGAACGCCTCAGCCATCGCCCGCCGCCGATCGGGAATGTGAAGCAGAGCCTCCTGACTGATCACGACATCGACGCTGTTGTCGGGGATGGGGACCGCCATGACGTTGCCCTCGACGATCTGAACCTGCTCATGAAGGCCGACGAGTCGGGTCAGCTCGTTCGCGCCCCTGACACGCGCTGGCGTAAGTTCGACGCCCGTGACAAGGGCGCCGTAACGGCGCGCAAAATAGCGCGCTGGACCCCCGAGGCCGGCGCAGAAATCCGCGACCCGCACGCCATCGCCAATTCCCGCGGCTGCCGCCAGAACGTCGTTCGCCTCCAGCCCTCCATAGTGATCCTGATCGTGCGGATAGAGGTCCTCGGGGCGCAGTCCGTCCAGATTGCCGCGACGCGCGCGGAGCTTCGATAGGATGATCTCGGCCGTGATTGGGTGCCGGCTATAAAAGAAGATCGCCTGTCCGCCGTCGTCTCTCATCGGATGGCGCCCCTTTGGCCGAAAATGCGACTCTTATGAGAATTCAGCTGACTGGAGAAGCCGACAGGCCCCATCCGCCCCGGCGAATGAATCGTCCACTTTTGGCGCTTCGCACCCTTCTCCGGTTCCTCGCGAAGTCGGTTCCGTGGTATCGAGCGCGTCCATTAGAGTCCGCTGCCGGGAGATCGCCCCATGAGCCCTGCGCCCCATCGTACCTACGACGAGGCGCTGTTGCGCCGCGCCTTCGATGTCGCGCGGCGATCACGCGCCGCCGGCGATCATCCGTTCGGCTCATTGCTCGCCGACGGAGAGGGCAGGGCGCTCATGGAGCAGGGCAACGGATACACGAGCGAGGGCGGCGACCGCACCGCCCATGCCGAGCGGCTCCTCGCCTCACGCGCCGCGCGCGCCTATGACCTCAAGTTCCTGGCGCGCTGCACGCTCTATACATCCGCCGAACCCTGCGCGATGTGCGCGGGCGCGATCTATTGGGCGGGAATCGGCCGCGTCGTCTATGGCCAGACCGAGAAGGCGCTGAAAGCCCAGACCGGCGCGCACGAGGAGAATCCGACCCTCGATTTGCCCTGCGCCGTCGTCTTCGCCGCTGGTCAGCGGCCGACTGAAGTCGTCGGCCCGATGCTTGAGGACGAAGCGGCTCAGCTGCAGGCGGATTTCTGGAAGACGACGGAATAGCCGCCACGTCAGACGCGGTTCTTCCACTCATTTCGGGAGTTCTGGTAGCAAGCCGATCTGCGTCGACCCTGAGGTCTGTCTCGGCGAGCGATGGCGATCGACCAGGAGGGTTGATGGATTTCTCCGTCATCATTCCAGCCTATAACGTTTCAGGCATTATCGAACGGGCGGTTCGAAGCGCTGCCGCGCAGACATTTCCGCCGCGCGAGATTCTCGTGATCGACGACTGCTCGACCGACAACACCGTCGAGGTCGTGAAGGCGCTGGCGCGGGACATCCCCTCCATTCGCCTTCTCTCAACCCCCGCCAATAGCGGCCCCTCGGCTGCGCGGAATGTCGGCTTGCGGGCGGCGCAAGGCGACTGGATCGCCTTGCTTGACTCCGACGACGCCTGGAGGCTGGGTCGGCTTGAGCGCCTCTCGGAAGTCGCCAGCGCGACATCGGCCGACTTCGTCGCCGACAACCTGGTGATGTGGGACGCTGTCGCTGATGCGCAGTTCAAACCGAACTATTACGATCTCCCCGAAAAGCAGAGGCAGATCACGCTTGTTGACATGTTTGAAGCGGATGACAATTTCAATTTCTCTAAGACTTCATTTGCATTGATGAAGCCAATTTATCGGCGAGAATTTATCATCAAAAGCAATATACAATACGATCAAGGAATGAGAGTGGGAGAAGATTTCAAATTTTATGTCGAAAGTCTATTCAATGGGGCGAAGATCATTTTAATTAACGAGGCTTATTACATATATTCTATGCCTCATTCGCCGTCTGGCAGATCACCTCACAGTCGCTCTGTTTATCGGTTTGGAGGACTCTCTGAACAGAGCAAGATGTTAGAGCAAAAGTATCAATACAAAATCGACCCGGCGACCAAGCGCGCTATGCAAAAGTACATCAAGACCATGACATTGCTTCATCAAGCAGATGTCGCGAGAGACTACAAGCGAAACGGCCAACCTCTCAAGTATATAACCTATATTGCTCTCAAACCCGAACTTGTTGGCCGTCTAGTGGCCCGCGCTGCGCCAAAGATCGCAACGAAGCTTTTGGGGTGACAACCCCGGTCCCGAGCCGAGGAGCGGAACTCGCCACGCGTCGTCGTTGGCCCGTTGGAAGGTGTCGGCTGACGCCCTGGGTATTAGTACCCATTGACTGCTGTGCGCCGCGGCGCGATTACAACCGCGCCGCACGCAAAGGAGTTGCGACCTTTCCAAGAAATTCGGGGCTACTACTCATATACTTCGCTAATAAACTTTAGATTTAGATCTGAGCATTTGAGCCCCGACACCAATTCATCTGCGGCCGGAAGGCTGCATTGCGGGGAGATAAGCAATGTCTAAGACACACGCGAAACTTGCAATTTCAGCAGCGCTGATCGGTTTGCTTCCTGCCGCCGCGGCGGCGGCGGACCCAACCTTCTTCAACACCGGTGCTCCCGACGGATTAATGGCGACGGCCACCCGTCCCGACAGCCCCGGAAAATTTGAGATCGAGTCGGCCGACGACTTCATTCTCACGCATGGGACGTCAATCACGAGCGCCACCTTCACCGGCCTCCTGCCATTCGGTACGACAGCGGCGGACGTCAGCCAGGTCATCGTCGAGATGTACCGCGTGTTTCCGCAGGACTCGGATGTCGGCCGAACAAGTGGGGCACCTGACTTCTCGACGCCGAATGTCCCCACGCGCGTTAATTCGCCGTCCGATGTTGCGTTTCAGGAGCGCGACGCGGGCAGCGGCCTAAGTTTCTCGATGAGCGTGCTGGACGACGATTTTAGCGCCCTCAATTCCGTAACGCCAGGTGGAATTCATCCTAAACCAGACGAGCACACGGGCGGCAACGGTGCTGTCAGAGGCGAGGAGGTGCAATTTACTGTAACCTTCGATAACCCGTTCCTCCTCCCAGCCGATCATTATTTCTTCGTGCCGCAGGTTCAATTGGACGACGGGGACTTCCTTTGGCTGTCGGCGCCGAAACCGATCACTGGCGGCACCGGGCCTTTCGTTGGAGACCTGCAGAGCTGGACCCGCGATGACAACGAGGTCGACGGCATCGAACCCGACTGGCTGCGCATCGGCACGGACATCACCGGCCAGGGGCCGTTCAACGCGGCGTTCTCGCTCACCGGCACCGTGATTCCCGAGCCCTCGACTTGGGCGATGATGCTGCTCGGCTTCGCGGGCCTCGGTTTCGCCGGCTATCGGCAGGCGAGAAAGGCCCGCCCCGCCAGCGCATGAGTTATCGGAAGGCGAGGCTCGCGCCCGCCTACTCCTCCTCCAGCGCCTCGGCTGCGACAGCCAGGCGCCGGGCCGCCTCCGGGTCGAGGCGCTTGGCGAGTTCGCCATGCGCCCGCTTCCAGTCGGCGAGCCCCGCCTCGAGGCTCTGCGCGCCTTTTTCCGTGAGCCACACAGCGCGCCGGCGTGCGTCCCTGTCGCCGGCGGCCATCTCGACCAGTCCGGCGGCTTCGAGCACCTGCAGATTGCGCGATAAGCGTCGACTGGTCGAGCCCGGTGCGCTGCGCCAGTTCGCTCAAGGTATCGTCCCGCGCTGAGGCGATCTGAGCGATCAGACCGAACTGGGCGAGGCTCAGGCTTGAATCCTGCATCCGCCGGTTGAGGAAGCCCGTGATGCGGCGCGCCGCGAGCCGCGCGTTCCAACCAGCGCAGGCGTCGACCGCCGCGCGCACATCGGCGACGAGCGTCTCTTGCAGCGGTTGCTTTGGCCTCGGCATCAATGTATGTAGATACATTATTTGTATCTGCATGGATAGGAGAAAGGCGATGCTGACCACTGCGTCGCGCGCTTACGGCGTCGCCGATCCGGCCGAGGCCCGGCTAGATGACGGGCCGGGAGTTTCTCCAGGCGATCATCGACGGCCAGCTGCCGGCGCCGCCGATCGCTAAGACGCTGTCGTTCTGGCTGACCGAGATCGGCGACGGCTTCGCCGTGTTCGAGGGCGAAGCGGGGCCGCACCTCCTGAACCCGCTGGGGATCGTGCACGGCGGCTGGGCGCTGACCCTCATCGATAGCGCGGCCGGTTGCGCCGCCCACTCGCTGCTGCCAGCCGGCGCCAGCTATGCGACAATTGAGACCAAGGCCAATTTCTCCCGACCGATCGCCAAGGACTCGGGCCGTGTCCGCGCCGAAGGGCGCGCGATTGGCCGCGGGCGGCGCATCATCTCGTGCGAGGCGCGGGTCGTCGACGCCAAGGGCCGCCTTCTTGCGCATGGGACCTCGACGCTGATGGTGCTGGACGTTAGCGCGCCTACAAAACCCGCGCCGGAGGCAGCTTAGCGGGCGCGGCGGCGCGCACCCTGGACCGATCGATCGGCGTTCCCTCAAAGCACCACGGCTTGGTGGCGCGCTCCATTGTCACATGCGGGCGCCATGCTGACCCGCCCTTGGGACGCAAGGAGAGGATCCTGCATCGCGACGCTTGCCTGAACGAGAAACCCATTCACGCCGTCGGCGTCGTGGTCTAAGAACGCGCGCGCCTAGAGGGCGTTGGTTTTGACCTGAGCGCTGAACGCGCATTGCGACCGGAGGACATCCGAGATGAGGACCTTGACCTGCATCGTCGCGCTTAGCGCGGCTCTGCTTATGACCCATTCCGCCTTCGCCGAGTCCACAGCGGCCAAGGCCTGCGCGACGGACATCAAGACGCAGTGCGGCGACGAGATGAAGTCCGGCGGCAGCGCGCTCAAGGCTTGCATGAAGAAGCATTTCACCGACCTGTCCGAGGATTGTCAGGTGGCGATCATACGCGCGGCGGCGGTCCGCAAGGCTTGCAGGGCCGACGCCGAGAAGCTCTGCGGCGACGCCAAGCCAGGCAAGAGCGCGACGGCGCAGTGCATGAGGTCGCATGCGGCCGACCTTAGCGACGGCTGCAAAGAGGCGCTGGCCAAAACTGGCGGAAAATAGTCGCTCTGTTAGGCGCCCGCGCACCTGCCGCTGCGCGGAAGCCGAACCTCGCGCGCGCAAGCTCGGGCGCGCTCGCGATCGCCGCATCATCCGCCCCGCCACATGCGTTGCTGTGGCCGACCGTCGGGAAGCGGCTTGGGGGCGATGATGGTCGTCCTGTCGTTGGGCTCGTTGATTGCGGCGCGAGTTCGAGTTGACCCGCGAGTTCGCGTGGACAGGGCGAACATGCGTCTCGGACGATCGCGGGAGTTCGCCGGTCTTTATCTTTCGCGCTGCGATCGGAGAATTCCGCTTTTTGCGCAGGATATGGTAGGAGAGCGCTTCGACGGTTCTTCAGGGCGATGCGCGGAAATCGTCTCGCTGCGGTCTAAGCTGGCAAGGCGGCGCTCAGATGCGCAACGGGCGACGCGAATAGGCGAATTGGGTAGGGCGGCTCCAGATGGGATTTTCTCCGCGGGCTCGCGCGTCGGTAAGGTCGCGCGGCGCGACGGTCAAATCGCAGACAAGAAACGCGTCTATGAAGGCGAACGCCGTTCGATTTGCTGCTGCGCTTGCGCTGGTCGCCGTTGGCGCGCCGCTTCCTGCCACCGCCCAATATTTTCCGCCGGTGATGATCATCGTCCCGCCGCCGGCGCAGAATTACGCCACGCCGAAGCCTGCGCCGAAGCCGCCGCCCGACAAGCCGAAACCAGCGGCCGACACGCCCCCACCTGCAAAGCCGGCAGGGCATTATCAAGGCCAGACATTCGTGCCGGATTAGGCCGTCGCCAAAGGCGGCGAATCCATGGTCGCAATCGCGTCGGGGCTACCGGATCGGCGGAGCGTATTGAATGCCGCCGTTGCTCCACAATTCATTCAAGCCACGCGGAATTCCGAGCTTTGAACCCGCGCCGACGTTGCGGTCGAACACTTCGGCGTAATTGCCGACCGCTCGGACGATGCGCACGGCCCAGTCGCCGGAGAGGCCGAACGGCTTGCCGAAATCGCCGTCCGTTCCGACCAGCCGCTTGACCGATGGCTTCTGCGACTTCAGCGCGTCATCGATCGTTTTCGAGCTGACGCCAAGCTCCTCGGCATTGAGCATGGCGAAGTTGACCCACTTGACGATATTGAACCATTGCATGTCGTCCTGCCTGACGGCGGGGCCGAGCGGCTCCTTCGAGATGATGTCGGGCAGGATCATGTTGTCGGTCGGCTTCGCCAGCCTGCAGACGCATGGCGAACAGCCCTGACGCGTCGGTGGTCAGCACGTTGCATTGCCCGGCCTCGTAGGCGGCGATCATGTCGTCGGCGCTCGCCTCATGGACGGTCTCGTACTTCATATGGTTGGCTTCAAAAAAGTCGACGAAATTGAGCTCGGTCGTCGTGCCGGGTTGCACACAGACCTTGCTGCCGTCGAGTTCGAGCGCCGATTGGAAGTTGCGGCTTTTGGGGACAAGAAACGCCTGCCCGTCGTAATAGGTCACACCGGTGAACACGACGCCGTTGTCGCCTTCGCGACCCATCGTCCAGCTCGAATTGCGCGACAGCACGTCGATCTGCTTGTTCTTCACAGCGTCGAAGCGATCCGAAGCCGACAAGCGGCACGTATTGCACCTTGGACGGGTCGTCGAAGATCGCCGCCGCGACGGCGCGACAGAAATCGACGTCGAACCCCGACCATTTCCCGTCGGCGTCCTTGCTCGCAAAGCCCTCCAGGCCCGGGTTGACGCCGCAGATGAGCGAGCCCCGATCCTGGACGGTCTTGAGCGTCTGGGATTGGGCGGCGACGCTGAACGCCTGCGTCGCCGCGAGGGCGAGGACAATCGGGATCATCTTGCGCATGAACCAGTCTCGCTTCCGTTTCTGTGAGCCGCCGGCGCGGCTCCTAAAGAGCGACCGCCTGCCTGATGATCACCTTCGTGCCGACCGGCACGCGGTCGTAGAGGTCGATCACGTCGTCGTTCACCAGACGGAAGCAGCCCGACGAGACGGCGTGTCCGATCGTCTGCGGCTGGTTGGTGCCGTGAATGCGATAGACGGTGCCGCCGAGATACATCGCTCGCGCGCCGAGCGGATTGCCCGGACCGCCGGCCATGAACCGCGGCAGATAGGGCTGGCGCTCGATCATTTCCGGCGGCGGACGCCAATCCGGCCATTCCTGCTTGCGCGCTATCTTTTGCAGGCCGGACCAGGTGAAGCCGTCGCGGCCGACGCCGATGCCATAGCGAAGCGCCCGGTTGTTGCCTTGAACCAGGTAAAGGAACCGGCCTTTGGTGTCGATAATGATCGTGCCCGGCGCTTCGGTGGTGCGGAAGAACACCTCCTGCTTCTCGTAAGCGCCCGTGAGCTGCTCTTCTTCCGGCGTCGGCTGATAGCCGGGCTGGTCGACGACATTCATCTCGTCCTGACCCGGGGTCGCGGCTCCGGCGCCCGCACCCGCGAAAGCCGCGAGCGCCGCGCCAAGCGCAAGCCGCAACAACAAACCTACTCGAACCGTCATGCGTGCTCCGTCGATTGGAGAAACAGGGTCAAATCCCAGATTGGATCGCTGATTAGCGCTTTCCGCACCGCACGTAAACCGACGTGCCATAGCGACTGGCATTTTCTGGATCGACCCAAACCGTCGTGAACGAGTTCGCATCGACATTGGTGACGATGCGGTCGTCAGGGCCGCCTGCGGCGGCGCCTTGCGGCCCGAGGTAGGTCTGGCCGGTCGGTCCGCCGACCAGGAACAGTTCCGACAATTCCTTTTGGTCGGCCATGTTCATCATCACGCCGCCGGTCGGGCCCTTGTCGATGACGTAGGGCCGGTTGCACTGCGCCGACGCCTCTTTGATGGTGCGGGCCCGATCCTCGTCCTTGTGGTAGGCGGCGAAGCCCCACTTGCCGACCAGCTGGTCCGGGCTGACGGACGCCGCGACGATTGCGGGCGTAGGCGCCGGGTTTTCCCCGCAGCCGGCGACAAAGGCGGAAAGTAGACCGACCAGCGCCAGCGCTCCACCGCGACGTGTGATCATCACCGGAAGCCCCTTGTTATCGTTGCCGCCATTCAGGCGCATTCCAGCCGGCTTATGCCGAACCGTGACGCTTTGTTATCAGAGTCCTCGCTAGCAAACCGGGCGCCCCGGGTCAATTCGCGCTCGCCTCACGACCGGCGATAGCGGTGGATGGCCGAGCGAGGCTGGTCAGACGAGATGGGCAAGCCGCCCGCGCGCGGCGGATCGGACCAGGCGCTTCTCGGCCTCCCACTGATCGGCGGTTTCAAGCTCGGTCAGGAACTGCGCCTTGCCGCCGGTCAGCGCGGCGACCGGCAGACCGTCCCGGTAAACCACCCGATTGGCGGTGAGCGCCGAAAGCCTTTGTCCGGGCGTCAGGATGCCGATCAGATTGAGCGGATCGGCGCCCGACAGCGACACCCATTCGCCCGACGCCGGCCGTCGGCGAATCTCGCGCAAGAGTCCGACCGCGTCGGGAAGCGCGAATTGCTCGCCCGAGAAGCCGGCGACGAACCGGCCGCCGCGAATTTCTCCCCGCGCCTCGAGCCGGCGGTACACGCGCAAGAGATCCCGCCACGGCGGAAGCCACCCGGGCTCCTGCGTCAGAAGGCGCCAGAAGACGACGCCATAACGGGCGAGCAGCGTCCGCGCCGCATATTCGACCGCGGCGTCGCGAGACGCCGTCGCCGCTGTCCCTCGGCGCGGTGCGATTGATCATGGCCCAGCGGCCGCCGCTCTCGATGTCGAAGCTCAGCACGCGCCCGCGCCGCTTCATGCCGGCGGGCGGCTTGCGCTGCCCCGAGGGCACGAGCAGAGCGCGCAGGCCGCTGAAGCTGTCGGAGGCCGCGAGCCCGAGCGCCGCGAGTTCGCCGAGCGCTTCCTCGAGCTGCGGACGCAGGAGGCGCGTGGCTTCCGCCAGCTCGTCAAAGAACAAGGCGCCGCGCGCGCTCAAGGCATCGAGCACGGCCTGAGCGCGTCCGCTCATCGGGGCCGCGCCGCTCAGCGGCGCGAGCGCCATCCACAGCGGCGCCCGGCGACGCTCGATGAGCGCGATCGGGGTCGAGCCGACCGGCGACACATGGCGCGTCCGCCCATTGCCGTTGGCGGCGGCCGGCGGCGTCAAACGGGCCCAGGATGTCCGCCCGGCGAGGCATTGGGCGTCGAGCCACGAAGCCTGATAGCCCTTGAGTCGCGCCGGCAGGATCTCGGTCTCCCACGCCTTTGCGGGCGCCTCGAAGCCTTCGAGCGCGCTCAAGATCACGGGCAGCGCGTCAGGCCCCTCGAGGCGCGTCTCTTCCGCGACATGCTGCCAGGCGAACAGGAAGCGCAGAAAGTCGCGCGCGGCCACCGGCTCGATCTCCGAGCGCAGCCGCCGAACCGTGTAATGATGGATGCGCGCCAGCAGGCGCCGGTCGCACCATTGCTCGTCGTTGAGGCCGGGAAGGAAACGTCCCTTGAGAATTGCGCCTTCGCTTTCGAGAGCGGCGAGCGCCGCCGCGATCGCGCTCGGCTCAAGCCCGAGCGGCGCGGCGAGCGCCGTTGGCGTGACCGGTCCGAGACCCTCGAGCCTGCCGCGCAGGATCTCGACCAGGGCGCTTTCCGCCGACCATGTTTCGCCGGCCTGTTCGGCGGGCGCCGCGATCTCCGGCTCGAGCCGCGCCTCGGGCCAAAGGGCGCGGAATTGAGGAAGCCGCTCGGCCGGAATCCATAAGCGTCGCGTGGGGCGCCTTCAGGCGCGCGACGCGCTTGTCGCGCGCCAGCGCCTCGAGCCATTCGCTCCAACCGGGCGCAGCGCGCGCCTCTGTTTCGGTCAGACAGCCGAGCCAGAGCAGCGCGTCGTGAAGCTCCTCGGCGTTGACGGGATCGGGCCAGGCCTCGGACTGAACCTTGGCGATCGCTTGCGGGTCCAGCCGGCCAAGGTCGGACGCGTTCTGCGGGTCGCGCCAGCGCCGCGCCATGACGGCCTGCGTTCGCCGCTCTTCAAGCGGCGCGTCGTCGAGGAAGGCGTAGGGTCTGGCCGACAGCGCCTCCAAGGCGAGCGGCGAAGGCTCGGTCAGATCGCAGCAGACGACCTCGATCTCGCCTGCTTCGAGGCGCCGAAGCAGCCGCTCCAGCCCCTCCAGGTCCATCGCCTCGTGCAGGCAGTCGTCGATCGCCTGATTGGTGAGCGGATGGTCGGGAACCTCGCGCTCGCCGACCAGATTCTCGGCGCAGGCGATCTGATCGGGGAAGACCGCCGCGACCAGATCTTCCGCCTGCATGCGCAAGAACTGCGGCGGCACCTTCTTGCCGCTGCGAAAACGGGGCAGGGCGAGCGACACGCCGGCCACCCAGCGCCAGCGCGTCGTGAACATCGGCGAATCCAGCATCGCCTGGATGAGCACTTCGCGCACGCTGTTCGAATGGAGGTAACGCGCGACGTCGCCAAGCTCGAAGCTGTGCGCGGTGGTCAGCGACAGCACGATATTGTCTTCGGTCGCCGCCGCCTGCAGCTCGAAATTGAACTTGCGGCAAAAGCGCTTGCGCAGCGCCAGACCCCAGGCCCGATTGAGGCGGCTGCCGAAGGGCGCGTGAATGACGAGCTGCATGCCGCCCGCCTCATCGAAGAACCGCTCGAGGACGATCGTGTCCTGCGTCGGCAGGCAGCCAAGGGCCGAGGCGCTCGCGGCAAGGTAGTCGACGAGCTGATCGGCCGCGGCCGCGACGACGCCCACCTGCTCGACGAGCCAGCGCCGCGCGCTCGTTCCGGACGCGGTCCGAACGGAGCCGCGCCGCGATCTCGGCGCGCAGACGCGAGACGGCGGTCGATAGCGCGTCCGTTCGGCCCGGCGCTTCGCCGAGCCAGAAGGGAATGTTCGGCGGCTGGCCCTTGGCGTCCTCCACCCGGACCGTCCCGCGCTCGACCCGCTGAATGCGATAGGACGCGTTGCCGAGCTGGAAAATGTCGCCCGCCATGCTCTCGACGGCGAAATCCTCGTTCACCGTGCCGATGGTCTGGTTCTCGGGCTCCAGCAGCACCTGGTAGTCGGCGGTGTCGGGGATCGTGCCGCCGGAGGTCAGCGCGGTCGTCCGCGCGCCGCGCCGGCCGCGCAAAACGCCATTGACCGCGTCGCGATGAATGAGCGCGCCGCGGCGGCCCCGGCGGGTGGTGAAGCCCTCGCCAGCATGCGCACGATCGCGTCGAAATCCTCTCGCGCCAGGGAGCGGAAGGGCCAGCGCGCGGCGCAGCCGATCATAAAGCTCCGTCTCCGGCCAATCCTGCGCCGCGACTTCCGCGATCACCTGCTGCGCGAGCACGTCGAGCGGCCGTTCCGGGATCGTCAGGCGGTCAAGCTCGCCGCGACGGACGCTGTCGAGAAGCGCTGCGCACTCGACCAGATCGTCGCGCGAGAGCGGAAACAGGCGCCCCTTGGGCGTGCCGCCGATCGCGTGACCGGAACGGCCGACGCGTTGCAAGAAGGTCGCGATCGAGCGCGGCGAACCGATCTGACAGACGAGATTGACGTCGCCGATGTCGATCCCGAGCTCGAGCGAGGCGGTCGCCACCAGGGCTTTCAGTTCGCCGCGCTTCAGCCGCTGTTCGGCGGAGAGCCTGAGCTCCTTCGCCATGCTGCCGTGATGCGCGGTGACGGCCTCTTTGCCGAGACGATCGCTGAGCTCGCGCGCGACGCGTTCGGCCATGCGCCGGGTGTTGACGAACACGAGCGTCGTGCGGTGCTCCGCGATGAGCTCGGTCAGGCGCGCGTAGACGTCCTGTCCACACCTCGTTCGACATCACCGCCTCGAGCGGCGATCCCGGAACCTCCAGGCTCAGATCGCGCCGACGCTGATGCCCCGCGTCGATGATCGCAACCTCCGCGGCCGGCTTGCCGTCCGCCGCGGCGCCGGCGAGAAAATGGGCGACGGATTCGATCGGATTCTGCGTGGCGGAGAGGCCGATGCGCTGCAGGCGGTCGCCGCACAAAGCCGCGAGCCTCTCCAGCGACAAAGCGAGATGGGCGCCGCGTTTGTTCGGCGCGACGGCATGGATTTCGTCCACGATCACCGACCGGGCGCTTCGCGAGCATCGCGCGCCCGGACTGCGAGCCGAGCAGCACGTAAAGCGATTCCGGCGTCGTCACCAGGATATGCGGCGGGCGGCGGCGCATCCGCTCGCGCTCGGCGACGGGCGTGTCCCCCGTTCTGACCCAGGTGCGGATATCGACATCGGCAAGCCCGCTCCGGCGGAGCTGCTCCCGGATGCCGGCCAGAGGCGCCTCGAGATTCTTATGGATGTCGTTCGACAGCGCCTTGAGCGGCGACACGTAGATGACTTGCGTCGCATCCGCGAGCGGCGCCTCGAGACCCTGCCGCACCAGATCGTCGATCGCCGCCAGAAAGGCCGCGAGCGTCTTGCCCGATCCCGTGGGCGCGGCGATGAGGGTGTGGCGGCCGGCCTTGATCGCCGGCCACGCTTCGGCTTGCGCGGGGGTCGGCGAAGCAAAACTCTCGGCAAACCAGTTCGCGACCGCCGGGTGGAACAGGGCTTCGACGACCGCCGGCGGTCGAGGCGCGGCCGAGCGCTTCCCCGCGCCGGTTCGCGCCTTTAAGGTTGAAGCTAGGTCGGAGTGCAAGCGGCTTGGTTCCCCACGGACGCCGTGGAATTGCGTCCGCCTATATATGGCGCCGGATCGGGCTTTGGTCACCCTCGCTCACTGTAGCCGCGATCGCCGATCGCGGCTGGCGCGGTCCGAAGGGCTATGGACCGCGCCTACAAGTGCTCGCTTGCCGAATGCGGCGACTTGCGCAAGTCTCCCGCCTGTTCCGGCGGGAGGTTCAAACGGTCCGCCGTCCGCCAGCAATTCGCTCCGCCAAACTGGGAAAGTACCGATGACCAGTCAAACCCAGCCGACTGTCGCCCTCAACGACGGCGCAGCCATGCCGCAGTTTGGGCTTGGCGTCTTTCAGACGCCGCCCGACGAGACGGAGCGGGTGGTCAAAATGGCGGTCGACGAAGGCTATCGCCTGGTCGACACGGCGTCGATGTATCGAAACGAGGACGGCGTCGGCGAGGCCTTGCTCGGCCGGACTGACGTCTTCGTGACGACGAAACTCGGCAATTCGGATCACGGCTTCGACGAAGCGATGCGCGCATTTGACGAGAGCATCAAAAAGCTCCGCCGCGACACGCTCGATCTGTACTTGATCCATTGGCCGCGCCCGCGCGTCAACCGCTATGTCGAAAGCTGGAAGGCGTTGGTCCGTCTCCAGAAGGATAAGAGGATTCGCTCGATCGGCGTCTCGAATTTCAATCGCGATCACCTCGAACGGATCATCGGCGAAACGGGCGTCACGCCTTCGGTGAACCAGATCGAGCTTCATCCAAAATTTCAGCAGAAGGCGCTCCGCGCCTTTCACGACCAGAAGGGCATCAAAACGGAATCCTGGAGCCCGCTCGGCCGAGGCGGCTTGCTGAGCGAGTCCGCGCTCGTCGAGATCGCCGCCAAGCATCGGAAGACGCCGGCGCAGGTCGTCATCCGCTGGCATCTCGACAGCGGCCTGATCGTCATTCCGAAGACGGTTCGGCTCGAGCGCCTGAAGGAGAACATCGGGGTGTTCGATTTCAAGCTCGATGGCGACGACATGAAGCGGATCGAAGCGCTCGATTCGCCCGAGCGGCCGAATGGGGCCCGATCCGGCCACGGCGACTTTCTGACGCTTCGCGTCGGCGGGCGCCGTTGCGGCGCCACCAAAGATTTCTAATTTACGGAATATGTGCTATACTGACAGTTTCGCGACAGAAACTCCATGCCGCGCCCCAGCCGCAAAGCCTGTCCGATCCTGCGAACGAGGAGCACAAGCGCGCTGCGAACAGGTCCTCGCCGCCCAATGGCGGGAGGTCGATGCGCGCCATGCGCGAACGCAGCGAAACGAAATCGGCCTCAAGCCTTTGATATCACAGGAAACGGCGAAACGGCTGATTTCCGCGTCCTCAATGATTTCAGAGGCTTAAGGCCCTCGATGCGAAACGTTTCGTTTCGCGGGGCGAAATGAAGCTTTCGCGGCCTTGAGAGCGTCGAAGAGTTGCGCAAAAGCGCACTTAAGCCGCTGAAATCATTGGCGCGCGTAAACTTGTGCGCGGCGCGCGGCTCTCCCTAGCCGGGACACAGCTCCTTCCCGATCGCGCTCGCTTTCGCAAGATCCATTTCGCAGCGCCGGTTCGCCGGCAAGCCAGGTGCGCGGCAATCAATTTGAGTCTAGAACCAAGGAGCCGCACCTTACTCAGGTGCGGACAACGAGCAAATCGTTCATCGCCGAGCGCTCCAATGGGAGGAAACTGGACCATGAAACGCATACTTCTTGCGCTTGCCGCCGCCACCGTGCTGTCGAGCCCCGCCTTCGCCGCCAAAATCGGCGTGTCGATGGACAAGTTCGACGACAACTTCCTGACCGTCCTGCGCAACGGAATGGCTGACTACGCCAAGACGGTTCCTGGCGTCACGATTCAGGTCGAGGACGCCAAGGACGACGTCTCCAAACAACTGAGCCAGGTTCAGAACTTCATCGCCAACGGCGTCGACGCGATCATCGTCAATCCGGTCGACACCTCCGCGACCGGCGGCGATCACCAAGGCCGCGGCCGACGCCGGGGTGCCGCTCGTCTACGTCAACCGTGAGCCGGCCGACGTTGATAAGCTCGGCGCCAAGGCCGCCTTCGTCGCGTCAAACGAGGTCGAGTTCGGGCACGCTCGAGATGAAGGAAATCTGCAAACTTCTCGGCGGCAAGGGCAATATTCTCGTCATCGAGGGACAGCTGTCCAATCAGGCTGCGGTGCAGCGGACCAAGGACATCCATGAGGTCATCGCGACGCCGGACTGCAGCGGCATCAAGATCATCGCCGAGCAGACCGGGGAATGGGATCGCACCAAGGGCCAGAACCTGATGACCAACTGGCTGTCGAAGGGCATGAAGTTCGATGCGGTCGTCTCCAACAACGACGAGATGGCGGTCGGCGCTCTTCAGGCGATGAAGTCGGCCGGTGTGGACACCAAGACGGCGATCGTCGGCGGCGTCGACGCCACGCAGGACGCGCTGGCTTCCATGAAGGCTGGCGACCTCAAAGTCACCGTGTTCCAGGACGCCGCGGGTCAGGGCAAAGGCGCGGTCGACGCGGCGCTCGCGCTTGCCGCGGGCAAGCCGGTCGAGAAGAAGGTCTATATCCCCTTCCAGTTGGTGACGCCGGCCAATATGGATCAGTTCATGAAGAAAAACTGAGCTTCCTCAATGCCTCTTCGTCTCGCTCGCAGCGTTCTGGCGAGACGAGGGCGCCCGGAGACGCCCGACCTCCCAGCGCCTCCGGGCCGTCGCGAGCGGAGGATCGGCGCTGCGCTCGGCAAAGGCGACGCCGAAATCGGAATGGGACAGAGCGCCATGGCGACCATTAGTCCTTCGACGGCCGAAATCGTCAGGCAGAGCGGCGCCGTTCCGGGCGCCGAATACCTGCTTGAGGTTTCGAACGTCCGTAAGGCCTTCCCGGGCGTGCTCGCGCTCGACGACGTGTCGTTCCGGCTGAAGCGCGGTCACGTGCATGCGCTCATGGGCGAGAACGGCGCGGGCAAGTCGACGCTGATGAAGATCATCGCCGGGATCTACACTCCCGATTCCGGCTCCTTCAAACTGAAGGGGCAGGAGATCAAGCTGACATCGCCTCTCGACGCGCTCCAGTACGGCATCGCCATGATCCATCAGGAGCTCAACTTGATGGATTACATGACGGTCGCCGAGAACATCTGGATCCGCCGCGAGCCGCTGAACAGCCTCGGCTTCGTGCGTCATGAGGAGATGCGACGGCGCACAAAAGAGTTGTTCCAGCGGCTCGACATTCCGCTCGATCCTGAAACGGAAGTGCGCGACCTCTCGGTCGCCAACCGGCAGATGGTCGAGATCGCGAAGGCCGTCTCTTACGATTCCGACATCCTGATCATGGATGAGCCAACCTCGGCGCTGACGGATCGCGAGGTCGAGCACCTGTTCCGGATCATCCGTGCGCTCAAAGCTCAAGGCACAGGCATCATCTACATCACCCACAAGATGAACGAGCTGTTCGAGATCGCCGACGAGGTGTCGGTGTTCCGCGACGGGCAATTCGTTGGTGAACATAAGGCCGCGGATGTTTCGCGCGACGAAATCATCAAGCTCATGGTTGGCCGGGAGATCACTCAGATGTTCCCGAAAGAGGTTGCGCCGATCGGCGACGTTGCCCTGTCGGTGCGAGACCTCTGCCTCGAAGGCAAGTTCCACGGCGTGTCGTTCGATCTGCGCAAGGGAGAAATTCTCGGAGTCGCCGGCCTCGTAGGTTCGGGGCGCAGCAACGTCGCAGAGACGCTATTCGGCGTGACGCCAGCAACCTCCGGCGCGATCCTGATCGACGGAAAAGAAATCGCGATCAATAAGCCTGGCGTCGCGATGGACGCCGGCATGGCTTTCCTGACCGAGGACCGAAAGGCAAGCGGATGTTTCCTGCTTCTCGACATCACGTCGAACATGCAGATCGCGCTGCTGCGCCACGGTCATGCGACGGCGGGCTTCGTCAACGAGCGCAAGATCGAAGCGCTCTGCCAGCAGCAGAAGAACCGTCTGCGCGTGCGAACGCCAGATCTCGAAGAGCCGATCATCAATCTCTCGGGCGGCAATCAGCAGAAAGTCCTGATTGCCCGCTGGTTCATGACCAAGCCAAAGATCCTCATCCTCGACGAGCCAACGCGCGGCATCGACGTCGGCGCCAAAGCCGAGATCCACAAGCTCATCACTGAACTGGCCGTACAGGGCGTGGCGGTGTTCATGATTTCGTCGGAGCTGCCGGAGGTCCTGGGGATGAGCGACCGGATCCTTGTGATGCACGAAGGTCGGATGACGGGCATCGTCGATCGCAAGGACGCAACTCAGGTCCGGATCATGGAGCTCGCGTCGCAGTAGCGCCGAAGAAAGAAGACAACACCCGTGGCCACCGATATTTCGACAGCCGTCCCGACCCCCGAAGTGAAAAAAGCTGGACGCCGTCGCCTCCCGCCGGAGCTCAGCATCCTCGCCGTGATGATCGGCATGATGCTGCTGTTCGAAGTTTTGGGCTGGATGTTCGTCGGGCAGAGCTTCATCGCCAATCCACTCAGGCTCAGGATCATGATCCTGCAGGAAGCGGAGATCGGCATCATCGCTGTCGGCGTCACGCAGGTCATCATTATGGGCGGCATCGATCTGTCGTCGGGGTCGGTCGTCGGCATGACTGCGATGGTCGCCGCTAGCCTCGCGCAGGTCGCTGGCTACACCCACGCGATCTATCCCAGCCTCACTGGCCTCAACCCGATCTTTCCGGTGGCAGCGGGTCTGGTGTGCGGGCTGATTGCAGGATTGATCAACGGCTCGTTGATCGCCTACACGAAAATCCCGGCGTTCATCGCCACGCTCGGCATGATGGTGTCGGCCCGAGGCGTTGCCGACTGGTACACGAATGGCCAGCCGATCGGCAATCTTTCGGACGGGTTCGCAGCCATCGGCGCGGGCTGGTGGCCGGTCATTATCTTTCTCGGCGTCGCCTTTATCTTCCACATTGCGCTGCGCTATACGCGCTATGGCAAGTTCACTTACGCCATCGGCGCGAACCAGCTCGCCGCCCGCGTTTCGGGCATCGATGTCGAACGGCATATCGTCCTTGTCTATATGGTGGCGGGGCTCCTTTCGGGATTGTCAGGTATCGTCCATACGGCGCGCGCCATCAGCGGTCAGGCCGGCGTCGGCGTCGGCTTCGAACTCGACGCGATCGCCGCGGCGGTTATCGGCGGAACCTCGCTCTCGGGCGGCGTCGGCCGTATGACCGGCACGGTGATTGGGGCGGTCATCCTCGGGATCCTGACGTCAGGCTTCACGTTCCTCAACGTCGACGCGCACTATCAGGAAATCATCAAGGGCGGCGTCATTGTTGCGGCGGTGGTCGCCGATCAGTACCGCCAGCGGCGACGCAAGGGCGCGTGAACGATGGTCG
Source organism: uncultured Alphaproteobacteria bacterium (assembly GCA_963770275.1). Classification (GTDB taxonomy): domain Bacteria; phylum Pseudomonadota; class Alphaproteobacteria; order Rhizobiales; family Beijerinckiaceae; genus Roseiarcus. Next base: position 24,712 of record CAVYPD010000010.1, read on the forward strand.
AGATCGAAGCCATTTGCTGACCCGATCTTGAGGGCAGGCAGCCCGATCAGGGCTGCATCATCGCAACGGCGATGTCGTGATAGATGAGGGCGGCGCGGGCGAGATCGTTCTTCGGGACATATTCGTCGGGCTGGTGAGCGACGTCGAGCGAGCCAGGGCCAAGCACGATGCCCACGGCGCCTACGTCGTGAAAGTGAACGAGATCGCACCCGCCCGTTAGCCCGCCCGGCTGCGGAAAGGTGACCCCATGCCGGCGGGAGATGGCGACCGCGTTGCGCACGAGCGGCTCGTCGAGCGCGGTCTCGGTCGACCCGGCCTTCGTGCGGATCGCCGCGATCTCGGCGTCCACGCCGTGGTCACGCTTCGCGCGCGTCAGGAGCGCTTGCAAGTCTTCCATCGCGTCGTCGAGCGTCTCCCCAGGCAACAGCCGCCGGTCGAGCACCATTTCGCAACTCTCCGGGATGACGTTGTCCCCGATCCCACCGGCGATACGTGTTACCGACAAGCTGGCGTGGCCAACCAGAGGATGGTTGAGGGCCCTCAGTTCGCGATCGCGCGCGTCGAACAGGGACGTGAGCTGGCTCGCGGCGAGAATCGCATTCACGCCAAGCTCCGGGCGTCCGGAATGCGCCGCTTTCCCCTTGGCGCGAATAAGAGGGCGCAGACAACCTTTGTGAGCTGCGAAGACAGCATTGTTGGTGGGCTCGCCGATGACGATCAAGTCGGGCCTTGGCTCTTGCTTTGCGAGCGCTCGCGAGCCACCGCCGTCAATCTCCTCGTCGGCGACGAACATCATGACCAGCGTGCCGCGCCAGAGATCCCGCTGCGAGCGCGAGGAGCCGCCCGGCCTCGGCCATGGCCACAATCGGTCCTTTGGCATCACAAGCGCCTCGGCCGAACAGCTTGCCGTCTCGCTCCGTCAAACGAAACGGATCGCTGGTCCAGCCGCCGCCGACCGGAACGGTGTCCATATGCGAGTTGAAGGCGAAACAGGGCCCCTCGCCGTTGTCGATCCGACCAACGACATTGGCGCGGCCGTCTCCAACCGGGCGAACCTCAGTCGCGAAGCCGATGGCTTCGAGCTCGGACGCAAGCAGGGCGGCGGCGTCGACCTCCCGTCCGGGCGGGTTCTGCGTATCGATCGCGACGAGCCGTTCAAGCAGGCCCGTGAGCCGCGCGACATCGAGCGCGGGCGCGAGGGTCGCAAGGCTCATTGCACTTTCCCTCTCGCAGCGACTTCATAGAAGGTTTCAACCCGCCCCTGTCGCGCGGCGTAGATCCGGTCGAACAGGTTGGTCACAACGCAGGCGTGGTTGGGGATCACCGTGACGAGCTCGCCAATTTTAGGCGCGCCCGAGCCTGGCGGCGCACGCACATGGCCGTGCTCTTCGCTGAGGCCATAGATCTCCCAGTCAGGATGCTCGAGGACACGACCGTAGCCCTGAAGCCCAAGCAGATCGGACGACAGGGTCTTTGATCCGGCGTCGATGACGCAACGATCCGGCGCCGCGTGCGACACAACTCTCGCTTGAACCCTGAGCGCGCAATCGGCCAAGGAACCCAGACCATGCGTCTCCACATGATTGCGGTCGCTGTAAATGTAAGTGCCGGGACGGTGCTCCGTCGCGACTGTCACTTCGTGGGCCTTGTAGAGGTCCGGCGTTCCGCCGTTGCTCACGCTTTCGACGTCAAGTCCTGAGCGCTTGCAGACATCGACAGCCTCGGTCAGCCAGGCGTTGATTTTGGCCGCCGAGTTCTTCGGCGGGTAGGTCATGAGCCCTTTGAATTTGAGCCCGGGCGCGCGATCAATCACTTGCGCCAGCGCGACAGCGTCGGCTGGCGACGTGACACCGCAACGCTGAGCGCCCGTGTCGCATTCGACGAGCACCGGCAGCTGAAGTCCAGCGCGGTACATCGCGTTTGACAGGCCCTCGATCACGTCCTTCGAATCCGCCACGACTTTCATGTCGGATCGACGGGCGAGCGCCACGAGGCGGTCGAGTTTGGTCTGGCCGATGAGGTTGTAGGTCAGCAGAATGTCGGCGATGCCCGCGTCGACCATCACCTCGGCTTCGCCGAGCTTCTGGCAATTGACGCCCTTCGCGCCGAGCTTGATCTGCAGATGGGCGAATTCCGGGATCTTGTGAGTTTTAATATGCGGGCGAAGGCTTAAGCCATGACGGTCGAGATAGGTCTGACAGCGTCGGAGATTGTTCTCCATCACGTCGAGATCGACCACCGCGCAGGGCGTATCCAAGTCCTGGACAAGCAACTTTCTTACTCCTTCGAGGCTGCGGGAGCGCCCGCGCACATTGTCAACGCGACTGGTCGCGGCCAGACAATGGCAGCATAGCCAAAATCAGGCAGCCGAGAATGACGCTACGCCAGCCCTCCGAGGCGTTCACGACCGTGATCAACGCCGTCATCGTCACCAGCAGCACCGCTCCGGCGATCGTGCCTAGATAAGAGCCTTGGCCGCCAAGGATCGAGGTGCCGCCGAGCACGACCGCCGCGATGGATGACAACAAGTACGGGTCGCCGATGCCGACATAGCCCTGCCCATTCATCGACAGGAGGAGAAGGCCCGCGAGGCCGGCGCAAAACCCCGAGATGACATAGGTAGCGAGCGTCAGTCGGCGGATCGGCACGCCCGATAGACGGCTGACCACGCGGATTGGCGCCGATAGCGAAGATGAGCGAACCGCTGCGCGTTCCGTGCAGCCAGAACAGACAAACGGCGGCCACGACCGCCCACAGGATGATGCTGACCGAAATGGTCAGCACATGCGCCGAACCAATCCAATCGAGCGATGGGTTGGTGACCGAGATGGCGCTCCCGCCCGCAATGAGGATGAGCAACCCTTGCAGGATCGTAGCCATGGCCAAGGTCATGATCAGCGGCGGCAGACCCAGATAGCCTATGCCGAGGCCGTTCACCGCTCCGATTCCGGCGGCGACGAAAAGCGCGAGCGCGATCGCTCCGAGCCCGGTGGCGTCGGCGTCGTAAGTCACCAGCGGCAGAATGATGGCGGTGACCGTGATGACTGCACTGACCGAAAGATCGATCCCGCCGCCGATCACGGCGACGGTCTGGCCGATACCAACGAGGCCGATCACCGCGGCAAGCTCGACGATATAGCGCAGGTGGGCGTAGGCGCCGAAGCCGCCGATCGAGAGCGAGGCGGCGATCCAAAGGATCGCGACGATCGCGTAGGCGACGAGCGACCGGCTGTAGGTGACCGCGAAGCGCTGCAGGAGCATAACTGCGTTCACGGCGCCCTCCGCAAAGAGGCGCGGATCAACGGTAGAGCGACCGTCGCCACGATGATCAATCCCTGGACGACATATTGCGCCACCAAAGGCAGGCCCATGAAGAACATAACGTTGATCAGGATGCTCATGAGCAGGCTGCCCGCGAGCGCCCCGCGCATGGCGCCCTGGCCGCCCAGGAACCCGACCCCGCCAAGCACCGCGGCGGCGATGGCGGAAAGCGTCAGCGGCTCACCGATCAAGGGATCGCCCGAGCCGGTCTGCGCAGCCACGTAAAGGCCGGTGAAGGCCTGAAGATTGGCGCTGATGATGTAGGCGCTCATACGCACGGTCGTGACGCTGACCCCGGAGCGGTAGGCGCCTTCGGCATTGTCGCCGACCGCGATCAATCCGATCCCTAACGGCGTTGCTTGATAAAGCTTCCAGAGAAGGACGAGCAGCACGACCAGAACCGCCGCGGTCGGATGAGAACCGGCGAGGAATTCGGACAGCGAGGGAGGCACGAATCCACCAGGTCGTGGCATGATGAGAAGCGCAATGCCGCGCAGCACGAACGAGAGCGCCAGCGTCACGATGATCGCGGGATAGCGGCCAATCGCGACGAAGGCGCCGACGATCGCGCCAACGCCCGTGCCAAGGGCGAGGAGCGCAAGGACGCCGCCGAAAATCCCCAGCGGCCCTTGCATGGTGGATGCGGCCACCACCGAGCCGAGGCTGACCATCGGACCCACGGAAAGGTCAATTCCGCCGGTCAGCATGACGATGGTTTCCGCCGCCGCGACCATCGCCGTCGGGAACCAGCCCTGGACGAACTTGGCCATCGCCCCCACGGACAAAATGCCGGGGAACAGGACTGCGTAGATCACCGCGAACACCGCGAGGACGAGGAACAGCGCGCCGAGGCCTTCATTGCGCCGCCACTGGATCGCCCAATAGAGGCGCACTCCCTGACCCAGCATTAAACCGCTTCCCCCTGCAGCGTCGGCGCTTTGCGTACACCCATGGCGGCCGCTACGATCGCCTCCTCGGACGCCTCCGCATGCGGCAGAGTGACGGCCACTCTGCCCTTGTTGAACACCATGACCCGATCGCAAAGATGGACCAGCTCGGGCGTGTCGGAGCTGAGCAAGACGACGGCTTTGCCCTCCGCCGCCATTGCGCGTAGCGCAAGGTAGATCTCGCGCTTGGTCTCGACGTCGACGCCGCGCGTTGGATCGTTCAGCAGCAAGACCGACGGTTCGAGCGCCAGCCATTTCGATAGGGCGACCTTCTGCTGGTTTCCACCGGACAGCGCCTGCGCTGGCCGCCGCCGGTCGCCTCGAATATTGAGCCGCTGCGCGAGACGTTCGGTGATTGTGGTCTCCTGCGCTCCCCGGCGACGCTCGGCGCTGCGGCTGGCGAATAATGGCAGGAGCAGATTGAAGTCGATCGAGTGCGGCAGAAGCAGGCCTTCCTTGCGCCGATCGGCCGGAACGTAGGCGACGCCGACAGCGTTGGCGTCGGCGACCTTCGCGAAGGGAACGCTGCGCACCACGGCTCCATTGGCGAACACGCGGAACTCATCGGCCGTCGGCGCGAATGGCGCCGTACAGGCCCATCATGAAGTCTTCCTGCCCATGCCCGACGAGACCGCCGATCCCGAAGATCTCTCCGCGGTAAAGCTCGAAGTCGATGTCAACCGCTCCCGCGGCGCGAAAACCCTTCGTCTGCAGGACGAGAGCGTCCGATGCGCGCGAGACGTATGGCGGGAACAGGTTCCGGGGGTCGCGGCCAACCATCAGGCGGATGAGGCCGTCGGGATCAAGCCCAGCCAAGGGGCGATCGGCGGTGACCGATCCGTCTTTCAGAACGGTGACATGTTCGCAGAAATCGAGGATCTCATTGAGCCGGTGCGAGATATAGAGAATGGCTACGCCACGGTCGCGCAGACGACGGACAAGCTTCATCAGTATGGCGACGTCCGGCGCAGAGAGCGATGACGTCGGTTCGTCCAGGATGAGGATGCGCGGCTTGATGGAGAGCGCCTTGGCGATCTCGACGATCTGCCGGCGGCCGAGAGGCAGTCGCCCCACTGGCGTGTCCGGCAATTCGACGAGGTCAAGCTCCTTGCTGATCTCCGCGACTGCGGCGGCGAGGCGCCCGTAATCGACGACGCCTCCTCGGCGAGGGTAAGCGCCGAGGCCGATGTTTTCCGCAATGGAAAGATGGGGCGCGAGACTCAGTTCCTGCTGCACCACGGCGATGCCGACCTGATGCGCCTCCTGTGGCGTCAAAGAAGGCATCGTGCGACCATCGACCAGGATCTGCCCACTGTCGGGCCGAAGCGTACCCGACAGGAGGTTGATCAGCGTGCTCTTGCCCGCTCCATTCTCGCCAAGAAGGGCGTGAATGCGGCCCGCGACGAGCTCGATCGAGACTTCGCGAAGAACGGGATTGCCGAAGAAAGCCTTCGAGATGCTCCGCGCTTCAAGGATCGTCTGAAGCACACCCATTTCGCCGCGCTGTTGTATGGCGCGAAGCTACTTCTTCAGGCTCTTCGCGATCAGCTCGTCGAACAGCTTCGTATCATAGGGCGAGTAGATATACCCGTCCGCCGCGAAGTCCTTTGCTCGGGCGAGGTAGCTGTCGAGGCTGGCTTCGTCGATGATCGGCAGGGGCACGTCGATGTAGGCGGGGATGTCATCGCCCTGCAAACCCTTGACCGCCGCATAGACTGCGAAGGCCGCGAGCCAATTCGGCTGCTGCGTCGCCCAGGCGGTGAGCTTCTTCTGCTTCCACATCTCAAGGAATGGCCGATAGTTCTCGCCGGTGATCGGAACGAGTTTGCGCCCCTGTTTCTCGAACGCGGTCACCGCTCCCGCCGAGAGTGCGCCGCCCTGGCTCCAGACCCCATCAATTTGGGGATTGCTGAAGAGCAGATTGGTGACGGCCTCCTGCGCAGGCGCGGCGTTGTAGGGCGTGTTGGTCTCCGCGAGAAATCTTGATGCCAGGATTCGCCTTGAACACCGGCTCGGCGCCTTTGCGCCGATCGTCGCTGACCGAGACGCCAGCCGGGCCATTCAGGACGAGAATGTTGCCTTTGCCGTTGAGCTGCTTCACCAGCCATTCCGCCGCGAGCTTGCCCCACTGGGCCTGATCGGTGTCAATCTTCGTGGTCAGGTCCTTGGTGTCGACAAGGCTGTCGAAATTGGTGACCGCGATTCCCTTCGAGCAGGCGTCGGCGATGACGCGATCGAGCGCGGTGGCCGAACCGGCGTCGACGATGATCGCATCGAGTTTGGCGTCGATCATCGACTGGATCTGCTGGATCTGCGTATTGGCGTTTCCTTGAGCGTCCGTGATCGTCAGGCTGTCGACCAGGCCCTGCTTTTTCAGCACATTCGCCATGTCCTCGATCGTGCCGGTGGTTTCCTTCATCCAGGTCGGGATGGAATAGATGTTGGCCCAGCCAATCTTGAAGGGCGCCTTGTGCTCACCCTTGATGCAATTGGCCGCCGCAAGCGCCGAACCGGCGCCTGCAAGCTGCAAGAGGGCGAGACCGGCTGCGAGTGCAGGCGCCAGGCCCAGGCGCGCAAAATTCAATTTATTCATGTCAGCGTTCTCCCCTTCGCGAATGTCACTTGCCGGATCCTAGCCGGAGTCGCCCGCCGTCCCCAACCGCCGATTGGCGTATCTGCACGTTAGCGATCCGCGTTTCGATAAGTCAACGCGCCCATGCTTGCGCGACGGCATCGGACGATTGTAGGCGAAGTCAGACAGGTCATGCGATTACCGATGCGGCAGTCGTAGAAAATCACAACCGACCAGTGGAGCATTAAGCATGGCCGGACTGTATCGCGGACCGATTATAGACGCGCACATTCATCTATGGGATCTGGGCATGGACCGGCATCCCTGGCTCCGTCCCGTCGGAGGCGCCATTCAGGCGCTTGGGGATCTCACGCCAATCCGACGAAATTATCTCGTCGATGACTACCGGCGCGACGCGGCCAACCAGCATGTTGTCGCCGCGGTGCACGTAGAAGCCGCCTGGGACCGCGCCGACGATCCTCTCGCCGAGATTGAGTGGCTGGAGACGCTCGACAAGTCGTCAGGCGTCGCTGCGCGTTATATAGGCTTCGCTGACCTCACGGCTCCGGACGTGGGCGCTGCACTTGACCGCCTGTCCGAGGTCAAGCGCTGTGTTGGCATTCGGCAGATGCTGAGCTGGCATCCGGCCGAGCCCGCTAGATCATTCGCCCCGCGGCCGGGTATCGCGAACGAGGAGCACTTCCGCCGCGGCGTCGGGCTGCTCGCCCGCCACGACCAGCTTCTCGAACTGATGCTCTATCCTTACCAAGCCGAGGAGGTCGTCCGGCTGGCGCGTGATTTTCCCGACCAGATATTCATCGTCAATCACTGCGGCAGCCCGATCGATCGCGACCCCGACGGTATGCTGCGATGGAAGGAAGGCCTGAAGCAACTCGGCTCGGCGCCCAACATCCTGATCAAGATTTCGGCGCTGACCGCGTACGATCCGAACCCGACGCCTGAAAGCCTGCGCGAGATCGCGCTGCATTGCATCGAATGCTTCGGCGTCAAGCGATCGATGTTCGGCAGCGACTTCCCAGTCGGTCGTCTATGGACAAGCTACGATGCAATCTTCGATGGCTTCAAAGCCATCGTCCGGGATATCTCTGAAGGCGAGCAGGCCGCGCTTTTCCATGACAATGCGCAACGCGTCTATCGGATGGACCCGTTCTGACGTGAGCCGCTGATGGCTATTTTCCTGTATATTTCTTGGCCCACTCGACGCCATCCCAGGTGAGCATCTTTGTGGGCGCGATCTTGATCAGGTAGCGCGGCCGGTCGTAGGTCGGCACCAGATATTCCGGGCCGTGCTCGCCGAGAAAACGCACCGCCATGCGGTTGGCGACGTCGAGGCACTGACCCTGCATCGGAGCCGGGCCGAAGACGATCTCAGCCTTCCCCTGCGCGGTGATGCGCTTGTAGGTCCCGCTGTCTTCTGCGCACGAAATGCCGACGTTTGGGTTTTTCTTGATGTGGCCAATCCAGGCCGCGCGCTCGCGCGGTACGATCCAGAAGGCGTGGCCGTCCCATTCCTGCCAGACCGGGGTCACGTAAGGCACGCCGCTCTCGTCGATGGTGGCGATCCGCGCTACCACCGGCTCGGCCAGAAATTCTTTGACCTCCGCCGGCGTGAGCTTGCGGTTCTTTCCCATCCATTCTGGGTGTTGTTTGTCCGTCATTGGGTTCCCGGCTGGCGCTCTGGATCTAGTGAACGGGGTCCAGCACGACTACCGGTATCTCGCGGTCGGTCTTGAGCGCATAGTCGGCGTAAGGCGGCCAAAACAGGAGCGCCTTCGTCCAAAGTCGGCTGCGTTCTTCGCCCTCGACCGTCCTCGCTCGCGCCTTCAGCTTCTTGGTCCCGACTTGCACCTCGACATCCGGGTTGGCGAGGATATTGCGGTACCATCCGGGATGTTCCGGCGCGCCACCCTTCGAGGCGACGATGAAGTAGCTGTCGCCCTCCGTCCCGTAAAAGAGCGGGAAGATGAACTTGTCGCCAGATTTGCGGCCGGTGGTTGTAAGCAGGAGCGCCGGCGCCGTGATCTCCCCTCGGTCAGGCACGTTGACCTTGTACATCTGCCCCTCTTTCCCGCCGCTGGCGAGATAGAGGTTCGCATGCTTGACCATCCATTCCGGCATGTTCGGAGCGAGCTTCGCTTCAGTCATCGTGTCCTCCTTGGAAAGGTGGGAGCATAGCGCCGCGAGGCGGATCGGCCAAGCGGCCAGCCGTCGTCATGTTGCAATGTGTGGCCCCGGGACTTACCCTGACGTTCACCTGCGGATGTCCGCCTCCGCGGACGTCACGCAAGCGAACGCAATGAGGGCAGTCATGGTGGAGATTCCGGCGAAGTATCTAGATCTGGTGCAGGACAAAAAGAGCTTTGCTAACCTGGCGACAATCATGCCGGATGGGACGCCGCAGGTGACCCCGGTATGGTTCGACTACACGAACGGCAAGATCCGGGTGAATTCGGCGAAAGGTCGTGTGAAGACACGCAATATGTCGGAAGGCGCGCCTGTGGCGCTTTCGATCCTCGACCCCGACAATGCCTATCGGTACATCCAGATCCGTGGGCGGGTCGAGCACGTGACCGAAAAGGGCGCAGACGCGCACATCGATTCCCTCGCCAAGAAATACTTGGGCAAGGACAAGTATCCATGGGCTCAACCTGACCAAATCAGGGTCATCTTTGAAATCGAGCCCGACAAGGTGCAGGTGATGGGCTGACCTCAGTCCTATCTGAGAAGGGCCGCTTCGTTCGGGGGCCGATTGGCTGTGAGGACCGCGACGGAGGCGTTCGTCGTATATCGCGCGACGGCGCGCTCCTCTGTCTGCCGTCATCCGCCCCGGATTTGACTGACGACGAACTGTCTCACGAAGTCCCTTGTCTGCGCTATTGGTCCGTCGCGGGCCATGAGGCCTCATGACGTCGGAGCGGGATCATGCTCAAGCTAGGATATAAGGCGTCGGCAGAGCAATTCGGGCCGACGGAATTGCTGCAGTTTTCTCGACTCGCAGAAGAGGCGGGTTTCGACTCGGTCTTCATCAGCGATCATTTCCAGCCATGGAAGCATCATGGCGGCCACGCTCCCTTTTCGCTCGCATGGCTTGGCGCGCTCGGCGCGGTTACGTCGCGGATCACAATCGGCACAAGCGTGCTGACGCCTACGTTTCGCTACCAGCCCGCCGTCGTCGCGCAAGCCTTCGCCACGCTCGGGGTCATGTTTCCCAATCGGGTCATCCTCGGCGTCGGCACGGGAGAATCGTTGAACGACGTCCCCTCGACCGGCATGGAATGGCCCGAGTTCAAGGAACGGTTCGCCCGTTTCCGAGAGGCGATCACCCTCATCCGTCAGCTCTGGACGGAGGAGCGGGTGACGTTCGAAGGCCAATTTTATCGCACCAAGGACGCGACCATCTATGATCGGCCAGCGACGCCCGTCCCGATCTATGTCGCGGCGGCCGGCGCATTGATCGCCAAATATGCGGGCCGAATGGGCGACGGCTTGATCTGCACCAGCGGCAAGGCGCGTGAGCTTTACACCGAAACGATCTTGCCGAAGGTTTTGGAGGGACGCGCCGAGGCTGGCTCGCGAGCGCCCGACTACGCAAGGATGATCGAGGTCAAGGTCTCGTTCGACACGGACATGAAACGCGCGACGGAGGACACCCGCCACTGGGCGGTTCTCGCGTTGACGCCGGAGGAAAAGACTTCCGTCCATAGCCCGGAAGAGATGGAGCGCCTCGCCGACGGGCTCTCTGCCGAGCGCGCCGCGAGCCGCTGGATTGTCTCGACCGATCCGGACGAGCATGTCGAGCGGATTGGCTACTACATCGACCTCGGCTTCGACCATCTGGTCTTTCACGCGCCGGGTCCTGACCAGGAGCGGTTCATCCGGCTCTATGCGGAGCAGGTCCTGCCGCGCCTTCGTCGCCGAGACGGCGCGCCGGACGGAACGCGCAAGAGCGCATGACCTCTCTCGAGGTCATTGCCTTGAAGGGCCTGCCCTTGATCAAGGCTGGCGACGACCTGGTCCAAATGATCGCCTCGAGTCTCAAGCAGAACAGCGTCGAGCCGCGAGCTCAAGACGTGCTTGTCGTCGCGCAGAAGATCGTCTCGAAGGCTGAGGGCCGCATGGTCGACCTTGCGACGATCATGCCCTCCGCGCAGGCGATCGCACTCGCGGCGGACGTCGACAAGGACGCGCGGCTTGTCGAGGTCATATTGTCGGAGTTTGTTCGCGTCGTGCGGGCGCGCCGCAACGTGCTGATCGTCGAGCATAGGCTTGGCTTCATCATGGCGAATGCCGGCGTGGACCAATCGAATGTGGGACCAGCGGACGGCGCCCAGCGCGTGCTTCTGTTGCCGAAGCATCCGGACCGCAGTGCGGCGGTGCTGCGACATGGTCTGACGGCCCTGACCGGAATTGATCTCGCGGTGGTGATAAACGACAGCTTCGGACGTGCGTGGCGTCAGGGAACAGCGGGCGTCGCGATCGGCGCCGCCGGCCTTCCATCGCTGGTCGACCTGCGCGGGCGGCCCGACTTGTTTGGCCGAACGCTCGAGGTCAGTGTGATTGGTTTTGCCGATGAGGTCGCGGCCGCCGCTTCGCTTGTGATGGGCCAGGCGGACGAGGCGTCGCCGGTTGTCCTCATCCGGGGCTTGCGCTGGTCCGCGCCTGCATCGACAGCGGCCAGCATCGTTCGCCCCGCAAACGAGGATCTGTTTCGATGAGTCGAGATCTTGTCGTCGCGCTCTCGGGCGGCATCGGGGGAGCCAAGCTCGCGCTCGGCCTCAGCCGGATTTTGCCGGCGGGCGATCTGCTTGTCGTCGCCAATGTCGGCGATGATTTCGAGCATCTCGGCCTGCATATTTCGCCGGACGCCGACACGCTCATGTACACGCTCGCTGGCCTCGACAATGCGAAGCTTGGCTGGGGTCGGCAGGACGAGACGTGGGCGTTCATGGATACGCTCTCTGCGCTCGGCGGCGAGGACTGGTTCCGTCTTGGCGATCGCGACCTTGCAGTTCATGTCGAGCGTACCCGTCGGCTAGGGCAGGGCGAGAGCCTCTCCGCTATCACCGCCGATTTTTGCCGCCGCCTCGGCGTCGGCCCCCGCGTCCTGCCGGCGACCGACGACCGATTGCGGACCCGATTGCGGACGGACGAGGGCTGGCTTGATTTCCAGGACTATTTCGTGCGCCTTCAGTGCCGGCCAATTGTGCGCGAGCTTGCCTTCGACGGCGCGGCGGATGCCCGCCCTCATCCGGACCTTTTGGCGGCGTTGGGCGACGAGCGGCTGCGGGCGGTGATCATTTGCCCGTCCAATCCGTTCATTAGCGTCGAGCCGATCCTCGCTGTGCCAGGGATACGGCAGGCGCTTGGCGCCTGCGCCGCGCCTATCATCGCGGTTTCGCCAATCATTGGCGGACGCGCGGTCAAAGGTCCGACCGCCAAAATGATGACCGAATTAGGAATGATTCCAAGCGCCGCCGCAGTCGCCGAGCGATACGGCGATCTGCTCGATGGTTATGTGATGGATGACAGTGACGCGGGAGAGGCGACGGACGTCAGGCCGAAGGTGACGCTGGCCGCCACGCTCATGACGAATCTCGCAGAGCGCGAGCAACTGGCTCGCATCGTCCTTGAGGGCGCGGACGCGCTCGGCTCTTCGAAGCACAGGCGGGACCTCGTCGCGTGAGTGGCGTCTGGGCCGTCGTGCCCGTCAAGGAACTCGAGGGCGCTAAGCAACGGCTTTCGTCAGCCTTGAGCCCGGATGAACGTCGACTGCTCGCAACGACCATGCTTGAGGATGTGCTCGAAGGCGTAACCGCGGTCGGGAAGCTTGCCGGCGTGCTTGTCGTCACGGTCGATCCGGTCGCGACATCCCTTGCCAGTCGCTATGGCGCGCGCATCATTACGGAAGGCGCTCTGGAAGGCCATACCGGCGCCGTCACGGCCGCCGCGCGTCTGCTCGTCCGTGAGGGCAGGGCAGGTATGATGACAATGCCCGGTGACATTCCTCGACTGTCGCCAGCCGAGATCGCTGCAACCCTCGCGGCGCACAGGGCCGCGCCTTCTTTCACGATTGTTCCCGCGCATGACGATCTCGGATCGAATACCATCATCTGCTCGCCGCCGGACGCCGTTCCGCTGCGGTTCGGCGAAGACAGCTTCTATCCGCACCTCGACGCGGCGCGAGCCCGAGGGATCGAGCCGCTCATTGTCCGCCAACCGGGGATCGGGATGGACATCGACAATCCGGTCGACCTCGTCACGTTCCTCAAAATGTCGCCGCCGGTGCGCACGCGGACGCTGACGTTTCTCGAGCAATCGGGCGTAGCCGGCCGGCTCTTGGCGACAAGCTAGAGCACTGTCATCGGGAGCCGCGCGGGTGGCTCATGAGAGTAATTACATGTTATAAATGTGATGTGACGCCAGACACCGGGCGGCGCCGGAAGGAAATGGCGCCGCAAGCCATTGAAATGACCCGAAACGGGGAAGGAAATGGCGCCCACTCGGCGCTACTCCGCCGCGACGAGTTTTCGCGGCGGCGTCAGGACGACAGGAGCCAGATCAACAGCGTTGAGCGACGCAGCTCGCCGCTCTACGGGGACCGGCCCGTAGAGGGTCTTCCGCTGCTCCGGCGTCCGGCCAATCGAGCGGATCAGTTCCTCCATCGCCTCTGGCGGAAGCTCCTGTCCGTGCTCAGTGCCCGCGGCGCGAGAGATGCTTTCGTTCATCAAAGTGCCGCCGAGATCATTGGCTCCGGCGTTCAGACACGCGGCCGCTCCCTGAGGTCCCATCTTCACCCAGGATGTCTGGATGTTGGTGATGTGGGGGTGGAGCGCGAGCCGCGCCACCGCATGCATCAACACCGCCTCCCGGAAGGTCGGTCCACGCCGGGCCGCGCCTTTGAGATACATCGGCGCTTCCATATGCACGAACGGCAACGGCACGAATTCGGTGAAGCCGCCAGTCTCCACCTGCAAATCCCGCAAGGCCAGAAGGTGCCGGGCCCAGGACACGGGGTGCTCAATATGGCCGTACATGATCGTGGAGGTCGTGCGGAGCCCAAGGCCATGGGCGGTCCTTGCGACATCGAGCCATTGCGCCGTGTTCACCTTGTCCGCGCAGATGATGGCGCGGACCTCGTCGTCCAGAATTTCGGCCGCGGTGCCCGGCAGCGTGCTTAAGCCCGAAGTCCTTGAGTTTGGCGAGAAACGAACGGATCGGCAGGCCAAGCGTCGCCGCGCCCTGTGTGACCTCCAATGGCGAGAAGGCGTGGATATGCATATCCGGAACCGCAGCCTTGATGGCGCGGCAAATGGCGAGATAGGTCTCGCCGCTGTAATCGGGATGAATGCCGCCCTGAAGGCACACCTCGGTCGCGCCACGCTCCCAGGCTTCGCTGGCGCGGCGGACAATCTCTTCGAGCGCGAGATCATAGGGCGCGCCGCGCAAAGCCTCGTGCGTCTTGCCCTTCGAGAAGGCGCAGAATGTGCAGCGATAGGAGCAGATGTTGGTGTAGTTGATGTTGCGGTTGACGACATAGCGGATGACATCGCCGCTCGTCTCCCGGCGAAGCGCATCGGCTGCTGCGACCACGCGGCGATAATCAGCGTCGCGCGCCGCGAACAGCCTTACGATCTCGGCTACGTCCAAGCGGGCGCCGCCTGGAGCGCGCTCGAGGATGCGCTCGATCGCTGGATCGACCGAGCGCGCATGAACCATGGCCAGGGGCGGCGCGACTTTCGTGCCCGGCGCCCAATTGTCGTCACGGGCGAAACCCTCGGCGTCGCTGAGGCGGCGCGTCTGCGTGGCGATCTCCGGCGCGGTCCAGACGCCAAGATCGCGCGCGTAGGAGGGGTAGATCGGCAGGCGGTGCACGAGAAGCTTGCCTGCTGCGGCGGTGCGCTCCGCAAGCTCGGTAATCGCCGGCCACGGCGCCTCCGGATTGACGTGGTCCGGGGTGACGGGAGAGATCCCGCCCCAATCATTGATCCCCGCCGCAATCAGCCGCGGATAGACGCCGGGCGAGAGGTTGGGAGGCGCCTGGATGTTCATCGTAGGTCCGAGGATTAGCCGGGCTGCGGCGAGGCTCCAAAGCAGGTCATCAAGATCGGGTTCCGCAGCCCCGGCGCGCTTTGTGCCGGGCTTGGCGCGGAAGTTCTGAACAATGACCTCCTGGATATGCCCGTACTGCCGATGCAGATCCCGAATGGCGAAGAGCGCCTCGATGCGCTCGGCGCGTGTCTCGCCGATGCCAATCAGGATGCCGGTTGTGAACGGCACGCGAAGCTCGCCCGCGAGCTTGATCGTCTCAAGACGGACTTCAGGCCGCTTGTCGGGCGAGCCGTAGTGAACGCCGCCTGGTTCGCAGAGGCGCGGACTAAGCGATTCGAGCATGATGCCTTGACTAGCCGATACCGTCCTTAAGCCCGCGATCTCGGAACGGCTCATGATTCCGGGATTGGCGTGCGGCAGAAGTCCGGTCTCGCGCAACACGAGCATGCACATCGCCTGAAGATAGTCGATCGTGGTTGCGTGCCCGAGCGCGGCGAGCTCCGTCCGCGCCGCGCGGTAGCGAAGCTCCGGCTTGTCGCCAAGCGTGAAGAGGGCCTCCGTGCAGCCGGCGGCCGCTCCAGCGCGCGCGATCGCGAGCACTTCGTCCGCGGAAAGGTACGCTGACTGCCTCGCTCGTGGCCGCTCAGCGAAGGTACAATAATGGCAGACGTCCCGGCAGAGATGGGTGAGCGGAATAAACACCTTGCGCGAGTACGAAAGATTGCGGCCATGTCCGTCGTCGCGCAGACCTCCCGCCGCTTCGATCAACTCCGCGAGCGGCGTCTGTTCCAACCGGATGGAAAGCGCCTTGTCGCTCGAATCGCTCATTCAACTACCTTTGAAGCTGTTTGGCGTGCATCCGCCCTCAATTTGAAAGCGGATGACGAATGATGTGGTATCTCTAGCGCAGATGCAATCGAGCGGCGAGCGGAGCGTAGGCCGCTGACCAGCTTCGCGCGGTCTCGCGACGAATTTTCACGCTCATTTGATGACGTCGCCATCGTTATCGACGCCGCATACACGACGCGGCGCATTCGGGAGTTGAGGCCATGAGGCAATTGGGCAAGCTGGGCGTCTGGTATCCAGTCGACCGTTTGGACGCAGCCGGGATCAGGCGCCTGCTGGGCACAGTTGAAGACCTCGGCTATTCGACATTCTGGTATCCGGAGGCGGTTGGATATGAATCCCTCTCTATCGCGAGCTTCATGCTGGCGAACACGGAGGGGCTCATCATCGGCAGCTCAATCGCGAATATCTATGCGCGCGACCCGTACACCGCGAGACGCGGCCTGCGCACCTTGTCCAGCCTCTATGACGATCGCTTCATCCTCGGCCTTGGCGTCAGCCATGCGCCTATGGTCGAGAAGTTGCGAGGTCACGTCTATGACAAGCCGGTGCCGACCATGCGCCGCTATCTCGACGGTCTCTATGAGGATCCCTCAAACGCGGCCGATTGGCCGCTCATGATCGCCGCGCTGGGGCCGTTGATGTTGAAGCTCGCTGCAGAGCGCACGGCCGGCGCCCTCCCGTACAACGTGACGCCCGAACATACGCGCGAAGCGAGAGCCGCTCTGGGGCCCGACAAGCTGCTGGTGGTCGAACAGAAGGTTTGCCTCGAGACCGACGCCGCCGCGGCGCGCGGTCTCGGCCGGCACGAACTGCATCGCTATATGGCCATGACCAACTACCGCAACAACTGGCTGCGGATTGGTTTCACGGAAGCCGATCTCGCCGATGGCGGTTCGGACAGGTTCATCGATGCGATGGTGCTGTGGGGCGATGCGGAGACGATCGCCCGCGGCCTCAGAGCTCATTTCGAGCGGGCGCCGATCAAGTCTGCATCCAGCCGGTCCACGCCGAGGGAGACATGGAAGCGCGCGATCGAACCCTGAGCGCGCTTGCAGCGTTGAAGCGCTCGACACGACTGCTCTCAGCCGGTGAAGGCGCAGTGGCGCGAGGTCCCGACCGATAC
>CAVYPD010000011.1:0-75495 GCA_963770275.1 uncultured Alphaproteobacteria bacterium
ATTACGGCAACGGCCGGACCGAGTTTGAAATCGAACTGAAGTATTTCGACGACCAGCCGGTCATCCGCAAAATTGAGCGGGTGTCGAAGCCGGGCCGCCGGGTCTATGCGACGGTCGACGCGATGCCGCGTGTGGCCAACGGGCTTGGGGTGTCGATCGTGTCGACGCCGAAAGGCGTGATGGCTGACCATTCCGCTCGCGAGAACAACGTCGGCGGCGAGGTCCTGTGCACCGTCTTCTAGACGGCGCCAAGTTTAAGCAACGGATTAGAGACAATGTCCCGTATCGGCAAAAAGCCCATCGTCATCCCGTCCGGCGTCACCGCCAAGCTTGACGGCCAGACGATCGCCGTCAAAGGCGCCAAGGGCGAATTGAAATTTACCGCGCCCAAGGAAGTCGCTATTTCGATCGACGGCGGAGCCGTGCATGTCACACCGCATGGCGAGGACAAGCGCTCCCGCGCCATGTGGGGCACGGCCCGCGCCCAGGTGCAAAACCTGGTCGGCGGCGTCACCAAGGGATTCGAGAAGAAGCTCGAGATCAACGGCGTTGGCTACAAAGCGGCGATCGCCGGCAAGAACCTCCAGCTTTCGCTCGGGTACAGCCACGACATCATATATCCCATTCCTGCCGGAGTGACGATCACCGCGGCCAAACCGACCGAAATCGCCGTCGCTGGCATCGACAAACGGCAAGTCGGCCAAGTCGCCGCGGAGATCCGCGGTTTCCGCGGCCCTGAACCCTATAAGGGGAAGGGCGTGAAATACGCCGGCGAATTCATCTTCCGCAAGGAAGGCAAGAAGAAGTAAGGCGACGATCATGGCTCACTCTCAAACCACAGCGGATCGACGCAAGGCGCGCGTGCGCCGCGCGGTCAGCGCTCATTCGAACGGTCGCCCGCGGCTCAGCGTCTTCCGCTCCTCGAAGCAGATCTACGCTCAGGTCATCGACGACGAGAAGGGCCACACTGTCGCGGCCGCTTCCTCGCTTGAAAAGGCGTTGCGTGAATTGTTGAAGACTGGCGCCGACGGTCGAGGCCGCAAAGCGTGTCGGCATGGAACTCGCCGAGCGGGCGAAGAAGGCCGGCGTCGACAAAGTGGTGTTCGACCGCGGCAGCTACATGTATCACGGGCGCGTCAAAGCGCTGGCGGACGGCGCCCGCGAGGGCGGTTTGGACTTTTGACGAGACGCAATGAAATCGAACGGCGCTCAACAGCGCGTCGTGATGATCGACTGATGGAAGAAGCCAATGGCGCGTGAAGGAGAAGGCGGCCGCGGCCGCGATCGTAACCGCGAGGAGCGCGACAGCGAGTTTGTCGATCGCCTCGTGCACATCAATCGCGTGGCGAAGGTCGTGAAGGGCGGACGCCGCTTCGGTTTCGCCGCGCTTGTCGTCGTTGGCGATCAGAAGGGCCGCGTCGGCTTCGGCCATGGCAAGGCGCGCGAAGTTCCTGAGGCGATCCGCAAGGCGACCGAGGCCGCGAAGCGCGGCGTCGTGCGCGTGCCGTTGCGGGAAGGCCGGACGCTGCATCATGACGTGAACGGGCGCCACGGCGCGGGCCGCGTCGTGCTGCGCGCAGCGCCCGCCGGCACCGGCATCATCGCCGGCGGCCCAATGCGCGCGGTCTTCGAATTGCTTGGCGTGCACGACGTCGTCGCCAAGAGCCAGGGCTCGTCGAACCCCTACAACATGGTGCGCGCCACCTTCGATGCGCTCGCGCGCGAAGACAGTCCGCGCTCGGTCGCCCAAAGGCGTAACCTCAAGGTGTCGACGATACAGTCGCGCCGCCAGGGCGTCGAAGCCGACGCTTCCGATTCGTGAGAGCAGGTGTGATGAGCTCCGACAAGACAATAACGCTCGAGCAGACCGCGAGCGCCATCGGCCGGCCGGGCTCGCAACGCGCGACGCTCAAGGGCCTCGGCCTCAACAAGATCGGGCGGAGGTCGAGCCTCGCCGACACGCCTGCCAATCGCGGCATGATCGCCAAGGTCGCGCATCTCGTGCGCGTCGTCGACGGCCAGTAAGGACGCCGCCATGAAGCTGAACGAAATAAGAGACAACCCTGGATCGTCGAAGGCGCGCATCCGCGTCGGACGCGGCATCGGTTCGGGCAAGGGCAAGCAGGCCGGCCGTGGCGGCAAAGGCCAGACGGCTCGCTCTGGCGTCCGCATCAAGGGCTTCGAAGGTGGCCAGATGCCTCTGCATCGCCGCCTGCCCAAGCGCGGCTTCACCCCGCCCGCCCGACTCCAGTACAACGAGGTCAACCTCGGGCGCATTCAGCAGGCGATCGACGCTGGCAAGCTCAGCGCGGCCGAGCCGATTACGGTCGAGAGCCTTATGAAAGCAGGGGTCGTCACGCGGCGTCGCGACGGTGTCAAGATTCTCGGCGTGGGCGAATTGAAGACCAAGGCGACTTTCGAGGTCGAGACCGCGTCCAAGAGCGCCGTAGCGGCGATCGAGAAGGCCGGCGGCAGCCTGAAGACGCTGCGCAAAGAGGACGCTCCTTCCGCCTCCTGAGCGCCGCTCCTCGAGGTTGGCATTGGCCCGCGCGGCGACCATATGCTAGGGGCGTTTCCGCCAAAGCCGGCCTTGGCTGGCGGAAGCGACATGATTTAAGATGAGGCGCTTGTCCTGAAGCGCCGCCCGGAGCAAATCCGCCATGGCGTCGGCCGCCGAACAACTCGCAGCCAATATCAACTGGTCAGCCTTCGCCAAGGCGGACGAACTCAAAAAACGCATCTGGTTCACGCTCGGGGCGTTGGTCATCTACCGGCTCGGGACTTACATCCCGCTTCCCGGCATTGACCCCGCGGCGTTCGAGGCATCGTTCCTCGGGCAAAAGCAGGGCGTCCTCGACATGTTCAACATGTTTTCGGGCGGCGCCGTGCAGCGCATGGCGGTGTTTGCGCTGAATATCATGCCCTACATCTCCGCCTCGATCATCATCCAGCTCCTGAGCTCGGTGGTGCCGTCGCTCGAGGCGATCAAGAAGGAGGGCGAGCAGGGGCGCAAGATTCTCAATCAATACACGCGCTATCTGACGGTCATTCTCGCGGTCTTCCAGGCTTACGGCATCTCGATCGGGCTTGAGGGACGTGCCGGCATCGTCAGCGATCCGGGACTTCTGTTTCGCATCTCAACGATCGTGACATTGACCGGCGGCACCATGTTTCTGGTCTGGCTCGGCGAGCAGATCACATCGCGCGGCGTCGGCAACGGATCCTCGCTCATCATCTTCGCCGGCATCGTCGCACGGTTGCCGCAAGCGGTCGTGCAATTGTTCGAGCTTGGCCGGCAGGGGTCGATCTCCACCGGGCTCGTCCTTGCCGTCATCATCATGGTGTTCGTCGTCGTCGCCTTCATCGTGTTCATGGAGCGGGCGCAGCGCCGCGTGCCGATCACCTATCCGCGCCGGCAAGTCGGCAACAAGATGTACGAGGGGCAGAGTTCGTTCCTGCCGCTCAAGCTCAATACGTCCGGCGTCATTCCGCCGATTTTCGCCTCCTCTCTGCTGCTGTTGCCCACGACCGTCGCCAATTTCGCCCAGGGCTCGACGAGTTCGGGCGTGTTGTCGACCATCTCGGCGCTGTTGGGGCGCGGCAGCGCGCTTTATCTCATCCTCTACGCGGCGCTGATCATCTTCTTCGCCTTCTTCTACACCGCGACCGTCTTCAATCCCTCCGACACCGCGGACAATTTCAAGAAGCACGGCGGCTTCATCCCTGGGGTCAGACCGGGCGAGCGCACGGCGCAATATATCGATTACGTCCTCACTCGAATCACGGTCCTTGGCGCGCTCTATCTCGCCGTGATCTGCCTTCTGCCCGAATGGCTTATTTCCTATGCGGCGCTGCCGTTCTATTTTGGCGGCACCTCGCTCCTGATCGTGGTCAACGTGACGATGGATACCGTTGCGCAGATTCACGGTCATCTGCAGGCGCATCAATATGAAGGCCTGATCCGAAAGGCGAGGTTGAAGGGGCGGAAGCGATGAAGCTGATACTGCTCGGGCCACCGGGGGCCGGCAAGGGCACGCAGGCGCAAAGGTTGGCAAAGTCCCTAAATATTCCGCAGCTATCAACGGGCGATATGTTGCGCGCGGCGGTCGCGGCGGGAACGCCGATCGGGCTCAAGGCGAAGGCGGTGATGGAATCTGGCGCTCTGGTGTCGGATGACATCGTCGTCGGCATCATCAACGACAGGATCGAACACCCGGACGCGAAGAGCGGATTTATTCTTGACGGCTTTCCCCGCACACTCGCTCAGGCGCGCGCGCTGGAGATCATGCTTGACGCCAAGGGGCTGAGCCTCGACGCTGCGATCGAACTGACCGCCGATGCGCCTAAGCTTGTCGAGCGAATCGTCCGTCGCGCCCAGGAAGCGAGCGCCGCCGGGCAGCCCGTGCGCAAGGACGATGATCCGGAAGTGTTCAAGTCTCGGCTTGCGGCCTATGAGCGCGACACGGCTGCGGTGACTCCATTCTATCGCGAGCGTGGTCTGTTGCACGAGGTCGACGGCATGGCCCCGATCCACGATGTCGCCAAGGCGATCGACTCGGTCCTCTCGGTGGTCGCCGCCGCGTGACGGCCTCCTCGCCAGAGGCGGAGGCGCTCGTTGAGCGCCGCGGCCGCGCCGGCGTCATTGTGCTCAACCGCCCCAAGGCGCTGAACGCCCTGACCTTGACCATGGTGAGGTTGATTGCGGCCGCCCTCGACGAATGGGAGGGGGACCGCGCCGTCGACCGGATCGTCTTTCTTGGAGGGGGTGAGCGGGCGTTTTGCGCGGGCGGAGACATCCGGCGCCTCTACGAGCTCGGCCGCGCGGGCGATCATGACGCCCAACTGACTTTTTGGCGTGAGGAATACCAGCTCGATCGGCGGATCAAGACTTATCCGAAACCAATCGTCGCCCTGGTGGACGGCATCGTCATGGGCGGGGGTGTTGGTCTCGCGATGCACGCCGCCCATACGGTCGCCAGCGAGCGCTTCGTCTTCGCGATGCCGGAGGTGGGCATCGGCTTTTTCCCCGATGTAGGGGCCTCGTGGCTTCTGCCACGCCTTCCCTCTCGCGCCGGCCTCTATTTCGCGCTGACCGGGCTGCGCGCCGATGCGGGCGACGCTGTCGCGTTCGGCTTGGCTCAGACCTTTGTGCCCAGCGCCGCCTTTCCCGCGCTGGTGCAGGCGCTGGAAACCGAGGAGCCGGTCAAGACCGCGCTCACCCGCTTCGCCGCGCCGCCGCCCCGTTCAACTCTGACAGGCGAGGCGGAAGCAATGGAGGCTTGTTTCTCGGGTCTCGATCGAACCGCGATTCTAGAGGCGTTACGCCAGGCGGAGACGCAGGGCCGTGCCTTCGCGGCGCCGGCGCGAGCGGCGATGCTGGAGAAGTCGCCGACCAGCCAGGCGATCGCGCTTAAGCAGATGGCGTTGGGCGCGAGGAATGATTTTGACGAGGCGCTGCGGGTGGACTACCGCATCGTTTCGCGAATTTGTCGCGGCCACGACTTTTACGAGGGCGTTCGCGCCGTGATTGTCGACAAGGACAATCGTCCGCGCTGGGCCCCTCCGCCGTCGCAGGCGGAGGTCGACGCCTATTTCGCTTCCCTCGGCGACAGCGAGCTCACATTTCCGGCGCGGGACGCATGAAATACATCATGCGCCAGAGCCGTGACGGCGCCATCGAACTTGTCGATCGATCGCCGGCGCCGACCAAAGACCACGATCTCAGGTCGGCGATGTCGCGGGTGGGTTGGGAGACCGCGCTCATCTGGTACATGCGGACGCTGGCTTGGGTCTGGATGGCGAAGGGTCTCTTCCACTGGGCGATCATTCTCGGCGCGCTTCCGACGCTTGGCCAATTCACGACGATGGCGCTCCCTCTGCAGGCGACGATTGTCGCTTTCGCTTGCCTCGATTTGCTAGCGGCCATCGGCCTCTGGCTCGCCGCGGCCTGGGGCGGGGCGATTTGGCTCCTGTGCGCGGTGGTCGAGGCCGCATCCCCAATCTTAAGTCCGCGCGCGGCCGCGATCGGATATGGCGGCGCTCTGCTCAACATCGCGCTGGTGGCGGGTTATTTCCTATTGAGCTGGCGAGCGGCGCGCGAACGAGCCTGACGCTTAGTTCCCCAACGTTCGCCTGCCGGATAGCAGGGTCCGCCTCGCGTTTGGGTTCTGTCAACGTAAACAAAGCCTTTGATTCAATTGAAATTTACCACGGCCTGGAAACTTTGGATTCATCTTGACTTTTAAACTCGTATTCATGCGCTTCCGTTACAGTTCTACTCATAAGAAGACCGAAGGAACGCTCGGCAGGTGAGATGCGAAGAGGCGGGTGTGCAATGATTAACGCAGTCAAAACACAAGATATTGCAGTTAGGGTTGAGCCTGAGCTTCGGGTGTCCGGCCTGTACCTCGAGACTTTGACGATGGTCGAGCGGCTTCATCGTCGATTGCTGGACGTGATCAAAGATGAGTTCGACCGGCGCGGGCGATCCGACATCAACGCGGTGCAGGCGTTGCTCTTGTACAATATCGGCGACAAGGAATTGACCGCCGGCGAATTGCGTACGCGCGGCTATTATCTCGGCTCGAATGTTTCCTATAACGTCAAGAAGCTGGTCGAGATCGGCTTCCTCCATCATTCCCGCTCGCGCATCGACCGTCGCTCTGTCCGGATCAGCCTGACGGAGCGTGGCAAAGAGGTCCACCGCATCGTCGCCGCGATCTATGAGAAGCACGCGCGCACGATCGAACAGATTGGTGGCATCCCTGGCGACGACTTCGTTCGGATGAATGCCTCTCTGCTGCGTCTCGAGCGATACTGGACCGACCAGATCAAGTATCGGCTCTGACCGCGCCGCCCGGCGCCTTCGAACCCCTAAAACGTGAGGTTGGGGCCTCCCTCCGCGGGAGCGCCCCACTTTGCGTTCACCTGCACGTTAAGAGGGCGGCCATAAAAACGCCTGAGTGAGACCTATGGTGCGTGTGGAACGGCCAAGGCTTTCGCGGTCGCAACGCGCTCCAGAATGTCGAGGCGCGGGCGGCAAAGCTCGAACGAGAGCTGTCCGTTCTTGGAGATTTGCATTTGATGCGTGGCATGACCGTCTCGTGGCTTTCGCGCCGCGCCCTTTTTAGCGCGACGGCATGCGCTGCTTTCGCCGTTGCGCTGGGATCGATCCCGTCCAGGGCTCAGGAACAGGACGTCAGTCAAGCGGAATGGCCGCAGAGCTATGAGGCGTCGCCTCATATGGCGGTCGCGCGTGAAGCGACGCCCATCCTGTCGCCAGCGACGGTCGACGCGACGCAAGCGGCCATCCAGAAATATCAGAACATCGTCGACCACGGTGGCTGGAACGCCTTGCCGGGCGGCCCCGAACTGAGAGTGGGCTCCAAATCGAGAGCCGTTCAGGCGTTGCGCGAGCGCCTCGTCGCCTCCGGGGATCTCGATCCGGTCGCCGGCGCGGGACCGGTGTTCGATTCTTTCGTCGAGGCGGCGGTGAAGCGTTTCCAGGCGCGTCACGGACTTGGCCAATCGGGCGTCGTCAATGAGGCAACCTTAACCGAACTCAACGTGCCTGCCGCAGCGCGCCTGCAACAGCTTGAGACCAACGTGGTTCGGTTGAAGGCCTATTCGGGCGATCTCGGCGCTCGCTTCGTCATCGTGAACATTCCCGCCGCTTCGGTTGAGACGGTCGAAAATGGGGTGGTCTATTCTCATCATGCTGCGGGCGTCGGCAAGATCGATCGTCAGTCGCCGATCATGCAGACCCATGCGACCGAGATCAATTTCAATCCGTTCTGGACCGTGCCGCCTTCGCTCATCAAGAAAGACCTCATCCCGAAGATGAAGGCCGATCCGAACTATCTCACGGACGAGAAGATCCGCGTCTTCAATAAGGAAGGGCAGGAGGTTTCTCCGTCCTCGATCGACTGGAACACCGAAGAGGCCACCCATTACAAGTATCGCCAGGATACGGGCGCCGACCTCAATTCGCTTGGCTTTGTGCGCATCAACATCCCGAACCCCTACGGCGTCTATATGCACGACACGCCGTCGAAGGGCGTGTTTGGCGACGACTTCCGCTTCGTGTCATCGGGCTGCGTGCGGGTGCAGGACGTGCGCGATTATGTCGCCTGGCTGTTGAAGGACACCCCGGGCTGGGGCCGCGATCAGATCGACGCGGTGATCCGCTCGGGCGACCGCCAGGACGTGAAGCTCGCCCAGCCGGTGAACGTCTACTGGATCTATGTTACGGCCTGGGCGACGCCTGACGGCGTCGTTCAGTTCCGCTCCGACATTTATCAGCGCGACGGTGCGGGTCCGGGGCCGATCGCCTCGGCTGTCCCGGTCCAGCCGCTGGCGTTGCCGCAGGAATAAGGACATCACCGTTTGAGCGCGTGCGGTTTTGCACGCGGCTCAATGTTTTCAATGTCTTTGGCTCATTTTTTTGCAACTCGAAGCGGAGATGGCACTCCCTTATACAGCAGTTTTGTTTAGTAGTATAATCGGGCCAATCAGCCCGTATGATTGCCCAGACGTCGCACAAGCGAGACGCTCGACAAGTTCCTCCGACTTGGGGATAGCTACCCGCAGAGTAACGAAGGCGGGAAGTGCCTCCGCTTGCCGGAGCGACGCCTTTTTCGGGCGCGCATAATAGGGCGCCTAGCAAGCCCCGAACGACCGGCGGAAGCAAGACTCATGTCGAACAACATTCGGACAGGCGGGCGCAATCTTCTCGGGGCGACGGCAGCCGTCGTGGCCTTGTTCGTGGCGGCGATTGCCGGGCCGCTGCCCGCTCGGGCGGCCGACGCATGCGCGCTCGTCCCCAACGGTAGGTTGCCGTCCGGAAAGATCCTGCAGTGCGGCCAAACTCTGACGGTCCGTCCCGCTCCAGGCACTAGCTATCAGCCCTTGTACAAGAAGGGCGACCCGCTCCCGGTCGCAATCCGCCTCACTGATGGCGCGCTGCTCATCGAATATCATCCGGCAAAACCGAATGAGAAGTTTCAAATCCTGACGCCGCTCGCGGTCGCCGCCGTCCGCGGCACGAAATGGGCGATGGACGTCACGAAAGCCCAGACCTCCACGCTTGTGGTCACGGGCACTGTGGTGGTGACCAACCGGCGCCTGAACCAGTTCGTTGTCCTCACGGAAGGACGGGGCGTCGATATCACGTCGACCGATACGTCGATGGTTCCGAGAACGTGGGGAGACGAGCGGGTTAGGGCCCTTCTTTCTCGTTTCGGAGAGTGAATGGCGACCGAGCGGCCGGGACCTTCCCGGCTCCTGACCGGCGCCTTTCTGGCCGCGGCGCTCGTCGTCGGCGGTGCACTAGGCGCGCAAGAGATTAACGGCCTCGCTTCGCCGCTGGACCGAATTGAAAACCTGACCCTCGACTGGCGCTTCCTTCTTGCCGGCGCGCGTCCCGCGCCATCGAGCGTGGTCATTGTCGCGATTGACGATGAGGCGCTCAGCGAAGCGCGAAGCGATGCGCCGACGCGCGAAATGATGGCTCGCCTGGTGCGGGCGCTGGCGGGTTTCCATCCCCGATCGATCGCGATCGATATCGCGTTCCTCAACCCGCGGGATGCGGATTCAGACGCAGAGCTCGCCAACGCGCTCAAGGCGGGGCCGGCCGTCGTCGCGGCGATCGGCAATTTCGATGCGGTCGATCCCTCGAACGCAACAGCCGCACCGAGCGATCTGGCCTTGGCGCCGAAGCCCTCCTCCGTTCTCTGGCCGATCGACTCGATCCGCGATGCGGCCCAGGTGGGGCTTGCCAACGTTTCGACCGATAAGAGCGGAGTGCCTCGTTACATTCCGATGATCTATGAAACGCCGGACGGCGTGGCTCCGTCCTTCGCGCTTGCTGCCGCATCCCAGGGGCTAGGGGCAGAGCCAGTCTTTAATCCGAACCGGATCGACATCGCGGGGCAGTCGAGGGCGATGGACCTCGGCTATCACATGCCGTTGCGCTTCTACGGGCCCGAGGGAAGTTTCACGCGCATCAGCGCAGTTCAGGTCCTCCGAGGAGGACTCGACCCGGAGGCGCTCCGTGGCAAGGTCGTCATTGTCGGCGTTACGGCCACGGGGGCGTCGGACGCTTTTGCGACGCCGTTCGATCGCGTTGCGCCAGGCGCTGAAGTCTTCGCGACCGCAATCGGCAATCTCATGGCCGGCGACGGGTTAACGCGGACGCCATCGACTCGCCGCCTCGATGCAGCCGTGGCGATTGCGCTTCCCGTTCTCATGATCGCGCTCATGGCGATGCAGGGGGCGGCGACTGGGCTCGCTCTCGCAAGCCTGGTCTTCGCCCTTTGGGTCGGAGGAGTCTTTCTCGCCTTCGTCAATGGCTATTGGCTCGGCATCGCGGCGCCGCTCGCGTCAGTCGTGCCGCTGACGGTCGGCTTCGCCGCGGCCCGGTCGATTGTCGAACGTCGCGCCGGGACAAAAATTGCCGCCGAGAATTCGACGCTGGCCAGGTTTCAGTCGCCGCTCCTTCTCGATCAGCTTCAGAGAGAGCCCGATTTTCTGGAAAAGCCGGTCCGCCAGGATGTCGCCGTGATGTTCGTGGACCTGTCCGGGTCGACAGGGGTCTCGGAGGCGCTCGGCCCTGAATGGACGCGCGATCTTTTCGGCGCGATGCAGACACTCGTCGAGGGTGAGGTCACGGCGCACGGGGGCGTCGTCATCAATTACATGGGCGATGGGGTTCTGGCCGTGTTCGGTTTGCCGAAGCCGCGGAGCGATGACGCCGCGCGGGCGTTGGCCACGGTCGAGGCGCTTCACGAGTCGATGACCGCATGGTTAGCCGAACTGCCGCCTGCGGCGGGGGAACGTCTGGATTTCCGGATCGGGCTGCATTTTGGCCCCGCTATCCTCTCTCGGCTCGGTTCGCCGACCCAACAGCAGATCACCGCCACGGGCGACACGGTCAACGTCGCGAGCCGGCTTCTGGAAGTGGCCAA
Organism: uncultured Alphaproteobacteria bacterium; assembly: GCA_963770275.1. GTDB lineage: Bacteria > Pseudomonadota > Alphaproteobacteria > Rhizobiales > Beijerinckiaceae > Roseiarcus. The sequence goes on from CAVYPD010000011.1 coordinate 10,965, forward strand.
GCAGGAGGACTCGCCGCGTCGTCGTCGCGGAGGATGTCTTCAAAGCTGCAAGCGCGACGGCGACCATGGCGAATATCGATCCCGGGCTCTATGCGCCGCTCACTGTTTCGATTCGCGGTCGAGCGGGCGATTTGCTTGTGCGCATTCGACGCTGAGCCGCCGATTGCGGAAACGGCAGGAGCCGAGCCACGAAGATCGCATTGCATTCGATCGAGTTGTCATTCTCGCGCAAGCGGGAATCCAGCGCCTCTGGATGCCCGCTTTCCCGGGCATGACAAGAAAGCCTGTGGCTCTTCCGCGATCCGGTCAGCTGCCGACCGCAGCCTGATCCGCGATCCGCCCGAGGCTCTCCTCGCGTCCGAGCACCGCGAGGACGTCGAAGATGCCCGGCGAGGTTGAGCGGCCGGTCAAGGCCGCGCGCAACGGCTGCGCGACGATTCCGAGCTTTGCGCCTTCCTCTTCGGCGTAGGCGCGCACGACAGCCTCTGCGCCTGCCGCCGTCCACTCTGTGAGCGCCGTCAGGCGCGGCAGCAGGTTTTTGAGATGCAAGCGGCCGGCGCTGGCGAGAATCCCCTCGGCCTTCGCATCCATGTTCAGCGGCCGAAGGGCGAACAGGAATCCGGCGCCGTCCAACAATTCGACCAACGTCTTGGCGCGCTCCTTCAAGCCCGGAATCGCCGCCCGAAGCTGTGCGCGCTTATGCTCGTCGAGCTTGGCCTCAACCTCCGGGCCGCCCGCGAGATAGGGCAGGGCGTCCATGAGCGCCTCGAACAACGCGTCGTCGCTCGCCGCGCGCATATAATGTCCGTTGACGTTCTCGAGCTTGGCGAAGTCGAAGCGCGACGGCGAGCGGCCAATCGCCCCAAGATCGAATGCGTCGATCAGCTCTTCGGTGGAGAAGAATTCCTTGTCGCCCTGGCTCCACCCGAGCCGCGCCAGATAGTTGCGCAGGGCAGCCGGCAGATAGCCCAGGGCGCGGTAGGCGTCGACGCCGAGCGCGCCGTGGCGCTTGGAGAGCTTCGCGCCGTCCGGCCCATGGATGAGCGGGATATGCGCCATGATGGGAACGCCCCAGCCGAGCGCCTGATAGATCTGCGTCTGCCGCGCAGCGTTGGTCAGGTGATCGTCGCCGCGAATGATGTGCGTCACGCCCATGTCGTGATCGTCGACGACGACCGCGAGCATGTAGGTCGGATTGCCGTCCGAACGGAGCAGCACGAGATCGTCGAGATCCTTGTTGGCGAAGACGACCTTGCCCTGCACCTTGTCGTCGATAATTGTTTCGCCCTCTTGGCTCGCGCGCAGACGGATCACGGGCTTGACGCCTGCGGGCGCCTCCGCCGGATCGCGGTCGCGCCAGCGGCCGTCGTAGCGCATCGGCTTGCCCTCGAGACGCGCCTTCTCGCGCATTTGCTCCAGCTCTCCCACGCTGGCGTAACAGCGGTAGGCGCGGCCGGATGCGAGCAGCTGCTCGGCGACCTCGCGATGGCGCTCGGCGCGCTGAAACTGGCTGATCGCCTCGCCATCCCAATCGAGTCCGAGCCATTTGAGCCCGTCGAGAATCGCGTCCACCGCTCCTTGCGTCGAGCGCTCGCGATCGGTGTCCTCGATACGCAGCAGGAACGTGCCGCCGAAGCGCTTGGCGTAGAGCCAGTTGAACAGAGCCGTGCGCGCGCCGCCGATATGCAGGAAGCCGGTCGGCGAGGGCGCGAAGCGGGTGATGATCTCAGACATTTTGCGGGAAGCTCGAAGCGCAGGATTGGATCGAGCGCGTGGCTCTAGCAGAAGCGGGCGCTCGCGCGCAAAGGCGCGCTTTCAGCAACCGCCGGCGCATCCTGTAACTTTACATCATCAGGATGTTTTTACTAATGACAACCTAACGATTGTCTTGCTATTTACGTGCAACATCAACTCGTCAAACACGGAGATCTTGCCTTCTCTTCACGAGGATGTGCACTTGACTGTAGGTTTACTTAAGCGCCTACTTAGCGTGAAGCCGCGACATAGCGGCCGTGACAGGGAGGACCTCAAGATGTCGAGCAATCGGAATCGTCGAGACGTTTTAAAGTCCCTCACGACGCTCGCCGCCGCGTCGTCGCTGAGCGGCGCGATGGCCCCCTCCGCCGCACGCGCGCAGGGCGCCGATCCGGGGTTGAGCCCTGCACTTGGACAAGTCGACCAGGCGCTTCGTCAGGCTGTGAACGCGGGCACTGTTCCTGGCGTCGTCGCGATCGGCGCCACCGACAAGGGCGTCGTTTACGAAGGCGCCTTTGGCCCATCGATCACCGCTGACAGCGTGTTTTGGATCGCGTCGATGACGAAGGCGATCACCGCAACTGCGGCCATGCAACTGGTCGAGCAGGGCAAGCTGCAACTCGATCAGCCAATGGGCGCACTGCTCCCACAACTGCAATCGCCGAGAGTGCTGGATGGATTCGACGCCGACGGGAAGCCGAAGTTTCGCTCTGCGAAGCGTGAGATCACGCTTCGGCATCTGCTCACTCATACGGCTGGCTTTACCTACAGCACCTGGAGCGAGCCGATGACCCAATACGAGAAGGTCACGGGGCTTCCGGGTATTGGCGAGTGCAAGAACGCCACGTTCAATGCGCCGCTCGAATTCGATCCGGGTGAGCGGTGGCAATACGGCATCAACATGGACTGGGTCGGCAAGGCGGTGGAAGCCGTCAGCGATCAGTCGCTGGAAATCTATTTCCGCGAGAACATTTTTGCGCCCTTGGGCATGACTGACACCGGCTTCCTGATCGGCTCCGCGCAGAAGGCCCGAGTCGCGCAAATGTCCCAACGCGAGCCGGACGGGACGCTGAAGCCGATGGCGTTCGAAATGCCGCAGCGCCCTGAGTTCTTCATGGGCGGCGGCGGGCTGTTCAGCACGCCGCGCAATTATATGGCGTTCCTGCAGATGCTGCTGCACGAGGGGACGTTCAACGGCGCCCGGGTTCTCAAGCCCGAGACGATCGCGCTGATGCAGCAGAATCATATTGGAGACTTGGACGTCCAGACATTGAAGACGACGCAGCCAGCAACCTCGCAAGACGCCAACCTGTTTCCTGGGATGGTGCAGAAATGGGGCCTGTCCTGGGACATCAACACGCAACAAGGTCCGGCAGGACGCAGCGCCGGCAGCGTCGCCTGGGCCGGACTGTTCAACACCTATTTCTGGCTTGACCCGAGCAAGCGCGTGACCGGCGTGATCATGACGCAGCTTCTGCCCTTTGCGGATCCAGAGGTCTTGAAGCTGTTCGCCAAGTTCGAGAGCAGCCTGTACTCGGCTGTCAGCTAAAGCGATTGCGTCGGCGGCGAAACCGGATGGCTTGCCGCCGCTGCGCCTAGGCTGCCTCTCAGGTCAGCTTCCGCCGAGCCTGCGCCTCCGCCTCGTCGACGAAGACTTCGGGGGGCCAATTCTCCTTGAGCGCCTGGCGCATCAAGTCCTGCTGGGTCTTGGGCGCCATGCCGCCTTTCGGCGGGTCGCGGTCGAGATTGGTCGGGAAGGAATAGCCCTCGGCTGAAGCCGCGATGGCGTTGTCGGCCTCGGCCGCCGTGATCGCCTGATCGCTCAGAAGATCTTTCAGCGCCGGATAGAGTTTTAGGCTCATCTTGAGCCGGTCGACGCTTTCCATCGCGCGTCCGAAGGCCGAGGAGACCTGCAGCAGATTGGCGATGCGGCGCACATCCTTCGAGCGGTTCGTTCCCGCCGCGTGGAAGAGGGCGGGGTTGAAAAACACCGCATCGCCCTTGGTGAGCGGCAATTGGACGTGATGCTTGTCGAAATAGTCGCGAAACTCCGGCCGCGCTGTCGCCATATAGCCGGGGAGATAGCTCTGCGAGAACGGCAGGTAGAGCGTCGGCCCGGTCTCGATCGGCATGTCGCAATGGGCGATCGCGCCTTGCAGCGTCAGCACGGGAGAGAGACGCTGGACGTGGACGGGAAAGCGTTCGATCGCCGCCGCCGACTGGAAGCCGAGATGATAGTCGCGGTGCGCGACCTGCGCCGCGCCGCCCGGATTGACGACGTTGAGCTGCGATGTGATCTGATAGGACGGCCCAAGCCAGGCCTCGCTCACAAGCGCGATGACGGCGTTGCCGTAGTAGGCGGCGAAGACTGCAGGGTCGCGCAGGCACAGCTTCTCGAGCGCGTTCCAGACGCGGTCATTGGCGCCCGGCTTAGCGAAATGATCGCCGCCGCCGACGTTGCTCAAGCGCTCTTCCTCGATGATCGCCCAGTAATGCGCGTTGGACTTATCGATCGCGGTGTGATCGGGGAACGCGTTGCGGATGACGATGATGCCGGGTCCGTCCGTAAAGGCGTCGACCCATTCCGCAAGCAATTCTTTGCGTGACTCGGGTGATGCGGCGGCTTTGCGCGCCTCGAGGCCATCGTAGACGAGCACGTTCGACACGACGTCGCTGGCGAAGGGATAGTCGGCGCGGTTGAGCGAGCGCTCGACCTGGCCTTTGAACTCTTCGAGGTCGCAGGAGTCGGCGGTGAGCCAAACACGGTTGGATCGCAACCGTCTGGCGTTGTCGTCCTTCATGAGCTGTTCCTCCCGGTCGTCTGGCGCGGGGCACTCTACAACGGCGAGCGGCCCGGAATAGGGCGGAGACGGGATCGCCGTCAGCCGGGCGCGCGCCGCCAGATCGTCATTTCGACGTTATGCTCCGGATCGAGAGGCATCGTTTTGGAAAGCTTGAGCCCGTGCTGTTCGAGCACGCTTGCTGCGCTCACACCCTTGTCGCAGGCGGAGAAGACGGACCGTCCGCCGGGGAGTTTGACCCCATGCGCACGCGACAGGTGAAAGCCGTCAAAGCCGATCATGAGGAAGAGGTCGAACACCACCTGGCCGCCGCCCACGGCGACGACCCCGCCCTTCGGCAGAATTTTGGCCGCGACTTCTTCCCAGGTCGCGCGCCGCGGGTCCCACCACCAACCGTCCGGGCGCTGCTCGAGGCCCGGCGCCTCGCGGGAAACGACAAGACGCACGTTACGGTGCACGTTGGGCTCGAGCTCATGGCTGCGCCGCGCAAACACGACGAGGTTCGCAACCTCCTGCGCCCGCTGGTAGAGTTCCCAGTCCTTTTCGTTGCGCAGCGACGTCGGCGTCAGTCCGTCGGCGCCCGCGATCTTATCGTCGTCCGAGACGATGGCGTAGCCGGTGATGTCCAGATTTCCCGACATGAATAAATCGCCTCCCCGCGCGGCGAGGATAGCGAAAGCTCCTGGCATCCGCCAGGGTGGGCGCCGCCTTGTTAATCGCCGGCGAGGACCTGAGCCTGCTTGAGCTGCGCCTCGGTGATCGGGATCATCTTGATCGCCAAGGCGTGAAGCTTCTCATACTCGCCCCACAGCATGTAGTCGGCATAGAGGGTGAGGGCATTGGAGTGGTTTTCGCCCTGATCTGCGACGTAGGCCTTATCGAAATCCGCGCCGGACTTGCTCCGCAACGCCTTAAGGCGCGCTTGATGTTCCTGGTCGAGCGTCGTTGGAACCGCCGCGCCTGATCCTTTGGCCGTAGCTTGAAGCTCCGACTGCGCGCCCCCATGGTCCTTGACCATCTGGCGCGCGAAGGTCTTCAGCGTAGAGTCGCGGGTCCTGTCGAGTGCGAGCTGCGATTCCTCGATCGCGAAGAGATTGCTGTTCGAGGCCCTGGTCAAGAAGTCGACTTCGGCGCTGGAGTCCGCTGCCCATGCCGGGGCCAACGACAGCGCAAGACCGATGACGCTGAGAGGAACCGTCAGGGTCATGCACTTGTCTCCCGGGGTGTATGTCGCGCCGTGCTTCAGCGCGATGCCGGCTCCTTCCTCAGGGTAGGCGTGAATCGGTCCGGATGCAAAGCCGCCTCATCGGCGTTCGGGCGCGTCGGGTCCTTCGCTACGCCGCCAGCGCGTCCAGCGACCGCTGCATCGCCGCCATCCCCGCCTCGATCGCCTTCGACAGGAATCCACTTGCGTCGTCAGGCAGGAAATCGGCGGTCCAAACGACCGACGTCAAGCCGTCCCCCAGCTCAGAAACCTGGAGCGCAGCGTTATAATGGCGGGCGCGGCCGCCCTCGGCGGTCCACACCAGCCGCCGAGATTCATCGTCGAGCGTGACGATCGGCTCGCGCACCACCATGCCGTTGACGAAGGTCACGATGCGCGCGCCCGGCTCGAGTTTCGTGTCGGTGACGAAGCCGGGTACGAGCCGGGTATGCAGCGCGCCGATGTCGCGAATCGCCGACCAGACGTCGCTCGCCGGCGCGCGGGTTTTGAGTTCGGATCGAATGGTCGCCATCGCTCATTTCCCGCCGTAATAGGCTTCGAGCCGGTAGCCTTCGGGGTCATGGACGAAGGCCGCGTAATAGTGCGGCCCATAATCCTTGCGCAGGCCGGGCTTGCCGTTGTCGCGCCCGCCATGCGCCATCGCCGCCGCATGGAACGCCACGACGCTCTCGCGGCTCGGCGCGGTGAAGCAGAAATGAAGTCCGGACTTGGGATCGTCGGGAACGGGGCGCTCCGCTGCATAGATCCAGAAGCGGGCGGCCTCTTTGCCGTAGCCGAGCGATGTCTCGTCGGCGCTGAGGCAGGTCAATCCAAGCGGCTTCAGCGCCGCGTCGTAAAACGCCTTGGCCTTCGGGATGTCGCCAACGCCGATCGATATGTGATCGAACATGAATATTTCTCCTGATGCAGCCGACCAGCCCGCAAGCCGGTCGTCCTCGTCCAGGTAAACCCTAGTTCTGCTGGCGTTCCACGGCTTGGGGAAAATTGCTATCTTCAGCCCATGCAAAGCGAAGCCCATCCTGCGAACTCACGCGCATGGACGCCGCCTGACGAGGCGCTCCTCAAGCGAACGCTGGCGGCGGGCGAGGGCTGGAGCCTGCACGAGATCGTTTGCCGGGCCGGCCCGTCGGACAGGCCTTTTGAGGAGCGGCACGACGGGTTCAGCGTCTCGGCGGTCATCGGAGGGAACTTCACCTATCGTTCGGACGCCGGCCGCGGGCTGCTCTATCCCGGCGCCTTGCTGCTCGGAAACAATGGCTCATGTTTCGAATGCGGCCACGCGCACGGGATTGGCGATCGCTGCATTTCTTTGAATGTTTGTGAGGAGCAGTTCAGCGAGATCGCTGCGGCCGCGAGCTCGACCAACCGGTTTCGCTTTTCGACCCCGAGCCTGCCGCCGTCGCCGAAAGCGCTGCCGGTCATTGCGCAGATGGAGGCGCTGTCTTGCGCCCCGTCTTCGCTGCGCTCAGAGGAACTGGCGTTGCGGATCATCGAGCGCCTCATCGCCCTGATGGCCAGTGATCGACAGACTCCGGCCGCTCCGACAGGACGCGAGACGCGACGGGTGATCGAAGCGATCCGACTGGTCGAATCCGACGCGGCGCGACCGCTTGAGCTGAAGGACATGGCGGCGGTCGCAGGCATGAGCAAGTATCATTTCCTGCGCGTCTTCCGCAGGCTGACGGGCATGACGCCGCATCGCTATCTCATCAGCGCCCGGCTGCGCCGCGCCGCGCTTGCGCTTACGTCCTCGCGACGGCCGGTGATCGCCGTCGCGCTCGACGCCGGCTTCGGCGATCTCTCCACCTTCAACAAAACCTTTCGCGCTGTGTTTGGCCTGACGCCGACGCAATATCGGGACTTGCGGCGTTAGTGAGGACGATCAAACGAATAGGGTTTGGCGTACCCAACCCGATCCGTGGGAGACTTGCTTTGACAGTCTCTGCCGCGGCGATTGATGGTTCGACGATCGCGCTGCCGGCCGGCGTCCGCTCCCGCGTTGTGAAGAATGTCAACGGTCTCGCGATCCATGTGCTCGAGGCAGGATTCGAGACCGACGGGCGGCCCCTCATCCTGCTTCTCCATGGTTTTCCGGAACTCGCATATTCTTGGCGGAAAATCATGGGCCCGCTCGCGGCGGCGGGATATCACGTGGTCGCCCCTGATCAACGCGGCTACGGGCGCACGACGGGATGGGACGGCGCGTACGACGGCGACCTCGATTCCTTTCGCTTACCCAACCTTGTCAGGGACGCGTTGGGTTTGGTCTCGGCGCTTGGCTATCGTTCCGTAGCCGCTGTGGTCGGGCATGACTTCGGGTCGCCGGTCGCGGCCTATTGCGCGCTCATCCGCCCGGATGTGTTCCGGTCCGTGGCGCTGATGAGCGCTCCCTTCGGGGGCCCGCCGCAATTGCCGTTTGACACTGCCGATAAGACGACGCCGTCCGTTGCGCCTGACTCTCAAAGCGTTTTCGAGGACCTGGCGAGGCTTGACCCTCCCCGGAAGCATTACCAACGCTATTATCAAACGCGCGAAGCGAACGATAATATGTGGAGAGCGCCACAAGGCCTGCAGGCCTTTCTGCGCGCCTATTATCATTACAAAAGCGCCGATTGGACGGGGAACAAGCCATTCAAGCTCGCCTCTTTCGCGGCCCACGAGCTGGCGCAAATGCCGACGTATTACATTATGGATCTCGCCAAGGGGATGGCGGAGACGGCGGCCGAGCATATGCCGTCTGAGGAGCAAGTTGCTGCATGCAGATGGCTTACTGACGAACAATTGTCCGTTTACGCCGACGAATTTGCTCGAACCGGATTTCAAGGCGGCCTGCAATGGTATCGATGCCTTACAGGCAAATATGTCAGTGAGCTTGAAACGTTTTCCGGCCGCACCATCGATGTGCCGGGGTGTTTCATCGCGGGCAAGAGCGATTGGGGCGTCTATCAGTTTCCGGCGCTCTTGAGCGGATGGAGACCATTGCTTGTACGCAATGGCGGGGCGCGCATCTCGTCGATGGCGCCGGACATTGGGTTCAACAAGAACAGCCCGAGACAGTCAGTCGTTTGCTGCTGCAGTTCATCGACGGATAGCGCGCGACCCCGTTGAAGCCACATCGAGTGGGCGAGCGTGACGGCTCCATTGTTTTCAAGGCGAGCTTCGCAATCCCGCGCCAGGGAACGCTCCGCAGGTCGACGCGTTTAGCACACATGACGGTCATTGGATCACGACTTTGCCTGTTGGTGGCCGGCGCTGCGCTTGTCGCCGGCCCGGCATTCGCCCAGGCGCCAAAACCAGCGGCGCCGCTCAACTCGGCGCCAGGTGAGACGACCTGGCGCCACATCGGCTGCGCCTGCCCAGGACCTCAGCAAGAAGCTGAACCAGTCGAATGGCGTCATCCATCCGAAAGAGGTGGACCCCGCCATCGAGAAGGCGGCGCCCGTCGTGCGAGATCCGAATGTGGTCCCTCCGCCGGGGACTTCGGGCGGGTCTGCCGCGCCGCAGCCAAAATGAGCGCCGCTTGTTGGCGATTGGCTAGAGGGCTAGGTCGGCGACAATTGATTGCAGGAAATCAGAAATTAGGTTAAGCTTGGCCCTATGAGCAATCCCGCCCTTCCGCGTGCCGAAAGCGAATTCCGACGTCCGAAATCGCCCACGCCAGGGATAAAGCGAGAGGAAAAATTTTTCGCAGAAAATTCAGTGTAACCCATTGAAAAGTCTCGATTCGGACGAGAGAATCCAAGGAAATCCAAGGAAATCCAACACCCTTTAGCGGTGGTTTTTCCAGCGAAACGATCACGCTCCAAGACAATCCAAATTGACTCGAATGAGGGTCCGTCCTCCCGCTGCGGAGGCCGGTGAGAGGGCTCCATCCGAAGACTAAGCGGCCGAGTCCCGCCTAGACCAATCGGCTGCCTTTCCCCAGCGTTAGACTGGCGTTAGTCTGACTTCGGAATGGCGACACCTGCACGCACTGGCGCTCTCGCCGCGGCGGCCGGCTGGACCCGCGCGGCCGCGTGGGCGCCGGACTGGCGCGGCGCGTTCTCGCGCGCGCTGACGCGGGAGGTCGAGGAGCGGCGCTTCTTCTTATGGATCCCGGTCGCGGCGATGGGCGGCGTCGCGCTCAATCTGTCCGCCGACCGCGAGCCGGTCCTGTGGCTGCCGGCGTTTGATGATCGCCGTCTTCACCACGCTCGCGTGGTTCTGCCGCGCCCGTCCGCTCGCTCTCGGCCTCTCGCTCGCCGTCGCGGCTTTGTTCGCGGGTTTCCTGTCGATGTCGCTGCGCACGGCGCGCGTGGCGGCCCCGGTGCTCGATCGCATCCGCATCGTCTCGCTGCAGGGCTTTGTCGAGGAAGTGGACTTGAGGACCGTCGGCGCGCGCATGGTGATCGGCGTCGTCAGCGCCGACGGCATGCCGCAAGAGAAGGTTCCGCGCCGGGTCCGGGTGACGACCCGCAACACGCCCGACGTCGCGGCGGGCGACTATGTCGCGCTCAAGGCGCGCCTGCTGCCGCCCTCGCGCGCGGCGCTGCCGGGCGGATATGATTTCGCGCGCGACGCGTTCTTCGCCGGCGTGGGCGCGGTCGGCTCGACGCTCGGCCCGATCCAGCGCTTAGCCCCGCCGGGCGACGCGAGTTGGCGCCAGCGCTTCGACGCCGCCATCGATCAGGGGCGCAATCGTCTGGCGCTCAGGGTCAACGCGATCATCGGCGGCGACGAGGGCGCAATCGCCGCGGCGATGGTCACTGGAAAGCGCGACTTTCTCTCCAACGACGCCAGAGACCTCATTCGCGAGGCCGGCATCTTCCACATCATCACGATTTCCGGCGTGCAGATGACGCTGGTCGCGGGCATCATCTTTGTCGTCACGCGACGGCTGTTGGCGCTCTCGCCGATGCTGGCGCTCAACTATCCGATCAAGAAGTGGGCGGCGGCGGTCGCCATGGCGGGCTCGGTCTTCTACGATATCGTGACCGGCTCGCGCGTCGGCACCGAGCGGGCGCTCTTCATGACGCTGATCGTGCTCAGCGCCGTGATCATGAACCGGCGGGCGCTGACCATGCGCAACCTCGCTTTCGCCGTTCTCGCAGTCGTCGCCATCGAGCCCGAGGCGCTTCTCGGCGTCAGCTTCCAGCTCTCGTTCGCCGCCGTCGCCGCGTTGGTCGCGGTCATGGAGTCGCGGATTGCGGCCCTGGACGTCGATCCCGATCCCTTCGTGCCCAAGCGAGGCGCGGCGGCCAAGCCTAGTTTTTTCGCCGCCCATCTCATCGAGAAGCCGCTCGCGCTTCTCGTCGCCACCGCCTTCGCGACCTCGGCCACCGCATCGTTCATGGCCTATCACTTCCATGATCTCAGCCCCTATGTCCTGATCGGCAATCCGCTCACGCTGACCGTCATCGAGGTCTTCGCGGTGCCTGGCGCGCTGCTTGGCGCTGCGCTCTATCCGCTTGGGCTGGACGGGCCGGTCTGGATCTACGTCGGCGCGGGCATCAAGTTCATCCTGTGGGTGGCGCGCTTCATCGCGCAGGCTCCGGCTTCGACCGTGCATCTGCGGGCCTTCGCGCCTTACGCGCTGCCGTTTCTGGCGCTCGCAGTGATGAGCGCGACCATCTGGCGGACCTGGACGTTTCGGCTCAGCGCCATTCCGCTCGCGCTCGTCGGGATCGTCGGCGCGACGCAAGGACCGCGCTATGACGTCATCGTCGCGCCATCCGGTGACCTGGCGGCGGTTCGCGACGCCGATGGCGCGCTGGAGGTGGTCGGCAAACGCTTCAACGCCTTCGCCGCTGAGCAATGGCTGACGGCGGACGGGGACGGACGCGATCCTGCTCAGGCGCGCGCCTTCGATGCGCCCTGCGACCGCCTTGGGTGCGTCGCCGCCTTGCCGGAGGGCGAATCGCTCTCGATCGTCCTCGATAGCCTCGCGTTCGACGAGGACTGCGCGCGCGCCGAAGTCGTGGTCAGCGCGCTCAGCGCGCCCGCCGGCTGCAAGGCGAAGTTCCTGTTCGACGAACAGGCGCTCGCGCGCTTGGGCGCAGTCGGCCTGAGCTGGAGCGACCAAGGGCTTCACGCTGGCGAGCGACCGCAGCCCGACTGAGAACCGTCCGTGGTCGCCCGCTCCTGCGCCGGCGCGCGACGACCGGATCGTGCGCCCTGGCCACGGCGCTTCGCACGGCGCCGACCCGGCCGATGCGGCGAACGAGCCGGAGGAGGGGCGATAGGCGGGGAACCCGCAACCCTCTGAGGCGTTCATGTGCGTTCGCTGTTCTCCCGGACGGCCGGTGCAAATCTCTTTCACGGCGTCAGCGCCCACCGCCCAACAGCCGCAGCGTCCGATAAGCGCATTCTATTGCCAATGACCCTAGCGACTTCATCAAGGGAGCGGAACATGCGAACCTGGCGTCTTCCATTGCTCGTTGCGACTGTGATTTTTGGCGCGTCTGCGGCTTCTGCCGCTGAAACCCAGGTCGAGCGCGGCAAATATCTGGTGACAATTTCCGGCTGCGGCAGCTGTCATACGCCCGGCGCTCTGCTCGGCAAGATCGACGCGAAGCGCCCGCTCGCGGGCTCCGAGGTCGGATTCGGGATTTCTGGCGTGGGTGTTTTCGTTGGCGGCAACCTGACCCCCGACAAGGAAACGGGCCTCGGCGGCTGGACCACCGAGCAGATTATCGCCGCCATCACCAAGGGCGTGATGCCGAATGGCCGCAAGCTGTTTCCGGTCATGCCTTGGCCGGACCTCGCCCATCTGTCGCCGGACGACTCCCAGGCGATCGCCGCCTACCTGAAGAGCCTTCCGCCGGTGAAGAACGCGGTTCCGGGACCCTTTGGGCCCAAGGACGTCCCATCGACGCTCGTCTCTGTCATCGTTCCTGGCGACGTCTATGCCAATATGCCGGCGCGGAAGTGATCCGGCTGGAGGAGGGGCGGTAGGCGGATCGATCGCTTCGGCGGGTTTCGCCTGGGTTGACGCATTCCTATCCTCCTTCGCCATCCCCGGTCGCGGCCCGGGATGGCGATCCAGGGACCAGCAGGTCAAGCGCTCTTGTGCAAGCAGGGCAAAGCGCTTTCAATGGGTGGAATTTCGCTCTAAGCTAACAAGCTTTAGGGACCTCGCGCTCGGGCAAAGAGGAACGGTCGAGCGAAAAATGAACAAACCCCTCGCCACTCCAACTCAGGCCTACCGCGGTCTGATCGCCGGATACACCGAGGCGATCAGGTCGAGCGATTTCAAGGCGAACATTGCCTTCCTCTTCGTTGCCTTCATGATGGGCTCGGTCCTCTGGAATTATACGTCCTTTCCGACTTACCTGCCGATCCAGCTCGTGCTGCTGCCTTTCCTGGTTGTGTACTTCTTTTTGTTCATGGTGCTTATTCCGCGCTACCCCAAGCGCGGCGCCAAGACCTTCCTCGTTGCCAGAAATCTTACGCCTTCGGATTTCGAATTCGTCGCCCAGACGGTCGACGATGTCGAACAGTTGAAGCTGATGTGTGCGGTGCTCTCCGACATTCTTTGGTGGAAGACGCAGTGTATTCGCGTCGGCTTTCTGGTGGCGATCGGTTGCGTATTAATGAGCATGGTTCTGCTTTTATACGCCTCGTTCGCATAATGCCGGGCCACGCGCATTGGGCGCCTCGGAGCGTTTGATGGCCCAAGACAAAAACGCCCAAATGCGCAATCTCATTGCTGGTTACCGCGACTCCATGATGCTCAGCGACATCAAGGCGCTCATCGCAGTGCTGTTCGTCGCGATCATGATGGGGACGGTTCTCCAATACCGACCGCACTATCCTTGGTATCTGAGCCCGCTGGTTCATCCTGTCTCCGTTCCTGATCATCTATCTGAACTTGCTGATTTCGGTTTATCCCAGATTTCCCCGCGCCGGCCGGCCCCGGTTTCCAATCTGGCGCAACGCGGATCCGAAGGATTTCGACTTCGTCGCCGACACCGAGGCCGAGCTCGAGGGGCTCCCCGCCTTATGCGCGGGTCTCTCGCGCATCCTCTGGTGGAAGAACATAACGCTGCTGACGGCGAACCTTCTCTCGATCGCGTGCCTCGCGGCGGCTTTGGTCCTGGTGTTTGTCGGCTGGCTCTAAGGGCAAACAGGTGGCGGCTTGGGCGCGGTCGGCCTAAGCGAAGATGGAGGGACTGATGAAGAGCTTGTGCGCGACCGCGCTTGTCGCGATCGACATTTTCTGCGCCCCCGCGGCTTCAGCGGCTGATCCAGAAGTCGAGCGCGGCAAATATCTCGTTACCATTGCGAGTTGCAACGACTGCCACACGCCTGGCTATTTTCTCGGCAAACCCGATTTTTCACGCAGACTCGCGGGCTCTGACGTCGGATTCACGGTTCCAGGCGTCGGCGCCTTTGTCGGCCGCAACCTGACGCCAGACAAAGAGACGGGCCTCGGCAATTGGACTGACGATCAGATCATCTCTGCTATCACCGCAGGCGTCCGGCCGGATGGAAGAAGGCTCGCTCCGATCATGCCGTGGCAGGGGCTATCGCATCTATCCGCCGACGACGCGCACGCCATCGTCGCCTATCTGAGAAGCCTTCCGCCGATCAAGAACGCCGTTCCAGGGCCATTCGGGCCGAAGGAAGTCCCTTCGACGCTGGTCTTTGTCATCGTTCCGGGCGAGGTCTACGCCAAGATGCCGGCGCCGCCAAAGCCTTAGGCGCACCACCTCGTGCGAGGTCGCGGCGCGAAAACCGGTATGAAAGTCGTGCGGTGCGGCGCCAGCGCCGGGACTTCCGGTCCGCCCAGGCTCATGCGCTATGGAAGCGCTGGCGACATCTGCGCCCTATGGCGGCGGATGCCGACGTAACGCATGGTTGCATATGAGATCAGGAACAGGGCGACCTTGCTGCCGACAGCCCAGACCGACATGAACGCCGACCAGGCCGTGACGCTTAAGCTCATCGCGGCGATGAGGTTCAACGCCGCTGAGAGGAACATGAGCCCGGCCCACGCGTAGCCAAAGATGATGGCGATATCCGGCACCCATTGCACGGCGGCGGGCGGCAGGTATCGGTTCATCCATCCTCGCCTCAGCATCACGACGCCGACCACGCAATATATGATTGTCGGCTTCAGCATGACGAAGCGTGGATTGGCGGTGATCAGGGCCGCCGTACCCGAGGCCAGCACGAGGAAAAGGCTCATCCACTGCATGACGTCGATTGGCTTGCCTCTCGCGAACTCCCAGCCGACCTGAGCGACGCCAAGCGCCATGCCGAGCCCGACCGACAAGGGAATGCTTCCGGTCAGCAAAAAAACCGCGAGAAAGAGGAACGTCGACGCCATGTCGAGGAGGAGCAGCTTCGACGAAGCGAACAATTGTCGCATGGCGGCTCGCCTCCTCATGGGCGCCCAAGCTTACAGGCTCCGCTCCTGAAAACAAAAAGGGCGCCCCGAAGGCGCCCTTTGACTTCGTAAGCAGGAAGCCTGCTTACTTGATCTTCGTTTCCTTGAACTCGACATGCTTGCGCGCGACGGGATCGTATTTCTTGAACGTCAGCTTCTCGGTCTTGGTGCGGGCGTTCTTCGAAGTGACATAGAAATAGCCGGTGTCGGCGGTCGAGAGCAGCTTGATCTTGAGCGAGGCGGCCTTGGCCATGACGGAGCGTCCTTCACGAGACGGCGCGTCGGACGCGCCAAAAAGGCCCCGCGAGGGATCGCAAGGCCACTGTTGGCCGGCAAAATAGTGACGTCTGGGGCGAAGTCAAGCCGCGCTGCGGCCGAGCGCGGCCTTGAGGCGCGCGGTCCAACCGTTCCTTAAGGCGAATTTCGGTTCCTCCGCCACCGGCGAGGGTTATCATCGGGTCGTCCGCAGCGAGAGCGGGCGGGAGAAATGATGTGAGCAGCCTCTTTACCGGCCCCGTGTTCCAAATGGCCCGCGATCAGCTGACGGTCATCGCTGACCATCTGGGCATCGCCGAGGACGAACGCGACTGGCTGCTCTATCCGAAGCGCGCGATCGTCGTCACCTGTCCGGTCCGCATGGAGGACAATCGGACGCAGGTGTTCATTGGCTACCGCGTGCAGCATCACCTGGCGCTCGGTCCCGCCAAGGGCGGCACGCGCTTCGCCCCAAATGTCGACATCAGCGAGATCGCCGCGCTCGCCATCTGGATGAGCTGGAAATGCGCGCTCGCCGATCTTCCCTTCGGCGGCGGCAAGGGCGGCGTCGCGGTCGACCCGCGCGCGCTCAAGCCCAAAGAGCTCGAGAACCTCAGCCGCCGCTACATGCAGGAGATGATTCCCTTCGTCGGGCCCCGCACGGACGTGATGGCGCCGGACATGGGCACGAACGAGCAGGTGATGGCCTGGTTCATGGACACCTATTCGATGTACCAGGGCGTGACCGTGCCGGAGATCGTCACCGGCAAGCCGGTCGGCTCCGGCGGCACGCTGGGCCGGCGCGAGGCGACCGGTCACGGCGTCGCCTTCCTGGCCTTTCGCGCGCTCGACGCCTTGGACATCGCGCCGGCCAACGCGACTGCGATCATCCAGGGCTTCGGCAACGTCGGCTCCCATGCCGCGCTCGGGCTTGCGGCGCGGGGCGTCAAGGTGATCGGCGTCAGCGATCACTCCGTCGCCTATTACGATCCCAAAGGTTTCGACGTGAAGGCGCTTGCCGCTCACGCTGGGCGAAACGGCGAGCTCGCCGGCTATTCAAGCGAGGCCGCAATCGACCCACGCGCTCTCCTCGAGCAGCCCTGCGACGTGCTCGCGCCATGCGCGGTCGAGCGGGTGATCGACGCCGACCTCGCGCGCCGCCTGCGTTGCCGCATCATCGCCGAAGGCGCGAACGGCCCGACCACCCCCGAGGCCGACCGGGTGCTCGCCGAACGCAACGACGGAATCTTCGTCATCCCCGACATCTTGTGCAATGCGGGCGGCGTCATCGTCAGCTATTTCGAGTGGGTGCAGGATCTGCAGCAATATTTCTGGTCGCGCGAGGAGGTGATGGACCGGCTGGAACGGGCGCTCGACCGCTCATGGGCGATGGTCGTCGCTCGCGCCAAGCGCGACGGGGTCTCCAATCGCACCGCCGCCATGGCGATCGGGGTCGAGCGGGTGGTGAAGGCCAAGCAGATGCGCGGGCTGTTTCCGTAGGCGATTGTCGCAAAAGCTGCCGTCAGGCTAGCGATTTCGTCATCCTGTATCCCGAGCGAGCGCCAAATTTCCCCGTCGCAGCGCCGGTCTCGACGTAACCGTTGGAATGGTAGAAACGGCGCGCGGTCTGTGTGCTCTCAAGCCTGCAGAGGATAGCGCCGCGCTTTCGCGCGCGGACCTCGAGAGCCTTGAGCAGAGCGCGGCTGACACCGCTGAACCGCGCGTCCGGAGATACGTAGTTCAACAGGACTTCGCCAGCGTCGGTGACCATCCCGACAGCGACGATCGCGTCACTTTTGACTGCAACGAGCATTGTTGCGTCTTGCCGGGCGATCCAGGCGCAGACCTTTTCCGGCGTCTTGTTGCTGAGCCACTGCGCCAGAATCTCGGGATCATCACCATGGTCAGCCGCGCAGAGTTCTGCGATCGACCGGCGCACAACTTCGCACGCTGCGACCGCATCCTCTTCGCAAGCGTCGCGAATGGACAGCACTGCGCTTCCGTCCTTGCTCGAGGCGCGCCCGGCCGTCTTACTTCTTCTCCGTCGCACCCGGCTGCACGACGCCGACAATCGGTCCGAGCGGCTCGAGTTCGTCGCCGCGATTGAGTTCCGGCGCATAGAGCGACGACACCGAGCCATCGAGAAAGAGAGCGTTCTGGCAGCCAAGGCCGTCGCGAAACAGCCGCGCGAACGTGTCGAAGGTCACCGGGTCGTCGGCGATGGCGAAAGTGATCGCGCCTCCCTTGCACGCGCCGACGCCGTTGCGGATCTTCTGCGAGGTGCCGTCCGGCCGGATTTTCGGATGCACCTTGCCGTCGATGATCAGCATCGGCCCGGACTGCGTCGCGTAGCGCGCGGGCGGCGGACTGGCGAGATAGCGGCTGGTCTCGGTCACGCCCGCGACCTTATCGCCGATCCAGAACACGCCGTTCGGCTTCATGTGAAAGTTCGTCGCGCCGCCGCGCGTGTCAGCCTCGTGCAGCTTGCGTCGGTCTTCGACGTAGAGGCCAACCGGCGATTGATCTTGCCCGAACATCCCGGCGTTCATTGCAAAGGCGAGCTTCTCGCCCTTCTGCTTCAGTGCGGAAGCGAGCGCGTCCAGCGATCCATAGGGCTTGTCGTCAGGACCGCTGAGGAAGAGCCGAATATCGTCGTGGCGCGGATCGAAGGTGCAGACGGTGAATTTGGCGCTGTCGAAATCCTTCGGCGCGCACGCGGCGGAAGCCTGTGTCGTAGCGACGCCGAGGGCGAACAGCGCGCCTAAGGCCGCGACTTGGCGGCGCATCGATCGGCGGCGCCGCCCTCCAGAACTCTTCATTGTGGCTGAGGGGGTCATGCCCCGCCACACTATCGATTTGACATGATTCGCGCCATTCCGACCCTGGCGCGATGCGATGAATGGAGGCTTCGCGACGGTTGCGTTTGCGGCGCGGAGCCGCTAACTGCCGCAACCTTGCCTGGGGGTGAGAATGAGTTCGGATAGGTTCGCGCTTGCCGTCGCGGTCGCAATGTTCGCCGCTGGATTGCTTGGCCTCTTGCTGCAGCGCGTGTTGCCCGAACATCATACGACCGGCGGCTCGCGTGACATGATCGGCGCGATCGCGGGCCTTCTGACGCTTCTGTGCGCCCTCGTCGCCGGCCTTCTGATCTGGACGGCCTATGGCGTCTACTCCGGCCAAAACCTTCAGATTCAGGCCGTGGCGTCGAAGGTCATGCAACTCGACCTTGCGCTCTCCGACTACGGTCCGGAAGCCACGCCGATACGCGCCGAGCCTCAGAGATGCGCTGGGAAAGACCATCGATCAACTTTGGCACGTCCGCCAGAGCGACGACAATTTCGCCGCGAACAATTTCGCCTCGGCGCTTGAGAACATGCGCTCTCGGGATAAGGCGCTGGCGAAGCTTCATCCCACGACCGACGACCAAAAGCAGGCGCTCGCCGCCGCGACCTCAGCGTCCGATGCGCTCGGTCAGGCGCGAATGCAGATGTCGTTCGCGCTCTCTGCGCCCGTCGCCTATCCGGTTTTGCTCATCGTTGTCGGATGGGTTGGCTGCCTCTTTTGCGGCTTTGGGCTGACCGCGCGTGGCACCGTGACCTCGGTGATCGCGCTGGCCGTCGGCTCCATCGCGATCGCGAGCGCGGTGCTTTTAATACTGGACCTTTCCAATCCCTATTCCGGGATCGTTCGCGCTTCGCACGCCCCGTTGGAGCAGGCGCTCGCCGTCATGGGCAAGGAGTAGCCGGGACGGCCTTAAAGGACCTTGCCCGGATTCATCACTCCGTTCGGGTCGAGCGCCGCCTTGATCTGGCGCATCACGGCGAGCGAGGCCGGGTCCTTCCATCTAGCAAGCAGTCCGCGCTTGAGCTGGCCCACGCCATGTTCGGCGGAATACGAGCCGCCGAGGCGCGCGACGATTCCGTGCACGATTTCGTTCATCGCGTCCCAGCGATCGAGAAAAGCCTGCTTGTCGGCGCCGACCGGCTGCGACACGTTGAAGTGGATATTGCCGTCGCCGAGGTGACCGAAGGCGACCACGCGGGCGCCCGGCGCGAACGCTTCGACTGCGGGCGTCGCCTCCCTGATCAACGTCGGCACGAGACCAACCGCGACGGAGACGTCGTGCTTGATCGAGCCGCCCTCCTTGCTCTGCGCGTCGGACAGGCACTCGCGCAATTGCCAGAAGTCCGCGCGCTGCTCGAGCGAAGCGGCGATCGAAGCGTCCTCAATGACGCCCTGCTCGAGCGCCGCCTCGAGCGCACCGGCGAAGGCTTCGTCGAGGCCGTTCGCCTTCTGGGATGACGCCTCGACAAGAACGTACCAATCGTGCGCGCCTCGCAGGGGAGCGCGCGCGCCGCCGTGTCGAATCCCGATATCGTATGCGTTGCGACTGATCAGCTCGAAGCTCGTGATTCCCGCGCCGAGCCGTTCGCGAGCCAGCCTCAAGAGCTTCAACGCATCCTCGGGGCTCTTGAGGCCAACGAAGGCCGTCGCCTGCGCCCGCGGATTGGGAAAGAGGCGGAGCGAAGCGGCGGTGACAATGCCGAGCGTCCCTTCCGCGCCGATGAAGAGGCTCTTTATGTCGTAACCGGTG
The DNA here is from genome assembly GCA_963770275.1 of uncultured Alphaproteobacteria bacterium. Lineage (GTDB taxonomy): Bacteria > Pseudomonadota > Alphaproteobacteria > Rhizobiales > Beijerinckiaceae > Roseiarcus. The sequence goes on from CAVYPD010000011.1 coordinate 30,965, forward strand.
TTGTCCTTGCGCAACTTGCTTAAAGCGTTGACGATGCGCCCGTCAGCCAGCACGGCTTCGACGCCGGTGACAAGATCGCGCGTGTTGCCATAGGCGATGACGTTCAAACCGCCGGCGTTGGTGGAGATGTTGCCGCCAATTGTGCATGTGCCTTCCGACCCCAGCGACAGCGGAAACAGGCGATCGGCGGCGAGCGCTGCCGCCTGGGCTTCGCCGAGGGTGACGCCGGATTCGCAAATCATCACGTTGCTGTCGACGTCCACCTCGCGGATCGCGCGCAGGCGTTGGGTCGAGATAATGATCTCCTCGCCGCTCATGTCTGGCGTCTGGCCACCGACCAGGCCGGTGTTGCCGCCTTGCGGGACTATGCCGATCCGCGCCTCGTTGCAGAGGGCCGCGACGTCCGCGACCTCCTTGGTCGAACCCGGCCGTACCAGCGCTAGCGCCATTCCCTGATAAAGCTTGCGCGGCTCGACGAGCGCGCCGGCGAAGAGCGCGGGGTCGGTCAGCACGTGTCGCGACCCCACGATATTTTGCAGGGCGGCGAAAATGGTTTCTCGTTTCGTCGCGTCCACCTAGAGGAGCCTCCGCGCGCGCGCCTTTTTCGGTCGGCGAAAGACGGCGGCGATTTCGACATGGGCAGAAAAGCGAAACTGGTCAAGCGGGGTTACCGATTCAACCTGAAAGCCGCCGTCGATGAGAATGCGCGCGTCGCGGGCGAAGGTCGCCGCGTTGCATGAGATGGATATGACGAGCGGCAGAGTGGAGGCGGCGAGCGCGCGCGCCTGTTCGATCGCGCCGGCGCGGGGCGGATCGATGAGCGCCGCGTCGAAAGCAGCCAGTTCGTCGGCTCGGAGCGGACGGCGGAAGAGATCGCGCGTCTCTGCAGCAATCTGGTGCAGGCCCGGCGTCGTCGCGGCGGCGCGCGCGAGCGCGGCAATCGCAGCGCGGTCGGCGTCGACGGCGAAGACCTCATGGCCACGGGCGAGCCTCAAGCGCGAAAGCGCCCGCGCCGCAGAACAGGTCCGCAACCTTTTTCGCGCCCGCGAGCGCGCGCTCGGCAAACTCCGCGAGCCACGCTTCTCCCACCTCGGTCGCTTGCAGGAAGCCGCCGGGCGGCAGTCTCGCCAGCGCCTCGCCAAAGGCTACGCGGGGCGGCCGGCGCTCGATCACGATCCCGCCGTGATTAGAGACGCGCGCGAGGTCGAGCGCATCGGCTGTCTGCGTGAGCTTCTGCATCTCGGCGCGCCCGAGCGGGCCCGAGCCGCGCAAGATCGACATCGAGCCCGTCGAGCGTCGCGGTGACGCCGATGTCGAGAGGCTTCATCAACCCGCGGAGATCGCCGCTGAGCGCCTGCGCGGCCGGAATCGCGCCGCGCATGCCGGGGCTGAACAAGGGGCAATTGTCGATGGCGATGATGTCGTGCGAGCGCGCGCGCATGAAGCCGACCTCGTCGGGCTGGCCATGGGGAAAGCGGGCGTGAAAGGTCGCGCGGCGCCGGCCCGCGCCATGCGCATCGACCATAGTCCCCGACCTTGGCCGCGACGCCCTCGCGCTCGAGCGCTTCGACCACCAGGCCGCGCTTCCATGCGCGATAGAGCGAAGCCGACATGTGCTGTGCGACGCAACCGCCGCAGGTTCCGAACCAGGGGCAGATCGGCGCCGCGCGCTCGGGCGAAGGGTCGAGCGTCTCGACAAGCTCCGCGCGCTTGCCCTCAAGCTTGACCAGCGTCCGCTCGCCGGGCAGGGCGCCGGGAACGATCGCGCCGTTGGCCGTGAGCCCATGCCCATGCGCATCAAGCGCGACGATCGAAACCTCCTGGAGCGGCTCAGCCATGACGCGCGCGCGATCAGAAATTCCCGCGCCCCGGCGCCGCCAAGGATCGGCGACGGCATGAGGCCGAGCATCGTCCAGCCTTGCGTTTCGATCGCGGCGCGCACGCCGTCGCATGCGCGCTCGAGCGCCGCTTCGCTTGCCACCCGGCCTTTGACGAGATCGGTGCGGCGAAGCTCGAACTGCGGCTTGACGAGGCTGACGAGCCAAGCCCGCTCGCCGGCGAGCTTGAGCACATGCGGCAACACTAGCCTCTGCGATATAAAGCTCACGTCGATGACGATCGCGCTCGGCTGTTCGCCAAGCGTTTCAGCCGTCAGCGCGCGCGCGTCGAGGCCTTGAAGCGAACGGACGCGAGGGTCCACCGCAAGGCGCGGATCGAGCTGTCCATGCCCGACATCGACGGCGATGACCTTCGTCGCGCCGCGCGCGATGCAGGACGTCGGTGAAGCCTCCGGTCGAGGCGCCGACGTCGAGGCAGACAAGGCCGTCAGGATCGAGCGCGAAGGCGTCGAGCGCGGCGGCAAGCTTGACCCCGCCCCGCGACGCCCAGGGATGCGGCGCCTCGGCTTCGATCGGCGCGTCACCGGGAACTTCTTGCGAAGCTTTCTTAAGCGCGACGCCGCCGACGCTGACGAGCCCGGCCGAGATCGCGGCCTGAGCGCGGGCGCGACTCGAAAAGAAGCCGCGCTCGACGAGAACGATGTCCGCACGCTTGCGCATGGGGCTCTTAACGAGCCGCCCGAAGCGCATTGTCAATGGAAATCCAGATACGACCGGGCTCGGATGTCGGCCTCGACGGAACGAAGTGCGGATGATTGCGTTTGGTGACGCGGCTTTGCGCTGAGTCGCTCTCCGGCCGGTGGCGATGATTCCGATCCCGTACGCGCTCGACGCGCTCAATTTTCTCGCCGCCGACGTCCGAAACCTGTTCGGGCCATTCGTCAACGTGTTCCTCGTCACGGATCAGCACTGGAGCCAGACCGATGTCGGGCTGGTGACGACGGGCAGCGGATTGCTGGGGATTGCGTTCCAGACCCCGATCGGGGCGGCGATCGATGTGACGCGCGCCAAGCGCGGCGTGATCGTTCTGACCATGGCGGCGATGATTGTGGCCGCGGCCATTATCTTTGTCGCTCCAACCTTCTGGCCGATGGCGATCGCCTTGAGCGTGCTCGCGGTCGCCGGGGATGTCTTCGCTCCGGCAGTCTCGGCGCTCACGCTTGGCCTCGTGACAAGAGACAAGCTCGCGCGCCGCCTCGGCCGCAACTCCGCGTTTCGATCACGGCGGCAACATCACGATCGCGCTTTTGGCCGGCGCGGTCGGCTACGCGTTCTCCCAGCGCGCGGTCTTTCTCATGGTTCCTGTCTTCGCCGCTCTGACTTGCGCCGCCGTGCTCGCCATTCCAGCGAAAGCGATCAATCATGACCGGGCGCGAGACCTGGCCGACCGACGGAGAAGCGCAAGGCGCGGCGGAAGGATATCGCGTTCTCTTTGAGACGCGGCCGCTCATGATTTTCGCCTTTTGCGCGTTTCTCTTTCACTTCGCCAACGCGCCCTTGTTGCCGCTCGTCGGCCAAAAGCTGGCCCTTCAGTTTCCGCAAGAAGCGACCGCGATGATGTCGTTCTGTATGGTGGCGGCCCAGGGCGTCATGTTGCCGATCGCCATTCTCGTCGGCCGCAACACCGACACTTGGGGACGGAGGCCGCTTTTTCTTGTCGCCTTCGCAGTCTTGCCGATCCGCGCGGCTCTTTACACGCTGTCGGATAACGCGTTCTGGCTGATCGGAGTCCAGTTGCTCGACGGTATCGGGGCAGGTATCTATCAGGCGCTCACACCTTTGATCATCTCCGACATCATGCGCGGGACCGGCCGTTTCAATCTCGCGCAGGGCGCTGTCGCGACCACCATGGGGATTGGCGCCTCGGTCAGCGGATTGGCGGCCGGACTCGCAGTTGACCACTTCGGCTATAGCGTATCGTTTCTTGCGTTTAGCGCCGCCGCGGCCGTCGCGTTTCTCGTCTTCTTTGGCTTCATGCCGGAAACCCGCGACGAAGAAGCCATCAAGCAGGCACCCCAGCCGCTGGCGATCGAGGGAGCGGCTGCGGGCGAATGACACTCGAAAGCGTCGCGGCGCTCATTATTCTCGTCCTGACCTATGTCGGCGTGGCCGTCGGCCGCATTCCCGGCCTGCGGCTCGACCGTGCTGGGATTGCCTTTCTCGGCGGCGCCGCGATGATCGCGGTTGGTCCCTTGAGCCTCGAGGAAGCCTTTCGCGCCATCGATTTCGATACGATCGCGCTTCTGCTCGGCATGATGATCGTAGTCGCGCATCTCAAGGTCTCAGGCGCATTCCGGGCGCTGGGCGCGCTCGCCATCGAATATGCGCATGCGCCGTCTCTCCTGCTTGTGATCGTAACATTGATGTCCGGCGTTCTGTCGGCCTTCCTGGTCAATGATGCGATTTGCCTCGTCATGGCGCCGATCGTGCTGCAGGTGGTGCGTTCGCTCGGCCGCAATCCGCTGCCCTATTTGGTCGCGGTCGCGACCGCCTCCAATTGCGGCAGCGTGGCGACGATCACCGGAAACCCGCAGAACATGGTGATCGGGACGCTCTCCCAAATCCCCTATCCAGCGTTCGCCGCCGCGCTCGCGCCCGTCGCGGCCTTCGGCCTCGTCGCTGTCATCGTCGTGGTGCGCCTCGTCTATGCCCAGGAATTCGCGTTCAAGGGCGAGCTTGAGCCGCATCTCTTTCGCGGCCACATGCATGGCGGCCAGGTTCTCAAGGCGAGCGTCACCTGCGTTGCGCTCGCGGTCGCCTTCTTTGCCGGCGTTGCCCCCGCCAAGGCGGCCATTCTGGCTGGCGCGTTCCTGCTGCTTACGCGTCAGATCAAGCCGAACCGCATCTACCGCGAGCTCGACGGGCCGCTGCTGATCCTATTCGCGGGCATGTTCGTTGTCGTCGCTGGCGCGGAAAAGACTTTGCTGACGCCTGACCGAATTGCGATGGCGAAGACGCTCGGCCTCGATATCGTGTGGCGCCTGTCGCTCTTCACCGCCGTCCTTTCCAACATCGTCAGCAACGTGCCGGCAGTGTTGGCGCTGAGGCCGTTCATTCCGACTTTCCCCGATCCGCATCGCGCCTGGCTTGTGGTCGCGATGAGTTCGACGCTGGCCGGAAACTTCACCCTGCTTGGATCGGTCGCGAATCTTATCGTCGCCGAGCGCGCCCGCGCCGAGGGCATGCCGATCAGCTTCTGGGCTTATTTCAAGGTCGGCGCGCCGCTGACAGTCATCACGCTCGCGGCGGGGACCTGGTGGCTGACTTGGAGGTAGCGCGCCCTCATCCGATCGGCTTCGCCGACCACCTTCTCCCCGAGGGAGAAGGGTGCGCCCGCCACGATCGAAGTGGATGTCACGCGGCGGCAGGCGCGACTTCGGCGGCGATTCGTTGGCCAAGTATCCCTTCTCCCCCAGGGAGAAGGTGGCGTGAAGCGCCGGATGAGGGTTTCGCCTCACCCCAACCACTCCCCCAGGGAGAGAGGGGCAAAGCGCTCAGGCCTCGGCATTGTGCGTGAAATAGTCCGGCGGCGTCGGCCCCCACACGTAGAACGAATCCTCCGGCGCGTGATCGCCGCTCTTCCAGTCGCAATCGGCAGGCACAAAGTCGATGCCGGCCGAATATTCGCTGAAACTGCCCCACGGGTCGCCGACATAATGGAAGAAGTTGGAGCCCAGAACGTGCCGCCCGAGACCCCATCCACGCGCGAAGCCCTTGTCCAGCATATGCATGGCGCCACGCCCGATGTCGTCGACCGAACCCACGTCCCAGCTCAGATGATGCAGTCCCGGCGCGCTCGATTTGACGAAGGCGATCATATGATGATCGCTGCCGTGAATCCCGTGCAGGAAGGCGATGCCTTCGCCGGACCGGTCGGAGAGGCGCAGCCCAAGCGTGCGCGTATAGAACTGAACCGCCTTCTCGACGTCGCGGGTGAAGAGGAGGACATGCGCCAGGCGACGGGGCGTGACGCGCGCAACGTCGCGCCGGAACGGGGCGCCGCGCACGCCCGGACCGCCGGCGACCTCGAAGAAGTCAGACTTCTCATTGGGCGACGATTTAGCCGCGACCTTGATTTCGATCAGGTTTCCGTCGTGATCGTGAAACCATAGGCCGTTCGTTTCGACGCCTGGCGGCGGATCAAGTCGCTTGACGCCGAAGGCTTGGAGCCGCTCGGCGAAGCGGTCGAAATCGTCGTCGAACGCGCCGAACGAGATATGGCCGAGCTTCTTGCGCGGGCCCTCTCCAAGCGTGACCCAGACATGCGGATTGCCGGGCGTCTTCATAGCCAGGAGACCGCCGTCCTCATCGATCTCGAGTCCGAACTCGCCGTAGAAATTTTTCGCGACCGTGAGATCGGGAACAGCGAAATGAAAACGGTCGACCGAATGAACGCCGAGCTCGCCGGGACGTCGGGTCGGCTTGATGGCGCTCAGAATGGCGGTCATGGCGTCCTCCCGTGCCCAGTCGCGCCGCGGCCGTACGACCGATCGCACGTGGGCCTTTGGCGAATGCTACCGCAGGATGGGCGGACTGGCCAAGGTCAGCGCGCGCGTGCGTTGCCGGTCGTCGACAATGGATTGGGCGCCGGCTCGAACGGCGTTGTCGGCGCCGCATCGGGCGCGGGGGCCGCAACGACGGTCGGAGGCTTCGGCTTTTTCTTTTTCGCCGCTTGCGCGGGCGGCGGAGTCTGCTCGGGGGAGGCCGCATCGGCTCCCGGGTCGGTCGGCGGACTTTCGTCCGGATTCGGCGCCGAGGCCTCGGCCATGGGCGCATCGTGAATCACCACCGTGCCGCCTTTGCAGGCGGTGAGCCAAATATCGAAGATCGGATGCTCGACGCCGTGCAGACCCGGACTATCGGCGAACATCCAACCCGAGAAAATACGCTTGATCTGCTTCTGCTCGTCGATTTCGTCGACCTGGGCGAAGGAGTCGGTCTGCGGCGCATCGGTCGGCGGACGGGAGTAGCAGACGCGCGGCGTGATCTGCAGGGCGCCGAACTGCACCGTCTCGTTGATCGCCACTTCGAACGAAATGATACGGCCGGTGATCTTGTCGAGGCCGTTGAAGACGGCGATCGGATTGCTGATCTTGTCGGCGAGCGCCGGGTGGGAAGCGGCGAGCGCCGAAACTGCGGCCAGCGTCGCGCCGGCGAGCGTCGGCCTCATCCTCGCGATGACGGGATAGGCGCGACGTCGGATCGCGTGGGCCAAGCGGAAGAGGTCCATGGGCGGCGCTTTGCTGCTGAAGGGCGGCGGAATGAAGGCGACTGGCCTCAGGGGCCAGGGCTCCAGGCCTCGTAATCGCCCCCGGTGGGCTGGCGTGGGCCTGGTCTGAGGGTCGAGCCGTCGGGTCGGATCGCGCGCGGCGTGCCGGTCGGGTTTCCCATATGCGGCTGTTCCCAGGGGTGGGCCTTGTAGTCTTCTTCGGTCGGCGCCACGTCGACCGTGTGGTGAAGCCAGCCGTTCCAGCCCGGCGGAGTCATCGAGGCTTCGGACACGCCATTATAGATCACCCACCGCCGCTCAAAGCCGAGCGCCGGATCGATGCCAGGCCGCCGATAATAGGTGTTGCCGAACTCGTCATGGCCCACCAGCTAGGCCAAAGCGGCGGGTGTAGAAGCGCGTGTTGAAGTTCGCGCCGTTCCACCAGGTGAAATAGTGCAGCAAAAATTGTTGGATCTGTTCCAGCATCCGTGGAGCGCCGTTCTCGCCGGGAAATGAGCGCAAGCCTTGCGCGCGCCGGACTATGGCGACGAGGGCTTTGCGAGGCAAGCTGACTTTTTCGTCGATTGTGGCTGAAAACGGGCTTGCGGGCTCGCCCCGACTCGTCGGATGCTGCCCGTCCGCGTTGGCGTTAAGCCCTTGTTATCCACGTTATCCACAATATGTTGTGTCAGCGTAGGGGTAGCCATACAAGTTGTTGACGCGGTCGTCATAGATCTGTAATGTGCGGTTGTTCCTGGATCGCGTGCGGATCAAGCGAAGGGGACAGCGGTTTTAGGCCAGTCGGGCCCGCGCAAACGGGCGCAAACTGATCAGGCGCACGGGTCTATAAAGTTCGAGGCGAGTTAAGGGGGCGGGGCGTCCGGGCCAGCCGATGGCGGCTTGCGCTTGACTGGCGTGTGGCGCCCTTCTGTTCGGCGTGAGGATCAACGCGGCCGGTGGCGGGACAGCCCAGGCCGCAACAATGGGGTCGAAGGCGATGCGCATCGAACGGCACTACACCCAACCGGGCGTCAGCCCTTATGACCTCATCCCCTTCGCGACCACCAAGAGCGAGATCCGCAATCCGGACGGTTCGGTCGTGTTTTCGCTTCAAGGCGTCGAAGTTCCCGGCCGCCTGGAGCCAGGTCGCGGCCGACGTGCTGGCGCAGAAATATTTCCGTAAAGCGGGCATCCCTGCGCGGGTGAAGCGCATCGAGGAGGAGAGCGTTCCCTCCTTCTTGTGGCGCTCGGTCGCCGACGAGACGGCGCTGAGCTCGCTGCCGAAGGAAGAGCGCGTGGGCTCCGAGACCTCGGCGAAGCAGGTGTTCGACCGCCTCGCCGGCGCCTGGGCCTATTGGGGCTGGAAGGCCGGCTATTTCGACGGCGACGAGGATGCGCGCGCCTATTACGACGAGATGCGCTTCATGCTCGCGCGCCAGATGGCCGCGCCCAATTCGCCGCAATGGTTCAACACCGGCCTCCATTGGGCCTATGGCGTCGATGGGCCGAGCCAGGGCCATTATTACGTCGACTTCGAGACGGGCAAGCTCGTCAAGTCGAAGTCGGCCTACGAGCATCCGCAGCCGCACGCCTGCTTCATCCAGTCGGTCGCCGACGATCTCGTCAACGAGGGCGGGATCATGGACCTTTGGGTGCGCGAGGCGCGCCTGTTCAAATATGGCTCCGGCACCGGCTCGAACTTCTCGCTGCTGCGGGGCGAGAACGAGAAACTGTCCGGCGGCGGCCGCTCGTCGGGCCTCATGTCGTTCCTGAAGATCGGCGACCGCGCCGCGGGCGCGATCAAGTCGGGCGGCACCACGCGCCGCGCCGCGAAGATGGTGGTCGTCGACGCCGATCACCCCGACATCGAATCGTTCATCGACTGGAAGGTGAGGGAGGAGCGCAAGGTTGCGGCGCTCGCGACCGGCTCCAAGGTCGTGAAGCGCCATCTGAAGGCGATCCTGAAAGCCTGCCTCAATTGCGAGGGCTCGGGAGACGATTGCTTCACGATCGAGAAGAACCCGGTGCTCAAGCGCGAGGTGAAGGCCGCGCGCCGCGACGACGTGCCGGACGGCGTGATCAAGCAGATCATCCAATACGCCCGCCAGGGCTATACGAAGATCGACTTCGAGGAATACGACACCGATTGGGAGTCGGAGGCCTATCTCACCGTCTCGGGCCAGAACTCGAACAATACCGTGCGGCTGACCGACGCGTTCCTGCAGGCGGTCGAGAATGACGGCGAGTGGAATCTCATCCGCCGTCTCGACGGCAAGGTTGCGAAGACTCTGAAGGCGCGCGACCTGTGGGAGAAGATCGGCTACGCCGCATGGGCGTCCGCCGATCCCGGCCTGCAATATCACACCACCATCAACGACTGGCACACCTGCCCGGAGTCAGGCCCGATCCGCGCATCGAATCCTTGCTCCGAATACATGTTCCTCGACGACACGGCCTGCAATCTCGCGTCGCTCAACCTGCTGCAGTTCCGCGACACGACGACCAAGGCGTTCGACGTCAAGGGCTACGAGCACGCGATTCGCCTGTGGACGCTGACGCTCGAAATCTCGGTCGCGATGGCGCAATTCCCCTCGAAGGAGATCGCGCGCCTCTCTTACGACTACCGCACGCTCGGCCTCGGCTACGCCAACATCGGCGGCCTCCTCATGTCGTCGGGCATTCCGTATGACAGCGACCACGGCCGGGCGATCTGCGCCGCGCTCTCCTCGATCCTCACCGGCCGCGCCTATGCGACCTCGGCGGAGATCGCCGCCAAGAGCGGCGTCTTCCCCGGCCACAAGGCGAATGCGCAAGCGATGCTGCGCGTGATCCGCAATCACAAGCGCGCCGCCGACGGCGAGGCGGCAGGATACGAGAAGCTCTCCGTCGCGCCGACGCCCCTCGACCATAACGAGCTCGCCAATGCCGGTCCGGAATGGGCGGACTTGAGCGAAGCCGCGCGCGCATCCTGGCGCGACGCGCTGACGCTCGGCGAGGCTCACGGCTATCGCAACGCGCAGGTCTCCGTCATCGCGCCGACCGGCACCATCGGCCTCGTCATGGATTGCGACACGACCGGCATCGAGCCGGACTTCGCGCTGGTCAAATTCAAGAAGCTCGCGGGCGGGGGCTATTTCAAGATCATCAACCGCGCCGTGCCCGAGGCCTTGCGCACGCTCGGCTATGACCAAAAGCAGATCGACGACATCATCGCCTATGCGGTCGGCCGCGCGACGCTCGCGCATGCGCCGGGCGTCAACCACGCGGCGCTCAAGGCCAAGGGTCTGCCGCAAGAGGCGATCGACAAGGTCGAGGCCGCGCTTGGCGCCGCTTTCGACATCCGCTTCGTCCTCAACAAATGGACGCTTGGCGTCGAGACGCTCTCCCAGGTGCTCAAGATCACGCCCGAGCGCTATGACGCGCCGGGCTTCGATCTTCTGACCGCGCTCGGCTTCACCAAGTCCGAGATCGAGGCCGCCAACGCTTACGCTTGCGGCGCGATGACGCTCGAAGGCGCGCCCTATCTCAAGCCCGAGCATCTCTCGGTGTTCGATTGCGCCAACCCCTGCGGGCGCATTGGCAAGCGCTATCTCTCGGTCGAGAGCCACATCCGCATGATGGCGGCGGCGCAGCCGTTCATCACCGGCGCGATCTCGAAGACCATCAACATGCCCAACGATTCCTCGGTCGAGGATTGCAAGGACGCCTACATGCTGTCCTGGCGCCTGGGCCTCAAGGCGAACGCGCTCTATCGCGACGGCTCGAAACTGTCGCAGCCCCTCAACTCGCAACTGGTCGAAAACGACGAGGAGGACGACGACGCAATCGAGGCGCTGGTTCAGCTCAACGCGCCTCAGCGCGCCGCCGCCGTCGCCGAGCGAATCGTCGAGCGCGTGGTCGAGCGGGTCGAGCGCCTGCGCGAGCGCGAGCGGCTGCCCAACCGCCGCAAGAGCTACATCCAGAAGGCGGTCGTCGGCGGGCACAAGGTCTATCTGCACACCGGCGAATATGAGGACGGGCGCCTCGGCGAGATCTTCATCGACATGCACAAGGAGGGCGCCTCCTTCCGGAGTCTGATGAACAATTTCGCCATCGCCATCTCGCTTGGCCTGCAATACGGCGTGCCGCTCGAGGAATATGTCGAGGCCTTCACCTTCGTCCGGTTCGAGCCGTCGGGCTTCGTCCAGGGCAATGACGCGATCAAGAACGCGACCTCGATCCTCGATTATATCTTCCGCGAGCTCGCCATCTCCTATCTCGGCCGCAACGACCTCGCCCATATCTCGCCCGACGAGATCGGCAATACGGTGCTCGGCGGCGGCGTCGATCAGGACAAGGCGCCGGGCTTCGGCGAAGGGGCGCGCAAGCGCGCCGCATGCCTCCGTCGTCTCGAGGGGCCTCGTGCGCTCGAAGGCCGACAAGCTGATGCTGGTGCCATCGAGGGCAGGGGAGTTCGGTTCACGTCGGCGGCTCAGGCGCGCATGGCGGCTTCGTCCAGGGCGCGACCGCGCTCAAAGGCGAACTCGCCGAGCGCACCGCGCCGGCGCTCGGCTCGAGCCTCGCGCCGCAAGCCGAAACCGTCGCCGAGAAGCGCGCCGAAGCGCGGATGAAAGGCTACGTCGGCGAATCCTGCCCCGAATGCGGCAACTTCACCATGGTCCGCAACGGCACGTGCCTGAAGTGCGACACCTGCGGCGGCACGACGGGGTGCAGTTGAGGAAGGGTTGGGAGCGCGCTATGGTCGCCATCGTCATGGCCGGGCTTGACCCGGCCACCCACGCGGTGAGGCGCGAATGTCCGGCGGCTGGGTCTACATCATGACCAACCGCCCGAACGGCGTTCTCTACACCGGCGTCACCTCCGACATCGGTCGACGCGCCTATGAACATCGCGAAGGGATCGTACCCGGCTTCACAAAGCGCTACGGCCTCAAGCGACTCGTCTACATGGAATTTCACGAGCGAATCGCCGACGCCATTCAGCGCGAGTCGAACATCAAGCATTGGCCTCGCGCCTGGAAGGCGAGACTGATTCTTGAAGCGAATCCGGGATGGCTGGATTTGTATGAGACGTTGAATCAATGATTGAATGGGCACGACCGAACCGCGTGGATGGCCGGGTCAAGCCCGGCCATGACGAAGCGGATGGACCTCAAGGACTGACCCTATGCGTTACGCTGTCGTGATCGAGAAGGGCGAGCGGAACTACTCGGCCTACGTTCCGGATTTGCCCGGCTGCGTGTCGGTCGGCGACACGGCGGAGCAAGTGAAGTCCGAAATTCGCGAGGCGATTGAATTTCATCTCGAAGGCATGCGGGAAGACGGGTTGCCGATTCCTAAGCCGTCGAGCCAGGCGGACTATGTCGAGGTTGGAAAGCAGGCTGCCTGAGCCAGCCCCAAACCGTCATGGCCGGGCTTGACCCGGCCATCCACGCGATAACGCGTCAATGTCTGGCGGCAAGGGCTACGGCGTGAGGATCTGCCCGACGCGCTTGGAATATTCGACTGGCGTTAGGGTCAATCCGGATCGGCGGAATGTACGAAAACGTCGAATTGATAGATATCTGCGGAAAGGCACGACGGCGCCGGCGTGGATAGCCGGGTCAAGCCCGGCCATGACGAGGTAAGGACGTCGGCGAAGCCTGCCCGCAATGCGGCAACTTCACCATGGTCCGCAACGACACGTGCTTAAAGTGCGACACCTGCGGCGGCGCGACGGAGTGCAGTTGATAACGCACAGAGACCAGCTTGCGGGAGTGTTCACCGGTGGAACAGGATGATGGTGGGTGGCGATGGCTTTCCGGTGTCTTCTTAGCATTCGTCTCTCGCTAGCCATCGTGACCCATCATTCGATTTCCAGCTGTACGGTGCCACCTCCTGGAGCGGGACCAGTATCGGCAAGCTGGTGTTTGGAAGCTTGGATCAATCGGTATCAGAACACTTATCGCGGGCGGGCTAGCGTTCTTCGGCGCTTGGCTAACGGTTCAGCAAATCCGTGCTCAGATTAAGCAGGCGTCAGATGCCGGAGAGTACCGGAAGGGGCCGGGAGGAAACTGCCTCGCGTGCGAAGCTGCTTACCGCTCTGAACGTTCTGTCTGATTATGCTGACACCTGTATACGGCAACTTGGGACTTTGCGTTCCGAAGATCGCAAACGAAGTCCGGATTCCGTTGAATTTCGAACTCCCTCAACCGCCACGCGAGACGATCTCCATTATGGAGGGATTCCCTTCAATACACGAGCACTGATAGAATAAACTCTGTTCGAGGCGTTTTGGTTTGGTTACAAGTTCAGAGCGCGAGAATTTCCGGCCGAGGCGGCCTATGGATAGAACTCGGAGACGGGTAGGGACAGTGCTCTGTTCGACGCAATACAGCTTAAAGTCTTAATTGATAAGCTATACAACCATGCAAGAAGTAGACAAGAAGATCTATACGATAGAACGATTGGGGATTTCAGAATTTAGACGTACGCCTTCCTTCGCAAACATTCTTGAAGTGGATTTTCCAAGTCTTTTTCGAAGCATAGAGCAAACAAATTGGGAAGCCTTACGCGAAGAATATCTTTAGCGGGGACGACGGCCAATCGGAGCATTCCTGCTGCGTCACAATGCATTGCTGCTCACAGGGGCGCGCGGCAAAGGGTCCGCGCCGTAGCTGTCAATCCTTCCGTCAGCCAGGATACCAAACCTTCCTTGGATCGTCGGGGGCGCGGTTGTAGGTCCAGGCGGCGTCGATGAGCTTGGCGAGATCGTAGCGCGGGCGCCAGTTGAGGTCGAACTTGGCGCGCGCATTGTCGAGCCAATTGGAATGATAGGCGCTGGGCACGTCGATCGACCCCAGGCCCTGAGTCGCCTTGAGATGAGCGGCGACGGCGGCATAGTCGACGGGCTCGTCCATCGCGATGTTGTAAAGCTTGCCCTTCGTCGCCGGATTGTCGAGCGCGGCGAGGATCGCCTCGACCAGGTCGTCGACATGGACGAAGTTGCGTTTGAGCGGGTGCCCGTGCGCGTCGCGAAGCACGGGAATGGTCCCCTCTTTCCGGCAGCGCTCGGCGACCTCTGGGGCTACGAGCGTCTTCCAGTCCGGGCCGCCGAACACGTCATCGCCGAACGACAGCGAATAGCGAAAGTCGTCCTTTTCCATGATCCAGGGCGCGCGCAGGCATGAGACATTGAGCCCGTACTGGATGTGCGTCTGCTGAAGCAGCGTCTCCTCCAGCACTTTCGACAGCGCATAGCAGCCCGGATAGGCCCTGTGCGGCGTCGCCTCGGTCACCGGGCCCCCATGGTCGTAGAAGAAATGGCCGACGCTGGCGTCGCCGCCGATCAGGATGAACTGCTCAGCCGTCGGGCTCGCGCGGAACGCCTCGGTCAGCCAGAACAGGCCCTTGACCGTCACGTCCATGACGAGTTCGGGAATCTCCTTGCAGGTCGCGAGATGCACCACATGGCTCACGCCGTCCATGGCGCGCTCGACGCTGTCGCGGTCGGAAATCGTGCCCTTCACCATTTCGAGCCCCGGCGCCGCGGGCAGGGTGCGATTGTGGCAGAGGGCGCGGATGGTGAGACCGGGCCGAGGCGACGCACTCAGCCGCCGGATCAGGTTCGATCCCACCTTTCCGGTCGCGCCTGTGATCAGAAGCTTCATCGTGTTCTTACCGCCCGCTTGAGTTCGTCGAAAGCGATTGTCAGCGGGCAGGGGCCCGCGCCAAGGCGACCGACGCATGATAAGCGCTTAACGGAGCGGCGCCGAGTATCGACGCGTTTCCCTCCTTGGCCCGCAGGCGACCTGGGGCTCGCCGGCTTCCGACAACAAATGATTGCTGATAATCGGAAATTGCAGTAAGCTTGCCCCATGACCAATCCCGCCCTCCCGAAAGGCCTCGACCGCAAGAGCCCCTTTCGGCTTTTCGCCCCAAGAGGGCCACGAAAATTTTTCCGCGGAGAATTCCGCGCAACCCATTGATATCATTCGATTCAGCCGAGAGAATCCAAGGAAATCCAAGGAATTCCAACCCCCATAAACAGGCGTTTTCGCAGCCAAATGGGCAGGCCCCAAGAAAATCCAAACTGATCGATGCCTTCCGACAAGGGCTTCTCCGCCCCGTCGGGCAGTCGCGCGACCGTCTCTTAGCGGCCGATCCCGACGTTGTTTTGCGCGTAGCTGGAGGGATTGTAAGGATTGCAGCTGGGATCGTTCGCGCAGCGGTTCGCCTGTCCGGAGGGATTGATCGCCTGATTGGCGTTGCAGCCGGAGAGCGCGACCGCCACAAAAGCCAGAATGATCGGGATCCGCATTCGCTTCCTCCAGTTCAATGGAGACGAGGCCAGCGCACACGACAGTTTGGCGCAGTCGGCGATCAGGTTCAAGAGCTCAGAGGTCGGCTCCGAACTCCTGCTAAAGACGGACGGACGTTTCGAGTGCATGCTCGCCTAATGGCGCGCCGGACGAACTGGCTTCGCGCTGCTGGACGCTAAACGGCCGCGCCGTCACGCTCAACGCGCAGAAATTCCGGACCAACGGCGATAACCCGATGAAGTTCGACCGGCTTGAGCTCACCGTCGGTCCTGGCGGAAAACTGATGCGCCACTTCGACGCCGAGCACACCGGCGCCTATTCCCGCCAGTGACCGAGCGGCGGCCTCGAGTTTCTGACCGCTATCACGTCCGAATTGCTTCGCTGTAGCCTCGGGACGCATGAAATCGCGTGCAAATGCGAGTGTATTAGACGTTTTCCGCGACCTCGCCGTGCGCCAAATCGCAAGTTTCGGCGACCAGCAAGCGCCAAGTCGCGCTCCCGAACCCGTTGTGTCGGGTTGCTCTGCTGGGCCCTCCGGCTCCGACGCATGCAGTCGGCCAGCTTTTACGGCAACATTTTGGCCGATGGCGCGTTCAACTGCGAGCCTCCAGGAAAGAACCCTTCTATGCGACACGTGAATGTCTGTTCCGCATGTGGCAAACCGCAAAGTGTCGCGAGCGTAACGTGCTTATGGTGCGGACAACCGAAGAAGTTGCTTTCAGGCCGCCTGGTGGCGATAGTGAAGGCCGTGCTTTCCGGCATCGGATTTCTGTTCAGGCGCGGGCGTACCGTTTCCTCCTAACTTGGTCCACGGGAGCGGCTCTGTCGCGGTATGGCGCACGGACGTGTACGCGTGGCCAGCGCTCCTTTCACCGCCGGGACGGACCCAAGGCGAAGCAGAAAAGTCGTAAAGTTCTTGGTAAAAAGAGAGACCCTTAATCTCTTCCCAGTACCGACGCAGAATCGCGCGTCGGGTGTCCGCGAGGAGAGGTGGCATTGGCCTGGCTCCAGAAGTTCTCGATTCCGTTGATGTGATTGTGGCGATCGAGAACATAGGCGTCTGAGTGGTCGATCCTGTGGTGGTGGAACTCGGAGACGTCGAGGACGTCATAGGCGCGATAAGAGTCGGTATAGACAATTGAATCCGGAAAACCTTCCGCCGGATGATGGGAAGGAGCGTGTCTTTGCGGACGTCGGGGATCATCACGGTGTGGACTTTGCCGCCGCGCTTGAGGATGCCGAAGACCGGGATTTTGCCGGCCGCGCCGCGTTTGCCCTTGCGAACGCCGCCATAATAGCTCTCATCGACCTCGACGAGCCCTTCGACCGGCAGGCTATCCTCCAATTGCCTGGCGATAATCTGACGCAGCCGATGGAAGAAATAGGCGGCCGTCTTGCGGTTGACGTGGGCCAAATCTGCCGCGCTCCGCGCCGTCACGCCTCCGACAAACAACTCAGACAATCGATCCTGCGTCTTTTCTTTCAGACGACAACCCCTTATCCGCATTCTCTGATCCTAGATCCCCTACGGATCTGGGACAGCCCCATTTTTTATTTAACTCCAAACGTTCGTAACCCCTTGAAAAGTCCCAATTCGAAAAAATAAACGCCAGTAAACGCTAGGGTCAGGACTCATTGATCAGAGCCAGAATATGACGGCTGCGGCGATGCAGATTGCGGAGAAGTAGGTATGGGCGCAACGGTCGTATCGGGTGTGGATGCGCCGCCAGTCTTTGAGGCGCCCGAACATGTTTTCGATCTTATGGCGCTGTTTGTAGAGCACGGCGTCATGGGGGATCGCGGTTTTGCGATTGGCTTTGGAAGGAATGCAGGGGGTGATGCGGCGCTTGGCCAGGGCGGCGCGGAACCAGTCGGCGTCGTAACCCTTGTCGGCCAGAAGTTGTTTGGCTTTCGGCATGGCGGACAGCATCAACGCGGCGCCCTTGTAGTCGCTCATCTGCCCCTCGCTTAAGAGCATGACGAGCGGACGTCCGTTACCGTCGCAGACGGCGTGCAGCTTGGAGTTCAAGCCGCCTTTGGTGCGCCCGATACGTCGGGAAACAGGCCCTTTTTTAAAAGGCTCGCGGCGGTGCGATGCGCCTTTAGATGCGTGGCGTCGATCATCACCCGCTCGGGATCGCGGCCCCTATGCGCCAACGCTGCGAAAATCTTGTTGAACACCCCCAGGCGGCTCCAGCGAACAAACCGATTGTAGATCGTCTTGTGCGGACCATACTCAGGCGGGGCGTCGCGCCAACGAAGCCCATTCTTGATCA
The DNA here is from genome assembly GCA_963770275.1 of uncultured Alphaproteobacteria bacterium. Taxonomy (GTDB): domain Bacteria; phylum Pseudomonadota; class Alphaproteobacteria; order Rhizobiales; family Beijerinckiaceae; genus Roseiarcus. Next base: position 48,647 of record CAVYPD010000011.1, read on the forward strand.
CAAACACAATCGCGCTCACGATCCGACGGTCGTCCACGCGCGCGACGCCATGCGAGAGCGGAAAATACCGCTCAATCCGACGCATCTGAACCCGCGACAGCAAGAACAAATCAGTCATAGGCAAAGCCTCCCAGCCTCGCCTATGAATCAGCCAATCCGCCCCCGCGCAAGAACTTTAATAGGTCCTGAGCCTAGATAACCTCGCGAGAGGCGACCCGCTCCTAGCTGCCGCCCGCGCCCTCGGCCTGGCGCGCGATTGCGTCGAAGAACAGCCTGCGGAAGCGCTCAGCGTCGACGGCGACGGCGACCTCGGTATTGGCGAGGCGACCCCATTGGCCGTGCCAGTCGACGACCGTCGCGCCGGTCGTCAGGCGCCCCGTGGTCTCGACGTCGACGGCCGCGCGGCGCGTTTCGACTAGCGTCGGATCGAGCGCCACAGCGACCGCCAGCGGGTCGTGCATGGTGAAAATGCGCTTGCCCAGCATTTTTTCCATGCGCTCGAAATAGAACCGCGACGCGTCCTCTAGGAAGCGGGTCAGCTTGGCCCCATGTGGTTTGCCGGCGATGCGCAAGGCGATCGCCGCGACGTCGCTCTCGTCGATGATCGTCTTGCGGGTGACGTCGAGGCCGATCGCAATCACCGGCGCAGCGCCGACCCCGCCGAAGGCGCGAAAGACGATCCGCGCCGCCTCCGCATCGTGCCAGATATTGAATTCGGCCGAGGGCGTGACATTGCCCGAATTGGAATAGGCGCCGCCCATGATGACGAACCGCTTGACGAGGCGCGGCAGCTCGGGTTCGCGCATCACGGCGAGCGCGATATTCGTCAACGGCCCCACTGCGCACAGGATGAGACGTCGGGAGTGGGAGCGCGCTGCGGCGATGATCGAATCCGCGGCATGCAGCGCGTCCGACGACTCCTCCGGCTCCGGCAAAATTGCATGGCCAAGGCCGGTCGTGCCGTGAATTTCACTCGCGTCCTTCACCGCGTTGGAAATCGCGGTCGCGGCGCCCGGCCAGACGGGAATATCGGCTCGTCCCGCAAGTGCGAGAACCGCTCGCGTGTTGCGCGTCGCCGCCGCGAGTGAGACGTTGCCGACTACAGTGGAGACGCCAAGAATTCGCACCCCGCCATGCGCGCAGGCGTAGAGAAGCGCGAACGCATCGTCGATGCCGGTGTCGACGTCGAGGATGAGGGGCTCAGCGATCTCGGTCATGAAGGCAATCTCCTTCTCGGTCTCATGCGCCCGCGATGATCCCGTTCAAACGCCACACGACATGTGGTCGGCGCCGGGACCCGACGGTCAAACCGCAAAACCCCGGCGCTCCTTGCCGACCCAGCGCAACAGCAGAAGGACGGCGACGACGGCGAGCCCGGTCGCAAGCCCGATCCATACGCCGACCCCGCCGAGCGGAGTTAAGAAGCCCAACGCAAGGCCGATCGGCGCGCCGATCGCCCAATAGCCGAGAAGCGCGATGACGAAAGGCCATTTCGAATCGTGCAGCCCGCGCAGCATGTTGGCGAGGACGCACTGACTCGCATCGAAGACCTGGAAGACCGCCGCGACCTTGAGCAACGCGACGGCGACCGCAACGGCGCTCGCATTCTCGGGCGCGTCGACGTCTATGAAGGGCGCGATCAAGAGCCGCGGCGCGGCGATCATCGCGGTCGCTGACAAGACGGCATAGAGGAGCGTGAGGCCGAAGGCGCACCAGCCCGCGTGCGCAATCGCCCGGGCGTTGTGCGCGCCGTAGGCAAGGCCGACCCGAACCATCGCGGCTTGACCCAAGCCGAGCGGGACCATGAAGGCGATCGACACGATCTGCAAGGCGGCGGTATGCGCTTCGAGCGCCGTTCGTCCGATCAGGCCCATCGCCATCGTCGCAGCGGAGAACACGCCGACTTCTGCGAGGATCATCGCGCCCATCGGCAGGCCAAGCCGCCACAGCGCGAAGAGGTCGCGCCGCGCCGGGCGCCAGGGCAGGGCGAATGGTCGAAGCCGCCGCAGTCGCGGCTCGACGAATGAGGCCCCGAGCAGGATCAGGAACATCAAGCTCTGCGACAGCGTGGTCGCAATGCCGGAGCCGATGATTCCGAGCGCCGGCATGCCAAGCTTGCCAAACACGAGGGCATAGTTGGCGAGGGCGTTGAAGGCCACGGCGACCAGACCGGCGATCAGCGTCGGGCGCGGCCGCTCAAGCGCGGAAAAGATGCAGCGGGCGGTGATGAACAGAAGGTTTGGCAGCAGGCTCCACTGATAGCCGCGCATGTAGGTTCCGGCGTCGCGCGCAAGGTCGGCCGGTTCGCCGATCGCCAGCAAAATCGGCTCCGTCTGCCATAGGTAGATCCAGGCGACGAGGGAGAGCGCGACGGCTGACAAGAGCGACTGATGCGTTGCGCGCCTGAGCGCGTCGCCGCTCTCGCCGGCGCCAATTTTTGCCGCGGCGATCGGCGACAGCGCCGCAACGATGCCGATGCCGAGCACCATCGCGGGCTGAAAGAGATTGAAGCCGAGCGCGCCGGCGGCGAGCGCGCGCGGCGACAGCCGGCCGAGCATGATAAAGTCGGTCGCGGTCATCGCGTAGATCGCGACATTGGCGAGGATGATCGGCCAGCCGAGCGCAAGCGTCGCGCCGAGCTCGCGCTTCAGCGAGCCGCTTGCAGCTGCGGCTTCCAGCGGTCGCGCGACGGCGCCCATGATCGTCTGGTCCTGATGAGGGGCGCGGTGCTTACCGGAGACAGCGAGCCGGCGCAAATCTGCCGGTAAAGTTGACAAAATCTATCAATTAATTCCTATACAATGCTCGCAAAGATTCGGGAGACCGGGATGGCGCTCAAAGAGATCATTGTGGAGACGCAGGCCAGTCTGCGCGCGGACGCCGCCAATGCAAAAGCGGTTTTTTCGGTCGAACTCCCGGCAAGTGGAGAACCTTCGGAGCGAGGCGAGGATTCGCCAGTTCTCCCTGACGGTGGACGAGCCGCCGACTCTCGGCGGCTCGGATGCTGGTCCGAATCCGGTGGAGCTGATCCTGGCGGGATTGGCGACATGCCAGGAGATCACGTACCGCGCTTACGCGACGGCGCTTGGCGTTCCGCTCGATAGCGTCTCGGTCAAGCTTGATGGCGTTCTCGACCTGCGGGGATTTTTCGCCGTCGACGAACGGGTGCGTGCAGGTTTCACCGGAGTGCGAGGAACCGTGACGCTGAAGAGCTCGGCGAGCAAAGAGGAGTTGGCGAAGCTCAAAGAGGTTGTCGACGCGCATTGCCCGGTCTTGGACATCCTTCGCGCTCCTGTTCCCGTGGAGATCGAGCTCGCCGCCGTACCGGTCGCCGTCGCCGCCTGAAGTTCCCTGTTCGGAGTGACCGGCGAAGTCCGGCCGCCTGATCATCCGACCGTTCGGGCGATCCAGTCCAGGACGTCAGCGAGCCGCTCGCCCATCGCCAGATGGGCGGCGCCCTCGACGCGCCAAAACTCCTTTGGCGGATTGGCGAGCGCGAACAGTTTCTCGCCGAAGCGGATGGGCACAACAACATCCTTGGTCCCGTGCACGATCAGCGTCGGCGCCGTGACCGAGCCGATCAGCAAGTCGTTGCGGAACGGATCGCGAAGCAATGCGCGAACCGGGACGAACCAGTAGGCGGCCGCCGCGACGTCGGCGATCGAGGAATAGGGCGAAGTCAAGCACGAGCGCGCCAACCTTGTGGCGCGCGGCGAGCGCGACAGCAACCCCGGATCCAAGCGACTCTCCGAGAGCCACGATGCGCTCCGGCGCGACACCGCTCGCGATCGCCGCCGCATAAGCCGCTTCGCCATCGAGCTTGAGGCCCGCGCTCGCTTGGAGAGCCGGTCGAGCTGGCATAGCCGCGATATTCGATCGCGAGCAACCCCATGCCCGCCTCGGCCATGGCGCGAAAGCGTTCGACGCGGAGGTCGAGGCCGCCGGCATTGCCGTGAAAATAGAGGATCAGAGGGCGCTCTGGCGCGGGTGGAAAGCTCCACGCGACCAGACTTTCCCCGTCCTCGGTCTTCAGACGAAGAGTCTGCGCCTTGAGCCCGAGTGTCGCCGGATCGACCTCAGCGGCGTCGCACCGAAACAGGATTTTCCGTTGGCCGAAGAAAAGGCCGACGAACAACACGAGGTAGAGCGCGACGCAGGCCGCAACGGCGATCAGCACGGGCGGCCGCGCTCCCGCGCTGCGCTTAGTGGCTGCAGCGCCTTCACGATCGCGTCGGTCATCTTCTTCGCGTCGCCAAACAGCATCAGCGTGTTGTCGCGAAAAAACAATTCGTTCTCGACGCCGGCGTAGCCCGAGCCCATGCCGCGTTTGACGAACAAAACCGTCTTCGCCTTGTCGACGTCGAGAATCGGCATGCCGTAAATGGGCGACTTCGGATCGGTCTTGGCGGCGGGATTGGTGACGTCGTTGGCGCCGATGACATAAGCGACATCGGCTTGCGGGAACTCGCTGTTGATGTCCTCAAGCTCGAACACTTCGTCGTAGGGAACGTTGGCTTCGGCGAGCAGCACGTTCATGTGGCCCGGCATGCGGCCAGCGACGGGATGGATCGCGTATTTGACCTCGACGCCGTTCTTCTTGAGCATTTCCCCCATCTCACGCAGCGAATGCTGCGCCTGCGCGACCGCCATGCCATAGCCCGGAACGACGATGACCTTCGACGCGTTCTTCATCATGAAGGCCGCGTCCTCGGCCGAGCCCTGCTTGACCGGACGGGTTTCCTTTGCGCCCGCTGCGCTGGCGACCTCGCCGCCCCACCCGCCAAGGATGACGGATATGAAGGACCGGTTCATGCCCTTGCACATGATGTAGGACAGGATCGCGCCCGAGGAGCCGACCAGCGCGCCGGTGATGATGAGCGCCAGATTGCCGAGCGTGAAGCCGATGCCCGCGGCCGCCCAGCCGGAATAGGAATTGAGCATCGAGATCACGACCGGCATGTCCGCGCCGCCGATCGGAACGATGAGCAGGATGCCGAGCGCGAACGAGACGAGCGCGATGAGCCAGAAGAACGCCGCCGCCTGCGTGGCGTAGAAGAGAGCAATCAAGAGGACGAGCGCGACGCCGAGGCCGCCATTGATGAGGTGGCGCTGCGGCAAAAGGATCGGCGCGCCGGACATGCCGTCCGTCGAGCTTCAGGAACGCGATGATCGAGCCGGTGAAGGTCACGGCGCCGATCGCGAGCCCGAGCGACATCTCGATGATGCTGCCCGGGGTGGATGATGTCGCCCTCTTCGATGCCGAAGGCCTCGGGCGCATAAAACGCTCCGGCGGCGACCAGCACGGCGGCCAAGCCGACCAACGAATGGAACATCGCCACCAGTTGGGGCATCGCCGTCATCTGCACGGTGCGAGCGCGCCATGCGCCGATGCCGCCGCCGATGGCGACGCCAAGAATGATGAGAAGCCAGGAGAACGCGCTCGACGGCGGACGAACCGCCAGCGTCGTCAAGACCGCGACGCCCATGCCGATCATGCCAAAGCGGTTGCCCTGGCGCGAGGTCGCCGGCGAAGAGAGTCCGCGCAGCGCGAGAATGAACAGAATGCCGGAGACGAGGTAGAGCAGGGCGGCGAAATTGGCGTTCACCGGCGTCAGCCCTTCTTCTTGTACATCGCCAGCATGCGCTCGGTGACCAGAAAGCCGCCGAAGATGTTTATCGACGCGAGGATGAGCGCGATAAAGCCGACGAAGCGGGCAAATCCCGATCCGCTGTCGACAGCCGCGACTCCGACCGACAGGAGGGCGCCGACAACGATGACCGAGGAAATGGCGTTTGTCTCGGACATCAGCGGCGTATGCAGCGCCGGCGTCACCGACCAGACGACGTAATAGCCGACGAAGACCGCGAGGGCGAAAATCGCGAGCCTGAACACGAACGGATCAATCGCGCCGCCGGAGGCGGCGTGGCCCGCCGCTGCAAGCTGGTCGCTATAGGCTTGCGCGGCCTGAGCGGCCTGCCGCGCGGCCTCCGCGGCGGCTCGGAGTTTTTCAATCGCGGCGTCAAGGTTGTCCATCGGGCTCTCCGGCGCTGACAGCGCGCAAGCGTCTATTGCGGCATGAAGTTTGGGTGAACAATCGCGCCGCCGCGGGTGAGGCACGTCGCCTTCACCAGTTCGTCGTCCCAATTGACGGCGAGCGACTTGTTCGCCTTGTCGATCAGCGTTTCGGCGAAGGCGTAAAGGTTGCGCGCATAGAGCGCCGAAGCGGAGGACGGGATCCGCGTGACGTTGGAATAGCCGACGATCTTGACGCCGTTGTCGCTGAACGCCAATTCGCCGGGGCGCGAGAGCTCGCAATTTCCGCCGCGCTCGACGGCGAGATCGACGATGACCGAGCCGGCGCGCATCGACTTGACCATGTCGGCGCTGACGAGAGCGCGGCGCCGGGCGGCCGGGATCAGCGCGGTGGTGACGACGATGTCCTGTTTGGCGATATGCGAGGCGATGAGTTCGGCCTGCTTCGCCTTGTAGGCATCCGACATTTCCTTCGCGTAGCCGCCCGCGGTTTCGGCCTGCTTGAATTCCTCGTCTTCGACGGCGACGAATTTCGCCCCAGAGCGACTCGACCTGCTCCTTGGTCGCCGGACGCACGTCGGTCGCGGTGACCACGGCGCCGAGGCGCCGGCCGGTGGCGATCGCCTGCAGGCCGGCGACGCCGACGCCCATGACGAACAGCTTCGCGGCTGTGACCGTGCCGGCGGGGGTCATCATCATCGGCAAGGCCCGACCATATTCGGCCGCCGCGTCGATCACCGCGCGATAGCCAGCGAGGTTCGCCTGGCTCGACAGCACGTCCATCGACTGGGCGCGGGTTATGCGCGGCAGAAGCTCCATGGCGAAGGCCGCAACCCCGGCCTTCGCCATCGCCTCGATCGCCTCGCGGTGTCCGTAGGGGTCCATCGTCGCGACGACGACCGCGTCGGACTTGAGACGGGGAATTTCGCCGCCGTTCGGCCGGCGAACCTTCAGCACCACATCCGCGCCGAGCGCTTCCTCGGCCGAGACGAGCCGCGCGCCCGCGGATTGATACTCGGCGTCTGGAAATCCGGCTTTCGCGCCCGCGCCATGCTCGACTGAGACATCCGCCCCAAGCCCGATGAATTTCTTAATCGTCTCCGGGGTCGCTGCGACGCGCGTTTCCCCGGGATCTGTTTCGGCCGGAACTGCTATCAGCATCAAACTTCCCCCGAGACCGTCGACATGCGGCGCAACGAGCGTTTGCTCGGAGCGTCCTCCGCGCAGCGGCAGCAGATCGCTGCTGTCGCGACAGACTTAGATCATCGGCCTTCGAGCCGCAACGCGAATGGGAGGGTGGAAAGCGCGCGAAGAGTCGCGACGGCGCTAAGGGCTCGCCCAGCAGGAATGGTAGACGCGCAAGGCTCCGCTGAGTGATGACGCGGCCGCGTCAGGCCCGCGCTACGGCTTCGGCCAAGCGATCGTTGGTTTTGTCGCGCACTTCCAGCGTCTCGAATTTGAGGAGTTCGGCCTCGGCTTCCTCCTGCGCGGCCTTGGCCTCCTCGATCTGACCCAGAAGCTCTGCGATCGAGCTCTTGAGATTGTCGCGTCTGACCGACGTCGCCCGCGCGTAGGTCGGATAGGCGAAATGGGTGGGGTCGGCGATGCCGGCGCGCTTCTCTTCGTTGGCGATCTCGCGATCGAGGTCGCCGATCATGCGCGTAAACTCGGCCAGCATCATCTCGATCTGCCCAACGCGGCGGCGCTTCGCCTCAAGTTGAAAGCGCTTCAGACGAATAAGCGTGTCCCGCGACTTCATTCCGGCGAACTCCTTAACAAACTCCAACGCGAGAGGACGTCACGATCCTCTGGTCACGACTACGAGACGGCTGGACGATGCATGACGAAGGTTTCTGCTTTCTTACGTCACGGGACGGCGGAGCTCTGTCGGCTCGGCTGCCGAAGCCGATATTCGCGTCGGGACAAGCCAGGCGCAGGTAGCCTGCGGTTGAGGACGTTAGCAATTCATTTACGCGGGTCGTTAACAATCGAGTCGAGGCGCGGAGCGGAAGGACCGGACAATCTTCCGCGTGGCATTCCACGGCGCGACATAGCCTTTCAACTGTGATCGCCGAACCGCGAGTCCAAAGAATCTGTTAGATCTGTTTGTTGATGTGATGCATTAATTTTTATTCTTGCCAAATACTGTTTCTTATCAAATTGTTACTAATATCATTCGGCATAGGGTCAGGGGACTTGCGCAAATGAATCATGGTTTGTTAACCAATGGCGGTCAGTGTTCAATTCGAATCGGGCCAAGGTCGCGCAAGCGAGGTTTGGGCACGAGCGCGACGTACATAACCGCGGTCATGAAGCGACGGGCGAGGCGGGGAGCCTAACATGCGGGTACTTTTGATCGAAGACGATACGGCGACCGCACAAAGCATTGAATTGATGTTGAAGTCGGAGAATTTCAACGTCTATGTCACGGATCTCGGCGAGGAGGGCATCGACCTCGGCAAGCTTTATGATTACGACATCATTTTGCTCGATCTCAACCTGCCCGACATGTCCGGCTACGAGGTGCTGCGCTCGCTCCGGGTCACCAAGATAAAGACGCCTATTCTGATCCTGTCCGGGATGGCCGGCATCGAGGACAAGGTCAAAGGACTTGGCCATGGCGCCGATGACTACCTGACCAAGCCGTTCCACAAGGACGAACTCGTCGCCCGGATCCACGCCATCGTGCGCCGTTCAAAAGGACACGCGCAGTCGGTCATCATCACCGGCGACCTCACCGTCAACCTCGATCAGAAGACGGTCGAAGTCGACGGAGCGCGTGTGCATCTGACCGGCAAAGAATATCAAATGCTGGAACTGCTTTCGCTGCGCAAGGGCACAACGCTGACCAAGGAGATGTTTCTCAACCATCTCTATGGCGGCATGGATGAGCCGGAACTCAAGATCATCGACGTTTTCATCTGCAAATTGCGCAAGAAACTGGCGACGGCGTCGAGCGGGCGAAACTATATCGAGACGGTCTGGGGCCGCGGGTACGTGCTGCGCGAGCCCTCGCCAAACGAGGAGCGCATTCCGGCGTGAGGCGCCCGGGTCGCTTTTCGATCTGATAGAGCTCGACGAGCGCCGTCGTCGGCGCTTATCCTCGGTCGTCACGCCTCGATGCGCTCGGTATGCGATGACGTCACCGCTATACCCGAACCAACGCGCCTACTCTACCGCTACCTCGGCAGGACCGTCGCGCCCATCAGGGCCTCGTCGATCGCCGCCGCGCATTGCCGGCCTTCTCGGATGGCCCACACGACGAGCGACTGGCCGCGGCGCATGTCGCCGCAGGCAAAGACCTTGGATTTTGAGGAGGCGTATTTCTTCGTGTCCGCGAGCACGTTGCCGCGTGGATCCAGCGACACGCCAAGTTCGGCGAGAAGGCCGTCCTTGACCGGCGACACGAAGCCCATCGCGAGCAGAACGAGGTCGGCCGGCAAAGTGAACTCGGTACCCGCGATCGGCTTCATCTTCTCGTCGATGCGCACGCACTGAAGACCGGTGACGGCGCCGTTGTCGCCCTCGAAGGCGACCGTATTCACCGCGAAGTCGCGCTCCGCGCCCTCTTCGTGGCTGGAGGAGGTGCGAAGCTTCAACGGCCAGTTCGGCCAGGTCAGCATCTTATCCTCTTGCTTCGGCGGCATCGGCATGATCTCGAGCTGGGTCACCTTGAGAGCGCCCTGGCGGATCGAGGTTCCGATGCAGTCCGAGCCGGTGTCGCCGCCGCCGATGACCACGACCCGCTTGCCGGCCGCGACGATCGACGCGTTCGTGCCGATCGGCTCGTTGGAGACGCGACGGTTCTGCTGCGGCAGGAACTCCATGGCGAAATGAACGCCGTCGAGGTCGCGGCCGGGAACGGGCAGGTCGCGGGACGACTCCGATCCACCCGCAAGCGCGATCGCGTCGTACTCTTCGACGAGGCTTTGCCCCATCACCGTCACGCCGATGTGAGCGTCGTAGTGGAACGTGACGCCCTCGGCCTCCATCTGCTTGACCCGCCGGTCGACGTGGCGCTTCTCAAGCTTGAAATCGGGAATCCCGTAGCGCAAGAGACCGCCGGCTTTGGCGTTCTTCTCATAGACATGAACGTCGTGGCCCGCACGCGCGAGTTGCTGGGCGCAAGCGAGACCCGCGGGACCGGAACCCACAATCGCGATCTTCTTGTCCGTCTTGCGGGCCGGGGGCTCTGGTTTGATCCAGCCTTCAGCAAATGCGCGGTCGATAATCGCGCATTCGATGGTCTTGATCGTGACCGGCGAGTCCTGGATGTTCAGGGTGCAGGACGCTTCGCATGGCGCCGGACACACGCGCCCGGTGACTTCCGGGAAGTTGTTGGTCGAGAGCAGATTGCGCGCGGCTTCGGCCCAGTCGCCGCGGTAGGCGAGGTCGTTCCAGTCGGGGATCTGGTTGTTGACCGGACAGCCGATGTGACAATAGGGGATGCCGCAATTCATGCAGCGCGCCGCCTGATTGCGCGTCGCCTCTTCGCTCAACGGCAGCATAAACTCGCGATAGTGGCGGATTCGGTCGGAGGCCGGCGCATAACGCCGGTCCGCGCGATCAATCTCCAAGAACCCCGTGACCTTGCCCATCTTGGTACCCCAGAGCCGTGATCGCCGCTCCCGATCTCGCGCGCCGAGCCCCGGTCCGCTTCAATAACGCGCCAGCTTTATCTTGCAAGAACTTTGCCGGCTCGATCTTGGCGGCCGTTCCGACTGACGGTCGGCCACAATTGACAGGCGGCTCGTCGAACGACGATCGGCGAAGCTTGCCGCCGGATGATTTACTCTCCAGCGACCAGCATCGGCGGCCCGCTTTGCGCCGCGAGCTCAGCCAGCGCGCGCCGATATTCGACCGGCATCACCTTGCGGAATTTCGGCAAATAGGCCTCCCAGTCCTCAAGGATGCTCCGCGCGCGAGTCGAACCGGTGTAGCGCGCGTGGTTGACGATCAGCTGATGCAGGCGCTCGGCGTCGAATCGGCTCATGTCGCGCATCACGTCGACTCTGCCGTGGTGCTCGAGATCGCCGCCGGAATGCAGATGGCGCTGCATGACCTCTTCCTCGGCAGCGACCGGATTGAGCTCCACCATGGCCAGATTGCAGCGCTCGGCGAACGTGCCGCCCTCGTCGAGGACGTAGGCGATGCCGCCCGACATGCCAGCAGCGAAGTTGCGTCCCGTCTCGCCGATGACCACGACGACGCCGCCGGTCATATATTCGCAGCCGTGGTCGCCCGTGCCCTCGACGACCGCGATCGCGCCGGAATTGCGCACCCCGAAGCGCTCGCCCGCCACGCCGCGGAAATAGCATTCGCCGGCGGTCGCGCCATAGAGAACGGTGTTGCCGACGATGATCGACGTCTCCGGCGTCAGCTTTGTCGCTTCCTGCGGCGGGTAGACGACGATGCGACCGCCCGACAATCCCTTGCCGACGTAGTCGTTGGCCTCTCCCTCAAGCTCGAGCGTCACGCCTTTGGCGAGGAAGGCCCCGAAGCTTTGCCCCGCGGTGCCCTTGAATTTGACGTGGATCGCTTCGTCGCGCAGGCCGGCATTCCCGTATCGCCTTGCGATGACGCCCGACAACATGGCCCCGGTCGACCGATCGGAGTTGCGGATGGAAAGGTCGAGACGCACGTGCTTGCCGCGTTCGACAGCGTCCTTCGTGTCGGCGATGAGGCGGCGGTCGAGCACAGTCTCGAGCCCGTGGTCCTGAGCGACGCTACGGTAAATGGTGTCTTCCGGCCAGGGCGTCGGCTTGAAGAACAGGTTCGAAAAGTCGAGCCCCTGCGACTTGGCGTGCTCGTTGAGCTTCTTCTGGTCCAGCATTTGCCGCTGGCCGATCATCTCGTCGAACGTGCGGTAGCCAAGTTCGGCCATCAGCGCGCGCACATCTTCGGCGACGAAGAAGAAATAGTTGATGACATGCTCCGGCTTGCCGACGAAACGCTTGCGCAGGACCGGGTCCTGCGTCGCGACGCCGACCGGGCAAGTGTTCAGATGGCATTTGCGCATCATGATGCAGCCGGCGGCGATCAGCGGAGCGGTGGCGAAACCGAACTCGTCCGCGCCCAGAAGCGCGCCGATCACGACGTCGCGGCCGGTGCGCACGCCGCCGTCGACTTGCACGGCGATGCGGGATCTGAGGCCGTTCATCACCAGCGTCTGATGGGTCTCCGCGAGACCGATCTCCCACGGGCTTCCGGCATGCTTGATCGAGGTCAGCGGCGAGGCGCCAGTGCCGCCCTCGAAGCCGGAGATCGTGACGTGGTCGGCCTTGCACTTGGCCACGCCCGCCGCGACCGTGCCGACGCCGACCTCCGAGACCAGCTTGACTGAAACCAGGGCCTCAGGATTGACGTTCTTCAGGTCGTAGACGAGCTGCTTCAAGTCTTCGATCGAATAGATGTCGTGATGCGGCGGCGGCGAGATGAGGCCCACGCCCTGGGTGGAGTGGCGCACCTTGGCGATCACTGCGTCGACCTTATGGCCGGGCAATTGTCCGCCTTCGCCGGGCTTTGCGCCCTGCGCCATCTTGATCTGCATCATGTCGGAGTTGACGAGATATTCCGCCGTCACCCCGAAGCGACCGGAGGCGACCTGCTTGATGGCGCTGCGCATCGAGTCGCCGTTGGCCATCCGCTTGTAGCGATCGGACTCCTCACCGCCTTCGCCGGTGTTTGACTTGCCGCCGATCCGGTTCATTGCGATGGCGAGCGTGGTGTGCGCCTCGCGCGAGATCGAACCGTAGGACATCGCCCCGGTCGAAAAGCGCTTGACGATCGAAGCGGCGGGCTCAACCTCGTCGAGCGGAACGGACGTTCGCGCGTCCTCCTCCGCGGTCTTGATCCGGAAGAGACCGCGAATGGTCAGCAATTGCGCGCTTTGCTCGTTGAGCAGTTTGGCGAAGGCGTCGTAGCGATCACGGGCGTTGCCGCGAACGGCGTGCTGCAGCAGCGAGACCGTCTCTGGCGTCCAGCTGTGAGTCTCTCCGCGCACCCGATAGGCGTATTCGCCGCCGACTTCGAGCGCCGTGCTCAGGACCGGCGAATTGCCGAACGCATCCGCGTGGCGGCGCTGCGTCTCCTGCGCGATTTCGGCCAAGCCGGCGCCCTCGATCGAGGTCGCGGTGCCGAAGAAGAATTCGTCGATGAACGCGCGCGACAGGCCGACGGCGTCGAAAATCTGCGCGCCGCAATAGGACTGGTAGGTCGAGATGCCCATTTTCGACATGACCTTGAGAAGGCCCTTGTCGACCGACTTGATGAAGCGCTTGACCGCCTCATAGCCGCTGATCGGCTCCGGCAACTCCTTCGCCATCGCCGTCAGAGTCTCGAAGGCGAGATAGGGATTGATCGCTTCCGCGCCGTAGCCCGCGAGACACGCGAAGTGATGGATCTCGCGCGCCTCGCCTGTTTCGACGACGAGGCCGACGGAGGTGCGAAGTCCCTTGCGGATCAGGTGATGATGAACGGCGGCCGTCGCCAGAAGGGCCGGAATCGGGATTCGATCCGGACCGACCATGCGATCGGAAAGGATGATGATGTTGTAGCGGCCATGCACCGCCGATTCTGCACGTTCGCAAAGCCGCTTGAGCGCTTCGCCCATGCCGGCTGCGCCCTTCTTCACCGGATAGGTGATGTCGAGGGTTCTGGTGTCGAACGAATCCTCCAAATGACCAATGCTGCGGATCTTCTCGAGGTCCTCGTTGGTCAGGATCGGCTGGCGCACCTCGAGGCGCTTGCGCCTCGCCGCGCCGTCAAGGTCGAACAGATTGGGCCGCGGTCCGATGAAGGAGACGAGGCTCATCACCAGCTCTTCGCGGATCGGATCGATCGGCGGATTGGTCACCTGAGCAAAGTTCTGCTTGAAGTAGGTGTAGAGCAGCTTCGACTTCGACGACAGCGCCGAAATCGGCGTGTCCGTGCCCATCGAGCCGACGGCTTCCTGGCCGGTCGCCGCCATCGGCGCGAGCAGGATCGTCAGATCTTCCTGGGTGTAACCGAAAGCCTGCTGGCGATCGAGCAGCGACACGTCGGTGCGCAAGGCGCGCGGCTCGACAGGGTTGAGGTCCTCGAGCACGATCTGGCCTTCGCGAAGCCAAGCGCTGTAGGGCTGGGCGCGCGACAGCGTCTGCTTGATTTCCGCGTCCGACACGATGCGGTGCTGCTCGAGATCCACCAGCAGCATCTTTCCCGGCTGCAGGCGCCACTTGGCGACGATGGTCTCTTCCGGCACCGGCAGCACGCCCATTTCCGACGCCAGAACGACAAGGTCGTCGTCGGTGACGAAATAGCGGGCGGGCCTTAGGCCGTTGCGATCGAGCGTCGCGCCGATCTGGCGTCCGTCCGTGAACGCCATCGCGGCCGGGCCGTCCCACGGCTCCATCAGCGCGGCATGATATTCGTAGAAAGCGCGCCGCTCCTCGTCCATCAGCGGATTGCCGGCCCAGGCCTCCGGAATGAGCGTCATCATCGCGTGGCTGAGCGAATAGCCGCCCTGAACGAGGAACTCGAGCGCATTGTCGAAGCAGGCGGTGTCCGACTGGCCTTCGTAGGAAATCGGCCACAGCTTCGAGATATCGGCGCCGAAGAGTTCCGAGTTGACGCTCGCCTGACGCGCCGCCATCCAGTTGACGTTGCCCCGCAACGTGTTGATTTCGCCGTTGTGCGCGACCATCCGATAGGGGTGCGCAAGACGCCAGGACGGAAACGTGTTGGTCGCGAACCGTTGATGGACCAGCGCCAGCGCGGTCTCGTAACGCGGGTCCAAAAGGTCGCGGTAATAGGGCGCAAGCTGGCGCACCAGCACCATGCCCTTGTAGACAATGGTGCGGGCCGACATCGAGACCGGGTAATATTCGAGGATCTCCGGCGTCCCGATCGCGAACACGCGATTGGAGACGACCTTGCGGACGACGTAGAGCCGCCGCTCAAAATCGTCTTCGCTGGCGAGTCGGCGGGGCGTCCGATGAAAGATCTGCTGCATCACCGGCTCGACCGCCTTGACGCGTTCGCCGAGCGCGGAATTGTCGACCGGCACGTCGCGCCAGCCGAGCACGTTCAGGCCCTCGGCCGCCACGACCTCCTCGACGATCGCGCACCTGCTGGCGGGCCTCGCTTCGCCGCGGCATGAAAAACTGGCCGATCGCGTAATGGCCCTGCGCCGGCAGGTCGAAGCCCAGCTTGGCGCATTCGGGCGCGAAGAACGCATGCGGGATTTGGGTCAGCACGCCGCAGCCGTCGCCGAGCGACGGATCCGCGCCCACCGCGCCGCGGTGGTCGAGGTTGATCAGAATCTGCAGGCCCTTTTCGAGGATGTCGTGCGACTTGCGGTTCTTCATGTCGGCCACGAAGCCAACGCCGCAGGAATCATGCTCTTTGGAGGGATCGTAGAGCCCTTGCGCCGGCGGCGTCAGCGGATCCCGACCAGGGTTGGCCTTCTCGAAGCCGCCGCGCAACTCATCGAACGTCGCTCGAGTTGTGGCGTTCATCTCTCCGCTCCCCGGGCGGTCGCGCACTTTGTGCGACCGTTATTGCAAATTTTCAGGCGTATAGTGGACAAAGGCGGCTGCTAACGCGCAGCCAGAGGGCGTCACGCGTCGGATTTTTTTCGATCCGTCTTTGTCGTTCGATCCGACAACGCTTGAGCCCTGCTCTTCTGCTGGCGCCGAAGCCTCAGCCTCGTCGCGCAAAAATGGTCAGCACAACTGTCCTATTTTCGCGACCATGACAGAAATGGATCGCCGACACAAGCGGTCCGCCAAAATTTTTTGCCGCTTCACTCCGCGCCGGAGCGAATTGCCAGGGCGGCGAAATCTGACGCAAATTGTCCGCTCAAATCGAGACGGAGCAAGCATGAATTTCGCCAGTGACAACGGCGCCGGGGTGGCGCCGCAGATTCTGGATGCGATCGTGGCGTCGTCGCGCGTCAACGCGCCGGCCTACGGCGCCGATGAATACACCGCGCGGGCGCAAGCGCTTCTGAGCGAGGTATTCGAGACCAAGGTCGCTGCTTTTCTGGTGGCGACCGGCACGGCGGCGAACGCTCTCGCGCTGTCGGCGCTCGTCAAACCGTGGGACGCGGTTTTCTGCCACGAGGAAGCGCATATCCACGACGATGAATGCGGCGCTCCGGAGCTCTTCACCGCCGGCGCCAAGCTGGTCGGAATTGCGGGGGAGGGCGGCAAGATCACTCCCGAAGGCCTGCGGGAGACCTTGGAGCGGTTTCCGCGCGGGCTCGTGAAGTCTGCGCAGCCGGGCGCGCTGTCGCTGTCTCAGGCGACCGAAGCGGGAACGGTCTACAGCGTGAGACGAGGTGTCGGAACTCAGTTCGATCGCTCATCGCAACGGGATCAGCGTGCATATGGACGGCGCGCGCTTCGCCAACGCGCTCGTTTCGGCCAAGGCGACGCCCGCCGACATGACCTGGCGCGCCGGGGTCGACATTCTGACGCTTCGGCGCGACGAAGAATGGCGCGCTGGCCTGCGAAGCCGTCGTGTTCTTCGATCCCGCGCGCGCGCAGAATTTCGCCTTTCAGCGCAAGCGCGGCGGCCAGACCTTGTCCAAGGGGCGCTTCCTCGGCGCGCAAATGGAGGCCTATCTCACTGACGGACTTTGGTTGCGGCTGGCCGAACGCGCAAACGCCTCGGCGCGTCGGCTCGCTCGCGGCCTTGCAGCGGACGCCAGGCGTGCGCCTCGCGTGGCCGACGGAGGCCAACGAAGTCTTTGTCGTGGCGCCGAAAGCCATGGTCGAGCGATGGCGGCCGCTGGGGCGGCGTTCCACGAGTGGAGCACCCGATCGCTTGCGCCGGAACGCGCGCCTCGAAAGGGCGAAACATTGGTCAGGTTGGTGACGTCGTTCGAAACCGAATCAAGCGAAATTGATCGGCTTATGAGCATTTGCGCCGACGTTCCCCACTCGGCCGCAGCGACGCCGTAACCGCGCCGCATTCGGCGCCTCAGATCGCTTCAGAGACACCTGGAGCGACAAAGCATGACGACTCAAATTGAATCCGAGTGCTGCGTCCGTTTGCCTGGCGGGTTCAGCGATCGGCGGGCTCATCGCTTTCGCCTTCGTTCCCCTGCGACGGCCCAATGGGCGCCGCCGCCTTGGCGGACCGCTGTTGCCCGGCGAGATCGAGCGGAGTCTCGAGGCGCAAGGATACGTGTTGACAGCGCCGCTCATGCGGCGGCCCGGGGTCTATCTCGCCGACGTCAGCGCTGGCCCTGGGGGTAATCAGCGCCTCATCATCGACGCCAGAAGCGGTCAGATTCTTGAGCGCTTCCCGGCGTCAGGCCGAATTCCGCGGACCCATGCTCGCCGACCGCGACGAAGGGTTTGGCGAGCCTCAACCAGGCGTGGAACGGCGGCTGAGCGCCGGTTCTTCCGGCGCACCCGCAGCAGTCCCGCCCTTGGCGAGATCAGCGTACGGTCGTCCAGCGAACGTCCATATTCCAGCTGCTATCAGTCCGTACGGGCCGGCGACTGCGCCGGTCGGAACGAAGCCCAAAGCAAAGGTCGCTTCGACCGAACATAAGATTTCGGGCGCCAAGGCGGCGGCGACTATGAACCCGCCTCTGCCGCCTCCCGCCCCACGCGAAGCGGCCAAAGCAGACGAATCGGGCCCGCCAACATCCAAGCCGGCGGATAATCATCATTCAGATCAGCCCGAAGTCAACATTGCGCCGCCGGCAGCGCGCCCACCACGACTGGCTCTTCGGCCGAGGCGAGCGACAAATCGAAGGTGAGCATCGTCCCCCCGGCGCTGTTCGAATAGACAAAAGGGCGCCCCGACCGGGACGCCCTCATTTTCTCTACGCCAGCGTACTGGATTACGCAGCCTGCGCAGAAGGCGCTTTGACCGCTTCGATGGTCTTGGCGCCGACCTTGCTGATCGCAATGGTGCGCGGCTTCTGAGCCTCGGGAACCTCCCGCACGAGATCGATGTGCAACAGACCATTCTCGCTTGCCGCGCCCGTCACGACCACGTGGTCGGCAAGCTGGAAGCGTCGCTCGAAGGCGCGAGCCGCGATGCCCTGATAGAGCACGTCGCGCTTCTCGTCCTTCTGGGCGGCGGTCTCCTTGGATCCGCGCACGGTCAGCGTGTTCTCGCGGGTCTCGACCGACAGCTCGTTCTCGCCGAACCCGGCGACCGCGAGCGTGATGCGGTAGGCGTTCTCGCCGGTGCGCTCGATATTGTAAGGCGGGTAGGTGGGAGCATTCTGCTCGCCTCCGGCGACCCTGTCGAGCATCGAGAACAGACGATCGAAGCCGACGGTCGAACGGTAGAACGGTGAAAGATCGTAATTCGACATAATCACATCCTCTGTGTTGAGCGATATGACGGCTTGCGCCCCAGACTTTGGCTGCGCCTGCCGCTAGGAGGCCGATAAGCCTCACGCGGAAGTAATTTTTGTTTGGAGAGGGCAAAATTCAAGAGCGAATGGGTGATCTTCGCCACAAAAAATGCTAGCTCCGCGATCAAAGAGTGCATTGCCCGGCGCATCACGACGCGCGGAGACAATTCGCAAATGACGGGGCCGTCGCCTCCGGATATCGAGGTCAACACACATGCTAAAATCAATCTCAGTCGTGGCTGCCGTCGCTGTAGCCCTGTGTTTCGCCACCACGGCTTACGCCGCGCAAAAAGGCCCGAAAAGCGAAGAGGATGACACCCCCAAGCCGTTGCCGCCGCTGCAGAAGAATTTTCCGCTCGACCAGACGTGGTCGCTCAGGGAGCTCAACGGCAAGCCGGTGCCGCCTGGATTGGACATCAGCCTGAAAATCGACGGGACGCTGCGCGGTTCAGGCTTCACGGGCTGCAATTCGTGGTCGGCGACGCTGTATCCGGTCAAGGACCAGCATCTCGCCGTTGGTCCCTATGCGCTAACCAAAAAGCAGTGCGCCAAGGACGTTATGCAGCTCGAATTGGGTTTCCTGTCCGCGCTGGTCGGCAACCCAGAGTGGGACTTGGTTAACGGCGATCTTGTCATCAAGGGGCCGCGCGGCGCGCTGCGGCTCGCCCGTTCGCTGTAAGCTAGGCTCTCGATCACGTCGCAGGCTCTGGCTCGGCGCTGACCGTGGCCGGGGCTCCGCTCTGGGGTTCGAACACGATTCGCCGCTTGTGAAACTGATTTATCGTCGCCTGATGGCCAATCGACACGATCGTCGTGCGCGGCAGCGTTTCGACAATCGCGCGGTAGAGATTGGCCTCGCTCGTCTCGTCGAGCGAGGCGGTTGAATTCATCGAGGAACAGCCAGTCCGGCTCGGCCAGCAGAGCGCGCGCGACCGCGAGCCGCTGCTGCTCGCCGCCGGACAGGCGCATCTGCCAATTCTCGTTGTCGTCAAGACGGTCCGCAAGCGCCGGCAGGCCGACCTTGATCAGCGTCTCGCGCAGCTTCTGGTCGGAAAAATTGGCGCTTGCGCCCGGATAGGCGAGCGCCTCACGCAGAGGTCCGATCGGAATATAGGGCCGCTGCGGCAAGAGCATGAGCTTGGCGTAGGCCGGCTGATGGATCTCGCCTGAGCCGTACGGCCACAAGCCCGCGATGGCGCGAAAGAGCGTCGACTTGCCGACCCCCGAGGGTCCGACAAGCATCGTCGGCTCCTGCGGGACCAGCACCAAGTCGGCGACACGGGCCAGCTTGCGGCCGTCGGGCAACGCGAGCTCGACGTCGTTCAGCGCCAGCGTCGGGGCCTGCGACGGCTCCGCCGTCAGGCGCGGCGTCTTTTTCTCGTCCGCGAGCGTGCGGTCGAAGGCGTCCTCGAACGAGGTCAGACGCTCGATCGTGGCGCGGAAATCGGCGAGACCGATGTAGCGGTCGACGAAGAAGTTCATCGCGCCGTTGACGTTGCCGAATGCGTCGGCCGACTGATTGAAACGGCCGAAGTCGACGATTTTCGCAAAGTAGAACGGCGCGACGACCACATAGGGAATGATGACGGAAATCTGGCTGTAGAACTGGTTGAAGGCGATCAGCCAGGTGCGAACATGGATGATGCGACGAATGGTTCGCACCACCTCGCCAAACACGCTGCCGGCGCGGTCGATCTCGCGGTCCTCGCCCTTGAGAAGCGCGATCTGTTCGCTGTATTCGCGGATGCGCGCGAGATCGAAGCGGAAGTTCGCCTCGACCGCCTGCTGGCGGAAGTAGAGCCTGGACAGGCTTCGGCCGATGAGCTGGGTGATGCCCGTCGCAAGGCAGGCATAAAGGACCGCGACCCAAAACAGAAAGCCAGGGATTCGCATACCGAAAATTGGCGCGTTGAGGGAGTTGGAAATTCCCCACAGGATGATCGAGAACGAGACCAGATTGGTCGCGGAAGCGATCGCCTGGATGGTGTAGTTGTAGATGCCGACGTTGCCGGAATTGATGCCGGTCCCGGTGCCGTTGATGAAGCCGCCGATGTCCTGCGAGATGCGCTGATCGGGGTTGTCGGTTGGGACGTGCTGATCGGGGAATTCTTCCGACGGCTCGTTGATCGGGATTGTTGGCGGCGCTGGCGGAAAGCGCCAGCTTGTAATGCATCGAGTGCATGAGCCAGCGCGAGGTGAAGGAGGCCGTCATCCATCGGCGCCATTGCAGCACGAAGTTCGAGGCGACGAAGAACTCGACGATGCCAGCGACAATGGCGATCGTCGCCAGCGGTACGAAGACGACCATGAGCTGGTACCAGAACGCGACCCGGTGCGCTTCGTCGGCGACCTGAATGGCGTTGCCGAAATCTCGCTGGAAGAAGTTGAAGCGCAGCGCCAGCGCGACCTGGAATTGATTGATCAGGATGAGGAAGTAGACGTTGATGCGGGCGTAGAGGTCCTGCCGCAGGATGATCGGCCGAGATGGCAAGGGCCGGATCGAGATCGGGGTCCGCGCGGCGAAGAACGGATCGGCGATCGTCATCATCTTGCGCACCAGGCGAAAATGCGAGACGGCGAAAATGGCGAGAATGAACAGCGCCGTCGCCAGCGGCAGATAGGTGGGCAGTTGGTATTCCTCGAGGCTCTGCGGCCAATAGCCCGTGAGCGCGACAAGGTCGGCCAAGCCGAACAGCACCGTTTCGATCGCGAACAAGTCGCAGAGGAGGGTGAGGAAGGTCGACATCTTCCAGCGCGGCAGGGCAGCGACGGCGGCCAGCGCCGAGGCGACGCCGATCAGAAGCGTCATCCCGTCTTCTTTGAACGCCGCCAATGACGAGGGCGAGGACGGCGAAGGCGGCGAGGCTCAACATGCGCATGGGGCAGGACCTTGAGGGGGCGACGAAAAAGGAGAACGCGCACTAGCAGACCGACCGGGGCATTAGAAGGGCGGCCGCGCTGCGCTCGATGAATTGTTGGCAATGTCGGCGTTAGGCTGAGCCGAGGGGTTTCACGTGAGGGCTGGTCGCGGTCCGCCGGCAAGCGCGCTGCGCACTTCTGCGCGCGGTTACGGGTCATTCACGACGAGCCGCTTCGCGCCGAGGCAACGCAGACTCCCTTGCGCTCAACCCGGTAAATGCGTCAGCTACGAGAAGCGTCGGTCGGCGCGTGGGACGCAGCGACGCAGTCGATTGGCGGAGGGCAAAGTCGACTCGACCGGTCGCCGCGGAACGTGGCTGCAACGGTTCGACCTGCGCTGATGCCAGGAACCTCAATCAGAGAATACATCGCGCGGGCGGCGATCAGCGACAATACGGGGGCGATCAAGACGACCGCGGCTATTCCGATTTTCAGTTGGAGCCAATATGTCATCGCAAACAAGATCGGCAAGTGAATGAGATAGAGCTGTAGGAAGCCCGGCCAAGGAACAGGAAGTTTTTCTGCAACTCCGCACAGAGTCGAGGCGTCGACGCTGACAGGGCGGGCGCGTGCTGAGCCAGACTTTCCTGCGCGTCACGCGCCGATGCTGCAGCACGACGCGCGCGGGTAGCCCCGTACTTCCCGTTTCCCGTTTGACCCGTCCGGATCGAACGGGGCGGTAATGGATCGTAGAGCAAATAATTACAGGATAAATCGAATATATTACAAGTATTTATAGTAAAATATGATCTAAATAATTAAGACCAGGCGGTGGCGGCCGCGCGAGGGACGGGCGATTGCTTAGCTTCGCCCTGATCGCAAGATCAAGTTCGAACCTAGCTCTGGCAAGATCCGTGCTACGCCAGTGAGCACGATGAATGATGTCGAGGCTGTATAATACGTCTCACTCGTGAATGGAAGGCTCGTGCCTTGCAACGCGCTCCGAGATGGCGCTATTACGACAGTCGCGTTTGCGCAAGCCGCGCCGTTCCCGACCCCAGATCGTCTGCTTGAAATTCCGCAACGGGTCCGATAGGGCGCCCGCGGGGCGATATTGCTGGCGGGGCAATAAATGAGCGTTCTTCTTATCTGCGTACTGATTTTCGTCTTGTTCATGGTCGCCGGCTACGCCGGGCTCGCTTTGCAAACAAAGCTCGTCGAGGAGCACAAGACGGGCGAGACGAAAGCCGTGGTCGGCCAGGTCTCGGGGCTGGTCAGCCTTCTTCTCGCGCTGGTCCTCGGAACACTCATCGGCGTGAGCTGGGGCTATTTCTCGGCTCAGCGGACGAACCTGGAGAATTTCTCCGCCCAGATCCTGAGGCTCGATCAGGCGCTCGGCGCAGTTTGGGCCCGAGACCAAGCCGATGCGCGACCAGCTCAAAGCAGGGAATCGAAAAAGCCTATGAGGCGATCTGGGGCGGCGGGACGGTCGACCCCGCGTTGCTGACGGTCGGCCCGCCCCTCGCCAATGCGCAGGCGGTCAGCGACTTTCTCGCGACGCTTCAGCCAAAAACGGAGGCGCAGAAGGCGGCGCTGGCGACGGCCAACCAATACGCCAGCATGGTCGAACAATCGCGGCTGCTTGATCTCGCTCCAGATCGCGAGCGGGCCGGTGTCGTGGGTTCTGATCGCGATCCTGGTCTTTTGGACGGCGGCGCTCTTTTTCGGCATCGGCTTGTACGCCCCAAGCAACGCCCTGGTCACCGCGGCCCTCACTTTCGGCGCGCTGTCGATCGCGTTTGCGATCTTTCTCATCCTCGAACTCGGCATGCCCTATACCGGCCTGTTCAGGGTTTCGCCCGCCGCGCTCGAGCAAACGATCGAGTTCATCGACAAGTAGGCGGTTTCGGCGGGCGGCGAAGGCCGTTCAGCCGCGCGCGGCCGGCGTCACGCGCGCATGGACCTCGCTCGTCGTCGCGTCGATTCTTTCGACCAGGGTTCTGACCGTCTGGGTGAGTTCGGTGTTCTGCTTGAGCAGAGTTTCCACGCGCTCGGTCAGCGCCGTGTTCTGCTGCACCATTTCGACCAGCAGGCCGGACTGCTCGCGCATTTGGGCCTGCCGCTGTTCGCTGACCTGGTGGAGTTCCTCGCGATGCTGGGCGTCGGCGAGGCTCGTCACCTTGTCGCGGTCGGCCTGACGGGTCTGCGCCAGCAGGATCAGGGGCGCGGCATAGGCGGCCTGGGTCGAGAAGGCGAGGTTGAGCAGAATGAACGGATAGATGTCGAACTGGGTCCAGCCGGCGGCGTTGACCCAGATCCATAGCGCGACGATGAGCGTCTGCGCGATCAGGAACGTCGGCGTGCCGAAGAAGCGCGCAAAATCCTCCGCTTTTCTCCCGAACCAGTCGTTTCCGAAGGCGGATTCGAGATGGGCGTGCGGCAGGTGAAATCTGCGCAGACGCTCCTCCGGTTCATGGCGCACGCTCATTGGCTCTTCCCTTCGCCTCCGGCCGCGTGATGCGGCGGCCTGCAATTCGCGCTTCGACAATACAGAAGTCGGAGTGAATTGATCGCCAGTCGCGCGGCGCGAGTCCATAGGATCAACGAAGGCGCTCTAGAGCTCCGAGTTTCCGCGTACGGCGTCGCCTTGCGGAGCGATTAGGGACTCGCTATAGACGCATTCCACCTATTTGATATCGGTTAAAATCTAAGTAAGCTTGATTTAATAGTAATATGCGACCCTCGTCCGTCGCATCGGGCTTTCGAAGACTGGCGACGCAAGCGACAACAGCAGGGAAGAAACCCATGTCTCACAAAGTCGAAACTCTGGCGCTTCACGCTGGCTGGCGCGCCGATCCGGCGACGGGCGCGGTCGCGGTGCCGATCTACCAGACCACCTCCTATCAGTTCCAGAGCGCCGAGCACGCGGCCAATCTGTTCGCGCTCAAGGAGCTCGGCAACATCTACACCCGCATCATGAACCCGACGAACGACGTGCTCGAAAAGCGCGTCGCGGCGCTCGAGGGCGGCGCGGCGGCGCTGTCGCTCGCCAGCGGCCAGGCGGCTTCGGCCTTTTCGATCCAGAATCTGGCGCGGGCGGGCGACAACTTCGTCTCCTCGACCGACCTTTACGGGGGCACCTGGAACCTGTTCGCCAACACGATGAAGGACCAGGGGATCGAGGTGCGCTTCGTCGATCCGACCGATCCTGAGAATTTCCGCAAAGCGACCGACGCGCGCACCCGCGCCTATTACGCCGAGACGCTGCCCAATCCGAAGCTGATCGCCTTCCCGATCGCGGAAGTGGCGGCGATCGGCCGTCCGCTTGGCATTCCGCTGATCATGGACAACACCGCGGCGCCGATCCTGACCAGGCCGTTCGAACATGGCGCGGCGATCGTCGTCTATTCGTCGACCAAATATCTTGGCGGTCACGGCACCTCGATCGGCGGTCTCATCGTCGATGGCGGCAATTTCCCGTGGGACGAGCACAAGGAGCGCCAGCCGGCGCTCAACACGCCCGATCCGAGCTACCACGGCGCGGTGTGGAGCGAAGCGGCCAAGCCGCTCGGGCCGATCGCCTATATCCTCAAGGCGCGCACCACGCTGTTGCGCGACCTCGGCTCCTCCATGGCGCCGTTCAACGCCTTCCTCACGCTTCAGGGCGTGGAGACGTTGCCTTTGCGCATCGAGCGCCACTCGTCCAACGCGTCCGCGGTCGCCGCGTGGCTCGCCAAGCAGTCCGCGGTCACGAGCGTGATCCATCCGTCGGTTCAGAAAGGCGAAGCGAAGAAGCGCGCTGACAAATACCTCAAGGGCGGCTTGGGCGGCCTGGTCGGATTTGAGATCAAGGGCGGCAAGGACGCGGGGCGCAAGTTCATTGACGCGCTCCAACTCCTCTATCACGTCGCCAATATCGGCGACGCCCGCTCGCTCGCCATCCATCCGGCGACCACCACCCACTCGCAGCTCACGCCGACCGAGCAGCAGGCGACCGGCGTGACGGACGATTACGTGCGGCTGTCGATCGGGATCGAGCATATCGACGACATTCTCGCCGACCTCGATCAGGCGCTGAAGGCGGCGGCGTGACGGGAGCGGCGTAGCCCCTCACCTACGGGGAGAGGGGTTTGGGTCGGCTTCCACATCTATCAGGTTTAACCCGCGGCCTTCTCCCTTATGGAGAAGGGAAAGAAGCTGCGGCGCACTCTGAACGCGGCGCTTCGGTCGGGGCAGCCTCAGCGGCCTTTCCCGCGACGACCGAATCCCGCTCGGCCGCCTCGGCTCTATCTCGCCAGGATGTCACCGAGGGATCTTTGACGTAATTTAGAACCGCGATCTTCATATCGCCACGCGATAGGCGGACTGCGCGTCGGGCCAATCTTTCTTGACGTCGAACAGACGGGCGAAGCCGAGGACCACATCGTATTCCTCGGCGGCTGCGTCAGCCTTCCGTGGGTCTTCGACGAGCCGGTTCCAGCTTCGCACGGCCTCGCGATAGGCTTCGATCTGGGCGAGGCCGGTCGAGCGGTCGCCGAGCAGCTTGGCCGCCTCGGCCAAATCCTTTTGCGGCTTCGATTGCCCCGGCGTCCGATACGCGATCGTCCTCCGCGCATCATTGAACTTTCGATAATAGGTAAACGCCTCGTCTGGCCGCTTGAGCCCCTCTAACGTCTGGGCGAGATAAAGGTAGTTCGGCGTCGTAACTCCTGCCACTGCGGATTACCGGGCTCGTCCTTGGTGAGCTCCTCATCGAGGGCGACGCCATGACGCAATTTGTCAAGCGCAAGCTCGAGGTTTCCGGCCCCCTGTTCAAGTTGTCCCCAATGGGTGTAGGTCGCAGCAAGGTTTGATTTCAGGGATGAGTTCGGCGCCTTTTGTGCCGCGGCGGCCTCCCGCGCGTTGCGCGAGATCAGGCCGCTCTGAACTTCGAACGCCTTCTGATAGTAGGCTCTCGCGTCCACGGGTGCCTTGTCGCCGCGGAGCAATTCGGCGATCCGGCAAACGCTTTTCCCTTGTTACGCAACAGAGCGAAGTCGTCCGGCCGCTTTTTGAGCGCAGTCTCGCAAGTTTTGAGACCGGATTGATATTCCCCCAAAGCCTGTTGATGCTGCTTGGCGTCGCCCTCTTTGTACACGTCGCCGATCTTCAGATGTGCATCGACAACGTCGAGGTCACCTTTGTCGCCGTTCGACGAGGCGATTGTCGTGGCGATCCGGACGGCGTCGTCATATTCCTGCATCGCGTCCTGGCGGCGCCCTGATAAGGCCCAGAGGGCATTGCCGGCGCGGATCGACGCGTCGAAGAGGAGTTGTATGCCGTCTTGGGCGCCCGAGTTTGACTGCATCAGGGATTGCGCAACGCCTTTTGCCTGCTTCGCCACCGCCTGTGACTGGACGTTGTTTCCCAGGATCGCATAGAGGTCAGCCTCGTCGTTGAGGGATTGCCCCCACAAAAGGTCGGCCGCCGACGTCTTGCTCGACTGGCGCACATTATCCAGGAATTGCCCTGATATGGCCGCGAGACTTCGAGCGCCGGCGAGATCAAGGCTCTGGTCGTTGTAGGCCTTCAGCACGTCCTCGAGCAGAGACT
>CAVYPD010000012.1:0-66918 GCA_963770275.1 uncultured Alphaproteobacteria bacterium
CAGCAAGTCCTTTCCCGGCGTCCGCGCGAATGACAACGTTAATCTGAGCGTCAAGCCCGGCGAGATTCACGCTCTCCTCGGCGAGAACGGCGCGGGAAAATCGACGCTCGTCAAGATGATCTACGGCATCCTCGCGCCCGACGAGGGCGAGATCGTCTTCGACGGCTGACCCACCCGCATCGCCAATCCGCGCGCAGCTCGTCGGCTTGGCATCGGCATGGTGTTCCAGCATTTCTCGCTGTTCGAGGCGATGACGGTGCTCGAAAACATCGCGCTTGGCCTCGATTCCCGCCTCTCGGGGCGCGAACTTTTGGCCGAGTTCAATCGGGTGCTCGAAGCCTACCACCTCAAACTCGATCCTCGCCGGGTCGTCTCGACGCTCAGCGTCGGCGAACGCCAGCGCATCGAGATTGTGCGCGCGCTCCTCCTCAACCCGCGGCTCCTGATCATGGACGAGCCGACCTCGGTGCTGACGCCGCAGGAAGTCGAGCAATTGTTCGAGACCCTGCGAAAACTGGCGGCGAGCGGCTGCTCGATCCTCTACATCTCCCACAAGCTGCACGAGATCGTGGCGCTTTGCGACACCGCGACCATCCTGCGCGGCGGGAAGGTTGTCGCGCATTGCGACCCTAAGCGCGAGACGTCGCGCTCGATGGCGGAGATGATGATCGGCGCCAATTTGAAGGAGATCGCCAAGCCCATGAGCCGCGGCTTTGGCCCATCGAAGCTCTCGGCGCAAGGCTTGAGCCAGCCAAAGCCGAGCGAGTTCGGCGTTGCGCTCAAGGACGTCGCGCTCAACGTGAAGGCCGGCGAGATCTTCGGCGTCGCCGGCGTCGCCGGTAATGGACAGAACGAACTCATGAGCGCGATGAGCGGCGAGACGCTGGCGGCAACGCCCGAGGCGATCACGCTCGCAGGCCGGCAGGTCGGGCGGCTCGGCGTCACCGAACGGCGCAACTTGGGTCTATGCGCGGTTCCGGAAGAGCGTAACGGCCATGCGGCGGTCGGCGAGTTTTCGCTCACCGACAATGGCGCGCTGACCGGTCGCGACCGCATGGAGATGGTGCGCTTCGGCCTCATCGACCCCAGCAAGGCGACCAACTACGCCGCCGAAGTGATCGGCGCCTACACTGTGAAGGCGACTGGCCCGGGCGCGCTTGCGGGTTCGCTCTCAGGCGGAAATTTACAGAAGTTCATCATGGGCCGCGAGATCCTGCAGCGGCCAGAGGCGCTCGTCGTCTGCCAGCCAACCTGGGGCGTGGACGCGGGCGCGGCGGCCGCCATCCATCAGGCGATCGTCGACCTCGCAGCGCGCGGCTCGGCGGTCATGGTCATCTCGCAAGACCTCGATGAACTGCTCACGCTTTGCGACACGATCGCCGTTATCAACCTCGGCCGCCTGTCGGCGCCGATGAAGGTCGGCGAGGTCTCGATCGAAGAGATCGGCCTGCTGATGGGCGGCGTGCACGGCGACCCGGTGGCGACGGTCGAAATGACAGAGGCACTGCATGCGCATCCGGCTTGAAAAGCGGCTGACGCCAAGCCGTTTCATGCAGATCGCGACGCCGATCGCCTCGGTGCTTCTGACCATGGCGCTCGGCGCGATCATCTTTCAGTTGATTGGCTTCGAGGGGCCGCGCGCCATCTATGAGACCTTCATCACGCCCGTAGTCGCCTCGTACAAGTGGCAGGACGTCGCGACTAAGGCGGCGCCGCTCATCATCATTGCGCTCGGCTTGTCGCTCGGGAATCAGGCCAAGATCTGGAACATCGGCGCAGAGGGGCAGTACATCATCGGTGCGTTGGCGGGCGCGGGCGTCGCCTTCGCTCTGCCCGATGCGCAAGGCTTCTGGGTGCTTCCCTTGATGATCGCGGCGGGCATCGTGGGCGGCATGGCCTGGGCGGCGATCCCGGCGCTTTTGAAGACGCGCTACCGGGTGTCCGAGGTGCTCTCCACCCTGATGTTGGTCTATGTCGCGCTTCAGGTTCTCAACTATCTGGTCAGCGGTCCGTGGAAAGACCCGAACGGACATAATTTCCCGCAGACCCCGCCGTTCACCCCGGCGCAACTCCTGCCGCACGCCATTGCCGGAACCGCAATTCCGCCGGGCCTCATCGTTGCCATTCTGCTCACGCTCGTTTTCTGGGTGCTCATGTCGCGCTCGGTCTACGGCTTTTCGGTCCGCACGGTCGGCGCGGCGCCCAGCGCTGCGCGTTACGGGGGCTTCGACGCCTCCCGCACCGTCTGGTCGACGCTCATGATCAGCGGCGGCATGGCGGGGCTTGCCGGCATTCTCGAGGCCTCTAGCCAGCTCGGCCAGATCAACCTCGGTTTCCCCTCCGGCTACGGCTTCACCGCCATTATCGTCTCGTTCCTCGGCCGCCTCCATCCGATCGGCGTCTTTCTCGCGGGGCTGATCCTTGCCGTCACCTATGTCGGGGGCCAAGTGGCGCAGACGGTGGTGCACGTGCCCAGCGCAACCGCCGGCATCTTCCAGGCGATGATGCTGTTCTTCATTCTCGCAAGCGACATTCTCGTCCGGTACCGCGTGCGCATCCTTCGCGACGCGACGCGCGCCGCGCGCGCGGAGGCTGTGGCGTGAATATCGGTTTCTTCATTGACGCGCTCATCACCGTGGTCGGCGTGACAACGCCCATCCTGCTCGCCGCAACGGGCGAGCTGGTGGTCGAGAAAAGCGGTGTGCTCAACCTCGGCATCGAAGGCATGATGCTGATCGGGGCGGTGACCGGCTTCGCCGTCACCATGAACTACGGTCCCGATCTCGGCGATCTGGCGCCCTGGATTGGCGTCATCGCCGCAGCGCTTGCGGGCGCAGCCTCCTCAATGTTGTTCGCGGTGCTGGTGTTGACGCTCGGCTCCAATCAGGTGGCGACCGGGCTTGCACTCGCGATCTTCGGCATCGGCCTATCTTCGCTGATCGGCGCGAGTTTTGTGGGCATGATCGTGCCGTCGTTCAATTCCGTCTTTCCCGATTCGCTCGCCGCCGATCCCGTGTGGCGGGTCCTGTTCGGCTACAGTCCGCTCGTCTATTTTGCGCTTCTCATGGTCTTCGCCGTCGGCTGGTTCCTGAACCGCACGCGCGCCGGGCTGATCTTGCGCGCGGTCGGCGAGAACGACCTTTCCGCCCATTCGATCGGCTATCCGGTGATCGCGATCCGCTACGCGGCGATCGCCTTTGGCGGCGCGCTGGCCGGAATCGGCGGGGCCTATTTCTCGATGGTCATCACGCCGATGTGGGCTGAGCAAATGACCGCGGGGCGCGGCTGGATCGCGCTGGCGCTCGTGGTGTTCTCCGGCTGGCGCGCCGGGCGGCTGCTCGCGGGCGCGTACTTTTTCGGCGTGCTGATGACGCTCGAGCTCTACGCCAAGGCGTCCGGCTTCTCGTTCCTGCCATCGCAATTCTGGGCGGCGATGCCCTATATCGCGGCCGTCGTCGCGCTCGCTGTCATATCTGCCCGCTCGGTGGCGGGAAGCGAAGCCCCAGCCTGTCTCGGACGGCCGTTCCTACCCAACGCCTGAGCGCCGACACAATTCACCAGGGAGAAGAAAGAGCCATGATTACCCGACGAAACCTCATGAAAACCGCCGCGGCGGGGCTCGCGCTCCCCGCCTTGTCTCGCAGCGGGTTTGCGGCCGAGCCGCTCAAGGTCGGCTTCGTTTATCTCGGCGCGATCGGCGACTATGGCTGGACCTGGTCGCACGAGCAGGGCCGCAAAGCGCTGGACGCGGCGCTAAAGGGCCAGGTCGCCACCAGTTATGTGGAAAACGTCAAGGAAGACGCAAGCGCGGTTCCGGTGATGAAGGACCTTGCTCAGCAGGGCAACAACCTCATCTTCACCACCTCCTACGGCTACATGGACCAGACGATCGAGGCGGCCAAGCAGTTCCCCTCTGTCAAATGGGAACACTGCACCGGGTACAAGCGCGCCGACAATGTCGGCACCTACAACTCGCGCTTCTATCAGGGCCGCGCAGTCACCGGAACGATCGCCGGCATGATGTCGAAGTCGGGCGTGATCGGGTTTGTTGGGTCGTTCAAGATCCCCGAGGTGGTGATGGGCGTGAACGCGTTCACCCTTGCGGCGCAGGCCATCAACCCGAAGATCACCACCAAGCTCGTTATGATCGATACCTGGTTCGATCCGGCCAAGGAAGCTGCGGCGGCTGAGACGCTCGCCAATCTTGGATGTGATGTCATAGCCCAGCACGTCGACAGCCCAGCGGTGCTACAGGTTTGCGAGAAGCGCAAGATCTACGGGTTCGGCTATGGGGCGGACATGTCGCGCTTCGCGCCCAAAGCGCATCTGACGGCGAGCCTCGACCTCTGGGGACCCTACTACATCGAGCGCGCTAAGGCGATGCTCGACGGTTCGTGGAAGTCGGATGATATCTGGTGGGGCTTCAAAGAAGGCCTGTTGGGCATGGCGCCCTACAGTAAGACCGTGCCCGAAAACGTGCGTGCCGCCGCTGACAAGATCGTCGCTGACACCAAGGCCGGAACCTATGACGTCTTCACCGGCCCGATCTCGGATCAGAGCGGGAAGGAACGCATCGCCAAGGGCCAGCGCATGGAGGACAAGGACCTTCTCGTGATGGACTGGTACGTCAAAGGCGTCCAGAGCTAAACAGCGTTCGTTGTAAAAAAAGGGCGTCCGCGAGGACGCCCTTTTTTAGTTTTAGAAGAGGGGCCTGCGCGCTGCGCAGAACGCGGTCGTGGCTTACTCAAAAAGTGGCGCTTCGTCGCGCTGCCGTCCGCCAACTGTAGCCATGTAGCTGGCCGAGAAAGCGCCGACCAAGAGCGAAATGAAAGCCCAGAGAGCGACGCCAACTCCGGTCTTGCGGGCGGCGTCTGCGGCTTCCTTGGCCTTGTCGATGGCCTGCTGCTTTGCTTTCTGCGCTTGGTCAAACACGTCGGCGACGCGCTTCTCCGCGTCCGGCTGGCTCATTCCCGTCCGGGTCGCAATGAGCTGAGCGAGATAGGTCTTGTCGCCTGCTGGAAGATCGCCGTTGTAAAGAGCCCTCGACATGATCCGGCCGCCTTCGGCTGTCGCTGCGGACTGATCGCCCTGAGCGGGTTTATCGCTACGCCAAAGCATATCGGAGAAATAGGCCGTCGGATCGCCCATTGTCGAAGCCGCCTGGCCTGCCGCTTGCCCGGTGGCCGAGCCGACGGCTTCCGTCGCCGCGCCCGCAACGTGGGCGGCTCCGCTCACGGCCGAGCTTGCGGCCCAAGCCAGAAGCACAGCGGCAATGACCGCGCCAACCGCCCAAACAAGGAGCCCATGCGCGGTATCACGAAAGAAAACCTCATCGGTATGAACGCGCGCCCAATCGCCTCGTAGTCGTCCCGCAATATAGCCGCCAACGCCCGACGCGAAGAGCTGCACCGCGATGAACCACGCCGCCGCGAGCACAGTGAAGGTGGTCACGGAGGGATTGTTACTCGACCATGGGGAAACCGAGACCAAGCCAATGCCTGCGCCTAGCGCCACCAACGCCAACGAAAACGCCGCGGCGACGAATGCGCCCGCAAAAACCGCCGCCCACGATACGCCGGATACCGCTTCCGTCGCCGTATCGACAGCGGTCACTGTCGACAATGGCCTACGGGTCGTGACTGTCGTCTGTGTCATGTGTTCAAACCTCGCGCTGACACGAACAACGAACCAGCGCTACGCCGCTCATTCTCGTGCCGATGGTAGACTATGTGGACACCTGCGGTGAGGACGTCTTAGTGGTAGAGAAGCGCGATGAGGATGATGATCGGGATCGGAACGCCGAGAAGCCAAAGCAAAATTCCACGTCCCAAAGTAGCCTCCTTGACGCCGCATGGCGCGAATGTTGACGGGCGATGAACAGTCAGGCGCCTAAATTTGTTCCAGGCGAGCTAAGCGGATTGCTGAATGGCCGAGACGCTCGAGGAACCGTTGCCGTCATGACCGTCAAACCTGAGGCGTGCGGGCCCGAGCTTTTCGGGCCCGTTCGCGAGCGCCACTTCGAGCGCGGCGAGGTTCCCGCGGACAATGACCGTGTTCAAGCCAGCATGGCGAGCCGGTCGAGCAGGCGGCAGCTCGCGGGCAAAGGACGCTCGACCGACGTCGCCCAGACCGTCCACGTTGACAAACGGATGCTTAGGAAACGGTCGATCATTTTCAATCCTTTAAGATGGTCGTCCTGCGCCTTTTCGTTTCGGCTGTCGGTGCGAACTTCGGACCGCGGCTCGCCGTCTCGCTCGGAACAACGATGAGCATCATTTTGCGGAGGAACAGCGCGAGGCACGCCTCCCACTGAATGTAGGAAATGGCCTCTTGCCGTTCGACCGCCTCGGCGAGCGGAGGGAGTCGGGTCTTTAAGATTAGGGTAGCGCTCGAGCAGCTCTTACACGCAGAGATCCGCGCGTAGCCCCGCTCATTTCGCCGACGAAATGCACGACCGAGGCGCGGGGCTCGATATAATCCACGAGCATGCTCAGCGTGTCATTGCCTTGCGGTTTGAACTCCTCCTGGATTTTGACACCGATATCGGTGAGCGCGAGCGCCTTGCAAAGCGGCTCTCGATAGACGCCGAATTCCCCTGACACACGGGAGATGAACAGCTTGACGCCTGGATCCGCCATCGCTCCGCCCGCCGCGAGACAAATGCTGGACCGTGACACAACGCGGCGCGGAGGGCAAAGACGCTCTCCGCAAAGAAGTAAGAGACAAAATAAGGCAATTATTCTATATATTTATATAAGAAAGATAAACAATTAGATCGATTGTTGAGCGCGCGAGATGACGCTCGCGACCGGTTGGTCCGAGTTGCAGAAAAAGAAGCCTAAGCCTTTGAAATCGCTTCGGCGCGCGCAGAATTGCACATCTGGGCCGGGACTGCGGCTGCGAACTCTTTAAGGCTGGCAAACGCTTGCACATTTTCGAAGACCGCGCCGCGAGCCCGCTCTGAAAAGCTCCCGCTAACCCGCTGTCATCCGACGGTTTTGGAAAGATCCTATCTTGCAGCGAGATCATTGACATCGCGGCGCCCGCACGGTCGAAGTCATTGACGATCGCCGCTCGGCAAGTGGGTTGGAGTTTGGGTTTGCGCCCCCGTCATCATCCAGCCGGTCGCCGCCGCCGGGCCGCGCTCAGGAACGCCTTTGCTCTGGCGATGGCCAGCCTCGCCGGCGCCGCCTTCGCTGACTCGACCCCGCCTTAAGCCCTGTGCCGGACCTCTCCCAGTCGACGACGTCGGCCTCGACCGCCGCCTTGCCCTCGGAGCTTTTCAAGCCCAGCCCGATCCCGCGCCATTTGTCCTTCCACAGCTTGCATCGCAGTTCCGCGCGGACGCTTCGGCGCCGGCCGCACCCACAGCGCTGGGGCTTTTGGGTTTGGACGTGCAAGGCCAGAACCTGCTTGGCGACATGTGGGGGCTGCAGGCCCGCCCTGGCCAAGTATGGCGTCACGCTCACCATCCTCGAGAACGTCGAGACGTTCGGCAACCTGTCAGGCGGCGTCAAACAGAGTCTCGAACCGAAAGGACTGACCACCGTGACGCTGCAAATGGACACCGAGAAAGCGTTCGGTCTCAAGGGCGGCACGCTCAACGTGAGCGGCCTTCAAGTTTATGGCGGCGAACTGAACGCGGACAACCTCTTGGTCCTGCAGACCCTGAGCGACATCGACGCGCCCGTCGGCGATTCGGCTTTGGGAGCTGTGGTATCAGCAGAAGTTCGGCGACAAATTCGACGTCAAGATCGGGGAGCAGAGCCTCGACGAGGAATTCATTATCGCCCCAACCGCGAACTCCCTCTTCATTAACGGCGTATCCGGTTGGCCGGGGCTTCCAACGGTAGATTTACCCGGCGGCGGCCCCGTCTATCCGCTCGCGGCCTTAGGGGTTCGCGGACGGGCGCAGCTGACCGATAGCGTCACCGTGCTCGCAGGCGTCTTCAACGGCAGCCCGATCCCGCGGGATTCGCCGAGCACGCCGACAAGCAATCCGAACGGCGTAAGCTTCCCGCTCGACGTTGGGACTCTGGCCATCGCCGAATTGCAATACGCGTATGGTTCGAGCGCGCAGGGGAAGGCGAACGCCGATGGTCCGCTGCCGGGCATTTATAAGATCGGCGCCTGGTACGACAGCTACAAGTTCGACGACCAGCAGACCGACACCATAGGCCTGCCTCTCGCCAGTCCGTTGAGCAACGGGAGCCCCTGCTGCGCATCACGGCAATTTTTCACTCTATGGGGTCGCGGATCAGATGATCTGGCGTTCGAAGGACGACGCCAGTCGCAGCTTGAATGTCTTCGTCCGGCCGATGTTCACGCCTTACCAGGATCGCAACCTCGTCAGCGCCAGCATCAACGCCGGCTTCGCCTTGCACGCCCCGTTGCCTGGGCGCGACAACGACGCCTTCGGCGTCGAAATGGGGACCGTGTGGGCGAGCAGCGGCGCATCCGGTTTCGACCGGCAAATGCAAGTCTTCCAGCCTTCGGTCTATACGCCCATCCGCTCGAGCGAGACCTTTCTCGAGGCGACCTACCAGTTTCAGGTCCTGCCCGCGTGGCAGATTCAGCCGGACGTCCAGTATTTCATCAATCCGGGTCTAGGGATCGCCAACCCGGACGAGCCCACGCAGCGGATCAAGAACGAGTTCGTGGTCGGCCTGCGAACGAACGTGAACTTCTGACGGACAAGCCGGGGTGAAGCCTTTCGACCCGTTGCCAGCTTCGTCTAAGCGGTTCGCGCCTCGGCGACCACTCGGCCAGTCGCCGGCCTCACTGTCTCCCACCAACGCCTGACAGCCAACTCATCGCAAGGCAGGGTCACCGCGTCTGTCGCGAAAGCGCGCCAAGCCGTCAAATGCAAATCGGAGACGGAAGTCAGAATAGGCTTGTGGACTTTGATTGCGGTTTCAAAAGCAGGCGTTAAGCCCGCCGCCGCCAACCTCCGATTTCCCGAACTTGCTAATGATGAGTAGGTCGCAATCCGGATCTGCGGAAGCAACTGCCGACACGCTGCATCGATGCCGCTTTCGTCAAGGTGGCAGGACGTATGGCGCGGCGCGTCTTGAAGATAGATGGCAAACTGGGCGCGCGAAGCGATATCGCGGAGAAACCCGGCGGCGCAGCTTCGATCGGGCAATCCGTGCGCCTCGCCGATCACTCCGATGACGCGAAGCCCCTCAGCGCGAAGGTCGCCCACGACCGCCGCAAACATCTTTTGAACCGTACGGCTATCGCATCCGACAATAGCGGCGATGCTCGCGTTTCTTGGCGTCGTCATCAAAGCGCCCTCGGCTGCTCCTGCAACATGCGCCGGCGGCGATAGATGTTCAAGCTACGCGCTTCATCAGTTCAGCTGACCCCCAGCTTGCGCTGCAGGCTGGTCGACGACGTCGTGTACTGGAACGTCAGTTTCTTGTCCGGGTAGACATAATGATGCGCGCGCTGGGCGGCGAGCGTGGCCTCATGAAAACCGGACAGGATCAGCTTCAGCTTGCCGGGATAGGTATTGATGTCGCCGATGGCGAAAATGCCCGGAACGCTCGTTTCGAATTTCGCCGTGTCGACGGGGATCAGATTCTCATTGAGATTGATGCCCCAACTGGCGATCGGGCCGAGCTTCATGGTGAGCCCGAAGAACGGCAGCATGTCGTCGCAGGCATGGTCGTAGATCTCACCGTTCTCACGACGGATCGTCAGCGCTGAGAGCTGGCCGTTCTCGCCCTTGACGCCGGTCACCTGCCCCAGCACGAATTCCATGTCGCCCGAATTGACGAGTTCGCGCATGGCGTTGACCGAATGAGGCGCCGCGCGGAACGCGTCGCGGCGGTGAACCAGGGTGATGCGCTCGGCGACCGGGTGCAGGTTGATCGCCCAGTCGAGCGCGGAATCGCCCCCGCCGACGATCACCACTCGTCTTCCCTTGAAATGGTCCATCTTGCGCACAGAATAGAAGACGCTTTGGTTTTCGTAGGCGTCGAGCCCCGGGATCGGCGGCCTCTTCGGCTGGAACGATCCCCCGCCCGCCGCGACAAACACGGACTTGGCTTCGATCGCCTTTTCGTTGTCGGTGCCGATGCGAAACAGGGGCCGCTCAGGCGTGCCCAGAACCTCCATTCGCTCGACCATCTCGGCAAGGTGAAACTTTGGACCGAATGGCTCGATCTGCTTCACCAGATTGTCGACGAGCTCTTGTCCGTTGATCACCGGAAAGCCCGGAATGTCGTAGATCGGCTTTTCGGGATAGAGTTCGGCGCATTGGCCGCCCGCCTTCGGCAGGATGTCGATGAGATGCGCTTTGATGTCGAGCAGGCCGAGTTCGAACACCGCAAACAAGCCGATTGGCCCGGCGCCGATGATCGCGACGTCGGTCGATAGCACTTCGGTCATTCAGATTCCTTCTATTCCTATCCTTGTTTCGGGGGCGTGGTCACTGTCAGGCCGTCCAGGGCCTCGGTGACCTTGATCTGACAGGAGAGCCTCGAGTTGGGGCGCACTTCGAAGGCAAAATCGAGCATATCCTCCTCCATCTGGGAGGCTTTGCCCGTCGCTTCGGTCCACTCCGGGGCGACGTAGACATGGCAAGTCGCGCAAGCGCACGCGCCTCCGCATTCGGCCTCGATGCCCGGGACGGAGTTGCGCAGGGCCGTCTCCATGACCGTCGCGCCGACCTGCGCCTCGACCGACGCGCGACTGTCCGGTCGCGTCAATGAAAGTGATCTTCGCCATTGAACAGAGTTGATTCCTTGGAATACCGCGTCACGCCTGGAGGGTGCGTGAATTCGGTCGGCGAGCGCCGCCTATATAGAGCGCGCCTACATAGAGCAAGCAGGTCGACGCCGAAAGGGCATTTGAGAGGTTCGCGTGCGGTCGGCGTGATTCGCGAACCGGCCGAAACGCAACGAGTCGCGGTCGACGGTCTGACCGCCTAACCGCGAAGGCGATCGATTTCCGTGACGGCCTCACTTACTGCAGATAGGAGCACGGCGATCGCGCGCGCCTCCGCCGAGCTTTGGTCGCCGCCGGCCGAGGCCAATTCCTCGATGCGCCAAGCCGCGCCGGCGACGCGACCCGCGCCGACGGCAAGCGCCGAGCCCCGCAGCATGTGAGCGATTTTTGCCTTTGCGTCTAACGATAAATGAGGCGAGCCGGACAGCCGGGCTGTCAATGCCGGGGCTTGCTGGCGGAACAGTTGAAGCAGCTCCGCCTCGAGCTGGTGATCGCCAAGGCATTGGCGGGCCAAATGAACGAGATCAAGGGGTGGATCGAAGCCGCCGGTCGGGCTGTCGAGCATAGCGCGCTGGTCCGTCCAAGTGAAAGACGCGGCCCGTCAATGCCGCCGTTAATCACTGAACACTATGGAAAAACATGGTAACCGAACCGTTAACGACGTTTGCAAGTTGCGCGGGCGGCGTGGTTTTCATCTATGAGGCTCGGCGGTAGACTGCAACGTGGTTAATTCAGCGTTTGGTTCGGCCGCGGCGAACCCGGGGAAACGCTTGGCGCGCGTGTCGGTCATTTCAACGATCGGCGCCGATGGAGTGAGGCGGACGCAATGGTAAAGCAAAATCCGGCGACGGATCCCGTTTCGGCGGCGATGTCGGCGATCGAAAGCGCCTTGAACCTGACCGACGACGAGGCCCCCGCCGTTCTCGCGGACGCCAATGGCTCCGCGCCGCAGCTCGCTCCAGCGAAGCCGACGGCCGCGACTCCGGTTCTCAAGCCCACCCAACTCGCCGGCCGATGCGCCGACGCTCCTTCGCGCAGGGCCTTCTTCGCCGTTCGTGCCGGAGAACGAACCCAAGCCGGCGATCCCCGTGGCGACGCCCGCGAATGACGATCGTGAGAACGTCGGCGCTGTCCTGCAAGCGATGAATGCGCGCCCAGCGAGCCGGACCCCATTCGTACTCGCCTTGGTTGCTTCACTCCTGTGGGCGGCGATCTGTGCGCTCTATGGCTATGTCTCCGTGTGGCCCTCGGCGCCGAGGCGGCCCGTCGAGATGCTGCTGCGACCGGAGACCCCGTTATTTTTGTTGGCGGCGCTTGGGCCAATCATCTTCATGTTCGCGTTCGCCGCGCTATCGCGGCGGCTGCGCGAGTTGCGACAATCTGCGCGCGCGATCTCCCAGGTCGCAGTGCGTCTGGCCGAACCCGAAACGATGGCCGGCGAGCATGTCACGAACTTGTCCCAAGCCATCCGTCGTGAACTGACATCGATGGGCGATGGGGTCGAACGCGCTCTGGCGCGCGCCGCCGAGCTCGAGACGCGTGTGCGATCTGAGGTGTCCACGCTCGAGCGCTCCTATTCCGACAATGAGCGCAAGATCCGCCTGCTGATCGCCGAAATGGCCGACCAGCGCGAGTTGATCGTGACCAGCGGAACGCGGGTTCGCGACGCCATAGCCACAGCTCACGACAGCGTCGCCCAGGACCTGGTCTCGGCTGGCGACAATCTCAGCGGGCGACTCACTGAAACTGGCCAAAAAATCACTGCCTCTCTCGGCGCGGCGTCGGATGAGATCACCGTCGCGATGGACCGAACCGGCTCCGCGACGCTCGAGCGCATTGTCGCGGAAGGCGCGCGAATGAGCGTATCGATCGAAGCGGTTGGCGAAAGCCTCGCAGACCGCCTCGCAAATACGAGCCAAAAAGCAGCAGGCGACATCGTGTCGCGAGTGGGAGAGGTCGACAATCGTCTCAAGTCGGTCGGAGACAATCTGCTGTCGCGCCTAGGCGAACGAGGCGACAATCTGATCGAACGCATCCAGACTTCGCAGAATTCCGTCGTCGAGGCGATTGATGCGCATGGCGACCGGGTGGCGACTCGTCTCGCGGACGCAGCCGAATTCGCACGGAGCGCCGTGGGAGCCCACGCCGACGATGTGGTCGGACGCATCAGCGGCAGCAGCGCCCGAGCCGTCGAAGCGATCAAGGGACACGGAGATCAGGTCGCGGATCAACTTGCTGTCGCATCGCTGGGACTGTCGGCCGCCTTTGGCGCCCATAGCGACGACGTCGTTGGCCGCATTCACGCCAGCAGCAACGAGGTCCTCGACGCCATTCGCTCCCATGGCGATTCAGTCGCCGTTCGCCTTTCCGAGGCCGCCGCTTCAGCGGGCGACGCCGTCACCGCTCATGCGGACACCCTCGTAAGCCGCGTCTCCGCCAGCACCGGCGAAGCCGCAGAGACGCTCAGAGTCCATGGCGACACCGTCGCCGCGCGCCTCTCTGAGGCCGCCGAGACCGTCAACGAGCACGGCGTGTCGGTCGCGGCTCAACTTGCCGGCGCGTCGGCGGCGATGAGCGCCGCTGTCGCTGCTTACGCGGACGAGGTTGTCGGCCGCGTCAGCGCAAGCGGGGCGCAGACCGTCGACGCGATCCGCGCACAGGGCGATTCGGTCGCCGACCAGCTCGCGCACGCTTCCGACGCGACACGCGGCGCTGTCGCCGAATATACGGACGACGTCGTCGCTCGCGTCAGCGCAAGCGGAGAACAGGCCGCAGCAACAATCCGCTACCATGGCGACTCAATCGCGGAGCGACTTTCCGAAACGTCGGCCGCCGCGCGCAGCGCCGTCGGCGAATATGCGGACGATGTCGTCGCCCGCGTCAGCGCGAGCGGCGAACAAGCCGCCGCGGCGATTCGCTTCCATGGCGACTCGATCGCCGATCGACTTGCTGAAACGTCGGCCGCAGCGCGCACCGCTGTCGCGGAGGTCTCGGACGAGATCGCCGCTCGCATCAGCGCAAGCGGCGAGCAGGCCGCTGAAGCGATCCGCGTCCACGGCGAATCGATTGCCGAACGGCTCGCCGAGACTTCGTCCACGGCACGGAGCGCCGTTGGCGAGTACGCGGACGACGTCGTCGCCCGCGTCAGTGCGAGCGGCGACCAAGCCGTCGAAGCGATTCGCTTCCATGGCGACTCGATCACCGGTCGACTTGTCGAAACGTCGGCGGCAGCGCGCAGCGCAGTCGGAGAATACGCAGACGACGTCGTCGCTCGCGTCAGCGCAAGCGGCGAACAGGCCGTCGAAGCGATTCGCTTCCACGGCGACTCGATCGCCGGTCGACTTGCCGAAACGTCGGCGGCAGCGCGCAGCGCAGTCGGAGAATACACGGAAGACGTCGTCGCCCGCGTCAGCGCAAGCGGCGAACAAGCGGCCGCGGCGATTCGTCTCCACGGCGACTCGGTCGCCGGGCGACTGGTCGAGACTTCGGCGGCAGCGCGCCGCGCGGCCGGCGAGTATGTCGATGACGTCGTCGCCCGAGTCAGCGCAAGCGGCGAGCAAGCGGCCGCGGCGATTCGCCTCCACGGCGACTCGATCGCCGATCGACTTGCCGAAACGTCGTCGGCAGCGCGCAGCGCAGTCGGCGAGTATGCCGATGATGTCGTCGCGCGCGTCAGCGCAAGCGGCGAACAGGCCGCCGCGGCGATCCGCTTCCATGGCGACTCGATCGCCGATCGGCTTGCGGAAACGTCGGCTGCAGCACGCAGCGCTGTCGCAGAGATTTCCGACGAGTTTGCCGCTCGCATCGGCGCAAGCAGCGGACAAGCGGTCGAAGCGATTCGCTTTCATGGCGACTCGGTCGCCGGTCGACTCGCGGAAACTTCGGCGGCGACGCGCAGCGCCGCGACAGAACATTCGGACGAGGTCGTCGCTCGCATCAGCGCAAGCGGTGAACAGGCGGTCGAGGCGATCCGCTTCCACGGCCACTCGATCGCTGAACGGCTTGCCGAGACCTCTGCGGCGGCCCGCAGCGCCGTTGACTTGTATTCAGACGAGATCGTGACCCGGATCAGCTCGAGCAGCGAGGAAGCCGTCACGGCGATCCGCACCCAAGGCGACTCTGTCGCTGGTCAGCTGGGCCTCGCCAGCGACACACTCGCCCGCGACTTCAGCGACCGGTCGAATTCGCTGATCGAGCGGCTCCAAAGCGGCGGCGAGCGGCTCTCCGAGACCATCGTCGTGCACGGCGACAGTCTGGTCGCGCGTCTTGGCGACGCGACGGACCGTCTGCACGACACCGTCGTGGTGCGCGGCCAGGTCCTTGAAGATAGGCTCACCGGGTCGAGCGAACGGCTGAGCGCCGTGATCCGGGATCGCGCGGAAGACGCAGCCACGATCCTAGACGCCGCGGCCGCGCGATGGGGCGAACAATTCGACGCCCGCGAGAGCCAATTGCGCGGGGCGGTCAACAACCAGAACGACACGCTTGAAACCTTATTCGACGAATCGACTCGCCGACTTGTCGGCGCGATATCCGCCGAGGGCGCCCTCGCCCAGGCCCAGATCGAGGCGTCGGCATCCCGATCTATGGCCACACTGAGCTCTGAGTCGGCGCAAATCAACGAACGCTTGGCGTCGCTTGCCATCGACGCAGCGGCCGCAGCGGCGAACGGAGCTGGCAACGTGCATGAGGCGCTGAGCGAGCGGATCGCGGCCTTCGACCATATCATCAACCAGCGCGCGGTCACCCTCGTGGACGCCGTGTCGCAGCAGACGGAGCGGATGCGCGAACATCTCCAGGCGCTGGACGGTCTCGTGGGCGAAAGCGGGCATAGCGTCATCGATCGCCTAGGATCGCACTCCGACGAATTCAACGCGCGCATCTCCGGACATCTCGATGCAATCGACGTGATGATGCGGGCCCGGCGCGATGAGTTCGACATGCGCTTCGTCGACCACAGAGAGCAACTGGATACGAAGTCGGCGGAGCGATTGGAGCAGTTTGAGGTCGCCTCCGTCGCGCATCACAATGCGGTCGATCTCGCCTTGGCGTCGCACTCGCGCCGGGTCGACACTTCCCTCGGAGACGGGCTTGCGCGGTTCGAAGGCGCAATGGACGGACGCGGACGCGAAATCGTCGGGCGAATCGACGATCGATCCGCGGCGCTCGCGGCCGATCTCGGCGCCAAGCTCATCGCCATCGAGGAGACTCTCGTCAATCGGGGTGGCGCGATCGATGAGAAGCTCGGCCAGCGCAACGAGGAGGCGGCGGCGCTGTTCGACCGTCGCCTGCAAGCCGTCGAGGATCGCGCAGGAGCAAGGCTTCACGAAGTATCGTCGACCCTCGAAGGTCTTCTGGCGCGGATCGAGGACGCGCTTACGCAGCGCGGCCGGGCGTTGTCCGAGACCCTCGCCCGCACGCACTCTCGAAACCGCCAAGACGCTCGGAGACGGTGGACGCGAAATCACGCAAGGCATGAGCGCCAAATCTGCGGAAATCAGCGACGCGCTACAACGGCGCGCAGAGGAACTGACGCAAACACTGTCGACTGTCGCCCGCGACATCAACGCGACCTTGACCGGCCGCGTCGAGGACGTCTCGAGGTCGCTCGGGGTGAGCGTCGATCAGTTCAAGGAGCAAGTCGTCGCGCCGATGCAGGACTTGAGCCGACGCCTCGACTCGAGCCGGGCCGAGCTCGGGGACAAGGTGGGCGAGCACGCCCAGCAAGTCACAGCGATGCTCGACTTGCACAAGGCCTCGATGGGCGCCGCATTCGACTCCCACAAGGTCGTTGTTGCCGACGCCACGCAACAGAGCGTGCAGATCTTTGATGCGCGCCTGGCCGCGCTCGCTGAGGCCGCCGACCAAAGCACGCGCATCATTGACGTGCGGCTCGCAGACATGGTGGAGGCGGCGAATCGAAACACCGAGACCATCGATGAACGCCTTGTCGCTCGCATTCAGGCGATGAGCGAAGTTCTGACGCGAGCGGCGTCGGAAGCCGAATCGATCTGGTCGGCGCGAGGAGCCGCCGTCGCCAACGCGATCAGAGCAAAGGTCGATGACTTGCGCGAGGTCATCGAAGGCAAGGGCGCCGACCTCGTGACCGCCCTCGGTGAACGGGGAGATGATGTGTCAGCGAGGTTCGCCGGGGTCGGCGAGCGCGCGATGCATACGCTCGACCAGCAGATGGCCGGCCTTGCAACGCTTCTGACCCGGCGCACAGACGAGCTGATTGCCGCCGTCAATGGCAGCGCGGCGGATCCGGTGCGCGCGTTGAGCGCGCTCACGGGGCAGTTACGTTCCGAGGTCGCCGATTCCAGCGAAGCGCTACGCAACGTCGCCGCCGACGTCACCCAACGATCGGCCGAGACGATCGAAGCCTTGCTCAAGCGATTGACCGAGCAGGTGGAAGCTTCCAGCGTCTCGCTCAGCGAGACCGTAACCCGCAGCGCTGAGAACTCGGTCGGCTCCCTCTCCGGGACCGGCGACCGGTTGCGCCACGAATTGACATCCGTGATCGAGAACCTTGGCCAAACCAGCGCCGTTATCGACCAGGCGATTGGATCGGCCGGAGATCGACTTGCGGCCGTTCAAAGCGGGCTTGCGACGCGCGTCGAGGAATTCCAACATGCGCTCGGCGGCATCTCGTCGCAGGTCGCCACTCTGGGACGCCTTTCGGCCACGACCCAGTCCGACGCGAGCACGCTTGCCGGGCAACTCGCCCAGCATGCGGAAGCTCTCGCGGTTGTCGGACGCGATCTTGCGCAACAGCAGCAGTCGCTCGATTCCGCTCTCGAGCGCCGCCGCAGCAGCCTGCA
Organism: uncultured Alphaproteobacteria bacterium; assembly: GCA_963770275.1. Classification (GTDB taxonomy): domain Bacteria; phylum Pseudomonadota; class Alphaproteobacteria; order Rhizobiales; family Beijerinckiaceae; genus Roseiarcus. The sequence continues at coordinate 17,556 of CAVYPD010000012.1, forward strand.
GGCGCTCATCGGCGATATCTCGGGCCGCAGTGAAGCCTTTGAGGCGACACTCGGGCGCTTCGCGGCCAACGTCGAAGACAGTTTCGCTCGGTCGCAAGCTCGCGCCCAGGAAATCAGCGCCGCGCTCGCCGCCGCCACGAGGGGCGCGTCGATTGCGGTCGCAGGTCAGTTTGAAACCATTCGCGACACCGCGGCAAAGGAGCGTGAGCGAACGACCCAGACGCTGCAGGCGACCGTCGAACAGACCAACGCGCAGCTGACTGGCGCGCTTGATCATGCCGCTGACCGCTTCCGTCAGTCGGTCGCCGAAGTGAAGGACATGGCGAGCCAGGTTCAGCGCGAACTCGACCAGACCCGGCAGGAACTGCGCCGCGGGGTGCTCGATCTGCCGCAGGAGACGAGCGAGACCGCCGACGCGATGCGGCGGGTCGTTTCCGATCAGATCCGCGCGCTGAAGGAGCTTGCTGCGCTGGTGTCGGACTCGGGGGCGACTTACGACGTCGTCGAACCGCGCGACGACGCAGTCGCAGGCGCGCGTTTTGAGAAGCCTCTGCTGCGCGCAGTGGAGAGGACGCGTGAGCTCGAGGCCCCGTCGCAATCCGAAGTCCTCGCGCGCCGTCGCTGAAGCGGTTGCCGCGCCTGCGGCCGAGAGCCAGACGTCAGGGCGGATTGGCGCGTCGGAGCTGATCCCTCCGTTCGCGCGGGCTCAGACGCAGTCATGGCCACCGTCGTCCGCCGCCGCGCCCCGGCCGGTTGCGATGCCGACAACCTCGGCTCCGGCGCCGGCTGCCGATCGTGGGCAGCCCGGATGGCTTTCGAACCTCCTTGCGGCCGCCTCCCGCGACGAGCCGGAGGAGACCGCGTCCAAAGGCGCGGAGACGCTCGAGGCGCTGAGCCGGGAAATCTCGAGCCTGATCGACAATGCGGCTGCGGTCGAAATGTGGGATCGATGGCGCCGCGGCGATACGGGCGCCGTGTCGCGCCGGCTCTACACAGAGGCCGGCCAACAGGCGTTCGACGACCTTCGGCGACGCTTTCGCACCGACCCCCAGTTCCGGGAGACGACAACCCGCTACATGCAGGAGTTCGAGCGCCTATTGTCGAAGATCGGCCAGAACGACCGCGACGGCGCGCAGTGGCGCGCCTACCTGTTGTCCAACACCGGCAAGGTTTACACGATCCTCGCGCACGCCTCGGGAAAGCTAGGCTAGACCAGCGTCCGCTAAGCAGGCACCGCTGTCATGCCCGCAAAAGCCGGCATGACAGCACAGAGAACTCTCAATTTCGGCTCGCGCGGAAGTCACAGCGCCGCCGCCTGCGGCCGACGAGGCCTTATGCCCGTTATTGCGAGCGTTCCTTCGCGGCCGCGCCATTCTCTCAGAGACGATAGATGTCCCTGTAAGCTTCCCGCAGCGCCGCCTTCTGCACCTTGCCCATCGCATTGCGCGGCAGAGACTCGACGAGGACGATCTGTTTGGGCGCCTTGAACTTGGCTAGGCGGCGGCCGAGCGCCGAGAGAATCGCCGCTTCGCTCAGCGTCGCGCCCGGACGTGCGACGACGGCCGCAGTCACGGCTTCGCCGAAATCGGCATGCGGGACACCGAAAACAGCGCTCTCGAGCACGCCCTCGATCGCGTCGATCTCGGTCTCGACCTCCTTCGGATACACATTGAAGCCGCCGGAAATCACCAGGTCCTTGGCCCGCCCGACGATGTGGATGTAGCCATCGTCGTCAACGTGGGCCAAGTCGCCGGTGATGAAATACCCGTCAGCGCGAAACTCCTGCGTTCGTCTTCTCCGGCATCCGCCAATAGCCAGCGAAGACGTTAGGCCCCTTGACCTCGATGACGCCGATCTCGCCAGCCTGAACCGGCGCGCCACTCTCGAGGTCGGCGATGCGCACGCTAACTCCTGGAAGCGCAAAACCCACCGCGCCCGGCCGGCGTTCGCCGTCGTAAGGGTTCGATGTGATCATGTTGGTTTCGGTCATGCCGTAGCGCTCGAGAATTGCGAAGCCGGTCCGCTCCCGCCAGGCGGCATGAGTCTCGGCGAGCAGCGGCGCAGAGCCCGAGACGAAGAGACGCATATTCGCGCAAAGGTCGCGATCGAGGCCGGAATGGTCGAGCAGGCGGGTATAGAAAGTCGGCACCCCCATCATCGCTGTCGCTTCCGGCAGCGCCGCGATCACCGCTTCCGGATCGAACCTGGGCATGAAGATCATCGTCGCCCCAGACAGCAGCGCGACGTTGACCGCCACGAACAGCCCATGCGTATGAAAAACGGGCAGCGCGTGAATGAGTCTGTCGGCTGGAGCCAAAGCGCCAACAGTCGATCAGAGTCAGCGCGTTCGACGACAGATTCTCGTGCGTCAGCATCGCGCCTTTCGAGCGGCCGGTGGTGCCCGAGGTATAGAGAATCGCGGCCAGATCATCGCTCGCCCGTGGCGTGGTTTCGAACTCGGGCGGCGCGGCGTCGATCGCCGCAGCGAAAGTTCCATCGCCATTGACGCCGAGACTTTCGACCGAACGCAAGTTGAGCGCCTGCGCGAGCGCACGAATAGCCTCGAGCCGGTCGGGACGGCAAAGGGTCAGCGCAGGTTCGGCGTCGCCAAGAAAATATTCGAGCTCAGCAAGCGTATAGGCCGTGTTCAACGGCAGCAGCACCGCGCCCGCCCGAAGGCAAGCGAGGGTAACGACGATCATGTCGGTTGATTTCTCGATCTGCGCCGCGACCCGGTCGCCGGGCTTGACCCCGAGCGCAACCAGGGCATTGGCCGCCCGCGCTGAGCGCTTGAATAACTCGCCGTAGGTCAGCGCGGTGGCGTCTTGGGTCTCCAGAGCGAGCTTGTCCAGATGGGGCGCTCGCGCCGCGATGAGGTCAAACAAATTTGCGGATGGATGTTGCGACACTTGGTCTCCAGATTGAAGGGCGCGAGTTGGCGCTTCAAGACGGCGACACATTATAGGCTGGCGAGGCGCGCAAACGCGATAGGATAGAGAGGTCGCGCCGCCGGACCGAGACCGACTTCGTGGCCTCAGCCATTAGCTCACAACTTGATTTCCTGAGCGATCTTCTCTCAAAAGCGAACCCGAAACGCGGATTGACGCGGAACGAAAGCGGGGGACATGGCCACGACCGAGAAGGCGGTGCGCGAATCGATCATCGCCCGCGGCGCAACCGTCGTCGCTGCGGGACTTGGCGGCGCCTTTGTGGGTGATATTTCGGCGCGCTTCAAAGACTCACTGCTCATCACGCCGAGCGGCGCGAACTATAGTGATCTCCGGCCAGCGATGATCGCGCGCATGCCCTTAGTCGGCGAATATGGCGCCTGGAAGGGTCCGAGGAAGCCAACAGGCGAATGGCGCATTCATCTCGATATTGTGCGAGCCCGTCCCGATATCGGCGCAATCGTGCGTTTCCAATCGCCTTACGCCACCGCCCTGGCCATGGCGCGCAAACCCATCCCGGCAGCCCATTCGATGATCGCGCTGTTTGGCGCGCCGATTGTCCGGTGCGCCAAATATGCGCCCGCCGGCACCAAGGAACTGGCGGGCCTGACGCTCGAGGCGCTGGACCAAAGCCATGCGGTTCTGCTCAGCAACTATTGCGCCTTGACCACCGGCCCAACGCTGGAGGCGGCGCTGGTGCGGGCGCGGGAGCTCGAAACGCTCGCGCGGCTCTACGCAATCGCTCTTTCGCTTGGTCGTCCGGCGATACTTTCGGATGAGGAAGTCGGTCGCATCGGCGAGCGGCTGAAGTCAAATGGCGCCGATGTTCAGGCGCGCATTGCAGCGCTTGTTGAAACCAAGTCGAAACCCAAGGCGCCTGCCAAGGCCAAACGCGTCACCCGCAAGCGCCGTTCTTAAGCGACGCGCACGATTGCTTAGAGGAAGTCCCCGTGGCGATTCGCCAAAGCGCTAGCTTCGCAGTCCAAAAATACATGTATCATTAGTACTATTGCTTAAAAATTGTTCCCGGCGCGACGGCCGTCGACGGGTAGGAGTGCAAGGTATTCCAGCGAGTCCGACTTGAGGCGCGACCCCGCCCGGTCGGAAGGAAATGGCGCCGCAAGCCTCTGAAAAGACTGAATCAGCGGAAGGAAACGGCGCCAGAAACGAGCGAGGGCGTCGCGGCTCCAGCGCCAGCCGGCCCGATGCTCAAAGCGCCGAAGCGGGCGACTCGTTGCGACGTCTTCCGCGCGGCGCCTCGTCTTCCTCCCTCGCCAGGCTCTCGCTGACGATCAGAAGCTGCGCGGCGGTCGAGGCGGCGATCACCGCCGGATCCTTGGATTCGAGACCCGGCACTCCAATCGGACAGACGAGGCGGGCGAGCTGAACCTCCGTGCGGCCCGCCGCACGCATCTGGCTCAAGAACCGCGCCCGTTTCGTCGCCGAGCCGATGAGGCCGACATAGCCGAAGCGCTCGACCCGTAGCGCCTCGGCGACGATTTCGAGATCAAGCGCGTGCGAATGCGTCATCACGACGACGAGCGCGCTGTCGGGCGCGCTCACGAGCTCGGCCGCAGGTTCCGGCGCATGAATGAGCGTGACGTTCGCGGGCGCGTGCGTCGGAAAAGCGTCGCGCCTGGGATCGATCCAGCGCACCGCGAAAGGCAGCGGCGCGAGCGCGAGCGCCAACGCCCGTCCGACGTGACCCGCTCCAAACAGATAGATCGCACGCACAAGCACGCCGAGCGGCTCAGTCCAGCTCTCCTCGGCGAGACGCGCCAATCTACGCTCGCTCACGCTCGACCCTAGCGTGCGCTGAACGCGTCCGTCAGGCCCCAGCCGCGCGCTGAGTGTCGCCGAGGCGCCGCCTTCGGCGATCGCCAGACGCCGAAAGATCGTCGAGAGTCACGCTTATCGAACGTCTCGACTCGCCATTCGACGCGCCCACCGCAGCATTGGCCAAGCTCAGGCCCAAGCGCGAGCGAACGACGCCGCGCTGGCCCGCGCCCTCTTCTCAAGGCCTCGTTTGCCGCTTCGAGCGCGGCAAATTCGAGCGCCCCGCCTCCGACCGTGCCGTGGAAGCCGCCCGAGGGCCGCACCACCATGCGCGTGCCCGCTTCGCGCGGGCTCGAACCCTCGACTCGCGCAAGCGTCACCAGCGCCGCCGAACCCTCGGCTTCAATCGCTTCGACGAGACGACGGAACGCTCTCATCGCGGCCTCTCAACCCGGCCCGTTGAGCGATGCGATCGCCTTGAGGATCGATTCCGGCGTGCATGGCGCTTCGAGCTTCGGCTGACCTCTCGGGTTCGTCGCATGAACCGCATCGAGAATCGCGGAATAGACCGAAATTCCGTGCATCAACGGCGGCTCGCCAACCGCCTTCGAACGGTAGATGCTCGGGGTCGGATTTGGTCGCGTGAAGAGCCGGGTATTGAAGATTGGAGGCGTATCGGAGGCGACCGGGATCTTGTAGGTCGCGGGCGCGTGGGTCAGCAGACGTCCGTCGGCATCGTAAACCAGTTCCTCGGTCGTCAGCCAGCCCATGCCCTGAATGAAAGCGCCTTCGACCTGACCCATATCGATCGCCGGATTGATTGATGCTCCGACATCATGGAGCACGTCAGCGCGCAGGACCCGCATCTCGCCGGTCAGCGTGTCGATTGCGACCTCCGAGCAGGCCGCGCCATAGGCGAAGTAGAGGAACGGACGTCCCTTCGCCCTGAGACGATCCCAATGGATTTCCGGCGTCTTGTAATAGCCGGAATGCGACAGTTGCACGCGCGCCAGTCGGCACGCTTTGGCAAGCTCGCCGAAGCTCATGGAGGCGTTGCCGGCAAACACGCGCGCGTCGCGGAACTCGACCGCCTCCGGCGCGACGTTCCAAGCCTCGGCGGCAAAGGCCGTCATCCTCTCACGAATCGCGCCGGCGGCGATTTGCGCCGCCATGCCGTTGAGATCGGTCCCGGACGAAGCGGCTGTCGGCGAGGCGTTGGGAACCTTTGCGGTGTTCGTCGCGGTTATGCGCACGAAATGCAGCGGCACGCCGAATTCTTCGGCCACGATTTGCGCGACCTTGGTGAACAGGCCCTGCCCCATCTCGGTGCCGCCGTGGTTGAGATGAATCGAGCCGTCGGAATAGACGTGCACCAGCGCGGTGGCCTGATTGAGCGGGATCAGTGTGAACGAGATTCCGAACATCACCGGCGTCAGCGCAATCCCCCGCTTGATGATTGGACTCTGCGCGTTGAGGGCGGCGATCCGCTCGCGCCGGGCGCGATAGGCGCTTGAGACCTCAAGGTCTTCGATGATCTCCCGCTGAGTCTGGTAGTCCTCGACCGTTTGATCGTAAGGCGTGCGATCGAAACCCGCGCGCAAAAGGTTGGCCTTGCGCACGTCGAGCGGATCGAAACCGCGCTCGCGCGCGATTGCGTCCATGACACGCTCGATGGCGATCATACCTTGTGGCCCACCAAAGCCGCGAAAGGCGGTGTTGGACACGGTGTTGGTCTTCAGGCGGCGAGTTAGGATCGAAACGTCAGGGAGCCAGTAGCCGTTGCCAGCGTGAAACATCGCGCGGTCACAGACGCCGGGCGAAAGGTCCGCGGAACAGCCGCAGCGCGCGTTGAGCGCCACCTCGTAACCTGCAACCACGCCCTTGTCGTCATATCCCACCCGCCAATCGGCGCGGAAATCGTGACGCTTGCCCGTCAATGCGAAGTCGTCGTCGCGATCGAGGCGGACTTTGCATGGTCGACCCGTCAAGCGTGCGGCGAGCGCCGCGATCGCCGCCCAGGCGCACGCCTGGCTTTCCTTACCGCCAAAGCCGCCGCCCATCCGACGCGTCTCTACCGTGACGAAAGCGTCCGGTATTCCCAGGATGCGGGCGACGATGTGTTGGGTCTCCGTCGGGTCCTGTGTCGAAGCGTGCACGGTCATCTCGTCCGCTTCGCCGGGAAAGGCGAAGGACGCTTGCCCTTCGAGATAAAAATGCTCCTGCCCGCCGATAGAGAACTGGCCGTCCAGCCGGTGCGCCGCGTTGTCGATGATGGTCGCAGCGTCGCCACGGCGAAAGGAATAGTCGTCTTGAACCCGCGCGCCGCTGACGAGCGCATCCGCGATCGTGACCGCCGGCACCCCGGCTTCGATGTCAATCTTCGCGAGCCGCGCTGCTCGGCGCGCTTGGTCGCGCGTGCGCGCGGCGACTGCGAACAAAGCCTGGCCGTGGAACATCACGTCTTGTTCGACGAAGAGGGGCTCATCGGCGAAGACCGGCGCAACGTCGTTCTTGCCCGGAATATCCGCCGCAGTCAGAACAATGACGACACCAGGTGCGCCGCGGACCGCCTCTAGACCCAAGCTCTTCAATTTGCCGGAGGCCTTGTTCGCCATGCCGATCGCGATATGCAGCGTGCCCGCGGGCTCGCCGATGTCATCGATGTAAGTCGCCGCGCCCTGGACATGCAGACGAGCGGAATCGTGCGGCAGCGGCTTATGAACCACTGTGGTCGTGCGCGCGTCGAGCACCGCTAAGTCATCACTCGGCGGCATGGAGCATTCCAATCCGGGTCGGCGCGCTCCCGCCGGAGATCTCCATGAGCGCCTTCTCAAGGAGGTTGGCGGCGATCGTCTTCCGATAGGCCGCGGTGGCGCGCATGTCGGTAAGCGGGGTGAAGTCCTCGTCGATTGCCTCGCGCGCAAAGCGCCAGGTCGCAGGTTCGTCGAGGCTCGCGCCTACAAGTGCGCGCTCAGCTTTCGCAGCGCGCTTTGGAGTCGCCGCCATACCGCCGCAGGCGACGCGCGCGCCAACAATTTTCCGTCCATCGAGGTCGAAGCGCGCCGCCAGCATGACCGCGGAAATGTCCTCGTCGAAACGTTTCGAGACCTTGAAAGCACGGTAACGTTGATGGGCGGCGAGCAACGGCGCCTCGAGCGCCAGGACGAACTCGCCCGGCTCGCGATCCTGTTTGCCATAAGCGATGAAGAAGTCTTCGAGCGGCACGGCGCGCGTCTTACCTCCCTTGCGCAACACAACCCTGCCCGCAAGCGCAATCAGAGCTGGCGCAAGATCGCCGATCGGCGATCCGTTGGCGATGCTTCCGCCGACCGTTCCACTCGCCCGCACCTGCTTTGATCCGAAACGACGCAGCAATTCGCCCAAATCGGGGTGAATCGCGCCAAGCTGCGGCATGGCGTCAGCTAGCGTAACACCGGCTCCAATCGAAAGCGCGCCGTCCTCGGCGCTCTCGCCGACACTGTCCAGCCCAGCGACCCGGCCGAGCCAAATTACGCGTTTCAGGTCGCGCAATTGCTTGGTGACCCAGAGCCCAACATCGGTCGCCCCGCCGACGAGGGTCGCGTCGGGAAAGCGCGCATAGAGCGCCGCCAGCGAATCGAGACTTGCGGGCGCCGCGAAGAAGGCGGCCTCGTCGCCAACGAATACGTCCTTATGGTCGGCGAGAGCGGCGAGCGCCGCGGCGCGCGCCTGAGACGTCGCGGCGAAACGATCGGCAGGCTCGCCGACTCCGCTCTGCAGCGCCGCCGCAATGATCGGGCGATAACCGGTGCATCGACAGAGGTTGCCCGCCAGCTGGTCGCAAAGCCCCGCGTATGTCATTGGCTCGCCGGAATGGTAGGCGGCGAACAGGCTCATCACGATCCCGGGTGTGCAGAAGCCGCATTGCGAGGCGTGAGTATCGACCATCGCCTGCTGCAACGGATGCAGTTCGCCGCCGGAGGCGAGATCCTCGATCGTGATGAGTTCCGCGCCCTCGAGCTGGCCCAGGAGCAGAATGCAGGCGTTGAACGGCTCATAGGTGAGCCGACCGCCCCTTAGCCGCGCCAGCACCACCGTGCAGGCGCCGCAATCCCCTTCGGCGCAGCCTTCCTTTGTTCCCTTCGCTCCCATCTCCTCTCGCAACCAGTCGAGTACGGTCGCGCGGGGAGAGAACTGGCGGAGAACAACCTCCCCGCCCCGAAAACGAAAGCGCAGCGCGTCCCGCACGCCGGTTTGTCTGGCCTCAAACGACATCGTCGCTCCTTGACCCCCAGTCATATGGCGCTTTTGTAGGCAAAACGGAAGGAGGCAAAGTCCGTGCCGGGAGGCTGCGCTTTCGTCTCCGCTCCACGCTCAAAGCGTCGTGAGGCCGCGGACGTCGAAAGCTAAGAAGCTTCAGAAGCCAGGCCAGTCGGAGCGCGCTGCACCCGGCATAGGAGCGTCATGCGCGGAGGTCCGGAGGGATTGCCTCGCTGGCCAGCGCCTCAAGCGCTTCCTCCACGCCCAGCGCGGTCTGCGCATTGGAGCCGAGGCGGCGCACGGACACGGTGTTTTCGCTTGCTTCCTTGCGTCCGAGAGCGACGAGGACGGGAACTTTCGCCAAAGAGTGTTCGCGCACTTTGTAGTTGATCTTCTCGTTTCGTAAGTCGGTCTCAACTCGCAGGCCCCGCTTCTTCGCCGCGGCGACGAACTCAAGCGCGGCGGCGTCGGCGTCACTGGTGATGGTGCAAACCACGATCTGAACCGGAGCAAGCCACAACGGCAAGTGGCCGGCGTGATGCTCGAGCAGGATGCCGATGAAACGCTCCATCGAGCCGCAGATGGCGCGATGGATCATCACCGGCGTCGTTTTTTCGCTGTTGCCCGCAATATAGAACGCGCCGAAGCGATCGGGCAGGTTGAAATCGACCTGCGTGGTCCCGCACTGCCAGTCGCGGCCGATCGCGTCGCGCAGCACATATTCGAACTTCGGCCCGTAAAAGGCGCCCTCGCCCGGGTTGAGCGCCGTCGTGACGACGTTGCCGTGGCGCAGTCGGATTTCGTCCAGCACTCGGGTCATCACGGCCTCAGCGTGATCCCACATGGCGTCGGTACCCACGCGCTTCTCGGGACGGGTGGACAGTTTCACCACGATCTTGTCGAACCCGAAGTGTCCGTAGACCGACAAGATCAGTTCATTGATCTTGTGGCACTCCTCGGCCATCTGTTCCTCGGTGCAGAAGATGTGCGCGTCGTCCTGCGTGAAAGACCGCACGCGCATGAGGCCGTGCAGCGCGCCCGACGGCTCGTAGCGGTTGACCGCCCCGAATTCCGCGAAACGCAGCGGCAGCTCGCGATAGGAGCGCAGGCCGTGCTTGAAGATCTGCACATGCCCCGGACAGTTCATCGGCTTCAGCGCATAGACGCGCAAGTCCTCGGTCTCGGCCTCGTCGCCAGCCGGGCGGCACATGAACATGCTCTCGCGATACCAGCCCCAATGCCCGGAGATCTCCCACAGGTGCTTGTCCAGCACCTGTGGCGCGTTGACTTCCTGATAGTCGTCGGCGAGACGCCGGCGCATATAGGCGACCAGCGTCTGGAATAGAGACCAGCCTTTCGGGTGCCAGAAGATTGAGCCTGGTCCCTCCTCTTGGGTGTGGAACAGGTCCATCTCGCGGGCGAGCTTGCGATGATCACGCTTCTCGGCCTCCTCGAGTTGTTTCAGATAGGCGTCGAGTTCTTCTCTCTTGGCGAATGCGGTTGCGTAAATGCGCGACAACATCGGCTTGTTCGAGTCGCCGCGCCAATAGGCGCCGGCGACTTTCATCAGCTTGAAAGCGTCGCCGACCTTGCCGGTCGAAGTCATGTGAGGGCCCCGGCAGAGGTCGGTCCACTCGCCCTGGCTATAGAGCTTCAACTCCTGATCGGAGGGAATGGCGTCGATCAACTCGATCTTGAACGCTTCGCCCTTCTGTTCGAACAGGCCCTTCGCGTCCTCGCGCGAGACGGTCCGCTTCAAGAACGGCTTGTCGCGGGCGATGATCTCGCGCATCCGCTTTTCGATGGCGGGGAAATCCTCGGGCGTGAACGGCTGGTTGCGGAAGAAGTCGTAGTAGAAGCCGTTCTCGATCACCGGCCCAATGGTGACCTGCGTTCCTGGCCACAGCGACTGCACGGCTTCGGCGAGAACGTGCGCCGCATCGTGGCGGATCAGTTCGAGCGCACGCGGATCGTCGCGCGATATGAATTCGAGCGTAGCGTCGCGATCGATCGGATCAGCGAGGTCGGTAAGCTCGCCATTGCGGACCATCGCCACAGTGCGCTTGGCAAGAGACGGCGAAATGGATTTGGCGATGTCGAGGCCCGAAACGCCGGGCTCGTAGGCTCGTTCAGCGCCATCGGGAAAAGTGACGTGGATCATCGAGGCTCCTCGAGCTCAGTCGCCGACACCAATCGACGTAAGCATGGGCGCTCGCATATAAACGTCGACGGGGGTCAGGGCAATGGCGAAGAGCCGGGGATTGCCGCGAATCCGGCGCTCAGAGCCTGAACTCCTCGACCACCGGCGCCCCGGAATAGTTGGCGTATCGAATCCACTTCGGCTGCACGACGACGTAGGCGATGTTGGGCCAGTTCTCGCGTGCACGGCCGTCCGGCCATTCGCCGAAATAGGCCGCCTTGGCGCTTGCCAAGTCGTCCCCGACCGGTCGGCGCGCTACGCCCTCGATCTGAAGAGAAATGCTATCATCCCAGCCGATGACCAGTGCGGCAGCCGAATTACGCGCAAGATTGACCGCCTTGCGGCTCGTCGACAGAGTGTCGAACACGAACTCTTTTGCCTGCGTCAACGCGAAGCCCATCAGCGCCGCCTCGGGCGCGCCGGATTCGTTGACGGAAGACACGACGAGATACCGCTTAGTCTTGGCGATGTCGAAAACCTCTTCGAGCGTCATGACCGCCTCCGCATTTCGCGGCCCCGACCACGACGATCGGGTCGCATAGTTCACGGAGATAATAACGCACCGTGACCAAAACTGGCGCCATCGTTCGACGTGTCTTGGTGGACGGTCACGTCCAGGGTGTCGGCTATCGGGAGTTCACCCGCCGCGCGGCGCTGAGCCTCGGTGTTTCGGGCTGGGTGCGCAACCGATACGACGGCGCAGTCGAGGCGCTGATCCGCGGTCCGCCGGCCGCTGTCGAAGCGCTCGTCGCCGAAATACGCCAGGGGCCACGATTCGCGAACGTCAACAGCGTGAGCGTGACCGACCTCGACGAAACCCCTGGCGACGACGGCGGCGCGTTCGTTATCCGAGCAACAGCATAGAGCGCAGGCTGCGCGACGCCGCCGGTCAGCCGCGTCGCCGCGGCTTGCCGGGCGCGGGACGCTTCGTCCGAGCTGGCCCGCCGATAGAGGTCGGCGTGTTGGCGGGTGGATCGCTGGCAGGAAACAATTCCTCGATCGCCTCGTCGAGCTTCGCCTCCGCCTTGGTGTGCGACGATCGCTGAGGCGACTTTCGCGGCTCTTTCATCCCAGCGGCTCCGTGGAGGGACCTCGGAGAAGGACGCCCAACTCGCAGGTCCTTCACGCCTTGGAAGGGGCCTCACACCCATATAGGTCAAGGAGACCAGGGAGGCGAGGACTCAACAGTGCGACCCGGAATTACGCGGCAAATCTACGGTCTCACGAAGTGTACAATTCTGCGCGCGACTTAAGCTTTTCAACGCTTAGGCCTCATTTTTCTGCAACTCGAGAAGGCTTCGCCGGGCGACAATACATTGAATCCGGATTCCCGCCCCTTGAGGTCCAGCGTCCAGCTCCGCGCGACGTTGCGGATCGCCATTTTGCTCGGGCGATAGATGCCGAAGTCCGCTGTTGCGGCCGAGCCCGTTGTCGACCCATGAGGGATGATCGACCCACCGTCTCGGGTTTCTGGACCGTGAAGATCGCGCGCCGAAGACGAGGTCGGAACACCCGTTCCGTAGCGCGCAAGCACCGCGATCGCGGCCCGCCCCGGATCAGCCCCGTCGCGGCGACTTGTCGGACTTGGGAGGCTTCGTCTGCGACCTTTCGGGGCCGCCGGCAGCGGTCGGCGTGTTGGACGGCGGATCGCTTGCGGGGAACAACTCTTCCAGCTCCTCGTCAAGCTTATCTTCAGGCTTTGACTGCGGCTTGGGTGGCGGTGACTTTCGTGGCTCTTTCATCCCGGCTTCTCCGTGGGGTTCCCCGTGCTCTCAGCAGGTTTAAACTGCAGAGGCCATGAAAGGTGCCGGAGCCAAGTTCTGTCCCGCTAACGATCAACAGCCAATGTAAGTGTACAATTCTGCGCGCGACTCAAGCTTTTCAAGCGCTTAACCCCATTTTTCTGCAACTTAAAAAGATTCTCACATCAGTATCGACTTCGCAGCGCAATCGGTTTTCTTCCGAAAATCGTGTGTTTTCAATCACTTAAGGCCCCAGTTGCTTCTGGGCCGGTGGCCCTCCGTGGCGCCTCGGGCCACCCAGCGAGTTACACGCCATAAATGCGACACGTCCCGGCCTCCGCACGCAATTCTTCAGCCCACGGCCTCTTGGAACAAACATAGAACATAATTCCCAAATTGGCAAGAGAATGTTGAAGTTCTTTGGCAGCAGGTCGGCGGCATCCGATACTCCTTGGGTGGGACGGGTTGGCTCGCGCTCAGCCGGGTTGAGGAGCGGCGCGCGTGACTTGCGCCCGCGAAGCGCCTATTTTCCCGTCATGCCCCTGAAGAGTGTCCTCTACGAGCGCGATTTCTTCGCCTGGAGCCGCCAGCAGGCCGGAAGTCTTGCGAGCAGGGAAACTGGTTGAGGCGAGCGGCCCGTAGTCCGACCGGCGAGAAGCCGACAGGAAGATCCTGATATGACCCTCGAATTCACGGTTGGAATCAATCTCGCCGGCGACCGGCAAAGCGTCACCGTCTTCGCAGAGGACGCCTTGATCGCGGCGCTGAAGGTGAAGCACGAAACGCCGCAAGCGATCATCAATTACGTACGGCGCAGAAACAAGCGCGGCGATAGCCGCCACCCGCACAAATCGATCCCCGCCGCCGGATGATCTGCTCGTAAGGGAACGGACGTCCGCTTCCCTCTCTCTGGCCGGCCCTCACCCCGGCCCCCTCACCCGGCGCTTCGCGCCGCCCTCTTCGAACGCGAGAGGGGAAATCCCTACCCCTTCTTCCTCCTGCAATCTTGGCGATCTCCCGCATCACCTTGAGCGTCCCTGTGAGCCTGTCCTCGAGCTTCTCGAAATCGTCGACGACGACGATACGCATGTCAGGACGCACATAGGCGCGGTCGCCTTGGGCGCCGACCCATTTGACCAGCGCCGTTGGGTTCGCGAACGACTTGTTGCGGAAGGCGAGCGTCAGGCCCTTGAGGCCCGCCTCGAGCTTCTCGACATTGGCGCGCCGGCACAAGGCCTTGATCTGCACCAGGCTCATGAGCAGGCCGACCTCGGGCGGCGGCGGACCGAAGCGGTCGACGATTTCTGCCCCCATCGCGTCGATCTCCACCTCGTCCTCGAGCGCTGACAGACGGCGGTAGAGAGCGAGCCGGGTCGGCAGGTCCGAGATATAGGATTCGGGGATCGTCACCGGCGCGCCAAGCTGGATGGTTGGCGACCACATGTCCTCGGCCGGAGCGTCCTCGCCCGACTTGATGCGCTCAACCGCCTCGCGCACCATCTGCTGGTAAAGCTCGTAGCCGACCTCTTTGATGTGGCCGGACTGCTCCTCGCCGAGAAGGTTGCCGGCGCCGCGCAGGTCAAGGTCGTGGCTCGCGAGCTGAAAGCCGGCGCCCAGCGTATCGAGCGATTGCAGCACCTGAAGGCGCTTCTCCGCCTGCGGCGTGATCTTGGCCTTGGCCGGCGTGGTGAAATAGGCGTAGGCGCGAATCTTCGATCTGCCGACGCGGCCGCGCAATTGGTAGAGCTGCGCGAGCCCGAACATGTCGGCGCGATGCACGATCATCGTGTTGGCGCGCGGAATGTCGAGGCCGGATTCGACGATCGCCGTCGACAGCAGGATGTCGTACTTGCCGTCGTAGAAGGCGCCGACCTTGTCCTCGAGCTCGCGCGCCGCCATCTGGCCGTGCGCGATGACGAATTTGCACTCAGGCGCGTTCTGGCGCAGGAACGCCGCCGCCTCGTCGAGGTCGTCGATGTGCGGGCAGACATAGAAGGATTGTCCGCCGCGATAGCGTTCCCGCAGGAGCGCCTCGCGAATGATGAGCGCGTCAAATGGCGAGACGAAGGTGCGCACCGCCAGTCGATCGATCGGCGGCGTGGCGATGATCGACATCTCGCGAACGCCGGTCATAGCAAGTTGCAGCGTGCGCGGAATCGGCGTCGCCGACAGCGTCAGCACGTGCACTTCCGAACGCAGCTCCTTGAGCCGCTCCTTGTGCCCGACGCCAAAATGCTGCTCTTCGTCGACGACGACGAGGCCGAGGTCCTTGAAGCTCACGGTCTTGCCCAAGACCGCATGGGTGCCAACGACGATGTCGATTCCGCCCTCGGCCAGGCCTTTCTTGACCTCGCGGCTTTCCGCCGCGCCAACCATACGCGAGAGTTGGCCAACGTTGACCGGCAGACCCGCAAAGCGCTGGCGAAAGTTCTGGGTGTGCTGGCGGGCAAGCAGGGTCGTCGGAGCGATGATCGCCGTCTGCTTGCCATTGATCGCCGTGGCGAAGGCGGCGCGCAGCGCGACCTCGGTCTTACCGAACCCGACGTCACCGCACACCAGCCGGTCCATCGGCCGGCCGGCAGCCAGGTCGTCGAGCGTCGCCTCAATCGCGCCCGCCTGGTCCGGCGTTTCGTCGTAGGGAAAGCGGGCGCAGAATTCGTCGTACAGGCCTTCTGGGGCGGTGAGGCGGGGCGCCGTATGCATCATGCGCTGCGCCGCGACTCGAATAAGCTCGCCCGCCATCTCGCGCACGCGCTTCTTCAAGCGGGCCTTGCGCGATTGCCATCCGGCGCCGCCAAGCTTGTCGAGTTCGCCCGTCTCCGACCCGTAGCGAGATAGAAGTTCGAGATTCTCGACCGGCAGGAACAGCCGATCGCCGCCGGCATAGTGGATCTCGAGACAGTCGTGCGGCGCGCCGGCCGCCTCGATTGTCTTTAATCCAACGAAGCGCCCGACGCCGTGCTCGATATGAACGACGAGATCGCCGGCGGTAAGCGCGCTCGCTTCGGCCAGAACATCCTGGGCGCGGCGCCGGCGCTTCGACTGCCGTACGAGACGGTCGCCGAGAACGTCCTGCTCGCCGATGATGGCGAAGTCCGGCGCTTCGAACCCCTGTTCGAGCGCGATGACAGCGAGCGGCAACGCGCCAGCGCGCGTTGTCGTCGCTTGATGATAGGACGATACGAACTCGAGTGGTTTGAGGCCATGCTCGGCCAGCACGTGACTCAGCCGCTCGCGCGAACCGTCGCTCCAGCCAGCGATGATCACGTTCAAGCCCCGCTCGCGCAGCGCCTGCACATGGGCGACCGCGGCGTCGAACACATTGGCGCTCTCGTTCTGCCGTTCGGGAGCAAAATTGCGCCCTGTTCGTCCGCCGCAATCGACGACGTCGATTGCGCCCGGCTGCGCCTCGAATGGCGTAAGCCGCGCTACCGGCTCGCTGGCGAGCCGGTCCTTCCACTCGCCTTCGCTCAGATAAAGCCGCGTTGGCGGCAGCGGCTTATAGTCCGCCTTACCGGGATCTTCCGCGTATGCCGCGCGGCGTGCTGCATAATTATCGGTGATGAGCGCAATACGCTCGTGGGCCGCGTCGTCGGCGCGACCGTCGAGCACGAACGGCGCACCCCCGACATAGTCAAAGATCGTGTCGAGCTTGTCGTAGAGCAATGGTAGCCAATGTTCGACGCCAATCGCCCGGCGGCCTTCGCTGATGGCGGCGTAGAGATCGTCGTTCGGAGCGGGCGCGCCGAACTCCGCCGCGTAGCCCTGACGGAAACGTTTGATCGATTCGGTTGTCAGACGCGCTTCGCTCATCGGCACGAGATCGAGCGAGCGCAATTGCGTGGTCGAGCGCTGGGTCTCCGGATCGAAGGCGCGGATCGATTCGAGCGTATCGCCAAAGAAATCGAGCCGGATCGGCGCTGCCGGCGCCAGGCGGATAGAGGTCGAGAATGCCGCCGCGCGAGGCGTAATCGCCAACGTCGCGCACTGTGCTCGCGCGCGCGTAGCCGTTCGACTCCAGCCAGTGTGTGAGGTCCTCTATCCGCACGCTGTTGCCCGGCGCAGCGGCGAATGCAGCGGACTTGAGATAGGCAAGTGGCGGTGTGCGCTGGGTCAGCGCGTTGACCGAGGCGACGAGAATGCGCGGCCGCTCCAGGGCGCCTCGGCTCTTGGCTAGCCGCGCCAGCACGGTCATCCGATCGGCTGATACGGCGGCGTTGGGCGAGACGCGATCGTAAGGTTGGCAATCCCAGGATGGAAGGTACAGCGCTTCGATCTCGGGCGCTGCGAAGCTCAGCGCGTCGATGAAGGCTTGAGCGCGCAAGCTGTCCCGCGCGACGAAAGCGAGGGTGACGGCGCGCTGCTCGCCGTCTTTGGCCAGCGCTCGCGTCAGTTCGGCGACAACGAACGCGTCGTAGCCCTCAGGCGCGCGCGCCAGCGTGACGGCGCCGCCCTCCTCAAGGCGGCGAATGGCGGGAGCGATGAGGCTCACGGAGTCGGGACGGCGGGCGTTGGCGGTTTTCATCGCGATCCGCATAGGCGGGCAAAAAGCGGAGTGTCGAATTCCCGGGGCGGATGCTCACCACCGATAATCCAGGCGAGCGCCTGCGGGTCGGGGACGTCGAGGAGACGCTCGAATTCGGCAAGCTCGTCTTCGTTCATCGTCGGCAAATACGCATCAGCGAAGCGGCCCATAACCAGATCCATCTCGCGCACGCCGCGGCGCCAGGCGCGAAACAGAATCCGCCGCCGGCGCTCATCGAGCGCTGCGCTAGTGAGGGCGGAGCCAGACATTGCGAACCTTTGCAACGCGAAACTTGATACACCCAAACCTGTTGATTCCGTGGCCCAGGCTGCCTCGGCTCGCCGGACCGAAAAAGAGCGCAAGCGGCGGAAACATGGATGGCCGGGACAAGCCCGACCACGATGGTCCAAGCTTCGGCGACGGGCTTATAACCTGGACGGCGGGCCGTGTCAGCGCTTCCTTATCCGATCGCAGGCCGACGCGGTTTCGACGGCATGATGACTTCAGGAAGACCCAGCCAGCCCGCCAACGCCTGAAGCTCCTCGGAGATCGCGTCCATGGCATCCGAAGGCGCGTGCGTCTCGAGGTGCACCGCATGGACGAGCAGCCGTCCCGCCTGGCGGTCGGCCTTCAGGTCAAGGCGGGCCACGAGCAGGTCGCCAAGCAGAAAGGGAAGTACATAGTAGCCGTGCTGGCGCTTGTCGGCCGGCGTGTAGATCTCGATCCGATAGTGGAAGTCGAAGAGCCGCAACGTGCGGGATCGCTCCCAGACGAGCGGATCGAACGGCGCCAGCAGCGCCCGCGCAGAGACGCGACGCGGCCTGCGGGCGTCTCGATGAAGATAGGCGAGCCGCGCCCAGCCCGGAACCTCGACCGGCTCGAGAACGCCCGCTTCGACGAGCGACTTGATTGCGAGCCGTGCATCGTCTGGGCCAAGACGAAAATAGTCGCGCAGGTCCCGCTCCGTGGCGACGCCTAGCGCCTGAGCGGCGCGGTCGACGAGCGCGCGCTGAGCATCCGTCTCGTCCGGAGTTGGCAGGGCGAGGATCTCGGTTGGAATGACGCGCTCGGTCAGGTCGTAGACCCGCTCGAAGCTACCGCGCCGAGTCGCTGTCGTGATGTGTCCCGCCCAAAACAGCCACTCTAGGGTTTGCTTGGTGTCGCTCCATTCCCACCAGCCAGACCGGCCGCGCTTTTCTTCCAGGTCCGAGGCCGCGCGGGGACCCTCATTGCGGATGCGATTGAGGAGCGCTTCCGCCTCAGGCCGGCGCTCGCCGCGAAGACCCGCAGGCCCTTCCAACCGGCCTGACCCCGATCTGCGCGAGCCATCCGCCAGCGCAGCAGGGGGTGCAACGGCAGCGGCAGGAGCGAGGCTTCATGGGCCCAATATTCGAATAGCCGCCGCTTCTTCCGGCTTCCCCAGGCGGCCGTTTCGATCAGCGAACGATCATAGGGTCCTAGGCGGGAGAAGGCGGGCAAGTAATGGGCGCGGACCAGGACATTGACGCTGTCGATCTGGTGAAGGGATAGCCGGTCGACGGTTTTCAGCCATCGCGCGGCCGTGACTCTGTCCGGGCGCGGCCCGCCAAAGCCCTGGGCGGCAAGAGCGATCCGCCGGGCCTCCGGTAGGGAAAGCTTTTCTACTTTCGTCACGTGGCTCCGCTGACCGTCTTTCGCCCGAACAGCGGCCCGACCTCCGCCGCCACCGCGCCGGCGAGGATCAGGACGCAGCCGAAAGCGCCGATGGCGGTCAGACGCTCGCTGAGCAAAAGGGCGCCCGCCAGCGCAGCGAACACACCCTCGAGGGCGAGAATGAGCGCCGCCTCGGCGGGAGGCGTATGCGCCTGGGCGAAGATCTGGATCGTATAGGCGATCGCGCCGGAGACAATGCCCGCGAACAGGATCGTCGGCGCGGTCGCCACGAGTGCGCCGGGCGGAATCGATTCGAGCAAGGCGGAACACAGCGCGGCGAGGCCGGCGCAAACCGCATATTGCACGAAGGCAAGCAGCAGCGGCCGACCGGAGCGGGCGAGGAAGATCGGCGTCAGCGCAATGCCCGTGGCCCAGGCGAAATCGGCGAGGAGGACGAGGGCGTCGCCGACGTTCGGAGGGCCGAGCGCTCCGCCCGAGGAGAGCAGCCAGGCGCCGACGAGCGAGACGAAGCCCGCGCCGACGATGATGACGCGCGGACGCGCTCCGGTCAGCGCCCACACGACGAAAGGGGTCAGCACGACATAGCAGGCGGTTAGGAAGCCGGCGTTGGTGGCGCTGGTTGTCTCGATCCCCGCCTGCTGCAGGGTCGTGCCAAAGAAGAGCGTGAAGCCAATCACGAGCGCAAGCCGCCATTCGTCGCGGCTCGGGGCATGCGGCTTGCGGCGAAATTCCCAGAGCGCGAAGGGGGCAAGCGCTACGGCCGAAACAGCAAAACGCGCCGCGACGAAGGCGAGCGCTGGCATGGTCGCGGTGGCGTATTTCTGCGCCACGAAGGTCACGCCCCACAAGACCGCGGTGATGAGAAGCAGGCCGTCCGCGCCCAAGCGACTCATGCCGCCCCCGACAGCGGAATGCCGCATGCCCTCAGGCCTGCTCGATTTCGATCAGCGTGCCGGCGAAGTCCTTTGGGTGCAAAAACAGCACCGGCTTACCATGAGCGCCGATTTTCGGGTTTCCGTCCCCAAGCACGCGCCCGCCCGCAGCTTTGAGCTGGTCGCGGGCGGCGATGATGTCCTCAACCTCATAGCAGAGGTGATGCATGCCGCCGTCCGGATTGCGATCGAGAAACTTGGCGATCGGCGAGTTCGCGCCCAGAGGATGCAAGAGTTCGATTTTCGTGTTGGGCAGTTCGACGAAGATGACGGTCACCCCATGATCAGGCTCAGGTTTCGGTTCGGAGACGCGAGCGCCGAGTGTTTCCCGATAGGTCCGCGCCGCCTTTTCGAGATCGGGGACTGCGATAGCGACGTGGTTGAGCTTACCGATCATGATGGACTTCGGTTTACTCACACCTCCACCACCAGCACATGCACTTGTGGCTTCTTGCCCCAAACGGTGTTGACCGAACCGCGCACCGCACGTTCGATGGCGGTTGACACGACCTCGGCGTCGCGCCGCTTGCCTGGCGGCAGGCTCTCGAAGGCCTCAAAGATGGCATCGTCGATCAGCGCATCGATCGCAGCGCCTTCGCGCGTGCGCTCCGGCAGGCCCGCGATCATCACATCCGGGTCGCCCGCCATTTCGCCCCTAGGTGTCAGCGCGATTGCGATCGACACAACACCAGCGAAACTGAGCCTGCGTCGCTGGCGGACGGATTCCTGACCCGGCGGCAATAGAATCGCGCCGTCCTTCGCCCGCCGGCCGCTCGTCACCTTGCCTGATACGCTGACCTCGCCGGGCGCAAGCCGGATCATATCGCCATTGAAGGCGCGCAAGACCTGCGACACGCCTTGCGCTCTGGCAAAGTCCGCATGTTCGGTCAAATGCACAGCCTCGCCATGCGCAGGCACAGCGATTCTCGGACGCACCCAGCCGTACATTTTCGCTACCTCCGCCCGCCGTGGATGGCCGGAGACATGCACGAGCGCGGTGCGGTCGGTGACGACCTCGACGCCAGCCCGAGCAAACGCGTTAACGATCTTGCCGACCGCCTTCTCGTTGCCGGGAATGGTGCGCGACGAAAAGATCACGGTGTCGCCGGCGCTCAGTTCCGCCGTCGGATGCTCGTCCCCCGCCATGCGTGCGAGCGCTGCGCGGGGCTCGCCCTGACTGCCCGTAGCGAGCGCCAGTATCCGGTCGCGCGGCAGTCGCTCGAACGCATCCATGCCCAAGAACGGCGGCAAGCCTTCCAGCATCCCGCAGTCGCGCGCGACGCCGACCACGCGCTCGATCGCCCGGCCGAGAATGCAGACCTGTCGCCCGGCGGCGAAACCAGCCTCAGCCGCGGAACGCAGGCGGCCGACGTTGGAGGCGAAGGTGGTCACGACCACCCTGCCTTTGGCTTTGGCGATGAGCGCAGCCAGAGTCTTCGCGACGTCGCGCTCGGACGGACTTTCCCCTTCGCGCAGGATGTTGGTCGAATCGCAGACAAGCGCCAGCACGCCCTCGTCGCCGAGCGCCTTGAAGCGCGCCTCGTCGGTGGGCAGACCGATGATCGGCGTCTGGTCGATCTTCCAGTCGGCCGTGTGGACGACAAGCCCAGCAGGCGTGCGGATCGCAAGCGCCGAGCTTTCCGGAATGGAATGAGCGACGGGGATGAATTCGACCGTGAACGGGCCGATCACGACCTTCTCGCCAAACTGAACAACCTTCAGGGGGATATCGGGCGCGCCCGGTTCGCCCAGCCGGCGCGATTCCATAAGTCCTGCCGCGAAGCGGGTCATGTAGACGGGCGCGCGAAGGTCCGGCCAAAGCTCGACGAGGGCGCCTATATGGTCTTCGTGTGCATGAGTGATGACCACCCCGACCAGATTCTTCTTCGCCTTCTCGATGAAGCTGAGATCCGGCATGATGAGATCAACGCCGGGCAAGTCCTCGTCGGCGAAGCCGATGCCGAGATCGACCATGAGCCATTGGCGTGCGCTCGCCGGCCCATATCCGTAAAGGGCGCAATTCATGCCGATTTCGCCCAAGCCGCCAAGCGGGACGAACACGAACTCGTTGTCGTCGGCCATCTACGCCCGCCCTTCCGGCGGGTGCGCGGCGGGTGGAACCACCTGCGGCAGAACGCCCGAGCGAGGCAGGATCCATACGTCGGCCGCCTCGACGGCATCTAGCCCTCGCTCGGAGTGCATGAGTAAGCGGCCGGTCGCATCGATCCCCTCGAACACGCCCTCGCGTTGGCCCCCACCGTTTTGGATCGCGATCCGTTCGCCCAAACCGACGGCGTAGTCGAGCCACGCGGCGCGAATACGGTCGAACGCCTGTCCAGCGCGCCATTCGTCAAGCGCGTCGTCAAACTGTTCGATGAGACGCTCGAACAATTCTCCGGGATCCACCGCTTGTCCGCCCGCCCGCGTCAGACATGAGGTCGCGTACCCAACGCCCTCCGGCGCATGCGCGCAATTCACGCCGATCCCCGCGACACAGGCCGTCCGACCGCTTCCAAGACTAATGCCTTCAATGAGGATCCCGGCGCATTTCGCGCCATAAGACATCAGATCGTTCGGCCATTTGAGACCAACTTCGGTCGCGCCAAGATCCCTTGCGGCGCGCACCAGGGCCACGCCGGCGACGAACCCGAGCTGCGACGCGACCGGACGCGGGCATGGATCCAGGATGAGGGCGCTGGCGTGCAGGTTGCCCCTCGGCGAGATCCAGCCCCGGCCACGGCGCCCTCTGCCCGCAGTCTGTTCCTCAGCGACGATCCACAGCCGGTCGGTGTCGCCGGTCAACGCGCGGCGGCGCGCCTCCTCGTTGGTCGAATCGACGGCGCCCAGACGAACGATGCGCCAGCCTCTATGCGCGCTGTCCAGCCTGGAGGCGGCGGTCAAAAGAGCGACTGCGCGGCTGCCATCGCGGCGTTTGTGATCGGCGACGGCGCGAATACGAACAGGATGATCGCGAGCGCCGAAACCGCGAGCACGATGCGCGCGACGGGGCTTGGACGATCGAACGCTGGAGCCGGCTCGTCGAAATACATCAGCTTGACGATCCTCAGATAATAATAGGCGGCCACGCAGCTCGCCAAAACACCGATGACCGAAAGGCCATAGAGACCTGCCTTCATGGCGGCGGCAAAGACATAGAACTTGGCGAAGAAGCCGGCGAGCGGCGGAACGCCCGCAAGCGAGAACATCATTGTCGCCAGGAAGAAGGCCATGGTCGGATCCGTTCGCGCCAGGCCCGCGAGATCGGCCATCGTCTCGACCGCGCGGCCTGCGCGGCGCATGGACAGAATAGCGGCGAAGGTTCCCAGCGTCATCACCACGTAGATCGCCATATAGATGACGACGCTCTGCGCGCCCTCGACCGTGCCCGCCGCGAGCCCGACCAGCGCGTATCCCATATGGCCGATCGCGGAATAGGCCATCAGCCGTTTAAAGTTGCGCTGGCCGATGGCGGCGAAGGCGCCAAGCACCATCGAGGCGATCGAGACGAAGGTGAGGATCTGGCGCCAGTCGTTGGCGATGCCGGGAAAGGCGGTGATCACGACCCGAACCAGGACCGCCATCGCGGCGATCTTGGGCGCGGTGGCGAAGAACGTCGTCACCGGAGTCGGCACGCCTTCGTAGACGTCGGGCGTCCACATGTGAAACGGCACGACAGAGATCTTGAACGCCAGCCCCACCAAAAGGAACACCAGTCCGAACAGCACGCCGATGTTAGCATGATCATGCACGGCGTTCGCGACCGCGCCGAAGGCGACCGAGCCGGAATACCCGTAGATGAGCGACATCCCGTAAAGCATCATGCCCGACGACAAGGCGCCGAGGACGAAATACTTGAGGCCGGCTTCGGTGGCGCGCAGATCGTGGCGCCGATAGGCGGCGATCACGTAGAGCGCCAAGCTCATCAACTCGAAACCGAGGTAGAGCGCGATGAAGTCATTGGCCGAGATCAGCATCAGCATGCCGAGGGTGGAAATGAGAATGAGGACCGGGAATTCGAATCCGCCGATCCGCTCCTGACGCATGAACTCGACCGACAAGAGAAGCGTCCCCAGCGAGCCAACCAGCGCAAGCGCGCTCATGAAGCGGGTGAATGCGTCGTCTGACGAAGGAGCCGTAGAAGGTGACGCCCATCGGGCGATTCCTGGCCACCATCAGAATGAGGACGAGGCCGAGCAGGCCGACGGCGAACTCGTTGACCAGGGCCGACCCTCGCTCGCCGCGCAGGGCGCCGTAAAGCACGAGCGCCAAGATCCCCGCCGCCAGCACCACTTCCGGCAGGATTACGGGAAGAGAAATGGCCGTCTCATGCATGAGTGTCGCTCGTTCCAAAAACAATCGGCGCGCGGCGCAGAGCCCCTAAGCCGTCAGAGCCCCGCCGACTTCGTCGCCGCGATAGCGTGCTGGAAGCCGCTGATGATCTGTTCGATTGAAGCTGCGCTCGCGTCGATGATCGGCTGTGGGTGCACTCCGTAAAAGATCGTGAGCAGGCCAAGCGGCAGCAACGTCACGACCTCGCGGTTCGTGAGGTCGGCGATGCCCATCAGGTTTGGCTTCTCGATAACGCCAAAGATGATGCGGCGGTAAAGGTAGAGTGCGTAGCACGCCGACAGGATTGTGCCGGTGGTGGCGAGGAACGCGACCCAGTTGTTGACCTGGAACGTGCCTAACAGGGTCAGGAATTCGCCAATGAAGCCCGTGGTGCCCGGCAACCCGATGTTGGCGAATGTGAACGTCATGAAGGCGACGGCATAGAGCGGCATGCGCTGCACGAGGCCGCCGTAGGCCGCGATGTCGTAAGTGTGCATGCGGTCATAGAGGACGCCGGTGCAGAGGAACATCGCCCCCGAGACGAGGCCGTGACTAATCATCTGATAGACAGCGCCCTGAATCCCCTGGGCGTTGGCGGCGAAAATCCCCATCGTCACGAAACCCATGTGAGCGACCGACGAATAGGCGATGAGCTTCTTCGTGCTCTCCTGCGCGAGCGCGACCAGGGACGCGTAAATGATCGCGATCACCGACAGGGCAAAGACGAGCGGGGTGAAATAAACGGAGGCGTCCGGAAACATCGACAACGAAAAGCGGATGAAGCCATAGCCGCCCATTTTGAGCAGAATGGCCGCCAGCACCACCGATCCGGCGGTCGGCGCTTCGACATGCGCATCAGGCAGCCAGGTGTGGACTGGCCACATCGGCATCTTGACCGCGAACGAGGCGAAGAACCCGAGCCACAGCCAAGTCTGCATGTGGACCGGAAAGGGGGTCTTGAGCAGCACGGTGATGTCGGTCGTGCCCGCGGTCCAGTACATGGCCATGATCGCGAGCAGCATCAGCACCGAGCCGGTGAACGTGTAGAGGAAAAACTTGAAGGCGGCGTACACGCGGTTCCCATGGCCCCAGATGCCGATGATGATGAACATCGGGATGAGGCCGCCCTCGAAGAACAGATAGAAGAGCACCAGGTCGAGCGCCACGAAGACGCCGACCATAAGCGTCTCCATCACGAGGAAGGTGATCATGTACGCCTTCACCCGGGTCTGGATCGGGGTCCAAGATGCGATGATGCAAATTGGCATGATGAACGTCGTGAGCAGCACGAACGGCATCGAAATGCCATCGACGCCAAGCTTGTATAAGATCGCGTGCGAGAACCAGTCGCGTTCCTCGACAAGCTGAAAGCCAGGCTGCGCCGAGTCGAAGCGACCCCAGGCGACAAGGCTCAGCACGAATGTGATCAAAGTCGCGAATAAGGCGATCCAGCGCGCGTTTCGCTTGGTCGCCTCGCTATCCCCCGGAAGCAATAGAATGAACAGCGCGCCGATCAGCGGCAACGCCAGAATGCCGGAGAGGATCCAGGAGCCGTTCATCGCGTGACCCCCCCGAACAGATACCATG
Organism: uncultured Alphaproteobacteria bacterium; assembly: GCA_963770275.1. Classification (GTDB taxonomy): domain Bacteria; phylum Pseudomonadota; class Alphaproteobacteria; order Rhizobiales; family Beijerinckiaceae; genus Roseiarcus. The sequence goes on from CAVYPD010000012.1 coordinate 43,487, forward strand.
TCGTCAGCGCGGCAGCGCCAAGCAGCATCGCGAAGGCGTAATGGTAGACGTAGCCGGTTTGCAGGCGCACCGAGTTCCGGGCGACATCAAGAACGCGCGCCGAGACGCCGTCCGGCCCGAAACCGTCGATGATCACGCCGTCGCCGCCCTTCCAGAACAAGCGGCCGATAGCGAAGGCCGGACGGACGAACAGGAAGTCGTAGAGTTCGTCGAAGTACCACTTGTGGACGAGGAAGCGATAAAGCCCTGGAAAATCGGACGGCGAGCCGCTGCGGCGCGGTGCGGTCGACCATGTACATGTAGTAGGCGATTCCGAGCCCGATAAGCATAGCCAGCGTCGGGGACACGGAGACGAGCCAAGGGGCGGTCTCCATGCGCTCGAGAATGTCGTTCTCCTGACCCAGGGACAGAGAGTTCCGCCAGAACCCGTCGTGTCCCGCGCCGATGAAGAGATAGCGGAAGGCCATGCCGGCGAAAGTCGCGCCGAGGGCCAGCACTACGAGCGGAACCAGCATGACCAGCGGGGATTCGCGCACAGGATGGTCATCGTGGCCGTGATCATGCCCGTCGTGCGCGCTCGGCAGGCTCGCTGACCAGTCGCCGCGCTTGCCGAAAAAGGTCATGAACATGAGGCGCCAAGTATAGAACGCGGTCAATCCGGCCGCGATGTCGGCGCACCAGAACGCGTACATCGCGCCGAAGCGATGAGAGACGAAGGCCGCCTCGATGATCGGGTCCTTCGACACAAACCCGGCAAAGCCGATCGACGTGAATGGGATACCGACGGCGCTCAGCGCCAGCGCGCCGGCCATCATCGTCCAGAAGGTGACTGGCAGCTCCTTTCGGAGCCCACCCATCGCGCGCATGTCCTGCTCGTGATGCATCGCGGTGATCACCGAGCCGCAGCAAAGGAACAAAAGGCCCTTAAAGAAGGCGTGCGTAAAAAGGTGGAAAATGCCGAGGCTGTAGCCGCCAACGCCGAGGCCGACGAACATGTAGCCGAGCTGCGAGCACGTCGAATAGGCGACGACCTTCTTGATGTCCATCTGAACCCCGGCGATGGTCGCAGCGAAGAAGGCGGTCGTGCCCCCGACGATGGTGACGACGCTGAGCGCGACCGGCGACATTTCGAATAGTGGCGAGAGCCTCGCGACCATGAACACGCCGGCCGTCACCATGGTCGCCGCGTGAATGAGCGACGAGACCGGGGTTGGGCCCTCCATCGCGTCCGGAAGCCAGGTGTGCAGCAGAAACTGCGCCGACTTGCCCATCGCGCCCATGAACAAGAGCAGGCAGGCGAGTGTCACCGCGTCCCAGTTGAAGCCGATAAAATGCACCGTCTTGCCGGCAAGACCGGGAGCGGCGGCAAATATCTGATCGAAGGCGATCGAACCGGTCAGATAATAGGTGAGGAAGATGCCGAGCGAAAAGCCGAAGTCGCCGACCCGGTTGACGACGAACGCCTTGATCGCTGCAGCGTTGGGTGCAGGCTTCTCGTACCAGAAGCCGACCAGCAGGTAGGACATCAGGCCGACGCCTTCCCAGCCGAAGAACAACTGCACGAGGTTGTCCGCCGTCACCAGCATCAGCATGGCGAAGGTGAAGAGAGAGAGGTAAGCGAAGAAGCGCGGCCGTGACGGGTCCTCGGCCATGTAGCCGATCGAGTAGACGTGGACGAGGAACGACACCGTCGTCACGACGACGAACATGACGGCGGTCAACGTGTCGATGCGCAAGGCCCAGTCGGCGACGACCTTGCCGGAGGTGAACCAATTGCCAATCAGGACATGCGCGTCCGCACCCCCCGCGACCATGACGAAAGCGACCCAAGCGAGGACACAGCAAACCCCGAGAAGGCCCGATGTGACGTACTCTGCGCCGCGCGCGCCGATCCAAGGCCCGAAAATGCCCGCGATCAGAAAACCGAGAAGCGGCAGGAAAACGATTAGCTGGTACACCGGTCTCAGCCCTTCAACGAATTGATGTCCTCAACCGCGATTGAGCCGCGATTGCGGTAATAGGCCACCAGGATCGCAAGGCCGATCGCCGCCTCCGCCGCGGCCACAGTCAGAATGAAGAGCGCGAAGGCCTGCCCGGTCAGATCGCCTGAATAGGTCGAGAAGGCGATGAGGTTGATGTTGACGGCGAGCAGGATGAGCTCGACCGACATCAAAATGATAATGATGTTCTTATGGTTCAGGATGATGCCGGCGATGCCGATCGTGAACACGATCGCGGCGAGGGTGAGGTAGTTGGCAAGCCCGATTCCCATCCGCGTGATCCTTCAGATGCCGGCGCGCGAGGGGACTTTGCGCACCTCGACCGCGGTTTCGGGGTTGCGAGCCACCTGCGCGCCGATGTCCTGACGCTTGACGCCCGGCTTGTGGTGAAGGGTGAGAACGATCGCTCCGATCATCGCGGTGAGCAGAATCATCCCCGCCGCCTGAAAGAAGTAGATATAGCGGGTGTAGAGCACCTCGCCGAGCGCGGCCGTGTTGCTCAGCATGCCCTCCGGCGTCGCCGCGGCGGCAGCCCGCTGTGACGGGCCGAGACCCGACACGACGTAGATGAGCTCGATCGCCACGACCAACGCAATCAGCAACCCCTGCGGCAGGTATTCGACGAAGCCCTGCCTTAGCCGGGCGAAATCCACGTCGAGCAGCATGACAACGAACAGGAACAACACCGCGACGGCGCCGACATAGACGACGACCAGGATCATCGCCAGGAACTCCGCGCCCATCAGCAGGAACAGCCCGGCGGCGCAGACGAAGGAAAGAATGAGGAAGAGGACCGAATGCACCGGATTTTTGGCCACGATGACGGCGAAAGCCGACACAACCAAAAGCGGGGCTAGAATCCAAAAGAAGAAAACATCGGCCTGCATCGTCCGCCTCTTGTCATAGTCCCCTGCCCGCCTGCCCTTCCCTTTGCGGGAAACAGGCAGAGCGGCAGTCAGCGCGAGCGCCGCGTTCCTTGGCGCCATCGCGCCGCGGCCTCGTCCGGCCCCCGAACACGCCCGTTGAACATAGCCCGTCATTCGACGGGCTATGGTCAACTCCCTCCTCCTCAGAAGAGAGAAGGCGTTACCGATACGGCGCGTTCATCGCGATGTTGCGCGCCAACTCCCGCTCCCATCGATCGCCGTTGTCTAGCAATCGTTGCTTGTCGTAATAAAGCTCTTCGCGCGTCTCGGTCGCGAATTCGAAGTTCGGCCCTTCGACGATCGCGTCGACCGGACAGGCCTCCTGGCACATCCCGCAGTAGATGCACTTGACCATGTCGATGTCGTAGCGCGTGGTGCGGCGCGTGCCGTCATTGCGCCGAGGTCCCGCCTCGATCGTAATCGCCTGAGCCGGACAAATCGCCTCGCACAGCTTGCAGGCGATGCATCGCTCCTCGCCATTCGGATAGCGGCGCAGCGCATGCTCTCCACGGAAGCGAGGGCTCAGCGGCGACTTCTCATGCGGATAGTTGAGCGTCGCCCTAGGCTTGAACATATAGCGGATCGACAACCCGAACGCGGCAAGGAACTCTGTCAGGAACAGAGACTTGGCCGAATGGGCGAGCCTGAGAGCCATTGCCTTCCTCTCCTCTCAGTGCAACGGGCCCGAGGGACTCGCCCCAAGACCGGTAAATTCGAGCACTCCGGCCACCACTACCACCATTGCCAGAGAAATCGGCAGGAACACCTTCCAGCCCAAGCGCATCAACTGATCGTAGCGATAGCGCGGGACGAAGGCGGTGACCATCAAGAAGCAGAACACCACCGCCCAGGCCTTGATCAGGAACCAGATCACCCCCGGTATCCATGTGAACGGCGGAAACGGCAGCGGCGACAGCCATCCGCCGAGGAACAGGATTGCAGCCAACGACCCCATGGTGAGCAGCGCGACGAGTTCGGTCAGGAACTGCAGCAGGAACAGCGAGGCGGAATACTCGACCGTGTAGCCGGCGACGAGTTCCGACTCCGCCTCGGTCAAGTCGAACGGCGGCCGATTCGTCTCGGCAAGCGCCGAAACAAAGAAGACAACGAACATCGGGAAGAGCGGCAGCCAGTACCAACCGAACAAGCCGAACCGCGTGTCCTGGGCGCGGACGATGTCGCTCAGGTTGACCGAGCCTGCGCACAGCACCACCGTCACGATCACGAAGCCGATCGAGACCTCGTAGGACACCATCTGGGCGGCTGCGCGCAGCGCCGAAAGCAGCGCATATTTCGAATTGGACGCCCACCCTGCCATGATGACGCCGTACACGCCAAGCGAGGAAACCGCGAAGAGATAAAGGAGCCCAACGTTAATGTCCGCGACCACCCATCCGTCCGAGACCGGAATGACCGCCCACGCGGCGAAGGCGAGCACAACGGAGACGAGCGGGGCGAGCAGGAACACGCCCTTGTTGGCGCTCGCCGGGATGATCGGCTCCTTGAGTATAAACTTGAAGAAGTCCGCGAACGGCTGAAGGATGCCCCAAGGTCCAACCACGTTGGGGCCGCGTCTCAGCTGCACGGCTCCCCAGATCTTTCGTTGAATGTAGATCAGCGCTGCCGTCGACAGGAGCACACACACGAGCAGCACCAGGCTCTCGAGGAGGTATCGAACCGCCGTCCCGACGTCGCTTGTGTGCATCCAGTGCCCGAACGCCGCGAAATAGCCGCCGCCTGATCAGCCACGCCAGAACCGCGACGATGACGACGGCGACAATCGCCGCGGCGACGCCGATTACGGCGAGGGAGGGCGAAGACGACGGTCTGCTGGGGGAGGCGGTGCTCATCGATGCTATTCCGCCGCCTGACGCTGAACGCCTCGCGCGAGAGCCGAACATTCGGCCATGACGCGAGAGGCGCGAGCGATCGGGTTAGTAAGATAGAAGTCGGAGATAGCCGGGACGAACGGCGTTTTGTCGACAGCGCCGCCGAGCGCGGCGATCGAGTTGAAAACGCCTGCATCCGCCGGCGCGACGACGTCGAAGCGCACCAGGAAGGGGTAGGCCACGGCGAGCGCCGCACGCAGTTGGGCGAGCGAATCGAAGGGCAGCTTGGCGCCTAGTGGATCCGACAGCGCGCGCAGAATCGACCAATCCTCACGCGCGTCTCCCGGCGGGAACACCGCGCGCTCTGCGAACTGCGGCCTGCCTTCGGTATTGACGTAGATGCCCGTCTTTTCGGTATAGGCCGCACCCGGCAGAATGACGTCCGCCCGATGGGCACCGCGGTCGCCATGAGTGCCGACGTAGACCACGAACGCGCCCGGTTCAATGTCAATCTCGTCTGCACCCAGGTTGATGAGCACGTCGAGAGCGTTTGCCTTCGTCATGGCCAGCGCATCGAGCCCGTCTTGGCCCGGCACGAGGCCGAGATCCAGCCCGCCGACGCGCGAGGCCGCTGTATGCAACACGTTAAAGCCGTTCCACCCGTCTTTCACAACGCCGGCGGCAAGGGCGGCCTTGGCGAGCCCAGCCAGCAAGGCGACGCTGTCAGGCCGGACGAAGGCACCGGAACCGACAATCATCATTGGCTTCGCCGCGTCTTTCGGCGGTCGATCCCACACCTGCGCCAGCGTCTCCGGTCCTCCGCCCAGGTGATTGTATTTGTAACTCAGATCGGCTTTGGGGCCGACGACGCCTATCGGCGCGCCGCCCCTGAGCCAGCGCTTGCGGATGCGCGCGTTGAGGACGGGCGCCTCGTAACGCGGGCTGGAGCCAACAATCAGAATAGCGTCAGCCTGATCGATCCCGGCAATCGTCGAGTTGAAAAGATAAGATGCGCGGCCAAACTTAGGGTGCAGTTTTGAGCCGTCCTGGCGGCAGTCGATGTTGGGCGAGCCAAGCTTGCCCACCAGCGACTTGAGCGCGAACATTTCTTCGACGGTTGCCAGATCGCCAACGAGTGCCCCAATGCGCGAGGGAGCTGCGGCGGCAACCTTCCCGGCGACGGTCGCGAAAGCCTCCGCCCAGCTCGCGGGCCGGAGCCGACCGTCAACACGGACATACGGACGATCGAGTCGCTGCGTCTTCAAGCCGTCGACAACGTGTCGTGTCTTATCGGAAATCCATTCCTCGTTGATGGCATCATTGACACGAGGCAGGATGCGTACGACTTCGCGGCCACGCGCATCGATTCGGATCGAGGAGCCAAGCGCGTCCATCACGTCAATCGATTCGGTCTTGGCGTACTCCCACGGCCGGGCGTGGAACGCCGTCGGTTTCGAGGTCAAAGCGCCGACCGGACAGAGGTCGACAACGTTCCCCTGCAGCTCCGAACTCAAAGCCTCTTGAAGATAGGAGGTGATCTCCATGTCCTCGCCGCGGCCGATCGCGCCGAGTTCCGGAACACCAGCCACCTCTGTTACAAAGCGCACGCATCGCGTGCATTGTATGCATCGGTTCATCGAGGTCTTGACTAGCGCCCCAATATATTTGTCTTCAACCGCGCGCTTGTTCTCCGCGAAGCGGGAGGAGTCGGCGCCGTAGGCCATCGCCTGATCTTGCAGATCGCATTCGCCGCCCTGATCACAAATCGGGCAGTCGAGTGGATGGTTGATCAGCAGAAATTCCATTGTGCCCTTGCGCGCCTTGCGAGCCATCGGCGAGTTGGTCAGCACGACCGGCGGTTCGCCGTTCGGGCCGGGGCGCAAGTCTTTGACCGCCATGGCGCAGGAGGCCGTCGGCTTGGGCGGTCCGCCTTTCACTTCGACGAGGCACATCCGGCAGTTTCCGGCAATGGACAGTCGCTCGTGGAAGCAGAAACGCGGGATCTCGGCGCCGGCCGCCTCGCAAGCCTGAAGAAGGGTGTATTCGGCGGGAACATCGATTTCCTTGCCGTCAATGATGATCTTGCTCATGCGCTCCTCGCCCCATGGCCCGCGCGCCAATACGCGAGGAGATCGGTGACGGAAACGCCTTCTATGGTCGCCCCCTCTAAGCGCGCGTCAACGAACGATGCGCCAGCGAGGTTCGCCTTCTCGACCTTCAGTCCGGACAGATTCGCGTTATGAACGCGCCAACCGGACATGTTGAGGTCGTCGAACGAGCAACCCGACATGTTGATGTTGCGAAAGTCCGAGCCTGAGAGATTGACGTCGTCGAATTTCGACCCAGAAAGATCGGCTTTATGAACTTCCATCCGATGGTTTTCGTTCTCGATCTTCATCGTGTCGGTCCAACCGTTAGCCACATTTCTGGCTCATCCACAGCTTGATGTGCGGCAGATGGCTCCAGCCGAAGGCGAAATCGCTATCGCCCTGCACAGTTAAGTGCGCGAGCCGCCCCATCGCTTCTTCCAGGTTTGGAATATGCCCGGATGGTATCGGCCACATGACGAAATGCGGCGTCCCAGGCTTTTCGAACCAATCTCCCTTGCGGTTGTAGAACTGCTTGTGGACTGTCGTCCACACAAAGCGCTCCAGCGTTTCCACGCTCTCCCACACCGACAGGTTGACCGCCATGGTCGGGTCGCTCGCAGGACGGATGGCAGTCGCATTGTTGCTATCGTCCTTGAGCCGCCACACGAACCCCTCGCTGCGCTCGGCGAGAGCGTTGATGCGATCGAGGTTCGTCATGAACGCCGCCATGCGCGGATCGTCCGTCGGATAGCGGAATCGGCCGATGTTGAGCTGAGCGATGTGACGCGTCATGCCCTACTCCGCCGCCGCGAGCACCGGCTCGCTGTGCGGATTGGCGGCATATTGGTCGATGCGCCGCTCGATCTCGGGGCGGAAATGGGCGATGAGCCCCTGAATTGGCCATGCGGCCGCGTCGCCGAGCGCGCAAATCGTATGCCCTTCGACCTGCTTGGTGACGTCGAGCAGCATGTCGATTTCGCGTTTTTGCGCGCGACCCTGAACCATACGCTCCATGACGCGCCACATCCATCCGGCGCCTTCGCGGCACGGCGTGCACTGGCCGCAGCTTTCGTGCTTATAAAAATATGACAAACGCGCAATGGCGCGGATGATGTCGGTCGACTTGTCCATCACGATCGCCGCGGCCGTGCCGAGGCCGGACTTGAGCTTGGCGAGCGAGTCGAAGTCCATTGGACAGTCGATGATCTGAGCGGCGGGGACGAGCCGCACCGACGCCCCGCCGGGAATCACTGCAAGCAGATTATCCCAGCCGCCACGTACGCCGCCGCAATGTTTTTCAATCAGCTCGCGGAACGGGATCGACATCGCTTCTTCGACGTTGCACGGCTTGTTGACGTGACCTGAGACGCTGAAGACCTTGGTGCCAAAATTGTTGGGGGCGCCGAAACTCGTGAACCAGGATGCGCCACGTCGCAAAATCGTCGGCGCGACGGCGATCAACTCCACATTGTTGACCGTGGTCGGGGACCCGTAGAGCCCCATCCCGGCGGGAAAGGGCGGCTTCATGCGTGGCATGCCCTTCTTACCCTCCAGCGATTCGAGCATCGCCGTCTCTTCGCCGCAGATATAGGCCCCCGCACCATGATGGACATAGAGATCGAACGGCCACCCGTGAATATTATCCTTGCCGATGAGGTTGGCCTCGTAGGCCTCCTCGACTGCGGCCTCGAGATTTGCGCGCTCCTTGATGAATTCGCCGCGCACGTAAATGTAGGCTGCGTGCGCGCCCATGGCGAATGAGGCAATCAGCGCGCCCTCGACCAGCGTGTGCGGGTCGTTGCGCATGATCTCGCGGTCCTTGCACGTTCCGGGCTCCAATTCGTCGGCGTTGATAACCAGATAGTGCGGACGCTTGGGGTCGACGGTCTTGGGCATGAACGACCATTTGAGGCCGGTCGGGAATCCCGCTCCGCCGCGACCGCGCAGGCCCGAGGCTTTCATTTCGGCGATGATCCAGTCGCGTCCCTTGTCGATGATCGCCTTGGTCCCATCCCAATTGCCGCGCGCCGCGCGCTCCTTTGAGACCGCGATCGCCAAGTCCATAAAGATTGGTGAAGATGCGATCCTTGTCTTCCAGCATCGCTCAGTTCCCGATCTTTCCGGCCGGCGGTTGATCGTTTGCAGGCGCGGGCGCGCTCGAGCCGCCCCGTCCTTCAGCTCCGTACAGCGTCGTCAGTGAAGTTAAACCTCCGACCGGCTCGGACGAGACACGTCCGATCTGCGAGCCCGTCTTGACTGGCCGACCGATCGCAAGATCGTCAAGGAGGCTCCCGAAACTTTCCGGCGTCAGGTCTTCGTAATAATCGTCATTGATCTGGACCATTGGCGCGTTGCAACACGCGCCGAGGCATTCGACCTCGATCCAGGAAAATACACCGTCCGAAGTCACATGGCCCTGTTCGCCGATGCGCTCGCGGCAGACCGCCTTGATGTCGTCAGAACCGGACAACATGCACGGCGTCGTGCCGCAGACCTGCACGTAGTGCCGGCCGACCGGCTCGAGATTGAACATCGTGTAGAAGGTCGCGACCTCGAGCACTCGGATGTTCGGCATATCGAGCATCGCCGCGACTTTTTCGATTGCGAACTCGGGGCAGCCAGTATCCACTTTGCTTCTGAGCGCGCCACAACAGCGCGAGCACCGCCGAGGCCTGACGGCCGAGAGGATATTTCGCGATCTCCCGCGCCGCCCACGCCTTGTTCTCGGGCGTGAACTCGAAGTTTATCGGTTGCTCGTCAGCAAGGCGGCGAACGGACATCGATCAAACGTTCCTCGAATGTAGCGTCATGCTGAAGTGCTTCCGGCGACCGCGATCACCGATCGACCTCGCCGAATACAATGTCCAGCGAGCCGAGGATCGCGCTGATGTCGGCCAGCATATGCTTGCGGCATAGAAAATCCATCGCCTGAAGATGCGCGAAACCGGGCGCGCGAAGTTTGACGCGGTAGGGCTTATTTGAGCCGTCCGACACCAAATAAACGCCGAACTCGCCCTTGGGCGCTTCAACCGCGGCGTAAACCTCGCCGGCCGGCACCTTATAGCCCTCGGTATAGAGCTTGAAATGATGGATCAACCCCTCCATCGACCGCTTCATCTCGGCGCGTCGCGGCGGCGCAACTTTACCGTCATCCGTCACCACCGGCCCTTCACCGCCGACCGAGTTCAGCTTCTCGCAGCACTGTCGCATGATCTTTACCGACTGGCGCATCTCTTCCATGCGGATCACATAGCGATCGTAGCAGTCGCCGTTCTTGCCGACGGGAATATCGAAATCCATTTCCTCGTAGCATTCGTAGGGCTGCGCCTTGCGCAGGTCCCACGGCGCGCCAGAGCCACGCACCATCACGCCAGAGAAGCCCCACGCCCAGGCGTCCGCCAGCTTGACCACGCCGATGTCGACATTGCGCTGCTTGAAGATGCGGTTTCCTGTGAGCAGAACCTCCATATCGTCGCAGACCTTGAGGAAGGGATCACAGAAGGCCTCAATGTCGTCGACGAGTTTCCGCGGCAAATCCTGGTGGACGCCGCCGGGGCGAAAGTAGGCCGCGTGCATGCGCGACCCGCTGGCGCGTTCGTAGAAGACCATCAGCTTCTCGCGCTCCTCGAAACCCCAGAGAATCGGCGTCAGCGCGCCGACGTCCATCGCCTGGGTGGTGATCTGCAGGAGATGCGAAAGGAGGCGGCCGATCTCGCAATAAAGGACGCGGATAAGCTGAGCCCGCCGCGGAATCGTGATGCCGAGCAGCCGCTCGACCGCGAGCGCATACGCGTGCTCCTGATTCATCGGCGCGACATAGTCGAGCCGATCGAGATAGGGCACGTTCTGCAGGTAGGTGCGCGCCTCCATGAGCTTTTCAGTGCCGCGATGCAGGAGGCCGATATGCGGGTCAACCCGCTCGACCACCTCGCCGTCAAGCTCGAGCACCAGGCGCAGCACGCCATGCGCAGCCGGATGCTGCGGCCCGAAGTTGATCGAGAAGTTGCGGAGGTTCTGCTCGTTCATGATCCCGACCCGACTGCCGGCGGCCTACTGCCGACCCTCGTCTTTCGCCTTCTCATCTCCCGGCAGCGGCGGGCCTTCCCACGGGCTCAGGAAATCGAACTGACGAAATTCCTGATTGAGCCGCACTGGCTCGTAGCGGACGCGCTTCTCCGCATCGTCATAGCGCACCTCAACGAAACCGGTCATCGGGAAGTCCTTGCGCAGCGGATAACCATCAAAGCCGTAGTCGGTCAGGATGCGCCGCAAATCCGGATGACCGTCAAACAGCACGCCAAACAGATCGTACACCTCACGCTCGTACCAGTCAGCGCCAGGATAGACGGGAGTCGCGCTCATGATCGGCGTGTCCACGTCCGTCGCGACCTTGACCCGGATCCGACGGTTCAACTTCGGTGACAGCAGATGATAGACGACGTCGAAGCGCTTCTCGCGCTGCGGATGATCAACCCCCGAAATATCGATGATGGAAATGAATTGAGCGGCGGGATCGTCGCGAAGGAATTGGAGCGTCTCCAATATGCGCGCGGGATCGACAGTTAGCGTCAGCTCTCCAAACGCGAAAACAGATTTCACGACCGCGTCGGGCACCCCGACGGCCAGTTTTGTCGCAATGGTCTGAAGCTCGTCGTCCATTCGCTTAAGTCTCGCCTTTTGCTTCGATCTCGCGTGTCCTCAGCGTTCGATCGTCCCGACCCGGCGGATTTTCTTTTGCAGCATCAGCACCCCATAGAGGAGCGCCTCGGCGGTCGGCGGACAGCCGGGCACGTAGATGTCGACCGGCACGATGCGGTCGCAGCCGCGCACAACCGAATAGGAATAGTGATAATAGCCGCCGCCGTTGGCGCAGGAGCCCATCGAGATGACATAGCGCGGCTCGGGCATCTGGTCGTAGACCTTGCGCAGCGCCGGCGCCATCTTGTTGGTCAGTGTCCCCGCAACAATCATGACATCCGACTGGCGGGGGCTTGCGCGCGGGGCGGCACCGAAGCGCTCGACGTCATAACGCGGCATCGAGACTTGCATCATCTCGACTGCGCAACACGCCAGACCAAAGCTCATCCACATCAGCGAGCCGGTGCGCGCCCATTGGATGAGGTCGTCGGTTGTAGTGACGAGAAAACCCTTGTCCGCGAGTTCGTCGCTTATCGAGCCGTAGTACCGATCCTCGGGCCGGAGCGGCGTGCCGGTCAACGGATCACGAAGATCAGTCGCGCTTAGCGCGACCGCCGGGCTGGCGATCAGTCCCATTCCAGCGCTCCCTTGTTCCACTCGTATATGAACCCGATGGTCAACACCCCAAGGAAGATCATCATGGACCAGAATCCCAACGCGCCAATATCGTGGAAGACAATCGCCCAAGGAAACAGGAACGCGACCTCAAGATCGAAGATGATGAAAAGGAGCGAGACGAGGTAGAAGCGCGCGTCGAAGCGCATACGAGCATCGTCAAACGGAGGAAAACCGCACTCGTAGGGTGAAAGCTTCTCACTATCGGGGGCCCGGTAGGCGACGAGAAAAGGAGCGACCAACAGTGCTCCGCCGATGAGGGCGGCGATGATTATGAATACGAGCAGCGGAATGTAATCGGAAATAAGGCTCGGCATCGCCTCACTCTTCGGATTATCGGTTGTGCGCCACGCCTCGCGCAGCGGACGTCCCCTTCCTTAACGCGTATCGCAGCGCAGCCTAGCATGCAAGGCGAAAGGCTTCCTTCGCAGCATGGCGTCTTCTGGATAGCGCGGCACGGCACACATCGCCGTCGGACGCCACTACCGACATAGTGATTAGATCCACGATCTTAGGGCAACAGGAACCAATTTGAGCCCGCGGAGCCATGAAGCGAGCTAGCGACCGCGGCGAAGGCGCGAACTACGCGATTGGCGGAACAGTGCGGTGATGGCGAGAGAGACGGGACTTGAACCCGCGACCTCCGGCGTGACAGGCCGGAAATACCGCAACGAAATCAAAGCGTGTCCAACATTTTGAACTCACAAAAAGCCTAGTAATTTCAAAGAGGGCAAAAACTGAAGTTGGACGCGCAAATAGGGTCCGCCCGGCGCCGTAAGGGCCGGTGCGCAGCCTATTAGTTTGCCAGCGTTGCAGAAACCCTCTAGGCGCTCCATCAGACCCGCCCCAGCAAAATTGACGATCCCCAGCGCAATCAGCGCGAGCGACGCGATTGCGTGGGAGGCCCCGGGACGAATCGGCTCCGGCAGATAGGGAACGGAATAGGCCGCCAACGCTTACGCATAGACGCTCATGTTGCGACATAGCTCAGCACCAGGAGAACATTAATTGACGCGGCAAGCAGGCCGTTGCCGAACGCCTTGGTGATGAAGGAGACCGTACCGCCGGGCCGCGGATATCGGAGGGTAAGTCCAACATAGGAATAGGCGGTGACGAGCGCGATGGCGCCGGCGAGCAGGAAGGAGATCGGCGTTGCGCCCTTCGCCCCTGCGACGGTAATGCCGAACGTTGCGAAGAACCCGCCGCCGACAATGCCGCCCACCCCAATCGACAAGGCTAGCCGGCGGGATTGCCGTAAATCTGCATCCATCCCAGCGGGCCAGTCAGGTTCCTCCCCCGCAGGGCGGCCTTGTTGACCTCATGGGGAGGCCGGACTTCACCCATTCGAGGGGTTCTCGGTAACGTACGGGACCGCGGAACGCACGTTGCACTTGCTGTCGACCCTAATGTTGACGTTGAATTGTACGCCGTTGGACACGCTGACCTGGGCCTGCCAGACGCCTCGCCCGAAATTCACGGGACTTCCGAAAACATATATCTGCCCGAGCGGGTGGGTTTGCCCCACCGCCTTCAGGGCCGCCGCGTTGATGACATCGGCGCAAGTGGCGGGCGTCGCCGCGACTCCCGAGACTGCAGGGACCTGTGGGCCCGGGGCGTTGCATGCGGCGACGCCCAGCAGTACGAAAACCGCCGTCGCACAGCGAGCCGCGGTGGGGATGTAGGATTTCACCAGTATTGCCATTTGTGCAACTCCAGCCTGTGTGTCCTGAAAACGATGTTGCAAGCGGCGTCGATCGTGACGCCGCCCAGTCGATGTCCGCTTGCTTCCCCACGGCCTCAACCACGACCCAACGGGTCGAGCCGGGATTGCCGTAAATCTGCATTTGTTGCTTGCCAGTAGCTTTCAACATCCACTGACCCTACAAATTTGCATGCCTTCGCGTGAATTCCACCGTGCGTTGTCAGGTTAGTCTGTCGACCTTTTGTCCCGCGGAAAAACCCAGCTCGTCGATCGGCATCAACGTCGCCATCGCAATGCTGCGCACGAGCCCTTCGTAGCTCGACCGACGAGTTAAGAAGTCACGCCGGCATTCGTCCCGATCAGGCTTCATCAAAACACCGGCCGCAACGAATTTCTCATATGCCGCGTCAAAGGCCGCGACGAGGTTGTCAGTGCCGTCGCCTGCCGCAGTGTCCACGTTCATAGCGCCTGGCAGTTCGCGAGCGATGTGACGCAACGCGTCCACGCCTACCGCGTGACACGAGCGGGCTGACTTAAGTCCTTTAACTTTTTGCGAGGATAGCGCGAATGAGGCGGCATCGAGTATGACGGCGGCGGCGCCGATCCACGTCCTGCCCGAATAGGTGGATGGAACGAGTGCGAGCAGAGGAGTGCGCGAGTGTGTCTCCGAGAGGCTGCGGAACCAAGATTCCCCAGTGTTCCAGATCGGCGTCATGTCTTCCGATTGATCCGCAATCTGGCACCATTCGACTAGGCTGAAGGCGGTCGGGCGCGCGCCAACGCGCGCGTACAACCATCCAACTAGTATTCTCGCGGACTTCGACAGCAGATCGATAACCGGGAATAAAGGTCAAGATGAAGACAACGATTCCCAAACCGACCGCTCCTTCCAAAACGCCGAGCAACTGCCCAACGGGGTTCGAAGGCGTCGCGAAGCCGAGAGTGCTCAAGGCAGATCCGCTGGCGATGAAGGACTTGAGCCAGGTTCTATCCACCTCCAGAGCCCAAATCATGAGCGCAAACGAAGTCTGAACCAAGAGAAACCAGACAGCAACCAGGGTCAGGTTGTAGATCGGAAAGGCCCAATCCATGGTCTTCTGAACGTCGTCATAGTCGCGTTGACGTCGCGCAACGTGCTTGACACAGACGGCTTATGCCTCTACCGATCGAGTTGCAAAGCCAGTCTGTTTGCCTACGATTCAGGAGAGCGACGCGGAGGATGGATTGAAAGAAGGCGACCACCCCCAAAAATCCAACTGCAAAAGATCCGACCCGGATCCAGGTGTCGAACGCTTCCATCCGCTCCTCCGCATCCGGTCGTCTTTCGCGACCCTCGATCACAAATATTCGCTTGGACAGCAATTGCTGATCGAGCCTATCAGTCGGCCAGGAGACCGTCCTGATCGGCCCCGGCGCGCGTTGTCACGACGGCGAGATTTTCCCGTCAACCGCGCGACGCACTCATGGGCCGCAGACAGGGAAATCAATGGCTTTGACGGCTCCATGGCGGTATTGGATCCATCCAGAATCCGCTATTCTTGGCCAACGCGGCAATGCCTGATCGACAAGTCGGCTTAGCTCAGCGCTACCGCTGCATCTGCGTGTTCGAAGATCTCCTGATCGAGAATGAAACGCATATCCTGAAGTCTTACCTCGTCGCCCGACCGCGCTATGTCGAACTGGCTGAGTGGCGCGGAGCACCGTGTGGTGGCCGCCGAACCGGGCCGTGTAGGGTGACGGCGCCTCTGCGTAGACGGTGCGATGCATGCCCGCAAAGCGGCGAAACTCGCGAAAACAGTACCGCCTGGCGACGGCGGCGACGGTCGCCGTCGCGGAATCGGGTTTTCGAAGCGCCGCCCGCGCTAATCTCAATCGCCGGAGCCGAAGATACCGCCCAGGGCTCATGCCCAAAAACTCGGCACAGCATGAGCGCAAGGTTCGCTCCGAAACGCCGATCAGAATACAGAGCTCCGGCATGGGCAAGGGCAGATCGGGGTGAGCCGCCAGCACACCTTCGAAACGGGTCATAACCGCAGCGCGGAGGGCTCTGATTGGCCTCATATGCAGCAGGGCGTCTGGCCTAAGGCAGGTGATCAGCGCATGAACTAACTCCTGTTCCAGGGCGCGTGCAATCTCGGGGTGAGCGATGATCTCAGGGGATTTTTCGACCAGGCCGCAGGCGGAGCCGTGCAGATATAGGAGACGCGACGCTGTCGCCCAGGAAGGCCGAATAATCTGGGCGAAAGTTGGCGCAACAACTTCCGCGTCGGTCAATACCTTGCTCCAGAAGGCCAGGTGTTCCGGCTTCAACGCAATGAAGCCCTTTCCGCTCGGTCCGGCCGAGCGCGTGTGCACATGCTCTCCCCTCCCATGAAAAACGATATCGCCGGACCGCAACTCTTGGCCGGCCCAGACGGGTGGCGGGTTGAAACGCGTTGGAAAAGCCACGAAAACCAGGTCCGCCCGCAACCCAACGTAGGCGATGCTCCCAAGATCCTCCTGACTGCGTAGCAGATGCAGCAGGCCTAACTCCGCCCTAGTGAGACTGGCCTTGAATTGGGTGCGGCCCGTGACGACGAGCTCGACCTTCGCCTCGGTTATGCTCGCCTCATAATCGTCGAGATCGGTGAACGTATATGCGCCATTTCCCGGCATATTTATGCGCCTTGTTCGACGGCGCACCCCCGGATTCCAGAACGAGCCTTACCAGGGACGCAGAACGAAGAGCCAGTTTACGGGCGATGTTTCGCGCTTGACTATGCAAATTCCTACAACGGGCGAGAATTTCGCGATCCGGTCGTATCCTCCGCAGGTCGTCTAAGCGACGCCGTCGGAGTTTCCCCGAAGAGGCCGCGGTAGGCGACGGAAAAGCGGCCGAGTTCCCAAAAGCCGTGCGCCATTGCGATCGAGGTCACCGTCGCTCCTCCCTCGCTTGCCAGCAAGAGCGCGCGGCGCGCCAGATGCATGCGTCTTAACCACAGATACCGCAGCGGCCCCATGCCGAGATGCTGGTGACAGCAAACTCGAACTGTGTTTTCGGAAGTGTTTGTGGCCTTGCAAACCTCAGAGAGATAGAGCGGGCGGGTCGGATGCATCGCGAAGAAATCTTCGAGTCTCGCCATGACCGCCAGGTGGTTGCGAAACCCGCGATTCGTTGCGAGATGCGCGCCATCGGTCAGGCACAAAAGCATTGCCCGGGTCAGCGCTTCCTCAAGCGACCGCGCCGCCTCGGGATGAGTCAGAACCTCGGGCGCAGCCGACGCCAGGTGCCCGGCCGCCGCATGCAACCGCCGCAAGGGAGCCAGGAGGGAAGGATTGGGCCGTACGCGATAGGTGTCCGCGGGCACCGCAAGTTCGCGACCGACCAGGGCGTAAGAGATTGTCGCCAGATCATCGCGAGAAAGGGACATCCACGCCCAACGACACGGCGCCGTGGTTCTGTGGTGAATCGATACGCCTGAGCCATAAGCGACGATGTCGTCCGACGACACGTCGATGCTGCCATGATGAAGTGCCGGCTGGTTCGATTCGGCGAGAAATACGAGCGAAGCCCGCCGCGGGTCTAGCGCGGCATACCTGATAGCAGGCGCGCTTTCGGCAAAGCGCTGCATCCACAGCCGATGAAAGTCAATGCGCACAAGGTCGGCGTTGAAATCGCCCCGAGCCGTGGGCACAACCGTCACGTCCGCGGGGCGGATCGCCAACGCATACTCGGTCGGGTCCGTGAAAGCGAATACTTTGCTCGAAAACACTTGGCGGACTCCCCGTCGAGGGTCCGGTATTTCGCATACCCCACTGCTCGTTGATGCAGCATTGCCTTTGCGGCAATGACACATTGGTATCTCACTTTGATGACGTCAAGCCGACCCCCTCGACTTCATCGCGCGCGCAATCTCGGGGTGAGCGATGATCTCAGGGAATTTTTGGACCAGCCGGCAGTCGGAGGTAATTGAGCGGCGCGGCAGGGGCCAAGGCGAGCAGTTTGGCCGCTGCGGCTTCGGCGTCAACATGGTCCGCACAAATAGATTTTCGTTTTTGGCGGATTCTGCATAGCCGGCCCCTTGATCCGGCGACATCACTGGACCGGTAGGGGCTTGCGCGGCCGTTATCAAACAGTTGCCGCGGCACCCGGAAGCTGAGGAGACGGGCGAACCGCGGCGCGGCAAGCTGAGGAGACGGGCATGGAAACCGGAGTTCCCGAAGACCACACCAGCTACAGCGAACTCGACCCGGAGGCGGCGTACAGCGAAGTCGACGTGGAGGACGCGCCGCGGCCGACGGTCGTTGGCGAAATTCGCGCCACGATTCGTCAACTGAAGCGCCTGCAGGGCATCAAAGGCGAGGGCTTCACCGATGCGGTGTTGCGCGGCCTAGGCCAGGTCGTGTTCCAGAACAATCCGCTGACCGGCCTGCTGATCCTGTTGGCGATCAGCGTGAACTCCTTCGTCTACGCTGGCGCGGCATTGTTCGGCGCCGTGGTCGGCACCTACGTGGCAATGCTGCTGCGCATCGACAACAAGCTGGTGCGCGACGGGTTGTTCGGCTTCAACGGCGCGCTGACCGCAATCGCGATGGTGGCGTACACCAGCAGTGAGCAGGTTCATGGCGACTTACCGAGCCTCTCGATGATCCTTTATATCACGCTCGCCGTGGGCTTCTCGACCATTCTTGCCCGCGCCTTCGCGTTCGTGATCAGGAACGATCGCGTTCCCGGGCTGAACTTTCCGTATTGCGTTGCGACGCTGATGCTGCTCGGCGCGATGCACCAGTTCGGTGGCGCCGGGGCGGCCGCGCTGCATCCCGTCACCGGCGCGCCGCAGGTCTATGCCAGCGATACCTGGCTGTATGGCATCGCCACCGGGATCTCGCAGATCTTCCTGCAGGACAATTGGCTGACAGGCATCGTCGTGGTCGCCGCCATCGCGGTGAATTCGCGCATCGCCGCCGCCGCCGTCATCGCGGGCTCAGCGCTTGCCGTGGCCACCGGCTGCTTCCTCGGCGCGAGCGAGGCGGTCATCCGCTCGGGCGTGCTCGGTTACAACGCGGCGCTGACGGCGCTCGCACTCGGCGGCTTCTTCGTGTTGCTGGATCGCGCAGGCGCTCTCTACGCCGCACTCGGCGCGGTGCTGACGACCTGCGTGTGGGCCGGGTTGGGCGCGACGCTGGGGGCCTCGGGGCTGCCGGTGCTGACGCTGCCTTTTGTCGCCGTCGCCTGGCTGATGCTGCTCGCCGCCCGGGGGTTGCCGGCGTTGCGCACTGTTCCTCTGGAATACGCGATTAGCCCGGAAGACACGCTGCGCCGCTTCGCCCCGCGCGCTCCCGCGCAAGCACAAGCGGGCGACTAGGACAGCCGCCGCCAACCGTCATCGGCGCCGGCGCTACCCCGCTCGGGGTGGGAGCAGGCATTCTCGGGAAAGGGCAATACCAATGGAAACCGAACCGAACGCCGCCAAGACCGCCGACCCCACCGAAGTTGCCGAGGAGAGTGCGCGGAAATCGGACTTGGCCATCCCGACCCTCGTGCCGCGGCGGCTTTTTCATCAGCATGGGCCAGTGACCCGACGCAAGGTTCTCGCCGCCGCGACATCTGGTATCGCCGGTGTGATCCTCGGCGAGCGTCTGCTCAGGCCGCTGCGCGCCGAGGCGCAGACGCCGCGCGGCCTGCTGCCCTGGCTGTCCGGCGGCGACACGCCGTCCGCGCCCAATACCGGCGGCGGCGGCGGTGGCGGAACCGGCGCCACGGTCGATCTCAACAAGATGCAACTGCCGGCCTGCGGCGCGCTCGGCGACTATCTCTGGCTGACGCCCACCAAGCTGGGCGGCGGGGCGCAGGTGCAGGACCTCGCCAGCGGCAAGACGCTGGCCTGGATCGAATACTGGAACTACGGCGACAGCTGCCCGATCGCGCACCATCTCGCGGCGTTTCCCTCCCCCGACCCGCGCAAAGGCTTCGAGTTCGTCAACACGACGCAGGGCGGCCAGAACGTGCTGATCTACGGCATCCCCACGCAGATTCAGGAGCACGGGATGCTCGACCCGATCTGGGGACAGGGCAACCAGATCTACCGCGTCGGATTCGACGGCCAGCAGATGAACCTGCTCGAGAACATCGCGGAGACCACAGGCATCGGCGTCGGCGTGCACACCGTGATCTACCCCGACGCGTCCGGGTTTTCCGGCTCCGATGGGCAGAAGGATGTCGCCGCTTTCTTCACGCGCGCGACCGGCACGGGCAAGACGCAGGTGATCGCGGCATTCCGCTTCGACTGGTACGGCAAGGAGACGGACGGCTCGCTCGAGCGCAACTGGTTCGGCGGCGGGAAGGTTCGGATCACCAAGCTGGTGGAGGCGCCGGAGACGGGCAAATACGACTATCGCGGGACGAAGGGCAACAAGCTCGACTGGGAGATGGTGCCGATGGGCGAGTATCTCGTCTATACTGGTCAGCTTCCCGGCGACGCCGTGCGCAACCTGACCGGCGCCGACAACACGGTGCATCATCCCGGCAACCGTTTCTCGCTCGTCACGCTGCGGATGTTCGCCGTCGGCGTCGTCATCGACCGCACGACAATGGAGCCGGTCGCATGCATCTCGTCGCCCGAGGGTACACCGAACGAAAACATCCCGGTCAGGAAGATCGCCGACGGCATCTGGGATATTCAGCTCGATACCGTGATCACCTCCGGCCATGAATGCGGGTTCAGTCCGAACGGCAAGTGGTTCACCATGACCAACAATACGCGCCAGAACAGCATGGGCGTGTTCGACTGTCTCCGATCCCGATCCGCGCAAATGGAAGCGGGTCGCGCAGGTGAAGGATGCCGGCTGGACCGGCAGCACGCCGAGCCCGTTTCACATCGCCTACTCGATCGACGGCTCAAAGATGTTCGTCTCCGAACTACACGGGAAGCCGGCGAAAAGTTCGGTGCTGGTCGTCGACACGACGACATGGAAGACGATCAAGCGATTCGACAATGTCGGCGTCGACTGCCAAACGATGGCGCGTACCTACGATGGCAAATATGTCTTCCAGATCTTCAGCGGGTTCCAGAGGCTGGAAGGTGGCACTTTCGTGTTCACCCAGGATACGCTGGAGCCGGTCGGCTACATGCCGAATTTCGGGGGGCACCACGACTGCGTGATCATACCACGCAACAACGACGAACTCATCCACAGCCGCTGCACCACCGTCTGAACCGTCAAACGTTAGGAGTGTGTCCCATGGCTGGATTCGAACATCGGCTTGCCTGCGTCATCGCCGCTGACGGCTCCGTCGTGCGCGGCTACCTGATCGACAGCTGCAAGCTGGTCGGGGCCAACGAATACGTCATCACCTGGAAGATCCCGCTGCAGGGCGAGGCGAAGACTAATTTCGCCTGCGTGATCGGCAGCACCGCCTTCGAGGCGGTGGAGCCGGGCTTCTGCACCGTGGGCCTGATGCAGGACCCGATGAAGATGCACGTCCACACTTATGACGTCAGCGGCAAGCCGGCGAAGCGGTCGTTCCACTTGGCATGCTTCCGCGACGAATAGGCCGCGCTCCGGCGAGGGGAGCCGGATGGTGAGGCATCTGTCCCTCCGGTTCCTGCTGTTCCGGCTCGCCGCCCAGAATATCGGGCGGCGCCGGCTGCGGGCGTTGCTGCTGGGCCTTTCCGTGATGCTCGCCGTCGGCGTCGGGTTCGCCAGCTTCACCGGCGGTTGGGCGCTGCGCAGCGGCGTGGCCACCTCGTTCTCGCGCATGGGCGCGGATATCGTCGTCGTGCCCCTCGGCACGCTGGTCAACATCACCAGCACGCTGCTGACGGTGCAGCCGACCGAGCAGGAACTCGATGGCGGGCTCGCCGAACGGCTGCGAGCGATCCCAGGCGTGGGTGTCGTGGCGCCGCAGCGCATCGTGCGCGCCGCAGGCGGATGGCCGCGCAATCAACCTGATCGCCTTCGATCCCTTGGCCGATTTCACTGTCCAGCCCTGGCTGCGGCCGGACCAGCGTCTCGCACTCGAGAAAGGGAGCATGCTCATCGGCGAGCGCGTGACCGACAGCAGTCCCGGCGACAGCTTAACGATCTGTGGCCAGCCGCTGCATGTCGAGGCGCGGCTGGGCGAAACCGGCGTCGGTCCGTTCGACAAGTCCTACTTCGTCAGCTTCGCTACGCTCGACGGCCTCATCGCCGCCTGGCAGGCGATCTGTCATGCCGCCGGCATCCCCATCTCGGCGAAGCCGGCCGGGCCGGCCGCCACGTTCGACGGCGCAGCGGCGATCGCGCAACACCGGCACAACCTGCTCACCGGCCCTGCGTCGTGCCTGCCCGACCTCGCGCCCGGCCAGGTTTCGGCGCTGCTGCTGCAACTGGCGCCCGGCGCTTCCGCCCAACAAGTCATGTTCGCGATCGGTCAGATTCCGGGGATTAAGCTCGTCACCGGGAATGCGGTCTTCACCACTACGCGTCAGGCGCTGGGCAGCCTGTTTTCCAGCATCGCGGTTTTCGCCGTGCTGCTGCTGCTTGGGCTGCTGATCCTGATCTCGCTGCTGTTCTCGGCGATCGTGCAGGAGCGCTACCACGAACTCGGGCTGCTGCGCGCTTTGGGCGCCCGGCCCGGCCAGATCACGCGCATCATCCTGACCGAGGCCGCCGCGATCACCGCGCTCGGTGGGCTGTTCGGCCTCGGGTTCGGCATCTCACTGGTGCTGATCTTCGCCCGCACGTTCGGCTTTTATTTCGAATCGATCGGCGTTCCGTTCGCTTGGCCTCCGATCTGGATCACCGCTTTGGCAGCGTCATTCGCGGTAGCTTTCTCCGCTATCCTCGGCATCGCCGGCGCCTTCGTGCCGGCATGGCGGGCGCGCCGCCTGGAGCCCTACGTGCTCATCAAGGCGGAGGCGGCGCCTTGACCCTTCACGCCGCCGGCCTTGGCAAGACCTACGGCGAGGGCACCATCGCGGTCAGCCATGCCGAGCTGAAGCTCGAGAATGGCGCGTTCGTCTCGATCGTCGGCCGCTCCGGTTCGGGAAAGTCGACGCTGCTCGCGATGATCGGCGCGCTAACTCGGCCCACGACGGGGAGCGTGTTGGTCGACGAGCAGGACATCTGGGCGCTGCCCGAGACCGGGCTGGCGGATCTGCGCTGCCGCACGTTCGGCTTCGTCTTCCAGTTGCCGAGCCTGCTGCCGAATCTGCAGGCGATCGACAATGTCGCCTTGCCGGCACTGCTCGGTCACACGCTGGATGCCGCCGACGCCTATGCGCGGGCGCGCGCACTGCTGGATCGCACGAAGCTGCGGCACCGGGCGGACGCCCACCCGCGGAACTCTCCGCGGCGAGCAGCGACGGTGGCGATCGCCGCGCTCTGATCGAACCAACCCGGTTCTGCTGGCCGACGAACCCATGGGCGACCTCGACGAAGCACCGAGAACGACGTCATCGAGATGCTCGAGCGATTGCGGGCGGAGACGCTGTTCGGTCTCGTCTTGGTGGACGCACGATCTCGAGCCGCGAAACGCGCGGACCGCTGCCGCGTCATGGAGCGGCGCGGCGCGCTCGTCGCGCTCGACCCTGCCGGCGCCAGTGCTAGAG
>CAVYPD010000013.1:0-86396 GCA_963770275.1 uncultured Alphaproteobacteria bacterium
AGCGAAGAGCGTCCTCGCCGCAGTCGAGAATTGCAATCCGCTGCCGGTGCCGGCGCAATATCGCCCGTATTATGAGCAATGGAAAACCAAGACCATCCACTTCGATCCTCAAGTCGCTGCTCGATGAGCGCAGCCGGCGAAGTGTTCGTTGTCGTCTGCGAGATCGTTTATGAGCGTCTTTTGTTTTAGTCTTTCGTCGCTGCGCACTTTCAGCGTTCGCGTTTGGCCTCGCCCTGATCATCGGCGCGCCCGCGATGGCTGACGGCGACATCTATGTGCATGCGGGCGCCAACTTCAAACCGGTGACCATCGCTGTAACCCCGTTCGCGGGCGAACAGGCAGGCGACAAGATCAGTGGCGTCATCGCCGCGGATTTCGCCCGCTCGATCTTCCTTCTGCCGCTCAATTCGGCGAGTTTTCCTGAAACAATCGCCAATCCTGACGCGTCGCCGAACTTGGACGCCTGGAAGACGGCCGCCGCGCAATTCGTGCTGACCGGACGGGTGCTTCATCAGGACGCGGGGCGCGTCACTGCGCAATTCCGTTTGTGGGATACCGCGACCGGCGAGCAGGTCGCCGGTCAACAATATTCGACCGACGCGGCGAACGCCCGCCGCGTCTCGCACATGATCGCCGACGCCGTGTTTTCGCGCGTGACCGGCGAGAAGGGATTTTTCGATTCCCGCATCGTCTTCGTCGACGAGACCGGCCCGAAGGAGAAGCGGCACAAGCGGCTCGCGGTCATGGACATGGACGGCGCCAACATCAAATATCTCGACGGCGGCAAAGAGCTGGTTGTGACCCCGCGTTTCTCACCCTCCGCCCAGCAAGTCGCCTACATGTCGTTCGGCGACGGCGATCCCAAGGTGACCCTGCTCAATCTCGACACCGGACAACGCGAGTCCGTGGGCAATTTTCCCGGCATGACCTTCGCGCCGCGGTTCTCTCCGGACGGTCAACAGATCGCGCTGTCCCTCTCCGACGGGGCAAGCACCAACCTTTACTCGATGGACCTGCGCTCACGCGCCACGACTCGCCTCACGGAAGGTTCGGCGATCGATACCTCGCCGACCTATTCGCCAGACGGTTCGCAGATCGCCTTCGAATCCGACCGCGGCGGCTCGCAGCAGATCTATGTGATGAGCGCGAGCGGCGGCGCGGCCAAGCGTATTTCATTCGGCGAAGGCCACTACTCGACGCCGGTCTGGTCGCCGCGCGGTGACCTGATCGCCTTCACCCGCATCAAAGCCGGCTCGTTCGGCATCGGCGTGATGAAGCCGGACGGCTCGGGCGAGCGAATCCTTGTCGAAGGCTTCCACAACGAAGGGCCCACCTTCGCCCCCAACGGCCTCTATCTCATGTTCTTCCGCGACGCCGGGGGCGCCGGAGGCCCGAAGCTCTACATGACCGACATTTTTGGTCATGCTGAATTCCTAGTGCCGACGCCCAACTACGGCAGCGATCCCTCCTGGGGTCCGCTGATGCAATGACACGAGGAGGGCCGGTGGCCTTACGGCGCGCGGGCCCGCGGCATTGTCGCGTCAATTTTTAGCGATCGGCGCGCTTTGGTTCTTTTCCTTCTCGAAGGAGATCGACCATATCAAGGAAAATACAGACGAGCCGCACGACCGGATTTTTTGTGACGTCCGGGTTCAATGGGCCTTCGATCGGAACCTCATGGGCGGGGTCACGCTCGACCGCCTTTCGGTAAAGGCGCCATGTCGCGTGACCGAGCACCGGCATGACGACGGCCAAGCCAAAGAACACCGGCAGCGAGCCAAGGACGAGCGCCACCGCGACAATCAGGCCCCAGAACGCGACGGCGAGCGGATTGGCGCGCGTCACGCGCAACGAAGCCTCAAGCGCCGGCACGACGCCGAGGCCGCGATCAAGCATCAGTGGAAACGAGACGACACTGATCGCAAGCGCCAGCGCGGCGAAGCAAAAACCGATCAGCACGCCCAGGACGATCAACGTCCACCCGCGGCCGGTAGTTAGAACGTCCTGAAGGAACGGGATCGCGCCCGCGGGCGGATTGGGCCCGTAGAGCGACACATAGATGAGCTCGGCGGCGAAGATCCAGGCGGCGAAGATCGCGAGCAGGAGCAGGCCGAACGCAAGAATCGAGGGCAGAGCGGGCGAGCGAAGGACCGCGAAGGCGTCCCGTCCTCTCACCACCAGTCCGCGTTCGCGCCGGCGGCTCATCTCGTAGAGGCCGATGGCGACGAACGGCCCGATGAGTGCAAAGCCTGCCGCGAGCGGAAAGGCCAGATGCAGCGCATTGCCGAGTGATGTCATCGCGAATAGCGCAATTCCCGCGACGGCGTAGAACAGGCCGACGAATACCGGATACGTCGGCATCGAGAAGAAATCGTCGAGCCCCTCCTTGAGCGCGGAAAAGCAGTCCCCCGGGCCGATCCGTCGCACTCGTGGCGTCGCAGCGAGAGTCTCGGGTCCGAAATAGACGTGGAAAGTGGAAGTCACGGTGGATCCTCCTTGATATCGTCTGCGCCGAGCGAGATTCGGGCGTCAGCCAGAGAGGACCGTACGTCGCGAAAATCTCGCGCGGACTGATTGGGTAAAATATACGCTCAATCGCGAAATTTGTCACTTGCAATTGGAAAAGGGCCGGCATGCGTGCACTCTCACCCAGCCGTCGCCTGTCTCGCTTTCGCGGCTGGCGCGCGCCGCGATCCAACGGTCTTAGTTAGAACGACGATGACGGCAAGTGTCACGCAGTAAGCGACGACCTGAAGCACGGAGGGCTGGTCGGAGTAGCCGATCAAGGTATGCAGCACCCGACCGAAAAGGCTTGTGTCGGAAAGGATGGCGAGACGTATCCCAAGCCGTCTGGCTCAGCATAGTCAGGACGCCGGCCTGCTGCAGGAAAAGCACCGCTTGGGCCGCAAGGCCGGCGGCGAGCAGGCTGATGAGGCCGGTCGTAACTGCGAACAGGCGCCGCTGCGGGATCGCCACCAAACCGAGATAGGTCAGCGCTGTTACGGCGATGCCTGCAGCAAGCCCGAGAAGCGAGCCGACAACGAGCTCAGTCGCGGTTGAGCCTCCAGCCGCGACGAGGCCGTACATGAAGAGCGCGACCTCCGAGCCTTCGCGCATCACCGCGACAGCGCAGACAACGCCGAGCGCGAAGATCGATTGCGAGCCGGTCCGCACGGCCTCGCCGACCCTCTTGACGTCGGCCGCGAGCTCGCGCCCATGGCTCGCCATCCAGACATTGTGCCAGGTCAGCATCACCACGGCGATCAGGAGGATCGTGGCGTTGAATATTTCCTGGCCAATGCCGGCCAGGGCCTCGCCGATCGCGCCCGCAAAGGCTGCGACGAGCGACGCGCCGACCACGCCGGCTAATACGCCCGCCGCGATCGCAAGCCGGCTACCGGCAAGGCCTTTCGTTACCGCCAACACGATACCAACAATGAGGCCGGCTTCAATGACCTCACGAAAGACAATAATCAGCGCGCCAAGCATCGCCGCTCTCTACTCAATCTTCGTTGAACGGCGGATACTTATTTGACGATCAGAAAGCCCTCGGTCGTGTCCTCATGGTAGTCGTCGAAGAAGCGATAGCGGCCGGCCGACAAGGGACGCACTTGGATCGAGATCTTCCCACCCGCCGGCACAACCTTTTCCACGCGCAGCGTCTTGCTTTCAAACTCGGAAGGCGTCGAGTTCGAGGTTGGACACGTCGATGATGATCGGCTTGCCCGCGGGCGCGCTCGGCTCGGCGGGCGAAAATCTGTGGTCCTTGAGCGTCACGCTCACCCTTGCGGAATCATCTGCGACGGCAAGGGCGGCGCCAATTCCAATGACGATCAGACGCCAAGGCTCACCTTTGAAACGATGCGCATGTTTGTCACTCCTGTCTGGTGTCGCTGCTAGAACTCAATTTCGAACTTCAGATTGCCCTGCTGGTGCGGGAAGTTCGTAAGATCAAGGCCAAAGTTTTCGCCCGTCGCGTGACCGGCGATCTGGGTCGACCACGCCGCTGCAAGCATCATGTGGCCGTTGAATTGAATATGAAGCGTCGGACCGAGATAGAGCGCCTGGCCCTGGAACGATTGAATGCCCGCCCCATCATACGCCGCGTCGTATTCGATCTCGGCGCCCATGGTCAGTTTGGGCGTGAAGCGATAGGCGAGCGCGCCCGATATACCGTATTCTGCCGACCATCCCCACGGTTCGCCGGGCGCCTGAGAATAGTCAGGGGTGTAAAAGACGTTCGTCGCCGCATACAGGCGATTGGGAATGAGTTCTGTATCAAGAATCCCCCTGAACGTCATATTGAAGTCGGTGATCGGTTGCCCACCGTCGTCGATACGGGCCCATTCCGGCTCGGCGACCACCGTGAGCCCGATCGGTGAGCCTGGACCACGACCAATGAGCAGGTAGCGGAATTCCGCCGACAGGCCGCTGAAGTTGAAGCCGTGAGCGTCCGGCATTCCGGGCACGTCGTTGACGGAGAAGCCCAGCCCATGAGCGCTGAGCTCGTAACCAAAATTCTGCGTCGGCACGCCCTCGAACTCGACCTCCTGCTCGAGAGCTGCGTATGTGCCGCCCCGCAGACCCGATGCGGTCGTCGTCTCAAATTCGATTGACTTCTCACCCTCAGCGCCAATATCGGCGCCCTCAGTGAAGCCGAAAATGTATTTCGTCTCCAGCTCATGATACGGGTCGGGCGTGTTCACCTGTCCCAGACTGGGCAACGGCATTTGTGTGCCGACAGAGTCGGCGGTTTGCGCGACAGCGACCGAAATCCCGCCTCCACATTCTATCGCCAACAGTGACACAGACGCGAACACGCAGGCGCCGAAGCGCCGCCCCCATCGAATATTCATTGTGCCCCACGGATCTACTGGTTCTCGGACTGCAGTATGCAGTCGAGCAGGTAACACTCGAGGTGGGCTCCTCAAAAGAGCGATCCTAGAGATCGGAATGATTTCAATTTAGAACCGTTTCAATTCTAATTTGCTCGTCGCCGTTACTGGAACTCGAGGCGGCTTCCGCCAACGTCTCGCCGAGAAACATGTCGTTGGCGAACAACAGGGCGGCCGATCGTTCAAAGCTCTGGGCGTGGAAGGCGCGTGGTCACCCGCGGCGACCGCCTCTGACGGGAAATTGTTTACCCGAGCAGAAGAAAACTCTTGCGCCAGGGCGCGATTCACCCAAATAGTGATCTTGCCCAATACGCACGTGCCTGTGGTCGTGTGTCGGTCGGCGGGGATCTGGACAAGAGGCCAGTTAACCGTCCTTGGAAGACCGGCAGCCGGAGGCGAACCGGCGAACCCCGCCAAACGGGGGACGCGACTTGAAGCAACGACGGACCGGGCTTTTTTGGTCTCTGCCGGCCCTCCAAAGGTCGGCGCCCAAAGAGGCTTGTCTATCTTGCCGGGCGTGCGGACAGGACATTTCCTCGTCCAAACGATGGCTCTGATCGCTTAAGGCTGCTTAGCCTCGGGCGCGTCTTGGCCACGGCGTAGCCGCTGACCGCTCGAGCGGTCCGTCGATGGCTTAAGCCTGTCGCCGGATTCGCGCAGCGGTCGCGTCGGCGGGTCAACGACTGCGCATCGCGTCTCCAACGCGCGAGCGTAAAGTCGCATCGCCGGCGAATCCTTCATTTGCCAGGCGCGGAGCCATCCGCGCTCTTGGGGGATGCCGCTCATGACTGACCGCATCAAAGAGTTCCTCGCGCGTAACCACGAAGATGGGCCCCGCCTCATCGTCGACCTTGACGTCGTGCGCGAGAACTATCTGGGCTTCGCCAGCGCACTACCCGACACGCGCGTATTCTACGCGGTCAAGGCGAATCCGGCACCCGAGATTCTGGATCTGCTTGCTGGCTTAGGCTCGTGTTTCGACACTGCCTCGGTTGCCGAGATCGAGCAGTCGCTGGCCGCCGGCGCGACGCCCGACCGCGTCAGCTTCGGCAACACGATCAAGAAGGAAAAGGACATTGCGCGCGCCTATGCGCTCGGGATCCGCCTGTTCGCCGTCGATTGCGAGGCCGAGGTGGAAAAGATCGCCCGCGCTGCGCCGGGCGCGAAGGTCTTCTGCCGCATTTTGTGCGACGGGGCTGGCGCGGAATGGCCGCTGTCGCGCAAGTTCGGCTGCGCGCCAGCAATGGCGGGCGGTGTGCTCGAGCGCGCGCACGCACTCGGACTGATAGCCCATGGCCTCTCGTTCCATGTCGGTTCGCAGCAGCGCAATCCGCGCATGTGGGATCGGGCGCTGAAGGTTTCAGCCGCCATTTTTCGCGACCTCGCCGAGCGGGGCGTCCAACTCTCCATGATCAACCTCGGCGGCGGCTTTCCGACCCGCTATTTGAAGGATGTGCCCGCGATCAAGACTTACGGGCAGACAATCTTCCGCGCTCTGCGCCGGCATTTCGGCAACCAGATTCCCGAGACGATCATCGAGCCCGGCCGCGGCATGGTCGGCAATGCCGGGATCATCGAGGCCGAGGTGGTGCTGATCTCGAAGAAATCGCGAGAGGACAAGCAGCGTTGGGTCTACCTCGACATCGGCAGGTTCAATGGCCTTGCCGAAACGCAGGACGAAATGATCCGCTACCCGATCCGCACGGATTTTGACCACGACCCGCTCAGCCCCTGCGTCATCGCGGGGCCGAGTTGCGACTCGGTCGACGTCTTGTACGAGAAGGAGCCATATCTGCTGCCGGTTTCGCTCGAGATTGGCGCCAAGGTCATGATCGAGGGAACGGGCGCTTACACGACGACCTATTCCTCGGTCGGCTTCAACGGCTTCCCGCCGCTCAAGTCCTACGTGATCTGAGCTTGTTTCGAGCCGGCTGATGCGCCGGCTCGATCGCCATCGGCGCGGCGCGTGTGCCAAGCGGTCACACGCGACGAAGAGCTCGTCGCTTGGCGCGACGTCCCTTGCCCCGCATTCGGTTCAATCAAATCCGTTTGAGCTGCGGTTATTAGAGGGACCGGCGTGCTCCGGTCGACTATCAGTTTTACCCGCTAGTCGCTCAATTCGCTCCCGACAGAGAAGCCTTGAGCGTCATTCGTCGCGACAACGAGGCTTGTTTGACCACGGACGCCGACCGCTCGTCTTTTTTCATCGCGCTTGTCGTCGTCGACATCTTCGCCGGCCTCGCGGACGCGATCTCCGGGCCCTACCTCGTGCTCTTTCTCGTCGATCGGGCGGGCCTCAGCCCTCTGTCGTTGAGCGCCATCCTGACCGCGAGGGCGTTGAGCGGCATCGGGTTCAGCGCGGCATTTGGCGCCTGGATCGACAGGCGAACGAGCGTGGCGCCGCTTCTGCTGGCGCTCGCCGGTTCCGCCATCGGCTACGCTCTGCTCGGATTGACAACCGATTTCGTCGCTCTACTTCTAATCGCCGCGCTCCCGGTCGCGATTGGCGCGGCCGCCTTCTCCCAATCGATCGCACTCGCTAAGCGAAATTTTCAGCACGCCAACCCTCATACGCTCAATCGCGCTATTGGGGTCCTGCGCGCCAGCTGGTCGCTGGCGTGGGCCATCGGGCCCGCCGTCGGCGCCATACTGATCGGCGCGGCGGGCATTCGCGGCGCCTTCTTCGCCAGCGCCGCCTCAGGCGCAATCGCCCTCGTCACGCTCG
The DNA here is from genome assembly GCA_963770275.1 of uncultured Alphaproteobacteria bacterium. Classification (GTDB taxonomy): domain Bacteria; phylum Pseudomonadota; class Alphaproteobacteria; order Rhizobiales; family Beijerinckiaceae; genus Roseiarcus. The sequence goes on from CAVYPD010000013.1 coordinate 7,621, forward strand.
CTTCTGTCCGCTCAAGGGCGGCTCTCGCCGACGCAGGCCACGCGCTTCCGCCGAAACCCGTGACTGGCGGTCTAGCGATTGTGCTCGCTTTTACAGCCCTTGCCTTGTTCTACACCGCCATGTTCCTAGGCTCGATCTCGCTTCCCATCGTCCTCACGACGTCGCTGAGGGGCGTGGAAAGCGACGTCGGAATCACGATGAGCTTATGCGCCGCTCTGGAAATCGTCGTCATGGGGGCGCTTATCTGGAAGCCGCTCCGGCGTGGCGAGCGCGAGGCGATCGTCGCCGGCTTTGCCGCCTTCATAGTCTATTACGTCGCCTTGATGCTTGCGCATTCGGTGGGCGCGGTTTTCTGGGCGCAGATCCCACGGGCGATCGGCATCGCCCTCGTCACCTATCTCGGGATCAGCTTCCTCCACTCGCTGATGCCGCACCGCGCCGGCGCCGCCGCGGCGCTATTTTCGAACGCCGGTCAACTCGGTTCTGTCCTCGCCGCGCTCAGCGTCGGCGGTTTGGCAAAGGCGTTTGGCTACGAGGCTATCTTCATCGTATGCGCGATTCTTAGCGCCGCTGGTCTCGGTCTGGTTTGCTTCACGCCGGCTGCGCCTGATTAACTTCCCGCTCGGTGCGGTCTCGCGACTTTCCCGGTGTTCGCGGCGACCCCGGCAAGCGACCCGCAATGGTCAGCCATCGTCGCCTGGTCGACCCTGGCGCTGCAACGCGCCGAGATCTTGGCGACGCCCTGGAAGCCCAGCGGGCCTCAAGTCCTTGGGCGTTGACGGGCGAGACCTTGGCCGCGCCGAGGATTGGACGAAGCGCGTCGTCGACGCCGCCGGCTCCTACGTCGGCATGTATACGCGTAATCTCGGCGAAGGGTCGCCCCTCAAGCTCCCGCGCGGCCCGAACGCGCCAGTCGAACTCGGCGGCTGGTCCGTCACGCCCTTTCGCGAATAGACCGCGCCATTTTCGAGTCCGTTTTGCGCGATTCCAAGAGGTTGCGGCGCCAGCTTCGAGTCACTTGTGTCTAACATACTGTATGTGACTTGTATGTTCTGCAAAGACGCTTGGCGTGCGACCCGTCCAGGATAGAACAGCGGCGAGCGCGCGAAGCCCGCCGACGCGGACCCCGGGGACGATGACGATGCCGAAACTGAGCGCCGGAATTGTGTTGTTCCGTAGTCGTGGCGCAGGCCTTGAAGTGATGCTTGTCCATCCGGGCGGCCCGTTCTGGTCGAAGAAGGATGAAGGCGCATGGTCGATTCCCAAGGGCCTTGCCGATGAAGGCGAAGACCTCCTCACCGCCGCCAAGCGCGAATTCTTGGAAGAAACCGGCATGCAGGTCGTGGGCGCATTTCTCGATCTCGGCGCCCACAAGCAGCCAAGCGGCAAGACGATCGCCGCCTGGGCGTGCGAGGGCGATTTCGATCCGGCAACGCTGAAGAGCAACACATTCTCGCTCGAATGGCCTCCGCGTTCCGGGCGAATGGCGGAATTCCCGGAAGTCGACCGAGCCGCGTGGTATTCGATCGACGAGGCGCTCGTGAAGATAAACAAGGGGCAGAAGCCAATCATCGCCGCGCTGGAAGCCTCGGTGGCTCGATCAGGGCGCCGATAGAGCCAGGGACGGAGCGACCAATCTGCGGCTTGCCATTCGCATCCGCTCGTGAAACACGCGCTGCCCAAGACCTTTTCCTCAAGCGGATCCGTACATGGCGTTCTGGTTGGACATCGCCGCCTTTCGTCCTGAAGGCCGTGATCATCGTCGCGGCGATTCGGCGGCCTCGCCGCGCTGATCTCGCGTCTCGCACGCTCGAGCGAACCGAAGGACCAGGAAATCAAGGTGCGCTCGCTCGACGAGCGCTACGACGACATGCGCGACGCTATGGACGGGGAGTTGCTCGACCGTAAGGAACGCAAGGCGCTCGCCAAAAGCCGGAAGAAAGAGGCCAAGGCGGCCGCCAAGACGCGGCGCGCTCAGGAGCCGGGAAAGCGCATCTTTGTGCTGAACTTCAAGGGAGACATGCGCGCGAGCTCGGTCAAGCGCCTTGGCGCGGAGATCGACGCCGTCCTCATCGCAGCGCGCCCAGAAACGGACGAAACCGTGATCCGGATCGAAAGCCCGGGCGGGACAGTCACCGGCTATGGCCTCGCCGCGGCGGAGATTCTGCGTCTGCGCGACCGCAAGATCAAAGTCACCGCCTCGGTCGACCAGGTTGCGGCGAGTGGCGGCTACATGATGGCCTGCGCGGCGGACCGCATCGTCGCCGCGCCGTTTGCGATCGTCGGCTCGATCGGCGTCGTCGCGCCGGTCCCGAATCTCCATCGGCTTCTGAAGAAGAACGAGATCGACTTCGAGGAGATTACGGCGGGCGAGTTCAAGCGCACTGTCTCCGTCCTGGGCGAAATCACGCCGGCGGGCCGCGAACATTTCCGCGAGAAGCTCGACACGACCCACGAAGTGTTCAAGGCACATGTGGCGCAGTGTCGTCCGAAGGTGGATATCGGCCGCGTCGCCAATGGCGACTATTGGCTGGCGCGGGAAGGGCTAGCGCTCGGCCTCGTCGACGAGATCATGACGGGCGACGACCTGTTGTTCCGCGCCCGCGACAGCGCACGCCTGTACGAAGTCTCAACCGAAGCGCGCAAGACCCTGCTGCAGCAGCTCCTAAGCGGACTCGGCGGGGCGGCGCAGAGCGCGGCGGATGTGGTCATCGCGAGGCTCGCTGCGCGCTGATCGGCCCCTTCACTTGAGCTCGTAGCAATTGAGGATGGTGCGCGGATTGCGCGTCACGTCGTAAAGAACGCCGCATTGAACGAGCGCGTTCACGCCAGGGTGGCGAAACAGGATGAGCGACGTACGGTTGTCGTAGCCGCTCGCATAGCCGGCGATCTCCCACCCCTGCTCGAGCAACTGGTCGATCGTCAGCGGCGCCTCGGTGGCCGCCAAGCTGGACGCCGCCAGCATCGTTGTGAGGCAAAGGCCATAGCGCATACGAGAATCTCCTAATGCGCCCGCGCCCGTCTCTTTCTCTTTAAGCGCAGCCCGAAGTTCCCTCAATTCAACCCTGCGAGAGCCCAGCAGCGGCAGCGCCGTCTCGCCGAACCAGATTGCCGCCTCGATTTCTTAGCCAAACCCCTAACGTCCGCGCTGACTACTCCGGCAACGTGGGACGCGCCAAATAGCGGCAGGTCCGATCGTCCTTTATGGTGGCGCCCTTGCGCCGCGCCAGCTATCAGCGCCGCCCAAACCCCGCCGCGGGAGACGAGCATCGCATGACGGACGTGAAAGAGAGCTCAGCGCCGGAAGATCGCGACAAAGCTGGAGCCCAGCGCGAACGGCCAAAGGGAAGCGCGACGGCCGCCGCCACTATCGTAACGCTCATCCTCGCCGCGATTGTGGGCCTCTCGATCTGGTATCTCGCGCGGCCCGAGCCGCTTATCGTCCAGGGCGAAGCGGATGCGACCCGCATCGACATTGCCGCTCGGGTGGATGGGCGAGTCGGCAAGCGTCCCGTCGAGCGCGGCCAAAGCGTCGCCGCCGGGCAATTGCTGTTCGAGATCGACAATCCGGAGCTGATCACCAAATGGCGCCAGGCCCAGGCCGGCGTTGACGTCGCGAAGGCTCAGCTCGCCAACATCCTGGTGGGCACGCGCGTGGAAGTGATCGATCAAAAGAAGGCGGCTCTGGAAAGCGCCGAGGCCAACTTCCAGCTCGCTGACAAGACCTACGCCCGTATCAAAGACCTCGCCGGCACGGGCAACGCGCCGCTGCAACGGCTCGACGAGGCGACCAACTCGCTCGAAGTCGCGAGGCGGGGGCAGGACAGCGCGCAGCTCGCCTATAACGAGGCCGTGAACGGCGCGACCAAGGAACAGCGTGAAATCGCTCGAACGAACGTGCTCCAGGCGCAAGCGAGCGTCGACACGATCAAGGCCGACGTCGACGAGCTCACGGTCAAGGCGCCGATCGCCTCGCAGGTCTATCAGATCGGAGCGGAGCTCGGGGAATATGTCTCTCCCGGCGTGCCGCTTCTCTCGCTATACGACCTCAACGACGTCTGGCTTCGGTTCAATCTGCGCGAGGATCTGGTCAAGGGGCTCAAGGTCGGCGACAGGTTCAAAATGCGCGCGCCCGCCCTCGACGACCAAGAGATCGAGGCGGAGATCAAGCTTATCGAGACGCGTGGCGAATATGCGGGTTGGCGCGCGACGCGGGCGACTGGCGACTTCGACCTCAGGACCTTCGAGGTGCGCGCCTATCCGCGTCTCGCCCCTCCCCGCGCTTCGGCCGGGCATGAGCGTTTACGCCGAGTGGCCAACGGCTGAGCATAAGTGAGAGCGCCGCCAAAGCCGGGACTGCTTCTGGTCGCAACACGCGAGCTGCGCTGGATGCGGCGCGACGGCGTGGCGCTCGTTCTGGCCGTCTTGGTTCCCGTCATCGCCTTCGCCATACTGAGCCTGACCTTCAGCAACGCGGTCATCCGCAATCTTCGGGTCGCCATCGTCGACGCCGACCGCTCCGCGACTTCGCTAATTTATGTGCAGTCGATTGCCTCCGCGCCGGGCGTCACCGTCGCCGAGCGATCGAGCGACATGAGGAGCGCTATGGAGGCCATCCGCTCCGGCGACGCAATCGCGGCCGTCTATATTCCTGAGAACTTTGAGCGCGACCTCCTTGCCCGGAAGCGGCCGCAGGTGGTGTCGCTCTACAACCGGCAATACTTCACCCCTGGCAACAACGCGGCTTCGTCGATCTCGAACGCCATCTCGGCGGCGACCGCCACGCTGCCGCACGAGGCGAACGGCGGCGGCTACAAGCTAGGCGTCCTCGTCGCCGAGCAATATGTCCTCTCGAACCCGGCGCTGAACTTCGCCCAGTTCCTGCTGCGGGCGGTTCTGCCCACTGTGCTGCAAGTCGTGGTGGGGATCGCCGGCTGCTACGCCGTCGGCTCGGAATTCTCTCGGCGCAGCAAGCGCGCCTGGATGCGCGTCGCCGGCGGCCGGCCGCTTGTCGCGCTCATAGGCAAGTTCCTGCCTTTGTTCGCCATCTTCCTGATCATGATGGTGATGGACGCCGCCATTATCCACGTCCTCTATGGGGTGTCCTTTCGAGGCGACCCGTTGCTCGTGGCTGCGGCGGCCTGCCTCCTCCTCGTCGGCTATCTTTCCTTTGGAGCTTTGCTCGTTCTGCTAACTCAGGCCCTGCCGGTTGGACTGAGCCTCGTCGCAATATTCTGCAACCCTGCGTTCGGATTCGCTGGCGTGGGATTCCCGGTCGTGGCGATGGGGACTTTCGCTCAAGCCTGGGGCTCTATCCTGCCGCTTCGCTGGTATCTGCAGATCCTGTTCGAACAGGCCGCGCGCGGCGTGCCGACTTCTGAGTCGGTCAGACCCTTTATGATCCTGGCCGGCCTTGCCTGCCTTTATTTCGCGCTCGCATGGGTGAGATTGCGCGCTATCGCCAATGCGCCATCGAAGCGCGAGGAGACGCCCGTGATCCGCCTGCACTACGGGCGAGGCGTGGCGATTGCGATGGGCAACGAGGTCCAGCGCGTTCTCTCCGACCGCGGGGTGCTCGGCCTGATCGTGCTTGCGCCGCTCATCTATGGAGCGCTCTATCCGCAGCCCTATCTCGGTCAGGTTCTTCGCGGCATCCCGATTGCAGTCGTCGATCAGGATCGAACAGAGCTCAGCCGCGACCTCGTCCAGGCGCTGGACTCCGACGAGGCGCTCAAGGTGGCTGTGCGGGCGGATACGCTCGCCGACGCCCAGGCCGCCCTCGACCATCATGACGTGTTCGCCATTGTCGGGATCCCCAAGGACACGGAGCGGTATGTCTTGCGAGGCCAGCAGGCCCGCATCGCGGCCTATGTCGATGCGGCCTATTTTCTTCTCTACAGCCGCACCTTGCAGGGCATATCGGAGAGCGCCGCGGCCGCCTCCGCCGAGATCTCAAAGCGGGGCGCGCGCAGCGAGGGAAGCCTCGTCTACGCGACGATGACCCGCAGCGCCTCGCCGATCGATTTCTTGTCCCAACCGCTGTTCAATCCGACTGGCGGCTACGCCAGCTACGTCGTGCCCGCCGCCTTCATCCTCATCCTTCAACAGACGCTGTTGCTCGGCGTCGCGTCGCTCGGCGGAGCCACTTATGCTCTCGGCGGCCCTGCGAGCCGGCGGCTTCGATTCGGGCCGCGCGCCGTCTTCGGCCAAGGGCTCGCGCATCTCTGCTTGGCTCTGCCGGGACTTGCGCTCTATCTGATTGTCCTGCCGCGGGTTTACGGTTTCTCGACGCTCGGCCGGCTCGAGGATCTTATCCTCATGGCGGTTCCTTTCGTCCTTTCCGTCAGCTTCCTGGCCCAGTTCGTGAGCGCCTGGTTTCGGCGCCGCGAGACCGCGATTCTCCTCTTCATCGCGGTCAGTCTTCCGCTCTTCTTCCAGGTTGGCGTATCCTGGCCGGTCGAAGCGCTTCCTGATTTCATCCGGGCGGCAAGCCGCGTCTTTCCCAGCACCTCAGCCATCGACGGATTCGTTCGCATCAACCAGATGGGCGCGAGCATCCTTGAAGTGAAACGCGACTGGACGACCTTGTGGATTTTGACAGTCGTCTACGGCTTGCTGGCCGCCGGATCGACTGTCATCGTCTCACGCAGCGAGGCTCGCCATGCGCAATAAGGCCCGGACCTTCGCGATCCTCGGGCTCGCCGTCGTGATCCTCGGCGGCGCGGCGGCCCTGTTTCGGTTCGAGACCCAGCGCAAATCGACGCCTCCGCTCATCGGCGTCGTGCACGAGACGGAAATCCGCATCGCACCCGACATTTCGGCCCGGCTCGCCTCCCTGTCGGTGAAGCCGCTACAGCCGGTGCGTAAGGGCGACGTGATCGCGGTGCTGTCGAGCCCGGAGGTCGCAGCCTCGCTCGAGGAAGCGAAAGCGAACGCGGAATCGGCGCGCGCCAACCTCGCCAATGTCGTGGCGGGCGTGCGCCAGGAAGAGCGCGACACAGCGGCGCAGAATGTCGCGATCGCCGCCTCCAACGTGACGCTGGCCAAGGAGCAGTTCGCGCGGGTCTCGGTGCTGGCGGCGAAGAACTACGCCAGCAAGCAGCAGTTCGACGAGGACGCCGCCGCATTGGGCGAGGCCCAGGCGAGTCTCGCTCTCGCCGAGGCGGCTTTGGCCCAGAGCAAGGTTGGACCGACGAAGGAAGAGCTCGACATCGCGCAGAAACAGGTCGCCCTCGCGCTGGCGACGGTCGCCGACCTCGAGGCTCAACTCGCCAAGACGACGCTGACATCGCCCGTCGACGGAATCGCGCGGCTCCTCGTCGCCGAACGCGGCGAAGCGATCTCTCCGGGCCAGCCGGTTCTGACCCTTGGCGTCGGCGGCGACCGCTGGTTCACGTTCACGATCCGCGAGGATCGTCTTCAAGGCTTGACGATGGGTTCAAAGGTCGCCTTGCGAACGGCCGCCGGAGATCATTTCGAAGCCAAAGTCACCGAGCTCAGGCCGCTCGGAGAATTCGCGGTCTGGCGCGCGGCTCGCGCGGTCGGAGACCACGACATCAACAGCTTTCTGCTGCGCGCCGATCCGGTTGGGCCCACACCGAAGCTCGAGCCGGGCATGACGGTGTGGATCGACGAGGGGCAAGCGGGCTAACCCAGCCAAAAAAGGCGACTGTCCCGCCCGGGCGCAATCCCCTCGCAGGCCCGGGATTGCCTCCCCTGCCCTGCCCTGATATGCCGGCCGCAATCTCCGAACAATTCAGGAATGCCCATGGCCGCGCGCCAGTTCATCTATCACATGCGAGGTCTCTCCAAGACCTATCCGGCCGGCAAGAAGGTCCTCGACAACGTCAACCTCTCCTTCTACCCGGACGCGAAAATCGGTGTCCTCGGCGTGAACGGCTCGGGCAAGTCGACGCTGATGCGCATCATGGCTGGGCTGGACACCGAATTCGTCGGCGAAGGCTTCGTCGCCGAGGGCGCGAGGGTTGGCTACCTTTCGCAGGAGCCTGACCTTGACCCCGCGCTCGACGTGAAGGGCAACGCCATGCTCGGCGTGAAAGAAAAGCAGGCGATCCTCGACCGCTACAACGAGCTCGCCATGAACTATTCCGACGAGACCGCTGACGAAATGACGACCCTCCAGGACGAGATCGAGTCCAAGGGCTTGTGGGATCTCGAGAGCCAGGTCGAACAGGCGATGGACGCGCTCGGCTGTCCGCCGGACGATGCCGACGTGACGAAGCTCTCCGGCGGCGAACGGCGCCGCGTCGCGCTCTGCCGCCTGCTTCTCGAGAAGCCCGATCTGCTTCTGCTCGACGAGCCGACCAACCATCTCGACGCCGAGACCGTCAATTGGCTCGAGGGCCATCTGCGCGCCTATCCGGGCGCGATCCTTATCGTCACTCACGACCGTTATTTCCTCGACAACGTGACAAGCTGGATTCTCGAGCTCGATCGCGGTCGCGGCATTCCTTACGAAGGCAACTACTCCGCCTGGCTCGTGCAGAAGCAGAAGCGACTCGAGCAGGAAGGCCGCGAGGACGCGTCGCGGCAGCGCGCGCTTGCCGAGGAAAGCGAGTGGATCGCCTCATCGCCGCGAGCGCGTCAGACCAAGTCCAAGGCGCGTATCGCTGCTTATGACGAGCTCGTCAGGAAGAGCAACGAGAAGGCGCCGACCGGCGTGCAGATCGTCATTCCCGTGGCCGAGCGGCTCGGCCAGAACGTCATCGACGTCGTCGATCTCAACAAAGGCTACGGCGACCAGCTGCTCATCGACAAGCTCACGTTCAAGCTGCCGCCCGGCGGCATCGTCGGCGTCATCGGCGCGAACGGCGCCGGCAAGACCACGTTCTTCCGCATGATCACTGGCCAGGAGAAGCCGGACTCGGGCGCGATCAAGATTGGCGAGAGCGTTCAGCTTGGTTATGTCGATCAGTCGCGCGACGCGCTCGACGGCAAGAAGAATGTATGGGAGGAAATCTCCGGCGGCTACGACATCATCACGCTCGGCAAGCGCGAGATGAACAGCCGAGCCTATGTCGGCGCTTTCAACTTCAAGGGCGCGGACCAGCAGAAGAAGGTTGGCCAGCTCTCCGGCGGCGAGCGCAACCGCGTGCATCTCGCCAAGATGCTGAAGAGTGGCGCGAACCTGCTCCTGCTCGACGAGCCGACCAACGACCTCGACGTCGACACGTTGCGCGCGCTCGAAGAGGCGCTGCTCGATTTCGCCGGCTGCGCCGTCATCATCAGCCACGATCGCTTCTTTTTGGACCGCATCGCCACCCACATGCTGGCTTTCGAAGGCGACAGCCATGTCGAGTGGTTCGAGGGCAATTTCGCCGATTACGAGGAAGACAAGAAGCGCCGCCTCGGCATCGACAGCGTCATCCCGCACCGATTGAAGTACAAGAAGTTCAGTCGCTGAAGAATGGCGCCGTTCGGCCGCCCTACCCCACCTTCTCGCTGAGCCACATCTTGATCAGCGACTGGTAAGGCACGTCGCGTTTATGGGCGGCGATCTTGATTGACTCCAAACGGCTCACCGGGAGCCTGAGCGAGATCGCGGTCGTGCTCGGCTGAAGGTTGGGCAGTCGAACGCGCTTGCCCGGCGCCGGTCGAGATCGGCAGTCGAGTCCTGGCGTTCCCAATAAGCTCGCTCTTCGGCCTCGCTGGCGCCAGGAACCTTAGCAGCTTGTTTTCATGAGCTGACCTTTCGCGCGCGCTTGGCGCGCGGTTCACATACGGCTTCCAGTTCGACCGTAAGCGGCCCCTCGACGTCGAGCCGCGAGCGCCCTAAGCTCCGGATTTAGAAACGTTCTAAATCAAGAATCAGACCCCGAATGGCGAGCCTCAGAGCGGCAGCCTGACAACGCGGGCAGCCGGTCGGAGGAGGAAACATGTGTCATCTTTTTGCAAGCCAGTGCCCAGACAGCTACGCCTTTGAGACACGCTCCATACGCCTGAATGGGCAGAGCACGAGCATTCGTCTGGAAAGGGTGTTCTGGGAGATCCTCGAGGATATTGCCGCAGCTGAGAGAATGACCGTGCCGCGTTTCATCTCCACGCTGCACCAGGAGATTTTGCTCCTGCGAGGCGAGGTCCCCAATTTCACCTCCCACCTGCGCTGCATCTGCGTCACCGCTCGAACTTCGCCGGAACTTGGCGAAAGAGCGCGCGCGGAGGCCGCCTGAAGCCAATTGACAGCGTAGTAAGCCGATAACACCCGCCCGCTTCCGAGCTCGCTAGCGTCTCGGGGTTTCGTCGCCCTCAGGCGGCGATTGGTCTCGGGTGTAGAATGGCGAAAGCGATCCACACGATGATCCGCGTGCTGGACGAGGCGCGGTCGCTCGCTTTCTACAAAAAAGCTTTCGAACTCGATATCGCCGATCGCCTCGACTTCCCCGACTTCACGCTCGTCTATCTTTCGAATTCCGAGGCGCCACACGAAGTCGAGCTCACGATCAACAAGGATCGCACCGAGCCTTACAATCTTGGCGACGGCTACGGCCATGTCGCCTTCGTGGTCGAGGATCTCGACGCGGAGCACCGTCGTTTCGAGGCCGAGGGCCTCAAGCCGCGCAAGATCGTCGAGTTCAATAAGGACGGAAAGCAGATCGCGCGCTTTTTCTTCGTCGAAGATCCGGATGGCTACAAGATCGAAGTGCTGCAGAAGCGCGGCCGCTTCCGGTAGCGGCCGCGGCCAACACATCTTGCACAAAAAAGCCAGGAGGAGACACCCATGACAGCAACCGAAGGCACCCTAGCGCGGGGCCTCTCCAGACGTGGATTCCTGCAACGATCCGCGAGCGGTTTCGCAGCCGCGATCGCGATCACATCGACCGGCGCCCTGCTCAATGTTTCCGAAGCCTGGGCTCTCGACGTCAAGGGCCTGAAGCCCGAGACGATGAAGACCCTGATCCTCGTTGCGCGCGACATTTACCCGCATGACAAGGTCGCCGACCGCTACTACGCGATCGCGATGAAAGGATACGACGACAAGGCCGCGGGCAACCCCGCGATGAAAGCCGAGATCGAGGGCTTCGTCGCCGCGCTCGACGGAGCCGCGGGCGAGGGAGGCTATGTCGGTCGCCCCTGGGAAGCCGACCGAGTCGCGCTCCTCAGGAACCAGAGCGCGGATCCGATGTTCGAGACGATACGCTCGGGCCTCGTCGTGTCGCTCTACAACCAGAAAGAGATCTGGCCGATCTTCGGATACGAGGGCGAGTCCTTCTCCAAGGGTGGATACATCGAGCGCGGCTTCGACGACATCAGCTGGCTCTGACACCCACAACAAAAGCCCCATTCACGCGAGGAAACGAACATGGCAGCGAAATTCGATCAGACCGACGACAGCGTCGTCGTCATCGTAGGATCGGGCGCGGGCGGCGGGACGCTTGGCAACGAACTGGCGCAAAAGGGCGTCAAAGTCGTCGTGCTCGAAGCGGGCAAGCGCCTGGACTTCTCGGATTTCATCAATGACGAGTGGCCGAGCTTCACCCAGCTCGCGTGGACGGATATGCGGACGACCTCCGGCAGCTGGCGGGTTCACAAGAACTTCCCCAACCTGCCGGCCTGGATCGTCAAGTCCGTCGGCGGAACGACAACCCATTGGGCGGGCGCGTCTCTTCGCTTTCAGGAGCACGAGTTTAAGGAGGCGTCGACCTACGGGCACGTCCCGGGCGCCAATCTTCTCGACTGGCCGATCACCCTCGCCGATCTTGAGCCTTATTACGCCAAGGCCGAGGACAAGATGCGCGTTACTCGTACGGGCGACCGCCCTGGCTTGCCGGGCAGCAACAATTTCAAAGTCTTTGAGGCCGGCGCGAAGAAGCTTGGTTACAAAGAGGTCCACACTGGCCGGATGGCGATCAACTCCACGCCCGGCGACGGCCGCGTCGCCTGCCACCAAACCGGCTTCTGCTTCCAGGGCTGCAAGTGGGGGGCGAAGTGGTCCACACTCTACACTGAGATCCCGAAGGGCGAGGCGACCGGCAACATGGAGGTTCGCCCGGATTCTCATGTCGCGCAGATCGAACACGATTCCTCCGGCAAGGTGACCGGCGTCACCTATTTCGACGCGGACGGCAAACTGCAGCGGCAGAAGGCGCGCATCGTCGCGGTTGCGGGCAATTCGCTCGAAAGCCCGCGCCTTCTGCTCAACTCGGCTTCATCGCAATTTCCGGACGGGCTCGCCAATTCCTCGGGCCAAGTCGGCCGCAACTACATGCGGCACACGACGGGGTCGGTCTACGCCATCTTTGAGCAGCCGGTGCACATGTATCGGGGCACGACGATGGCCGGCATCATGCGGGACGAAGCGCGAAACGATCCGAGCCGCGGCTTCGTCGGCGGCTACGAGTTGGAGACGCTCTCGCTCGGCCTGCCCTTCATGGCCGCCTTCCTCAATCCCGGCGCTTGGGGCCGTGAGTTCACCACAGCGCTCGACGGCTATTCGAATATGGCCGGGATGTGGATCGTCGGCGAGGACATGCCGCAGGAAACAAACCGGATCACGCTCAGCGACCAGAAGGACAAATGGGGCTTGCCGGTCGTGGACGTGCATTTCGACGACCACCCGAATGACATCGCGATGCGGAACCATGCCTTTGGGCAAGGCAAGGCGATGTACGAGGCAGCTGGCGCGACGCGCACCTTCCCCACGCCGCCCTATCCCTCGACGCACAACCTCGGCACCAACCGGATGAGCGCCAATGCTCGCGATGGCGTGGTGAACAGTCATGGCCAGACGCACGACATCAAGAACCTGTTCGTATCGGACGGCAGTCAATTCACGACAGGCGGGGCCGAGAACCCCACGCTCACGATCGTGACGCTGGCGATCCGGCAGGCCGACTACATCGCCGACCAGATGAAGTCGAACACGATCTGAGACGGGATGATCTGAAGTAGCGACTGCGCGGCTGGCGGCGCCGTGCAGCCCTTGCCTGTCGGACGAGCGAGCTGTCGTGTCGCGGGGACGACTTCGCTTCCACCTCTGCCCCGCTTGGCCACGCCAAGACCCGCCCAAGCCGCCTGTCGAAGATCGCTAGAGCGGCCCGTGAGCACGGGCGTTTCGCCGTGCAGCCGCACTACGTCACATCCGCTTGACACTTGATAGGGCGCGCCCAGCGCCATCCTTTCCGTGCCCACTTGCGATCCGCGCGACCGCGAGCCCATGCTAATCTCGCCTCCCGAACCCGTTGCAAGGAACACCTGATGATCGTCGTCTTTGACATTGGCAACGTTCTGGTGCGCTGGGATCGACGCTATCTCTACCGGAAGGTTTTCGACGACGAGGAGCGTATGGATCGCTTTCTTTCAACTGCGCTTGGGATGGACTTTGTTTCGCACACGGACATCACCGAAGACTTCGCCGCCGCGGTCGCCGAGCGAGCCAAAAGTTTTCCCGAATTCGCCAAGGAAATACGCATGTTCCACGAGCGCTGGATTGAGACGCTTGGCGAACCGATCGAGGAAAACGTCGCGCTGCTCCGCCGATTGCGCGCGGCCGGCAAGCCGGTCTACGCGCTCAGCAATTTCGCTCATGAGACCTTCGCGCTCGCGGAGGGCAAACACGATTTCCTGAGCGAGTTCGACGACCGCGTCATTTCGGGCCACGTCGGCGTCGTCAAGCCGGACGCGGGCATCTATGAAATCCTGTTCAAGCGCGCCGGGCGGCGGCCAGGCGAACTCCTGTTCATCGACGACTCGCCCGCCAATGTGCACGCTTCCGAAGCGCTCGGCATGCCGGCGATCCACTTTGGCCCTGGCGTCGATCTGGAGAAGGAGCTCGTTGCCCGCGGCGCCCTGCCCTGAAGGCGTCGGAAGCGCTTTAGGGGCGCGCGCACGCGCCACAGCGGCCGTGGCGCCTCGAGCCTCGGCTTCTCCTGTCGCGCGCCGTCATTCCTCCCCCAGCCCCTTCGGCCCGAGCGCCGTGTCCCGCACATGGACGACGGCGGTTGCGTCGGCATAGAGGCGCCGCCAACCGGGCTCCCGGTCGAGGGTGGCGACGATCCGGTTGTCCGGAGCAAAGAGGGTCCAGGCAATGTCGTAGCGCTTGAGCGCGTCCTCGACAGCTTCACGGTCGCCGCTCCGTAGCTTGTCATAGAGGCTCAACATGCCATCGCCATAAAGCTCCACCCGGGCGTCGATGAACGGCCGCACATGCTCAAAGATGAGAAAGCCGCCGAAGGCATAGTCGTTCAGCACAGCCTTCCGTCTCAATTCCCCGCGGGACGGCGCTCAAAGCCGAGATCGGCGCGCTCGCGCCGTCGGTCTGCTCGATCGGCATCATGAGCCTGAAGACGCCGATCGCCATCACTGCCGCGGCTGTCGTCGGCAGCGCGATTCGGGCGACCCGCCACCATTCTTGGCCGGCGCTCCCGGCGCCGATCGCCGCGGCGATCGGGCGCGCCAGCAGCATCGGCGCGAGGATCCCGAGCAACACCTGATGGCGCGAATGCTGTAGCGCCATCGCCACCAGCGCGATCAGCAGCATGGCGCGGATCGGCGGCATGGCGAATGGCCGGGTCAGCGTGAGGCCGAGCAGCGTCAGCAGCGCCAGCTCCATTGTTCCGATATGGCTGAAGTCCTGCGGCCGCCATTCGCTGATGCGCGACAGGTTCTCGACCGACATCAGGCGGAACGGAAGGAGGAACGCGTCGACCCCATACGGATTGAGAAGCGCAGCGGCGAGCGCGGCGAGCGCGAACGTCGCCCATGCGCGCGCGGCTGGGAGACGCGCCCCGACTGGCGCCTCGGTCACCGCCTCAAGCGCGAAGGGCCCGATCAGCATGAGGCCGAAGATGAACCCGCCGTGCATATTCACCCATGCAGTCATGAGCGCAGCGAGCCCAAGCGGCGGCGCGCGGCCGCGATTGCGCGCCGCGATAAGCCCGGCGCCCCAGGCGGCCACGAGCGGGAGCGCCAGAACATGGGGCCGCGCGAGCAGGTTCGCCGTCACAAGCGAAAGGCCGATTGCGACGGTCGCGATGAGGGGGGCGCCGCGAAGTTCACGCGCCGCGCTCAATCCGACGATCAGCGCCGCGACCGCAACGGCGGCGCCAGTCAGCAAGACGACACCACTCCACCCGCCCAAGCGAAAGGCGAGCGACAGCAGAACTTCCGACAGCCATTCGTGTGCGGTCCACGGCTCTCCCGCCATTGAATGGCTGAATGGATCGACGTGCGGCGCGCTCCCATGAGCGATGATCCACTCTCCCGTCGCCAGATGCGACCACGTGTCGCCGTCGCCAAGCACGTGAGGTGAGAAGGCGGCGAGCGTGAACAGAAAGAGTGAGATTGCAGCGAGGCCTAGCCCGGCAAGCCGGGTTTCGGACAACTCGTTGCTCGCGGATCGGACGAACGGCGAGGCGAAGGACATCGCCGGAGCCTGCCAGACTCGCGATAATTCTGCGTTAAATCGAGGACGTTGGCTGCATGACGCGCGTCAGGCGTACAGCCCCGGCTTGTCGCGCAGCTTGATCGGCTCCCGTGCGCCGCTCTCGAGCGCTCTGACGCCAGCGAGCGTGGCCGCGGTCGCGACATAGCCGTCCCACGCGCTCGGGCCTGCGGCGCCACCCTTGGCGGCCGCGCTAATCCAGGCGCGGAATTCGGCGTTGAAGGCTGGGTCGAACCGTTCCGGCCAGTCGGCGAACACGCGCCCCGAAAAGGCCCCGTTCGTCTTGAGAACGACGTCGTTTTGCTCGGCGAGGCTCACCGTCCCGGTTTCGCCGATCACCTCGCCGCGTATGTCGTATCCATAGGCGATGTGAACGGAGGTCTCGATCGTCACCAGCGCGCCTGAGCGCATATCCATCAGCGTGAACAACGGGTCGGCGACCCCGCCGGCGCGGCTGTTCCCGCGCGGCGCTTTAACCGCGATCGCGACAGGCTCGTCGTCAAGCACGAACCTTGCGATGTCGATGTCGTGCACCGCCGTATCGGTGATCGCCATCATCGCCTTGAAATGGCCGGGGGAAAAAGCGTTGCGATGGACGCTGTGAAACATCAGCGGCGCTCCGATCGCGCCTGTCTGGATCGTCTCCTTCATTGCGCGATATTGCGTATCGAAACGGCGCATGAATCCGATTTGGACGAGCCGTCTGCCGAAAGCCGCCTCGGCGTCAAGGATCGCCGAGCAATCCGCTTCGGTCGTCGCCATCGGCTTCTCGCAGAAGACCGGTTTGCCAGCCCGGATCGCTGCGATCACATACGCTGCGTGCGTATCGCCCCACGATGTGACGATAACCGCATCAACCTCCTTCGCCGCGATCAGTTCTTCGCCGGTCGGGTAAGCCTTGGCCTCAGAAATCCTTGCCGCAACGTCATCCGTCCGGGCGGCGTCGGCGTCGCTCACCGCGACAACTCGGGCGCCTGCGAGCGTCTCGGTTAGCCGGCGAATGTGTTCCTGCCCGATCTTTCCAACCCCGACGACGCCGACGTTCAGTGTCATGAATCTGCTTCCTCCGGGCGTTCGCCGCTCAATACCCGACCGCCAGTGTTCCCCTTTGGCGCAAATCCGACGCGCCCTCAAGCGCACCGTCTGGAGTCCGCACGATTGTGTTTGCGGAACCCATGGCGTCGCGGAGAACGACTTTATGTCCCATTGTCTCAAGCAGGCGGATGGTGTCGGGCGACAAGCCCCGCTCGATGCGCAATTCGTCCGGCCAAAGCTGATCATGCGCGCGCGGCGCGTTCTCTGCTTCGGCGACGTTGAGGCCGTGATCAATCACATTCAGAATGATCTGGAGCACTGTGGAGATGATCGTGGAGCCGCCGGGGCTGCCGGTCGCCATCAGCAGCTTGCCGTCCTTGAACACGAGCGTTGGACTCATGGATGAAAGCGGCCGCTTCGTGGGTCCGGGCGCATTGGCGTCGCCGCCCATGAGCCCATACGCATTGGCGGCGCCGGGCTTGGCGGCGAAGTCGTCAAGCTCATTGTTGAGCAACACGCCGGTTCCTTCCGCAACCAAGCCGGACCCATAAGGAAGATTGAGCGTATAGGTGTTGGCGACCGCATTTCCGTCACCATCGACAATCGAGAAATGCGTCGTCTGATCGCTCTCATAGCGCTGGGGTTCGCCAGGCCGAATGTCGGCGGCGGGACGGGCCCGGTCGAGCTCAATCATCGACCGTAAATGCTCCGCGTACGGCTTGGAGGTAAGGCCGGCAAGCGGGATCTTGATGAAATCGGGATCGCCGAGCCACGCTGCGCGATCCGCATAGGCTAGCTTTTCCGCTTCCGCCATTTCGTGCAGGGAGGCGGAGGAATTGAGACCTTGAGCCGCGAGGGGAAAACCCTCGAGAATGTTGAGGATCTCGATGATGTGCGCCCCTCCTGACGATGGCGGCGGCATCGAGACGACGGCATAACCGCGATAAGTCCCGCGGACTGGCTCGCGCTCAACGGCGCGATAATTGGCGAGGTCGTCAATCGTCATTCGGCCGCCCCCCGCATTGACGGCTTCAACGATCTTCTGCGCCACCAGACCGGAGTAGAAACCCTCGGCGCCTTTAGCGGCGATCGTCTCGAGCGTTGCGGCGAGATCGTCGAGTGCGATGTGATCGCCCGTCTGCGGCACGCTTCCGTCCTGCCGCAGATAGACCCGCGCCGATGAAGTGTGGCTGGCAAGCGCCTTCGCCGCCAGTGGCAAGGAATCGGCGACGTCGTCGGCGACGGTAAGCCCTTGTCGTGCGAGCGCGATCGCAGGCGCGATCAGATCAGCGAATGTGAATTTGCCGGACCCGTACTTGCCCCAGGCGAGCTCAAGGCCCGCAACGGTCCCAGGCACCCCGATCGCGAGCCCGGAATAACGCGACTTGAATGGATCGGCCTTGCCATCGGCGTCGAGGAACACGTCTTTGGTCGTCGCGGCAGGCGCGGTTTCGCGGTAGTCGATCGCGATCGTTCGGTCGAGATCGGCGCGATAGAGCAACATAAAACCGCCGCCGCCGAGGTTGCCGGCGCGCGGGAGCGTGACGGCGAGCGCGAAGCCGACCGCGACCGCCGCATCGATTGCGTTGCCGCCGCGTTTCAAGATGTCCAACCCGACGCGCGAGGCCGCGGCTTCCTGACTAACGATCATCCCGTGTGTGGCCACGACCGGACGCGCCGTGGCGAGGGGCGAGATAAGCGGGTCAGCGATGGCCGGAGTAAAACAAAGAAGAGCGAGTGCGCCGAACTGGAAGGGTCTCAAAGCGTAGTTCTCACGATGTGGTCGATGCGATCATAAGGAATCGACCTGGCCTGCGTCGATTCTGTGTCGGCGGAGAGGCTACCCGATCACCATGACCGCGTGCCGCCCGAGACGTGGCGCGAGTTTGCGCATGTCGGCGGCCGAAATCGCGACGCAGCCGGCCGTAGGCGTAAGTCCAACACGCGCGAGATGGAAGAAGATCGCGCTGCCGCGCCCTTTGGCCCGCCGAGAGAAGTTCTGGTCAAGCACGAATGTCAGGTCATAGAGATGGTCCTCGCGCCACATGCGGTCGGTGCAGTCACGCGCTGGCAGGCGCACGGGCCGATTGTAGCGCGGGCTCGACGGGTCCTCGCACCAGCCCTGATCCCGCCGCAGAGGCTTGAGCGCCGCCCCTGCCGTCCTCAACCGAACACGGTCAGGCCGGTAGTAGCCCCACAAGAGCCGGAACCGCCCCGCTGGGGTGCCCTTGTCGCCCTCGCGTTTGATACGCACGATTCCCGCAGGCCCAAGCGCGCAGGCGATGCGGACCGGGCCAGCGGTCAGCCAGCCGCGAGCCCTGTTCCCTGCAAGTGGGCGCACGCGCAATTGTGAGAGACGACAGGACGAGGTCATTGCCGATTCAAGAGGCAGAAGAGCGATCGGAGCGTGAGACGTCAAGTCAAAGCGCGATTGATTTCTTCGCAAGCCGGGAGCGTGTGCGGCGCGTGTGTGGCGAGCTCGGCCTCGCCAGCTCACCGGACGAAAGCCCTTGAGATGTTATCGACGCTTCAAATCTCGCTCGCCTTCGGAATCAGGCCAGCATCTTTCTCGCGCGAAAGAATCTTGGCGCGAATTTCCTTCTTCAGGACTTTTCCAACCTTCGAGCGCGGCAGGTCGGGCCAGATGTCCACCTGCTTTGGCGCTTTGACGCTGCCGATGCGTCCCTTGACGAAATGAATGAGCTCTTCGGCGCTCAGGGAGCGATCCGCGTGGACCTGGACGACAGCGGCAACTCTCTCGCCCCACTTTGCGTCCGGCAAGCCAAACACGGCGCTGTCCATCACGTCCGGGTGCTGCAGCAGCGCCTGTTCGACCTCGATCGAATAGACGTTGAAGCCGCCGGTGATGATCATGTCCTTGGCCCGGTCGACGATGTAGAGAAAGTTCTCTTCATCGAGATATCCGATGTCGCCAGTGTGATGCCAGCCAAAGCGGGAAACCTCGGCAGTCGCCTGGGGGTTCCTGTAATAGCCCTCCATTACCAGCGACCCGCGCACCACGATCTCGCCGCGGTCCCCGGGCGGCAGAAGTCGGCCCTGGTCGTCCATCACCGCGAGCTGCGTTAACGGCGTCGCCCGTCCCGCCGAAGCCAGACGCGGGCGCGCGATCGTTCCATCGACATTGAAGTGATCGCGCGGGGCCATGGTCGAGATCATCATCGGCGCCTCGGTCTGGCCGAACAACTGCGCCATCACTGGCCCGATCTTTTCGATCGCCTCTTCGAGGCGTGTCACCGATATCGGCGCCGCGCCGTACCAGAAGCATTGCAGGGAGCTTCGATCGGTTGCGGCGAGCCTTCGGATTCTCCAGGAGCATGTAGATCAGGGTTGGCGGCAGGAACGTATGGGTGACGCGACGGCGCTCAATCAGGTCGAGAAACTCGGTGAGATCGGCTTTCGGCATAATGACGATCCGGCCCCCGAGCGCTAGGATCGGAAAGCACAGGACCCCGGCGGCATGAGTGAGCGGCGCCAAAGCGAGATAGACCGGGCGGCCTTCGAACGGATAGCTCATCAGCGTGAGCGCCGACATGGTCTCCAGATTGCGTCCCGAAAGCATGACGCCTTTGGGCTGGCCAGTGGTGCCGCCGGTGCCCGCGATCATCGCAATGTCGTCCGCGGCCGCGATCTCGAACGGCTCATCGCCAACGCCATCGAGCCACGCATCGAGCGCCGGCGCGAAGGACATCGGCTTATCGAGGCAGACAAGAAGAGACAACTTGGGCAGGTCGGCCCGCATCTGCTCGACGAGCGACGCGTACGCGCTATGAAAAATCAGGCTCGTGCAGTCGAAAGCGTCGAGGATGAAGCGGTTCTCGGCCGCCTCGTTGCGCGGATTGATGGGACACCAGACGGCGCCGGCGCGTGAGATGCTGAAGACGCAGGCAAAAGCGACGGGATCATTGCTTGAGAGGATCGCCACTTTGTCGCCTGGCTTGACGCCGGCCCGCTGGAGCGCGCGGGCGACGCGCCAGGTGACGCGTTGCACGTCAACGTAGGACATATCCCTTTCGCCCATGGTCAGGCAGGGAGCCCCAGGCCCCGAGCGCGGCGCCTTTGTCGAGATAGTCGATCAACCGCATCGCGCTCTCCACGCGTAGACCGCCAGAACGGCCAATCAGCCGTCTCGGCGCCATGTCCGCTCAGTGATGCGCAGTGACCATCGGGTCCATGACGAGTCCAAAGCTCTTGAGCACGCCGAGCAGCTCTCGATGTCCGAAGGCCTGGCAAGCCGAGGCGAAGCCCGCCTTCTTCGGTGGCGACTGCAGCAGGGAATAGGCGGCATGGGCCTGCAAAAGGCCGGTCTGCTTGTAGTTGCTGACGCCGTGGATCACGCAATGCACGCGCGCCAACGGGCCTGAGCCGTAGACCGAGTCGAGCGAAATGTTGACGCGCGGGTTTTCGCGCGGCGGCATCCCGGCTTAAATCGAAGCCGCGATATTGGCGAGCGCCGCCTGCTGCTGGTCGGGAGCCAGCGGCTTGATCTGCTCCTCGAACATCTTTTGCGTCGCCACGAAGCCTTCCATGACTTCGCGCGCGAACACTCCGCCCAGCGCCTTGCAATTCGCCACCCTCGGATCGTCCTTGAACCACACGGGGTGGGAGGTGCCGGCCCAGGGCGTCACAAGCGCGTGGGCGTGCTGGCCAGGGACGTTGACGTCGAAATGGGTATTTTGCGCCCATTCAACGAATTTGTTCTGCTCCAGGTAATACCATTTGGCTTGAAGAATCGCGAAGATCGTCTGCGTGGAGGCGTAGGTGGGAAAGCCCTTCCACAGCACGAGGATGTCGAGCGTATCGACGCCGGGCGTCTCAAGGCAAATATTCGCGGCGATTTCGCCGGTCGTGTACATCTGCGCGATGCCGGGCGAGAGCAGCAGACCCTTGGCGGCGAACTTCTCGCCCCACCGGGTTTTCGCGTCGAGCACCCAATCCTGTTCGCCCGTGGTGTCGGTGTAGTGGCATCCGGCGGCGAGGCAGGCCTCGGCGACCTCCGGACCATATTTGCTGAACGGGCCGACCATGTTGCTGACGACTTTGGCGCCGTCGAACAACTTGGCGAGGCCTTTGACGCTGTGCTCCACCTCGGCGACTTCGTACTCGGCCGTTTCAATCCCCGGGATTTTGTCCATGACCGCCTGGGTCCGCGCGCGATCGCGGCCGGCCGCGATGAAAGGCACGTGCAACTCACGCAAATATTCGCAGACGAGCCGGCCCGTGTAGCCGGACGCGCCATAGACGATGACGGGCTTCTTGTCGGTCATGATTTCGTTTCCTCCGCTTGTTTCTTTCTTCGCCAAGCCGGCGCTTACATTCCCATTCCGCCATCGACCGGAAGCCCGGCGCCGGTAATGAACCTGGCCGCATCCGAAGCGAGGAACACCACGGCGTCCGCCATGTCCGCGACCTCGCCGAGCCGACCGAGAGGGGTCTCGCCGATCACGGCGCCGATTGCCGCTTCCCCACTCGGGAAAAGGCCGGCGGCCACCACGTCGCCCGCCAGTTGCACGCCCATGTCAGTCGGAACGAGGCCCGGATAGATGCAATTGACGCGGACGCCATAGCCGAGCTTGCCCGACTCCATCGCTCCGACCCGGGTCAGCCGGTCGACGCCCGATTTGGTCGCGGAATAGCCAGCAATTCCCGGAAACGCGATGGTCGCCGCTACGGAGGATATGTTGACCACCGCGCCGCCCTTGCCGGCAGGCCCATCCGGTTTCATCGCGCGGAACGCATGCTTCATGCCGAGCGCCGCGCCGACGACATTGACGTCCCACATGCGACGCAGATCTTTCGCTTCGACATTGATGACCAGTGACGTGATCTCGACGCCTGCGTTGTTCACGAGGATGTCGAAGCCGCCCAATTGGGCGATCGTCTCCGAAACCGCGGCCTGCCAGCTCGCCTCGTCTGTCACGTCGAGGGTCACGAAGGCGGCCTTGGCGCCGCCCGTCGCGATCGCCTTGGTCGTTTCCCGGCCGACGTCAGTCAACACGTCGCCAATCATCACCGCGGCGCCTGCTTTGGAGAGGGCCGCCGCCATGCCCGCGCCAAGGCCACGAGCGCCGCCAGTCACCAGCGCCTTTCGGCCGGCCAAGTCGAATTTGCTCATCGAACATTCCTCCCAGGATTAAACTATGCAGCTGCGGCCGGGGTTGCTCTCCGCGAGTGGTCGGCCGTCTTCACCATGTCGGAGGGAGCGGGCCCTTGGGTCGCCGATATTGCCGAGGCGGCGCATCGAATTGACGCTGGCCCCATGAATTCCTCCCTGTCGCGATCGGCCCTCTTGCGGGGCTGAGCCAGGGGATGAAAAATTTTGACAAGTGTCAAGTTTTTCTTATACAGTTGTCAAAATAATTTTGGACGTCTGTTAAATTCCCGCTCGGAATGCGCGAGACCACAAGAGGAAAAGGTCTTGCTGCGTTGATGGCGATGAGCTGACCGCAGCGATCCCGATCTCGTTTGATCGCCCCTTTCCACGTGCTATCCGAAGGGATCTCAGGCGGTTCATGGCGAGGCGAGAGCAGTTGCAGAGGGTGACAAGACTCGACAGGATTCCGCGCCAGCGGGTGGACAAGTTTGCCGAGCGCCGCGCGGAGCTCGCCGAGGCGGCCCTTCAGACCCTTTCGGAATTGGGCTACGCCCGCACTAGTCTGCGGGAGATTGCGCAGAATTCCGAGTTCACGCATGGGGTTTTGCATTATTACTTTCGCGACAAGGTCGATCTAATTCTCTGCAGCGTGCGCCAATATAAGACGCGATGCGTGACCCGTTACGATCGGGTCACCGCCGACGCGGAAACGCACGAAGACTTGATGACGGGGTTTCTTGCGGCCCTCGCGCAGACGATGCGCGACGAGGCGCATATGCATCGTCTCTGGTACGATATTCGCTCGCAAACTCTGTTCGAGACGGCGTTCCGCGCAGACGTCGCCGAACTCGACAAGAGCCTAGAGGACATGATCTGGCGCGTCATGTGCCGGTTCGCTGAATTGACCGGCGAACCGCAGTCCATGCCACCCTCGGCGATCTACGCGATGATCGACGGGCTGTTTCAGCAGTGCCTTCTCAAGCACATATCCGGCGATCCACACGCAATCGATCAGATGCAGGCCGACGTCAGACTGGTGATTTCGAAGATCACGAGGTCCTCGGCGCAGCCGGCTTGAGTTGCGGAAGGCGCTGCATTGCACCACGAAGCGATCGTTCCTCGACCATGCGCCCCCACGCCGGATTCTCGCATTGGCTTGGGGAGAGCTCGCATAGGTTCACGATCGAGCTTGGACACGATGGCATCCCGGGCTCCGCCGCCCTCAGCGATACCTTGCAAGGCGTTCAACCGATCGCGGCGGCCAATAGGTTGAGGGGGTCCGCAGTGGTGAGTTTGTCAGAATGCCAGTTCGTGGCCCGCGCCGGGAGCTGATATTTAAGGCAACACTCGGCGCGCCTGATTCGCTCCCGGCGCGGTCGAACACTCGAGCACGCTTCGGACAAGCAATCTGGCGCGTTAGATCGCACCCTTGGCCTGCTCGCCGCCGAGATAGGCATCGCGGATTCGCTCGTCGCTCCACAGCGTCGCAGAGTCGCCGCCGAGCGCGAGGCGCCCGGTCTCCAAGACGTATCCCCAGTTCGCGACTTTGAGAGCCATGTGCGCGTTCTGCTCGACAAGCAGGACCGTCGTTCCGCGCTTATGGATTTCGGTGATGATGTGGAACACCGCCTGCATTACGACGGGCGCGAGCCCGAGGGAGGGCTCGTCGAGCAGCAACAGGCGAGGCTTTGCCATCAAGCCCCGAGCGACCGCCACCATCTGCTGTTGACCGCCCGAGAGCGTCCAGCCGAGCGCGTTGGCGAAGGGCTTGATGCTGGGAAACAAATCAAACATCGCATCAGCTTCACGCCCAATTACGGCTGTAGAGGCGTTCCCGTTCGAGGCGCCGAGCATGATGTTCTCACGCACGGTGAGACCGGGAAAGACGCGTCGCCCCTCGGGCACATGCGCGATCCCGAGTTTGACGATCGCGCGAGGACTTAATCCCGCGATCGATTCGCCGTCGAACAGGATAGAGCCGGCGCGCGGGGCGACAAGGCCTGAAATCGCTCGAAGCGTGGTCGACTTGCCCGCGCCGTTGGAGCCAAGCAGCGCAACGACAGCGCCCTCGTCGATTGTCAACGAGACCCCGCGTAAGGCTTCGATCTCGCCATAAGCGACACCGAGATCTTTGACTTCAAGGAGCGTCATTCGGAGACCCCGAGATAGGCCGCGACGACGTCTGGCTGGCGCAGCACGTCGGCGGTCTCACCGTCGGCGATCCGGCGGCCGAAATTGAGCACGGTCACATGTCTTGCAGCCCCGGCGATCAAGGTCATGTCGTGATCGATAAGCAGAATTGTGAGGCCTTGGGCGACGATTCGTCCGAGCAAGCCGTGGAGCGCTTTCTTCTCGCTCAGGTTGAGGCCCGCCGCCGGTTCGTCGAGCAACAAGACGGTGGGATTGGCGGCGAGAGCGCGCGCAATCTCGATCAGGCGTTGATGGCCATAGCTGAAGCTGGGGATCGTCTCGTCGGCGCGATGCCCCAATCCAACGAAATCGAGCGCGGCGCGCGCGCGTCCCCAGAGCGCGTCGCGTCCACGCTCGATAAGTACATTGCCATCCCGCTCGGCGCCGACGACGACGTTTTCGATAGCCGTCATCGACCGGAACAGCCGGATGTTCTGGAACGTGCGCGCGAGGCCGGCAGCAGTGCGCTTGTGCGCGGGCAGCGATGTCACGTCGACCCCGTCGACGAAAATTTCGCCGGCGGTCGCGCGATAGAGCCCTGTCACAACATTGACCATGGTCGTCTTGCCGCTGCCGTTGGGGCCGATCAGCGCGTGCGCTCCGCCGCGCCGCACCTGAAGATCGACTCCGTCGACGGCTTTCAGGCCGCCGAAATGCTTGCACAAGCCCCTGACCTCGAGCGCCATCGGCGCGCCCGAATCGAGCGGACGCAACGTGAGCGGTTCGGCGGGTTTTGCTGGCGCGAGTTTGCGCACTCGAAACAGCTGGCTGATGTAGCCCCAGATGCCGTCGGGCATGAAGAGAATGATTAAGATGACGGCGGCGCCGTAGACGGCAAGGTAAAGGCCGGGCACGCTCTTGAGAATGCGCAGCCATTCCGGAATCAGGATAAGCAGACCCGTGCCAATCGCTGAGCCGATCGGCGAGGCAGCGCCGCCAAGCAAAGCCATCGTCAAGAGCACGATCGAATCGGCGAAGGCGAACTGATCGGGGCTGATGTAGGAAAATCCGCTGGCGAACAGCCCGCCGCCGAGCCCGGCCAGCAACGCTCCAAGCGCGAAGGCGACCAGCTTCGTGCGGTAGACGTCGATTCCGTTGGCGCTGGCGGCGAGCTCGTTGTCGCGGACCGCGCGCATCGCTCTGCCGAGCCGGGTGTCGGCAAGGCGCCAGACGAGATAGCCGGAGATCGCCATGATAGCGACGACGAGGGCCAGAAAAGATTGGCCTGAAGCAAAACCAGCTGGCCGGGGGATCGAGCTCACCCCGTCCGGACCATGGGTGAAACGGATCGCGTTGGTGAGGACGACGGTCAAGATCTGCTGGAAGGAGATGGTCACCATCGCAAGATAGTGGCCGCCCAGGCGCAGCGTCATGAGGCCAAGCCCGGCGCCGGCCGCGAGAGCGATAGCCATGCCCCCGAGGAGGCAGAGCCAAAACGGTATATGATAGTCGACCGTGCCAAGAGCGACGCTATAGGCGCCGAGCGCGAAAAACGCCGCTTGCGCGAGATTGATCTGGCCGCACAGTCCGAGCACGATCGACAGGCCGAAGACCGCGATCGCGTAAGTCGCCGCCTGCATCAGAATGTTGGCGACGTAGCCGTCGGTCTTGAAGGTTGCGGCAAGCGCCACCAAAACGGCCGCGAGGAGCGCGTAGAAGACTTGTCCGATCGCTGAGCGGCTCATCTCAAGCCTTTTCCGCCACCCGCTCGCCGAAGATGCCTTGGGGTCGAACGATGAGGAAGAGGATCACCACCAGGAAAGCGAATGCGTCCTTGAACGGCACGGAGATATAAGCGGCCCCAAAGGTCTCGATGATCCCGATCGCGAAGCCGCCGAGGATCGCTCCAGCCACGTCGCCGAAACCGCCGATGATCGTCGCAGCGAAGGCCTTCAGCGCGATCGTCGAGCCCATCTGGATGGAGACGAACAGAATCGGCGCCACCAGAATGCCTGCGATCCCGCCAAGCACGGCGCTGTAGACAAAAGTGAGCATGATCATGCCTGCGACAGGAATGCCAAGCAGTGTCGCCATCTCCTTGTCCTGGCTCGTCGCCTGGAGCTTCTTGCCGATCAAGGTCCACTCGAACAGCCAATATTGGAACGCGACGAGCGCAAGGGTGACGCCGATAATGATGAGATATTGGCTGTCGAGATAAACGGGCCCCAGTTGAAAGCCTGGTGTATCGAGCCAGCCAGGCAGCACCTGCGGCTGCGGTCCGTAGAGCGCGAGCACGCTGTTGGAGAGAAAGATCGAAGCTCCGATCGTCGAGATCAGCACTGGCAGAAAGGTTCGATGACGCAGCGGATAATAAACGGTCAGATTGAAGACCGCCCCGAGCACCGCCATCCCTGCAATCGCAATCAGAAACGCAAGCCAGTAGGGCCAGCCGAGATCAATCGCGAACACGACCATCAGATAGGCGGCGACCATCGAAAACTCGCCCTGAGCAAAATTGACGACGCTAGTCGCACGAAAGATCAGGACGAAGCCTAGGGCTACGAGCGCGTAGACGGCGCCGATGCCGACGCCAGTGAAAAGCAATTGCAGAAAGAAATCCATGCGGATCGGCGCGCCTTGAAAGGAATTGGGCCGCAGACGCCGGCTGGCGCGCCGCCGGAGGCGCTAATCAGTCTGTGAACTCGATGTGCTTGTCGAAGACGATGGTCCCCTTCTCGTTGCGGACGATGTTGTATCCGTGAAGGCCATCGCCGAACTGATCGAAGTTGTACTCGCCCTCGGCTCCCTGGTAGCCCTTGACCGAAAGCATCGCATCGCGAACCTTCTGAGGATCCGTCGACCCTGCTTTGTTGATGCCGATGGACAACCCGCCGATCGCGTCATAGGGCCAGGCGCTCTGAAGGTCGGGCGGAGCGCTTGAGACTGCAGCATACAGCTTGGCGAATTCTTTCGCCGCTGGAGACGAGTCCGCGGCGTAGTCGGTGACGGCATAAGTGCCCCAAAGAGCCGGACCTGCCAGCTTCAGCGCGGCGGCGGCGACGGTCGTCGCCGATCCGACCCACGGAATCGTGAGGCCCAGTTGTTTCGCCTGCCGAGCGAAAATCGCCTGATCGTTTTCGTAAGTGAAATAAGAGCCGATGACGTCCGCTCCGGAGGACTTGATCGCAAGCACGACTGGTGTGAAGTCTTGGCTCTGGTTTGGGTAACCCTGATCGAGGGCGACCTTGCCTCCAAGCTTACCGATTGCCGCGGCCAAGAGGTTGTTGCCGCTCGTGCCGAAAGCGTCGGTGGAATGGACGAGCGCCCAGTTCTTCTTGCCAAGGGTCTCGATGCCGTAAGAGGCGATCACACGCCCCGAGTAGGAGTCGTTCGGCCGGAAGCGAATCATCCAGGGATTGCCCATTTTTGTGAGCGCCGGATCGGTGCCGCCGAAGCAAAACGGCTTCGCAGCCTTCAGGATGTCATTGGCAATCGCGTGATTTTGCGTCGAACGAACAGGGCCAAGGAAGGCAATGATGTCGGGTTGCGCCGCAAGCTTGGAAAAGGCGAGCACCGCGCCGGGATTGGTCGTCTGGTCGTCCTCGGTGACAAGTTCGAGCTGTTTTCCCAAAACACCGCCGGATTTATTGACTCGATCCAGCGCGATCTTGGCGCCGGCGAGCGCGTACCCGCCAACAGCGGCTGCCGGACCGGTGACCGGAAGTACCATGCCAATTTTGAGGGTTTCCGCGGCGCGAGCAACGCGGGAGAGCATCGGCGCCGCAAGGCTCGCTGCGAGCCCTGCATTTACGGTCCGTCGGTTAATCATACGCTCCTCCCGTCAATCTTGCGCTTGATTCCGGCGGCCAATTCATTGGCCGCCCCTTCCAGCTGAAGCTTGCGGAAATCGGTCCATCCTGCAAGCCCGTTTGGCACGTCCTCTTCCGTTGCTCCATTGAACGGTCGGGGGCTCGCCCGGAGTGGCATAAAATCTCGAGAAGATTGTCTGGGCGCCAAGTCTTTGTATGGGAGCCCCGATGATCCGGAGAAGCACCAGTTCATCGCGCTTGGATGCAAGCTCGTGTCCGAGCGAGGGCGCTTTTTGAAGGAGATGAAACACCTTCGGCAAGGCGGGGATCAGCAGGGCGTAAAGTACCCTTCGCCACACCGTTTTCTTCGGCCACCGCTTCCGTCCCTAAGTCAACCGTTTCTTGAACAACTCGCGGTCTGCCTTGGCGCCTCGGTGGCGTAGATCGACGTGGCAGGCGCCACATCCCGCAACGAAGAGCGCGAAGCATGCATCGCTCTTCCAGGCGTCCGCATTTACTCACCCGTCGACACTAGTTTTGTCGCTTCTCTATTCGCGATCGACAAAGCGAAGTCGAACGGATCTCCTACAGCGATGCGGGCTGCAAGCGTTCCGACGAATGCATCTCCCGCGCCGTGAGTGCTTTCGACGACGACCTTTATGCCTGGCAGCTCAGTGTGCGGCCGGACTGTCGAAGGTGCTCACGCCGTCGCCGCCTGCTGTCACAACGACGGACTTGAATCTTGCTGCAAGCGTCTTCGCTGCAGGCGCGGCCGTCTCTAGGGAGAAATGCCGCCTCCGCCCAGCATCTCGGCTTCGATCGCGTTGATAACCAGAATGTCAACCAGATCAGGAAGGCTCGAGCGGAAAGTTTCAACCACGGTCGCGATCTCGCCGCATGGCTGGGCTTGGTTCCGAGGCAGTTCACTACCGGGGGTAAGCCGAAGCTGCTCGGAATCAGCAAGCGCGGCAACAAGTATCTGCGCAAACAATTGATCCACGGGGCGCGCGCCGCGCTGCCCCATATCGCGGAGCGTGACACGCCGCTCGGCCGGTGGGCGAAAGAGCTGATGAGGAGGGCCCATCGCAATGTCGCGGTCGTCGCCTTGGTCAACAAGCTGGCGAGGATCGCCTGGGCGGTGCTGCAGCGCAGGAAACCGTTTGACGCCAACGCGGTATCCGTGGCCGCGTAGAGATCCGTTCGGTCGGAGCGAAAGCGCCGGTCGCCCAAGCGGGGTTTGCGAGAGGGTGACGACGAGATGGCCTGACAGTCAAACGGCGCTCAGGAAAGCCTGATGTTGAAAATGGCGCACGACGCCGAAGAGTTTATGAGGACCGGGGCGCGCGTATCTCCATCTTGGCCGGGAGGAGACCTCCGAGGCCGGATACGTTGAAGCGGACTGATCAGCCACCGATCTCGACAAAGCCCCTTGCAGACGGGGCGGGCCATACGTTTCAACAATATCCCGCCCAATTCGGACATGCGCAGCGCAGTTGCAATGTCCCCTTAACGTCGATATTGTTGAAGAACCCCCTGTTCTGGTGCCAGCACTTGGGATTCGTGGCGATGTCAGCGAGGCAGATTCCTCGCGCGGCGTGGAGAAAGCGCGGCGGGATTTTCGCAACTCCTTACCCCCGGGACAGACATAGAGGCCGCGTTCAGTATCGAATGTGAAGTCGGCTCGCGGGAGAAAGTTCCGTCCGCGCGCTCGGACTTGTCGATCAGGTTCACGTGCGGTTCGATCCCGCGCTCATCCACCAGCCAACCGACCATATCGGCCGAGCCGTAGCCCCCATCCGCGACCAGGCGCGACGGAGTGAGGTCGAACTGTTCAGCCGTGCGGTCGAGCATCGTCTTGGCCGCGCCAACTTCCGCTTGGCGAATGGTTGTCGTCGCCTCGACATCCACAATCACTGCATGCTTCCGATCGATGAGATAGTTGTCGGAGTAGGCATAACCGGCGACCGACTTGGCCGAAGTGGTGAAGCGCGCCGCCGGATCGGTTGGGGAGATCACCTTCGGCTCGACCGCCGTCGCCCCGCTAAAGGCCGCATCATCGAGGTCCGACAGATATTCCGCGACCGCGCGGCTCGAAGTCGGAACTAGATCTTCGACCTTGGCGACGCTTCGCCGTCGATGCGCGTCCGCCACGATTATACTGGCGTCGACCGCGAAGGCTTCGCCCCCGACGACCCCTTCCTTCATGCAGCGCGCGACCACCGTCTCGAACAGCTTGCGCAGGAGATCGCTCTCGCGGAAGCGGCCGTGACGGTTCTTGGAAAACGTCGAATGATCGGGAACCTCGCCGTCGAGCCCCAAGCGACAAAACCACCGATAGGCCAGATTGAGGTGGACCTCATCGCATAGCCGTCCGCTCCGATCGAATGCCGAGGCAGTAGCCGACGATCAGCATCCGGATCATCAGCTCAGGGTCGATCGAGGGTCGCCCTACGTCGCTATAGTAAGGCCCCAGGTGCGCACGAACCTCGGACAAGTCGACGAACCGGTCGATCTTGCGCAGCAGATGGTCGTCGGGGACATGCCGCTCAAGGCTGAAGTCGTAGAACAGCGCCTCTTGCATCACCCTCCGCTCGCCCATCATCGACCGAATCTCCTCTCACCAGCAGAAGAGAATCAGCGACCGGCGCCTCAATCAAGCGAAGTTTTTCAACGCAATTCGTCGATTCGAGGCGTCTCAAAATGCGCAAATACCGGTAATTCGCCGAGGACTTGCCGAGCCGGTCAAATCGACCCAAATGGAAGTTTTTTCGCAAATCTGGACCGGCAGTTACCCGACGTGAAGCGGAAATTCCTGGCTCACCGGCGTCGCATATGTCCATTGACGCGCGTGAGCCTTGTCATGAGCGGCCGCCACAGTCAAAATCTAGGATAAGGCCGGGCGCGGGAGGCAAAGCTCGCCTCTCGCCTTGGGCGGTCGCGCCGCGCCCGCCCGCGCTCAGACACGACGGCTTTCGTCGACGAGGTCAATCGCGCTCTGTACAGTCGAGTGATAGAGATACGGCCATACCGAGAATCTATAAAAAAGTTTGGGCACCCTGACATGCGATTGAGACTCTCACGGTGCGGCAATGCCCATAACACTCTGCCATGCACAGTCGACGCGAGTACGAATTTACAATTGACAGCGGGCTCGAACACATCGGGCTCGGAGAGGAAGCGCCGATATGATTCCAAGCGAGAGAAGCCCGTATTCCGCCATCGTCGACCGACCCCCACTCAGACTTCCAAACGGCGGCAGGGTCATTGTATGGACTATCATTAATTTGGAGGTGTGGGACATCTCGCGTCCAATGCCGCGCACCGCCATGCCGGCGCCATCCGGCCAGACGATGCTGCCGGACGTCACCAACTGGGCCTGGCACGAATACGGCATGCGTGTTGGCGTTTGGCGGTTCTTCAAATTGTTTGAGCAGCTCGGCATTCGTCCGACTCTGTCTATTAATGCGCGGGTTTGCGAGGACTACCAACGGGTCGCCGCTCAGGCGCGAGACGCAGGTTGGGAATTCATGGCACATGGCTATGATCAAATTCCGATGCACAAGCTAGAGGATCAGCGCGGCACGATCCGTCGCGCGATGGACGTGATCGAGAAGTTCACGGGCAAGCGATCCGTCGGCTGGCTGGGCCCTGGGCTGACGCAAACGTTGGATACCCCGGATCTGCTAGCGGAGGCGGGCGTTCGCTACATTGGCGATTGGGTTTACGACGACGAGCCAACCACAATCCGCACGAGGCACGGACCGCTCGTAACTTTGCCCTACAACTTCGAGACCCACGACATAGCGACTATGATTTTGCAGAATCACGAGTCGCCGTACTGGGTCACAAAGTGCCGTGACACGCTCGACCGCTATCTAGACGAGAGCGCGGAGCGCGTGAAGATCATGGCAGTTGCGCTGCACCCCTACATCATGGGCCAGCCACACCGTATTGGCTATCTCGAAAGAGCTTACGCGGACATCAATAGCCATCGAGGAGTCGTCCATATGAATGGCGCCGAGATTCTCGATTGGTACGCCGCACAGGTCCCAACGAGTCATAAATCATGACGTCCGAAGCGTTCTCTCAGGTTGACAAAGTTGCGATCGTTGTGGGAGCCGGTGGTGGAATCGACGAGCATCCTCGACGCTTTGTCGAGGCCGGCGCCAGAATGGCCTGCGCCGACTTGGCGGTGCGCGAATACGCGCGGCATCCAGCCCTACGCTGAAGCATGAACGGCTGTACTGAGCTAACGTTGTTTGAGACAGAACGAACTCAATAAATCAGACAGTAACTTGGAAAGCTGAACCTTTGGCTTGGGGCCGGGGCCCCCGCGTCTTCGAAATGTTTCTTGAGCCAACGTGCCCGTTCTCCGTAAAGGCTTTTGGGAAGCTTGACGACACGCTGAAGCTTTCGGGCGATGATCGAATCACCATCAAGATCCGTCTCCAGTCGCAACCCTGGCACATGTATTCCGGCGTGATCGTCCGTTGCATTTTGGCGGCGTCCACCCTGCAAGGAGGCAAGGAAGCGGCAAAGACGGTTATGATGGCGGTCGCGAGACACCGTGAGGAGTTCGAGTTCACACGCCATTGCAGTGGTCCAAACATGGATGCAACGCCGCGCGACATCATCGCGCGCCTCGAAGGCTATAGCGGCGTGGCCTTGGCTGACGCTTTCGCCATTCCGGATTTGGATCGGGAAATCAAGTGGCACTGCAAGTATGCGCGCCAGAATGGCGTTCATGTGTCGCCGACCTTTATGATTGATGGCCTGGTGCAGCCTGACATGAGCAGCGGCGATGGGGTGTCGGGTTGGGTTACCCGTCTGCTGACGTTCTGAGGCCGACTGAACTGGGGCACGGTCAGATCGCTCGGCGAACGACCTCAGGCGGGAAACGATACCCGCTGTAGGTAATTTTCTTCACTGCGCCCCTACTCGGCCGCCGACAGCACCTCAAGGCCGCCCGCAGTTTCCGGGAACTACTGTCTTTTTTGCCTCGTTAGCGCCCAAAAGCGCGCCTGACTACCGTGGCGCCCCGCACTTCGGCCTCCTCGAATTCGGCAGCGGCAATCGCCCGGTCGAGAGCGGCGCGCAGTTCCTTCGCCGTCTCCAGCGTCAGCTCGATCCCCGCCCGCGCACCGGGGTCGAGGTCCGTATTGATGAAGTCGAGCGTGATGACGTCGCCCAGTGGCGCATGGCGCGCGTGGTCATAGGCAACCACCGTCCGCGATAGCGGGAACCATGCGTCTCCGCGTTTCGCCATGCCCTCCGCACGTACGATCTCGACGATGGACGTGCACATGTTCTGCCTCCTACTTCGCCAGATGCTTGTCGAAAAAGGCGAATATCTTGCTCCAGCCATCCATCGCCTGCTCGGGCCGATAGAGCGGCCGGTGCCAATAGAAGAAACCATGGCCGGCGCCATCGTAGCGGTGGAAATCGTACGTCTTGCCGTGCTTTTTGAGCTCGGCCTCGTGCTGGTTCACCTGCTCGGGGCTCGGTGCGCGGTCGTCGTTGCCGAACAGGCCCAGCAGCGGGCAGGAGAGGTCCTTTGTCATGTCGATCGGCGCGACGGGCGTCTTGGGATTGAGCTCCTCCTTGCCCATCACCACGCGTCCCCCCCATTGTTCGACGCACGCATCGACGTCCTTTCGTTGACAGGCATAGATGAAGGCGTGCCGGCCGCCCGAGCAGGAGCCGATTAGACCAACCTTGCCGTTGTGACCGGGCTGGGCGCGCATCCACTTCACTGCGGCCTCGGTATCGCCGACCATCTGGGAGTCGGCAATGCCGCCCTCGGCGCGCACCTTGGCGCCGACGTCGTCAGGGTTGGCGTCGCTGCCTCCACCCTCGCGCTCGTAGAGGTTGGCGCAGATCGCAAGGTAGCCGTGATGCGCGAAGCGACGCGTCGTCTCGATATAGAACTCGCTCCAGCCGGGGAGATGGTGGACAAGCACGACGCCCGGAAAGGGGCCGGAACCTGATGGCTTGGCCACGTACGCCGTTATCGGCGTTCCCTTGTCGCCGTTGATGGTGACGTTCTCACAGGTCATGCCTCGGTAGAATGGCATTGATTTCCTCCATGGGCCTTAGGCATCGATCGGGTCAACGGAATGCCGCGTCAGCCTCGATGGCGGCGATGAACTCGCCTTGTCGCCCGCGCGCCACGCCATAGTATCGGCGATCGGACATTGCGCGCAACAGGAGGCGGGTGTTGGACTGGCGTTGTGCCGCCGACGGTGGACGACGCCGCCTTCGGACTAGCCGACTTATTCCGACGAGTTGGCATGCGCGGCGAATTCGCCGCTCAACTCTCAAAGCTAGGCATGCGCGCAATAGCCGCTACGGCCTCTCCAAGCCAGATTGACAGTGTTGTTGAATTGCCCTTAGCTCAACGCATCAGCGCGTAAGCACGGAGCGAATCCCCACGGCTCTCGGGGCCCAAAAAGGCCTCTCGCGGAGATCGTAATCGCTTCGGCCGCGTTGATGAAGCCCGGGGGCTGGCGCGGGCGCGCCAATCGGCCAGGGCGGAACGCTTCGCGGGAGGAGCGAGTCGATGGAGGCTGGCGAGCGGGTCGTCGGCGTGAACGGTTCCGCGGACGAGCGGCAGTACGCAGGCGAACTGTTGCAGGTCCGTGGCGTCTTCAAGAGCTTCGGCGGCACGGAAGCGCTCGCGGACGTCGGTATGACTCTCAAGGCCGGCGAAATTCTTGCTCTCTTGGGCGAGAACGGCGCCGGCAAATCGACGCTGATCAAGATTTTAGCCGGCGTCTACACGCTCGATGCGGGCAGTGTCAGCTTTCGCGGCGTCGAAGTCACTCATGCCCTGCGCCGCTTACCTATCGCCTTCATCCACCAGGACCTCGGCCTCATCGACTGGATGACGGTGGCCGAAAACATCTGCATGACGCTCGGCTTTCCGCGTCGCCTCGGCATGATCGATCGAGCCGCGGCGCGCCGCCGCGCCGCGACCGCGCTGGAGGCGCTCGGCGCCGACATCGATCCCGACGCACGCATCCAGAATCTGGGCCGCACCGAAAAGTCGCTTGTGGCGATCGCCCGCGCGCTCGCGGCCGAGCCCGAAATCCTTGTCCTCGACGAGCCGACCGCAAGCTTGCCCGCCGATGAGGTGGCGCGGCTCTTCTCGGCGTTGCGCCGGCTGCGCGCTCACGGCGTCGCGATGATCTACGTCTCGCACCGTCTCGACGAAGTGTTCGAAATTGCCGATCGCATGGTCGTGCTGCGCGACGGGCGCGTCGCGGGGGAGCGGGAGGTGGCGAAGACCACGCCGGATGAGACGATCCTGCTTATCGTCGGGCGCGAACCGTCGCAGGTCTTCCGTCGCCCGCCCGATCGTCACGGCTCGCCGCGGCTCGCTTTACGATCGGTCATGGTCGAGGCGGTCGGCCCCGTCGACTGCACGATCAATTCGGGCGAGATCGTCGGACTCGTCGGGCTTCGCGGCGCGGGCCAGGAGAGCGTCGGGCGCGCGCTGTTCGGAGTCTGGCCGGTGACCGGCGGACAGGTCCTGCTCGATGGGCGCCAAATGACAGTCGCCACGCCGCGGGAGGCGATGGCGCAGGGCGTCAATCTCATCTGCGCGGACCGGGTCGGCGAATCGATCATGCCGAATCTGTCGGTGCGGGAGAACCTGTTCCTCAATCCCGTCGCAGCGGGCTTGAGCGCGTTTTCGCTGATTTCCCCTGGGCGCGAAAGCCAGGTTGCGAAGGAGCGCGGCGCGCAGCTCGGATTGCGCCCGAACGATCCCGCCCTGCCGATCGAGCTCCTGTCGGGCGGCAACCAACAGAAGGTGGTGGTCGGGCGCTGGCTGCACCTCGACGCCAAGATCTACGTCTTCGAGGATCCCACCGCCGGCGTCGACGTCGGCGCCAAGGCGGAAATCTATCGCCTCTTCGATGTCGCGCTCCAGCGGGGCGCGGCCATCTTCATCGTATCGACCGACTTCGAGGAGGTCGCCAAGGTCTGTCATCGCGCGCTGATCTTCGACCGGGGCCGCGTCGTCGCCGAGCTCGGCGCGGACGATCTGTCGGTGGAGAATCTGCTCGCGGCCGCCTCCGCCAACATACGGCGCTCCGCGCCGCCTCCCGCCGCCTCCGCCGGTGTCCCGGGAGGAGGCGCGCATGCAGTCCATTAAATCGAACGCCCTCGAGCCGACGCGGCCGGAACTGGCGGGGCTTTCGCCTGGGCGAAGGATTTTGCGGTTGGCGCCGGTCTACGGGCTTCCCCTTCTGACGCTCGCCTTGATCGTCCTGTTCTCGATCCTGCTGCCCGACACGTTCCCGACCTGGCTCAACGCGCGCTCGATCCTCGCGGATAAATCGATCGTGGCCCTGCTCGCGCTCGCCGCGACCCTGCCGATGATGGCCGGCCGCATCGATCTGACCGTCGGCTTCGGCATCGTGATGTGGCACATTCTCGCCATCAGCCTTCAAGTCAAATTCGGCCTCCCATGGCCGATCGCGATCCTGCTGGTGATTGCTTGCGCCGGGGTCGTCGGCTTCCTCAACGGCGTGCTGGTCGAGGTGGCGCAGGTCGACGCTTTTGTCGCGACGCTGGGGACTGGCACGATTCTCTACGCGCTCGCGCTTTGGCACACCGACGGGCGCCAGATTGTCGGCGATCTGCCGCGCGCCTTCCTCGCCATCAACGCGACGTCGGTATTCGGCATCCCCATACCGGCCTTCTATGTGCTGGCGCTCGCGATCGTTCTGTGGATCGTCAGCGAGCGGCTGCCGCTCGGCCGCTTCATTTACGCCATCGGCGCCAATGAAAAGGCCGCCGCGCTCAACGGCATTCCGGTGCGCAGATATGTTATCGGCGTTTTCGTCGCCTCGGGCGTCATTACCGGCCTCGCCGGCTGCGTGCTCGGCGCGAAATTGCGCATCGGCCAAGCGAACGTCGGCCTGGATTTCCTGCTGCCGGCGCTGGTCGGCGCCTTCCTCGGCTCGACGACGATCAAGCCGGGGCGCGTCAATATCTGGGGCAGCATATTCGGCATTCTCATACTCGCGGTCGGCATCTCCGGCATCCAGTTGTTTGGCGGCGCCTTCTTCGTCGAGCCCCTCTTCAACGGCGCGACGCTGGTCGTCGCCATCGCGCTTGCCGCGTTCGCGCAGCGCCGGCGCACCGTCGTCAAGCCGCCGCGCGAAACCACGGCCGCGGAGGGAGCCGGAGAATCCGCGAACGCAGCCAGGGCTGCGTGAGGCCTTTGCTTAAACGCCGGCGACGCCGGCCTGGCGCGAACAGCCGCCAGTCAAAGATGGGAGAGAAACATGGGTACGCCTAACATGATGCTCAAGGGCTTGCTGGCCTCAATCGGCGCGCTGGCGATCTGCGCAAGCACGGCGCGCGCGGACGACGCGGCCTATCAGGAGAAGGCGAAAGCATATCTCGCCAACGTCGCCGCGCCGGTCACCAAATGGGACGGCCCGACTTCGGGGCCGAAGAGCGTCGGCAAGAAGTTGGTCGTCATCGTCCTCACCGACGGGCGCAACGGCGGCGCGCAGGGCGCCGCCGACGGCGCCACGGAAGCCGCCAAGGCGCTCGGCTGGGAGGTTCGCCAGCTCGACGGCCAGGGCTCGGTGCCCGGTCGCGCCACGGCTTTGCAGCAGGCGATCGCCATGAAGCCGGCCGGCATTCTCAACGCCGGCATCGACAGCAAGGAGCAGGCGCCGCTGTTCGAGCAGGCCGCCGCCGCCGGCATCAAGGTCGTCGGCTGGCACGCCGGTCCCCAAGCCGGGCCAGACAAGGACATCCCGTCGGTGTTCACCAACGTGACGACCGATCCCGCGGAAGTCGCGGCTTCTGCGGGTTTCGAAGCGGTCTGGAAGGCCTCGCAGGGCGCCGACTGCGGCGTGATCCTGTTCACGGATTCGATCTACGCCATCGCCACCGCCAAGACGAACTTCTCGAAGGCGGCCGTCGAAGGCTATTCGAAGTGCAAGGTGCTCGAAGTCGCCGATACGCCGATCGGCGACCTCTCTAACCGCATGGGCCAGCTGACGACGTCGTTGCTGTCGAAGTACGGCAAGAAGTGGACCTTCTCGATCGCCGTCAACGACCTCTACTATGACTTCTCGGCGCCCGCGTTGCAGGCCGCCGGCGTCGATCCGGCGAACGGCTATCCACAGCAGATCTCGTCGGGCGACGGCTCGGTGCCGGCGTTCAAGCGCATTCGCGACAAGCAATATCAGTTGGCAACCGTCGCAGAACCGCTCAACCTGCAAGGCTGGATCATGGTCGACGAGATGAACCGGGCGCTCGCTGGCGACAAGCCCTCGGGTTTCGTGCCGCACGTGCACCTCTTCACCGCCGAGAATCTCGACAAGGACGGTGGACCGGAGAACCGGTTCGATCCCGGCAACGGCTATCGCGACGAATACAAGAAGATCTGGGGCGTCAAGTAGCCGCCAGATCGGCATGCTCCAATGAGGGGCGACGCTTCGTGCGTCGCCCCTCAAAGGTTCGCGATTTCGCGCCCCGCATAGGGCGGAACGCGGCTTAGTTCCTCAACAAGCACGACACGGAGACCGACGATGGCCGAGAGGACGCTTCCCAATCCGGACTATGCAACCAAAAATATGCGCCTCGTCGGTCATAGCGATCAAGGCGGAAAGTCCGACGGCGTGCAGCTCATGGTCCATCGTGGCTACGCTTATATCGGCCACATTTTCTCCAAGGGCTTCTCCGTGGTTGACGTCCGCGATCCCGCCCATCCCAAATACGTGAAGCATGTCGCCGCCCCGCCCAACACCTGGACACTCCATCTCCAGGCGCACGACGATCTTCTGCTGGTCATCCACAATAAGGACATGTTCGCCCAGCCGGAGCTCAGCGATGAGAAAGCCTACTACAAAGGCTCGGTCGATCATCACGCCAAGCCGGAGACTACCGCGCGCAACTGGTCGGCAGGCATGGCGGTCTATGACCTCTCGAAGCCCGAGGATCCCAAGCAGATCGGTTTCTTGCCGGTCGAGGGAACGGGTCTGCATCGCCTGTGGTATATCGGCGGGCGCTGGGCCTACGCCTCGGCGCTGCTCGACGGGTTCTCCGACTACATCCTCATCACCATCGACCTGGCTGACCCGAAGAAGCCGGTCCTCGCAGGGAAGTACTGGTTGCCGGGCATGAACGTGGCGGCCGGCGAGAAGGCGAATTGGCCGACCAAAAACGGCCGCTTCGGCTTGCATCACGCCATCGTCCACGACGACATCGCCTATTGCAGCTGGCGCGACGCCTGCCTCGCCGTTGTCGACGTCAAGGACAAGGCCAATCCGAAACTCCTCGTCCACAAGGTCTGGGCGCCGCCGTTCGGAGGCGGCACGCACAACGCGCTGCCGCTGCCTAAGCGCAATCTGCTCGTCGTCGTCGACGAGACGGTGCTCGACAATCAGGAGGACGGGTTCAAGCCGATCTGGATCTTCGACAATCAGGTGAAGGCCAACCCGATCAGCATCTCGACCTTTCCTCAGCCGTCGGACAAGGACTACCTCAAGGTCGGCGGTCATTTTGGGCCGCACAACGTCCATGAAAATCGACCCGGAAGCTTCGTCAGCGAGGAGCTGATCTTCTCCACGTACCAGAATGCGGGTTTGCGGGTGTACGACATCAAGGACCAGTTCCGGCCAAAGGAAGTGGCCGCGTTCGTGCCGCCTACGCCGGCCGCTACGTGGGTGGACCCTCGCCCAAACCGTCCGATCGTCCTGCATTCGGCGGACGTCTTCGTCGACAAGAATGCGCTCTGCTACGTCACCGACTTCAACGCCGGCCTCTACATCGTTGAATACAAAGGCTGACAGTGTCTATTTCGAGGGAGCTGCCGTAGAGAGCGTTGCGACATTGCCCAGCAAAGCCGCAGGCAAAAACGAATACCTGGTCCCGCCTAGGGCTACTTGCTGACCATCCGAGGGAAATCGGGTGATTCTCTGGCGTCCAGCCCACCCGTGTCGCAGTGTTTGTGTCTAAGCACTTGCCCCGGCTTCCGCGCGAACGTGCCGTGGCGCGACGATAGCTGTGCCTCCTAAAGCAGACGTTTGATCTATTGCCGCCCTCCGCCCAACTGCGACGGGCGCGGCCGCGATCTGCTATGTCCGCTTCACGTCCGACTCCAGCCGTTGGGTTAGCGCAATAGCTGTCGTTCCCTGAAGGGGCTTGGGCGCAGTTCCAGCTTCCCCGCGGGGCGCGCCGACGACCCTGCCACATAGGTAGTTCCTCGCATTGACAGGTTGAAAAAATATCCATCACGTTTTTGTGACGGTCGAGCTTACGCCTAAGTTCATGCCCCAAGAGAGGAGGGTATACGTGCACGCGGCAACGACATTCCTGGCGATTTGACCATCCCTTGAAAGGAGCAAGATCGTGCCCAAGACCATCCTCATCACGGGCGCCGGCTCGGGTTTCGGCGAAAGCGCAGCAATTGGCATGGCCAAGAACGGTCATACCGTCATCGCCACGGTGCAGGTGTCACCGCAAGTCACGCCGCTGCGTGAAAAGGCAAAGGCGATGGGGCTCAGCAATCTGCGTGTGGAACGGCTCGATCTGACCGATCCTTATGACATCGCGCAGGCGCAAACTTTCGACGTCGACGTGTTGTGGAACAACGCAGGAATGGGCGAGGCGGGACCTGTTTTTGAAATCCCAGTCGAACTCGTGCGCCACAATTACGAAGTCAATGTCTTCCTGCCCCTCCAACTCACACAGCGCTTCGTGCGGAAATGGATCGACGCCAAGCAGAAGGCCAAGATTGTCTTCACGTCCTCGATGGGCGGCCTTTTTACGCCAGCCAACTGGGGCGTCTACGTCTCCACCAAGCACGCTCTAGAATCCGTCGCCGAGGCGCTCAAGCAAGAACTCGAACCCTACGGGATCAAGGTGCAGACGATCAATCCAGGCGCCTTCTACACGGGATACAACGAGACCATGGCGGATGCGCCCTTCCGCTGGCTCGACGATAGCAAGCACGTCACCAAGCGCGCGGCGCTTCGCCGGGAGTTCGACTCCTTCCTCAAGGCGCCCGACGGGCATCTGGATGCGCGCGAAATGATCGACAGGATGATCGAGATCGTTCCGGCCGACACAGGCAAGTTCCGCAATGTGGTGCCCAAGGCCACAGAGGACTTGCTGAAGGCACATCAACTTGCGGCATGGGAGAACCAGATCTGATGTCCGCGCGGCCGCCGAATCTATCGGCGGTAAACCAGCCAAGCGCCCGGTCGCGGCCTAGCGGCCGACCAATGAAACGGGAGGAGCCACATCGCGCGAACTGTCGTCACTATGGCCGCGCTCGCGGCGCTGATGGTGTCCCTGCATGACCCCATCCGAAGATCGTATCGAGAGCCTCAACAACGCGATCGTCAAGGCGAGCTTCGAGACCTGGGCATCCGGCGCCGTCAGCCCTTATGACCTGCTGGCGGACGATGCGAGTTGGAGCATTGTCGGCCATTCGGTGGCGTCCAAAACCTATCCGAGCAAGGAAGCCTTTCTGCTCGAGGTCATCCGCCCATTCAACGCCCGTATGAGCGGAGGCCTGAAGCCTACCGTCCGCAATATCTACGCCGAGGGCGAAACCGCCATCGTCTTCTTCGACGCCAGCGGCACGGCTCGCGACGGCAAGCCTTATGCCAACACCTATGCCTGGTTCCTCAGTCTGGAGAGCAGCAAGGTAATGAAGGCGTCGGCCTTCTTCGACAGCATCGTATTCAACGACTTCTGGCAGCGGGTACAACCTGAGCCGTCGAAGTCGCCGAAGGAATGAGCGGCGCAGGTGTTTGGGACGTGACTATGGACGTGGGAGACTGGCTGCGAAGCCTTGGACTGAGCGAATACGAGTCGGCGTTCCGCGACAATCAAATTGACAGCGAGGTCCTCCCGAAGCTGACGGGGGATGACCTTAAAGAGCTGGGCGTGACGTCCGTCGGACACCGTCGGAGGCTATTGTCGGCCATCGCTGAGCTGTCGGGGACATTTACGGAGTCGGCGATTGTCGCAAAGGCAATCCGCATCGATCTTCCCGTCCACCCTGCCGCCGAGCGCCGTCAGCTAACCGTGATGTTCTGCGATCTCGTTGGTTCGACAGCGATGTCGGCTCGGCTCGATCCCGAGGACGTGCGTGAGTTGATCGCTGCCTATCACCATTGCTGCGCGAGCCTTATTGAGCGCGGTGGAGGGTTCGTCGCCAAGTACATGGGCGACGGCGTGCTCGGCTATTTTGGCTATCCGCAAGCGCACGAGCATGACGCTGAGCGGGCCGTGAGGGCGGGGCTCGCTATCGTCAAGGCAGCGCCGACGCTGCAAACCGCTGCCGGCGTCGCCGCTGCATGTGCGCGTGGGAATCGCGACCGGGATCGTGGTCGTCGGCGATCTGTTGGGCGCGGGAGAGGCGCAGGAGCGTGAGGTCGTCGGCAGTACGCCAAATCTGGCCGCGCGGCTCCAAGGGATCGCCGAGCCCGACAGCGTCGTCATCGCCGAAGGCACGCGGAAATTGCTGGGAGAGCTGTTCGAACTTGTCGATCTCGGCCCCCAGAAGACTCAAGGGCGTCGTGGGGACAACGCGGGCCTTCGCGGCGCTGAGGGAAAGTTCTCAGGTGAACCGCTTCGAGGCTTTGCACCCGGACGGTCTATCGGCGCTCGTCGGGCGGGAGGCGGAGTGCGAACTTTTGCTTCGGCGATGGGCCAAGGCGAAAGGGGGCGAAGGCCAAGTCGCGCTCATCTCAGGCGAGGCGGGCATCGGCAAATCCAGGCTGACGGCCGAGTTCCTGAAACGACTGCCGGGTGAACCCCACACCCGCTTGCGCTATTTCTGCTCGCCTCAACACACGGACAGCGCGCTCTATCCCATCATCGACCACATCGAGCGCGCCGCCAATTTTGCGCGCGAGGACGATGCAAAGACGAGACTCGACAAGTTGGAAACGGTGCTCGCCAAATCCTCGATGTCGAACGAAGACGCCGCGCTTCTGGCGCAAATGCTGTCCCTTCCGAACGACGGCCGTTATCCCGCATTGGACCTCGCCCCGCATCAACGGCGGCAGAGAACGCTCGCAGCGTTGGCCCGCCGGATCGAAGGGATTGCGCGCGAAACGCCGGTGCTGATGGTTTACGAGGACGCCCATTGGGCCGATCCTTCGAGCCTGGAAGCCATTGGCCTGCTCGTGGACAAGATCGAGACCTTGCGACTCCTGCTGTTCGTCACCTTTCGGCCGGAATTCGTCCCGCCGTGGGGCGCGCGTCCGCATGTGACGGCGCTCGCGATCAACCGCCTCGCTTCCCGCGAGGTGACAGCGGTGATCGACCGGGTCGCCGGGAGAAAGCAACTGGCGGCGAACATCCGGCAAGACATCGTCGAGCGGGCCGACGGAATCCCCTTGTTTGTGGAAGAGATGACGAAGGCGGTGCTGGAGGCGGAGGGCGAGGGCGCGGCGGCACGCATGATCGCTTCAGCGCCGTCTCCTGCACTGGCCGTCCCGGCGAGCCTGCACGCCTCGCTAATGGCTCGGCTTGACCGACTGGGACCGGCCAAGGGTGTCGCACAGATCGGAGCTGCGATCGGGCGGGAATTTTCCCATGCGCTCCTGGTCTCGATTGCCGGCGAGACGCAGCCGGAACTGGCGGCGTCGCTGGACCGGCTTCTTCAATCTGGCCTCCTGTCTCGCGAGGGGACGCCGCCGAACGCCACGTACCTCTTCAAGCACGCACTGGTCCAGGACGCGGCCTATGGGACGCTTCTGCGCGAGCCGAGACGCGCGCTGCACGCCCGAATCGCGAATGCAATTGAAGAGGGGTTCCCGGAAGTCGCGGAGAGCCATCCGGAGACGCTTGCCCGACACCACACCGAGGCTGGCCAAATTGAG
Source organism: uncultured Alphaproteobacteria bacterium (assembly GCA_963770275.1). GTDB lineage: Bacteria > Pseudomonadota > Alphaproteobacteria > Rhizobiales > Beijerinckiaceae > Roseiarcus. The sequence continues at coordinate 51,979 of CAVYPD010000013.1, forward strand.
AAGGCCGCCAGCTCGTGGGGCAAGGCGGGTCAGCGTTCTCTATGGAACGCTGCATTCCCGGAAGCCGAGAGACAGCTGACCCGGGCGCTCGCTCAGATCGCGTCCTTGCCTAGCGCCCCTCTCGTGCGGCGCGAGCAGATCAAGTTCCAGGTCGGACTTTCATACGCACTGATGCAAACGAAGGGCTACGGGGCGCCCGAAACCAAAGCGGCATTCGAACTCGCCCAGGTGCTAATCGAAGGGGCAGAGGCGCTTGGCGAGCCAGCGGAGGACCCGTTGGCGTTGTTCTCCATTCTATACGGCGTCTGGGTCTGGAACTTTGCAGCGTTTAACAACCGTGTGACGCTCGACCTCGCAACGCAGTTCTTCGCGCTCGCGCGTGAGCAAGATGCGACGCTCCCGTTGGCGATCGGCCATCGAATCACCGCCAGTTCCCTTCTTGTGGCCGGGGAGATCGCCAAGGCCCGAGAACACTTCGCTAGCGCGAGCGCACTCTACGACGCGGACAAACATCGTCCGTTGGTGGCCCGGATTGGGCATGACCTCGGCGTGATGACACTATGCTCACAGGGGAATCGACCTGTGGCTTCTTGGCTATCCCGATGCGGCTCGTGCAGACATCGACCGCGCCCTTGGCGAGGCGCGCGAATTCCAGCATGCGGCAACGCTGATGTATGCTCTAAATTACACTTCGATAGTGAGCGCGCTTCGGCGAGACATCGCCAACGCGCGAGTCGATGAACTTCTCGGGCTCGCAGATGAAAGAGGGGCGCTGTTCTGGAAGGCGTCAGGGGGGTTGATCAAGAGTTGGCTGTTTCTTCTGGAAGGCCATGCCTCAGACGCCGTAACGTCCTTCAGCTCTGCGATTCCCATATATAGGTCGACGGGGGCAACAATTTTCGTTCCTCTTTTTCTGTCGATGCTCGGACGCGCCTTTGCGAGGCTGGCGGCAATTTGACCCAGCGCGCCGCTGCATTGGTGAAGCGATAGCCCTTGCGGAGGCGTCAGGAGAACGATGGTTCGATGCAGAAATTTATCGGATTGCGGGTGAAATAGAATTGGGCTCATCTGAACCCAAAGGTCCCAACGCGCAGCGCTACTTTGAGCAAGCGTTGGACGTCGCTCGCGCGCAACAGGCACGCTCCTTGGAACTTCGCGCCGCGACTAGCCTTGCACGGCTCTGGCGCGGTCAGGGGCGGCGCACGGAAGCCCGTGATCTACTCGCTCCCGTCTACGAGTGGTTCACCGAGGGCTTCGACACTCCCGACCTGAAAGAGGCGAAGGCATTGCTCGAGGAGCTGGGGTCGCAGGTTGCTCTCTAAATTTGCCCGAGGGACCGACCGGGCTGGAAATCAACCGCTCGGATTATTCCTGAAGGTTGCCGTTAGGCGGTCTCCAATGCATCAAGCAACCATTCCCGATGGCGCACCAAACGGCACCGTGGAGTGCAAGGATCGCTGCTGCGATTGCAGTTCTCGATTGAGGCTGGGCAAGCCGACGCAGGCGGTAGACGCCAACTTGAGCGTGTTTGATCAAATGACCGGCGACGAGCAAAAGACGATGCTCGCCGCTCTCGAGGTTCTCAAGGACGCCTAGAGCCTTGAGCATTTAGGCTGAGGCATAAGCTGCGCCAGTGAGATCGTTTGCGCATTTGTCTGGCGGGATGGTGGTGAGGGCTTTGGCGAGAGCGTCGGAGACGGCGTCGAGGGTTCGGGGCGCGGCTTTTCGGACGAAGCCTTTGATCTTGGCGAAGACCTGCTCGATCGGGTTGAGGGCGGGTGAGTATTTTGGGAGGAACAGGAGACCCGCGCCGGCGGCCTTGATCGCGTTTCGCACGGCTTTGCCTTTGTGCGATCCTAGATTGTCGAGCACGACGATGTCGTTGCGCTTGAGGGTCGGGACTAGGAACTGTTCGACGTAGGCGAGAAACCGCTCGTCGTTGATGGGACCGTCGAACACGCAGGGCGCGTCGATGCGGTCGTTGCGCAGGGCAGCCAGGAATGTCGCGGTCTTCCAATGGCCGTGCGGGATCTTGGCGACGAGCCGACGTCCGCGCGGCGCCCAACTTAGAGCCGGGTCATGTTGGTCTTGGTCCAGGTCTCGTCGATGAACGCCAGTCGCGAAGGATCGACGCGCTTCTGATGGCTTCGCCAGCGCCTGCGATGGCGCTTTATGTCCGCACGATCCTGCTCGCGCGGGCCGACACGGCAATGATGAGCCGCTTCTTCCGCCGCATCGGCGTCACGCTCAAAAAAAGACGCTTATCGAAGCCTCGGACGGAGGTATCCGCCCATCTTCGCCGCCCGCCAACCGCTCCGTTCGAAGCGCTGCACCCACTTGATGGCCGAGGACTCGCTCACCCCAAAGCGCGCCGCAGCCGCCCGCCGGCTCATCTCTCCCCCAACCACCGCGTCGATCACCCGGTCGCGCAAGTCTTGCGAATAGGCACTGGCCATCCCTGCCGGCCTCCGCCCAGCCAGCAGCTTGAATCTGGCTCGCGCCGCTTTGGGAATGCCCCTCAATTCAGTCAATCCAGATCGCGCTCTAGTCTAGCACTACTTTGGCAGATTAAGAGTTCGGAAAGGGTTTTTGTCGACCGTTGGCTCCGCGATTTGCGGAGCCGACGATGGCGGATTGGAATGGGGATCTGGAGCGGTGGCTTTCGCCGTTCCTGGGGCGGCTCGGACACAAGGCGCGCCGACGGATGTGTCCGCTCTACGTTGCTGGGCTGATTGGGCCAGGCGACCGGAAGAGCGTCGAGCCAATGGCGTCGCGATGGGCGCCCGGCGACTACGACCAGTTGCATCATTTCATCGCGAGCAGCGTCTGGAACGAAGCGCCGCTGGAAGAGGAACTGGCGATCCAGGCGGACAAGCTGATCGGGGGCGCGAGCGCAATCCTTGTCGTCGACGACACGGCGCTGCCGAAGAAGGGATCGCATTCGGTCGGGGTCGCGCCGCAATACGCATCGGCGCTCGGCAAGACCGCCAATTGCCAGACGCTGGTGTCGCTGACGCTGGCGCGGGACGAGGTTCCGGTGATGATCGGCCTGCGCCTGTTTCTGCCGGAGAGCTGGACCGGCGACCCCGACCGGATGACGAAGGCCCGCGTGCCCGAAGACCGTCGCATCGCGCGCACGAAGCCGGAGATCGCGCTCGCCGAGATCGATCGCATCCGCGCCGCTGGCGTCCGGTTTGCGACGGTGCTGGCGGATGCAGGCTATGGTCTGTCCGCGCCGTTCCGCCAGGGGCTCGACGCGCGCGGCCTGAAGTGGGCGGTCGGAATCCCCAAACAGCAGAAAGTCTATCCGAGCAAACGCCCAAGCCGACGCTGCCCGCGATCCGGCGCGCCGTCCTCGCCATTCTCGCTCGCGTGCCGCCATATCGATGTCCCCATTGCAGCCGAACCCTCCGAACACGCCTCGAATAAATCTGCCAAAGTAGTGCTAGGCTCCGAACTCAATCAGGTCCACCAGATGATAACGGCCGCGATCATGACGGCGGCGGCAAAGTTGGCTGCGAGCTGGTCGTATCGTGTGGCGATGCGTCTCCAATCCTTGAGGCGGCAGACCATGCGCTCGATGAGATTGCGTTGGCGATAGGCAGTCTCGTCGAACGGATGATGTCGCTTGCGGGTCGGATTGTTCGGGATGACCGGAACCGTGCCGCGTTCGAGAAGAAAGCGACGCAGACCATCGCTGTCGTAGGCGGTGTCGGCAGCCAGGCGCCCGCCTGCCGGAACGCCGCTGATTAGCGCTGTCGCGACACGAACGTCGCCGAGATGGCCAGGCGTCGCTTCGATGGCGATGGGGCGTCCGCGCGCGCCGACGATGGCGTGGATTTTCGTGGTGCGCCCGCCGCGCGAGCGGCCAATCGCCTGCGCCTGCGCCCCCCTTTTCCGCCCGCCGCCGAGCGGTGAGCCTTGGCCGTCGTGCTGTCGATGGCTTGACCATCGCCGGGGTCGGCGCGCGCCAGCGCGTCAAACAGCCGACGCCAGATCCCGCGCATCGTCCAGCGGCGAAAGCGATTGTAGAGCGTCGTCGAAGGCCCGTACACGGCAGGGCAATCCTGCCACCGACAGCCGGTCTTCAGAACGGGGACGACGCCGCTGATGACCCGCCGGTCGTCAGTCCTTCCGCGCCCCGGGCTGGTTCTTGGGCAACAGCGGCCCAAGGGCTCCCCATTGCGCTTCGCTCAACCAAAATTCGCCCGCCATGATCCAAGCCCTCAAACCCAATTCGCCTTAAATTACAGACCGATAATCCACTCAATACCTTGCTTGAGCTTTGAACCTAGATGTTTAGTCCCGGCATTTGCTGGAGCGGATTGAGTTTAAGTCTTTGCGGCTCTGAGGTCCAGGCTTTGCAGACGAACTGGTAGAGTGAGGCCTTTGAGGGTCTTGAAGTCTTCGCGCGAAATTATAGGCGTCGACGAAGTTTTGCAGGTGGGCTCGCAGTTGGTCGTGGGTCTCGTAGAAGTCGCGTTTGACGGTCGCGTCCTTGATGGTGCGGTTCATTCTTTCGACTTGCCCATTGGTCCACGGGGGCTTGGGCTTTGTCAGCCGATGATCGATGTCGTTCTGGGCGCAGGCGTATTCGAAGGCGTGCGCCCAAACGAGTTCTCCAGCCTCGAGGGCGCCCTTGATGTCGGGCGCGGCCGAACTCGTATGGCCTGGGGTGGTGAAGTGGGTTCCGTTGTCGGTGAGGACGGTATGGACCTTGTAAGGGACGGCGGCGGTCAGGCGGCGCAGGAAGTCCCCTGCGGTGCGGCGCGCCACCTTCTCGTGCATCTCGACGAAGGCGAACTTCGACGTTCGGTCGATGGCGACGATGAGGGAGAGCTTGCCTTGCGCAGTTCGAACCTCGGCGATGTCGATATGGAAATAGCCGATCGGATAGGCCTTGAATTTGCGTTTGGCGGAGGCCTCGCCTTCGACCTGGGGCAACCGGGAGATCCCGTGGCGTTGCAGACACCGGTGAAGCGACGAGCGGGTCAGATGCGGGAGGGTGGGCTGCAAGGCATAGAGGCAGTCGTCGAGCGGCAGCAAAGCATGCCTTCGGAAGGCAACGACGACGGCCTCTTCCTCTGCTGACAGGACTGTCGATCTGGGCTCCTTGGGTCCGGTCCGAAGATCAGAAACTGACTTCCGCGCCTTCCATTTGGCGATGGTCTTCGGATTGACGCCGTGGCGCTTGGCCAGAGCCCTCAGGCTCTCTTGACTATGTTGTATCGCTCGACGGACCGCCTCTGTCGTTGTGGCGCTCCCATGAAGAACCTGTCCCATAGCGCATCCTTCGAATCCCCTCGATAAGAATGCCCCAGCAAAATCCGGGACGAAACAGCTAGGCAGCTTCGTTAGATGAAGCACATGCCGCATGGCGCGCGGGGCTCATTCGCGCTAGTCTCCCTGCGGGAGGACGCCACACTCGTGGGAGGACGCTATGACAAATGGAACTGTCCGATGGTTCGACGTTCGTAAGGGCTATGGTTTCCTCAAGCCCGATGACCATGGAGTTGACGTGCTAGTCGATGTATGCGCCGTCGAACGCGCAGGAATGGCCAGCCTAAATCAAGGCCAGCGCCTCAGCTTCGAGGTCGTGTACGATAAGAGGATCGGCAGATCGTGTGCTGAAAATCTCGGTGCTTCTGGGTTGCAGGCCGGAGCGCGCATAGACGTTGCGCTTCCCTTTGATCCTCACATTGATTCATCGCCAGAGCGAGTATCGCCGGGCTAGGGCGGAGCAGGCAGCGCTCCGGCAAGGCGCTGGCGTCTTGGCATCGAAACGCTTAGCGCGCCTGCCTATCCGGCGTAGGAGCCGCAATTGTCGCTGATAGAAGTTTGCATCCTTCGTGCACTTCTTCCGCTCCGCCTTTTGTGCATCGCCCGAGGAACAATGCTGCGCTGGTCATTTCGCTCGGCGACATTCGAGACGCAAAATGCGCTATACTTCTTCGTCCTGACAGTATCGTGAGGAAAATCCGATGCAGGATTTGATCCAAAACTACGTGAGCGACCTGCACAAGCTCCGCGAGGTGTTCCACAAAGAGCTTGAGGCCACCGCGGAAGAGCTGTCGAAGGCAATGGCCCTCTACGCTAAACGCTGTGATGCGGCACTGGAGTCGTTCATGGAGAAAGCTTCGGCTCGCGAGAGCGAGCTTAAATCGTCAGCGGCCGCAAGGCTTAGTCAGTTCTGCGGTGTGCCGGCAAACGGCGGTCGGACGGACGTCGATAACGGACCGCCTACCCAGACTCCATCGCACTCTGATGCGGGGATCGCGGCCTCCGCAGAACGGGCGGTCGCAGATAGTCTGCATATCGAGAGCGATCGAGATCGCAAGCCCCAGCCGGCCCGCTCAATGACCCTTGTTAAATCAGGGCCGGCTGCTTCAAGCATCTCACCCCCAGCAGCCGCAGAATGACGTCGCTAGCGCGGGGGCGCCGCCTAAACTCCTGAATGCCCACTAAAGGATCGTCGGGAAACAGCACCGCCTGACGTTGGTGATCGCAAAACGCGATAACAAATCTGCCAGTAAGCGGTCCGGATCGCCAAGTCCTCCGGGTCGCCTCGCCCTCGTTCACGCCGCCAGCATGGATGCAATGCTCTTGTGGTGAATGGCGCGCCGCGCTCGTTCAGGAAGCACTGAGCAGCGATCTCGGCGGATACGGCTAGCCGATTCACAAATTAATTGTTCGTCGTGCGGAAACGACCGCTAATTGCGAACTTGCGACGGCCGGAGTCGACGTCAAGCGGACATTGCCGATCGCGAGACTCTACCGTTCGCGACGAACGCGAACTGTAGAGTTCCACATACACCCGACGATCGGTCGGGAGCGTCGCCCACTGTCAAACGAAGGCGAAGCGGGCATGGATGCCAAGATGTCGAAAATCCCGTATCAGCACGTTGACAAGAATTTTATCCCGACGCAACCTGAACTTAGTCGTTTGACGGTTCTGACTGCGGCCCCTCATCGAGTGAGGCCGGCGACTGTAAAGGGAGGAAGATATGATCGGTACGCGAGTAAGTTCGTCCCGCGCCGCTCTTCTGGGGCTTGTTTCGACACTCTCGCTCGCCGCCGCCATTCTGCCCGCGGACGCCGCCAACAAGGTTCTCAAGATCGGCTTCGTCGGCGTGACCAGCGGCCCTGCCGCCGCGTGGGGCACTTCAAACGTGCGTTCGATGCAGACGCTCGCGGACTGGTGGAACTCGACCGGCGGCGTCAAGATCGGCGACGACACCTACGATGTCGACGTCGTGACCTTCGATGACCAGAAGGACCCGAAGCGGGCCATCGCCGGCATGGAGAAGATGGCCCAGGAAGGCATCCACTATGTTGTCGGACCCAACGTGGACGACGGCGCGGCCGCCGTGCGTCCGGTCGCCGAAAAGTCGGGGATCATCTATTTCCCCTACGCTTTCCCGAAAGAACTCTACACCAAGCCTGCCTCTAACGCGGTGCTCGGGATGGTGGCGAATTATCAATCCGCCCCGGCCATCTACAAGTATTTGAAAGAGAAAAAAGGCGTGAAGACGGTCGCGTTCGTCGCGGCCAACGAATCGGATCCGCTGAGCCAGCGCGACGGCGGCGTGGCCGCCGCCAAGGCGCTCGGCCTCACGGTGGTCGCGGACAAGGACAGCTACGAGAACGACACGCGCGACTTCACGCCGGTGCTAACCCCGATCGTCAAGCTCAATCCAGATCTTCTCGTGCTCTCGGGCGTCGCCCCGGCCAACGCGCCGCTCTTGATCCGTTCGGCGCGGGAGCTTGGCTTCAAGGGTCTCATTTCGACCGAGACGGCGCAGGACGCCAAGGTGCTGGAGGAGGGCGCCAGCGAACTCGCCAACGGCTTCATCTCAGTCGGCGGCGCCTCGACGCCTGAAATCCGGTCGAAGGCGATGGAAGAGTTCATCGATCGTTACACGAAGAAGTTCGGCGAATACAACGACGAATCGAACACCAAGGTCTATGCGCTGCAATATATCATCGACACCCTGAAGGCCGACCCGAAGGCGATCGACAATACAGACGAATTCAAAAAGACGATGGACGGTTTTTCGGCGGCGAACCCCTACCTCAAGGATCAGAGCTCCAATCTCCATTACGTCGGCACGACCTCGTTCGGCCAGAAGCGACAGCTTGCGGTGCCGCTGGTCGTCAACGAGTATAAGGACGGCAAGTTCGAGACCCTGTTCGTCGCCAACGTCGACTGAGCGGCGCGACCTTCCGCGGGAACCGTCTCGGGCAAAAGACGAAGGAGGCTCGACGCCCTTCGCGGCGAATTAGTTCACCGCGAAGGATGCGAAGGGGGCGAAGCTGAACTTCTGGGGGCTTAAAGTCGGGTGGAGCAAATTGTCGCGAACGGGCTCTACCTCGGCGCGCAATACGCGCTGATCGCGCTGGGCCTGACGCTGATCTTCGCGCTGATGAACGTGCTCAATTTCGCCCACGGGCAGATGTACGTGCTGGGCGGCTTCGTCACTTACGAAATTTACGGCCTCTTGCATTGGCCGTTCGTGGTCGCGCTCATCGCGTCGGCGTTGACGCTCGCCGTCCTCGGCGCCCTGATCGAGCGGTTCCTGTTCCGAACTGTCATCAGGCGCAGCGAGCGAGAAGAAAGCACGATGCTGCTCGCGGCTGGCATCGCCTATTTTCTCGACGCCGCGATCCTGTTGCTGTTCGGCGAAAAGCAGCGCGGCGTTCGCAAGATCGTGACGGGCGTGTTTTCTTGGGACAATCTGATCCTACCCTGGGACCGCATTCTGGTGGCCGGGCTCGCCGCCCTGTTTATCGTCGCCTTCATCCTGATGATGCAGTTCACCAAGCCCGGCCGGGCGATGCGCGCGTTGGCCCAGGACCGCACAGCGGCTCAGCTGATGGGCGTGCCGGTCGAGTTCTACTCGCTGCTCGGATTTGCGCTCGGCGCGATGCTGGCTGGGCTTGCCGGCGGCCTTCTGGTCACGATCACCGGGGTCAATTCAGGGATCGGCGGACCGATTTCGATCAAAGCCTTCATGATGGTGATGATCGGGGGCGCCGGTGTCGTCGGCGGCGCTATCGCGGGCGGGTTCATTCTCGGCATGCTGGAATCGGTTGGCCTCTCGGTCCTGCACGCTTACGGCGACATCACTTCTCTCGTTATCTTCGCCGCGTTGCTGGTCTTCCTCTCCATTCGTCCGAACGGGCTCATGGGCAAGCCGTGGGGATAATCCAATGACGCCCCGCGCGAGCGTACCTCGCTTGGCCGCCGCCGCGATCTTCGTGCTTATCCTCCTTGTCGCTATCCCCTTGGCGATCAGCGCCTCGCATCGCACGGACCTCTATTACACTCTGAGCTCTGTGGCGCTCCTCTCGATCGCCAGCGCCGGCGTCTGGCTGACGTTCTATATCGGCCGCATCAACATCGGGCAGGGCGCCTACGCACTCGTCGGCGGTTATGTCTCGGCGATTCTCGTGACGACCTATGGCCTGTCGTTCTGGCTGAGCCTTCCGCTCGCTGGCCTCTTTTGCGCGCTCGTGAGCGCGGTGATCGGACTTCCGATCCTCAGGCTGCGCGGCGTCTATTTCGCCATGGTGACGCTGGTGCTCACCGAAGTGGCGCGGCTATCCGCGCTCGCGCTGGGGATCACAAACGGCGCCAAGGGCATCACAAATATTCCTCCGCCCGGTCCGATCAGCTTGTTCGGACTGACCCTCGTCCCCTCATTCGATTCGTTCGCGGAGCGCAATCTCGCCTTCTATATCCTTTCCGTCGTGATGATGATCCTCTGTTTCGCTGCGCTCTACCGGCTCGTCAATTCGCGGATCGGCCAGCTGTTCGCGGCGATGCGGCAGAACGAGGAGCTCGCCTCCTCGATGGGCGTCAATGTTCCGGCCCTCCGCGTGCTGGCTTACGCAATTTCTTCCTTCTTCGGCGGCGTCGGCGGAGCGATCTTCGCCGCGATCGCCCAATCGATCTATCCGTCGAGCTTCACCGTCAACGACAGCGTGAACTTCATGCTGAATTGTTTTCTCGGCGGCTTGAGCTACGTGTTCGGCCCGATGCTGGGCACGCTCGTGCTCTATTTCGGCTGGGACCTTCTGTTCCAGACGGGCGAGTATCAGCTCTTGATCTACTCGGGAGTGATGATCCTCCTGATGCTGCTTCTGCCGAACGGCCTCTTGAGTCTGCGCTTGCGCGCGCGGAGAGGGGGCTGAGCCGGATGGCGCCGATCATCGAAGTCAAGGACTTGACCAAGAGCTACGGCGGCCTCGTAGCAGTCAACGACGTGTCATTCGACGTCCAGGAGCACGAGATCCTCTCGATCATCGGCCCGAACGGCGCCGGAAAGTCGACCATTTTCAAACTCATCTCGTCGTTCGTGAAGCCGACCCAGGGTCGGGTGACCTTCAGGGGCGAAGTCATCTCGGGCCTCGCGCCCCACATCGTGGCGCGCAAGGGCGTTGTGCGCACCTTCCAGGAGACGACGATCTTCAAGGGGCTTACGGCGCGCGACAGCGTCATCGTCGCCCATCATCTCCGGTCGCGCGCGAGCCTTCCAGGCTTCTATCTCGGAACGGCGCTGGCGCGGCGCGACGAGGACGAGTTCGGCCGCTCGAGCGACGAGATCCTCGAGTTTCTGGGCTTGGGCGAAGTCAAGAACGAGGTCGCGAGCAACCTGCCGCAGGGCCATTTGCGAGCGCTCGGCATCGCCATTGGCCTCGCCGCCAATCCGCAGGTGCTGCTGCTTGATGAGCCGTTCGCCGGCATGAACCACGATGAGACCAATCGAGCCGTGGAAATGGTGCGCGCGGTCCGAGAGCGCGGCGTGACCCTGATGCTGGTCGAGCACGACATGGCCGCCGTGATGAAAATCTCGGACCGCATCGTCGTGATTAATTTCGGGGTCAAGATCGCGGAGGGGACGCCAGCCGAAATCCAGAAGAACGACAAGGTGATCGAGGCCTATCTCGGCGTCGAAGACGAGACGATCGGACTTTAGCCGTGGCTATGCTCTCGCTCACCGACGTCGAGCTCTATTACGATCACGTCTTTGCGCTCAAAGGCGTGTCGGTCGAGCTCAACGAGGGTGAGACGGTGGCGCTGATCGGCGCGAACGGCGCCGGCAAGTCATCGATCCTGCGCGCCATCACGGGATTGCGCAAGATCCGCAAGGGCTCGATCAGTTTCGAGGGTCGCCGGATCGACGGCCTTGGTCCCGAGGCGATCGTCAAACTTGGCATCGCGATGGTCCCGGAAGGCCGCCGCGTGTTTCCCTACATGAGCGTGCGCGACAATCTGATGATGGGCGCTTTTTCGCGCTCGGACGCCGCCGGGGTGCGCGCATCGCTCGACTCCGTGCTGGATCGCTTTCCGCGCCTGAAGGAGCGCCTGACCCAGACAGCCGGGACCATGAGCGGCGGCGAGCAGCAGATGCTCGTGATCGGGCGGGCTCTCATGGCGGATCCCAAGCTGCTGTTGCTTGACGAGCCTTCGCTCGGCGTCGCGCCAAAGATCGTCCAGGACATCGCCCGTTCGATTGTCGCCATCAACCGAGACGAGAAGGTGAGCGTGCTGTTGGTCGAGCAGAATTCACGCATGGCGCTTCGCATCTCCCATCGCGCCTACGCGCTGACCACCGGCTCGATAGCGCTCGCCGGGCGCCTCGGCCGATCTGGTCAAGGATCAGCGCATCCAGCATCTCTATCTCGGCGGCGATATTTAGGCCGATCGGCGCGCGCCGGCGGGCTTAGCACCAACCTGCAAGTTGATGGACGTCTTCGGTTCTAATTCTGGCACCGCTTCTGTTGGGGAGGCCTTCTGACGGCCGGTCCCACTGGACATCCTGCGGCGGGTAAATGATGGGGTGGCCGGCGCCCCGATTGGCATCTGCGTGCGAAGATTGTCGTTGTCATCAACCCATCTGAAGGGAGCGGTACATGGAGAAGTCTGAGCGGTCGGCGCAAGCAGGAACTCGTCTCTTGCGCCGTTCGGACCCCTGAGGCGCCAGCGCGTGAGGCGAAGGATTCGTTTGAGGTGCGCGAACAGCATCTCGACTTTCTTCTGCCGACGACAGGCCTCCACGTATTGCGGAGTTGCGGTAAGCGCACGAGCCAGGTCGCGGGCGTCTTCGTGCAGATCCCGAAGGATTTTGCGGGAGACTGCGTTCGGACAGCACTGGGCTTTAAGTCTGCAAGGTGTGGCAGTCCGATTTGCTGGCGCGATATGGTCTTGTGTCCTTGGCTGTGACGCCGCTTCTGGGAATGGCGTAGGTACGTCGGAATTGGACCAGCTCTTTGGCCGCCGGGCAGGTGTAACGGTCGCGTTCGGCGTCGAAGGCAAAGTCGGCGCAGGAGAACTTGTCGTCGGTCCGATTTGATTTGTCGAAGACCGGAATGTGTGGCCGATCTCCTTGCGTTTGACCAGCCAAGCCAGGCTCTCGGCCGAGCCGTAGGCGCTATCGGCGGCTAAGAGTGCGGGCTTTATGCCGAAGCGCGTCTCGGTCCGCTCCAGCATTGTCGGCGACGCTCCAACCTCAGCCTGTCGGATGGCGCGTGGCTTCGACATCGACAATCACACCATGGTGGGTGTCGATCCGTTAGTTGTTGGCATAGGCGAAGAAGGCGTGTTCCTTATGTGCGCCTGTCCATTCGGCCGCCGGATCGGATCGCGAGATGAATTTCGGCGTCACAGGCGAGGCGGCTCCGAACGCTGCGTCGTCGAGCGTGGCAAAGTACTCCCGCGCGGCGCGGGTCGCGGTTTCCCTGACCTCCTCGGACTTCCACTCGCGGCTTGGAACTGATCGCTGCTTGTTGGCGTCGGCCGCGATCAAGCTGGCGTCAACCGCAAATCGGTCGGCGCTGACCAAACCATCGGCGATGCAACGTTGCACCACGCTCTCGAAAAGTCGGCGCAGCGCGTCACTCTGGCGAAAGCGCCCATGCCTGTTCTTCGAGAACGTCGAGTGATCGGGAACTCGGCCGTCCAGTCCCAACCGTCAGCAGCTTTTGGCCAAGGCCTTGGACATCGAGAACTCAGCACGCGGGTCCCCAAAGGTTTTCGGCCTGCGGGTCGGTGTCGTGGCCCGGCGAGGATTCGAGGCGAGGGTATTGGAACTCGTTGTGGACGATCCCATTCTGCTTGCGGTCACCGAGCCAATGTTGCGCGTTCGCCAAGCGCTCCTCGAAGAGTTCGAACGGCTCGATCAACTCTGCCCACAGTTGGCGCGGCGTGATCCCGTCTGCCGCAGGCTGATGACCGTTCCGGTGTCGGCGTGGTTGTGGCCCTCACCTATCGGACGGGCGTCGATGCGCCCGAGCGCTTCTCGAAATCGCGCGATGTTGGAGGGCATTTCGGCCTCACCCCGAAACGCTACAGTTCTGGTCAGACCGACTATGACGGCCGCATCAGTCGTTGCGGTGACGAGATGGTCCGCACAGCCTTGTATCAGGCAGCGAACGTTCTGCCGCATCATGGCCGATGGTCATCGCTCCGATCCTGGGCCGTGCGGATCGCGACGTGAAAGGGGCGAAGGTCGCCCTCGCACGCCGGCTCGCCGTGGTCATGCACCGGATGTGGACCGACGGAACTGACTTCCGCTGGTCTGACACGAGCCGAATGACGGTGCCGACCCCAACTTAAGAAGGGACGGACAAAAGCAAAAACCCGAGTTCCGCCGACCAGGCGGAAAGGAGCGCCCGGAAGGGGGCGAGGGTCGGAAGAGCCCGCATCGCTGGTTGCGACAGTTCGGCATTCGCCGGCTGGTCGCGTGGCAGAGCTAGGCCGTCCGATCCTTCTCAACCCATCCTGTCCGCCGACGCCGCCGGGCGTTGAGCACGCAAAGAAGCCTGAACCCTTCCGAGCGCTTCCCACCTGGCCAACCGAAAACAACGGAGTTAACAACCTATGCCCGCCTAAAGAAACCAGCGATACGCGAGACTGAGGTGAGCCTCTTCGCAAAGGCGGCGTTCGGACCGGATGCCCACGCCCTAGCCGACGATCAGCATCAGGATCATCAACTCTGGATCGACGGAGGGGCGAGCCATCCCGCTGTAAAACGGCTTCAGCGATTGGCGGAGGTCATCGAGGGCGAGATGGCGGTCAATGCCCCTGAGCGCATGGTCGACTGGGACATGTTCCTCAAGGCAGAAATCATAGAACAGCCGCGCAGGCGTTTCTTGAACGCCCATCATCGCCGTCTCTCCCGCCAAATCAGCAGGATTTAATAAATCACGGCACTCCTCTGCCCGCAATCAAGCAGCCACTTTTTCAACGATATCGGCGCATTCCGGCCGAAGGGCCCGCGTCGCTTCGGGTCCAACTCCGGCCACCTGGTCGTCGATCCAATCGGCGCGTCGGCGGGGGCTGCGGCGAGTTCAATGGTGTCGCGGGCCGCCTTGATCGCACCCTGCGACGAACGCGGCGTCGCCGAGAAGCGCCACGCGCCGATGGCGCATAATTGGGGATTCGAGATCGCCGATCGGTAGGAAGAGCGTCTGAGCGCATGTCCGTACGATCTCAGCGAAGACCGGCGGAAGCATCGCCTCGGCGTCGCGCCTTAGCGCTGCGACGACCTCGGGGGGATCAACTGGGGTTTGGTAGACTTGACTCAGTTCCTCGCCAGGACCAGCATTCCCGGGTACTCGCCGAAGAAACTTCGTAACGACAGGCGAACACAGGGAGAAAACCATGAGACAGGCTATTCGGCTCCTGGCTGGGGTCGCGTTCGGCGCCGGCGTCGCGTTGGCGCTCGCGGCGCCCGCGCAGGCGCAACAGACTTTCACCCTCGGCTATTCCACGGGGTTCCTGCAGGACCCGTTCCAGGTGATCCAGGCCGACCGCGTGATGACTGAGGGTAAGAAGGCTGGGCTGAAAACGCTGCCGATCGCCAACGCGGCCAACGACGCTGGCAAGCAGATCACCGACTTCCACAATCTGATCTCCGAAGGCGCGCAGGGCATCCTGCTTGTCGCACGCGACAGCGACGCGATCGTGCCGGCGCTGAACTTCGCCGAAAGCAAAAATGTTCCTGTGGTGGCGATCGACATGGGTCCGGCCGGCGGCAAGGCGGCGATGGTGGTGCGGGCCGACAACATCCGCATGGGCGCCGATGCCTGCGCGCTGACCGGCAAGGCCCTTGGCGGCAAGGGCGTTGTGCTATCGCTGATGGGCGATCAGGCGACGCAGAACGGGCGCGACCGCACCAGCGGCTTTGCCAACTGCATGAAAAAGGATTTCCCAGACATCAAGGTGATCGAAAAACCGACCAAGTGGCAATCCGAAATCGCGACCTCTATTACTCAGACGATCGTTGGCTCCACGCCCGATCTCGGCGCGATCTACATGCAAAGCGACGCGGTCATGCTGCCAGGCGTGCTCAACGTGCTGAGCAGCGCCGGCAAGCTCAAAAAGGTCGGCGAACCGGGGCATATTTTCCTGGTGAGCATCGACGGCACGCCGTTCGCCCACCAGAAGATCCGCGAGGACCTGCTGGACGCGAGCTTGTCGCAGCCACAGGACGCTTACGTGAAGTGGGGGTTGCACTATCTGGAAGGCGCAGTTGCCGGCAAGAGCTTCGGCGCCGGCCCGACCGACCACGACAGCCGGATCGAGATCGTCAACGGCAACCCGATGGACTTGCTGCCAGCGCCGACGGTCACGAAGGCTAACGTCGACGACCCGGCCCTATGGGCGAACGGCGCCAAGAACTGAGCCGTCCAGGCAGCCTGCCAGCGATGCAGTTATGAACAGTCATCAGCCGGTCCCGGACGCCGCAGCGCCCGGGCCGGCGATCGTCGAGGTGTCCGGCGTCTCGAAACGCTTCGGCACCAGCCAGGCGCTCAGCGACGTCTCAATGCGCGTGCCGGCCGGCGATTCGCGCGCGCTGGTCGGTAGAAATGGCGCCGGCAAATCGACGCTGGTCGGCGTGCTTACCGGCATCATTTCCCCTGACGCCGGCCGCGTCCGGTTCGGCGGAGAAGAAGCGCCGGGGATTGCCGAGCGGCAGAAATGGCGTGATCGCGTCGCCTGTGTCTACCAAAAATCCACGCTGGTGCCGACGCTGACGGTGGCGGAAAACCTGTTGCTGAACGCGCAACCGACTGGCGGCCTCGGCTGGATCCGCTGGGGCGCGATGCGAAGGGATGCCGAGCGCGTGCTCGCAGGCTGGGGTATGGAACTCGACGTCGAGCAGGAATGCGCGGGGCTTACGGTCGAGCAGCGGCAGATCGTCGAGATCGCGCGAGCGCTGATCCAGGGCACGCGCTTCATCATCCTCGACGAGCCAACGGCGGAACTCGAGGGGCGAGAGGTGCGCCGGTTGTTCGACCGCATATCTCACCTGCAATCAACCGGCGTCACGTTCCTCTACATCTCGCACTACCTGGAAGAGATCTACGAGGTTTGTCGCAGCGTGACGGTGCTGCGCGACGGCCGCGTGGTCGCCGAGGCGCCGCTGGAAGAAATGCCGAAGGAGCGCGTGGTCAGGGCAATGGTGGGCGACGCCGCGCCCGCTGCCAGGGAACGCAGACGGGTCGGCGCCGGGACGGCGTCGGTGCGCGAGGCGCCGGCGCTGGAGGTGCTCGACCTGCAAATCGATGGCGCGGTTTTTGGGGTCAGCCTGCGGGTCGCAGCCGGCGAATGCGTCGGGCTTGCCGGGCTCGCAGGTTCCGGCAAGAGTGAGATCGGCGACGCCATCGCCGGCCTGGTCGCGCCAATGGGGGGACAGATCCTGGTCAGCGGCGCGGACCTGCGCGGCGGCGATGTGACCGACGCACGCCGCAAAGGCGTAGGCTATGTGCCGCGCGACCGCCACGCGCGCGGCATCATTCCGCTGCTCTCGATCGCAGAGAACATGACGATGACCATCGTCGAGCAAATGGGCCCCGCCGGCATCGTGCTGCCCGACCGGCAGGCCGACGCGGCCGCCAGAATGGTCAATTCGCTGCAGATAGTCGCCGCCTCGACCGATCAGCCGATCAACGAACTCAGCGGCGGCAACCAACAGAAGGCGGTGATGGCGCGGGCGCTCGCTTCCGAGCCGCGGGTGCTGGTGCTGCTGTATCCGACGCAAGGCGTCGACATCGCCTCGAAGGAGGCGCTTTTCGCGATCGTCGAGCGCGCCCGCGTCGGCGGCGCCGGGGTGCTGATCGTGTCCGACGAGTTGGATGAGCTGTCCGTTTGCGACCGTGTGCTCGTCATCTTCAAGGGCCGGCTGACGGAGGAAGTTTCCAGCCGGCTGGAGCAGCGAAAAACTGGTCGCGGCGATCGAGGGGATCGGACATGGCGAGCCAGCGGGTTGACGCGGTGCAGGACCAGCCGGCCGTTCTGCGGCGCGGCGGTCTTCTGCTGGGGTTGCGCGAACTGACGCTGGTCCCGGTGATCGTGCTGGTGATCGTCATTGGCGCGTTCGCCTCCGACGCCTTTCTTACACCCGACAATCTACTCAACATCCTGCAGCAATCCTCGGAACTCTCCGTCGTTGTGATCGCCGAGACCTTGATCCTGCTAACTGGAAAATTCGACCTTTCGCTGGAATCGGTGGTTGGACTCGCGCCGATGCTGGGGGCGTGGCTGATCATCAAGAACGTCGAGATCGGCGGCTCGGGCGTTGGGCTCGCGTGGTGGCTCGCGATTCCGGTCGTGCTGCTGACCGGCGCGGTTGTCGGCGCGATCAACGGCTTCCTGATCGTCCGGCTGCGGCTCAACGCGTTCATCGTGACCCTGGCGATGCTGATCCTGCTGCGCGGCGTGCAACTCGGCACCACCAGCGGCAAGACGCTGTTCGACCTTCCAAGCGGGTATTTGTATCTCGGCTCCGGCAAGTGGATAGGCATCCCCGTGTCCATCTGGATCGCCGCGATCCTGTACATCGTGTTCGGCCTGTTTCTGCGCTACCACCGGCTCGGCCGCGCATTGTACGCCATCGGCGGCAACGCGCAGGCCGCGCGCGTCGCCGGCGTCCGCGTCGACCGCGTGCTGTGGGGCACATTCATCGTCGCCGGCATGCTCGCCGCCCTCGCCGGCCTGATGCTGACGGGGCGCATCGCCTCCGTTGTGCCGAGTCAGGGCCAGAACATGATTTTTTACGTCTTCGCGGCGGCGGTGATCGGGGGCATCAGCCTAGACGGCGGCAAGGGCCGTCTACTCGGCGCGCTGACGGGCGTGCTGCTGCTCGGGATTTTGCAAAACGTACTAACCCTCGCGGAAATCCCCGCGTTCTGGATCGACGCCGTCTACGGTGCGATCATCCTGATCGCGCTGGTGGTAAGTTGGGCGACGGGGGGCACGGCCGAGGAAACCTAGGCAAGGGCTCTGCGCTCGACCTGGAGGTCGCGACGACCATGACCTATGTTGCCGTTGATCAGGTCGAGGCGATGGCGCTCGCCGATCACATCGTCGACATTAATTTGCATCGCGCGGTCCTGTTCGACCCCGGTACCGAAAAGGCTCTCGAAGGGACACCCCGATGACTGGCGTATTCGAAAGCGCAGAGCCTTCCCGCGCGGTCAGGCTCTGCGGAACGGAAGAGATCGGTCCGCGGAGCCGAAAACTTACAGCCGGCCCGCTCACAGCGGAGCTCGAGAACGGCCAATTGCGTTATGTCGCGTTCAAAGGCGTCGAGGCGCTTCGCGGCATAGCCTTTCTGGTTCGCGATCAGAACTGGGGAACATACACGCCGCAGATCGACTCGATGTGGGTCAAGGAAGAAGCCGGAAGCTTCACCGTCGAGTACCGGGCAGTGTGCGCGGACGCCAATCAGCGGCTTCAGTACGCGGCCCGCATCATCGGGTCGAACGACGGCGGGCTCGTGTTCGATGCCGTCGCGACCCCGGACACGGATTTCGTGACGAATCGCGCTGGCTTCGTGGTGCTGCATCCCGCCTGGCTTGCCGGACAGAAGCTTAAGGTCACGCATGTCGACGATCGCGAGGAGGAGACCCGCTTCCCCGAACGGATTAGTCCATCGCAGCCAGTTTTCGACATCCGCGCACTGTCCCATGAGGTGGCTCCTGGACTGTGGGCGACGTGCCGGATGGAGGGCGACACGTTTGAGATGGAGGACCAGCGCAACTGGACCGACGCGTCATACAAGACCTACGTACGGCCTCTCGCGTTGCCCTGGGGATATACGCTTGCCAAAGGGAGCCGGCACGAGCAGTCTGTGCGCTTGTCGCTCACGGGCGGCGGCGCGGCTGGCGGTGCAAGGTCGAGCGGCGTCAATCGCATGGAACTGGGTCAAGACCTTCCGCTTCGCGTGCCAGAACTTGGCGTTGCACTGCCCAACGACGAGATCGAAGCCGCATCTGCGGCAATTGACGCGCTACGTGTACTTAAGCCCCGCTTTCTCGTCTGTCATGCCGATATGCGGGACAGCGCGGCCCTCTCTGAGTTCGAGACGATCCGGCAGGCGGGCGAAGCCACCGCGGCGAAGACGGTCCTTGAGGTCGTCGTTCCTGACGAGGCCGACGCGATAGCGTCGCTTGAACGATGTCGCAACAGCCGCGAAGCGCGCGCGCCTGGAGATCGATGCGGTCGTCGTCTCCAGCGCCGCCGACCTGAAATCGTGGCAGCCCGGCGCGAAGCGTCCGGAGAAGCCGACGGTCGAGGACCTTGCAGCGGCCGCGCGCGAGGTCGTTTCCGGGAGTGAAACTCGGAGGCGGCATGCTCTCCAGCTTTACGGAACTCAACCGCAAGCGGCCTAAAGCCGCGTTGTTCGATTTCATAACCCACACCACCTGTTCCATAGTCCATGCGGCGGACGATCGATCGGTGATGGAGACGCTTGAGACCCTTCCAGCGATCATCGCGTCGACCAGAGCCATGATCGGCGAGAAGCCCTATCGCATCGGTCCGAGCGCCATCGCGGCGCGCATGAATCCCTACGGCGAGGGCGTCCTCGACAATCCTTCGAACCGGCGCGTTTGCCTCACGAACCACGATCCTCGCCAGCGCGGTCTATTCAACGCGGCCTGGACGCTCGGCTACATAGCCGCCTGCGCCTATGGCGGGGTGACGTCGGTCGCGATGGGCGCTGCTACTGGCCCGCTCGGGTTCGTTCATCACCGTGCGGCCGACCGTCCGCAGCCCTATTTCGATTCGATCGATGGTCCCGCAGTCTATCCCGCGTTCCATGTGATGGCCGGCCTCGGAACGCGGCGGCGGCCATCATCTCGTCGAGATGAAATTGTCCGAACCGGGTGAGGTGGCCGCACTCGCGTGGCGAGAAGGCGGCGCGCATTGTGCTCTGGCTCGCAAATCTTACCCCCGATCCGCTGACGATTCGCATGAGCGGCTTCGAGGACGCGCCACTGCAAGCGAGCGTCCTCGATTCTTCCGCATTCGAGCAGGCGGTCGCCCGGTTGGATACGCTGGACGCGCTGCGGCGTCTGCTCGAAGAACCGGAGCTCAATCTAGACGCCTACGCAGTCGCGCGCGTCGAAGGCGATACTAAGCAAGCGCCCTAAGTGGCGACGTAAGGGAGAAGAGCATGACCGCGCAAGGCCTCAAAGAGCTGGCTCAGACCAGGGCGCCAAAATTCGGGCATTTCATCGTGGAGTTCGCCACGCCCGGGATCGGGCATATTCTCAAGTCGGCGGGTTGCGACTTCGTGCTTTTCGATCTCGAGCATTCCGGATTTGGTTTCGAGACGGTGAAGAGCGCCATCCGCTATTTCGAGGCCGCCGATCTGCCCGTGATCGTACGAGTTCCGTCGAAGGAATATCATCACGTCGCTCGGGCAATGGACATGGGCGCGGAGGGCCTCATGTTGCCCATGGTCGGCAACGTGGACGAAGCCCGCCACATCCTCAAATCAATGAAATACACACCCGATGGAGGACGGGGCGTCGCCTTGCAGGTCTCCCACGATCGCTATCGCCCCGGCCCTGTTGTGGATAAGTTCGTCGCCGCGAACCGCCGCAGCACGTTCTTCTGCCAGATCGAGACAGCCGACGGCGTTGAGAACGCCGACGCCATCGCAGCGCTTCCGGGAGTCGACTGTCTGTGGGTGGGCCATTTCGACCTTTCGGTTTCTCTCGGCGTGCCTGGAGAGTTCGGCTCGAAGACGTTCACCGACGCGATCGCGCGCGTTTGCGACGCCGCGCGCAAGCATGGAAAGTCTCTTGGGCGCCTGGTCCCGACCGTGCAGCAGGGGGTCGATCTTTTCGGTCAGGGTTTCGACTTCATCTGCTATTCCGGCGACGTCTGGGTGCTGCACGACGCGCTTAAGGACGCGATCGACAAATTGCGCGAAGGCTGCATCCCGGCGGAGAAGCCGAAGAAGGCGGGGAGCAAGCGATGAGCGCGCCGTTTCGCGTCGCCCTGTCCGGCGATTTCCGCAAGCCAGATGGATCACCCGTCTATCCTGACTTCGACCTCGAGCCGCTGCGCCAAGCGGCGAATGTCGAGTTTGCTTATCTTGAGCCGCGCAATCCTGTGGAAGCCGACCAGCTCGCGAATTTCGATGCACTGATTCTTCTCGCGCACCGCTTTACGAAAGACAGCATCCACCCGAACGGCCGCCTCGCCGTCATCGCCCGCTTCGGCGTTGGCTACGACACGGTCGATGTGGAGGCCTGTACACGGGCGGGGATCGCGCTGGCCATCACGCCGGATGGCGTCCGTAGGCCGGTCGCGGTTTCGATCATCACGTTCATTTTAGCGCTCGGCTGGCAAGCTCATGGTCAAGGACCGGCTGACGCGCGAAGCCGCAGCCGGTTTCGCCAAACGGGGCGATTACATGGGCGCTGGGTCTGGTGGGACGCACGCTCGGATCGATCGGGATAGGCAATATCGGGGCCGAACTCTTTCGGCTCATCAAGCCCTTCGAGATGAGATTGATCGCGCACGACCCTTACGCGGATCCGAAGCTCGCCGCCGAGCTTGGCGTTGAGCTGGTTGGCCTGGAAGACGTGTTCCGGCGTTCTGACTTCGTCAGCGTGAGCTGTCCGCTGACCCCGGAAACCCGCCACCTCGTTAACGCCGACCGCCTCGCCTTAATGAAGCCGACAGCCTATCTCATCAACACGTCCCGCGGGCCGATTGTCGACCAGAAGGCGCTTACCAAGGCGCTCGAGGAGCGACGGATCGGCGGCGCGGGGCTCGATGTGCTCGAAAAGGAACCGCCGGACGCCGACGATCCCATTCTTAGGCTCGACAATGTGATCTTCGCTCCGCATGCCCTTTGCTGGACAGACCAGTGCTTCGCCGGCAACGGGGCCGCCGATGTTCGCGCAGTTCTTGACGTCCAGCATGGCCGCGAGCCGCGCGTGGTCGTCAACCGCGACGTGTTCGAAACGGCGGCTTGGAGAAACCGCTTACTCGACTTCAGGAAGCGCTTTGCTGCCTAGTAGATGATGGAGATGGCGCCTCCCAGGAACGTCCCGAGCCACGGCCGTTGCAAGGTCGAACTACGCGTGTTGCGGCAGGCCTTGAAACGTGATTTGGCCATCACCCTGGATGTCGACTCCCCCGTTTTCTGCCGTGCCGGGCGTCGAGCGTTTCCCCCCATGTCGATTTTGCAGGTGGCCTTTCCCTGAGTGTCCGATCCTGCAAGCCAACTAGGCCCTCCCACAATTGCCTGTGGCGCGCCGAGGCGCGTTCGAAGAAGGACAAGTCGGCCTGATGCGTCTAGCTTCCGGACCTTGCACGGCCGCGGCCGCCGGACGCGCCGCCGAGATGGTGAAGCTGCGTCTCGTCAAGAGAACCTAAGACTGTCGTAATGGACGGCGCGTCCTTGATCGACTTTCGCGCATCTGGCCGAGTTGGCCTTCCCTACCTCGTGATACAACACGGTTTCACGGCCGCTTTTACGGTCTCTTTTGCCGGTTTTTCGCGGGATTGCTTGCCGTTTGCCCAGCTTTTGCCGCAGCGCATTAAGAACGGGC
Organism: uncultured Alphaproteobacteria bacterium; assembly: GCA_963770275.1. Taxonomy (GTDB): domain Bacteria; phylum Pseudomonadota; class Alphaproteobacteria; order Rhizobiales; family Beijerinckiaceae; genus Roseiarcus. The sequence continues at coordinate 74,842 of CAVYPD010000013.1, forward strand.
GGGCAAATAGGCAAGCAGAGCTAAGCCGCGCGGAATGATCGGGATGCCAGGCCGGATGGCGCCTTCAGGCCGAGATACCGCGCCGCTGCTTCGATGACGCCGTGAGCAACCGCTTGCGGGTCCCGCTCGTGGCCGGGGGCGACCAAACCGCGTCGGCAAAGTTCAGTCGCAGCGGGAGTGGTGATCTCCAATCGGATCGCGACCGCGTCAACGAAGGCCTTTTCCTTGGCGGCGAAGCTCCCGCTGCGTGCGAGAACCAGCAGGGTTCCCCGATTGGCCGGGCTTAAAGGCACGTCGATCGTTTGCCGCGGCGTGGCATTGTCATATCTCCTTAGCGTTCTCAACGTCCGGATGTAAGTCGCCTCCGGGCGGCCCGGACCCGGCGCGCGCCGCGATCCGCGCCCGAGGCGCGATGGATCAGGCATTCGAGGACGCAATTATCGAAGACTTCGAAGACTTCTTGGCGATCTGCGCCGGGCTGCCTGACCAAAAGGACGCCCATTGCTCGCCGCAGCTCTCACGACGAAGGCGGACGTGCTCGTAACCGAACACTTGAAGCATTTTCCGTCTAAGCCATCGGCGGCTTTCGGGCTCGATGTCCGCATCACCGACGATTTTTTCGCGGACACGATCATGCCGGACGAAGGGCGCGCGGTCCCGCCATCGGCCGGATGCGCGAGCGGTTACTCGAGCCAACCCTGATGGCGGACGAGTTGCTGCGACGAGTGGAGGCGGGCGGTCTGACGGAGATGCTAAGGCTGCACATTGAGTCCTTATAACCCGACAAACCGGCGGCTTTACCAAATGGCATGAATTAGCAGCCATTTGGCTCCCACGCGAAAACCGGGCCGGGCCTGCTCGGCTATGACCCGACCCGGAAACACTCGCCGGGGGCGTGTTTCCTGCAGCGGGAGCAGAAGCATCGGCAAGCGTATCGCCACGCTCGGTTAAGCGAATTAGCGCTCCGATAACCTTTGCGCGCGATGATCCCCCCATGTCGGACGCAACGGCAACGCCCGAGGTTAAGTCCCACCCCTCGCTCTTCACGCGCGTGCGCGTCGTCGAGGCCGAACTCCACACCCTGAAAGCCCTGGTTGCCGACCTCAAGGAGGACCATGAGGCTCTGCGGGAGGACCGCGACGAGTGGCGTTGGCGGGCGGAATATCTTCTGGCGGAGGCCCAGAAAGGATTTTTTGGCCGATGGGGCGAGCGGATTGAGGCGGCCATGAAACCCTTCGCTCGGCGACTGAACGCGCTCATCTAGAGGGCTTGGCCGGCGTTTCGCGACGCCCCCGAATTCGGTTCTTGTCTCAAGAAAGATTATGGCGCTCGCTTCGGCAGCGCCTGCCGAGTTCCCTTGATGAACCTGATGGAGAGATGGGCGCGGCTCAAATTTACGCGGCGCCAATGCCCGGTGCGCCTGAGCAATTTTGATATGTGGAGCATATCAAAACGTCCGTCATCCCCGCGCAAGCTTACGCGGGAATGACATAGGGAGAAGACTGCTCCATCAGGACACGCCGCACATGCCGTCGATCAGGCGGCGGAGCGAGCAGCGAGCCGACTGCAAACATACAATGGGAGGAACCGCGATGAAGCGCATGGGCATGGTGATCGGTATCAAGCCGGAGCGGATAGCCGAATATAAGAAGACGCATGCCGCGGTATGGCCTGAGGTGCTGGCCAAGATTTCCGACTGCAACATGCGCAACTACACGATTTTCCTCAGAGAGCCCGAGAACCTCCTATTCGGCTATTTCGAGTATCACGGCGAGGATTGGGCGGCGGACGCAGCCAAGATGGCGGCCGACCCGAAGACGCAGGAATGGTGGGCGATTCACAACCCGATGCAGGCCCCACTTGCCTCCCGCAACGAAGACGACTGGTGGGCGATGGCGGAGGAGGTGTTTCACACCGACTGAGTTCCGCCCTTCCCGTTGTATTGCCATGGATGAGAACGCTCGTCAGAGGCGGCGTGATGCTGGCTGCTTCCTGGCCGGTGTCGGCGCCATGATGATCATGATGTTGTTCGGCAAGACGCCGTAAAACACGACGACCAGCGACTCCTACTGTCTGGGCAATCCGTGCCGGAGGCTCGTCGAAACCCGATCCACTACGGCGCGACCGCCCTATCGGGTTTTAGCCAGGGAACCGCGAAGGGCCGGCCCGGAGCTGTCGCGGCGCCGTTTGTCCCGCGTTTCTGCGTGGCCGACGCCCGCAGGGTTAAGACACCGTCCGAGCACGGGCGAGCGGCCACGAAACAGCGATGACGGCGAGGAAAGGAATGGCATGGCGCGCCTGTTATCGATTTGCCGGAAAATAGTCCGGGCTGCATTTCAGCGCGCCGGAAGTTGCGCGTTCAAGCTTTTCTAGCCGGCTGCCGCCACGATTTCAGAGAGAACAGAACCAGCGACGCCGCGATCAGCCCTGAGCCGAGAAAAAAAGCCCAGTCGATGACGAAGTGCAGGTCCGGCACCCAATGCGACAGCGCGAGCGAAATGAACGCCGTCAGCGCCGGGACAAGGTTGAGGAACATGGTGACAAAGCCGTTGTCGCCCCCGGTGACGGTCAGCGCGATCTGATACATGACCCGGCCCAGCGAAGCCGCGACGATCGTCCCGAAGATCATCAGCAAGATCGGCCCCAGCTGATCGAAATTCAGCTCGTTTCGCCAATAGAGAAGTGCGAGGCAGCCCGGAATCAGGATGACGTTCGCGGTGAGGAAGTTGGCCGCGATCGCCGCGGATTCGTCATAAGCGCCGAACCATTTGCCGACCAGAGTGCCCCCTAAGGCCGAGGCCAATGGCACGGGAATCGCATAGATCCAGCTGCCGTGAAGAAAACTGTCCGACAGTTGGCTGAGATTTGAGGTGTCCTTGTCGCCGAGCTGGCTCCAAGCGACCGCCATCGCGCCAATGAACGCGCCGGCAAAACAGCCAAAAAAAGTCGCGCGCGAAATCGGGATCGGAACGCCGGCGAGCACCAGCGCCACCAGCGCGGCCCAGAAGGGCGAAAGGTTGAGGATTGCGGAGATAATGATCGGATGAGCGTTGCTGAGGCCGAAATTATAGAGCAGGAGGCCGGTCAGCCCGATGGCGAATATGATTCCCAGGTAGCCGTAGTTGATGGGCTTTCGGATCAAAGCGACGAAATCTCGGCGGCTTTTTGCCCGGCTCATCAACAAGGGAAGGGATACGAGCAGGGAGACCTGGGTCAGCGCGACAAACTGTAAAGTGTTGAGATGCTTGGCCGCCGGGAAGGAGAATGGCTCCTGCGTCGCGTATAGGAAGGCAGTGATGACCGAATAGAGGCTTCCAAGACGGTAATTGATCGAGGTTGCATTTTGAGACATGCCCCGGCCCCCTTAGCCTGCAAACGGACAATACCTGCGGCTCTCGCTTCAGCTGCGGATCGGCGCGTGGACGCCGTTGACAGCACCTCGAGAACCGATCCTATCGAAGCCGATGACGATCGTCAGGATTCTCTTACTCTCGCTCGCGGCGATTGCTGTCCCTATTCTCGGCTTCGGCATGGATATTGAACCGGGTCAGGGCGCGCTCTGCGGGGGGCGCCCCCATGCGAGGGTGAGCGTTCCCAACGGCGCATCCCCCTATGTCGAACTGACCGCCGACGGCGTGCGCGGTCCGTTCTTGCTCGATTATGGCGCAACGCGAAGTTCGCTGTCTGCGTCGGCGTTCTCGGGGGCGGACGGATCGATGAGAACGGCGGCGATCTCGCTCCCAGGCATCGAAAAAGCCGATTTTCATCTCGCCCGCTATTACCTTTTGCTTCAACCGGGGAAAGGACAACTCGGAGTCATCGGCGACGACCTCCTGTCCCAGTTTACCGTCCAACTGACGGACGGCACTGCGTTCCTGAGCGCCGAGACGTGTCGACCCGAGGCGCTTCTCGCGCGGGGTTTCACCCCCGTCGCTCAGAACGGCTTTTTCTCTTCGGACTCCTCCAAGCGCGGCGCTCGCCTTCCCAACGTTCCGGTCGTTTTCTTGCGGCTCGGGGATGTTCGCGTCTGGGCGCAAATCGACACCGGCTACGAGGATTTCGTCTACTCCCACTCGATCGACATCAACCAGGCTTTATTCGACCGGCTCGTCGGAAATGGCGTCAAGCTCGACCGCGTCCAAGACATCGACCTCTGGACATGCGACGGACGCGAGCACTGGCCTGTCTACCGCGTCAAAGACCGCCTGCTCAGCATTGAAAACGAACAGGGGCGGCAAATCGTCGAAACCAACGATTTCCATCTGATCGTGAAGTCCGCCAATACCTGCGGAGGGATCGCGGACATGGCCGAGCCTGCGGCGCAACTGGGCGCCTCGTTTCTCGACCTGTTCGGCGACGTGATTTTCGATCCTAGAAACACAATTGTCTGGCTCGGCGGGGACCCGCGGGGAGCCTCGGCCGGGAACGGCGGCGGTCAGTGAGCCGATTGCGTGGCGAGCGTCGCGAGCCGCGCGCCGACCGACTCGAGAAGCAGCTCATGCGCCCTTGTGGCGATATCCTCCATCGAGGGCGAATTCGCCAACAGCGAACGCGCGCGGCTCACAATTTCTGCTTTGGTCGGGATGTGGGGCAGGTTGAATTCGCTAAAGACGTCCTTGGCTACGAACGGCTGCGCCTGAGAAAGCCGGGCGCGGAAATCCGCCAAGCCGCTGTTTCCGAGCGCGGCGGCGACAGCAGCCGCGATACGGTCGGGATAATAGCTGTCGGCGACCAGCGCGGCGGCGCGGCTAATGACGCGGCTTCCGAGCTTGTGCCGGTTTTCCATCACCTCGGCGGTCGGACGCTTCAAATTCCACACCAGTCCTAGACGCTCCAGCAGGGTCAGGAGATAGAAGGTCGGGTCATATTCCCACCAGTAGAAGCCCTGGCGCGCGCTGCTCTGGTAGGCATGATGATTGTTATGCCAGCCCTCGCCCATGGTGATGATGGCGAGCAGCCAATTGTTGCGGGAATCGTCGCCGGTGACGTAGCGCCGCTTGCCGACGAGATGGGCGAGCGAATTGATACTGAAGGTCCCGTGATAGACCGCGACCGTGCTCCAGAAGAAGCCAACGATCAGCCCCGGCCAGCCGGCGACGGCCAAACAGATGACGGCGAGCACGAAAGCCGGGAGCTGTTCGTAGCGGTGGAGCCACATCAATTCGGGATATTTCGCGAAATCCGCTATCCGATTGACGTTCATCGTCTCCTGGCCGCGGGAGAAGATCCAGCCCACATGACTGTAGATAAAGCCGGTCTGGCGGGGCGAGTGAACGTCGAGTTCGGTGTCGGAATGGAGGTGGTGGTCGCGATGGTTGGCGGCCCACCACAACACGCTCTTTTGTGACGTCGATTGCGCGAGCGCCGCGAGAACGAACTGGAAGGTCCGGCTAGTCTCATAAGCGCGATGGGAAAAGTAGCGATGGTAACCTGCTCCGATGGCGAAAATCCTCAGCCAGTAAAGGCCGATGCCGAGAGCAACCGCCCCGGCGGTGACGCCGGTCCAGATCGCGGCGAAGCACACCAGATGCACGATGATGAACGGTATCGTCGAGGGGTAAACAATATCGGTCGCCGAGTCGCGATCAACGGACGGCTCCAAGCTTGAAGGGGTATCCTGGCTCATGGAAACGAACTATCCGATGCTGCGCGAACGGTCGACGTCCCGCTTATAGATTCGAACATATCATAGAACCGGCCGGCCCAACAAAATATGCGACCGGCTGCAAGGGGCGGCGGCATCCAATGCGACGTGCCGCGCGGCTAATTGATGACCCGCAGGATGCGGTTCGAGGGACCGACGAGCACGCGGTGACCATTGACGAAGGCGGTGCCCTGTCCCCCCGGTCGAGGCGTGACCTGCACTGCGTCCGGCACCACCTGGCCAGGTGTCACCGCGCCCGTATAGCCAGCGGGATGCCCGTATGCAGTGGAACCGCCATAGGGCCGCATCCCTGCCCCAAGGGAAGAGCTTGGCAGGGTCGTCGTGGTGCTCAAATCTGAGCCTACCTTGCCGCCAACCGGTCCATCCTGCTGCGCGAAAGCGGCGGATGGGATCGCCAGCACGGCTGCCATGACGACGATGTGTGAAGCGCGCATCGAAGATCTCCTCGCGAGTACCTGGCGTGACGATAAGAACACAAAAGTTGGCCAACCGTTCCGACTAGGACCGGGATAATGTTGGGTAGGCTCGATTAAGCCTCGGCTGCGGTCGAATTGAGGCTAGACAGACGGGCTCGCCGAAAAGCGAAACACGCCGCTCCGCTTGATCTCGGAATCCTCCAGTTCGCGCGTCACCGGCACGGAATAGTCGATCACGCAGTCCAGCCGGTCAAGCGGCAGATAGGAGCGGCGCGGATCGCCGATCAGGATGCTTGCACCGCGGCGCGCAAGCGACGCGAGCCAATCCATCGCCGCGTCCGCGAAGTCCTTCTCGTAAGCGATATCGCCAGCCAGCACGATCTCCCAGCCGTCGTCGGCGCCGATCAGGTTTTCGAGGCGCGGGGCGACGGTGACGCCGTTCTCGGCGGAATTGGCCTCAATCGCGGCAATGGCGAAGGCGTCGATGTCTGAGGCCGTCGACCTCTGCTGCGCCGGCTTTGGCCGCCGCGATCGCAACCAACCCTGAGCCGGAGGCGAAATCGAGGACCCGCTTGCCCGTGACCAGATCGGCATGGTCCAGCGTATAGCGGGCGAGCGCCTGACCGCCCGCCCAGGCGAAGGCCCAGAACGGCGGCGGCAGACCCATCGCGCCAAGTTCGTCCTCGGTCTTCTGCCAGATCGGCACTGCCTCATCTGCGAGCCAAAGCCGGATCTCGGGCGTCAGCGGTGGCGCGATGAGCCGCGTATTGGCGAGGACGAAGTCGCGCTTCCCGTTCATGCGGGGCTCAATCGGCGGCGCGGTCAGGATCCAAAGAAACCATCGCTCTGAGCCGCCACGCTGGAAGACAACTCATGCGATAGTTCATCCAAGCAAATCCAAATAAAACCAAACAAAAAGGCTTGGATTTCCTTGAATTCCTTTGGCCGAATTAGGACTTATCAGGGAGTTACGCGCAAAAAAACAAAAAATCTGCTTCCACCTTAACCCGCGCCTCGGGTTGTGCGCAAAAGGTCTGCTCTTGATCCCGCGGGCTGCAAACTTCTACCACAGGATTCCGTTTTCGAGGAGACTTTTCTCGAACTTCGGAGTCTCCACAACCGCCCAACCTGCTGGTCGAACTTTAGCGTGGCGAGGCTTTCCCGCCGACGGTCGGCGAACTGGCGGAGATCCCGACGATCGGGCGCTCAGCGCCTGTCAGACGATGATGCCGCTCGAGCGCGACGGGCTGATTACGCTTAGCCGCGACGAACGGGACGGGCGGCCGCCGGTGCGGCTGACGGCCGCCGGGCGAGAGGCGGTCCTCCGCACGCGGCCATATTGGAAGAAGGCGCATCGCCGGTTCTGCGGATTTTTCGGCGAACCGGAGATGGCGGAATTCGCGCGACCTTGCGCGACATCGTCGAGAATCCGCAGGTCACAAGCGCGTTCGGTCGTCACGACGCGCCGAGCTGACGCGCGTCCCTCTTTTCCAAATGTGCAGCGGGAGCATCATAGGACGCAGGACGAGGTCGCCTTGTTCAGCCTTGGGCGCTGAAAGACGTCACTTCACCGGTCACACCCGCCAGCGCAAAGCCGAAACCAGCGCGAATAGGCGCCGGGCGGTGCCCTGGTCGATGTCGGTCGTGCCGGTCAGCCGCTGGGCCATGAGCTCGGCGCCTTCGTTGTGCAGCTTCGTGCGCTCGCGGTCGATCGCCTCGATCTGGCGCGGACTCGAGGTCCGGATCGCCGAATAATACGTCTCGCAGACAAGAAAATAGTCCTTGAGCAGCGGCCGGAACGGCGTCATCGACACCACAATCGTGGCCGCGGTCTCCTCATTCGCGGTTCTGACCTCGAAGGTCAGCTTCGATTCCTCCTGCGAGATCTTGAGCACGTAGGGGCCATCGTCGCGACCCGGGACGCCGAAGGAATTTTCTTCGATCAGGTCGAAGATCGCCACCGTCCGCTCGTGATCGACATCGGCTGAGCTGCGCGGGATCGTCGCTTCGTCCAGAACGACTTCAGCGAGCCGATTGCGGCTCTTGGCCGGTTTCTCGCTCATGGACTGTTCGCGCGAAGCCGCAACGCGACCGAGTGTGCGTGCGCATCGAGCCCCTCTGCTTGCCCAAGCGCAATCGCCGCCGGGCCGAGCGCTGCGAGCGAGCGGGCGTCGCATTTAGAGCAGCGACGTGCGCTTCATGAAGTCGAGCACCCCCAAGCCCGACGAGAAGCGCGCCGAGCGCGCGGTCGGCAGGACGTGGTTCGATCCGCCGACATAATCGCCGATCGCTTCGGGCGTATGGGGCCCAAGGAAGATCGCGCCGGCGTTGGCAGATTTTGTCGCTGAGCGCCTCGGCATCATGCGCCATGATCTCGAGATGCTCCGGGGCCAGCCGATCGACGAGCGGAATCGCGGCCTTAAGCGACGGGCACAGAATGATGGCGCCATTGTCGCGCCAGCTCGCACCGGCAATCTTCGCTCGCGGCAGCGTCTCAAGCTGACGGTCCACCTCCGTTTCCACCGCGCGCGCGAGGTCTGCATCATCGGTGATGAGGATCGATTGCGCCGCCTCATCGTGTTCCGCCTGCGCCAAGAGATCGGCGGCGACAAAGCGCGGATCGGCGCTCTTGTCGGCGAGGACGACAACTTCGCTGGGCCCCGCAATCATATCGATGCCGACAACGCCGAACACCCGCCGCTTGGCCGCCGCGACATAGGCGTTGCCGGGGCCGACGATCTTGTCGACCGGGGGAATTGTGTCCGTGCCATAGGCGAGCGCCGCGATCGCCTGCGCGCCGCCAACTCGATAGATCTCGTCCACGCCGGCGATGCGCGCCGCGGCGAGCGCAAGCGGATTGATGTGGCCGTCGGGCGTCGGCATGACCATCGCCAGGCGGCGGCAGCCCGCGACCTTGGCCGGCACGGCGTTCATGATGACGGAGGACGGATAGGTCGCGGCGCCGCCGGGAACATAGAGGCCGACCGCGTCGATCGGCCGCCACCGCCAGCCAAGCTCGACGCCGAGTAAGTCGGTGAAGAAAAGGTCGGCCGGCTTCTGGCGCAGGTGAAAATCCATCACCCGGGCATGCGCGAGCTTCAGCGCGTCGAGCGCGGTTCTGTCGCAGGCGCCGATCGCCGCGTCGATCTCGGCGGCGGCGATCTTCAGTCCAATCCGGCCGATTTCGATGCGCTCGAAGCGCAGCGACAATTCGGCGAGCGCCACATCGCCGCGGTGGCGCACATCGTCGATAATGTCGGCGACGGTCAGGTCGACGTCGGCGGACGTCTCGCGCTTGGCGGCGACGAGCGCCGCAAAGCGTTCATCGAAATCCGCCGACTGCATATCGAGCGCCACGGCCATGGCTAAGCGGAACTCTCCAACCTGGTCACAGCACTTGCCCTCATCCGGCGCCGACCCTCATCCGGCGAGCTTCGCTCGCCACCTTCTCTCTTAGGGAGAAGGGATTGTGGGCGCCGCCGCTCCCCCTCTCCCTCTGGCCCTTCGAGAGACAGGCGTTCTTCCGAACGCCCTATGGGGAGAGGGTCGGGGTGAGGGCTCCTCATACGCAAACTCACCTCACCGCGCCACGCGCTAAGCGGCCGACGAATCGGTCAAAGCGTGGCCGGGGCACGCCTGGGCCGGAACGCGGTGGCCCATGTCGCGCAACTCGACCTCGACGCACTCGACGTCGAGCCGCACCAGCGCGCCGTCGGCGAAGGCGAGGATGATGATGCCGGCCGGCGGATCCGTTTTCTCGAACGTCACCGCCAAGAGATTGAGCGTCGCATCCTCGTTGGTCTCCGTGAGACCGAGATGCGAAACCTTCAACACGCGGTCGAACCTCAGCACGCTGGAGACGCGCTCCTCGGGCCCGGTCTTGGCGCCCACCCAGTCGTAGCGCATGCCGGCGATGAGAAAGCGGCGCTGCTTGGGCAGCCAGGTCATGTCGACGCGTTTGACGCAGGTGTCCTGAATATGCGCGGAAATGACGCCCAGGCCCTCCCGGTCGAGCGCGATCAGTTTGAGCGCCTGCGCGACTCGCCATGGTCTAGCTCGCGAGCCGCGTGATGTCGGCGCCGCAGGCGCCGAGCTTCTCTTCCAGCCGCTCGAAGCCGCGGTCGAGGTGATAGACGCGATTGACGATCGTCTCCCCTTCCGCCGCAAGGCCGGCGATAACGAGCGAAACCGAGGCGCGCAGGTCGGTCGCCATCACCGGCGCGCCGCGCAGGCGCTTGACGCCGCTGACCACGGCCGTGTCGCCATCGAGCTTGATATGCGCGCCGAAGCGGGCGAGCTCTTGCACGTGCATGAAACGGTTCTCGAAGATGGTCTCCTTGATGCGCGAGACGCCTTTCGCGCGCGTCATCAACGCCATGAACTGCGCCTGCAGGTCGGTCGGGAAGCCGGGGAACGGCGCCGTTGAGATGTCGACCGCGCTGATGCCGGCGCCATTGCGCTTCACCCGCACGCCTCGATTGTCGCTGCTTATTGTCGCGCCGGCTTGGGTGAGCGCGTCGAGCGCCTCCTCCAAGAGATCCTCGCTCACGCCCTCGAGCACAACGTCGCCGCCGGTCATCGCGACCGCGGTCGCATAGGTTCCCGCTTCGATGCGGTCAGGCAGAACGCGGTGATGGGCGCCGTTGAGACGGGGAACGCCGTCGATTTCGATTGTGCGGCGTGCCGGCGCCGCGGATGCGCGCGCCCATCTTGCTGAGACAGGCGGCGAGATCCGCGACCTCCGGTTCGCAGGCCGCGTTGCAAATCAACGTGGCCCCACGCGCGGTCGAGGCCGCCATGATCGCGATGTGCGGTTCCGCCGACCGTGACCTTGGGAAACTCGATCTCCGCTCCCGTGAGACCCTTCGGCGCCTTGGCGACGGCGTAGCCTGCATCGATCTCGATCTGGGCGCCGAGCTTCTGAAGCGCCATCAGCAACAAGTCGACCGGCCGGGTGCCGATCGCGCAGCCGCCCGGCAGCGAGACGCGCGCCGCGCCCATGCGGGCCAGCAGCGGGGCGATCACCCAGAAGCTCGCGCGCATCTTCGCCACCATTTCATAGGGTGCGGTCGTGTCGACGATGGTGCGGGCGCGCAGATGCGCCGTCTGGCCCGTGCCGGCCTCCTCGCCGACACGCTTGCCATCGACCGAATAGTCGACGCCCTGATTGCCAAGGATGTAGGCGAGTTGAGCGACGTCAGCGAGACGCGGCAAATTTTCCAGGGTCAGCGTCTGATCGGTGAGAAGCGACGCGATCATCAACGGCAGCGCGGCGTTCTTCGCGCCGGAAATCGGGATCGCGCCGTTCAGTGTCGCGCCGCCGCGAATCTGTATGCGATCCATGCCCGATCCCTTGTGTTCGAACCTACCCGTCAAAGAGGTCGCCGCCCGCGACCCCGCGTCAGTCCCGAGGCGCGCCAGGCTGCGCCGTTGGCTCGCCCGCCGGCTGAGCCTCAACCTGCCGCGCCCGGCCT
>CAVYPD010000014.1:0-44295 GCA_963770275.1 uncultured Alphaproteobacteria bacterium
GCATCTGGACCGCAAGCCTGTTATCCAACTTCGGCCTCCTAATTCTGGGCGTCGGGGCCGCGTGGGCAATGACGAAGCTCGCTTCATCGGCGAGCATGGTGGCTCTCGTCCAGACATCGTTGATGCTGCCGGTCGCCCTGGTCGTCGACACCAGCTGGCGGCGTATCGCCGATATGTTTGATCGGCGGATCGTGGGCCTTGCTGCTCTATCGATCGCGTTGGCCGGCTCAATTTCGCTCTCAGTTCTGGCATGGCTTGGCGTCATGACGCCCGCCCTCCTTCTTGTCTCTTGCTTGATCATTGGCTGTGGAATGGCCTTGTTCGGACCGGCCTGGCAGGCGTCTGTCAGCGAACAGGTGCCTGTGGAGCGCTGCCCTCGGCTGTCGCGCTCAACGGCATCAGTTACAACATTGCCCGCAGCTTTGGCCCCGCGATCGGGGGCGTCATTGTCGCGTCAGCGGGGGCCGTCGCCGCATTCATCGCGAACGCGCTTCTCTATCTGCCCCTCCTGATTGTCTTGTTCTTTTGGCATCGTCTGAAGGAGCCGTCACGGCTGCCGCCGGAAAGACTGGCCCGAGCCGTCACTTCGGGAGTTCGCTACATCGTCCACTCGCCGCCAATTCGAATTGTCCTTGGGCGGACCTTGGTTACCGGGATTGCCGGTGGTTCAATCTCAGCGCTCATGCCGATTGTCACCCGTGACCTCCTGCACGGCGGCGCTCAAACATACGGCGTTATGCTGGGGGCGTTTGGCATGGGTGCAGTGATAGGTGCGCTCAATATATCCAAGCTTCGCGGACGTCTGGGAGACGAAGTTTCGATCCGCCTGTGCATGATCGTCATGGGCGTGTCTGTCGTCCTTGTCGCGATAAGCCGCTTGCCAGTGATATCTGGGAGCGCGCTTGTCTTCGCGGGAGCCGGCTGGACAGCTTCGGTCACGCTGTTCAACGTTGGTGTCCAGCTCGCCGCCCCGCGCTGGGTCGCCGGTCGAGCGCTAGCCGCCTATCAGGCGGCCATCACAGGTGGGATCGCTCTGGGGAGTTGGATGTGGGGCAGCATAGCAAACGTGATTGGGGTCGATGGAGCGCTGCTCATTTCTGGCGCTGCCCTGGTTGCTTCGCCATTGCTCGGCTTGTGGATGCGGATGCCGACGGTCAGCGGCCCTAATGAGCTGTCCCTTGACGTCCTCGCCGATCCCGAGGTGCGCTTATCACTTACCCCACGCAGCGGACCGATCGAGATCGAGATCGAATATCGTGTCGATCCCGCCAAGGCGCGCCTCTTCTACGCGGTCATGCAGCACGTTCAACTAAGCCGTCAGCGGAATGGCGCTTATGGGTGGTCGATCGCGCGGGATATCGCTGATCCTCAACTATGGACGGAGCGTCACCATTGCCCAACGTGGCATGACTATCTGCGGCAGCGAAGCCGGTCGACGGCATGGAGCGCGCGTTGCACTTGCGCGCGAACGAATTCCATATCGGTCCGGAGCCGATCCGGATTCGACGAATGTTGGAGCGCCCTGTCGGATCTGTGCGCTGGAAAGAGGAAACGCCTGATCGATCCACCGCCGCCATTACGGCGATTGCGGGCCCGGGGACTAGCCCCTAATTCACGAGCACACTCGACCAGCCCGAGCTTGAGCAAGCCAGTCGGTGCCGCTTGGCGCTGCGGTTTTGCTGTTGGCTCGACGCTGGCGCGCGAGTCGAGAAGGGCGATCTCTTTCTTCAGTAGGAAGGCGCGGCGACTGTCGCCGGTCTCGATCGCAATGAGGGCCCGGCGTCGCTGAGCGCTCGGCGATCGGTATGATGCGCAGGGATGAGGATTGCACCCGCTCTCGCTCAACCGCGTCTTCAAGGTGACGCCGGCGGGACCGCGAAATACCAAGTCAATGCGGCAGTGCCCGCAGCGTAGTTGGCGGCGGTCCAGTTTGCACGCGGTAGGCCCGCACGGCTGTTTCGGCGGATCGAAGTGCTCATTCGGTGGTTGGCCACATTCTGTTATCTTGCCGAGCGCGGCGGTGGGAGTGGAGGCGTGATTGTGGACGCCAAATTCGTGCGTCGTGCGAGCTTACGGAACTCAACGCCGGAGGGCAACTCTTAGTATGAGGTTCTCATCGACCGATCCTAGTCGTCGTTGACCAGGGTCGCGTTTACGCCTTCGACAACCGATGCCCGCACATGGGGTTCCCCCTCGATCGCGGAAGCGTGGAGGACGGCATTCTGACCTGCCACTGGCACCATGCCCGGTTCGATCTTGCGAGTGGCTGCACGTTCGATCTCTGGGCGGATGATGTGCCGACTTGCCCAGTCGAAGTGCGCGGTGGGGAGGTGTGGGTCAAGGCCGAATTGGGCACTCGGAGCCCGCCGACGCCTACTGGCGGCAAAGGCTCGAAGTCGGCATGGAGCACAATCTCGGGCTCACCATTGCGAAGGCGGTGCAGGGTCAACTTGTGGCTGGCGTCGCCCCGCTCGAGATCTGCGCCAGGCTGCACTGTTCGGCGCCAGGAACCTCGGTGGCTGGGGCACGGGAATGACCGTCCTGACCGCCCTTGGGAACCTCTTGGCCATTCTACCGGAGGAAGAGGCTTTCTGGCGCTCTTCCACGGCGTCAGACGGCTAGCCGCTGATTGTGATGGTGCCTCGATCAAGCGGAGTTTTTCAACGCATTTGCGCAAAACTGTCGTTTCCGGCTGTATGAAGTTGTCCCGGAAGGTGGCGGGATCAAGCGCATACGGGCCGCCCTCCCTATTCTATGCCCTGGACTCTTCCAGTGCACTCGTCGGCAAGATGGCCTCAATTCCGCTTCCCAGTAGGGCTTCATAAACGTCAAGAGGTTCCGCGAATCGACATTCGTTGAAATGTGGCTATATCACCGAGAGACCAAGGCGTATGATTTCAAGGGGAATAATACTGTTCCATTCCTCTATGTTGGTGAGCAAAGCTCCGCACTCTTCAGTCTCTATTAATTTTCCTTGCCACGGCCTCGGTTTTTAGACGCGTCCAGCCAACGGAAATTTCCTATCGAATTGCCAACAATCTTCCGAAGCCAGCGAAAGTCATCTGATATAGCTTCTTTCTCTAGCCGAAGCTCTCTGGAGCGCCAGTCGAAATCGAAGATATTCTACGGAATTATATGATCGAGGTCGATTGGAAGATCATCGTCGCGATCGGAAGTAGGGTCATAATTCGGATAGTTGAACTCGATGTATCGGCGCTGAAGCCACATCAGCGCCCGTTTGATACGGTTGCGATCAGTGGACATTATACGTAACGCGTCGCCGGGCTTGCCGATCGCTCGGCCAGAGAGTCGGCTGCCGTAAAACGTTCCGCCCACGGTCGAAGTTGGTAGCCTCCCTCATTCACTTGCGCCCGCAACGTTGAAAGTTCATCCCGCCGCGGCAAGCAGCGCGCGGTGCCCTCCTTTTCGTAAACAGCGAGCAAGCCGGAAACGGGATCCTTGGAAAAACTCCACTTTTCATCCCTGGCAAACTGGAAGGCGTACCACGCCGCTTTCGCGTCGTCTGCTACGAAGACCAGCCAATAGAGGACGAAGGCGCAGAGTGTATCGCGGCGATCTTCTGCCCATGGTTGATCCGCTCCCTGCTTAACGGCAAACAAGAGCAATACATCAAGAAGATCGCGCGGAAGGCAGGCGAGTAGCGTTGCAGGGAGTCCATTCGAATGTCCACCAGCTTCATAGGGAAGCGCATCCCTGAGCCTATTGAGTGCGTTTTCTAGCGGGGATGTCTCACTTTCTTGCGATCAAGCCAAGTAAGTGTGCTTCTACTTGGCCCTTATCTTTCAATTGCGAAACAAACGCTGGACTAGGTCGACTGATTATTTCCCATTCATTCGCGTTGTTCCATGGAGATATCGCCTTCGCCACTCGCAATGCCGACAAAACGATGTCAACTTCGTCGGCAAGGCGTCCAGCTTTACCTGTAATTATTTGATTTATACGATCATGAATCTGCGGATATTTGTATTTTATTATTGAGTACGTTAGCTCATCATCAGATAAACGAGTGCCACCTTGCCCGATCCGCCCGAACAGACGAATATACTCGTCTGGATTGGCAGCAACGTCGCTTGGTACCTCTTGAAAAACGATATCGCCGTTTAGTGCGCTTATAAGAGAATTTATAAAATCGGTTACTATCTGGACTGAAGCACCTTCTTTCTCAACCATTTCTGCAATCGCCGAATCCCGGCCGCGAGAAGTAAGAGTATTACAAACGTCCTCGAACGGTACGGCGCACTTTTGTTAATCAAGCCTCCACCGGGGACGTTGACAAACGCATTTTGTGGCTTATTGCCGACTTGATTCCACTCCTCCCATTTGCTTCTGCGCGTAGCGAGGTCCGCCTTCTGGTTCGGCGCATCTGGCCGGTACCCGAAGGGCTGTCCTGTACTAGAGATGCGCAACTGAAATTTTAGACCGGAGCTTTTGACTGGTTCCACTCCGAAGTCGATCCATAGTTTGCGACCTCGTAAGCTGCCCCGTACCAAATCCTAGAAGTATAGTTGCGACACGCTGCTGGCCGTCAAACAGCAAATAATGGTTTGACTCCGCTGGTATCGTATTATTATCCGCGTCACGACCCATATTGATTGTTTTATCGTCCGCCGTCGCCGTAAGCTGATGGATCATCATCATCCCTGCAGATTCCCCGCAAGGCAACTGTTTCCCCAATAGTTTATGATTTGTTCGTTGGTCCAAACGATTGAGCGCTGAATGGGTGCCGGCAATAATAGTTTGCTACCTCCTGTGCCTTTCCGCCAATGAACTATTTCTCTGATGTTCCGCGATAGAAAAGTACCATTTTGACGATTAATGCCTACATCGTTGACCGTATTTTGAATTTTCATTCCTGCGCTCTCAAAATCCAGCTAAGAAAAACTCTTCGCCACTCTAGAGCGGATCAACAGTAAATGTCATTGCGATAGCGCACTTGCGCGCATTGATCCTATCGACTGGACTGGAATGAATCCGCTTAGGGCGAACAAGATGTTTATGGCATTTACTACCGATGGTTCACGGTCTCGAAGTGATGAGGCGATCAGTGGAGGCGCGCTTGGCGCCTCCACTAAGAAATCAAACCGTCCGAGCGGGTCTGCCGTGGCCCGTAGAGCCAAGTCGTGTAAGGCGACGCGACCGCCGCCTGCCGCATCTGGTCGGCAGCGAAGGCGTTCTTCGGGAGGCGCGGGTCAGTTTGCGGAAGGCGAACTGGAGATAGGGGATCTCCCGGCCTTTCGCCGCGACCGTGATCTCGCGGTAGGCGGCAAGCCCGGCGTCCTGGAGATGATCGCCAAGAGCCAACTCGGCGCAGGCGGTGGGAATGACGAGAATGGGAGCCTGAATGCGAAGCATTTGAATCTCTCTGGTAGATCATGTCGAACGCCGTCGTCGGACGGTGTCCAAGCGGAAGCGTTTCAAATGATCAGAGAGGTTTCGTCCTGTCGGGCGTAACCCCGGTAACTTTCCGACGCTCCTTCACCGCGTAGCCAAATTGCTGACAGCAAGAGAGAGCGTCTGCGGGTCCTAAGGCTAATGACACGATCGTCGCCATATCTTGCCTCAAGGCCTGGGCGCTCGAGACCGATGATGCTCGGCGACTGCATCGGCCATCGCGGTAAGTTTCATGCGAAGTTCCTGCGGCTCGATGACGCTGACGGCGGTTCCCCAAGTAAACAAATGCCAGCACATTTCCTGGAGGCCGCCCGATCGGAAGCGTACGATTAGCGAGCCCCCGGGCTCCCGCTCGAAGCGTTGTGTCGGATGAAACATCCAGCAAGCGGCGTCATCAGCCGCTTCCGGTTCGAAGCGAAGCACCACGTCGATCGGCTCTTCCTGGAACACGCCGAAGGACTGCGCCGCGTAGGTCGCGAGATCGAAGTCTTCGCAACGTGCGAACCCGCGATCGAGCAGGTCGATGGAGACAATTCGGTCTAGTCGCCACAGTCGCATCTCCGGCATTTCGTCCACATGCGCGACAAGCCACCCGCGTCCGCCATAGAGAATGCCATAGGGGCACAGGACGCGCGTATTGGCTTTTCAGCGTCGGCACCGGCGTAGCGGACGACCACGAGTTGCATGCTGAGGATCGCCCGGCGCAAAGTCGGCAGCACGCTCGGAGCGATAACGGCCCGCGGCCCCGGGCGCATTGCGATGCCCTCAGCCTCCATCAACGCGGCGACATCCGGTTCGGCGCGACGCAGCGCGTCCGGGCGCATCACCACCCGCAAGATCGTCGACACTTCCCTGAGCAGAGCCGCGCGGTCGGGTTCGCCACGCATGGCGAATTCGCGCGCCGAAGTTTCGATCGCCGCCAAAGCCTCTGGCCGAGGCTCAACGACTCCGACCAAAGCACTTCCTGGCAGCCGCCAACGGCGCATCTTTTTCTCATCGTCCCAACATTCCAACTGCGGGAAGATGTCGGCGAGAGATCCCGTAGCCGTTCAGCCGTTCTCCGTCCGACTTCCAACTCGGCGGCCATTTCATCGAGCGTCAGACCGGTGCGGCTTGCCGCAAGGGATCGAGCGAGGCGGAACAATCGTTGCGATGGCTCGTAGCGCATCGGACGATGGTGACAGCGTGCGGAAGCCATCGCAATCATTCTCCCGGCAGGCATCGAACCCAATCTGTTACCGGCAGCCGACGCACAACTCGCATTCGTTGGCGAGAAGAGGCTGGCGGTAGTCTTGGGGATCCGACGCGCCGTTTGGGTTCAGGATTCGAAAGGCTCGAATTCTGCGGCCGTCAACGCGGAATTCGAGGAAGTCGTCATCTCGATATGTGCCGATGATGATCGACAGGGGCTCCTGAAAGTAGGGGCTCGCGGACGAAACCTCGCTTGGATCGAAGATCGGGCTCGGCAAGACTGCGGTCACTATCGCGGGCTCACCGTAGTCGGGGAATTTTCTGTTCTTCAGGCCGAATTTCCATTTCACGAACTGCCCTTTGCCGAGGGCGTGAAACTGATCCAGACGATCGGAGAGCTCCTTGAGTTTGCGGCAGCACAGTTCGGCTGGCGAGTCGGCTTGGGAGTTTTCGGCTAAGCGGATTGCCGGAAAGGCAGTGACTTGATCATTACGCATGATGTCTCCGGATTGATCTTTGGAACTGCCCATCCAATAGCGCCTCGATACGACAGACCCGGACGCACGATCGGAGACCAGGAGCCAAAAGATTGAGAATGAAATCGCGTCGAAAGGGATGCTGGTAGCGGGGGCGCGCTTGGCGCCCCGCGCAAAGGATCAGTGGATCCGTGCGGACCGAACGTGGCGTGGCGCGCCAAGCCGCGTACGGGAGGCGGCGTCAGCCTGCCGCATCTGATCGGCGGTGAAGGCGCTCTTCGGCAAGCGCGGGTCGCCAAGGCCGATCTCAATTTCGACGATGCCGTCGCGACGAATGCGCGAGCATACGGCAAGCGTCAGGCGATGGAAGACGAACTGGAGATACGCGATCTCCAGCCCTTTCGCAGCGATGGCGATCTCTCGGTAGGCAGCGAGCCCCGCGGCCTGGAGATCGGCCCCGAGAGCGGTCTTGGCCTCGGCGGTGGGGACGATGAGAATGGGAGCTTGAATGCGAAACATTTGAACCTCTCTTCGATGAACGTGCCAAAACTCCGCCGCCGGCAAGGCGAGCTGAGTTTTCAAGCGATCGAAGAGATTTGGAGCTCAGATGCGCATGCAGTCCTCGTAAGCGGAAGAACGAGCCAGATCAACCCAGCCGGGCTAACTCTCAGTTATAATGACAGGCCGTTACGTCAAAAGTGGACGCAAGCGATTTCTTTTGCCGGATTTGTTTGTTTCTGAGGCCGACGAGGATCGTGGGGTCTGATCAGATCGAAGATTGAGAGCCGCAATTGACGAGCCCACATCTAACAAAGTCGCGCTACATCGCGGGCCTCCAGTGCCTTCGGCGTTTATGGCTGCGTGTGAACGAGCCCCAGCCCTACGAGGAACCCCTCTCCGGCTCGCCCATGGACATTGGCGGGGAGATCGGCCGCAAGGCGCATCTGTTGTTTCCAGGTGGCGCGCTAATCGATGAAGAGCCATGGCAACACGCGCAGGCGCTCGCACGAACGACCGCCTTGATGACCGACGAACGCGTTCCAGCTATTTTCGAAGGCGCTTTCGAATACGATGGCATCCGCATCCGGGTGGACGTGCTTGAACGTCTTGCCAACGGAGCCTGGGGACTGCGCGAGGTCAAAAGCAGCACCCGCCCCAAGGACAACCACTATGACGATATCGCCATTCAACTCCACGTCCTCAAGGGAAGCGGCGTCGCTCTCTCATCAATCGAACTTGTTCATGTGAACTCCGCCTACGTGCGCGGACCCGTCGGCATCCGTTGGCCGGAATTCTTTGCTCGGGTCGACGTGACCGATGCGGTGGTGCCGCGACTGGCCGAGTTGCCGGCTCGCCTTACCGCGATGCGCCAGTGTCTGAACATGGTCGAGCTGCCGGACGCCGAACCCGGCAAACAATGCAGCACGCCCTACGACTGCGAGTTTTGGGACCGATGCACGGCCGGCAAGCCCGCTGACTGGATCGGTTATCTCCCCCGTCTGTCACCGGCCCGCGCGAGCCAACTTCAGGCGCTCGGTATCGACGCGATCTCCTCGATACCGCCTGATTTCCCTCTCACGGCGAAACAGGTGATCATCCGGGACGCGTTGGTCAGCGGACGGCCGTACGTCGCGACGGATATCCAACAAAGGCTCCAGCAGTTTGGACCTCCCGCGTGCTATCTCGACTTTGAAGCGATGATGCCGCCGATCCCTCTATATGAAGGACGTTCATCCCTATCAGACCCTTCCGTTTCAATGGTCGCTGCATACGCGGGATGGTGACGGAACGCTGCGCCACCAGGAGTTTCTTGCTGACGGAGCAAACGACCCGCGCCGGAAATTCACCGAGACTCTGATCGACGCACTTGACGCCTCCGACTATCCGATCATCGTCTATTCAGCATACGAGCGGAGAGAGCTGACGGCCTTGGCGATGGAGTTTCCCGATCTCAGCGTCGCGCTAAACAGCGTGATCGGTCGACTGGCGGATTTGCTGCCGATTGTGAGAGGCGCGGTGTACTTACCCGAATTTCAATTCAGCAACTCAATCAAATCGGTCGCACCCGCTCTATGTCCGGGCTTCGGCTATGGTGATCTTGACGGCGTTGGCTGACGGCCTCGCGGCATCCAGCGCATTCCTTCAAATCGCCTCCGGAGCTATCATCGTTCCCGAGGAGTTGGCGAATTTGCGGGTCCAGCTGCTCGCCTACTGTAAGCGCGACACGCTCGCTATGGTCGAAGCGCACAGGGCACTGATGCAATTGACGGTTCCAGAGCTCCCTCAAGGCAGAGGCCCTGGCGTCTCCTGGCTCTGATAGTGAAAGTCGGTCTCGACTGTCGTCTTGTCCGGCAAAAGGGCGAACCGCGCCTGAATCTGAGCTGATCGTATCTGGCAACATCAATTTCCGATCAGCGTAAAGCACGAAGCGTTCTTTCACACGGTCAAACACGATCCGACCTCGGGACCAATCCTCGTATTCAAAGGCCCGTACAAGCGCCCGCAGCGCCGCATTCGGATGTTTGATGTTCCGCCAACGACCCCAAACCTCATAGTGCCCGTCGGGGAATATCAGAAAATCACCATAGGGTTCGGCAACCTCGAGTGAACATCCAGCAGTCAGCAATCTCACCTCTCTCGAGGCGATCTCGACAACCCAAAATATGCCAAGGCTCGACAATTCTGCTTTAAAGGCCCCGATCATTCCGCTGTCTCATTCGAAGCATCGCTTGCATCTTCAGATATTCTTTATACCGACTTGGACCTCCCCCTCACTTTCGCTATTTCCGGCCTTTCATGTCCCCGCTATTGCTCCCCCGGGGCGCGGCTCCCTGTGAACCGGCGTGGAAGAGGAAACAGAGCCGCAAGGCGAAATGGGCTTTGTCAGCGCACGATGCAGCCTTGCGGCTCAGGGAGCGGAATTCCGGGATCTCGCCCTTCCATAAGGTCGGCGAGCACACGCCCTGAGCCGCAGGCCATTGTCCACCCCAGATGCCGGTGCCCGGAGTTGATCCACAGGCCTTTGATCCGCGTTCGGCCGATCAAGGGCGTGCCTGCGGGAGTTACCGGGCGCAGGCCGGCCCAATACGTCGCCTCGTCTTTGCGGAAGGCGGCCTTCAACGAGGGAAAGGTCTTGCCCGCGTTAGCGACGATCGCGTCACAGCGAGCCACTTCGGCTTTGGGGTCGAACCCGGTGATCTCGGCGGATCCGGCGACTCGCACCCGGTCGCCGAGCGGCAACAATCCGAATAGGAGGCGATCATCGAGGATCGGCATCCTCGGTGCCTCGCTCCACCCCGCGCGTGCAAAGGTGACCGACACTCCTTTCACCGGATAGATCGGCGCATCGATCCGCACCGCCTTAAGAATAGCCGGGGTGAAGCTGCCGAGCGCCACGACGACTCGCGGGGCTGCAACGCGTCCCTTATCAGTTGCCACCCCAGTTATGCGGCCACCCTCCGTCTCGATCGCGCGGATCACCGTCCGATATCGGAAGTCCACACCACGCAACGCGCATTCGGCCGCGAGGCCTTGGGTAAACTTGTGGCAGTCACCGACTTCATCGTGTGGGAAGTAGAAGCCGCCAGTGAGCTCGTCCCGCACTGGTGCCAACGCCGGTTCGAGCTCAACCACCTGCTTCGCCGTCACTCGCTGGAAGACCAAGCCTTTCGTCTCAAGGAACTTCAACCAGCGCTCCGCGCGTTCGAGCGATTCCTGCGTCCGATAGATTCGCATTACCCCGCTAGTGGCGAGATCGTAAGCGACGCCGATTTCACCGCGGATTTCCTGCAGTGATCTCAGCGAATGAACGGCCAGACCGAGATTAGCCTCGCAATGCTGCCTGAACTTGGTCTCGGTGCAGTTCAAGGCGAAGCGCAGTCCCCAGCCCCACATGCGCGGAATTGCCGAGTAACGTAACAGTAGGGGGGCATCCTCCTGCCCGAGCCAGCGCAGGACATTGCGCGGCATCCCCGGCTGCGACCAGGGGTCGACCTCGCTCGTGTGAATGATGCAGCCGTTGTTTAGGCTCGTCTCAAGCCCGGCAGTCGACTGCCGCTCGATCACGGTCACGCGGTGGCCGGCGCGGTTGAGATAGTACGCGGTGGCCACGCCGATGACCCCTGCGCCAAGCACGATCGTGTCGGACATGATCCCCTCTGCTTTCGGGAAAGGGCCTCGCTTTTGGGCATGCTGCCGCGATAGCCGCGCACGATGATATCGACCTGTGCCGGAGCGCCTCCACGATTTCTTGAATCACAGCGGTGACGGGCAGGCCCAGGGATCGACAGGGTATCCGGCGGCGGGACATTGACCGCCTGATCAGGTGACCGGTAGCTGCAATCTCTTCTTCAGTAGATCGATGACGGAGCCACCCTCCTGCGTATCCGGGCTTGAGCACACGCAGATTCCAAATGCGTCACCCTCGCCAGCGTTGAGATACGCGTGGCCCATGGTGCTGTCGATGTAGATCCCGTCACCCTCTTCGAGGAACTCGGGGGCGTAGAATTCGGTCTGCACCTCCACGCGACCCTTGAGTACGAGGAAATACTCCTCGCCGGCATGGCGGATCAATTCACCGAACTCGGCCATCGAGCGCGCCGCAAGGCGGGCCATGATCGGCACCATCAGTTTCTGCTTCATGTCGATGAACTGATAGAGATAGTCGTACATGGGCGTCTGCACCCGCAGACCCTTGCCGGCGCGGCTGATGCTGCGCCGTGCGGTGACGCGCCGTTCCGGCGCGGGCGCTTCGAACAGTTCAGCGATGCTCATCTGCAAACCTTGGCTGATCTGGAGCAGCTTGTCGTAGGTCAGCGACATCTGACCGTTCTCGACCTTCGACAGAGTCGAGACCGCCAGCCCCGAGCGAAGGCTCGCTTCCTTCAGTGTCAGCCCCCGCGCCCCACGCGCCGCCCGTAGACACTCGCCGAGACGAGGGGTTGTCGCAGTCTCCGGCACTTGGAACGGCACGCGGGCAGTTTCGGCGTCTTGTTCAGGCATGTTGACCTATACGCTCTTAAGATAGAATATGCTACCAAAACAAGCAGCATAGTACGTGCTGCGTGACAGATCGACAAGGCCGCTCCGGTATACGTAAGGACAGGGTGTCGCATAGAATGAGAAGCCCACGGCCCACCGGACCTAAAACAATTCGTCCACCGACCGCCGGCGAGGGTCCCCGGTCCGCCAGCCGCGGACCGGCGCTATGAAACTTTTCATGGCGGCGCTGGCGACCGAAACAAATACATTCTCCCCGATCCCGACAGGGCGCTCGGCGTTCATGACGGGCCGTGATTGGTATCGCAACGACGGTAGCCGCCACGCGCCAACGATAGCGAACATCCCGCTGATCGAATGGCGCAAACTGGGCGAGGCGGATGGTCACGCGGTCGCCGAGAGCATCGCCACCTTCGCGCAGCCGGCCGGCATCACGTTGCGCGACGTGTACGAGGAATTGCGCGACCTGCTGCTCGCCGACCTGCGCGCCGCGATGCCGGTGGACGTCGTGCTGCTGTTTTTGCACGGCGCCATGGTGGCCTACGGCTACGACGACTGCGAGGGCGACATTTTCGAGCGCGTACGCGCCATCGCCGGGCCGCAGGCGATCCTCGGCGCCGAGTTGGATCTGCACTGCCACTTAACCGAGCGGATGCGTGCGCACGCTAACGTGCTCATCACCTACAAAGAATATCCGCACGTAGACATGACGGAGCGCGCCGGCGACGTCTATCGTCTGTGTCTGCGCGCGGCGCGGCGCGAAGTGCGGCCGGTGATGGCGTACTACGACTGCCGCATGATCAACGTGTGGCGAACCTCGCAGCAACCGGCGCGCGGTTTCGTCGACCGGATGGCAGGCGCTCGAGGGACGCGACGGGATCCTCTCTGTCTCCTTCGGCCATGGCTTCCCCTGGGGGGACGTCGAGGAAGTCGGTGCGCGCGTGCTGGTCGTCGCCGATGGCGATCCGGCGAAGGCGCAGGTGCTGGCGCGGCAGCTGGGGCGCGAGCTGTGGGAGATGCGCGCCGAGGCGGTGACGCGCCACGACTCCATAGACGAAGCGATCGATCACGGGCTGGCGGGCGGCGGCCCGATGGTGCTGGCCGACGTCGCCGACAACGCCGGCGGCGGCGCTCCATCGGACAATACAGCGATCCTACGTCGACTGGTGGAGCGCGGCGTCACGGGCACCGCCATTGGTCTGTTTTGGGACCCGCAGGCGGTACAGTTCTGCCTCGAGGCGGGCATTGGCGCGCGGTTTCTGCTTCGCATTGGCGGCAAATGCGGCCCTGCCTCCGGCGACCCGGTGGACTTGGCGGTAACGGTACGCGCGGCGGTCTCCGAGCATTCGCAGACCGGGCTGAGCGGCGGCCGCTCGGCCTAGGCCCCAGCGCATGGGTATCGGCCGACGGCATCGACATCGTGCTCATCAGCAAAAGGCATCAGACGTTCGCGCCGGACGCCTTCACCGGCCTCGGCATGACGCTCGACGACAAGCGCATGATTGTCGTCAAGTCGACGCAGCATTTCCACGCTGCATTCGCCTCGATCGCGAGCGCGATCCGCTACGTCTCAGCACCGGGTGCGATCCCCCCTGACTACGCCGCGATCCCTTACACCAAGCGCACGCTGCCGTTCTGGCCCCGTGTCGATGACCCGTTCGCGGGGGACAACCAAGTTGGCGAGAGCCGCGCGTGAGCAACGGCGCGCAGGCGCAAGGCTCGGTGGCTGCGGAGACAGACGTCAGACTACCCGACGCGGCGGGCCCATATGACATGGTGATCCGTGGCGGGCGGGTGATGGATCCCGAGAGCGGGCTGGACGGCGTCCGTGATGTCGGGGTGCGCGACGGGCGTATCGTCGCTGTCGCGCAAGGACTCGAAGCGGGCGCGCGCGAGGTGGCAGCAGCGGGACTTGTGGTGGCGCCGGGCTTTATCGATCTGCACGCGCACGGCCAATCGGTCCCTGCCGACCGGATGCAGGCGTTCGACGGGGTGACGACCGCGCTGGAACTCGAGCTCGGCTCGCTGCCGGTGGCGGCTTGGTACGAGCAGCAGGCGGCCGCCGTCCGCGTTATCAATTATGGCACGGCGGTTGCTTGGATCTTCGCCCGAATCGCCGCGATGACCGACGCCGAGCCTGAGCCCTCGATAGGCTTCATGGGCCGCATGATGAAGGACAAACGCTGGGCCGAGAAGGTCGCGGGCGACGGCGAGGTTGCCGCGATCCTTGCGCATATCCGCACTGGGCTGGACCAGGGCGGCATTGGCATTGGCATCCCCAACGCGTACGCGCCGGGTTCCGGCGTGAAGGAGATGTCGGAGGTGTGCAGCCTCGCCGCCGCGTGCGGCGTTCCGACCTATACGCACATCGCCTTCATGTCCAACGTCGACCCGCAGAGCTCCATCGAAGCCTACACGCGGCTGATCGGTTACGCCGGCTCGACCGGCGCGCACATGCACATCTGCCATTTCAACAGCACCAGCCTGCAGGACGTGGAGCGAGCCGCCCTGCTGGTCCGCAACGCCCAGCGCCAGGGGTTGAAGGTGACGGTGGAGGCCTATCCGTACGGCACCGGTTCGACCGTGTTGGGCGCCGTGTTCTTCAGCGATCCCGACTTCGCGGAGCGCACCGGTACCAACGTGCAGACGATCGAACTGGTCGATTCTGCCGCCGCTTCGCCAGCCGCGCCGAATTGCTGGCGGCGCAGCAAGAGGATCCGGGCGCGCTGGTGCTGTGGCACTTCCTTGACATCGAAGCGAACCAGCGGCACCGCGACCTGCTGGACATCTCGCTGCTCTTCCCGGGCGGCGCCATCGCCTCGGATGCGATGCCATGGACCCTGCCGGACGGCTCGATCTACACTGGAGATGCATGGCCGCTGCCCGAAACAGCCTCGTCGCATCCGCGTTCGTCCGGAACCTTCACCCGGTTCATCCGCCGGTGGGTACGCGAGCGGCAGGCGATCGGCCTGATGGAGGCTCTGCGCAAATGCGCACTGATTCCCGCGCAGATTCTCGAAGCGAGCACGCCGCAGATGCGGTTCAAGGGCCGCATCCGCAACGGCTGTGACGCCGACATCGTCGTGTTTGACCCCGAGTCGCTGACCGATCGGGCGGATTTCAAGACAATGAACCGCCCGGCTGAGGGCATGCGCCACGTATTTGTGCATGGCGGGCGCGTCATCGCGGACGGCAGGCTCAACCAGGCAGCACGCTTCGGTCGGCCGGTTCGGCGGACCAGACCATGACCGCGGAACGCGACACGAGTCTGCCTGTCCCGGTCCTGTTGGTGACCGGCTTCCTCGGCGCCGGCAAAACGACCGCGATCAATCACATCCTCGCGGCCCCGCACGGGCAGCGGCTGGCTGCCGTGGTCAACGATTTCGGTGCGATCAACATCGACGCCGAACTGGTGAGCGGAGCGAGCGAGGGTGTGGTCAGCCTGCGAAACGGCTGCATCTGCTGCTCGTTGCAAGGCGACCTCTTGCGCACGCTGAGCACGATCCTGCGGCGCGACCCGCCGCCCGATGGCATCGTGATCGAGACCAGCGGTGTCTCCGACCCCACCGATATCGTGCGCAGCCTGCTCGATCCGGTGGTCTTTCAGTCAACGCCGCTGGATGCGGTTGTCTGCCTGGTGGACGCACGGCAAGTACTCGACGAGCCGCAGCTCGCGACCGATCCGTTGTATCGAGGCCAGATAGCCAGCAGTGACTTCGTCGTTCTGAACAAGACCGATCTGCTCACGGAACCGGAGTGTGAGGAGGCCCGGATGCGTGTGGCGACCGCCGCGCCCCGGGCGCACCAGTTCGCGTG
Organism: uncultured Alphaproteobacteria bacterium; assembly: GCA_963770275.1. Lineage (GTDB taxonomy): Bacteria > Pseudomonadota > Alphaproteobacteria > Rhizobiales > Beijerinckiaceae > Roseiarcus. The sequence continues at coordinate 15,894 of CAVYPD010000014.1, forward strand.
CGCGTTCGGGCGTATTCCGCCAGAGGTGCTGTTCGGCGACAGCCCGCGCGAGCGTTTGCCTGTCGCCACGCAAGCGTTTTCCGCTACGCCGCCTTCCCGGTTCGAGACCATCGACTGGCAGTCGGACGTGCCACTATCGTTGCCTCGGTTCCAGGCGGTTGTCGGCGCGCTCGAGCCACGGTTGGTGCGGGCCAAAGGCATCCTGTTGTTCCGCGAACAGCCCAACCGGCCGATGCTCTTCCAGCTTGCCGGGCGGCGAGCGACGCTAGCCGCAGCGCCGCTGCCGACAGCGGGCAGCGCGGCCGTGCGTCTCGTGCTGATCGCCGAGCGCGGCCGTCTGGACTGGGCTGCCGTCAGGACCATGCTGGCCGGCTGCGAGGCCGGGGCATGATCGCGGCGCCGGGCTGGGGAGCCCCAATCCTTGAGGCCACCGGCCTGAGCAAGTCCTACGGCGGCAACGTCGTGCTAAGCGACGTGGATTTCCGGGTCGATGCCGGCGATTCGATCGCAATCATCGGCGAAAACGGCGCGGGCAAGTCGACCTTCGCGCAGATCATCACCGGGGTCACGCGGCCGGACAAAGGCACCATCAGTATGCACGGGAAGCCGGTCAGCCTCGCCTCGCCGCGCGACGCACTCGCGCACGGCATCGCCTTCATACCGCAGGAACTCGCCTACGTTCCTCATCTCTCCGTCGCCGAGAACATCCTGCTTGGCCAGTGGCCCAGCCGTTTCGGACTTACGTCGCTGTCGATGTCTCTGCGGCGGGCGCGGGAGGAATGCCGGCGCTTCGGTATCGCCCTCAACGTTGCGCGGCCCATGCGCGCGCTGAAGCTTGCAGACCGGCAGATTGTCGAGATCGTCAAAGCGCTGACCCGGCGGGCGCGCCTGATCGTGCTGGACGAGCCGACGGCGGCGCTGAGCGAGCATGAAAGCCGCGTGCTGTACGACATCCTCGGCCGATTAACCCGCGACGGCGTAGGCGTGATCTACATCTCGCATCGGATGGACGAGGTGTTCCGCTTTAGCAGCCGTGTGGTGGTGTTCCGGAACGGCGAACTGGTCGCCGCGGCCAAACCCGCCGAGACCACGCCGGCGCAGCTGATCGCGCACATGCTCGGACGGGAGAAAGAGGACTTCGCGTCGATCCAGCACTCGCCGCCGCACACGACGCGGCCCGCGGCCGAACTGCGTTGCTGGACGAGGCCGGGCGTGCCGGCCCTCGCTAACGTCTCGATCCGCATCGAGCGCGCGGAAATCGTCGGCCTCTACGGCCTGCGCGGCTCGGGCGCCGAATTGGTCGCCGAAGGCATGGCCGGCTTGCACCCCGACATCGCCGGTGCCCTCGTGCTCGATGGACGGACCACCAAGATCCTGCCCACGCCCCTCGCCGCCCGCCGCGCGGGTATCGCCTACGTGCCGGCCGAGCGCAAGCGCGACGGCCTCATTCTGATGCTGCCGATCACGACAAATCTCACGCTGATGACGTTGCGGAAACTAGCCCACTGGGGTTGGATTCGTCCGCAGGCGGAACTGATGCGCGCGCGAGAGCTGGCGCATCAGTTCGCCGTCCGTTACGCGCGCCTCAGCCAGAAAGTGGGACAGCTCAGCGGCGGCAATCAGCAGAAGGTCCTGCTTGCGGCCCGCATGGCGGCGAACCCGAAGCTGTTGGTGCTGCACGAGCCGACGCGTGGCGTCGATGTCGGCGCGCGCGTGGAATTGCACCGCATCCTGACCGAGATCGCGAAGCGCGGCTGCTCCATGCTGCTGGTCACCTCCGACGTGGAAGAGGCGGTGGCGGTGAGTCATCGCCTTCTCATCATGCGCGAAGGCACGATCGTCGCCGAGCTGACCGGCACGAGCAAGACGCAGGCACGGGCGATCTCGTTCGCGGCCGGCAGCAGCCAGGGGAACTAATGGACGCGGCATCGCAGCCTCGCGAGCGGGAACTTGGCGCCGGCTCGGAGCCAAGCACGCGCAAGCGGCTGTATCGGGCGGCGTTCCAGGTGCTCGGCACCGGTACGTTCTATGTGCTCGTGCTCGTCGGCTTCTCGCTAACCAGCCGCCACTTCTTGACCTACTCTAACGCGCTTAACGTGCTGAGCAATGTCACGGTAGTCGGCATCGTCTCCCTCGGCCAGGCACTGACCATCATCTCCGGGGGTTTCGATCTCTCGGTCAGCGGCACGGTGCCACTGGGCGCAGTGATGTTCACGCTTGCGGTCAATGCAGGAATGCCGACCAGCCTCGCCATTGTCGTGGTCGGTGTCGCCGGGGCGCTGGTCGGCCTGATCAACGGGCTGATCATCACTCAGCTGAAGATCAACCCCCTGATCACCACACTCGGCACCATGTCGATCGGCGTCGGGCTCGCCTACACGCTCTCGAATGGGGTCACGATCCCATTCGCCGATCCGGACGCGGGCGTCCTCGCCGACAAGGCGATCGGCGACGTGGCGTGGTATCTGATCGCGTTCCTGCTGCTGACGGTCGTGCTTTTCCTCATCTCGCGGTTCACCGTCTTCGGTCGGATGCTGTACGCGGTCGGCGGTAACCGCGAGGCGAGCCGGCTCGCCGGCCTGCGCGTCGATTTGATTACCGTCGCCGTCTATATGCTGTGTGCGGCGCTCGCCACGTTCGCAGGCATGGTGGTCGCCTGCCAGCTGCTGGCCGGATCGGCGACAGTTGGCGCCGACGCGGCGCTGTCCTCGATCGCCTCAGTCGTGCTGGGCGGCGCCTCGCTCACCGGTGGCGTCGGCGGCATTCCCGGCACGCTGATCGGCGTGTTAATTCTCGGCACCATCGCCAACGGCATGGCGTTGCTGCAGGTGCCCGCATTCTATCAGCAGATCGCGACCGGCCTGATCCTGCTCTTGGGCGTCGGCTTCGCGCGGCTGCGCGAGGTGCTTTCCGGCGAGCAAAGCTGAGACAGCGTGCGTACTACAAAAGGAGGTCATGTCATGTGGTCAGATACGACAATTCGATTGCAAGCTGCGGCCCGATTGTCACGCCGCTCGTTGCTGCTTCGTGCTGTCGCGGCTGGGTTGACTCTCGCTTGCGTCACCAATCTCGCCACCGCGCGCGCTGACGAAAGGAAGCAGCTCAGCGTGGCGTTCGCCAACATCCTCGAGTCCGGCGAGCTGTTTCGTCAATTGGGCGACGGCGTAATGGAAGCCGCGAAAGTCGCCGACATCAAGGCGTCCCGCTACAACAACAATCTCGACGGTCCCACCACGCTCAACAACGCGCGGCTGATGATTCAAGATCAGCCCGACGTGATCCTAGAATACACCGCCGTCGAGGGCATCGGCGCGTCGCTGAAGCGGCTGTTCAACGATGCAAAAATTCCGTTCATCGCCATCAACATTCCGGTGCCCGGCGGGATCTGGTTCAACCTGGTCAACAAGGAAATCGGTCGGGACACCGCGAACGTTGTCGTGCCGATCGCCAAGTCGAAGGGATGGACGGCCGCCGACACGACCGTGATCATCGTGCAGGGCTCGCAGGCCGGCACCGAGGTGAACGACTGCACCCGCTACTTCTACGTCACCGCCGCCGACAGCATGGGATTCGACAAGGTCGCGCCCTCCGACATCACCGCGCTCACCACTACGATCGGCAAGAGCGGCTTTCAGGTGGACGGCAAGGGCACGCTGGAGGTGAGCTACACGGCAGTAAAGAATGTGCTGCAGACGCTGCCGCCCAATCGCCACATCCTGCTCTATTCCATCAACGACGATTCGGTGCTTGGCGCGTGGCGCGCGATCACGGAATCGCAGCGCCAAGCCAACACGATCGTCGCCGGCCTCGGCGGCTCCGTGGCGGCGCTGAAGGAATTGCGCAGCAATCCGCAATGGGTGGCTGAGGGCTCAGTTTTCAGCACCCACTGGGGTGAGTATCTGATGGCCATGGCCGTTGCGATCAGCAACGGCGTGACGCCGCCGCCGTTGACCAAGTCGCCACAACTCGTGCTGACAAGGGAGACGGTCGACAAATATTACGACGCAGACGGCAAGGTGAAGTTGCTGCCGCCGCTCGTGCCCGAGAACTCCTATCTGAAAGACACCGGGGTGTTGCAGAAGTTTCACAACATCGAAGGGTTGATGTAGCCGCATCCGAGCGCGAAGGGCACGATCCCATCGCACCGGACACGATAGAGGAGCATACGATGTCTAATCGTCGGCAGGCGCTGGAGGCGCGCCTCGATGAGCTTTCGGCTGGGTTCAGCGGCGATTTCGCGCTCTACGCGAAGAATTTGGAAACCAGTGAGGCGATCGAGCGCCGCGCCGACGAGACGTTCCCCACGGCAAGCACCATAAAGGTCTTCATATTGCTGGAACTAATGCGCCGAGTGCATCTTGGCGACTTCAAACTCGACCAGCACGTGCCGATCCTCGCCGAGCAACAGGTGGGCGGCTCGGGCGTGCTGAAGGAGTTGAGCGCCGGGCTCAGCATGACACTGCGCGACGTGGCGACACTGATGATTGTCCTCAGTGACAACACTGCGACCAACGTCTTAATCGATCTGCTCGGGCTTGAGGGGATCAACAGCGCCATTGCTGGGCTTGGCCTGACGACAACGCGCCTGTTCAACCGCGTCGATTTTGAACGGATCGGCGGCGACGTGAACAAGTTCGCGGTGACGACGGCCCGCGAATTCGGCCACGCGCTGGAGCAAGTGGCAAGCGGTTCTTTCCTCGACCGCGCTTCGTGCGACGTCGTCATCGACATCATGGAGCGGCAGCAATATCTCGACCTTCTGCCGCGCTATTTGCCGTACAACCCCTATGCGCGCGATCTGCGCGTAGCTCAGGATCTGCGTATCGCCAACAAGACCGGATTTTTCATGGGCGTGCGCTGCGACACCGCGATCATGTTCCTTCCCGGCACCACGCTCGTGGTTATAGCGCTGACGAAGAACGGTGCCGACCAGGGATTCCAGACCGAGAACGAGAACGCGATTCTGCTGGGTCGGGTTGGTCATGCGCTGTTCAGCTACTTCAAGGGCTGTTGATGCCACCGGTCAGGAGGTCATGCTCCCGCCTGCGATTCCAGCTGCTGCTCAGCCGTCCGACGTGACGTTGATACTCCCAATTCTTGTGGACCCGCTATCGTTTGCGCAGGGATTCGCGTCCGCCATGCGCGGCCGAAGCGCTCACCGGCCGCCGCGACGCGCCTGTCTTCGTCCGGGTAGACCCGGGCCGGCGCCGCCGGACGGCGTGATCTTACCGAAGTCGAGAGCCCGTCGACCTTGTCGTGTCAGACGCCCTGATCGGCGAGGGTCGTCTCATTGGATGGGGTTTTTGTAACCCCGCCTTTTGGCCGTTCTGCCCCTCGTGTTCCCTTCGCCAACTTCTCCAGCTGGGGCAGCAGGGCCAAGATCTCGCTTATCCTCCGCACGCGTGGAGCCGAGGCTTGGTGGCGCGGGCAATAAGCTCTGCGCCCTTGGCGCGACGGCCTATTCAACCAGCGCCACCGACCTGTCCAAGACGTGCTTGACTTCGTCGATCGTGACCGCCGCCGAAAGCGCCTGCCAGGCGCTCTCTACAGCGTGACGTTCGCCGCGCGCGTCAGCCTCTCGATCTGGTTCATGCGCGCCCCGTTCATTGCAGATCGACCACCGTAACAACCCCGTCCTCAACAAGCAGATCGAGCACGGCTTCGGCGGCGGCCGTTTCATCAACGCCATAAATGCCTCCTTGATTTCTGGATTACGATCCGTGATTTGCGTACTGATGGAGCCGATTTTGTAGCCTTTTTCGCCGACGGCCAAGCTTCGATCTCAAGGCCGTCCTATTTGGACCCACCTCAGCCGCCACGCTGCATCCGGCTGCTCGTTCATGCCCGCATCTCCTCATCGTGCGGCTGGTTCGCTCCCAGCGACTCGGCCCACTCCTTCAGTTTGAGCGCCGCGCACAAGATTAAGCGCGGCTTCAGGTCGCGCATGAGCTTCTGGCATTCGGCCACCGAAGCGATGACGGTGTGGTTGTCGGCGTCAGACGTGTCGGCGTCCGCAAGCGTCTCCAATTCCGCTGGGGTCATGCGCTCGAAGGCCTCCTTGCGCTTGGCCTCCTTCTTGAGGCGCTCGACGTTGCGCGGAATATCCGGCTGAGGCAGCGTCATCAGTTCTTCGTGCCTTCGCTGTCGAAATTGAGTTTAATGATTTCAGTGGCGCAGGATACGGTCACCCGAGACGCCCGCCGCGAGCGCTTCCGAGGGAGGCTTGCTAGCCGCGTTCCGTGTGCAGGCGGCCTGTGTAGAGTTGGGACCGACGTGGGAGGCCCCACAGCCGCGCCGACGCGCCGTTGGGGCCACAGAGACCTACCGCCCAAGCCCTCCGACTCGCCCACAGGCCCCGCGCCAGCCCCATCCGGCGCAGCAGGCGACCGCGCGCAGCGAGCCGCACTCACGGGCCGCGAACGCTCGCCGGGACACGGACGGGACATCGCGGCAGGGCTATTCCCACAACGCCTTCATATCGCAGGTATTTCCCAGACACCGCGGCCTTATTGACCATCCCTACAAGGGCAAGGCCGCCGACGTGAGACAGATCGGCCGCGAGCTCAACGTGCGCTATGTGCTCGAGGGCAGCGTGCAGCGAGGCGGGAATCGCATGCGCGTCAACGTGCAGCTACTCGAGGCCGAGACGGCCAGCCACATTTGGGCCGAGCGCTTCGATAAGCCGGTCGCCGATCTCTTCGACATGCAAGATGAGATCGTGTCGCGCCTCGCCAACGGGCTCGGACATGAGCTGGTTAGCGCCGAGGCTCGACGCGCGGAACAGACAGCGAGCGCCGACTCGATGGACCTTTGTTTTCAAGGTTTGGCGTGGCGCAACAAGTGTGCGACCCCCGACACTGTGGCGAAAGCGCGAAGCTTTTTCGATCGGGCGCTCGCCGCCGATCCCGATAATGTCGACGCGCTGGTTGGTTCGGCGGCCGCGGACGCAACTGAGGGGGCTATGGCCTTTGTGGCCGATCCCATTGCGGCCTTCGCGGCGGCCGAAGCAAAGTTCACGAGAGCCTTGTCGGCGGCGCCGGATCACGGGATCGGCCATATGGTCCTGGGGCTTGTCTAGATACTCACCAGGCGCGCTCGGCAGGGCATCGCCGAATGCGAACATGCGTTGGAACTCAATCGAAACCTCGCCAACGCCCATTCCTTTATCGGATACGGTAAGATTCTCATCGGTCGCGCCGAAGAGACCGAGGCTCATGTCGGCGAGTCGCTACGCCTCAGCCCGCGCGATATGGCGGCTTACTTTTGGATGGATTTCGCCGGCTTCGCGAAGCTCCATCTCGGCAGTTACGAGCAGGCGGTCGCGTGGTTTCAACAGTCGATTGAGGCCAACCGAAATTACTCGCTGAGTTTTCTTCATTTAGCCGCCGCCCTCGCACAGCTTGGGCGGCTCGATGAGGCGCGCTCCGCCGCCAAGGCCGGCCTCGCGCTCAACTCGGCCTACACCGTCTCCCGCCGCCGAGCCTCCTGGACGGCGCAGAGCGACGACCCAACGTATCTCGCTCAGCTCGCGCCCATCCTCGAAGGCATGCGCGAGGCCGGGATTCCCGAGGGGTAAGTTTGGGAGGTCAACGCGCTCACATGTCGTTATCGAGCGGCTCTCCGTAGTACGACATGAAGAGCAGTTCGACAGTGTCGACGAACCGCGGGTCGGTCACGCCGACCTCGAGCATCGCCGTTGGGTCGGGTTTTCTCACTAGGCAATAGACAACCTCGATGTCAGGATCTTCGGTGAAATACACCCTGCGGCCGCCGAACACATTGTTGGGATTTCCCTGCATCTGCTTGCATGCAGCCATCAAGGCTTCGCGGCCCAGGTCGCTTGAGCCAGTCCGCGCTGTCGGCCTGACGGCGAAAGTCTCTTTCATGTTGTGATCCGTCCCAGCTACGAAGCAGGCGATGATTCGTTCGTCATGGCCCTGGCGGATCGAGACGATCATCTGGTCGGGCCAAATGCGTAGAGCGTTGTCCCGCATCTGCCCGCACGCGTCGATCAACAATGTGCGAGGGGCGCGAGGCGCCGCGTTGGCGGGAGTGTTGGCAAGAACGGTGCAGAAGCACAGTCCAGCCGCTGTGACGAGTTTGCAAAGCATTTGCATCTCCTTTTGCCAACCTGCGACCATTGGAGACCGAAGACGCGATGACTATGAACCGGCGGCGTAAACTGGAGATGTTGGGCCGGTAAACGACTTGTAAACCGCGGAGCGTAGCGTAACCTGACCACGCGTTTTGAAGGATCAGCGCTCATGCGCGACGCTCTGGAATTTGACGGCGTCAAGCCTTCGGCGGAAGCCATATTGCCTGTGCGCTTCGCGGGCCTCGTCCTCAATCTCGACGCCTGCCTGCTTGCCCGCGAGTCCGGCGAGGCGATCCCTCTCACCCACGGCGAGTTCGCTCTCCTGAGGATGTTCGTCACCCGGCCTGGACGCGTTATCAGCCGCGATGCGCTGCTGGACGCCTTCGCTAATCGGCGCTTCGAGCCGTTCGATCGCAGCGTCGACGTGCTGGTGGGGAAGCTGCGGCGCAGGATCGAGCCCGATCCCAAGCAGCCTCGCCTGATCGTCACCGTGCCCGGCGAGGGTTACCGCTTCGACGGACTGACGCAGTCTTTGTCGTCCGAGCAAAAGCCTTTCGTCGCTGCTCTGGCCTCCCGGAAAAGCTCAGACGGTCGCCACGGAAGCGTTGCCCCTTTCGCGGAGCAGCCCCCAGCATTCGGCGAGGCGGGCGGGGCCAAGGCGGCAATCTCCGACCGTCCTGAGCCGCCACGCCTCTCCATCGTCGTCTTGCCGTTCGTAAACATCGGCGGCGATCGGGAGCAAGAGCATTTCGTCGACGGAGTCACGGAAAGCCTGACGACCGACCTCTCGCGCATAAGACGCGCCGTCGTAATCGCTCGCAACACGGCGTTCGCCTACAAAGGCAAGGCGCTCGATTTAAAGACGATCGGGCGCGAGCTAAACGTTTGCTATGTCCTTGAAGGCAGCGTTCAGCGCAGCGGAAACCGCATGCGCGTCAATGTCCAGCTCATCGACGCCGAGACGAGCAATCACCTTTGGGCGGAGCGTTTCGACAAGCCGGTCGCCGACCTCCTCGACATGCAGGACGAGATCGTCGCTCGCCTTGCGGGCGCGCTCAACACCGAACTTGTCGCCGCCGAGGCGCGACGCGCCGAACAGTCCCCGACCCCGGACTCGATGGACCTCTATTTTCAAGGTCGGGCCTGGCTCAATAAGGGCAGAGCCCCCGACAACATCGCTCGGGCGCGCAGCTTGTTCGACCGTGCGCTTGCCGCAGATCCCGATAATGTCGACGCGCTTGTGGCGTCGGCGGGAGTCGACTCGATCGAGGGTTCAAGCTCGTTTGTAAACGACCCCGACGCCGCCTTTCTTGCGGCCGAAACAAAGCTGGTCAGAGCCTTGTCCTCGGTCCCGGACAATGCGGGCGCCAATATGATATTGGGGTACGTCCACATAATGACCAAGCGAGCCGCACAGGGCATCGCCGAATGTGCGCACGCCTTGTCGCTGGATCGAAATCTTGTCCTTGCCCATGCTTTCACCGGGCTGGGTAAAATCTACATTGGCCGCGCTGAAGACACGGACAATCACGTTTTGGAGGCCCTGCGGCTCAGCCCGCGCGATACGTCGGCTTACCTTTGGATGAACTACGCCGGCGCCGCGAAAAATCACCTGGGTCGTTGGGATCAAGCGGTCGCATGGTTTCGACGTTCCATCGAGGCCAACCGAAACCACCCATATTCGCATTTCCGACTGGCCGCTGCGCTCGCCCATCTTGATCGGATCGAGGAAGCGCATGCTGGAGTTGAGGCCGGCCTCGCGCTTAACCCGACTTTCACCATCTCTCGCGCTCGCAGCGACTGGACGGCGAGGAGCGACGACCCAACGTATCTGGCTCAGCTCGATCCCATTTTCGAAGGCATGCGCAAGGCGGGGATTCCAGAGAGATGACGCTGATAAGAAGTCGGCGTAGCGTCATTGACCGCGCGTTTTGAAGGACCAGCGCTCATGCGCGAAGCTCTGGAATTCGACGGCGTCAAGCCCTCGCCGGAACTTACCTTGCCCGTGCGTTTCGCGGGCCCCGTCGTCAGTCTCGACGCCTACACGCTTGCCCGCGCTTCCGGCGACGCGATCCCTCTAACGCGCGGCGAGTTCGCTCTCCTGAGGATTTCAGCTTGGCCGAGTGAAGGAATCTCACACCGAGGCTGAAGCCGGCCTTGCGCTCAATTCAACATTCACGATCAGAAGTTTCCGCGCTGGCGCGGAAAGCGACCATCCGATTTTCCTTAAGCAGCGCCACAACGTATTACGAAGGCCTTCGCCTCGCCGGAATACCATTGAATTGACCGCCGACTAGCCCCCGCTCTGCACCGCAGCTGACGCGTCCTTGCTGCGGTAAGCCCCGCCATGGCGCTTGAGAACTCCGAGCTTCAAACGCGGACTACGGCAGGGAGGAAGGGGAAACTGAGGGCGAATGGCAGTTGCTCGAGTTCGATCAAGCCCCGCCGATCATACGAGAGCTTGAACGCGAGTATGGGTCCGGCAGGCTCGTCGCCGATCGCACGAACCATCCCAGGAGCGCGCGATTGAAGCGTTTGGACGGATTTAGCTCATTAATGCAAAGGTATTGTCTTTTACAAAATCAGAATCTGTGCTACTCTATCTAGATGGACGGAAAAGGGAGCATGCAGCTTCCCGCACAACCTCAGACGCGAGTTGACGCGACGGCAGAATTTTTCATTTGGATTCGCCGTAACCCCTTGAAAAGGGCCGAATCGGCCAAAGGAATCCAAGGAAATCCAAGCCTTTTTCCTTGTCGATTTCCTTTGGTTTTCTTTGGATTTATTTGGCGGAAACTTGCCCTCAGGTTGCGCTACCCCCGCCCGACGAAGGGCATCTTGGTCGCCATGATGGTCATGGTGAGCACGTTGGTCGAGAGGGGCAGGTTGGCCATATGGGCGACGGCTTCGCCGACCTCGCTCACGTCCATGTCGTCGGGCGTGATGCGGCCGTCGGCCTGACGCACCCCATGGGTCTGCTTACGGCTCCATTTCGGCTGCGCTGAGGCGCTTCCCGCTACCCGCGCCGGGCTGGTTTGATAACGACTGACAAGTCGATCCAAGCGTCGAGCTTTGCGGGGCCACGTCCGCCACGAGCTGCTTCCGTTCAGCTGAAAAACAGAAATTCATTGACTTCAATCCGATTTTGTCGTAACCTGAACAATGGCCGCCTCGACGCTGCTCACTCCAGGTTCGATCCTAAGGTTTAGCGGCGGCTTCATCGCCGCCAGCGTCGCTGCTTCCCGGCCCAATCCTCCTCGCCCAACTTCTCGGCAATTGTGGCCAAGGGTCCGCCGATCCGCTTTGACCGCTTTGCGCAGCCGCGCCTTCAAGGACCCGAGCAGTTCCAAATGATTGCCTAACAATCCCTGTCTTCCGAAGGATAAGGCCGATGATGAAGGTTTTCGCGCTTGGTTTCGTCGCCGTCCTCGCCTCGACAGGAGACGCCGCGCTCGCGGCCGGGAGCGTGCCGGCAATTCCAGCGCCGCATTGCGAAACAATCGACGCCATGAAGGCGTCGGTCAAAGGCGCCAAGTTCACGGTCCTTTCCCAAGGCCAGTTCCACTTCATGGCGGGTGTTTACGTCGCATCGCCGATCACCCCGCCAGGAGGCATGCCTCCTGGCGACGGCGCGCTGCTCATCGAGATCAAAGACAAAGCCGCTGTCGTTTGGACGCGCGGCAAACAGGCGTGCATCACTCAGATCGTTATCGACGCCGAACATCACCTGGCGGCTTACGTTCCACTTCCGATCAACGCCGAGCTCCTGTCGATCTTGCGGTCAGTCAAGACCAGCGCCGACGAAACGGCCGATCCTGACGATTCCAGTGAAGAGCGCAGGCTGTGAGGCGCGCGAACGTCCTCGCGATCGCGTTTCTCAGCGCGGTCCTTTGAAATGTGCTCCGAGATCGTCCTCTGGGCGATCTGCATCGCCGGACTCGGCTGGCTCATTTTCAAGATCGCAGAGATCTGCGGATGAGGCTTCGACCGTTCTCTTCGTTTCGGATTGGGCGGGACCCGAGCGCCACGACCGGCGTCCGGCCTTGTCGTCATCCGCGCGCGAGCATTTCGATGGTTGTTCAACCGCGCCATTCGCCGATCGCGCCCATGGCCTAATCGTTCCCGCACAACCTCGGACGCGAGTTGAGGCGCGGGAAGAATTTTTCATTTGGATTCGCCGTAACCCCTTGAAAAGGCCCGAATCGGCCAAAGGAATCCAAGGAAATCCAAGCCTTTTTCCTTGGATTCCTTTGGTTTTCCTTGGATTTATTTGGCGGAAACTCGCCCTCAGGTTGCGCTACCCCCGCCCGACGAAGGGCATCTTGGTCGCCATGATGGTCATGGTGAGCACGTTGGTCGAGAGCGGCAGGTTGGCCATGTGCGCGACCGCTTCGCCGACCTCGCTCACGTCCATGGTCGGCTCGGGCGCGATGCGGCCGTCGGCCTGGCGCACGCCAAGCGTCTGCTTGCGGGCCATCTCGGTCAGCGCGTTGCCGATGTCGATCTGGCCGCAGGCGATGTCGTGGGCGCGCCCGTCCAGCGCGATCGACTTGGTCATCCCGCTGACGGCGTGCTTGGTCGCGTTATAGGCGATCGAGAGGGGCCTCGGCGTGTGGGCCGAGATCGAGCCGTTGTTGATGATCCGCCCGCCCTGCGGCTGCTGGCGCTTCATCAGGCCAAACGCGCCCTGGGCGCAGAGGAACATGCCGTTCAGATTGACGCCGACCACCGTGCTCCATTGGGCGAAGGTCAGTTCGTCGATCGGAACCGGGGGCGCGTTCTGGCCGGCGTTGTTGAACAGGAGATCGAGGCGGCCGAACTCGCGTTCGACCTGAGCGAACAAGGCCTTGACCGCCTCGGGGTCGCCGACATCGGTCGGCGCGGCGAGGGCGCGGCGGCCGAGCGCCTTGACCTCGCCCGCTGTCTCATCAAGCGCCTCGGGCCGCCGCCCGGCCAAAGCCACATGCCAGCCGGTGCGGGCCAAAGCCAGCGCCGATGCTTTTCCGACCCCCGAACCCGCGCCCGTCACCAGGGCAAAACGCTCGCCGTCCATGCTTCCTCCCTTAACGCTTTAAGAAACCCGTTCCTGCCTCAGCTCCGGCGCCATCCGCCACACAGCGGCGCGAGCACGATCGCGCCGCCGAACATGGTCGCTAGCCCCGGGTTCTCGCCGAAAGCGATAAACACCCAGAGCGGCCCGAGCACAACATCCAGGAGGCTGATGAGGCCGGCTTCCGCCGACGGAATGAACTTGGCCCCCTCCATGAAGAGGACGAAGGCGAGGCCGATCGTCGTCAGGCCGAAGACGAACAGGATCGCGAAATCGTGCAGGCTGATTGGCTGAAGCGGCGAATTGGCGAGGCCGAAGATGCCGGAGCCGATGGCGCCGAGGCAATTGACGACAATCACCGAAGCGCCCGGCTGGCGCCGCTGCAAAACGATCATGCCGGCAAAGGCGAGCGTCATCAGCATCGACAAGGCCTGCCCCAGGAGACGCCCGGAACCGAGCCCGCTCGCGACCATGACGATGATGCCGACGAGCGCCAGGCTCGAGGCGACGAGCGTGCGGGCCGAGACGCGCTCGCCATTGACGAGGAAGCCCATCGCCGCCGCGACGAAAGGCATCGTCGCGTAGATCACCATCACGTCGGCGATGGTCGTCGTCATCACCGAGGCGGTGTAGGCGGAGATCGCGATCATCGCGAGCAGCGCCACGAGCGGCGACAGCGCGCCGAAGCCCAAAGGGTTGTCGAGGCGCCCGTTTCGCCATTCGAACAGGCCGACCGCGGCGATCGAGGCCGCGCCGAGGAGCGCCCGCCAGCCCATCACCGTCCAGACGTCGAGATGGACGAGAAGGCGGGCGAACAGGCCGGCCAGGCTCCACAACAGCGTGGCGACCAGGACCAGCAGCACGCCGCGCCGGCGCGCGGACTTTTCGCCCGGCACGGAAATGTCTCCTGATCGATGGGGTCGATAGGAGAATAGGAGGATTCGGTACGGAGGGGAACCGGCCGTCAGCGCGGCGTCTGGGCGGAGCGGGCGCCGGCGCGCTCGCCTGCGATCCTTTGGACCACGTCTCAGCACATGGCCGGCGGCGCGTCCGCAGGGCGCGGTGAGGGCGGAAAGCGTTGACCGGAACGGCGCGCCCTCATCGCCGACTCCAAACACGATGGGTTCGCGCGTCTTGGCCGGAATCGCAAGCGTGCCGAACGCCCAGTCCCAGAGGGCAAGCGCAAAGCCGAGGTTCTTGTCGAAATGCGCCGGATTGGCGGAGTGATGGAGCTGGTGATGGGCCGGACTCTGCAGGATCCGGCCGGCGATTCCGGTGAACGCGATCCACATATGGCTGTGCCGCAGATGCCCGTAGGTCAGGAGAAACATCATGGTGAGGATGTTGCCATTCAGGAGGGTGAACGGACGCACGCCCGGGACCGAAGGCATAGGTCATGACGCCGAATACGATTCCGGTCACGAGCCCGATCCAATTCATGAACGCGATGATCTCGACCGGGTGCTGGCGCAACTCGGTCAGGGTCGTCATCACCTCGGCGGAATGGTGGACCTTGTGGAACTCCCAGAGCGCTGGGATCTTGTGAAAGGCGTAGTGGGCGGACCAGTAGGCGAGTTCGTAGGCCAGGATCTGCAGCACGGTCGCGAGCGTGAGAACAATCCAGGCTGGCCAGACGAGGGGCGCATGCGGCCCGAATTCGCGTGTCAGCCAGGCGACGATGGCGTCGCGCCAGAAGAACAGGCCGAAGCCCAGCATCCCGTAGGCGGAGGCAAACACGATTGCGTTCAGCGCCCAAAGGCGCATGTCGATCAGCGACGACGGGTGGAGGAGAATGCGCCTGGGGAAGATCGAGCGGAGGAAACCCCTCGCGTTGACGCGTCGGCCCCGCGCCCGGCGGCGGCGAGCGTAGTAGAGCGCAGAGAACGCCAATGCGCCGAGGAGGGCAGGGCCGCCATAGGCTGACGAGGCGCTGAAAGTCTCCAGGACCGCGCTCTGCAACGCTGCCCAGAGAGCGACGGGATCGGACACGGATCTCCCTGCGGTTCGCGGTTGACGCAAAAAGGCTAGCGCAGGAGGCTTCTCAAAAGGTTAGAGGGGAAGCGCGAAAACACAGCGGGCTGTTCACGCAATCCTCGTCAAGTGGGGGCGAGCATGGAGCACATCTTGGGCGTGGCGGACTGGGGCAGCTTCGCCACGACGGCGAATTCCGCATTTCTGCTCGCTTTCTCCTCCCTGTTCTCGATCATCAATCCGATGGGCGGGGCGCTCATTTTCTATGGTTTCACCAAGGACTTCAGCTCCTTGGA
The DNA here is from genome assembly GCA_963770275.1 of uncultured Alphaproteobacteria bacterium. GTDB lineage: Bacteria > Pseudomonadota > Alphaproteobacteria > Rhizobiales > Beijerinckiaceae > Roseiarcus. Next base: position 31,306 of record CAVYPD010000014.1, read on the forward strand.
TCGGACGAAGGTCGCGGCGCGGGTCGGCTTCTATTCGCTCCTGATCATGTTCGGAGCGTTGTGGTTCGGGACCTATATCCTGTCCTTCTTCGGCGTCTCGATCGACGCCTTGCGCATCGCGGGTGGGACAGTGATCGCGCTGAGTGGTTTCCAGCTCCTGACCACGAGCGATTCGCATCCGGACCAAAAGCGTCACGAGCGGGAAGCGGCGCCAAGTAGCGACGACGATCCGATGCAGCTCGCGTTCTTTCCGCTAACCTTGCCCTTCACCACCGGACCTGGGACCATTGCCGTCGCGATCACGATTGGCGCAGAGAAGCCGCTAAGCAGCGTTGGCCTCGTGGCGTTCTTCCTCGGCGCGAGCGTCGCAGCGGTCGCCAACGCCGCGATCATCTGGATCGGCTACCGCTTCGCCGATCGCCTGACCGGGCTGATTGGACCCACCGCCCGGCAGGTTATCGTGCGGCTGACGGCATTCCTTCTCATGTGTATCGGCGTGCAAATCCTGGTGACCGCGATCGGCGACCTCGCCGGCAAGTGGCGCGTCGCCTAGAGCCGTATCGCTTTTTCCGCGTGGTAGAGCGCGCGATAGCGCTTAAGCCGCGGGGCGTAACCAGCGGCGCGCGTGGGGTCGGGGACGAACTCGCGCTGGATAGGCGGGCGCGGGCAGACCGCCTCGACGCTTCCAGCGCCTGCGGCAAGCATGCCGAGACGCGCCGCGCCAAGCGCCGCGCCCGCTTCCGCGCCGGAAGCGAGATCGATCGTCAAGCCGGTGACGTCGGCGATCATCTGCGCCCAGAATTCCGACCGCGCGCCCCCGCCAACGAGCAACGGCCGAACCGGCCGCGCGCCGGCCGCGTCCAGAACGTCGACCCCGTCGGCGAACGAGAAGGCGACGCCCTCCATGACCGCGAAGACCAGCGCGTCCGCGCCGTGGCCGGCGCGGAGTCCCGCGAAGGTTGCGGTCGCCTCAGCGTCGTTGTGGGGCGTGCGCTCGCCGCTGAGATAGGGGAGGAAGATCGGGGCAGAAGCGACAGCGTTTGGCGCGCTCGCGAACGCATCCGCTCCTGCGATCAGTTTGCCGATGTCATCTTCGCCTCCCAGGACACCGGCGATCCAGGCGAGCGACGAAGCGGCCGAAAGCATCACCGCCATGCCGTGCCAGCGGTTCGGCAACGCATGGCAAAACGCGTGCAGCGTCCGCTCGGGGAGGCTGACGAAGCGGTCGGTGACAGAAAAGATGACGCCCGACGTGCCGAGCGAAACGAAGCCCGCCCCTGGCGCCGTGGCGCCGACGCCGATCGCCGAGGCGGCATTGTCGCCGCCCCCGCCCGCAATTGGAATCTTGCGCCCCTCGAGTTCCCAGGCGGCGGCGATTTCCGGCGCGAGATGGGCGGAAATCTCGGAACCTTCGACCAGCCTCGGCATGGCCTTCTCGGTCAGACCGGTCGCCGCCAGCAGCGTCTCGTCCCAGCGCCGCCGTCCAACATCGAGCCAGAGCGTGCCCGAGGCGTCGGACATTTCGGACACCGCCTCGCCCGAGAGCCGCAGGCGCACATAGTCCTTGGGCAATAAAACGCGTCTCGTGGCCTTGGCGATCTCGGGCTCGTGCGCGGCGACCCACAGCATTTTCGGCGCGGTGAAGCCGGGCATGGCGAGATTGCCAGTGCGCTGTTCGAGATCGGGGACGCGCCGCTTGAGCTCGACGCATTCGGCGAACGACCGCCCGTCGTTCCACAAAATCGCGGGTCTGAGCGGTTTGTCCTGGGCATCGAGCAGCGTCGCGCCGTGCATATGGCCAGCTAGACCGATACCTGACAGCGCCGCGAAGTCAGTCGGAGCCTGGAGGCGGATTGCGGCGACCGCGGCCTCGACTCCCTCGACCCAATCGGAAGGGTTCTGCTCGCTCCACAACGGATGAGGGCGCGAAACGTTGAGCGGGATCGAAGCTTCCGCAAGCACGCGCTGGTCGAAATCGACAAGCAGCGCCTTCACCGAGGACGTGCCGATGTCGAGGCCCAGAAACGTCTCTTTTGCTTGGCCCACCATCCCCGCCTCCCTTGAGGCGGCCACCATAAACAAAAAGCCCCGGCCTTGTCGCCGGGGCTCAAGATCGAGCGCGTCAGATGATGAAAATCAGGCGACCTTCAAGTTGCCCGCTGACGAGCGACCGGTGCGCTTGTCGGCGACGATCTCGAAGGCGACCTTCTGCCCTTCGTTGAGCTCGTTGAGCCCCGCACGCTCAACGGCGCTGATGTGGACAAACACGTCCTTGCTGCCGTCATCAGGCTGGATGAAACCAAAGCCTTTCGTTGCGTTGAACCATTTGACGGTTCCCATAGCCATCGATGCAGTCCTGTAGATCAAGTTGAGGTGAGCGGGCCGGATGTCGCCAGTCCGCTATCAATGCGGAAGGCTTCCTCGTCGCGCCTGCAGACGCGATGTCGAGTCGTCGGTCGAGCATCGATGAGCGCCCCGATAGCCAGACAAGGTGTTAAAATCAAGACAAGCGTCTGTTATCCGCGGCGTTCGCGGGGCCCGGGGTAGGAAGCGGCGGCGGTTTACAGCCGCGCGCCGACGGCATGGGCGATTTGGGCTCCGGCTTCGTAATACGCCTCCCTCAAGGCCGGCAGCGCGGGCGCGTCCGGGTCGGTGACCGGCAGCGGCAGGTCCTTCTCGCTCAACTTTCCGAGAACATGGTCCGCGAGCAAACGTCCGAACACCGTGCCGGTGCCGATGCCCCTGCCATTGTAGCCGCAGAAGGTCACGACATTGGGCGCGAGGCGATGGAAGCGCGGCAGCGCGTTTCCGGTCATGCCCATCATTCCATACCATTGCGCCTCGAACTCGACCTCGCCGATTTGCGGAAATGTCTTCTTGAGCGCGCGCTTCGCCCAAGCGCGATGGACCTCGAGACCAGCGAGGCGCAGGGCGCCGATGCTGCCGAAAAGAAGCCGTCCGGCCTGATCGAAACGAAACGAGTTCATGATCATCCGCGTGTCCCAGCAGCCCTCGCGGCCCGGCAGGATCGAGGCCCTGAGCTCGGTGCTCAATGGGCGGGTGGCGAAATTGAAATAGGGCACGCGGATCTGCTCCCGCTGCCCCTGCGGCCAAGGCCCGCTCGCGGCATACGCGTCCGTTGCGACCACGATCCAGTCCGCCGTAACGCTTCCGCCGTCGGTCTTGAGACGCCAGACCTCGCCCGTCCGCTCCGCCGAACGCACCGGGCTCTGGTTGTGGACGCTTGCGCCTGCGGCGAGCGCCGCGCGCGCTAGGCCCCGCGCATAGGCAAGCGGCTGAATGGTCCCGGCGCGCAGGTCGAGCAACGCGCCCGCGTAAATGTCGACGCCGATCCGCCGCGCCGTCTCCTCGTGGCTAAGAAGCTTCACCGCTGCGCCGCGCTTGCCCCATTGTGCGCAACGGTCCTCGATCTTGGCGAGGCCCGACGGGCCGGTCGCGCAATGCAGCGTGCCATTGCGCACGAATTCGCAGGCGATGTTGTGCTTGGTGACGAGCGCCTCAACCTCGGAGGGGCCATTGCCAAGCAATTCGAGCAGTCGCTCGCCATAATCGGGCCCAAGCCTCGTCGCGACATCGTCGGGCGCGAGCCACATGCCGGCATTGACCAGGCCGACGTTGCGCCCGGCGCCGCCAAAACCGATCTCGACCGCTTCAAAAGCGACAACCTTGGCGCCTGCCTCCGCACAATGGAGCGCCGTCGAAAGCCCGGTGTAGCCGCACCCGATAATCGCCACATCGGCCCGAACCTCGCCCTTGAGCGGCGAGGTCGGCGGGGCTGGCGGAGCCGTTATTTCCCAGAGGCCGTGCGAGAGCGCGTCGTTTTGCATGGCCTCAGATGATAGTGGGCGATCTTCGATCAGGCACGGGATTAGTTTGTCGCGGCCTCCGGCCGCTCAGGTGTCGGGTTCATTGTCACTGGCTGGATCGAGGCGGAATATTCGAGAACAGGAAGTTCAACCCCTCGGAAAAGGTCGGATGCGTGAAGTCGGCGTCTCGAAGTCGCGTGTAGGGCAGGTCCGCCATCATTGCCGTCTGTACGACGGCCACCACTTCTCCGGCCTCGGCGCCGATCATGGTGAAGCCGAGAATGCGGTCGTCGGTCTCTCCGACAAGAGCCTTCATGAAGCCTTCGGTTTGGCCGGTTGCCTGCGCCCGCAGCACGACTTTCATCGGCAGCTTGGCGACGCGTGTCTTGACCCCCTGACGCTCGGCTTCGCGTTCGCTCAATCCAACATGCGCCAGCGGCGGATCGGTGAACATACAATAGGGAATGAGCCGGTCGCGCGTGCTGCGGCTCCCTCCGTTGAGATTGTCGCGAACGATGCGAAAGTCGTCTTCGGATATGTGGGTGAACATCGGGCTACCGGCGCAATCGCCCAGAGCCCAGACGTCCGGCGCGCTCGTCTCCAGCCGCTCGTTGACCTTGACGAGACCGCGATCGGTGAGTTCGACGCCGGCTATGTCGAGTCCGATGCCGGCAGTGTTCGGGATGCGTCCGGCCGCGACCAGGATGTGGCTGCCCTCGATGGTCTGTTCGCCGTCACTCGTGCGAAGCGCAATGCTGACCTCGTCTCCCGAGAGGCCGCTCACCTTGAGGAGCTCGGCGGGAACGTGGATATGAAGGCCTTCGTCGGCGAGGATCCGCCGAATTTCCTGCGAGGCGTCGGCGTCCTCTCGGCCCATCAGCTGAGGGCCAGCCTCAACGACAGTCACTTCGGCTCCAAAGCGGCGATAGGCCTGCGCCAATTCGAGGCCGGAATAGCCGCCGCCGATCACGATCAGATGCGCCGGCAAAATGTCGAGCTCCAGCACCTCGATGTGAGTCATCGGACTGGCGGCGTCGAGGCCTGGAACATTGGGAACGGCTGCGTGCGTTCCGACATTGAGAAAGATCTGCGCGCCTGTCAGGATGCGCGTCCCGCCGTCGTTCAGGCTCACTTCGAGCGTTTTCGGCGCAACAAAGCGCCCGCTCCCCATGACCAATTCGGCGCCGCTTTCCTTGTAGTTCTTCAAATGCGCGGCGACGAGCCTTTCGACCATGTTCCGCTTGCGCTGAACAACCTTCGCCATGTCGACCGTGACCTGCCCGGTCATCACGCCGAACTCAGCGCCGTTGCGCGCGAAATGTGCTGCCTCGGCGCTGTGAATTTCATTCTTGCTGGGCAAGCATGCGATGTTGGGGCAGGAGCCGCCGATCCATTTGCGCTCGACAACCGCGGTCCGGCGGCCCGAGTGCCCGTTATGCCAGGCTGTGAGCTTACCCCCTCCTCCGCTGCCGAGGATCAGAACGTCATAGTGTTCGGGTTGAGACATGCGGTACCTCCTCTTGCGTCTGAGAAGCCGGCTCGTCGCCGCCTATGATCGCCAGTCTCGGCGCCGAGCCAGACGACCGCCGCGGCATATCGCCGTCGTCAAGCCCAGCCATGATCGATGGATCGACATACGGCGACCACACAGGTTTTGTTACGGGCGACTGCTCCGATTCGAGCTGGGTCGCGCGCCTTATGGCTTGGGAATGGGCGTGGATTCCCAAGAAACAAACTGCACACTTGGACCGCGCTTGGCCCAGACGGCGGTGAACAACAGGTGCGGGCTGCTGTCCTGCCCATTCTGCGTCACTTCGTAGTCGCCCCTGCCGGTGATGATCGCAAGGCAACCGAAGACGCGGACTTTGACGTCGCTCGGCCGCATGACGTGATAGTGCAAACCGGAACGCTGGCGATCGATGTAACTCGACTTGCTGTCGGTGACCGCCGACGAGTGAACATAGACGAGATCGTCGCCGTACAGACGCTCGAGCGCATCGAAATCGCTCTTGGTCTGCGCCGCGTATCGCGCATCCTCGGCCTTCAGGGCCTCATCCGCAGTGATCGCGCCGTCGCACTCCGCAGCCTTCGCCCCGGCGATCATTGCGCCGAGCATCAAGCAGGCAAAGAACGTATTTCTTAGAGATCTGATGGTCATGACTCCTCCCACTTCGACTTGTGGGCGCTCGCTGAGCGTCGACGCATTAATTATCGCGGCGCTTACCGCGCGTCGAGGTTCGAGCGAAGACCTCACCGCCAGGTTGTGATACCGGCCGGGTTTGACGCGCCGCGGGCGCAGATCTCGCCTTAGGAGCCGGGGCTCAAACCCTCGACGCCTCGGGTGTCGACCCATATAGATCGGGAAGCGGGCGCAAGGGCCCGGAGGGTGTTGCGATGAGCTCCTTTCACGGGCCGGATCTCGGCCCTTTCCAATGGGACGATCCCCTTCTGCTCGAGGGCCAACTCACCGAAGACGAGCGGATGATCCGCGACACGGCGCGAGAGTTCGCCGCAAAGGAGCTCGCTCCCCGCGTCCAGAAGGCCTACCTCGAGGAAAAGACCGACCCTGAGCTGTTCCGGCTGATGGGTAAATCGGGCCTGCTTGGAGTGACGCTGCCGGAGGAGTTCGGCTGCGCCGGCGCAGGCTACGTCTCCTACGGCCTCGTCGCGCGCGAGGTCGAGCGGGTCGACTCGGGCTTTCGGTCGATGATGAGCGTACAGAGCTCGCTCGTCATGTACCCGATCCACGCCTATGGCGATTCCGACCAGCATCAAAAATACCTGCCGGGTCTCGCGCGGGGCGAACTCATCGGCTGCTTTGGGCTGACCGAGCCGAACGCCGGCTCCGATCCTGGCGGCATGACGACGCGGGCCGAGAAGATCGACGGCGGCTACCGGCTGACCGGCTCGAAAATGTGGATCAGCAACGCGCCAATCGCCGACGTCTTCGTCGTCTGGGCGAAGTCGCGCGCGCACAACGATCAGATTCGCGGCTTCATCCTCGAAAAGGGGATGAAGGGCCTTTCCGCGCCGAAGATCGAGGGCAAGCTTAGTTTGCGCGCCTCGGTCACTGGCGAGATCGTGCTGGACAACGTCGAAGCGCCGGAAAGCGCGCTCTTGCCGAACGTTGCGGGTTTGAAGGGACCGTTCGGTTGCCTGAACCGTGCGCGCTACGGCATCTCCTGGGGTGCGATGGGGGCCGCAGAGGATTGCTGGCTCGGCGCCCGCCAATATGGCCTGGACCGCAAGCAGTTCGGCCGGCCGCTCGCTCAGACTCAGCTGTTTCAAAAAAAGCTCGCCGACATGCAGACCAGAATCGCGCTCGGGCTTCAGGCGTCGCTCAGGGTCGGACGGCTGATGGACGAGGGCAGGGCGGCGCCGGAGATGATCTCCCTCGTCAAGCGCTCGAATTGCGGCGATGCGCTCGATATCGCCAGAGCCGCGCGCGACATGCATGGGGGCAACGGCATCCAGATCGAGTTCAAAGTGATGCGCCATCTCGCCAACCTTGAGACGGTCAACACCTATGAAGGCACGCACGATGTGCACGCGCTGATCCTGGGACGCGCGCAAACCGGCTTGCAGGCTTTCTTTTGAGCACAAGCGCGCTCGCCGGCGTGCGCGTGCTTGAGCTTGCGCGCGTGCTGGCCGGTCCGACGACCGGACAGACGCTTGCAGACTTGGGCGCCGACGTCATCAAGGTCGAGAGTCCGGAGGGCGACGAGACGCGCGCCTGGGGGCCACCGTTTATCGAGACGGAAGGCGAGCTTTCGGCCGCTTATTTCCATTCGTGCAATCGCGGCAAACGCTCGATTGTCGCCGATTTCAAGACCGAGCGCGGGCGCGAAATCGTTCGGCGGCTCGCGGCGCGATCCGATGTGCTCATCGAGAATTTCAAGGTCGGCGGCTTGCAGAAGTTCGGGTTCGACTACGAGAGCCTAAAAGCGCTCAATCCGCGGCTCATCTATTGCTCCGTGACGGGCTTCGGACAGACGGGCCCTTACGCAAAGCGCGCCGGCTATGACTTCCTCATTCAGGGCATGTCGGGAATCATGAGCATCACCGGTGAGCCGGACGGGTCGCCGCAGAAGGCGGGCGTCGCGATCAGCGATCTTTTCACCGGGCTCTATGGCGTCATCGCCATTGAAGCGGCGCTTATTGCACGCGAGCGCAGCGGGAAGGGCCAACACATTGACCTTGCGCTGTTCGACTCGATGATCACGATGCTCGCCAATCAGGCGATGAATTATCTCGCGTCTGGCCGATCGCCCAAGCGGATGGGCAACGCCCATGTGAACCTTGCGCCCTACCAGACGCTTCCCGTGGCGGACGGATGGTTGATCGTGGCGGTCGGCAACGATGGACAATTTGCGCGGCTCTGTCGGGGCGCTGGGCTTGGAGGGAATGGCGCGCGACCCGCGCTTTGCGACCAATCCCGGGCGGGTGACCAACCGCGACGAGATGGAGCGCGCGCTCGTCGAGAAAACGCGCCTCTGGAAGCGCGACGACCTTCTCGCCGCCCTGGAAAAGGCGGTCGTGCCCGCCGGGCCGATCAACACGATCGCAGACTTGTTCGAGGATCCCCAATTCATGGCGCGTGGCATGCGGATCGAGCCGCAGGGGACGCCCGGCCTTCGGAGTCCGATCTTAATGAGCGATAACCCCCTTTCCCTTGACCGCCGATCGCCGACGCTCGGCGAGCATCAAAACGAGATTCTGCGCGAGATCGGACTTGAGGACGGCGCGGCTTGACGGCGCTTCACTGCGGGCGGCAAATCGGCGGATGAGCGCGATTCGTAACGTTTGCGTCTATTGTGGGTCGAGCGACGGCGCCGACGCGCGGTTCGGCGAGGCGGCGGAAGAACTCGGGCGGGCGCTCGCCGCCGGAGGTGTCGGCCTCGTCTATGGGGGCGGAGGCGAAGGGTTGATGGGGCGCGTCGCCCGCTCGACGCTGGGGGCTGGCGGCTATGTGACCGGGATCATCCCGAGCTTCCTCATCCGCAAGGAACATCCGCTGACCGACGTCCAGGAGATGGTGGTCGTCGAGGACATGCACGAACGCAAGCAGGCGATGTTCGATCGCGCCGACGCTTTTGTCGCCTTGCCGGGCGGGGTCGGCACGCTGGAAGAGCTGGTCGAGCAGCTGACCTGGGTCCAGCTCAATCGCCATACGAAGCCCGTCCTCATTGCCGATATCGGCGGCTTTTGGCGCCCGCTGCTCGCGCTGCTCGCACACATGCGGATCCAAGGCTTCATTCGCGAAGGCTTCGACGCGCGCTATCTGGTGGCAGAAAAAATCGAGGATGTGCTGCCGATGCTGCGCGCCACCGCGGAGCGTCGCTCAGTCGAGCTGGAGCCTCAAGACCCGGTTTCCCCTCGCAATATGTAATATTAGGGCGCGCGGATTTACCTGCGCCATCGTGGCGCCATCGTCGCGAGCGCAAGCTCAGGGGACGCAAGCGGCGCGGAGGCGGATTAATGATGAGGTGGACTTTGGCGGCGGCGCTTGGCGGAGCTTTATGCGGTTTGATCGTCGCGCCGGCGCTGGCGCAGACCACGGCGCCGGCCCCAGGCATGCCCACCAAGCTCAGGCCCACGACTTCGAAGCCAAAGACATCGGAGAGCGCGTCCACAGTCACCATGGTGGTGACGAACGCGCGCAAGGCCGACCTCGTCCAGCTCCAGGCGACTGAAAGCGGCTTGGTCGGCTGGAAGAAAGTGCTCGGCGCGTTGAAGTCCGGCAGTCACGCACCGGCGCAACTCCCGCATCCCTTCAACTGCCGGGTCGACCTGCACGGAACCTTCAGCGACGGTCAGTCGATGGACGCGTCCGACGTCGACGTCTGCGCGCAAAAGACGCTGAATCTGACCGACTAGGAGAGAGCGCCCTCAGGCTCCACGCCAGAGGGCGCGAGATGAAGCTTACTTCTGGCCGAACAGCTCGGCGACATATTCCCAATTGATGAGATTATCGACCCACGCCTTGAGATAGTCGGGCCGGCGATTGCGATAATCGATGTAGTAGGAGTGCTCCCACACGTCGACGCCGAGGATCGGCTTCGCGCCGTGGACAAGCGGGTTTTCGCCATTCGGCGTCTTCATCACCTGAACCTTGCCATCCTTGACTGCGAGCCACGACCAGCCCGAGCCGAACTGCGTGACGCCGCCCTGGATGAAGTCCTCCTTGGCCTTGTCGATCGAGCCAAACGAATCCTTCAAGGCCTTTTCGATTTCGCCTGGGATCTTGCTTCCGCCCGGCTTCATCCATTTCCAGAAATGGGTGTGGTTATAATGCTGGCCGGCGTTGTTGAACACAGCCGGGTTCTTGCCGAACGAGCCTTTGACGATTTCCTCGAGCGGCTTGCCTTCCCATTCCGTGCCTTTCAACGCGGCATTGCCGTTGTTGACGTAGGCCAGATGATGCTTGTCGTGATGGAATTCGAGAGTTTCCGCCGACATATGGGGTTTCAGCGCGTCATGCGCATAGGGCAGATCGGGCAGCGTGAAGGCCATGAGACGGCTCCTTGGGAGGTTGGGGGCGAAATCGGAAACCCGCGTTGTGGCAGCCCCGTGGGGCAACATTTAGCCCTCGGACGCCAGCGCCGCAACTGCATGACAATCCGTCGCTCCGCGGCTTGAGCTATCTGTTAACTGCCGTGTATGAGCTCATGTTCCGCGGAGGGAATTGCGTTGCATCTTTCGAATGAACGCATGCTCGTCATCTTAGCTGTCGGCGCGCTGGCCGGATGGCTGATCGGCAAAGTCCTGCGCGGCAATGGTTTCGGACTGGTCGGCGACGCTGCGATCGGGATCGTCGGAGCGCTGATTGGCGACTGGCTGCTGCCGCGCTTCAACTTTCATATTTGGAGCGGCCTCACCGGCATGATCATCGAGTCGGCGATTGGCGCGATTGTCCTTCTGGTTGTTCTGCGCTCGGTCGGGGCGAGCGGATGGGGCGGCGGCCGCTAGGTTCAAGGAGCATCTATGTTCAAGCACATTCTGATTCCGACCGACGGGTCCGACCTGTCGCGGAAGGCGATTCTTTATGGCGTGCAGTTGGCCAAGGAGTCGGGAGCGAAGGTGACGGGGCTAACGGTCGCTGAGCCGTACCAGACGGCGGGCATGGACACGGTCTTCGTTCCCGTTGACCTGGGGGACTATGAGGAGCAGTCGCGCGTCTTGTCGGAGAAGGCGCTGGAACAGGTGAAGATGGCCGCGCAGGCGGCAGGCGTGCCGTGCGAGACGATCCGCGAGGTTCACGATCAGCCGTATCGCGCCATCATCGACGCCGCACTCGCGCTTGGCTGCGATCTCATCGTCATGGCCTCGCATGGGCGGCGGGGGATCTCGGCCTTGCTGCTCGGCAGCGAAACGGCAAAGGTGCTGACGCACTCGACCATTCCGGTGCTGGTCTACCGGTGAGCGCGACTCCCGACGCCACGTGGGGTCAGTCGACCCGCTCGACACGCAAGAGCGACCCCTGCTCCACGGCGACCACCTTCACCAGGGCGCCCGCGGGGCAATCCGGTCCGGCGACGCGCCACGAACTGTCGCCGACACGAATGCGCCCATAGCCTCGCGTGATCGCTTCATCCAAGAAGAAGTCGGCCCCGACCATCGCATGCGCGCGGCTTTGTGGCAGCGGCCCGGGCCCTTTGTCGAACGATCCGTAGAACTCCTCGCCCGATAAGAACCAGCGTCGCCACCAGAACTGCGAACAGGATGAGCTGCGCGACGAAGCCCATCGGCAGGAAGTAGTCCACGGCTCCGACGATCGCCGCAGCGGCGCCAAACCAAATGAAGAACGCGCCGGGCGCGAGCGTCTCGATCGCGCTGAGAACGAGCCCCGCGAGAAGCCACGTGAGCGCGACGAGATGGGCCTGTTGCAGGAGGGCGTCCATCAGAGGCTCCGACCGCTCCTCCCTTCAGGAAGAAGCGCCGCCCGGCGGCGCGTTCTCAGACCCTTGCCAAGGGGAGCCCGGTGGCGAAGTTGTCGCGCCTGTGTTCGGCACGGGCCCAGGGGGACGCGGCCGAGTGGGCGGCCGTGGGGCTGCGACGGCCTCCGCGCCCATGGCGCTTGCGGCGATCTGGCTCAATCCGCCAAGCGTCCCGGCAAGCGAGCTCAATTCCATGGGCACGATCACGAGCTTCTGATTGGGCGATTGCGCGAAGGCGTGGAGCGCGGCGATATATTTCTCTGCGATGAGGAAGTTCACCGCGACTACGTCGCCGTTGGCGGTCGCTTCGCTAATGACGCGCGTGGCCATCGCCTCGGCCTCCGCGGTTCGTTCGACCGCCTCCGCCGCCCGGAACGCCGCGTCGCGCCGACCTTCGGCTTCGAGCACGAGCGCCGCCTTGCGTCCTTCGGCGCGGGTGATGTCGGACTGCCGCATGCCTTCAGCCTCGAGGATCACCGCGCGCTTCTCACGCTCCGCCTTCATCTGCCGGCCCATCGCGTCCACAAGGTCTCTGGGCGGCACGATGTCCTTGATCTCGACGCGCGTGACTTTGATGCCCCACGGCTCCGAGGCGGCGTCGATCACCGTCAGAAGGCGCGCGTTGATCTCGTCGCGATGCGAGAGCAGCTGGTCCAGGTCCATCGAACCCATGACCGTGCGCACATTGGTCATGACGATGTTGCGCAAAGCCGACTGAAGATCGGAGATCTCATAGGCCGCGCGGCGCGCGTCGAGCACCTGATAGAAGGCGACGCCGTCCACCGTCACGGTTGCATTGTCCTTGGTGATGATTTCCTGGCTCGGGACGTCCATGACCTGCTCCATGACGTTGAGCTTGCGGCCGACGGCGTCGATGTACGGAACGATAAGCCCCAGACCCGGGGTCAAGGTTTTGTAGTAGCGGCCGAAGCGCTCGACCGTGTAATTGTAGCCCTGAGGCACCTGGCGCACGCCCATGAGAGCCGTGATGACCACGAAGGCGGCGACGACAAGCGCGAAGATGGATGCGCCCTCCAGGATCACGGCTCCCCTCTGATCAAACCAAGCTGCGGACAAGCCGCCGCGGCGGCGAGTTTACTCGCTTCAGCGCCCGCATACGACATCTGTCTTGTCCGGAGCTTGACGGACGCTTTGAGCGCGCCTTTTGGTCTCAATCGCGCCTGCGCATTCCTGGCCCGATCCGAACTCCTACTACCTCGCGAGAG
>CAVYPD010000015.1:0-28168 GCA_963770275.1 uncultured Alphaproteobacteria bacterium
TTCAGCATGAACTGGGACCCATAACTAAGAACCTAAAGCCCTCGTCGAGGAAGAAGGATTGTAGGCGCTCACCCGCCGCACCTACGGTCGGGTCGTTTAGCCGTAGGCTGACACCCGGATTGCTTTGCCCAACTTCTATAATATAACCGTCAGGATCACGAATGTAGCAGCGGATCTCGCCGTACTTGTCCTTTGGCTCGGTAATAAACTCCGCTCCTCGATTGCGCCATAGTTCATAGGAGGCTTGAATATCCGCAACGCGGATATTCATAAAGCTGCTAACTGAATCGGGGTCTGCGGGGACGCTGAGCGTTACCGATGGTTTGTCCGGTGTCGGACCGCCCCGACGTTGACAATGAGCCACGTGTTCGCGATCTGGATGTACCCTGGCGCGCCGCTGCTGTCGCCTCCGCTCAGAATACGACCTCCAAAGACCCTTTCGTAAAATCGAGCCGATCGTTCGATGTCCGAGACGGTGAGAAAGTGCGCGATGGTAAACCCGTCCTGAGGCGGCATTTGATAGTTTTTCTCCTCCACTTCGACTTGATTCATGGACGACTCCATCACGGTAGAGTTTTTCTCCGTTCGCCAGAATGTGGGCGCTCACCGAGCCTGACTATTTTGCCTTCTTGTTCACCGTGTCGATCAGAAGCTTGGCGGCCGGGCCGGACGAGGCCGGATTCTGGCCGGTAATCAGCTGGCCGTCGGTGACGGTGTAGACGCCCCAGTTCTTCACCTTTGAAAAAATGGCGCCGAGGCTCATCAGCTCGTCCTCGACAAGGAAGGGCACCACTTTCGTCAAACCTACGGCTTCTTCCTCGCCGTTGGTGAAGCCGGTCACGGTCTTGCCTGCGACGAGCGGCTTGCCGTCCGCGGTCTTGACATGCCGCAGCGCGCCAGGGGCATGGCAGACGAGCGCGAAGGTCTTGCCGGCGGCGAGGAAGAATTCGATCAGCTTGATCGAGTTCTTGTCTTCCGCGAGATCCCACATCGGCCCATGGCCACCGGGGTAGAAGACGGTATCGTAATCTTCCTGCTTGACGCTATCGAGGCGCACCGTCCTGTCCAGCTGAGCGTTGGCGTCGGCATCCTTCTCGAAGCGACGGGTGAGGTCGGTCTGAAAGTTCGGCTCGTTGCTCTTGGGATCAAGTGGCGGACGTCCGCCCTTGGGCGATGCGAGAGTGATCTGGACGCCGGCATCCTTGAAGACATAGTAAGGCGCCGCCAGTTCCTCGAGCCAGAAACCAGTCTTGCGCCCTGTGTTGCCGAGCTGGTCGTGGGAGGTAAGAACCATCAGGACTTTCATGATGCGCTCCGTTCCTTGGTCGTTGAGGAGTGACCCACGTTGCTGTGTTGGCAGGCCTCGCCCGAGTGTTGTGGTCAGGGTGATGCCGCGTCTTCTCGCCCAACGGTCTCGTGGCTCTCGTTCTGATATCGCGGACAGCTGCCGCCGAGAAGGGCCCTCTTCGCTTAAGGCCACACTCGGGATTGGCCGACACGCCGCTTCTCGACCGGGTTGGGTCGAACGGACACGTTGGCGCCTTGTTCAGGGACGGTCGCTCCTGGAGCGTCCTTCGTCGACATGATCAAGCCTGGAACTCCCTCCGGGCTCGGGCGCGGCCCTTGATCGGCCGCAGTTAAACCAACATTCCATTCGGACCGCTCGGTGGGGCCGGTCAGCCTCCCGCATGGCCACATTGCGTCCGCTTGGTGTCGGCCTGCGGAGTTCTTTCCTGCCTCCAGTGCCGCGTTTCGCCGTGGTCGCGATGAAATTCCGAGAAATAGCTCTAGCAGGCGGTTGCAAAAATCTGCCGCATGGGTTCATACGGTGAACAGCCGTCAATCAATCAGATGAGACCAACTCTCCGCTAACGGTCCCGAATGCTCTGACGACGCGGAGGCAGACGCACGGGTGAGGGCATTTCCGCCGTGGAAGATGCAAAAAGTACTGGCGCGAGCGCACCGATGCCTCTGGGCGAACGGCGTCAGGTTTCTGTACTTTTCGCGGACATGGTCGGGTACACGGCGATTGCGGAGCGAATTGGCGAGGAGAGAACCCTCGGTCTCGTCCGAATAATCTACGAAAAGCTGACGGGGGCCGTTCGCGAACACGGCGGCTCGGTGCGCGGCTTCGCCGGCGACAGCATCATGGCCGTGTTCGGCGTCCCCGAGGCGCAGGAAGACACCGCGCTCCGAGCCTGCCGCACGGCCTTGGCGATCCACGCGGCTTTTGCGGCGGCAGCCGATGAGATGGAGTCCCAATTCGGCGAGCGTCCGCTCATGCGCGCCGGCGTGAGTTCGGGAATCACTGTGATGGCGCCGGTCGAGGGGGAGGGCGCCGCTCTCACCGCCGTCGGCGATACCGTCAATCTTGCCGCGCGTCTTCAGGGCTTGGCGCGGGCGGGCGGCACCATGATCTGCGACACCACACGACGTCTCGTTGAATGGCTCGCCGACACGAGCTTCGACGGGGAACAACCGATCAAGGGCAAGTCCAAGCCCCAGAAAGTCTGGCGACTGAACTCCGTGCGCAAGGGGGGCACGCGCTTCGATGCCTCGCTCCGCCGGGGCCTCGGCCCGCATGTCGGTCGTGACGACGAACTGGCGAAGCTCCACGACGCGCTTGGCCGTGCGCGAGAGCGGCTTCAAGTGATCGACCTTGTCGCCGAGCCCGGTCTAGGCAAGACGCGCCTCGTGTCGGAATTTCTGCAGCGGCTTCAGGCCGACGAGGCCTTCGTCCTGATCGGGCATTGCGCGGCCGACGGGCAACAGATTCCGTTTCTGCCTTTCCTTGAGGTCGTGCGCGGCGCTTTCCGGATTCGACCCGAGGACGATCCGGCCGAAATCACGCGAAAGTTGGATGCGGGCCTTCGCGGGCTGGAGCTTCATACGACGGAGAATTTGGGCCTGCTGCTTAATCTGCTGGGTCTAGAGCCGCCGGAAGGCTTGTTGGCGGGACTCGACGGCGTTCTGATCGGTTTGCGCACGCGCGAACTGTTGCTGACGCTGATGAAAGCGCGACGTGGGGCATCCACGGTCGTTGTGCTGCTCGAGGACATCCACTGGGTCGACCGCGCGTCCGAAGAGATGCTCGGCAAACTGATCGAGGCCGGCGAGCAGCCGAACTTGCTTGTCATTCATACGACGCGACCCGAATACCTTCCCCGCTGGCGAGGAGGGTTCGGCGTGACGACCCTTGCGCTGAAGCCCCTCAGCGCGGGCGACATCCAGCATGTCTTGCAGACGCGACTCGGCGTGGCGTCCCCGCCCGACGCTCTGATGAGGCAAGTGACGGAGCGGGCTGGGGGCAATCCTCTCTTCGGCGAGGAAATCCTGAGCTTCCTGATCGAACAAGGCGCGTTGCGCGTCGCCTCAGGCAAAGCGGATTTCGACGCCGCGATTGGAGTGGACGGTCTGCCGGCAAGCATACAGGGTCTGCTCGCGGCCAGAGTGGATCGGCTGCCTCGGGAAGACCGTGCGTTGTTGCAGGCCGCGGCGACTATCGGCCGGCGGTTCGACCCGAATCTGCTCTCGCTTGTCGTCGAGACGGAAGATGACGTCGGCGCGGCGCTGCAGAGACTGCAGGCGCAGGATATCGTCTACAGGCAAGCCAATTCGTCGGACTACGTTTTCAAGCACATCCTCTTGAGAGACTCTGTGTATCAGAGCCTTGTCACGGGGCGCAGGACCGAGCTGCATCGGAAGATCGCCGAGG
Source organism: uncultured Alphaproteobacteria bacterium (assembly GCA_963770275.1). Classification (GTDB taxonomy): domain Bacteria; phylum Pseudomonadota; class Alphaproteobacteria; order Rhizobiales; family Beijerinckiaceae; genus Roseiarcus. The sequence goes on from CAVYPD010000015.1 coordinate 3,716, forward strand.
CGCTGGAACAGCGGAGCGAAGGTAGGCTCGCCGAAGCGGCGGAAACGCTCGCGCACCACTATGTTCTCGCCGATCGCAAGAACCTCGCCTTCACCTATCTCGCCATGGCCGGGGCGAAGAGTTTGGGCGTCTACTCGCTCGACGAGGCGGATCGATACTTGTCGTCGGCGCTCGCGCTCTTCGAGCGCGACCCCAGTTGCGCCAGCGACGAACGGCTCGTCGAGTTGCTCGCCAACTTTGCCCTGTGCTCGAACATCTCTCTGCGCCCGAAGATGATGATCGAGGTGACCACCCGATTCAGGCCCGTCCTCAACAGATCGGGAGACAGCCACCATCACGTACTCATCCTGCATCACGATGTTTCAAGCCTGGTCTGGACCAACAGGTTTCATGACGCGTTGAGCGTCCAACAAGAATTGTCTGCAATGGCGCGCCGACTGGGCGACCCGAAATCCATGGCTTACGCGTTGGTCAGCGAATTGTCCGTGTCGACCTACTGCGCACCGGTCTCGATCGAGGTCTTCCAGGCCCGGCGTCGCGAAGCTGAAACCGCCTTGGCCAACGTCGACGACGCCTATCTCAGGAATTTCTATTCGGCCATTTTGGCCTATGACGAAGTGAACCGCGGCCGACTCACGGAGGCCCGTGCGGCCGTGCAGCGGCTGATGGTCAACGGCGTCTCGATGAACGACCCGAGATCCGTCGGTTACGCCACCGCCATGAGGGCTCTGATCGCCATCCTCAGCGACAATTATGAAGCGGGACTGGAGATCGCGGACCTCGGGATAGCCACCTCCCGCGCCCCATTCGAACGGGCGATTGCATCCTCGGCGCGAAACATCGCGCTGGTGCTGCTCAACAAACCCGGCGCGCTCGACGAAGTCGGCGGGTATATCGCCAAATGCTCGGAGAACGGTTGGACCTTGTTTCTCTCCGGTCCGGAGAATCTTTGGGGCGTCGGGCTCGCCATGAACGGGCGGATCGACGAAGGGCTCAGATACATCGAGCAGACAATCTCCCGGCGCGACGAGGAGGGTTATCGGGCCTCGGCAGACTGGTGCAGGTTGTTCTTGTGCGAGATCTATCTCGATATCCTGTCGGGCACGGGGAAGCCGTCACTCGGGCTGTTTCTGCGGAATTTTCGCTCGTTGGCTTGGGTGTTGACGTTTGGAGCGCAGCGAATCCGCGTGCTGATCGAACGAGTGCGATCCAACCCGCAGTTCGATCGGGACGGACACTTCATCGGTCGCGCGGAAATGATCCTTGGCCTCCTGCATAAGGCGAAGAAGAGGAAGGCGCTTGCGCGCACCCATTTGACCGAAGCGCACCGCATCGTCAGCGCGTTCGGTCCGTCTCCCATGCTGGCGCGGATCGAGGCGGCGTTGGCGGAGCTGACCGGCACTCCGGGATGAGGCGCGTCATATTCCCGCTCTCGCTCCGGACGCGGCCACTCAGGTGGTTAGCTTCGACAAGTACTTGATCGCCGGCACGCTTGGCAGGAAAGTGTAGGCCCCGCCGCGCGTGATCACGAAGCGCGGGAATCCGCGAAGACGGATAGTGCCTCCGTTCCTGAGCGACAGGTCGAACCAGCTCGTCTCCGGCGTATTCGCGCCGATCAATGGATCGTTTGATCCGGTGATGTTGGGGTCTTGAAGGCCGAGATTGAGCCAGTCGCACATGATCGCCTCGAACTGTGCCCCTAGGCTCGCACCAATGAAATTGCCGAGCAGCCCGCGCTCCTGATTGTCGGGATGGTCAGGATCGTAATCCGGGCCATAGGGCATGCCGCGCCGGATTACGCGTCGGGTGTGGTTGGCGATCCGCTGCACGATTGTCCCGCTGCGCGGATTGACGCGCCGCATGTGCGAGCCAGCAGGACACCGCGAGGCTCGGTCATAGTCGAAATTGGTCTCGGAAATCGACTTACTGGTCAATTGCGCGTCGGGCGAGGAGCCATACGGAATGCCGTTTCGCCAGCGGCCGCACATCTGAGCTGCGACAATCTCGCGCAAAGCCCCCACATAGTCCAGACCCTCGCCGATCCGCGCCTCGCTGCCCGGCGCCAGCAGCAGGTTGACGTCGGGATGGTCTTTGAGTTCGTTCGCCGCTTTGCTGAGATATTCGTTGAACCCCTTGGCGTCCTGCGCAAGGATGCGGAAGGCATTGAAGGTCCCATTGAACCCAAGCTCGTCAGGCTCCGGCACGCGAAAGCGCAGCTTCTCGAGACGTGTCTCGTAGCCGAGCAGAACGGTGCCCAGCGAGTCGATGGGCTCATTGGCATTATCCGTGTCCGGATCGTCGGGAATCTCGGCAAAACGAGGCTGCGAGATACTATCCTTGAACCCGAAGAAGACTTTGCCGGCGTCGCGTTTGCGCCCGTTCCGCGAACCGAGCACGGTGAAGGCGCGGGCGACTTGAGTTTGGACCCTATCGAGAGGCCCCTCGTCGCCGGCGTAAATCGACGCGATAATATGAACCTGCGGGGGCTTGTCGAACGGATCGGGCCAATTCTTCGGGTCGCACAGTCCGAAATCGCCGAGTTTCAACGCCCGGCTCGTCATTCCATCGGTGAATTCGGTCGGGAAGCTCGCAAGCGACTCGTCGGACGTTCCAAGCGCCCGCAGCCCTTCAAAAGTGAGCCCGATATTGAAACAGACGGGCCGGCTTCATGTCGGCTGATAGCGCCTCGCTGGTGATCCCGGGAACGTCCGCGTCTCCACCCGCGACCGATATGCCGAGGAATTTGCGCGCCGCTGCGCGGTCCCCAACCTCGAGGATGAGGTGGCGGACAAAATTCCGGCGATAGCTGCGCAGGATGTTTCCCTGAATATCCTTGCGGTTGAACTCGCGGTTCACCAGCCGACTCCAAGCTTCTGGCGCACCTGTGCCGCAGAAAAACCGGGATAGCCGCGATAACCGCCGCCGAGCGAAATATTGGGATTGGCATGCAATTGCAAAATGAACTCACGCGGCAGCAACCGCACGTCGGCGGGCTTGCCCTTGCGCGGATTCCCGCGCGCTTCCTCGTTTAACGCGAACAGATCGGTCGGGAAATCCGGCGCCTGGAACAGGTCATGTGCGTGCACCCAGTCGATGAATTCCTCGATGTGTTCCGCCGAAGGGGTGATCGCCTCGCCGCCCTCGACCAAAGCCACGACGGCGTCGAAGACGCTCCCGATCGTGGCGATGAAGTCTCGAATGTAGTTGGTAAAGTCACCGTCGTAGACCGAAATCATACAGATGTAGTCGCCGATCAGCAGGAAGCGGGCGAAATGCACCGTCCCGACATTGTCGAGACCGGCGAAGATCTCGTCGACGTTCTCAGCGATCGCCATAGCGGCCCTGGCGCGGCCGATCGCCGATTTGTCCTTAAGCGGCATGAGGAGGTTCATCATCCGCTGAACGTTTTCGCTGGGCTGAACCGCGGGACGCGGGCCGCCGGACAAGGGCGGTGTCGGCGTCCGCCAGGCCCAGTACGGGACGAGAAACTTTGCCGACAGGAATTGGACCAATGCGTTTTTGGGCAGTCTGTCGACGAAGCGATCGAACCAACCGGCCCCGTTCGCGGCAGGCTCAGCAACATTTCCTGAAAATGGGCATCCGGCTCCGAGGCGGCGTTTGGCGGAGATTTTGTAGGCGTCTTGACGCACGCGAAGGACCGGATCTTCCGATGCCTGGATCCCCGCTGTCAGATTCATCGGATTAAAGGCCAGATACTCGCAATTCGCGATCTGGTCTTCGGGAATGGCGTTGAGCGTCAGCATTCCCATCATGACCCGGACCCGATGAGGCGGCCACGGACGAGAGGAATCGTTGAAATCGTCGCCGACCTCGCCGATCGCCATCATCAGAGTAAATTGCGCGGGGCCTTGATGCAGGCGATTGCGCAGTTCCGTTTGCAGATATCGATCGTCTGGGGTCGCCTCGGGATTGGTGCTCAGAACGCCGGCGACGGGTTGCCAACTGAAGCGGACCCAACGGCGCGTCCCGTCCGGCGCCACGACAACGAACGTGTGCACGGCGTGATAGTCCGCGCGAGCGTAGCTTTCCGGCGCGCCAATCGTGGCCGCCTGGGACACGGCGAGCTTGGCGTAGTCGTTCTGATCCGCGAATCGGAGCGCGCCGGCGTTGGGGCTGATCGTTTCTCCGGGATTTGGATTCGGCAGGGGTATCATCAAGCACAACATGTCGAGGAGTTTTCGCCAAGGAGACTCTCGCGTAACTGGGGCGGGTTTGGCGGCAATGGCAAAGTCCAGGAAAGTCTCCGGGGTCGGCGCGAAGAACTCCGGCAGCGTCATCGCGATGAGATCGGTCGTCGCGCCGTTGGCGAGATCGGTCGTCTCGTCTTTGGTGAGGTAAAATCGCGTCGCCATCCCGCGAACGTCCGACCAGCCATCGTGGACAACGGCGCAACCTGATCCGTTCGAGAAGCGCACGATGACCGGCACTCGGTCGCCCTGAAAGTGCTCGGCGATGCAATAGTCGCGCGCGACGTCGGACGCCTCGAAATAGCCAGTCGCGCTGATGCCGATCGCGTGGACCGGGCGCAGATCGGCTCTGCCGTCGCGGCGACGGAGCGTCTCGACCAGTTCTTCGGCGATGTCAGGATTGCTCATCCCGTCCCCTCCGAGCCGAACGGCCCGCCAACTGCTCCTGGACGCTACACCCCCAGCGTCTCTTCCTCGCTTCGAAGTTCAAATAGAGCGTCTCAACCTAAACCCGGATCGTGACACTGTCTCCAAGGTTCTTGTCGTCAACCGTTGAACGCCAGCTTGAGGCCGGGCCGCGGCCAACGAGTCTTGTAGATCTTGCCTGTGCTTGACGCCGTAATCCAGATGTCGCGCATATCCTCGCCCCCGAAGCACAGGTTGGTCGTGAATAGGTCGGCAACGGCCACGTGCTCCGTCGCGCCGTCGGGGCTGAAAACGGTGATCCCGCCGTTGATGAGCGTCCCCACGCAGACGTGCCCGCCGGCCTCGACCTTGAGGCTGTCCAGCCACTGAAACCCTGGAAGGGTTTGCACGACCCGGCCCGGCATGACCGGCAGCGGGCCCGGCTTCACCTGCCCTGGACCCGAGGATATCGAAGGCCCAGAGCCGCCCAAAAACTGTGTCCGACACATAGACCGTCGCGCCGTCCGGCGAGAGGCCAACGCCGTTCGCCATCGGGATCGTCGCCGCCTTCACGATCGATTGTCCGTCGATCGTTGCGTAGTAGAGAGCGCCTTTCTGGGTGCTTTCGGCATCCTGAATTCCCGAATCGGTGAACCAGAATCCGCCCGCGTTATCAAAGACGAGATCATCTGGCGTGAGCAGCCTTACGCCCTTGTACTCATCGTACAGAACAGTGACTGCGCCGGTCGTGAGATCGACCCGCTGGACCGAGCCGCCCTGGTAGCTTGGCGGCCGGGGGCCTGGGATCGTCACGCCATTGAAGGGAACGAAGCTATAGACGCCGCCGTTGTTGCAGACATAAGCCATGCCGTCGGGACCAATCGCTACGCCGTTCGGTCCGCCCGGTATTTCGGCCACGACGTCGACGCGCCCGTCAGTTCTTACGCGCGAGAGCGTCTCGTTCTTGATGTCGACGAAGAGCAGGGATCCGTCGGCCATCGCCACGGGCCCCTCCGGAAACCCGAGGCCGTCCGCGACTGTTTCCAAATCCAGCGACATCTGCGCGCCCCTATGATCGTATCGGTTCTTCGACCTGTGCTTTCGGGATGACATCGACCGGACTTTTGGGATGTAGCCGGACCACCGGATTAACCTGAAGTCGCCGTAGTGCCCTCCCTGAAGCCTATCCGGCGTTTCTCCGGAGACCAAAATCGCAAGTACGAGATCCTCGAACATCTCACAACAATGCCATAAAAAATCATGGCTGGCTGTGACGCACGTCACATATACGACATCGATCGGAAAAGTCAGGTACTACATCCTCCGATGGACGAAGGACGGATTCGCAAGATCATCCACATCGACATGGACGCGTTTTATGCGTCGGTGGAGCAGCGCGACGATCCGACCCTTAAGGGCAAGCCGGTGGCGGTCGGCTACCCGGCCAAACGCGGCGTCGTTGCTGCGGCAAGTTACGAGGCGCGAGGTTTCGGGGTTCGCTCGGCGATGCCGTCGACTGTCGCCATTCGGAAGTGCGCCGGAACTCGTGTTTGTCCCGCCAAGGTTCGACGTTTACCGCGAAGTGTCCGAGCAGATTCAAGCGATCTTTAAGGATTACACCCAGTTGGTCGAACCGCTCTCTCTCGATGAAGCCTATCTAGACGTAACGGACAATCTCAAAGGCATCCCGACCGCGTGGGAGACCGCCAAGGATATCCGGGCGCGGATCTACGACGAAATCAGGCTCACAGCCTCGGCCGGAATTTCCTGCAACAAGTTCCTCGCCAAGATCGCATCGGACTATCGCAAACCAAACGGCCAGTTCGCGATCATGCCCGACCAAGCGGAAGCCTTTGTTGCGAGCCTACCGGTGGCGAAGTTCCACGGCGTGGGTCCAAAGACGGCGGCTAAGATGCGCGCGCTTGGGCATTGAGACGGGCGTGGACCTGCGAGGGCAAACCCTCGCTTTCCTACAGGACCGCTTCGGCAAGTCAGGAAGTTGGTACTACAACATCGCGCGAGGTTGGGACGAACGGTCGGTTCAACCCGACAGAGAACGAAAGTCTTCCGGATCGGAGACGACCTTCTCCGAGGACTTGACTGATTCCGTTCAAATCGAGGCCGGCGTGATCGCAATGGCTGATGATGTCTGGACCTGGTGCGAGAAAGCGAACGCTCGTGGTCGGACCGTCACGGTGAAGATCAAATGGGCGGACTTTCAGATTTCCACCCGCAGCCGGTCGACGGAGATGACGATCCAAACGAGGGAGAAGTTGCATCAGGTCGCCCTTGACCTGGTCCGGTCGGTTTTCCCGCCGCCGAAAGCCGTTCAACTCGTTGGCGTGACGCTCTCGAACTTTCGATCGCAAGCCGTCAGCGAAGCAGCTCAACTCCCTTTTTCGTGAAAGGTAGTCGCCGGCTCCCTCGCGCCAACCGCCGTCGGCGGGCGACCGCTGACCCAGAGCTCGATCCGTCTATCAGTTCCGAATCCAACTTGACGATCTCGCCCGATGATGGCCCATATGCGCCCGTGGCGCGTATATGATCGCCTCCTTGGCAGGCCAATTTCCGTTTTAAGGAAACGCTGCCAGTGTTTCATGCAGCCGAGGTAACTACCAGGGAGTTTCATCGTGAATCGTCGTGAATTCGTTTGGACGAGCGGAGCCGCTGTCACAGTCGCTCTCTTCGGGACGCCGGCTTTCGCCGAGGGCAAGCCGATAAAAATTGGTTACAACGTTGCGACTCTCGCCAACCCATTTTTCCAGGGCATGACCAAGGGCGTAGTGGATGCGTCTTCCAAAACTCCTGGCGTGACCCTGCTCAACACCAACGCGAATGGCGACGCCAACACCCAGTCGACGATGGTGGTCGACCTGATCAACCAGGGCGTCGATGCGCTGATCCTGAATCCAATCAACGCCAACGCGATCGTGCCAGTGGTTCAACAGGCCAACAAGAAGGGGATTCCGGTCTTTACCCTCGATCGCGGCGCCTCGTGCGGGCCGTGTCAGGTCAACTTTCTTGAGACGGACAATGTCGCGCTGGGCCGCGAGGGGGCGCAGTACATCATCGACAAGCTCAAGGCCCGCTACGGAAAGATCCAAGGCAACGTCGTCGACCTCGTTGGTCTCATCGGAACAACCGCTGGCGATGATCGCGACAAAGGCTTCCTCGAAGTGTTCAATAAAGCGGCGGCGGAAAATTCAGGGTTGAAACTGATCGCGCGCCAAGAGGGGCAGTTCGATCAGGAAAAGTCGTTCAACCTGATGAGCCAGATCATGGCGGCGAATCCGCAAATTGACGCGGTGTTCAACGGCAATGACGACAACGCCGTCGGAGCGCTGCGCGCCATTCGCCAGGCGAGCAAGAATGTGCCTATGGACGATCCCAAGCACATCATCATCGTCGGCATCGATGGCACCGAACAGGCTTTGACCGCGATCCGCAAGGGCGACATGGACGCGACCCTGTCTCAGAATCCGCTGACCATGGCCAGCCAGTCGGTCAAGTACGTGGAGCAATATTTCAACGGCGACAAGTCAAAGATCCCGCAGCACGAGTTCTGGCCACATATCCTTTTGACCAAGGAGAACATCGACAGCCCTGAGGTGAAGGCCTATGGCCTCTGGGCCGATCAGGTGACCAAAGGCTGAGAGGTTCGCTGAATGGAAGCCTTGGAGGGAGCGGCGCCGCATCTTCTCGAAATGGACCGCGTCTCCAAGGCGTTTCTCGGCGTGCCGGTTCTCAACCAAGTGTCGCTTGTCGCTCAATGAGGGCGAGGTGCTTGGCGTCGTCGGCGAGAACGGCGCCGGCAAATCGACCCTCATGAAGATATTGGCCGGCATCTATCAACCGGATGATGGAACCATCAAGCTGGGGAGCGACGCTTTCGCTCCCCATAAACCCCGCGACGCTCTGGACGCGGGGATCATCGTTGTCCATCAGGAATTGAGCCAGTTTCCGGACCAAACAGTCGCTGAAAATATCTTTGCCGGCAGCCTTCCACGCACCGTGGTTGGAACGGTCCGCCGCCGGGAACTGATGCGCGCGGGGCGCGCCGTGCTCGATCAGGTCGGCCTCGACATCGCACCCTCGACGCGCATTCGCAGCCTGTCGCTCGCGCAGCGCCAACTTGTTGAGATCGGTCGCGCGCTCTCCCGTCGTGCGCGCGTCATTGTTCTCGACGAGCCAACGGCGACGCTCACGAGCCACGAGGTGCGCATTCTCGTCGCGACCGTCGAAAGGCTGAAGAAGACAGGGGTCGGGATCATTTTTATCAGTCACCACCTCGAGGAAGTGTTCGAAATTTGTGACCGCGTCACCGTGATGCGTGACGGATACAGCGTCGAGACGAGGGCAGTCCAAGATTGGACGGAAGAAACGCTGGTGCGCGCTATGGTCAACAGACCGATCAGCAGTTTTTTCCCGAAGCAGGATATCAAGCTCGGCCCCTCGCTCCTGGAGGTCGAAAACCTGTCCTCGGGAGAGCGCTTCGCTGACGTATCCTTCGCCGTCCGAGCGGGCGAAATCTACGGCATCGCCGGACTTGTCGGCGCGGGCCGCACCGAAATTCTGAAGACGATCTTCGGCGCGCTGCCGATGACGGGCGGCCGCGTTCGCGTCGAGGGCAAGCGCTACATCCCGCGTTCGCCGCGCCGCTCGCTTCGAGACGGGATGGTGCTGACACCGGAAGACCGAAAGGCTGAAGGGCTCATCCTGCCGTTCTCCATCCGCCAAAATATCGCGCTCTCGACCCTCAAGGCTCTGGCGCGCTGGGGCGTTCTCTCGTCACGGGCCATACAGCAACTGGCCAACGCGTCGATCGAGAGTCTGCGGATCCGCGCGACGTCTGCAAGCCAGGAGGTTCGGCGCCTGTCGGGAGGCAATCAGCAGAAAGTTGTTCTTGCGCGCGCGATGACCGCTTCACCGCGCGTATTCCTGCTCGATGAGCCAACGCGTGGCGTCGATGTGGGAGCCAAGGTCGAAGTCTACAACTTGATCGGCCAATTGGCGGCCAGGGGAGCGGCCGTAGTGATTGTGTCCTCCGATCTTCTCGAGCTTCTAGGGCTGTGCGACCGCATCGGAGTGATGCGCGCGGGCCGGATGGCGGGTGAGGTCGACCGGGCTGAATTCAGCCAGGATCGTCTCATGTCTCTAGCGGCCGTCGGCTGAGCGCCATGTCGACTGAGGAAAGGGCCGAGGCCCCCGCCAGCCGCGCGACCGTGAAGGGGCCGCATTTTGGCGATTTCAGCGAGATCGCCATTGTTCTCGTTTTCGCGGCGATCGTCCTCTATCTGTCGCTGAGCACTTCCACGTTCCTGTCCTCGGCCAACATTATGGCGATCCTCGTGGCGACCTCGCTGATCGCGGTCGTGGCCTGCGGACAGACGTTCGTTATCATCACCGGTGGCATAGATCTTTCCTCCGGCTCAGTCGTGGCGCTGTCCGGCGTCATTACGGGCCTTGTCTTGCATGCCGGACTGCCGATCTGGGCCTCGATCGGGGTCGGAATATTAGTCGGGCTTGCGTGTGGCCTGTTTAACGGCCTCTCTGTCACCTACCTCAATATGAACCCGTTCATCGTCACGCTTGCCGCGATGTCGATGGCGCGCGGCCTCGCCTTCATCATCCCGAACGGTCAGACGATCTTCGGCTTCGACGACGCCTTCGAACTCGATCGGCGGGGGCCTTTGGACAATACCCGGTATTGGCAGGGCGCCGATCGCCGGCGTCATTTCCTTGACGGCCCTCGCTATCGGCGCCTTTGTGCTGAAGAAGACCGTGTTCGGCAGTGAGGTTTACTCGGTCGGCGGCAATCGCGAAGCAGCAATGATCGCGGGTATTCCTGTCCGGCGCACCCAAATCCTCGTCTATGCGATCTCCGGGCGCTTTGGCGGGCCTGGGCGGCGTCATCCTGACAGGCCGGCTGGACTCCGCTCAGCCGATCGCCGCGACCGGCCTGGAGCTGAACGCGATTGCAGCCGTTGTCATCGGCGGAGCGTCGCTCTTTGGAGGCCGCGGCTCCATGCTCGGCACGATTCTGGGCGTGCTTCTCATCGGTGTGATCAACAATGGCTTGACGCTTCACAATGTCGAGCCGTTCTGGGTTCAGTTCATTCAAGGCGTCGGTGATTTTCCTCGCCGTGCTGTTCGAACTCGCTGAACCAAAAACGGCGGGGCGCATGAGCACTTATCGACGGTTCACCGACACCGCCAGAATGATGATGGCGCCTTTGATGACCTCCTGGATGCTGGTCGACAGCCCCATGACCAGAAGACCGAATCCGAGGATGCCAATAAAGATCGCGCCGACGACTGAGCCGACGATCGAACCGTAGCCGCCAAAGAGGCTTGTGCCACCGATGATCACGGCGGCGATCACGTCGAGCTCGAGTCCAGCGCCCAAGCTCGGGTTGCCGGCGGTCGAACGAGCGGCGAGCATCATTCCTGCGAGCGATGCGGTGACGCCGGAGATGACGAAGGCGGCGATCTTCGTCCGGTCCGTCCTGACCCCTGAGAACCGCGCCGCGACCGGGTTTCCGCCGGTCGCGAAGATCCTGCGGCCGAACGGCATCTGATGCAGCAGATAGTAGCCTAGCGCCGTCAGGACGAGCGTCCACACGATCGGCGCCTGTACGCCGACGAACGAGCCATTCCAGAACAAAGCCGAAAAGGTATCGTCGAGAATTGGAACTGACCTGGTGTCGGTGACCGTCAGCGCTAGGCCGGAGAAGATCGACAGCATGCCGAGTGTCACCAGGAAGGACGGAATTCGGATCTTGGTTACGAGCAGGCCGGAGACGGCGCCAACAAGGGCGCCCAAGGCGAGCACGATCACAGGCGCAACAAAGGTCGGAACGTCGCGCTCGTAGAGCATAGCCACGATCATGCCCGCGAAGCTCGCCATGGAGCCGACGGAAAGGTCGATCTCTCCGCAGACGATGACGAAGGTCATGCCGATCGCCATCACGGAGACGATCGCTGTGATGCGCAACACCGCGCCCGCAGTCGAGAGTGAAGCGAAATGGGGCGCAAAGGCGATGAAGTAGAGGGTGATGAGGGCGAAGATGCCGTAAGTGATGTGGTCTCGGGCGAAATTGGCGAAACCACTCCTGCCCATAGGCCCGACGGGCGTGGTCATGCCGCTTTTTCCTCGTTGTGAAGCTCAGCCTGTCGAGCGGCGTCAGTCTGGAGAAGCGCCCGAAGGGACGCTTCGTCGTCGACTCCGTTCGAGGCTCCTGCGTAATGCGCCCTGCGGCCATGACGAGGATCCGGTCGCAGAGCTCGATCAGCTCTTCAAGCTCCGACGAGATCAGGAGAACGCCCACGCCCTGCGCAGCCATTTGCTTGATCGAGCTCACGCATGTCGCGCTTCGCGTTGATGTCGACGCCGGACGTCGGCTCGTCGAGAATGAGCACCTTGGGATCTGTCGCGAGCCATTTTGCGAAGACCAACTTCTGCTGGTTCCCACCCGAGAGCTCCTGCGCGGTCTTGGGACGGGCCGCGACAAAGCAGGCTAAGGTCGCTGCGATAGCGCGCGAAGAGTGAGGCGATCCGCTGCGTCGCCATCGGTCCAAAACCGCGCGCATAGGACAGGGCGTCGAGATTCGTCAGCGCGAAATTCTCTGCCAGCGATCGGATGGCGACGAGGCCCTCCAGTCTCCGGTCCTCCGGGACAAAGCCGATCTTAGCCGCGACCGCGCTCGAGACACTGCCGGTTTGCACCGTTCGCCCTGCAACCGAGATTGCGCCGACCGCGTCGGGAATGAGGCCGAAAATCGCCTTGGCCAGGGTGGAGCGTCCGCTGCCGACGAGACCGGCGAGGCCGACGATCTCCCGCGGCTGAATATCAAAAGCGATGTCGGAGAGTTTGCGCGCCGTCCTGAGCCCGGAGACGGAAAGAGCGGGCGCACCGGCCTTGGCAGCGGCGCGCCGTTGGATCGGGATCGTTTCGACGGGCGTCGATTTCGCCTGACTTCCCGGCGACCGCGACATCAGCGACGCGATATGAGCGATCGACGTCTCGCTCGGCAGGAGCGGCCCGATGAGGCGCCCATCCTTGACGATTGAAATGCGGTCGGAGAGACGCAGCACGTCCGCCATGCGATGGCTGATGTAGACGATGCCGATGCCGGAGGCTTTGAGCTGATCGACGGTCGCGAACAAGGTTTCTTCCTCGCGCACCGTCAGAGACGAGGTTGGCTCGTCCATGACGAGGAGCTTGGCGCCGCGAGACAAGCGCCTTCAGGATCTCCACCATTTGGCGCTGCGCGAAACCGAGATCGCCGACACGCGCGGAGGCGCGCAAGCCGAAAGCCGTAGCGATCGATGAGCGTCTGGGCGTCGGCGACCATGCGTTTCGTGTCGACTCGCCACCCGAATGCGCGCGGCTCGCGCAGGATGAAGAGGTTCTCCGCCACCGTGCGGTTTGGCAGGACGCTCAGCTCCTGAAAGATCATCGCGATGCCGCGATCGAGCCGCTCGCGCAGCGACAGCGCCGTGACGTCCTCGCCATCGAGGACGATACGGCCACCGTCCGCGGTGTAGACCCCGATGAGCACCTTCATCAGGGTCGATTTGCCGGCGCCGTTCTCACCGAGCAGCGCGTGCGTTTCGCCCGCGTTGACCACGAAGTTGACGTCGATCAGAACCTGATTTTCGCCAAACGACTTCTCGATGCGCTCCATCGATACAGCGACGCGCGAGCGCTTGCGACGCGGAACTAGACAAGGACGCCTCTTGGCTCTGATTGGGCCCGGCAAGCCGTTGACCTGCCGGGCCTTGAACGTCAGAAGCACTTGTCGGCGCAGAGCTTGATCAGCGACGCGGGCGGATCTTCCTTGGTGACCTGCTTCAGCGCGCTCAAAAGGTTGATCTTCTTCACCCGAAGCGTCGGCACCGAGACATAGGGAGGCGCCTCCTTGCCGAGCAACGCCAGCGCCGCGACCTTGGCTTCCGCTACACCCTGATCGTAGGGCTGCTGCGCTCCAACCGCGAGGAACTCGCCGCGCGCCACATTGACCGCGCTATCGGCGGCGAGATCGTTGGTCGTGATGATGACGTCACGTCCGAGCGTCTTGGCGGCCGCGACCGCTTGCTGGGCCGGCGTATCCCAGGCCACGAACAGGCCCTTCAGGTTCGGATTGGCGGTGAGCATGCTCGTCGCCACCTCATAGGCCTTTTCGGGCGACGTGAACGTGCCCACCCCCACGACCTTGATGTCCGGATATTGCGCGAAAGCCTTGAGCGCTCCGACTTTCCGCGCCGCGACTGAATAATAATAGTCGTAGACGAGGGTGAGGATGCCGACCTCGCCCTTGCCGCCGATCGCCTTGGCGAGTTCGTCAGCGGCGAAGAAGGCGTTCTTTTCATTGTCGGCCGCGACGACGGAGACGTAGTCCTTGCCGGGGGCCATGTCGACCGGGACGTTGTCGAGGAAGACGAGCTTGATGCCGGCGGCCGCCGCCTTCTTATAAGCTTCGGCCTCCGACTTGGGGTCGATCGGAATGGAGAAGATGACGTTGGGCTTGCGCGCGATCATCTGCTCGAGGTCGCTGATCTGCTGGCCGACGTTGAATTTCGCGTCCGTGGCGCCAATGACTTCGACTCCGTAGTCCTTCAGCGTGTTCGTGATCCCCGCGACCTGGAGATGCGGCCAGCCTGCGTCCATCGTGTGCATGACGAGACCGGCCGTGTACTTGCCGGCCTTGAGTTTGGCGATGTCGTCGTCGGACAGTTTCAGCGCGTCCGCCGAGACTGCCGGCGCGCCGTTCGGAAACCCTGGCACGACCTGACCGGTCGGCGACAAGGGCAGGGGCTCCATCAGTTGCTTGGCCTCGGGCGGAATGTTGTCCGGCCACTTGTAATCTGCCGCGGAGGCCCGATAGGCGCCGCGGCAAGCAGCGCCAAGGTCAAGGCCGTCGTCATTACTCTTGTCAGCATAGAATTCCTCCCATGCACCCCTGGCGCTGAGCCGGGTCGTCCGTTGCTGCGACAATCTCAAGGGTCCATCGCGCGTGCAGCGCCACGCGATTTCGATTGATCCTAGCCGCCATCAAGAAGCGTCAGGCGTAATTGTTGTAGAGCGTCTTCTTGTGCATGAAGCCCTCGATGCCGTGCTGGCCGTCCTCGCCGCCGAGGCCGCTCTTGCGGAAGCCGGTATGGAAGCCGTGCGGGCTCTCCCCAGACGGGCGGTTGACGTAGATTTCGCCGAATTCGAGCTCGTTTACGGCGCGCATGATCTTGCGATTGTCGCGGGTGAACAGATAGGCCGAGAGGCCGTAGTCGGAATCGTTGGCGTAGGCGAGCGCCTGATCGAAGTCGTCGACCGCCATCGCCGCGATCAGCGGGCCGAAGGTCTCCTGCTGCATGATGTCGAGGTCATTCGACTTGACCGAGAAGATGGTCGGGAAAAACCAATGGCCGCGGTCGAACCCGGCGCCTTGCGCCTTGCCCTCGATGAGCGGGGTCGCCTTCTGCTCGATCGCCTTGGCCTTCATCGCCTCGAGCTTGTTCACTTCGACGGCGCTGATGCGCGGGCCAACCTGCACGTCGCTCGTGGGATCGCCGACCTTGAGTTTTTTGACCTTGGCCAGGAACTTGTCGAGGAATTCGTCGTGGATCGTCTTGTGCAGGTACATGCGGTCGTTGCAGGTGCACACGGAGCCGCCGAAGAAGAACTTCGACGTCACAGCCGCATCGACCGCCTTGTCGATATCGGCGTCGTCCATGACGATGAAGGGCGCCTTGCCGCCAAGCTCGAGGCGGATCGGCTTGATGCGCTCCGCGCCGAGCGCATAGATCTCGCCGCCCGCGCGTACGCTGCCGGTCATCGAGATGAGATCGGTGCCCTTGTGGGACACGAGATGCGCGCCAACCGTTCGGCCGTCGCCAACGACGATATTGATGACGCCCTCAGGTATGCCGGCGCGCCGGCTGAGTTCGCCGAGCACCAGCGTGGTCAACGGCGTCAGTTCGTGCGGCTTGACGACGATGGTGTTGCCCGTCACCAGCGCCGGGCCGACCTTGCGGGCGAACAGGGCCGCGGGGAAGTTCCAGGCGGTGATGCCGGCGACCACCCCATAGGGCACGCGCTGAATCCAGATCTGCTCGTCGCGGCCTTCGCCAGGCAGGATCTCGCCTTGGAGTCT
This sequence comes from uncultured Alphaproteobacteria bacterium, assembly GCA_963770275.1. GTDB lineage: Bacteria > Pseudomonadota > Alphaproteobacteria > Rhizobiales > Beijerinckiaceae > Roseiarcus. The sequence goes on from CAVYPD010000015.1 coordinate 19,480, forward strand.
TCGAGCGCTCTCGGCGGCGTAGCGCAGCAAAAGGGCGGCGAAATTCGCGTCGATGCGCGATTCCGCCAGAAGCTTTCCGCCTTCGGCGGTTAGAAGTGCAGCCAGCGTCTCGGTGTTTTCGTCGATCAGAGTCGCAAGTTTCTGAAGCAGCGCGCCGCGCTCCATCGGCGTCCGTCGGCTCCACTCGGGCTGAGCTTTGCGGGCCGCGGCGACCGCGCGATCCGCGTCTTCGATGGTGGAGGACGGCACGGCGGCGACGATGCTCTCATCCTTCGGATTGGCGATCTCACGCCGATCTCGGCTGGCTGAATCGACCCAACGGCCGCCGATATAGAGCTGGCCTTCGCCGATGCCGAAGTCGCGCATGGTTTGAATGGTCATTGCAGATCTCCTTTATGTGCTCGGTTCACGCTCACTTGATGATGCCGATCTTCTCGCGGTCGATCGTGATGAACACCGACAGGACCAGCACGAGGCCCTTCACGATGTTCTGGAAATAGGGATCGAGCCCGATGATGTTCATCCCGTTCGAGAGAATGGTGATGATGAGGGCGCCGAGGATTGTGCCTTGGATGCTCCCGACGCCCCCTGTCAGCGGCGTGCCGCCCACGACGACGGCGGCGATTGCGTCCAGCTCGAGTCCCTCGCCGAGTTGCGCCGTCGCGGCCATGGCGCGGGCCCCCTGAAGCAGACCGGCCATGCCGCAGAGCAAGCCTGAGAGCACGAAGATCAGGATCTTCGCGCGATCGACACGGATGCCGCTCAGGTGCGCAATGCGCTCTCCCCCACCGATCGCCCGCACCTCGCGGCCGAACACGGTCAGGTTCAACATGAACGCCGCAATGCCGATCAGGACCAAGGCGATCAGCACCGAATTCGGGATTCCGGCTGTGCGGCCGGAATAGGCGTTGAGGAACGATTCGTTCTCGATTGAGACTGGGGCGCCGCGGGTGAAATAAAGGACGATGCCGCGATAGACGACCATCGCGCCCAGCGTGACAATGAAGGACGGGACCTTGCCCTTCGCAACGATCAATCCGTTGACCAGGCCGCAAACGACGCCAATCGCGCAGGCCGGAAGGATGGCGAGAACGCCGATGCTCCCGGAGGTTTTCGCAGCAACCAATGCCGCGATCGCGACGATGGCGCCAACCGAAAGATCGATCGAGCCGGCAATGACCACGAAGGTCATGCCCAACGCTGCGACCAGCAGCACGACGGCCTGTTGCGCAACGATCATAAGATTGTTGAATTGAAGGAAGCGCGATGAAGTCAGCGAGAACGCGACCGCAAGGGCGACAAGCAAAAAAACCGGGAAGAAGCGGCGGGCGCTCTCGCGCCCGAAGAAACTGCGGCCGACTTGTTGCTCGACGTCTACGTCGCGCTTCGCGGATGTCATGACGGTCTCCTCACGTCATGTGCCGGATGATCGCGTCCTCGGACGCGGAGGCGGGATCGTCGATCTGTCGCGACGATCCGTCCGGCGCGCATGATCAGAATGCGATCGCTGAGGCCGATCAGCTCATTCAGATCCTCGCTGGCAAGAAGAATACCGAGACCTCGATCAGCAGCCTCGCGCAACGATCGGTAGATCTCGGCCCGCGCCCCGACATCCACGCCACGGGTCGGATTGTTGAGCAGGAGCACGCGAGGATCGACCGCGAGGCATTTGCCAAGCACCACCTTCTGCAGGTTGCCCCCACTCAGCGCGCCCGCCCTTGTCTGCGGCGTCTTGGTTTTGATGGACAGGCGGCGGATGAGCGCGTCCGAAAGCACCTTCGCCCGCGCATGGTCAAAGAGCGGCCCGCGGCGTGGCGGGCGCGCCATCACGAGATTGTCGAGCACGCTTGCGCCGACGATCAGTCCCTCGCCGGTTCGATCCCCCGGCAGATAAGCGACGCCCTTGGCCCAGGCCTCGGCAGGAAGGCCCGGCCGAAACGGCGCGCCGCTGAGCCTCATCTCGCCGGATTGGAGCGGCGCCGCGCCAGCGGCGATCTCCAGAATACGCTGACCGCCCGCGCCCTTCAGCCCGGCGATCCCGACGATCTCTCCGCCGCCAAGCGTGAGCGAGCTCGGCTTGAGATGCTCATCGGCGATGTCGTCAAAGCGCATGAGCGTATCGGAGGACGCTTGCGCAGCGCGAGACGGAAAGAGGCCCTTCGACAGGTCACGCCCGACCATGAGACTCTGGATCTGATCACGGCTGAGCTCGTCGGCTGCGTAGTCACCGACCTTGCGCCCGTCTTTGAGGATGGTCAGCCCGTCCGCGACGGCGCCGACCTCGGCGAGGTGATGCGAGACGAAGGCGACAATGAGGCCTTGTCGTTTAAGCGCCCGCATCGCTTCGAGAACGATATCGACCTCGCGATGGTTGAGAAACGCCGTCGATTCGTCGAACAAGACAGCCTGCGGCGACGCCGACAGCGCGCGTGCGACCTCGATGCATTTCCACTGCCCGAGATCGAGACTGGAAAGCGGTTGCGTGACCGAGATCTCAGCCGAGAAGCTGTCAAGCAGATCTTGTGCGGCGCGGTTCAGTCGACCGCGCATGAGCAGCCCATGACGACGGAAGCGCGCGAGCCGCCCTGCGAAAATATTCTCCGCAACCGTCAGCGAGGGATTGATGGTGATCTCCTGGAAGACCAAGCCCACGCCGCGCCGCGTCGCCTCTGTCACGGATTTCGGCGCATAGGGCTGGCCATCAAGAATCATCCGGCCCGAGTCCGGCTGCTCGGCGCCGGCGAGGATCTTGAGTAGCGTCGACTTGCCGGCGCCATTCTCGCCGACGAAGGCGTGAATCTTGCCTGGCTCGAGCGCAACGGAAACCTCCGACAACGCACGTGTGCTGCCGAAGCTTCTCGATAGGTCCTCAGCGACGATCCTCACTGAACGTCCGTGCGCAGATCGCGGTGAGGACCGAGTGAACTCGGCCCTCGCGCGCGAAAGTTTACTTGGAGTATTTCAGTTCGAACGAAGCGGGCGCTGCGTTTGGCGTGTAGACGCGCGAATGCGCCTTAAAATCATAAGGCGGGACGCCGCCGGGAAAGTCCGCTTCGAACTGCGCGATGCGATCCTTGGTCAGGGGCAAGAGCTTGAGCTTGACGTTGTCCTGATCCTTCGGGACGGCCTGGCCCTTGATTTGGTCGTACAGCATCACAAGCGCGAATCCGCCTTGGAGCCAATGGCCGCCGATGTCGAAAAGCAGGTCGCCGTTCTTCACCGCCTCTACGTTCTCCGGGTTCAGGTCCATGGCGACGACGATGACATCCTTGCCCGGGTGCTTTCCGGCGTTCTTGAGCGCGGTCATCACCCCGGTCGCCGTGCCGCCGTTGGCGGCCCATACGCCCTTGATGTCGGGATGGCCCTGGTAGAGCGATTCAAACACGGTCTGCGAAGTGTCCCGCACAAAATTGCCGTCCACCTCGCCGGCGACCACGACTTCCGGATGTGTCTTTAGCGCGTCCTCGAGACCCTTGCGTCGATCAATAGCGACGGACGTTCCCGCCGTGCCGTTGACCACGCCAATGACCTTCTTGCCGTTGGCGTCCGCTGGCATGGCGGCGAATAGGGCTTCAGCCATCTGACGCCCGGCGTCCTCGTCGCTTGGACCCACGAACGCCTCATAGTTGGGGAAACGTTCGGACTGCGGCGAGAAGTCCGGATAGCTATCCGTGAGAATGACCGGGATGTTGGCGTCCTTGGCGAGGCTCAAGCCGCGAGCGGCGGTCGCCCAGTAGGGCGTGAAGATGATTCCATCGGCTGATTGGGCGACGAGATCCTCGAGCGACTTCACCATCTGGTCGGGCTTGTTGTCGGCGTTGAGCACGATCAGATTGACGCCGAGCTCCTTGGCGCCCTTCTTCATGAAGTCGATGTAGTTGTTCCAGAATTGTGCGGCGAGCGTCGGCACGACGACGCCGATGGTTGGCGTGTCCTTCGACGCCATTGCAGGGCCTGCCGCGAGTAGGAGCGGCGCTGCGAGCGCCATGAGTCCATTGCGTATTCTTTTCGAAATCATTCGTTCCTCCTCTTGAGCCGCGTTGCGCGTGGGGATCGCGCCGGCCCTTTCCTATTTCTCGCGGCGAGCTGCCGCGCCCCTCTAAGCCCTCACTGTTTGGCGCGCGCGCGCCAGCGCGACGGCGAGATCGATCGCCTCGATAAGGCTCGTCTCGCTCGCAATTCCGCGGCCCGCTATGTCGAAGGCCGTGCCGTGGTCGACAGACGTCCGGATGATTGGAAGGCCGAGGGTGACGTTGACGCCGCTCAGCGCCTCCCAGCGACCGGTCTTTTTGTCGACGGAGAAGCCGAGCAGCTTCACCGGGATGTGGCCTTGGTCGTGATACATGGCGACCACGGCGTCGAACTGCTCGGCCCGCAGTTTCACGAAGACCGTGTCGCCCGGAACCGGCCCGTGGACATCATAGCCCTGCTCGCGCAGGCGCTGGATGGTCGGTTCGACGACATCGATGTCTTGCCGTCCGAACAGGCCGCCTTCGCCGGCATGCGGATTGAGCGCCGCGATGGCGATCCGGCGGCGCGGAACATTCAGCGCCTTGAGCGCGTCGTCGGTGAGCGCCACGACACGGCTTATCCGTTCCGGCGTCACGCGCTTCGGCACGTCTTCGAGCGCGGTATGGGTGGTGATGTGGCTCACGCGCATATTGCCGTGAACCAGCAGCATCACGCTGTCGCGCGCCCCGGTGAGATCGGCGAGCAGTTCCGTGTGGCCACTATAGTGATGACCAGCGAAGTTGAGCGCTTCCTTGCTGATTGGCCCCGTGCAAATGGCGTCAGCGACGCCGTCGAGCGCCAAGCGCACCGCAGCCGCGATCGCGTCATACGCTATTCGTCCGCCTTCCGCCGTCGATTGGCCGGTCGGGACGGGAACACGGGCTGCGTCGATGTCGATGAAACCGATCGGGGGTAAATCAGCGCCAGGCTTCGCGGCGGAGACCGCCGTCGCGGGATCGTCCAGTCCGAGTTGTTTCAGCGCTTCCTGGTGTGTCGAGCGCGCGCCGATGAGGAGAAGCGAGAACTCTCCATCCGCGACGCGTTCGCGCAAGCCAGATGCCGCCCGCGCCATGATCTCCGGACCGATACCGGCCGGGTCGCCCGACGTCACCGCTATCCTGGGACCAGCCACTTTCCCTCCTTCGCTGTCGCGAGCTTAGCGCGACCTTTGGAGCATGAAAAGTCAAAAAACGTCATAATCTCTCATTTGGCGTTATCGACGGTCCTTTTTACGCGGGCTGGAGCGAATTGGTTTTGGCTGGCGGCGGCCGAAAGAGAACGACCCGGGCGACAATATCTTGCAGAAAAATAGAAATAAAGTTAAGCTTGCCGGTATGAGCAATCCGGCGCTTCCGCGTGCCAGAAACCGTAGGCGCCTCTCGGCGTGGCTCAGGCCCCGGAAAAGCGCTGAGAAAAACTTTCTACGCTTTTGTCCACGTAACCCATTGAAAAGTCTCGATTCGGACGAGAGAATCCAAGGAAATCCAAGGAAATCCAACACGCCCTGGCGGGCATTTTCGCAGCGAACAGGCCTCGCGCCCAAGAAAATCCAAACGGACGGGTCGGACCCAACATCGCGGCCCGCCGCGCAGAAGGCGGCCAATTCCACTCCATCCCAAGCCAAAGCGCCCGACCGGGCGTTAAGCTGTTGACAGCGACCGTAAACTGCCATTTTCTGCCAAGATCAGGCGCCAGCGCGAGCAGAGAAGCAGCGCCTCATGCTAGCGATCCAGCATGTCCGAAACTCGCAGCCTGACAGAATAGCCATGATCCCGAACTCGCCGCCCTGAGCTCATACCCGCGCAGCGCCGGGCCTTCATGCTCGAGCACATCCGCAAGCGCGGCGCGGCCTCGATCCAGGAATTGTCGGAGGCGATCGGCATCTCGCTCTCGACGGTGCGCCGCGACCTCGAGCATCTGGAGGCGCGCGGCTATCTCGAGCGCTCGCATGGCGGCGCGCTGATCCAGAAGCAGCTTCAATCGACCTTCGAGCCCGAGGCCGCGATCACGGCTGAATTCGACCGGCCGGAAAAGGAATCGATTGGGCTCGCGGCGGCTGCGACGCTTCATTCCGGCGCGAGCGTCATCTTCGACAGCAGCTCGACCGTGCTCGCGGCCGCTCGCGCCTCGGTCGAGCGCGACATCGCGCTGACCGCTGTCACCAACGACCTCGGCATCGGCCAGGCTCTCTCCGCTTCGAGCAGGATTCGTGTCCTCTGTCTCGGCGGCACGGTGCGGCCGGAATCCCTGACCGTTCTTGGCGAGCCCGGCGAGAGCTTCCTCGGAAATCTTAGAGTCGATGTCGCATTCATCGGCACGCATGCGATCAGCGGCCTCGCGTTGACCGAGACCTCGCTCGAGGCCGCGGCAATGAAGCGGGCCATGATCTCGGCCGCGCGCAGGATCGTTGTTCTTGCGGATGCTTCCAAGTTCGGCGCGGCTGCGTTCTGCAAAATCTGCGAGCTGACCGCGGTTCACGAACTGATCACCGACGATCGCGCTGATCCTGCTGAGATCGCGCGCGTGCGGGATCTCGGCCTTGAGGTGAAGGTCGTTTCGTCGAAGGGCAGGGCGGCGCAAGCGGTCGCATGACGACCTTACGCTTGATCGCCGACGATCTTACGGGAGCGCTCGACACCGCGGCTCAGTTTACCGGCCGCATCGGTCCGTTGCCGGTTCTGTTGGATCGGAGTACAGCAGCGCCCGAAAGCTCCTATGCCCTGAACCTGTCCTGCCGCGATGGCGACGAGAAGACCGCCGTCGCCTGCACGCGCGACAGTCTGCGTTGTTATTCGGGCGCGGATCTCGCGTTCAAGAAGATCGACAGTCTGCTGCGCGGGCATTGGGCCGCGGAGCTGGCCGAGATCGTCAAGTCCGGCATGTTCCGCCGGATCGTGCTCGCGCCCGCGGTTCCCGCTCAGGGCCGGCTCACGCGAGGCGGCCTTCAGATGCTGGCGCAATCGTCCGGCGATCCCGTACTGATCAAGGACATCGCGGCGGAGCTTGAGCGTCATGGCGTTTCGTCTCGCGGCGTCGACTGCGAAGTGGTCGTGCTCGACGCGGAAAGCGACACCGATCTCGACGCCATTGCGAAACGCTACGCCAACGAACCCGCGACGCTCTGGTGCGGCGCGGCGGGCCTCGCGAGGGCTCTCGCGCGCGAGCCGCCTCGCGCTGCGCAACCTCTAAATCAACCGCATCTCGTGATTGTCGGCTCGCGTCACCCGGTCACCCTTCGCCAGGTGGAAGTCTTCGGCGCGGCGCGGCCGGACTGCCTGGCGCCCATGGCGGACGAACCGGGTTTCGTCGACCGCGTCCGGACCACGCTGATGACGTTCGGATGCTGCGTTGTCCTGCCCGCTCTGCCGTCGGGTCTGACCGAGACGGAGGCGGCGGAGCGCATCGCCCGCGGCGTCGAGCGGCTTGCCGGCCGGCTCCCGCCGCTCGGCGGACTGACGGTGATCGGCGGGGAGACATTCGCCGCCCTTTGTCGCGTGCTGAAAGCAACCCGGCTTAGCGTGGACGGCGAATTTCTGCACGGCGTTCCCGTTTCCCGCATGGAGTCCGGCCTTTGGTCGGGAACGTTCTGCGCCTCCAAGTCCGGCGCCTTCGGCGAGCCGGACTGGCTGCTCAAGCATCTGAGCTAACGCGCCTGCCTAGCCTCGCGCCGTGGTCGAAGTGCATCAGCCTAAATTAACCTGACCAGCGGGCTACGTCGGCTCGATGGGACGGGGAACGGGACGCGCAGTTGAGATCGAGGAGGCCGCCCGCAACGACAGAGCGATCGCGAAGAAAGCTAGAGGGCGGCGGAAGCTAACGCCCGAGCCTACCATCCAGTAATCCATTCCCGTCATGTCACCGGCGCTTCTCCCGGTCATCTCGTTTGCGGGCCGGATAGCCGAGCCGGGAAAAAGGATCGCCACTTCTCCAAGTCTGGTCGAACCACTGCGTCGCGAAGCGGACGGATTATTCGGTTAAACCTGAAGCTTGGAACCGACATCGTCGTTCGATCCAGTCCCCTGGGGGGGAAACCGCGGTTTCCGCGATCGACGACCGCCGCCTCGACTTGGATGAGGTATTGGCCCTGATCGCGCTGCACGGGCCACCGCGCTGCGCCCTTGGGCAGCGTCGAGGCGATGGCGTCATAGGCTGCATCAACAAGGACGACGCCAATCATTTCCGACACTTGATCCCGGGCGAGCGGTAATTTCACGGCGCGAAGTAGTCGCCGCTGAAGTCATCGCAGCCGACCGCTGGTTGCTCTCGCATCTCGAGGCCAAAGGACGGATTTAAGAAATCTTTATCAATGTCTGGTGAGGTTGGCTCGCTGGCGGGCGACCGAGTAGTTTCGCATGAGCGATCCCGACCGGCTGACCTCCACGACGACCCGACCTTCGGCCTCGACACGCGGGGTCTAATCCTTCGCATTATTGTGGTGGCTTTTATTGCTGCGCTCTTCTGGCACCTGGTCGTCGGTGCCGGAACGCCGTGACGGCGAGAATTGTTTATGATTGACGCACTTGAGCGTGGGCATCGGCGAAAGGACTGTTCCAGCTCCGTCAGCTCGGGCCGTCGGCCAACACGGGTTCAACAATATGGTCCCGAGCCGGGTCGCAAGCGCATGAATGGCCGCGCTTGCAGCGGGACCGACTTATGCTGTCGTCAGCAAGGCCGCGGG
>CAVYPD010000016.1:0-121728 GCA_963770275.1 uncultured Alphaproteobacteria bacterium
GTTGGGTTTGATATATCAAACCCGGAGGCCGCGCGTGGTCTTCAAACTCTTCCGCCGCCTGTTCGAGCCGGCACCGCTCGATCCTCTCTTCGACCTGTTGATCGCGCTCGACGAGCTCAAGGCGATGGTGGCTGAAAAGGCCGATGGTTCACCGCCGCCGGCGTCCCCGATAGGCGTAATAGCCGCCGCGAGAGCCGAAAAGGCCGCCGATCAATCCCGTGAGGAAGGCCGAGGTGAACGCGCCCAACACCGGAAAGCGGCCGCAAAGCCAAAACCAAAATAGCGTCCACGCGCCGATCGCAGTCAACCAAAAAGCGGCTGTGGGCCCGAGCCAGACGCACAGCATCAGGTACACGACAGCCGACAACCACCACCGCTTCATGCCGCCGCGCGACACCGGCAGCTGCGGAATCGGCTGAATGATGTGGGTTTGGCGGCGGCGGGTCATCATCAGTTGGCGCTTGACGCCAGGACTACTGCAATAATCCTGACTGGTTTGCGGCAGCTGTTTGTGGCTGAGGCGCAGGCGCGGGTGTATCATCGATGACCTTCCCGTCCTTATCGACGATAGTGACGTTCCAGCCCTTGATGTCCGCAGTCTTAAGCCAGTGAACGTCGTCGTTCTCGGTAACGGCTGCTGCCGCGATCACCGCTGCCGGAGCCCCTTCCGCCGCGAGAGTTTTGATCACGTTCATTGAACCTTCTGCCTCGGCGGCGTGCTTATCCGCGGCTGAGAAAGACGGGTCCGAGACCGACGCGTTGTGGACGCCGATGTGTGAAGTCACGCCCGCCGCCTTGTAGGTGCCGGCCCCCCAGACCAATACGCAGGCTGAAGCGCAGGTTGCGTCGTTCGCCACAATGGTGCTGACGTTGTACTTCTTTACCCAATCGGCCATCACCTTCGCGCCCCAGATGTTGCCGCCTGGGGAGTCGAGCGACAAGACGGTGTACTTAACGCCGGCCACCGACTTGTCCTTCCACGTCTCGTGGAAAGCGTTGAAGACCTTCGCTTCGTCGTACGAAATGACGCCTTTAGCGTGGATGATGAGGCTTTCGCCCTTGATCTCGTAATCGTAGCTCATTCCCGCGGGAGCCACCGGAGCCGCGAACGGTGAGCCGGTGGACGAAGGGACCGGAGCCACGGGAGCAGGCGTCTGTGTGACGGCCGGAGCTGGGGTTGGCGGAACGTATACCGGCGCCGAGTTTGTTGGCGGGTCGTACTCAGGGGCTGCAGGCTGGGCTAAGCCATACTCAAAGGGCTTATCCAGCGTCCAAACCGATTTTTTGCCATCCTCGCGGTAGCAATCGGCGGTCGGGGCGCCATCGACGATGAAGCAATAGCCGCGCCCATAGCGCTCGGTAGCGAGATGGGCTTTCACGCCCGGCTTGGCGAGGAAGTACAGATTGCATTCATTATCGCCGTGGCATTCCCACTGAGCGCCGGCATCTTTGCCACGTTGATTAAGCTTGTCCCAATTCGTCTGCCAGGCTTGTCGGCTTTGGAACGGGGCCATCGATATGCGGGTTCCATCGGCATGCGCGACGTCATGCGCGAGGGCGGAGAGGGCGCCGTACTGCGCAACGGTGGCGAGCAGGGCGAGGGCAATCGATGTGCGTGTCATGGCGGTTTCCTTTCACCGCCGTCCTGGGCCTTTCCGGCCCCCCTCGCCTGCCGTCTCATGCCAATCGGCTGCTAATTCCTGCCAATCGCGCTAGGGGGGGAAATGGCCGGAGCGATGTTGTGACGCTGGTCCCCCCGGCCATCCGCTCGCCGACGCTTCGTTCCGTTCGTCCCTACGAAGGGCGAACGCCGGCAGCATCGGGACGCTTCGACAAACGGTCCTCGACTTTCGCCGCGCGACAAGGCGTCGAAATTTTATGAGACTGACGACGCTGGATACCGGCCGGGATAACGGAAACCGGCGATCAGGACTAAGAACAGCCTCTCGGCGCCTTGGCGGACAAGCCAGCGCCGCGATAGAGCAGCGCGCAGAGGACCTGACGGGGTCGATTTTTCGCCTGGAACGCAGGCATTTCGGAAGTCCGGTATCCAGGCGTTATCCAGACCGTCTTATTGTTTTGGGTGCCCTTAATTAAGTCTTTGATTTTGTTGGTGAGCGCGGTGGGAATCGAACCCACGACCCTCTGATTAAAAGTCAGATGCTCTACCTATTGAGCTACGCGCTCGCCTCGAGGCCCGAAGGCCGCCGCGCCCCGTGCCTACAGCCTCATCGGCGATGGGTCAACGCCGATGTCCGTCTTCAACTGCGCCATTCGCGCCGCGCGAAGCTTAGCGAAATCGTCGCCGGCGTGATGCGAGGAGCGGGTCAGCGGCGACGACGACACGAGCAGGAAGCCCTTGGCCGCGCCGATCGCCGCGTATTCGGCGAACTCCTCCGGGGTGACGAACCGCTCGACCGCGTGGTGCTTCGGCGTCGGCTGCAGATATTGGCCGATGGTGAGGAAATCGACCTTGGCCGCGCGCATGTCGTCCATCACCTGCAGCACTTCGTTGCGCTGTTCGCCCAGGCCCACCATCATGCCCGACTTGGTGAACAGCGAAGGGTCCAGCTCCTTGGCGCGCTCGAGCAGCCTCAGCGAAGCGAAATAGCGCGCGCCCGGGCGGACGGTCAGATATTTCGACGGCACGGTTTCGAGGTTGTGGTTGAACACGTCCGGCTTCGCCGCGACGACCGCCTCGAGCGCGCCCTCCTTGCGCAGGAAATCCGGCGTCAGGACCTCGACCGTCGTTTGCGGGGCGGCGCGGCGGATGGCGGCGATGGTGCGCGCGAAATGCCCTGCCCCGCCGTCGGCGAGATCGTCGCGGTCGACCGAGGTCACGACGACATGCGCGAGACCGAGCTTGGCGACCGCGTCACCGACGCGCGCGGGCTCGTCTTCGTCGAGCGCGCCCGGCAGGCCGGTGCGCACATTGCAGAAGGCGCAGGCGCGCGTGCAGGTGTCGCCCATGATCATGAAGGTGGCGTGGCGCTTGTCCCAGCATTCGCCGATGTTGGGACAGCGCGCCTCCTCGCAGACGGTCGCAAGCTTGAATTCGCGCACGAGGCTCAAGGTCTCGGCGAACACCGGCGAGCCGGGCGCGCGCACACGGATCCAGGGCGGCTTGCGGGCGACCGGCTGGTCCGGCCGGTGCGCCTTTTCGGGATGGCGCAGGCTCAGGCTCGCTCGCGGTTCGGTCAGGTCGATGAGCCGGGTCATGGCGTTATGTAGGGTTGGCCCGCGGAGCGGTCAAACGTTGCGTCTTCAACCTGGATCCCGAAGGCGCGCGGGCGCGATCCCTGGCCGGCAAGGCCCAGGTCCGCGCCAATAAACGCCAATAAACGCGCTTAAACGCTAATAAACGTTAGTAAAAATGCTGGCGTTTACTAGCGTTTATTTTTTGGGAATCGAGCCTTTTCAATGGGTTACGGCCGTTTGGAGTAAAAAAATCCGGAGCTCGCCTCAGCCTCCCCAAGGGGTCGCCTCAGGCGCGTTCGCCTCTCCCATGAATTCGGGCGAACCCGCAAGATCCGCCCCCTCCCCGTCGGCCTCGCCCGGCTCATCGTCGGGAATCGCGCCGATCGTCTTCAAGTGCTCCTGCACCGCCGCTGCGAAGTTCTCGTCGATGCCGAAATTCTCGGCCATGCGGTTGATCTTGTCCATGAGCTTCTTGCGCGCTTCGTCGTCATAGACCTGGTTGGCGCTGGCGACCGTCTGATAACGGTCGAGCCGGTCGAGCGCCTTGAGATAAGGGGTGATCGCGGAGATGTCGCCGGCGGCCATGGCTTCGGCCGCGAGCTGAATCGCGGGAGCAAGGCGGTCCAATTGCAGCTTCGCATGTTCGGCCCCGCTGTCGACCCCACGCTGCTGCAGCTCCTGCGAGACGATCTGCCGGATGCGCGAGGGGCTCACGCCTTCGTCGGCGGCGATTTCGTCATAGGTGAAGCCCTCGCGCAGGCTAGCGAAGATGCGTCTTCGCCGGAACATCATGCCATGCGCGCCCAACCGCCGGCGCCGCGCGGGCGCCTTGTCTTCAACCATCCAATCTCTCCTCACGCGACCCGGATATCGGGTAAAAGGAGATACAATAGCAAATATTCTGTAAAACACAAACAAATGTCGATTCGATTTGGATCTGCTTTGCAAAAACTTCGTCAAATCAACGGATTACGACGTAAGACGGACCAACGCTGCCCTCTGATCGCCATCCGGCCTAAATCAGGCTTAATCAGTTTGATCGGGTTCGAGGTTAAGCGGACTCAACCGGCCCGGACATGGCGCGTTGCAGTTAGACAGACGCCAACCCCTTTTCATCAATTTTTCTGCACCGTAGCCATGGATTCCATCGCGAATGGAGCGACGCGCAAGTATCCATGTCACGCATTATGCGAGTCCCAGCTTCAGCCGTGTGTCCCACTGGAACAGCCTACGTAATGATACCTATGGGTGCGCTACCGGTTATTCCTTGACAGGAACGGTAAATCGGCGTCATCTGACCGACGATTACATGACGCAGGGGACGAACATGACGAACGTTCAAGAAAATCCGGGCACGCAGCGCACTCGCCGCAACATCGTGAAGGCGGCCCCCGTATTGGCGTCTGCTATCGCTGTGTCTCTTGCAACGACGCGAAACGCGTTGGCCAAAGACAAAGACAAGGACAACGACAACGACAACGGCAACGGCAACGGTCCGATGTGTTTCCTGAAGGGAACCAAGATTCAGACGGCTGAGGGCGAGCGCAAGGTCGAGGACCTCGCGATTGGCGATTTGCTGCCGACGATGTTCGGCGGGCTCCGTCCCGTTCAATGGATCGGACGCTATCCAATCAGGAGGAGTGATCCGACGAAGCCGTGGGTCAAGGACGCGCTGCCGGTTCGCATCGCCCGCTCCGCTCTCGCGCCCAATGTCCCCCATACCGATCTCTATGTGACGAGGGGACACTCCCTGTTGATCGATGGCGTATTGGTGCCGGCGGAGGTGCTGATCAACGGCACGACCATCACCCGCTATGAGGCGCGGGAATACGACGAACTGGAGTTCTTCCATATCAAGCTCGAAAGCCATGACGTGATTTACGCGGAAGGGGCTCCGGCAGAGACGCTGTTGAATGTCGAGGAATCCGCAGTCAATTTCGCCGAGTACCTTCGCCAATACGGAACGGCAGCAAGAGACGAGGATCGCTGCTCCCCGCATATTCATATTTGGGGTGGGCGCATCGAATTGACGTCGAGACTCCGCAGCGCTCTCTCGCCTTGGATTGATCTGCGAAATCGGGCTGACGTGGTTCGCGACCAATTGGAGGAACGCGGATTCGTAGATTCTCGACAATTCGAGACCGTCCGCTAGCCCCTTAGACGACGTTTTCCGACGCCAGCCGCAAAATCACGTCGCTGAACGACCAGCCAGGCCGCGAAGCGAACGCAGCCGGTCGATCACCGCCCTGTCCAGCCAGATCTAGCCTCGCGGACATCGATGACGCGAACGACGGCTATTTGCGCATTGGGGTCATGCACGGGAATGACAAGACGGCAGGCTTGGACGCTATTTAAGGCGCGGCGTTCCAGTTCGGACATTGCGGATTCCGCCGCGACGCGCCCTCTCACGTTGCGACAACGAGCGCAAGTTTGGCGACAGCGAATCGAACCGGAGACGGCGGCGCCGTAAACCTGGATCCGATCGAGCATTGATTTAGGCCGTAGACTCATAAGCTCGGAGCCACAGCCGCATCGAGGCGAGTTGGATCATGGCGAGGAAGTTGGCGGCGAGCTTGTCGTAGCGGGTAGCGACGCGGCGGAAGTGCTTCAGCTTCGAGAAGAAGCGCTCGATCAGGTTGCGCTCGCGGTAGAGGCGTTTGCTGAAGCAGGGTTTCCAGCGCCGGTTGCTCTTGGGCGGGATGTTGGGCGTGGCGCCCTGGTCTTGGATCAGCTCGCGGATGCGATCGGCGTCGTAGGCCTTATCCGCCAGCACGATGGTTCGAGGGACGAGATGGTCGAGCAGCGTGTCGGCGATCTGCCCGTCATGCGCCTGCCCTGCCGTCAGGCCGAGCCGGATCGGGAGCCCCTGCGCGTCGACGACGACGTGGATCTTGGTCGTGAGCCCGCCCCGGGAGCGACCGAGACAGCGATCTGCACCCCCCTTTTTGCCGTCGCGGCCTGCTGATGGACCCGAACGGAGGTGCTGTCGATCATCTGGATGTCGCCGTCGTGCGCGACGGTGATGGCGTCCATCAGCCGGTCCCACACGCCCGCCTTCCGCCATCGCACGAAGCGGTTGTAACAGGTGGTGCGCGGCCCATACCGCTCCGGCAGGTCGCGCCACGGTGCACCCGACCGCAATACCCAGAAGATGCCGTTCAGCACGCGGCGGTCATCGACGCGCGGCACGCCTCGCGGCTTGTTGGGCAGCAGCGGCTCGATAACGCGCCACTCGAAGTCGGTCAGATCGTATCGGCTCATGCCGATGCTGAATCAGGGTTCCACCCAATGGGCAAGACCGCCAGCCTATGACCGCGCTTGCCTTGCCGTTGTGGCCATCACGCCACATGCTCACTATGATTCAAATTGCTCGAGAAAGGAAGGCAATGCGGACATCCCTCTACGACCTCAGCGTGCCGACCTTCCTGCAAACTGTAAGATCCGTCGGAGGCTTTCTCGACCGTGCGGCCACCCACTTTTCAAACACCGGTGTCGACCCCGATAATTTCGTGAACACCCGCCTCTTCGACGACATGGCGCCATTTCATTTTCAGATCGAAGCGGCGTCGCATCATTCCGTGTGGGGGGTCGAGGCTCTCAAGACCGGCGCGTTCACCCCTCCCGCCTTGGTCGGACCTGTTCCCTTCACTGATCTACAGGCGATGATCGGCAAGGCAGAAACGGCGCTGGAGGCGTTCGTCCCCGAAGAGATTAACGACTGCGCGGGCAAGCACCTAGACCTCCAGATCGGCCCGCGACGGCTTGCTTTCACGTCGGAGACCTTCATTCTCTCTTTCTCTCTGCCAAACTTCCATTTCCACGCCGTCACCGCATACAACATCCTGCGCTCGCGAGGCGTGCCGCTTGGTAAACGCGATTACGAGGGTCGGCTGCGCACCAGTTCATCCTGAGCCGAAATTTTGGTCTCCAGCAAAAGGACCGTTGCCACTCGAACACCGCGACCACCCGCCTTTTATGAGCTCACGGCCGGCGGATGAGCAGTCCATTCCGCTCGCCTCGGCGCGAAAGACTCAATTCAATCCAGCGTCTCGAACCGGCTGCGCCAGTGCAAAAGGCCTGACCTCTTGCCGCCGACGCGGACCGCCTGCACGGCGCCGATGACGATCGCATGGGTGTGGCGCTGCGACAATCTCCTCGACGCGGCAGTCCAACGAGGCGAGCGCATCGACGAGAGCGGGAGCGCCCGTCATCGAGCGCAGACCAATCGCCTTCTTCAAATCGCGCCTCGCCCTCAACGCCGTTGCCGCCGGCGAAACGCGAGGCTAGCGCTCCGTGCTGGGCCGCAAGGATATTCACCGCGAAGGCGCCGGCTTGCGTCAGTACGGCCAGCGTCGACGAAGAGCGCTCGAGGCAAATAACGAGCGAGGGAGGCGATAAGGAGAGCGAAGCCAGCGCAGTCGCGGTGCAACCGGCGCGCTCTTTTCCGTTCGCGCATGTCACGATCGCGACGCCAGAGGCGAATTCGCGCATCGCGAGGCGAAAATCCGCACTCTTGGCGTCCGGATGCACTGCGCTCATCGCTTCAGCGTCACTACAGGGTCATCATCAACTTGCGGGAGCGTCAGAATCATCGGTCGGTGGCGCTCTTGTATCGGTCTGCTCACGCCAGCGCAAACAAATGGGCTCTCGCCGTCACGTCGGTGTCGCAGCTTATGAAGGGCGAACTTCCCTCGACCGCCCCCACGAACGGTCATCTGCGCTTGCAGTCGCTCGCGGGGTGGGCCAGTGTTTCACTTGAAAAGCGATCGTCCTTACATGGCGACGGGAGGAGCACGCATGGCGCATCGGCTTCGTTTTGGCATCTTTCTGGCGCCGTTCCATAAGCCAGGCATCAATCCGACGCTCGCGCTGCAGAGCGATCTCGAGCTCATCCAATGGCTCGATCGCTGCGGCTATGACGAAGCGTGGTTCGGCGAACATCATTCGGCGGGAACGGAGATCAGCGCTTCGCCGGAAATCTTGATGGCCGTGGCTGCTGAACGGACGCGCCATATCAAGTTGGGCTCGGGTGTCGTCAGCCTCTCTTATCACAATCCCCTTTGGGTCGCCGAGCGCATAGTCCTGCTCGACCATCTCACGCGCGGGCGCGTCATGCTCGGCGTCGGACCGGGCTCGCTGCCGACCGACGGGGCGATGATCGGCATCAAACAGGCCGACACCAGGCGATTGCTCGAAGACAGCCTCGGCGTCATCATGCGGCTGCTCAAGGGCGAGTCGGTCAGTTTCAAGAACGAACGCTGGGAGCTGGTCGACGCGCGCCTGCATCTGCGCCCCTACTCGAATCCGCTGTTCGACGTGGCGGTCGCGGCGGTCGCCTCGCCCACAGGTCCGCGCCTCGCCGCGCGTCATGGCGTTGGTCTGCTCTCCGTCGGGGCGACCACGGCGGCCGGTTTCGATGCGCTGGCTCTTCATTGGGAGGTGATGGAGGACCAGGCGAAGGTGCACAACACGCATGTCGACCGATCAAAATGGCGTCTCGTCGGCCTGTGTCACGCCGCCGAAACGATCGAGCAGGCCTACCGCGATGTCGAATATGGCATCGAACATTGGTTCCAATATTTTCAGGCTGTAGCCGCCTTCCCGCAGATGGCCGTTCCCGGGAGCAACGTCAAAGAGATGATCTCGTTCATCAACGATTCCGGTTTCGGCGCGATCGGCACGCCAGACATGGTCACCGCGCAGATCGATCGGCTGATAACGCAGTCGAACGGCGGCTTCGGCGCCTATCTGATGCTGGGGCACAATTGGGCCGATCCGCGCGCCACACTACGCAGCTACGAGTTGATCGCCCGCCACGTGATGCCGCATTTCCATGGCCACGCGGAGCAGACCCTGGACGCCGCCGCGCGCGCGCGCGCCGTGCGCTCCGACCTCGCCGCGCAGCAGCAGAAAGCGGTCGAAGTCGCGACGGAGGCTTACGCCAAGGACAAGGCGAGTCGAGTGGGCTAAGACGAACCCGATGGGCCTCGCCAGCGTCGCACGCTCACGTCCGCGTTAAGGTCGCGATGTAAAAGCCGTCCGTGCCGGTCGTTCTCGGGCTGAGGCGAAGGCCGGCGCCGAGCGTCGATCGATGCTCGGCGAGCGCCGGCAAGCCGGCCGAATTCGCCTGCGCATTCGCGTCGATCGGCAGGAGATCGTCGTGGCGCTCGAGGAAGGCGGCGATCCGGTCCTCGTTCTCGGCGCGCAGGACGGAGCAGGTTATATAAACGATGCGTCCGCCTTGCTTGACGAAACGCAACGCGCTTTCGAGCGTCTCGTCCTGATCCTTGATGCGCTGTTCGAGCGCGCCGGGGCGGATGCGCCATTTGGCGTCGGGATTGCGCCGCCAGGCGCCGGAGCCGGTGCATGGCGCGTCGATCAGCACGAGATCGCAGCGTCCTTCGAGGTCGGCGAGCACGTCCGTTTGACCCCTCGGCGCCCGCACCTGGACATTGCGCGCGCCGGAGCGGGCGAGCCTGGCGAAGATCGGCGCAAGGCGATGCGCGTCGGGGTCGGCGGCGTAGATCTGCCCCTGGTTCTCCATCGCGGCGGCGAGCGCCAGCGTCTTGCCGCCGGCGCCTGCGCAAAGGTCGAGGACCTGCATGCCGGGCTTGGCTTCCGCGAGGAGCGCCGCAAGCTGCGAGCCCTCGTCCTGCAACTCGACGAGACCCTTGACGTAGGCCGGGTCGGAGGCGAGCGGCGGCGCGCGGCCGTCCGGGCGCATGGCGATGCGCAGGCCCACGGGAGAGAGCGGCGTCGGCTCGGGCTTGAGATGGGCGAGCGCGCGCGAGCGCCTTGTCGCGATTGGTCTTGAGAAGGTTCACGCGCAGATCGACGGGCGCCCGCTCGGCGAGCGCCCTGCCCTCCTCCGCAGCGGAAGCGCCGAAGCTCGCCTCCAGTTGCTGCGCGAGCCATTCGGGGAAATCTCCAACAACGTGCGAGGGCGCGCCCGAAAGGTCGGCAGCCGCAAGCCGCTCGCGTTCGGCTTCGGTGAGCTTTGCCGGCGCGTGGCCCTCGCCGGAGAACAAAGCGGCGATCGCCTCGGCGTCGAGGCCGTGCGTTTGTCTCAGCGCGCCCAGCATTTCGGCGCGCGGACCGGGACCACCCATGATCCAGGCGGACGAGCTTTTCTTACGCAGCGCGTCATAGACGAGGCCCGATATCGCCGCCCGATCGCCCGAGCCTGCGAAGCGATGCGACAAGCCCCAATCTTTCATCGCGTCGGTCGCGGGTCGGCGACGGGATTCGATGTCGGCGAGAACTTCGATCGCGGCGGCGGCGCGGGCGGCGGGAATCATGGGATGGAGAGGCCTGTGGTGGCGTGAAACTGGCCTCTCTTCGAAGGCGCGCTTCGCGCTGCGGATATCAGGAGATGCCGCCGCCGTCCAATCTGGCCGGCGCGACGCTCCGCCTCTGGCTCCCAGTCAGACGGCCCTTTCCGCGATCCAATTAGAGGCCGCCTGACGCACGAACCTCTCAATCCGGAGTAGCGTGTGCTCGGAGGTCCGAATGACAGCCTAAGCTTGGTCGGCTAACGTATTTCACAGCGGACTTGTCCGTTCGCATTCTAGCGGAGAGATTGCAATGTCCGAACCAATCGAAGACGGTCCTGTCAGAGCAGTTACGTCTAACAAACAACCTAGCGACATCGCCGCAAAAGCGGACGGTGTCTGGACAGTCAGAGCGGAACCCGACCCCGAAAACGTCGTCCCGTTCTCTTCAGGACCCGACCCGAATGCTGTCACTGCGCGCTCTGCGCAGCCCCAAAACCCAGGACAGACTGGTTCCGGAGACAGCGCTGTCGCTAGCCCTGAAATTAACACACCTCTCGACCGCTCGGCCTTAGAGAAACTTATAGAAGATGCGTGCAGGAAGGCCGAACAAAATCGCGACTGGTACGATAAGCGCGCTCGAGCCATGGGCAAAGTGTCGCAGCGACTGAGACTTTCCGCCGTCGGCTTCGGAGTCTTGGGAGGACTTTGTCCGTTGATCCCAGCAATTTTGGTTGAGAGAATTTTTGGGGAATCCACGGCCACAACGATTTCTCAAATGGGCTTCGTCCTCTTTGCGCTCGCGGCTGCCGCAGTCGTTTTGGACCAAGCTTTCGGCTATTCCTCCTCATGGATGCGATCTAGACTGGCGGAGCTGGAGCTCGGCAAGCTTATCGGATCATTCCAGATCGAAGTCCGTTCCGCGCTGGCGTGTGCGCCGGAAAAACTGGCCGCCGACAACGCCAAGGGCCTCCTCGCCCGCCTAACAGAGTTTGCCGCCAACGCCGACGATATTGTTGTCCGAGAGACACAAACTTGGATTTCTGAGTTCAAAGCTGGTCTTCTTCAAGTCGAACAGATCACCCGATCCTCCCCGAAAACAAAAGAATCCAATCAGGACACGTCGAACTTACGTTGAATTCGCCGACCGGGAGGCGGGTCGGCGATGGATTCGATATCCGTCAGAACCTCGATCGCGTGCTGCGGCGCGGACGGGGAGAAATCTTGGGATGTGCAGTCCCAGGTCATAATCCCCCGAAGGCCGCGACCCTACATGCCGCCGTCTTCCCAGGAACAATGTCGCGAGACTGTGGAGCTTGGCCTCGGGGCGGACTAGACTGGGTTTCTCGCCATCGCCGAGGTCAGCGGACCGAGTTTGCGGGGCGGCTCAGGAGTTTCCATGAACGATGCAGTGAAACTTGAGGCCCGGCTCCTGACCGCGGCCGAGCTCGAACTCGTCGCCGTGACCCGGCCGCCGGAAATCGAGCGCCAATCTGTGGATGAACTCAAGTCGGTCGCCCGGCGTCTCCGCGAGGCGCATGATCGCGCCAAGGGCATCGGAGCGCGTCAAGCGCGTGAGATGCGCGGCAAGGCCGAGCCGCGTGGCGCAACGCCCGCGAAAGACAATTCGGGAACCGTCGCCAAGGCGCAAGCGTTGCGCGACGCGCTGGATCGGGTGGAGGGGGAACTGGGACGCCGCGATGCGGCGGCGACTTAGGTCAGATTGTATTTGGGTCGAGGCGGTCAACAGGGCGTCCGGAAGGACGCCCGTCTTTCGACGGGCTACGGTCCGCGTCCACAGTTCCAAATCCAAACCCCGCTACTGCCCCATCCCCGGCAGGGTCCCCATGCCCTTGGCTAAGATCGTCAGCATCACTTCGTCGGCGCCTCCCGCAATCGACGCAAGGCGCCCGTCGCGGAAGGCGCGGCTCACGGGCGTCTCGTTCATGTAGCCCATGCCGCCCCAATATTGCAGGCAGGCGCTCGGCAATTCGCGTCCCAATTGTCCGGCCTTGAGCTTCGCCATCGTGGCGAGCTGCGTCACGTCCGCTCCGCTCGATCATCGCTTCAGCGGCGCGATAGACGAGCGAGCGCAGAAGCTCGATCTCCGTCTGCAATTCGGCCAGCTTGAAATGCACCGTCTGGTTGTCGAGGATGCTGCGCCCGAAGGCCTTGCGCTGGCGCGCATAGGCGATCGTCTCGGCGATCGTCTGCTCGTGCGCCTTGAGGCAAGCCGCCGCCGCCCATAGCCGCTCTTCCTGGAACTGCATCATCTGGTAGACGAAGCCCTTGCCCTCGTCGCCGATGCGGTTGCGCTTCGGAACCCTCACGCCCTCGAAGAAAATCTGCGCGGTGTCGGACGCGCGCATGCCGAGCTTGTCGAGCTTGCGCGCAACCGTGACGCCCTTCGTTTTCATCGGCACGCAGATCAGCGATTTGTTGCGATGTTTGGGGCCATCGCCCGTGTTGGCGAGCAGGCACATCCAGTCGGCCTGGGCGCCGTTGGTGATCCACATCTTGCCGCCATCGATCACGTAATCGTCGCCGTCCGATCGCGCGGCGGTCTTGATCTCGGCGACGTCGGAGCCGGCGCCGGGTTCAGACACGCCGACGCAGGCGACCACGTCACCCGAAATCGCGGGCGCGAGAAACTCGCGGCGCAACGCGTCCGAGCCAAACCTGGCGAGCGCAGGCGTGGCCATGTCCGTGTGGACGCCGATCGCCGCCGGCACCGAGCCGCTGTGCACGCCGCCGAGTTCCTCCGCCATCATCACTGCGTAGGAATAGTCGAGCCCCGCGCCGCCAAATTCGGCCGGCTTGTTCAATCCGAGGAAGCCGAGATCCCCGAGCTTCTTGAACAGTTCATGCGTCGGAAATTGACCCGCCGCCTCCCACTCGTCGACATGAGGATTGATCTCGGCGGCGATGAATTTTTGTAAGCTTCGACGCGGCTCGTCGTGCTCGGCCGTGAACAACATGGGTAGCCCTCCGCTCCTTCCCTGAAGTATTCCTTGATCGAGCTAAGCCATCATCATCATTGCGAGCGAAGCGAGGCAATCCAGGGAACGTAGGGCGCCCCACTGCCTTCTGGATCGCCGCGTCGCTGCGCTCCTCTCGATGACGGCTTTGGCCCGTCAGCCTATCACTGAATTGCTGTCTGTCGCCCGCATCGCGTTTTGCTGGTCGTCATCTCAGAAGAGCATGGTTTGAAATTGTTCTAATTGCGAAATGATCGCAAACGCTTGCGGCGCGATTGGCGCTTCTCTACCTCTGGCTCAACCGTCGGCCGCATGCCGGCGCCAGCTGAGAGACATTCATCATGCAGATTGCCGCGACACCGGACTGCGACACGATCGCAGCGCTGGACCAGATGAAGAGATCAGTCCGGGTGGCCTTTTGCGGCGTCATGCAATCGACGCGGCTCCCGCCCATGGCCGCGCTAAGTCTCGCGGCTACGGCGGTCGGCCTGCTCTATCTCGAGGTCGCGGCGGCGCATAGCGGCGCCGACCAATGCCCCTGCGGTTGGGAGCCACGCAGCGCAGCCGACCTCGAGGCGTTGCAGACCTCGCTTGCGCTCGCCGCCAAGCCGCATCGCCCCGCTGATTTCCACGCGGTTCAGGTCGAGGGCCACGCCTGAGGATAAAAGCTTGGCGGGCTGCGCGACTTGTCAGGGCAATTAGCGGCTAGGCGTGATCGCACGCCAACTCCGTCTCGTCCTGAGGGTCGCGCTAGCACGGCGTCGAGCGGGGCGGCTCAGAATGATGAACTGAGCGCGTCCGAAGGCCAGGCGCACCAGGTCGGGCGCGAGCGATGCTCGCTCAGCTGAGCAGAGTTGATCGAATCGCGGCTTTCAGCGATTCTTCCCGCTCCCGGCGCGGCCCGCGCGGATGAGGAAGACTCGCAGATGTCCAGAAACCTTCGCATCCTTGTCGCCTGCGCAATTCTTGCCGGACTTGCTGCTTGCGCCGCGCCGCCCCCCGCCCCCGTGATCACCGCCCCGCCCCCGAAGCCGCTCGACGCCAAGACGCAGCTCGAGAACCACATGTGAAAAGATGCGGCGGACCAGTGCAAACGAACGCGCCCGCGAATGCGCGCCGCTGGCGCCTGACGAACTTGCGGCGCCGCGCATTACGGCAGCGCTGCTGACCGCCTCTTTTTGAGGATCAGGAGTTCGCCGTGGCCCACGATGTTATCCACACGTCCACAGAGGACACGCTCCCGCCTTTCGATCCGGCCACGTTCTGGACGCGGTTTCGGCACGGGACCGCATCGGTCGCCGGCGTGCGCCTGCATTTCGTCGAGGGCGGCGACGGCGCCCCGATCCTCCTGCTGCCCGGCTGGCCGCAGAGTTGGTATGTCTGGCGCTATGTCATGCCACTGCTCGCCTCACGGCGGGCGACGCGTCATCGCTCTCGATCCTCGCGGCATGGGCGACTCGGATCGACCGGCGTCCGGCTACGACATGCGGACCGTCGCTGCCGAAATCCATGGCTTCGTTGAGGCTTTGGGACTGACGGCAAACGCTGCGCTCGATGTGGTGGGCCACGACGTCGGCACATGGATCGGCTATGCCTACGCCGCCGATTGGCCAGAGCGATATCCGGCGGCTCGCCTTGTTTGACGCCAGGCTGCCTGGCGTAAGCCCCCCGCCCGCTGCCGGCATACCCTCGGAAGACCTGAACCTGAAAACCTGGCATTTCGCCTTCAACCGGCTCGACGACCTTCCTGAAATCCTGCTCGCGGGGCGCGAGCGCGAGTTTCTGACCTGGCTCTTCCGAGCCAAGGCGGTTCGGCACTGGGCGATCACGCCGACTGATCTCGAAGAATATGTGCGGGTGAACGCCGCTCCCGGCGCATCGCGGGCCGCGTTCTCCTATTACCGGGCCAACTTCAGCCCCGAGGGACTTGAGGCCAGCCGGGCTCGCGCCGAACGCAAACTCGACATGCCCATATTGGCCTTCGGCGCCGAGACCGGTGTCGGCGCCGGCCTGATCGATACAATGCGTCTCGTCGCGACGGACGTCCGCGGCGGCATCTTCGCCGGGTGCGGTCATTATATGCCGGAGGAAGCGCCGCGCGCTTTGGCCGAGCAAGTCCTTAAGTTCCTGAGCGCGTGAAAGGGATTGCGTCGCAAGTTCGTCGCTAACCCTTTGCGTGTATGCGGCGGCGCAGATTGCGCCGCGCGCCTCACGCCCCGGACGGGTGATAGTTCGGGCTCTCGCGGGTGATGGCGACGTCGTGGACGTGGCTCTCGCGAAGTCCGGCGCTGGTGATGCGCATGAAGCGCGCCTTCTCTTGGAACTCCGGGATCGTTTCCGCCCCGACATAGCCCATGGCCGCGCGCAAGCCCCCGGCGAGCTGGTGCACGATCGCAGCCGTCGGGCCGCGATAGGGCACCTGCCCTTCCACGCCTTCGGGCACGAGCTTCATCTGATCCTTCACGTCCTGCTGGAAGTAGCGGTCGGCCGACCCTTGAGCCATCGCGCCGAGCGAGCCCATGCCGCGGTAGCTCTTGTATGAGCGCCCCTGGTAGAGGAACACTTCGCCCGGGCTCTCGTCGGTGCCGGCGAGCAGCGAGCCGATCATCACGCTGTCGGCGCCGCCCGCGATCGCCTTGGCGAGATCGCCGGAATATTTCACGCCACCATCGCCGATCACCGGCACACCGGACGCGCGCGCGGCCTCCGCAGCTTCGAGGATCGCGGTCAGCTGTGGCACGCCGACGCCGGCGACGATGCGGGTGGTGCAGATCGAGCCGGGTCCGATGCCGACCTTGATCGCGTCCGCGCCGGCGTCGATGAGCGCCATGGCGCCTTCGCGCGTCGCCACATTGCCGGCGATGACCGAAACCTTGTTGGTGGCGCGCTGGATGCGCCGGACCTGTTGCAGGACCTGCTCGGAATGGCCGTGCGCCGTATCGACGACGAGACAGTCGACGCCGGCCGCCATCAGCATCTCGGCGCGCTCGAACCCCTTGTCGCCGACCGTGGTGGCGGCGGCGACGCGCAAGCGTCCGTCGACGTCCTTGGCGGCGTTCGGATGCGTCGTCGCCTTCTCGATGTCCTTGACGGTGATGAGCCCGACGCACCGTTGCGCATCGTCGACGACCACCAGCTTTTCGATGCGGTGAATATGCAGGAGCCGGCGGGCCTCTTCGTGGTTCACGCCCTCGCCGACCGTGACCACCTTGCGGGTCATGAGGTCGGTCACCGGCTGGCGCGGATCGTCGGCGAAGCGCACGTCGCGGTTGGTGAGAATGCCGAGAAGCTTCGCAGGCTTTCCGTCCGCCCCGCGCTCGACCACGGGAATGCCGGAGATCGAAGCGCGACGCATGAGGGCGAGCGCGTCGGCGAGCGTGGCGTCGGGAAAGATGGTGATCGGGTCGACCACCATCCCGCTCTCGAACCGCTTGACCTTGCGCACCTCTTCCGCCTGATCCGCCGGCTGAAGGTTACGGTGGATGACGCCGATGCCGCCAGCCTCCGCCATGGCGATTGCGAGTCTCGCCTCGGTGACGGTGTCCATCGCCGCGGAGATGATCGGCAGGTTGAGGCGAATCGTCCGCGTAAGCTGAGTTCGCGATATTCGTTGCGCTCGGCATGACCGCGCTTAATCCCGGGCGCAGCAAGACGTCGTCGAACGCAAGGCCTTCAGGAATAGAATTGGGTTCAATCACCGCCATCGCCATGCGTCCTTATGTGGATCGAAGGGGCGGATGGCACAAGACTCGCATCCGCTGCATGGCGCGGCTGCCTAACATGGGCGAGGCGAAGTTCCTAGGAACCATTCGAGCCGGCAGGCCGAATCGTCGTGGAGGTCTGCCGAGCACCGCCGACGATCACGGGGTCAAGCTCGACGGCACCGCTGCCGAGCGTGGCGCATTATCTCATTCTCGACCCCGATCGCCGCGTCATGATCCACCACAGGCGCGGGCATGCGGGCGCGATCGAGACACGCGTCCTGCGGGACGGCAAAGTGATCACTCGACCCACCCGGCGTTGAAGCCCAGGTCGCGGCGTTCTTCGCAATCGAATAAGGGGCGCGGCCCGATCAGCTCGGCAGCTTGTCGGCCAAAACATCGACGCGAATGAGTTTCCGGCGGTTTGGCGAACAGGTCCGAACGCCTTCGCCATCAGGGCTTGCCACCTGGCGCCGAGAGCCCTTGGCGGTGTCGAATTTGGAGACCGACGCATTCGCTCTCCACCTGCAGATGTTCTACGAGGTGTGGCTGCTTTGAGGTGAACCGTGAGTCCAAAGCCATTCGTCATTAAGCCCGCTGATCGCAAAACGGCGCTCAATGTCCTGGGAACGCAAGTCACTGTTCTTGCCTCCGGCGACGATTCGAGCGATCAGCGCGTCACACTGCAGGCTGGCAGCGAGGGAACGGGGCCGCCGCCACACAGTCATGATTGGGACGAGTCCTTCTATGTGAGCGGGGGGCAGATTCAGTTCACGTGCGGCGGCGAAACTTCGATGTGCGCCGCGGGCACGTTCGTCCACATTCCGGCCTCTACTGTGCACTCATTCAGTTACGGGCCGGGCGGCGGCGAATTGATTGAAATAACGGGGCGACGAAGTCACGCTATCGAGATGTTCTACGCATTGGCTCACGCGATTCCCCCGGGTCCGCTGGATGTCGCGAAAGCAATTCAGGTGTGTGGGGAGCACGGCGTCAAGATTCACCTCTAGAGGCTGGCGGGCAGACGAGGTCGCCCGCGCGTCTGCTCCATCCGGCAAATGCGAGGCCGGCGAAGCCGACCAGCATCATTGCCCAGGTGGACGGTTCCGGTAGATCGGTTTTCGACGGGCCGAAGTCGTAAGCGAAACCGAAGCCATCGCCGATCCTACTGGCGGCAAGGGCGAACGAGATTTCAATATCCTGATTCCCTGCGTCGATGGCGCCGAAATCGAGTTGGTTGCCCCCGAAGAAGGCTTCCGCCGCGCTGAGCAAGGTGAAGGAGAACGGATGATCGGCGCCGTTGATCTTGACGTCAAGATTCAGCTCGTCGAAGCCATCGCCCGCAACATCGTAGTCGAGCAGGTTGAAGATGAGTTCGTCGCTCTCGCTCGTCGCGAAGAGGAAATGCGCGTCCGACGTATAGAGAAGGGTTTCCCCGCTTCCGCCGTATCCAGCCGACATGGCGCCGACAGCAAAAGTCGAGTCCGCCGGAGTCAGCTCCGCGTTGGATACAGCCTCGCCTGCGCCGATCGGTGCGAGCGCGGGCGGCCCGGCGCCAAAGCTGGCTTTGGTTGATGCGCTTGCGGGGCCGCCGACAGGGGCAGACGCTGTCGCTGTGACCGAACTGGACGTCGTGCGGCTCTCGCTGAGTGCGAATGCGCCTCCTGTCGTCGCCCCGGTGACACGGGCCTTCGCGCTCGCCGCGCCGGGGCTCGTGTCGCTGACGCCGCCCAACGCGAAAGCGGCGGCTGAGCCAAATCCTCCCTTCGCATGAACCACGTCGCGTGCTTTTGCGTCGCCGCCCGCGCCAGCCAAACCGCCCGTCGAGAAATCCGTGCCGCCGCTGCCGCCGGTCGCGGTCACCGACCCCTCGAGATGGGTCGCAACTTTCGAGCGGAGATGCAGGGTCGCCCTGCCGGCGCCGCCGGCGCCTGTTACTCCGCCGAATGTCCCACCGCCGAGACCGCCTTGGGCCGATGACGACGCGATGACAGAAGCCGCCGACTTGTCGTGCACGCGCAGCTTCGAAGACGCCGCTCCGCCCACGCCAGCCGAGCCGGCCGGCGGACCGAAAGTCAGTCCGCCCGCACCCCCCGTCGCCGACTGGATTGGGTTGAACGTGCCGGTCGTCGAACCTGTGGCCGCATCTTTGAGATGCGCCGCCCCGCCCGCGCCGCCATTGGCGCCGTTGACGCCATTGCCGCCAGGCCCGCCGCTCGCTCTGGCCGTCGCGGAGACAAAGTCGCCGACCGAGCTGCCGAAGGCTTTCACCGCGCCCACTGCAATGGTCCCGCCAGCGCCGCCGGTTCCCCCGATTGAGAAGCTCTGGCCTCCAGCGCCTCCTGTGGCCGTCGCCGAATCTTCGACCGTGAAAACGCCGCCGGCGTCCGTGTTCGTCGCTGAGCTCGAGGCGGCGCCCGAGCCGCCCGCCCCGCCCTTCGCGCCGAGACCCGTTGCGCCCGCGAAGCCGGCAGCGCCGCCGGCGCCGCCATTCGCGACCGCTGCCGCGATGGTGGAGGCAGCGCCGACAGAGGTCGCCGCGACGGATGTCGCCTGCCCGCCAGCGCCGCCTGCTCCTCCGGCGCCGCTGCCGAAGCCGCTCCCGCCGAATCCACCTGCGCCGCCGGTTGCGGTCGCCGAATTGAGGGGGTCGCTGTTCACCGCCGAAGCGTCTGCAGGGCCGCCGTTACCACCGTTTCCCCCGGGATCGCCGGGATTGACGCCGTTGGCTCCTGTGGTCCCAGCGACGCCGGTCTGGACGTCACTTCCCGCGTAGGCGGACGTGAGCCCCGTCGCCAAGACGGAAAGCGGCAAAGCGGTTGCCAAAAGGAAAGACCGCAAGCCGGAAATGTCGCGAAAATTGAGCATTGGTACGCCCCCCACAAGGATCTTCGGGAACACCATGATTTAAAAGAATTGAACCCGCCGCGCGCTATTCTCACCCACAACTTGTAACTTGCAGCGGTTGTGGAGCGCGGTATATAGGTAGAATTACCCACCCAATTATGGGCAACGAGTCTCGCCATCCGCCGGGCGGAAAGCTGAGAGCTTGCCCGCCTCGGGAGTGGCGCCAGCGGTTGCCAGCGCAGGCGCCCGTCTTCAATCACAACCCTACATTCGACCTTCGGCGCTAACCCGGTCTGGAAAGCAGCTGGGCGCGCCAAAGACCCTCTCCGACTTAAAGGGCGAACCTTTCTATGCCGGAATGCGCAATCATCCCGGCCCTCGAATATCCGGACGTTCCAGCCGCCGTGAAATGCCTATCGGAGGCGTTCGCTTTCGAGGTCCGATTGCGCATCGGCGCCCACCGCGCGCAGCTTCAATTCGGCGGCGCGGTGGTTTCGCAAGTGGCAAGCCGGGATTTGCGCATCCGCGGGCTGACAGGAAGGGACGGCCGGGGATCGAACATTGCGTGTGCGGCGCAATCGGGCTCGATATCCCCGGCCAAGGGTCGTAGGGGTGACGACCCCTCGAGCCAACCCTAGCTCTATTCATTGAATGAATTGCAAATGTAAAGCGTATTATTTAGTTATATGACCCAATTGCTTGCAAATGTTTCGACTCGGTTTTGGACGGCCAACGCCGGGACCCTTCCGCGAGCGCTGTCGCTCAAAGTCAGAAGGAAGGGCGGCTTTCGGGCCGCCCCTTTTCGCCTACGCGGTGCGCGCAGCCGTCGTTCGCGATCCACGCCAGCCCATGAAGGCGAGGCCGGCGAAGCCAACGCCCATCATCGCCCACGTAGAGGGCTCAGGAACGCCAGAGCCAAGGCTGAACTCGAATGCGTTGCTCGTTGAGGAGAACGACACCTGCTCAAAGGCGTTGAGGCCAGTGATCGTAACCCACTGGTTGTCAGCACGAAGGTTCTGGTTGCCTGTGCCCAACGCTCCTAGCATCACCAAATCCGCGCCCGTTAGCGTATAGCCATCAACGGTGATAGCGAGCGAGTTGAGGTTGTTGTTACCGCCGGTGTTTCCGTCGACTGAACCCCAATAGATGCTGAGGCTGGTCTGAGGTGTCTTCCAGGTCGCCATTTCCGTGCCGCCGCCCTCGACGGACATATACGTCGTGCCGTCAGGGCCCGTGCCCATTCCCAAAGGAGCGGCGGAGACGTTGGGCGTCGTTCCCTTTGCGGTTGCGGCGGAACCGGAAACGAGCGTCCAGGTGATGTCGCCCAACGTAAAATTGTTCTGGCCCGCCGCTTCCGGAGCGAAGTACTGCGGATCCGACGGCCCTTCGTGCAACGTCACGCTCACGGTGGCGCTGGCTGCTCCGGAAAACGCCAACCAGGCCAAACCGGTTGTCAACATCAAGGTTTTGTGCATTTAATAATCCCCGTAAACGCGTTGGACATAATCATGGTGTAATACGACGAAAAGTCGAAGTCAATTACCCATTTAATTTTCGCTGTTTTTTAGTAAACGGTGTTGTTCCGATCGCAGCGCCATCGCGGTCACGGCGCTCGGACCCTTTTGCGCAGCGAGCGTGATGTTCCTGATCCTGGACGGTCGCAACCGTACTCCAGCGCCATTCGCGTCTCTTCGGACGGCATAGACCGCGTCGGTCTTGAACTCGTGCGACTAGCGAACGGCGCTCGGGCGGGCCGATGACTGGCGCGTGGGCGACCGAAACGAGGGCAGGCTGCCCGCCCTGGCGCGCGGCGCAAGGCTGCCGACGATCATTCGGCAGCGCACCGACGCCCCGCTGTCATGCCGCCCAGCACCTTAGGGCTTGTTCCGAATTCCTACGATCGACGGATAGGGCGCTCCCCGCAACGACGTGGCCCTCACCGTGTCTCCCAAAAATTAGCGCCAGTCCGACATTCCATTTTTCAGAATACTATGCTATCATCCCGCTTTCCAGAGAAGCGGAGCACATCATGGAACAGACCCCAGAACCCCCGCCGGCGGCTCAACGTCCTCACCAAGGCCGAGCGCAGGAAGCGCATCTTCGCGCGCTTGCGCGAAGGCTGGGCTTATGACGAGATCGCCGCGAGGAGCGGGTCAGCGCGGAGCGGGTTCGCCAGATCGTCGCGGAAGTTCTCGGCAAGCGGGTCATCGACCGCGGCGTCGACCGTGCTCACCTGCAGCTCGAACGCCTGATGCCCGCCTTGCGTATCGTCGGAGAGGCGATCGGGCGCGGCGAGCTCAAGGCGGTCGCTCCGCTCATCAAGGTGATCGACCGGCTCGACAAGCATCAGGAGACGGTCGTGGCGAAATACAGTTACGACCCCGAGGAGCGGCAGCGCCTGCTCGACAAGGTCAACCGCCTCGTCGACAATCTCCAGCCGGCCGACGGCGAGGCGGCCGCGCAGGTGACAGAGGACCACGAAAATAGTTTCGCCGAAATTCCCGTCGTAAGCCATTGAAAAGGCTCAATTCGGACGAGAGAATCCAAGGAAATCCAAGCTTTTCCAACCCCTCATGAGCGGTGGCTTTCGTACCCCAAACAGAGCCCGTCCAAGAGAATCCAAATCGGGCGCAGGCGTCGCCCTCAAACACAGAACTGGAGGCCTTCTGGATGCGGGCGAACCTTTCCATGCCGAGGTGCGCGATCATTCCGGTCCTCGAATATCCTGACGTTCCCGCCGCCGTGAAATGGCTCCAGGAAGCCTTCGCCTTCGAGGTCCGGTTGCGCATCGGCGCCCACCGCGCGCAGCTTCAATTTGGCGGCGGCGCGATCGTGGTTTCGCAGAGCAGTCTACCGGACGCTGCGCCCGGGAGCGGTTCGGTGATGGTCAGGGTCGAGGCGATCGACGCGCACGTCCTACGCGCCCGTCAGCACGGCGCTCGGATCATTCAGGACCTCGAGGACTTTCCCTACGGCGAGCGCCAATACACCTGCCTCGATCCGGCAGGTCATTCATGGACGTTCTCCGAGACCATCGCGAACGTCGACCCCGACGGATTGGGGAGGCGAGTTAGCGTCGAGCCGCCCGATCTAACGTCAAGCGCGCTCCGGGCCACCGAGGGACCTTCAAATGCAGCGCCCGCCGTCGACCTCGAGCACCACGCCGGTCAGGAAGTTCGCGTCGTCGCTCGCGAGATAAGAGCGCGGCGAGACCGATGTCCTCCGGCTTCGAGAACCGGCCGAGCGGCACGGTCGCCTTGAAGGCGGCGCGCTTCTCCGGCGTGTCCTCGCCCATGAACATGGCGAGCAGCGGCGTCTCGCCGGCGACGGGAGCGAGCGCGCAGACGCGAATCTTGTCCGGCGCAAGCTCGACCGCCATCGATTTGGTCATCACATGCACCGCGCCCTTCGAGGCGTTGTAGACGGTCAAGCCCGGGACGCGGGCGTAAGCCTGCGGTCGAACCGACATTGATGAAGACGCCGCCGCCGTGAGCGCGCATATGCGGAATGAACGCTTGCGCGGCGAGGAAGATCGATTTGACGTTGACGGCGAAGATGCGGTCGAACTCCGCCTCCTCAACCTCCATGAGCGGCTTGTTGCGATGCGTCGTGCCGGCATTGTTGACGACGATGTCGATCCGCCCAAGCGCGTCGATCGCGGCGTGCGCCGCGCGCTCCATATCGGCGCGGTTCGAAACGTCGCCCTTGAGCGCGATCGCCGCAGGACCGAGGCGCTTCGCGGCCGCTTCGGCGACTTCACCCTTCACGTCCAGGCACGCCACCCGCGCGCCTTCGCGAACGAAAGCCTCGGCGATGCCGTAGCCGAACCCCTGCCCCGCGCCCGTCACCAGCGCGGCCTTGTCCTTCAGTCGCATGGTCTTTCCTTCGCTCGCGCTTCGTGATCGTCCTCAGCCCGCTTTCCGCATCTCCGCGACGAGCTTGTCGTCGATCTCACGCGCGCGTTCAGCCGCCGGACGCGCGCTCAAAAGATTCCAATAGCGCTCGAACGCGGCCCGCTTGTCGATCGTGCCGAACATCATGCCCCAGCCGATATGCGATCCGACATAAACGTCCGCGGCGGTGAAGCGGTCGCCCGCGATATACTCGGAGCGGTCCAGTTGATCCTCGAGCGCGGCGAGCGACTGCTCGCGAGTGCCGTAGCCGACCATCCTCGACTGCTCAGGACGAATGGCGACGCCGAGCGCCTTATCGGTGTTCGCCGCCTCGATCGGGCCCGCGGCGAAGAACATCCAGCGGTAGTAAGGGCCGCGAAGGCGCGATCCAGGCGGCGGCGCTAGGCCGGCCTCTGGAAAGACATCCGCAAGATAGGCGCAGATCGCCGCGCCTTCGGTGACAATGGTCTCGCCGTGGCGCAGCGCCGGCACCTTGCCCATCGGGTTGATCGCCAGATACTCCGGCGCCTTCATCGATCTGGCATATTCGAGAATTTCAGCTCTGTAAGGCTGGCCCACCTCCTCGAGCATCCATCGCGCGACGCGGCCACGCGACATCGGGTTGGTGTACAGAACCAATTCGTCCGCCATTGCTCGATCTTCCATCGCGTTCGCACCCAAAGAAGGCCGGTCGTTGAGGTTTGCGTCCGCAATCACTAAATTCTCGAAGAAATCCGCTTTCCCGCACACGCTGGATCAGTCATGCGCATCGAAACCGACGTCAAGCTCGATTTCAAGGACGTTCTCATTCGACCCAAACGCTCGACGCTCAACACCCGCAGCGCCGTCGACGTCGACCGCGCCGTTCCGCTTCCTGCACACCGGCTCGGAATGGAAGGGCTTTCCGCTGATCGCCGCCAACATGGACGTGACGGGGACCATGGCGATGGCGCATGCGCTCGGCCAGCACGGGGCGCTCACCGCCCTGCACAAGCATTACCCGGAGCCGAAGCTCGCCGAATTTTTTGCCGGTCCCGATGGCGCGCACGCCTTCTATTCGCTCGGGCACCACGCCGGCCGACGTCAAGAAGCTCGCCGCGGTGGCGAAGGCGGCGCCGATCCGGTTCATCTGCCTCGACGTCGCCAATGGCTATGCGGAGAAATTCCTCGAGACGGTCAAGCGGGTGCGCGACGATTACCCGCACGCCGTGATCATGGCCGGCAATGTCGTCACCGGCGACATGACGGAGGCGCTGATCCTCGCCGGCGCGGACATCGTCAAGATCGGCATCGGTCCCGGCTCGGTCTGCACCACGCGACGAGTGACCGGCGTCGGCTACCCGCAGCTCTCGGCGATCATCGAATGCGCCGACGCGGCGCACGGGCTCAAAGGCCAGGTCTGCGCCGACGGCGGCTGCACGGTGCCCGGCGACGTCGCCAAGGCCTATGGCGCCGGCGCCGATTTCGTCATGCTCGGCGGCATGCTCGCCGGCCACGACGAATGCGACGGGCAAATCCGCTACGAGGAGCGCGGCGGCGAAAAGGTGCCGGTCGGCATGACTTTCTACGGCATGTCGTCGGAGACCGCGATGAAGAAGCATTCAGGCGGCGTTGCGCACTACCGAGCCGCCGAGGGCAAGACGGTCGAGACCCCATATCGTGGCCCGGTCGACGGGACGATGGGCGAGATCATGGGCGGCGTACGCTCGATGATGACTTATATCGGCGCGGCCCACCTCAAGGAGGTCCCCAAGCGCACGACCTTCGTGCGGGTCAGCGCGCAGACCAACGATGTGTTCGGGGGATGAGATTGGGCTCCCCTGCCGTTCGACATCCCTGCGACAATCGGACAATGGTCGGCGGCGCCCGCGCATGCTAGAAGCCGTTCATGACCGCCGCCGCCCTGAAAGCCGAGGATAGCGCGCCCGTGCGCCTCGCCGGCGCGACGCGCGCCGAGATCAGCGCTTGCGCTCACCGAGATCGGAACGCCCGAGCGCGAGCTCAAGATGCGCGCCTCGCAGCTCTGGCATTGGATCTACCATCGCGGCGCGCGCGAGTTCTCGGCGATGCGCAATATCGCCCGGCCGGTGCTCGACCGGCTGGCCGAGCGCTGCACACTCGCGCGGCCTGAAATCGTGGCCGAGCAGGTTTCCGCCGACGGCACCCGCAAGTGGCTCCTGCGCATGCCGCCAGCCCACCGCTTCGACAAGGGCGCGGAAATCGAATGCGTTTACATCCCAGAGTCTGACCGGGGCACGCTCTGCGTGTCGAGCCAGGTCGGCTGCACCCTCAACTGCTCGTTCTGCCACACCGGCACGATGCCGCTGGTGCGCAACCTGACCGCGGCCGAGATCGTCGGCCAGGTGCTGGTGGCGCGCGATCGGCTCGGCGATTTTCCCGGCGGAATTGCTCCGGCCGACGGGCTCACGCCCAAGGGCGAAGGCGTGCGCGCGGTGTCGAACATCGTCTTCATGGGCATGGGCGAGCCGCTTTACAATTTCGAGGCCGTGCGTGACGCGATCGCGATTCTGACCGATGGCGACGGTCTGTCGCTATCGAAGCGGCGCATCACCGTCTCGACCTCGGGCGTCGTTCCCGAAATGCCGCGGCTCGGGGCCGAGTGCGGAACCATGCTCGCGATTTCGCTGCATGCGACCAACAATGCGCTGCGCGACACGCTCGTGCCGTTAAATCGCAAATATCCGATCGAGGCGCTCATCAAGGCCTGCCGCGACTATCCCGGCGCCTCCAACGCGCGGCGCATCACTTTCGAATATGTGATGCTGAAGGGCGTCAACGATTCCCTGGCGGAGGCCAAGGCGCTCGTGCGCCTGCTCAAGGGCCTGCCCGCCAAGATCAATCTCATTCCGTTCAATCCCTGGCCGGGCAGCACGTTCGAATGCTCGGACTGGGAGACGATCGAGCGCTTCTCGGAAATCGTCTTCAACGCGGGCTACGCAAGCCCGGTGCGCACGCCGCGCGGTCGCGACATTCTCGCCGCCTGCGGCCAGCTCAAGAGCGAAAGCGAGAAACTGCGCGCCCGCGCCCGCTTGATGCTTGAAGAGAGTTTGGCGGTTGGACAGGACTGAGGCGCGCGCAAGTCGCGCGATGCCCGACGAGCCGCGAACAGCTTGACGAGACCAAACCCGAAACTCAATGACAGACGACCTTACTCAGCAACGAGGTCTTGCGCACGCCCAAGCGCAGCGAGCGTCTGAGGCAGCGCGCGGCCTGGATGTATTTCGTCGAGGAAATGACCCAGAGCGCCATCGCCGACGCGCTTGGCGTCGGGCGGGTCACCGTGGTTCGAATGCTGGCGGAGGCGAAGGCGCTTGGCGAAGTGCGCATTGCACTTTCGCGCGGCGACGCGGAGCTCGGCGGTCTCGAAGCCGCGCTTATGCAAACTCTACGGATTGTCCGAGGCGATCGTCGCGCCGCTGTCCTCCGACGCTGCCGACCCGACGGCGCCGATCGCCGCGGCGCTTGGCGATCATGTTTCGGCGCTGCTGCGCAACGACATGAAGATCGGGCTTGGATGGGGACGCACGCTGAACTCTTCGCTCGAATATTTAAGCGAGCGCTCGCTGAAAGGTCTGAACGTCGTTTCTCTGGTCGGCGGCGTCACGCATTTCGTGGCCGACAATCCGGCCGAGTTTCCCTCCGGCTTCGCGCGCGCTTTCAACGCGGATTGCTACCTCATTCCCTCTCCTGCCCTCGTCGACAGCCCAGCCACCAAGACGGCCCTGATCGAGCGGTGCGGGCTCAAGTCCGTCTATGATTTCGCGGAAGCGCTCGATGCGGTCGTGCTCAGCGTCGGTTCTCTTGGGCCTGAAGCGTCGATCGCGCGATACGCGGTCATCGGCGAAGCCGACAGAAAGACGTTGGGCGAATATGGCGCTGTCGGCGAGATGCTCTGCAACGTCTACGACGACCAAGGCCGGGTCATCGACCATCCTCTCAACCAGTGCGTGATGTCAGTCCCGCTCGAGGTCGTGCGCGCCGCCCCGGTCCGCGTGTTGGCGGCAGGGGGCGCGCACAAGCTCGCGGCGATCCGCGGCGCGCTCAAGCTGCTCGAAGCCAACCACCCTGGTGACCGACGCGGTGACCGCGCGCAGGCTGACGGAGACGCCGAAGTAGGGATCGTTGGCTCGGCGGGGCCCCGTCCGGGACGATCAACCGGCCTTGACCAGCTCCTCAATCAGCTTGCGGCCTCCCGGCGCGCTTCGAGATGCGGCATGTGGCCGAGGCGACCAAGGCGGCGCAGCGCGAGATGAGGCCACTCAAGCCTTCCAGGAGATGGGTCGGCGTGATGCGGTCGTCGAGGCGGCGCGCCGAGAAGGCCCCCGCATCCAATGTCTGCCGACCTCCGGTGAGGATCGTTTCAGCAAGATGGCGGGAACTTTTGTCCTTACTCATAGATCAAACGTTCACTCGTTTGATTGAGGGGGCTATTCATTGATTGGCTGGAAAAAGGGAAGATATCCCCATCCGGCTGGGTGACAATCCCATTATTTCAAGGCAGTATGCGAGGGCATGGAGGGAACGTCAGATGTCCAAAAACATCAATTGTACAATGTTGCTCGGTTCGGTTTGCATCGGAGCATTCGTCGCGGGAGGGTTAGCACAAGCGCAGGAGGTCAAAAACGCGGCGACCGCAATGACGGCGACCGCAGCGATCACGCCGGTCTCACAACAGCAGCTCAACAACGCCCACAAGGACGGGGAAAACTTCCTTCACACCAACGGCAATTACGAGCAGACCCGTTTCTATCCGAATGCGCAGATCAACCGCGGCAACGTGCGGCATCTGCATCCGGCTTGGATCTTCTCCACCGAGGTCAAGGAGTCGCTCGAGACGTCGCCGATCATTGTTAACGGCGTCATGTACGTCACCACCTCATACAGCCACGTCTACGCGCTCGACGCCAAGACCGGCGCGGAGATCTGGCACTTACAAGCCCAAGCTCGGTCCGGTCACGACCTTCTGCTGCGGCCCGAACAACCGCGGCGTCGCCGTCTATGAGGACAGGGTCTATGTCGGCACCCTCGACGCCAAGCTCGTCGCGCTCGACGCCAAGACCGGCTCCGTCGTCTGGGAGCAACAGGTCGGCGATCCCGAGAAGGGCTACAGCGAGACGATGGCGCCGACCGCGGCGGACGGCAAAATCCTGATCGGCACCAACGGCGGCGAGTACGGCATCCGCGGCTTCGTCAAGGCCTACGACGCCAAGGACGGCAAGCTCATCTGGAGCTTCGACACCATTCCTGAGAGCTCGGTCGGCGTCTGGGCGACCAAGGACGCCACGGGCCGCGACATGCACCGCGACATCGAGGCAGAGAAGGCGACGCTGGCGAAAAGCGGCGACCCCTACAAGACGCTCGGCGGCGGCGTGTGGCAGAATCCGTCGATCGATCTCGCGGCGAAGCGCATCTACTTCGTCGTCGGCAATCCCGTCGCCCGACCTCGACGGCGCCGTGCGGCCGGGCGACAATCTCTATACCGACTCGCTCGTCTCGCTCGATCTGGACACCGGCAAGTACGTTTGCCACTTCCAGTATATCGCCCATGACGTCTGGGATCTCGACTCCGTGAGCCCGACCGTTCTGGTCAACGCGGCGGACAAAGTCCGGCAAGATGGTCCCTGCCGTCCTGCACGCCGGCAAGACCGGTTACGTCTACGTGCACGACCGCAAGGATTGCAGCCTCATCCGCTTCTCGGAGCCGATGGTGGATCAGAAAGACCGGTGGACCCTGCCAACGCCGACCAAACCGCTTGACCCCAACTCCGCCAAGATGTTCCCGGGGGCCAATGGCGGCGTCGAATGGTCGCCGATCGCGACGGATCCGAACCATGGCATGGCCTATGCGATCAACCTGCATCAGCCGATGACCTACACGGTCGCCAATGCCCCCTATCCTGACGGAAAGCTGTGGCTCGGCGGCGCCTTCACGGTCATCCCTGGCGAGGAGAGCTTTGGCAACGTCAGCGCGGTCAACTACAACACCGGGAAGATCGCCTGGCAGGTCAAGACGCCGCAGCCGATGATCGGCGGCATTCTCGCGACCTCCGGCGGCCTTCTCTTCACCGGCGAAGCCAACGGCTGGTTCAAAGCCTACGACGACGCCACCGGCAAAGTGCTTTGGCAGTTCCAGACCGGCGCAGGCGTCAATGCGCCCCCGTCTTCCTACATGGTCGACGGCAAGCAATATGTCGTCGTCGGTTCGGGCGGCAACGCCCAGATCAACTCCAAGCGCGGCAACAACATCATCGCCTTCACGATCGAGTAAACCGATCGCGCTTCGTATGGCCGCTTCCCCCGGATCGCAGTCCGCGGGTGGCGGCCTTTTCGTTTGACCTTGAGGCGCCGCCGCACACAAATGGGCGCGAGCGTTGGCGCGCGAAGGATTCCCTTTCATGTTGCGTAGCGTTGTTGTGGCCGCGCTTCTCTCTGCGGCGACCGCCGCT
Organism: uncultured Alphaproteobacteria bacterium; assembly: GCA_963770275.1. GTDB lineage: Bacteria > Pseudomonadota > Alphaproteobacteria > Rhizobiales > Beijerinckiaceae > Roseiarcus. The sequence goes on from CAVYPD010000016.1 coordinate 30,356, forward strand.
TGGGCGGATGCGATTGCGGACAAGGCGCGAGGTCTGCAGCGCGTGCCACGGTGAAAAAGGCCTGCCTGCGGAACCCGCGATCCCGATCATCTGGGGGCAAAACGAGGGTTATCTTTATCTGGAGCTCCGCGACTTCCAGAAGGGCGCGCGCAAGGACGATCAGCATGACGCCGATCGCTCAGAGCCTGTCCAAGGAAGACGCGCAGGCGCTCGCCGCATATTTCGCCGGCAAGCCATGGCCGAAGACGGCGGCGCCTAGCGCTTCCAAGGCGGATGAGGCAGCCGCGATGACAGCGATCAAGTCGGTCGTCTGCGGCAGCTGCCATCTCGAGCAGTTCCAGGGCAATTCGTCCATTCCGCGCCTCGCCGGACAGCAACACGATTATCTCGCCAAGACGATGACGGAGTTCCGCAATCGCACCCGCGCCAACAACCCGGGCATGTCGGATCTCATGAACACGGTGACGCCCGAACAGATTACCGCGATGGCCGCCTATTTGGCTGGGCTTTGAGGCTGACTATTCGATTGGCCTGAAGAAGCGTCGTCCTTCCCTTCTCCCTCCGGGAGAAGGTGGCGCGAGAGCGTCCGGATGAGGGAACGGCGCCAAGGCGCCGGCGCGCTTCGCGCGCGAACCTTTACGCCCAACCACTCTCCCGTAGGAGAGGGGAGACGCGCCTTATCGCTCCAGAAGCTTCACCGCCCGCTCATGCCCGAGGTCGCGGGCGATGTCGGCGGCGGTCTTGCCGCGGTCGTCCTTGAGGTCGAGCGCGGCGTCGTGTTCGATAAGCGTCTTGATCGTGGAATCGACGTCGTCAACGCCAGTGGATGCATCGTGGCCCGCCGCCCACATCAACGCTGTGAGGCCATGGGCATAGCGGCGGTTCACGTCGACTCCGGCTTGAAGAAGCAGCGCGACAACCGAGGCGTAGCCGTGGCCAGCGGCATAGACGATCGCGCCTGAGCCGTCGTTATCGAGCGCGTTGGGATCGGCGCCAAACTTCAGGAGCTGTTCGACGCTTTCGGTCGAACCGTTGAAGGCCGCGGCGGCAAGCGGGCGCACGCCCTTCCGGCCCGAAAGGTTGGGATCGGCGCCGCGCTCGAGCAGCAACGCGACCACCGCGCCTCGATCCTGCTCGGCGGCGTAGAAGAGCGGCGTCGAACCGTCGACAGCCCGCGCGTTGACGTTGGCGCCGCGCTCGAGAAGCAGCCTGATCAGCGGCAGCTTGTCCGCCTCGGCCGCTTTGGCGAGCGCGGTTTTGCCCTCGCGATCCTTCGCGTCGATCGCCGCGCCGCGATCGAGGAGCGCGCGCGCTTCCGCCTCGCAGCCAAGCCGCGCGGCCGCGAACAATAAGGTCGTCGCCTGATAGCGATCGTCGTCATGCAGCGCCTGCACCGCCTGCAGCGGTGTCGGCGCAGCGGTCCTTGGCAAGCGACGAGCCTGCGGCCGAGATGAAGGCGAGGCCAGCCAACGCGGCCAGCCGCAGAAGCATCGCCGCGCTGGTAGGCAGCCGTAACGTGGTCGAAGCCTCACGCATATGCTCTTTTGCCACTGAGGCCGGCCTCACGCCAGCGGACCCGCGGGACGCAAAAGTCCGACTTCCGTGCCGTTCCAGTTCAAGAGGCGGGGCGAGACGAAGCGTGAGAGGCGCGTTTCTGTTTCCTCGTCGAACCCGCCGAATCGGCGGATGAGCGCCGCAATCATCACTTGCGCCGCGCGCCCGGCCCCATCGTCGGCCTTGACCGCAAGACCGAGCCCGGATTCGGGCAGCGCCGCGCAGAATACACCCTCCGCGCCCGACTTGGTGAAGACGCGCGCGCCGAGCAGGCTCATCACCTCGGTGTCGAAGCGGCCCCGTCCGGCAACATTCACGGGATGCGCGGTGACAGCCGCGCGAATGCGCGCCGCTGCGTCGCGGCGTTCCTGCGATAGTCCATGGCCAGTCCCGAGGCGCGCGAAGCCTCGCGCGAGCGCCACCAGCGGAATGGCGTAAGTCGGAATTGCGCAGCCATCGACGCCGCGCATTGCCTCGCTCAAGCGCGCGCCGGTCATCGCTGCGATCGACGCCGCGACCTCTCGCTGCACGGGGTGATCCGGCCCGACATAACCTTTCGGATCCACGTCCATTGCGCAGGAAAGACAGACAAAGCCCGCATGCTTGCCCGAGCAATTGTTATAGAGGGCCGTTGGCGTCCGCCCCGAGCGCGCGAGCGCGCGGGCTTCGTCCTCGCCGAGCGGCCAATGAGCGCCGCATTCGAGCACCCGTTCATCGTATCCCGCTTTGGCGAGCATCTCGCGCGCGGTCGCGACATGCTCCTCGCTTCCCGAGTGAGACGCGCAGGCGAGCGCAATTTCCTTGTCGGTCAGACCGAGGCGGTCCGCAGCGCCGCTCGCGACGAGCGGCAAGGCCTGCAGCGCCTTGACGGCGGAGCGCGGATAAACCGCCCGATCGGCGTCGCCAAAAGCCATCACCACCCGGCCGTCCGCATCGACGACAGCGCCGGCCCCGCGATGAGCGGATTCAACGAGCGGGCCGCGCGTAGCCTCGACGACCACGGGATTGGCCATGGGTTGCTCGCGTCCGGTCAGCGTTTCAAGGTCACCCAGGCCATGAATGCACCGGTCCCGTCCGCCCCGATGGCAATACGCCCGAACTCGGGGACGTCGAACGGCGGTCGAACGATCCTGCCGCCACGACTCTGAACCTCTGCAACCAATCGATCAACATCGTCGACTTCAAGATAGCTTAGCCAGTGCGGCGGATCGGCGTCGGGAACGATTCCGCGCATATCGAGGATGCCGGCGACTGGCTTGTCTCCAACCTTGGCGACCCAGTAGGTACGATTCTCATGCGGCATCGGCATGCCTTCGAACGTCCAGCCGACGGTCGCGGCGTAGAACGCTTTGGCGGCCTCAACGTCGCGCGTGTAGAGTTCGTGCCAGGCGAAATTTCCGTGGGGCACAGCTCCCTCCTTGTTGCTGCGGTTCACCGGCGTCGAGGACGAGCGAAACCTCGCGCCAGTCGACCGCGCCTACTCCTCTTCGCTGCGATGGAAGCGGTCAATCCCCAGCCACTAGCCTTCCCCACTTCCGCCCCTTCCCTTACGAAGGGACCAAACCCACGCAAGGACAGAGACATGAAGGTTCGCGACGTAATGACCTATGGCGTGATCAGCGTGCCGGAAAGCGCAAGCATCGCCGAAGCGATCGAGACGATGTTGCGCTCTCGCGTGAGCGCGCTGGTCGTGTTCGACGCCGACCACGCTCTGAGCGGGATCTTGAGCGAGGGCGACCTCCTGCGCCGCAGCGAACTCGGAAGCGAGCCCAAGCGCCCATACTGGCTTGAGCTTCTCATCGGCAGCGGCCGGCTCGCGGACGCTTACGCCCACGAGCATGGCCGCAAGGCCGGCGAAGTGATGACGCGCGAAGTCGAGACCATCACAGAAGATGCGGAGCTGAGCGAGGCGGTGGATCGGATGATCCACCGCCGTATCAAGCGGCTGCCGGTGCTGCGGGGCGAAACGCTGGTCGGGATCGTCTCGCGCTCGGATCTCCTCAAGGGCCTGTTGGCCGCGACGCCCTCGACGAACGCCGAACATTCCGACGCGGAGATCAAGGCCGCGATCCTGGCGGAGCTCGACAAGCTTGAGTGGGCGCCGCGCGCGAGCGTGAGCGTCGAGGTTCAGAACGGCGTCGTCACCTTCGACGGCTCGATCATCGACGAACGGCTGCGCAGCGCGCTCAAGGTCATCGCCGAGAACACGCCTGGCTGCGTCGCCGTCCACGACCACATGGCCTGGATCGAGCCGAATTCAGGGGTCGTGATCCCGTCGGAAGGGGATGATCCGAAGGCGTAAACGCGCGCGTGCTCTTATTTGGCGCTGGCGCCGTGCCCGCAGGCGGCGAGAAAGAAGGCGACCGCCCGGGCGGCGTGCGGCTCGATCTCGCTGCGCAGGGCGGCCAGATCCTCGCCGAACAGCGCTCTGACCAGCATCGGCAACACCACCAGATCGAGAAACCGGCGCGCCGTCTCCGTGAGCTTTTCCGGCGCGAATGCGGGCGAAGCCCCAATGGCGTCGGACGCTGCCAACTCGCCAAACACACGCGCCACCGCTTCCGTCGGGCGTTGGCGACCCATGCAGCTGACGCTCGTCGCCAGATCAGGAAATCGGCGTGCTTCGGCGACCGCGACCCGGATGAGTCCGATCGTTTCCGGGGTCAGGACACGGGTCAAGATCACGGCGGCAAGCGTGTCGAGCCGATGCTCGATCGATACGCCATGGCAAGAAAACGCGTCGAGACTGGTGTTTCGGCGTACGAGGCGGTCGATCACCGCAGCGAACAACGCCTGTTTGCTGGGGAATCGAGCGTAGATGGTGGGCTTTCCAGCTGAGGCGACCTCGGCGATCTCGTCGACGCTCGCGCCCTGGAAGCCGTGTTCGAGAAAAACACGACCCGCGGCGTCGAGAATTCGCTCCTCGACCTGGCCGGCATGTTCGCGTGGCGGGCGGCCATAACGGACGGCGCCCCGACCAGCCTCACGTTTTTCCTCGACGGTGTCCGCTTCCATAGGTCCTTCGCCTTCCACCGCGCCTCTTCACTAAACGCGATCCGTGGACTTTCCGCCCTTGATTTAGGGAGGACCTCTACCAAAGTAAACAGAACGGAACAGTTTCGTTTCGGGGACGTTTAGGGCTGGGGGCCACGTGGGGAGTTCCGGCCATGGCGCGCAGGAATCAGGACCGAGGCCAGCAAATGTACAAGGACGCGCCCGCGTCCGACGCCGATTGGGACAAGGTCTCGCCGCCGCGTTCGGGGGGCTCAGCGAGCCCCAAGCGGGACATTATCGCCTTGCGCGCTCCGCCGTCCGAGACGTCCCGGGAGCCTGAAGAGCCCGCGGCCGAACGTCCGGTCGAAACCCCCGAAATTGACCACCCGGCGGAGCCCGCCGAGAAGACCGAGCGCCCGGCAAAGCCCGCCGGAGGAGGCCGAACCTGGCCAGCAACCTGCTGCAAAAGACGAAAAGCCCAGCGAAAAGCCGCGCAAAGGCTTCCTCCGCCGACATCCGGTCCTGGCGCCGGTCGGCCTGATCGCGCTCTTGCTCGCGGCGGCGGCCGGATACCTCTACTGGGATCATACTTCGCATTTCGAATCGACCGACGACGCCTTCATCGCGGCGCGCCAGTTCGCGATCGCGCCCAAGGTCGCGGGCTACATCACCGCGGTTCCGGTCACCGACAACCAGCATGTCAACAAGGGCGACGTGATCGCCCAGATCGACCAACGCGATTTCCTAACGGCGCTTGCGCAAGCCCAGGCTCAGGTGGCGGGCGCGGAGGCCGGCATCCACAATGTCGACACGCAGATCGCCACCCAAGACGCCCAGATTTCATCGCGCCCAGGCGCAGGTGGCTCAGGCGCAGGCGAACTCGGAGCTCGCGCGGGTCACCTGGGGACGCGACCAGCCGCTCGTCAAGCAGGGATGGGCGACGGCGCAGCAGGGCACTACGGACGTCCAGAACCTTAAAGCCCAGCAAGTCCGCTGTCGACAGCGCGCAAGCGGCGCTCAAGGTGGCGCAGCGACAGATCGACACGCTGAGGGCGCAGCGCACCTCGGCGGAGGCGAGCCTCGCCCAAGCGCAGGCCCAACTCGACCAGGCCAAGCTGAATCTGTCCTATACGACCGTCACCGCCGACCAGCCGGGCCGCGTCGTCAACCTCAGCGGCGCCGTCGGCCAATATGCCCAGGCGGGCACGAACCTGACGATGTTCGTGCCCGACGAAATCTGGGTGGTGGCGAACTATAAGGAGACGCAGCTCGACCGCATGCGGCCGGGGCAGCCGGTCGACATCGAGATCGACGCCTATCCGGAGCGCCATTTCCGCGGCCATCTCGACAGCGTCCAGCCCGGCTCCGGCCCGGCCTTCTCGCTGCTGCCGCCCGAAAACGCGACCGGCAACTACGTCAAGATCGTCCAGCGCGTGCCGGTCAAGCTCATCCTCGACAATCCGCCGACAGACGTCTCGCTCGGCCCGGGCATGTCGGTCGTCCCGACTGCCCGCGTCGACCCGAAGCCTACGCTCTATGAGAGGTTGAAAGCGGACTTCGGGAGGTGGCGGGGGCGCGTGTGAGCGACGCCGCCGCGGCGGCTGGGGCTCCGACGGCTGGCGCCAGGGCGCCGACCAACCCTTGGATCATCGCCGTTCTGGTCGCGCTTGCGGCCTTCATGGAGGTGCTCGACACCACGATCGCCAACGTGGTGCTGCCCTATATCGCGGGCGGGATGGGCGTCAGCTCCGACGAAGCGTCCTGGGTGGTGACGAGCTATCTGGTCTCCAACGCCATCAGCCTGACGGCGAGCCCCTTCTTGGCCCGCCTGTTTGGCCGCAAGACCTTCTTCCTGATCTGCCTCGGACTGTTCAGCGTCAGTTCGATCCTGTGCGCGCAAGCCTGGAATCTGAACTCGCTCCTCCTGTTCCGCATCCTGCAAGGCCTTGCCGGCGGCGGCATGGTGCCGGTGTCGCAGTCGATTTTGGCCGACGCCTTCCCGCCGGAGAAACGCGGCCAGGCGTTTGCGCTGTTCGGCGTCGCGGTGGTCGTGGCGCCGGTGGTTGGCCCGACGCTCGGCGGCTGGCTCGCCGATAATTTCACCTGGCGCTGGTGCTTCTTGATCAACGGCCCGGTCGGCCTCGCCACGATCGCGCTGATCGCCGTCCTTCTGCCCGCGGACAAACCCAATCCGGAGAAGCAAGCCCGATTCGACGTGATCGGCTTTCTGTTGGTGGCGACGTTCCTCGGCGCCCTTGAGGTCGTGCTCGACCGCGGCCTTGAGGACGACTGGTTCGGCTCAGGCTTTATCGTAACATTCACAGTGATTTGCGCCCTCGCCTTCGTGCTCATGATTCCCTGGGAGTTGAGCCGCAAGGATCCGATGATCGACATGCGCATGGTCGGGTCGCGTCAGTTTGGCGCATGCTTCCTGGTGATGGGGGCGACCGGCGCGATCCTCTACGCGACGACCCAGTTCCTGCCGCTCATGGTCCAGACGAACTTCGGCTATACGGCGACCTGGGCCGGCCTCGTGCTGTCGCCCGGCGGCCTCGTCACGATGGTGATGATGTTCATCGTCGGACAGGTTTCGACCCGGATCCAGCCGAAATATCTGATCATGACCGGCGCGATCTTCGCCGCGATCTCGATGTATCAGCTGACCAACGTCTACGCCGATCTCGACTTCTGGACCCTCGCGCGCACCCGCATGGCGCTCGGCGTCGGATTGCCGCTCATCTTTATTCCAATCATCGCAGCCTCTTACGACGGAATCCCGGCAAACAGGGTGGACATGGCGTCGGCCCTGATCAATGCGGCGCGCAATACGGGCGGCTCGATCGGCGTCTCAATCGCTTCCAACGTGCTCACGCATCGCGAGCAGTTCCATCAGAGCCGGCTCATCGAGCACGTCACGCCGTCGAGCCCGCAATATCAGAGCACGCTGCAACAGGTGACGCACTACTTCGCCTTACAGGGCTTCTCGCCGAGCGACGCGCAGGCGCGGGCGACCGCCTGGATCGGCCAGCAGGTACAGAACCAATCCGCCTTTCTCTCCTACGTCGACGTATTCTGGGTGCTGATGCTGCTCTCGCTCGCCGCCGTTCCGCTGGCGATGAGCCTTCGGAAGGTCAAGCTCGGCGGCGGTCCGGCGCCGGCGGCGCATTGAGGCTGCGACCGTCGTTTCAGGTGCCGCTGCTGTCGTTCGAGGCGCCCAACCTGCGGCCCCTTCATATCCGGGAGGACCCTTGGTGCAACCAGAGCGCGAGTTACCCGCAAGCAAATCCAAATAAAAACAAGGAAAAGTCCTTGCATTTCCTTGGATTCCTTTGGTCGAATCTGGACTTTTCAAAGGGTTACAACGAATCCAAATAAAAAATCTCCTCACCCGCTTCGAACTCGCGCCTCAGGTTGTCCTCGAATATCTCAGAAACGGCTCCGATCTCTCCGTCGTGCGCTTCTCTCTCGCCGCGCCGCTTGGCGGTCCGAGAGCTTCATCAGCCGAAATTTTACCGAGGATTCCTGGTTTCGCCAACGTTTTGTTTGCCGCCATCGTTGTACGGCGCTGGAATATCTTGATCTAGCAATGAATTACGAAAGGAAGTTCAACATAGCCACGAAGTCAAGGCGGAAGATATTCGTGATGCGGACGCCATCCCGCTGGAGCAGGATCGCGGTGTAGACAGGAGACGGAGAGTTCGAACTGGCTCACGGTCGTTCATGATGGCGATGGGGTTGCGCGCGCTCGGGTCATGTCCGGGTTATCCGCGCGTGACTTCGCGCTCGCCACAAAAGCGCCGAGACCGCGAACCACAGGATTGTGCCGAACGCGAGCGATCCAGCGGCGCTAACCGGCGCGAGAAGCCACAGGACTGCGCCGAAGGCGGTGAGACCAATGGCGCCAAGGCCCGCGCCGGCTGCGTCGAGCGCGGCCGCGTTCTTGCCGCGCTCGCCGACTTTCAGCGCCCTTTTTTCCTTCCGCTCGCGCTCATGTTTTTCAATCAGCGTGGCGCTCGCGAAAAAGACTGCCGGCACTGCGAGAAACAACCCTCCTACGACCGGACCCCAGACATTCCCGGCCACGCCGGCCACGACCGTTGCAAGCCCTCCGAGAAAAAAGCGCAAGACGAGCTCGGACCAGCGACTGTCTTTAACAGAGGAGAACTTAAAACGGACGACCACTTCTAGCCCAGCAAAATCTGCTCGAGGCCGATGGCCACAAAAAGCCACGCCACGATCGCCGTCGAGGTCGCAGTCAGCGTCGAGCAGCGGACGCGCATCAGAAGCTGGCAAACCAGAAAGCTGTAAACCGCAAACGCGATTGCGCCCAGAATCATGGACCGTCCCTCGATTGAAACGTAAGCGGCGTCATGGTTCCAGAACGCGAGCGTAAGCGAGACGAGGGCGACCGAAGGAGCGGCTCCGAAAAGGCCTGCGAAGCTTTTTGGGCGAAGGATGTCACCGATCATCGCGAACAGCGAAACGATCAGGCCCCCTGCGGCAAATCGGATCACATACTCCATGAGCCTCCCTGCTCCATACGAGAGGCGGCTGGCGGGCCCACGTCCGCCCGCGTAGCTCCTAATATGACGATCAACCGGCAAGGTAAGATATTGTTCCGAAATAGAGATCCGTCTTTTTTGACATGAAACTGTCGGCTGCGCCGGCTTGTCCGCCGACGCCTCAGGGCCGTGAAATCTGTTATCCGCAGCATTAGCAAGTTCCATGCACGGCGGCTTCGCCAAACCCCTGCCATTCGCTTTACACCTTCGACAGCAGTTCGGTCATGAACGACCAGGAGCGGGCCTCCATCCTTCGCGGGCGCGACAAAGGCGTCGGCACGGTGAAGACCATATTGGATCAGACGATACCGGGCTTCGCGCCCGACACGCGGCTAAAATTCGCCAATCAAATTGTCGATGCTTTGCTCGATAAGAGCGTATCGGCGCAATTGTCGCGTGAGGCGCACAGTCCGCAAGATCAATTCCAGCAGGAAACCGATAAGCTCAATGCAGTCCTGCGGATGCCAACGCCGAGCCTTCTGCAGCAGGCGCCCGTCGGCGTCTCCGTCACCATTCACTTCATTCTCGGAGGACGGCGATGATGAGCGGGCGTGGTGGCCCAACGCGACGGCTAAGCGCTAACAAATCCCGCTAACCAACGGACGTAAGCTACTGAGCTTATGGAAGATTTTCAGTGACGGACGCGACTCGTCGCCACACAGCGTAGCCCTCATCATCGCCCTCCGCGGCGCAATGATCCGCCTTCTCCTCCGCCAGCAGCGCGGCTCGCTTGCCGAATCGATGTTTGAGGGCCTTGGCGTGGATTTCGATCGCTTCAGTCAAAGACACGTTCACGTGACGCCCCGCTCTGTCGCAGAATCGTCATATAGCGAATGGCGGCCACTCGTCTCAAATCAACTTGGCGAGAGCACCGCAAAGGGGGACGGAGAGATCGCGGTTCGCCGGCGCTTAATACAATCGCATTATCACCTCAAATGTCCCAGATTCAGTGCACAGCCACCCTCACTGAGCAGCTATCGACCGCGAAATGCAGCGTCGTTGGGGGTTCGTAGACTCGTCGGCTCGGCTTGATTTAGGTCGCTCCGAACCTGGAGCCGGCCTTTAAGATCGGCTGGTCGCCACCGATAAGCGGCCGCGGCGAATTCGCGGATGAAGGCTGCGGTACTGCGAAATTCAAGAATTCTGCAAAAGGGGAAGCCGCTTACCTCGGCGTCATCGACTCGCGCTCGACAAAGAACATCCGCGCCAACCTGCCTTTCCCGAGCGCCTCGTCGAGCACCTGAAAAGCGAAATACGGAATGAGCACCAGCAGCATGATCAGGTAGCCGGCGAGCGTTTCCTCTAGCCGCGCGCCAACGAGATCGCCGAGCGAGTCGGCAATCGACCGGTGGTGGAACAGTCCAACGAGAGCCTCCTCGACTATGGTCAGGATCACCAGCAGCAGCAGGAAGCCGAACGCCTTGTGCAACGTCGGCCAGATCAGAGGACCGGTGTGGCCCTCGCCGATCTTCATGGCGTGGCCAATCAATATGAACTTCGCCAGCACCAGGGCCTTGACGATGGCAACGCCCCAAGGTGCGAATTCGACGCCCGCGGTGTGCAGCACCGCGGTCTTCACCGCAATCACCGCGCCAAGCGTAATGTAGAGGTAGACGGTCAGGATCAAGAGTTCCTTGAACTCGTCAGTGGCGCGCTGCTGCAGTGTCGCTTTCGCAGGGGTCTCCGTTGCCACGATGGTCTCTCCTAAGCGTCTGCGTCCAGCCAGCGATCCGCACACGCGTGCGCTGGGCGACGAGTTCATCCCCGTATTCGCTTCAACCTATGACATGCTTGCGGGAGCGCCGCATTACCGGCAATGGTCGGTTTCGATCACGCGAAGGTTTTGACCCATGGGCCTGGAAGACAAGAAACATCGCTCGCATCTGCCCATCGCCACGCCCGAGCGAACCGGCTTCATGGCTTACGATGCGAAAGATCCGGACAGCAAATTCCCACCCATTGAGCAACTGCGTCCGCCGAAGGGCGCGCCGAATATCCTGATCATCCTGATTGACGACGCCGGATTCGGCTCGGCGAGCGCGTTTGGGGGCCCTTGCCAGACGCCGAGCGCGGAGAAACTGGCGGCAGGCGGTCTGAAATACAATCGCTTTCACACCACCGCCCTTTGCTCGCCGAGCCGCCAGGCCCTGTTGACCGGGCGCAATCACCATTCGGCCGGCATGGGCGGGATCACGGAAATCGCCACCGGGGCGCCCGGATACAATTCCGTCCTGCCCAACACGATTTCGCCGCTTGCGCGGACGCTAAAGCTCAACGGCTACTCGACGGCGCAGTTCGGCAAATGCCACGAGGTGCCGGTTTGGGAGACGAGCCCGGTTGGGCCCTTCGACGCCTGGCCGACCGGCGGCGGCGGTTTCGAATATTTCTATGGTTTCCTCGGCGGCGAGGCGAACCAGTGGTACCCGACCCTGTACGAGGGCACGACGCCGGTTGAGCCCAAGAAAACGCCCGAAGAGGGCTACCACTTCATGGAGGACATGACCGACAAGGCCATGGCCTGGGTGTCGCAGCAGAAGGCGCTCGCCCCGGACAAACCGTTCTTCGTCTATTTCGCGCCGGGCGCGACGCATGCTCCGCACCATGTGCCCAAGGACTGGGCCGACAAATACAAAGGCAAATTCGATCAGGGCTGGGACAAGCTGCGCGAGGAAACGTTTGCGCGGCAGAAGGCGCTCGGCGTCATTCCACAGGATGCGCAACTCACCGCCCGCCATGCGGAAATCCCCAGTTGGGACGAAATGCCCGAGGCGCTCAAACCGGTCCTGCGCCGACAAATGGAAGTGTATGCAGGGTTCATGGAATACACCGACCACCATGTCGGACGCTTGCTCGAGGGCTTGAAGAAGCTCGACATCTCCGACGACACGCTCGTTTATTATATCATCGGCGACAACGGCGCCTCGGCCGAAGGCACGATCAATGGCGCCTATAACGAAATGGCCAACTTCAATGGCCTCGCCGCGCTTGAGACCCCCGAATTCCTGACGGAGCGCCTGGACAAGCTCGGCGGTCCGGATTCGTACAACCATTATGCGGTCGGTTGGGCGCACGCGATGAACACGCCCTACCAATGGACGAAGCAGGTCGCTTCACACTGGGGCGGGACGCGCAACGGCACGATCGTGTCCTGGCCGAAGGGCATTCAGGCGAAGGGCGAAATCCGTTCGCAGTTCCACCATCTGATCGACGTGGCGCCCACAATCCTCGAGGCCGCGGGTCTACCCGAACCGGTCTCGGTCAACGGCATCCACCAGCGCCCGATCGAGGGCGTCAGCATGCTGTACTCGTTCAACGACGCGAAGGCCGCCGAGCAGCACGAGACGCAATATTTCGAGATGTTCGGCAACCGCGGCATCTACCACAAGGGCTGGACGGCGGTGACAAAGCACGGGACGCCCTGGGTGCTCGTTGGGCGAAAGACCGTGCCGCTCGACGACGATGTCTGGGAGCTTTACGACACCAACAAGGACTGGAGCCAGGCGAACGATCTCTCCAAACAGATGCCGGAGAAGCTGCGTGAACTCCAGCGCCTATGGCTGATCGAGGCGACGCGCTACAACGTGCTGCCGATCGACGATCGGTTCGCCGAAAAGATAAACCCGGACACCGCCGGCCGGCCGGTGCTGATCAAGGGAAATACGCAACTCCTGTTCGGCGGGATGGGACGACTGTCCGAGAATTGCGTCCTGAACATCAAGAACAAGTCTCACTCCGTCACGGCGCAAATCGAGGTGCCGACGTCGGGAGCCGAAGGCGTCATCATCGCTCAGGGCGCGAACATCGGCGGCTGGAGCCTGTACGCCAAGGGCGGCAAGCTCAAGTATTGCTACAACGTCGCCGGAGTGAACCACTACTTACGTCGAGTCAGCGGACCCCCTGCCCTCCGGCGACCATCAGGTTCGCATGGAATTCGCCTATGCTGGCGGGGGCCTCGGCAAGGGCGGTCAAGCGACGCTCTTTGTCGACGGCAAGAAGGTCGGCGAGGGCGCCATACCGATGACGCAGGCGATGGTCTTCTCCGCCGACGACGGCTGCGACGTCGGCGAGGACACGGGCGCCCCTGTTTCGCCGGATTACGGGTCGCGCGGCAACGCGTTCAACGGCCGCGTCAAGGGCGTCCAGCTCGCCATTGCCGAGGCCGCTGAGAACTCGGACCACCTCGTCTCGCCGGAGGACGCCATCCGCATCGCCATGGCCCGCCAGTAAATTCGACCTGAAGTTGTTTCTCCAAACGAAACCGGGCGGCCGATGGCCGCCTGAAGGCGAACCATTAAGGCGAACGGTCTGTTAACGGAAATGCCCGCCGCCGCCGAAGTGGCCGCCGCCAAAACCGCCCATATGCCCGCCGCCAAAGCCGCCCACACGGCCGCCGCCAAAGCCGCCGCCGAAGCCACCGCGTGGCCGAAGTTTGCGCCGGCGAAATGACCGCCGCCGAACTGGCCGCCGCCGAAGCCGCCCACGTGGCCGACGTTTCCGCCGGCGAAATGACCGCCACCGAACTGGCCGGCGCCGAAGCCGCCCACGTGGCCGACGTTTCCGCCGGCGAAATGACCGCCGCCGAACTGGCCGGCGCCGAAGCCGCCCACGTGGCCGACGTTTCCGCCGACGAAATGACCGCCGCCGAACTGGCCGCCGCCGAAGCCGCCCACGTGGCCGACGTTTCCGCCGGCGAAATGACCGCCACCGAACTGGCCGGCGCCGAAGCCGCCCACGTGGCCGACGTTTCCGCCGGCGAAATGACCGCCGCCGAACTGGCCGCCGCCGAAGCCGCCCACGTGGCCGACGTTTCCGCCGGCGAAATGACCGCCACCGAACTGGCCGGCGCCGAAGCCGCCCACGTGGCCGACGTTTCTGCCGGCGAAATGAGCCCCGTTCCCGTGGAAAGCAAAGCCCCGGTGGAAGCCATGGTGGTGGAAGCGACCGCCTCCGACGAAGACCGGACCGCCCCACCCGTAGCCATAGTCGTAATACGGATAGGGGTAGCCGTAACTATAGTCGTCGCAGGAGCCGTAATTCGACCCATAGTCGTAATCGCCGCAGTACGGATAGCCGGCCGCGGCGCCGGCGATCACTCCGGCCGCGACGGCCGCGCCGGGATTATAACCATAGCCGTAAACGTAGCGATGTCCGTTTCGCCAAACGTAGTGGCGGTGGCCTGCGTGGCCATGTGCGACATACCCGTGCAAGCCATGCCCGTGCAAGCCGTGTGAGACCCGCGGGTGAGCGGCGTGCCGATAGTGGTGAGCGACGGTCGCCGCGTCTGCGGCAGAAAGCGGGGACGAGAGGACAAAAGCGGCCGCGCTGAGCGCGATAGCCGAAACTCGAAGAGCGCCAAGAGTCATGGCAACTCCCTTTCATGCTGGGCGACGCAGCAGCGCCGCGGAAACACCCCCCTTCGCGCCAGAGCGTTACGCCACACCACACGATGGAGCCGCCAAGCCAAGTCGGCAATGGGGAGAACTACCCATCCTTTGACAGTCCTGATCGCGGCGTGGCCAGCCTATCCCTGGGCGTTGGCGGGAAGGTTGCGCCGGCGTGCGGTTGGGTTCGTACGATGCTTTGCCCCGCCCGCCGCCCGCGTGGCGGCGCTCTCCCCAGCTCCATAGCTTGACCATGAGAACAGCGAAGACCTACGGTTCGCGGACGAGGGAGGAACGCGACTTGGCGCAAGGCGGCATCCTGCGTTTCGAGAATGTCGCCAAGTCGTTCGGGGGCACGCAAGCGCTCAAGGGCGTGAGCTTCGACGTCAATCGCGGCGAGGTCGTCGCGCTTCTCGGCGAGAACGGCGCTGGCAAATCCACCCTGATCAAGGTTCTCGGCGGCATTGTCGCCGCTGACACCGGCGCCGTGTCGATCGACGGCGAGCCCTATCGTCACCGCGCCGACGCGCGCCAGAGCGTCGCCTTTGTTCACCAGGACCTGGGCCTCATCGAGTGGATGACGGTCGCCGAAAACATGGCGCTCGCTCAAGGGTTTCCGCGCCGCGGCTCACGCATGCCCTTTGCGCCGATCGATTGGTCGAGCGCCGAACGCCGCGCCGAAGAGGCGCTTGCCTTGATCGGCGGCAGGATCGACCCGAGCCGACGAGTGCGAAGCCTGAGCCGGACCGAAAAGTCGCTCGTCGCGATCGCTCGCGCGCTGGTCGTCAATTGCGATTTCCTCGTGCTGGACGAGCCGACCGCGAGCCTGCCGGCCGACGAGGTCGAGCGTCTGTTCGAGGCCGTGCGCGGACTGAGGAGCCGGGGCGTCGGCATGATCTACGTCTCGCATCGCCTCGACGAGATCTTTCGCATCGCTGACCGGGTCGTGGTGATGCGCGACGGGCGCCTCGTCGGCGAGAAGCCTGTGCGCGACACCAATCCCGACGAGCTCATTGGCCTCATCGTCGGCCGTTCGACCTTCGAGCTCTTCCACAAGAGCGACAGCGCGCCAGGGCCGGCCCGGGTCGTCGTGCGCGGCCTCAAGACGCCGGGAGCGGGCCCGGTCGACTTCGACATTCGCGAGGGCGAGCTGCTCGGACTGGTCGGCCTGAGGGGCGCGGGCCAGGAAGAAATCGGCCGCGCCCTCTTCGGCGCCATGCCCCATGACGGGTCCATTCTGATCGACGGCGAGGCGCCGGACTTGTCCTCGCCACGCGCCGCCGTGCGCGCGGGCGTCGGTCTGCTCGCGCGCGACCGAGCGGAAGAATCCATTGCCTCCGCGCTCGCCGTGCGGGAGAACGCCTACCTCAATCCCAGCGCCTCGGGCCGCGGGCTCCTGTCCTTTCTGGGCCGGGGCGCCGAGGCCCGAAAAGCGATAGCGCTCGGCGCCACGGTCGGCCTTCGCCCGAATGCGCCGGAACTGCCGATCGAGGGCCTCTCGGGCGGCAATCAGCAGAAGGTCGTCGTCGGCCGCTGGCTCGCGACGGGACGCCGGCTCCTCGTCGCCGAAGACCCGACGGCCGGAGTCGACGTCGGCGCGAAAGCGGAGATCTACCGGCTCATCGAGCGCGCGCTCGAGGCGAAACTCGCGGTCGCCGTGGTGTCGACCGACTTCGAGGAGGTTGGTCACATCTGCCATCGCGCGCTCGTCTTCAACCGCGGCCGCATCATCGCCGAACTTAGGGGTGCAGAACTCTCGACCGAGTCGGTGATCGCCGCCGCCTCCGCGTCCGAAGCCGCGTAAGACAAGAGCTAAGGAGGCAAGCGAATGGCGACGAATTCGATCCGCTCCGACGCTCTGGAGCCGACCGCTGCCGATTTGAAGCAGGCCTCCTTGGGCGCGCGGCTGACGCGGCTCCTGCCGGTCTACGGCTTGCCGATTCTCGCGCTGCTTCTCATCGCGCTCTTCTCCATCATCCTGCCGGACACGTTCCCGACCGTGCTCAACCTGCGCTCGATCATCGCCGACAAGGCGATCATCGCGCTTTTGTCGCTCGCCGCGATGATCCCGATGGTGTCGGGCAAGATCGACCTCACGGTCGGCTACGGCATCGTGCTCTGGCACATTCTGGCGATCAGCCTGCAGACCGTGTACGGCCTGCCCTGGCCGCTCGCAGTCGCCGTCGTCCTTCTTCTCGGCGCCCTGGTTGGCTTGATCAATGGAATTCTGGTCGAGGTCGCCTTCATCGATTCCTTCATCGCGACGCTCGGCACCGGCACCGCGCTCTACGCGATCGCGCTCTGGCACACGGGCGGGCGCCAGGTGCTCGGCGCGCTGCCAAAGGGGTTCCTTGCCTTGAACGGCACGATGCTGTTCGGCCTGCCGATCACCGGCTTCTATGTTCTGGCCTTCGCATTCTTCCTGTGGTTCGTCCTCGAATATCTGCCGGTCGGCCGCTATCTGTACGCCATCGGCGCCAATCCGAGGGCTGCCGCGCTGAACGGCATTCCCGTCCGCCGCTACACGATCGCCGCCTTCGTCGCATCGGGACTTCTGACGGCCGCCGCCGGCGTCCTGCTGGCCTCGAAGCTGCGGATCGGCCAGGCGAGCGTCGGCCTGGAATATCTTTTGCCAGCACTTGTCGGCGCCTTTTTGGGCTCGACGACGATCAAGCCCGGCCGCGTCAACGTCTGGGGCACGATGGTCGGCGTCGCGATCCTCGCGGTCGGCATCGCGGGCATTCAGCAATTCGGCGGCTCATTCTGGGTCGAGCCGATGTTCAACAGCGTAACGCTCCTCATCTCGATCGGCATCGCTGGCTACGCCCAGCGTCGCCGCAGCGCAGCCGAGGCTCAGATCAACAGAAAAGCGGCCGCATAAGGCGGCCGCCGCAACCGGGAGGACGATCCATGATTGGCAGAGTGATTTTGATGACGACGGCCGTCGGCTTGGCCCTGGCCGCCGTCGCGAGCTCGGCGAGGGCCGACGCGCTTGTCGACGAGGCGAAGGCCGTGGTCGAAAAAGCGACCGCGCGCGCGGACAAATGGGACGGACCCACGAGCGGTCCCAAGGCGGTTGCGAAGAAGACGGTCGTCTATGTCGCCGGCGACATGCGCAACGGCGGCATTCTGGGCGTCGCCCATGGCCTCAAGGAGGCCGCCGACGTCCTCGGATGGACCTATCGCGAGATCGACGGCCAGGGCACGGTCTCGGGGCAGGCTTCGGGCTTGAGCCAAGCGGTGGCGCTGAAGCCGGACGCCATCGTGGTCGGCGGCAGCGACGCCGTCCAGCAGAAGGCCGGCCTCGACGAGGCGGCCAAGCAGGGAATCGTGATCGTCGGCTGGCACGCCGGCCCCAAGCCCGGCCCGATGGAGGACGCCTCTGTGTTCGCCAATGTCACGACTGACGCGATGGAGGTGGCGAAGGTCGCGGCGATGAAGGCGATCGCAGACTCGAACGGCAAGGCGGGCGTCGTGGTCTTCGCCGATTCGGCTTACGCCATCGCCATCGCCAAGGGTCGAGCCATGGAGTCCTGGATCAAGAAGTGCGAGGGCTGCAAGGTGCTGGCCTTCGAGGACACGCCGCTCGCCGACACGGCGAACCGCGTGCCGCAGCTGACGACGACGCTTCTGCAGCAGCTCGGGCCCAAATGGACCCATTCGCTGGCGATCAACGACCTCTATTACGATTCGATGGGACCCTCGCTCCAGGTCGCAGGATTGAAGGGCGACGGAGACCCGCAGAACATTTCGGCGGGCGACGGCTCGGAATCGGCCTATCAGCGCATCCGCGACAAGGACTATCAGAGCGCGACCGTGCCGGAGCCGCTCAACATGCAGGGCTGGCAGCTCGCCGACGAACTCAACCGAGCCTTCGCCCACGAGAAATGGTCCGGCTTCGTGCCGGGCGTCCATCTCGTGACCGCGGCGAATATCGCCTTTGACGGCGGCCCGAAGAATGTCTTCGATCCGGATAACGGGTACCGCGACCAATACAAGAAGATCTGGGGCGCCAAGTAGGACGGGACCCTGGAACGGGCCGCGTCTTCGCTGAGGGCTTATCCTCGTCCCGCCTGGGGTTGCGTTTCCCATCGCGGTTCACTGGAGCGCGGCCTGCTCACGTTAAGTCTGGCCGCGCGGGCGAAAGCGACCGCGCGGCCAAAACAGGGCGTTAAAGCAGATTGCATTTTGGTTCGACGGCGCCGTTGTAGGCCGGCGCGGTTAGCGACCGCGCTTACGGCGCGGTGCTGGTCTGCCTGCCGTGGCGACTGCGAGAGCGACAGAGTCCGCAACTCAGCGACGCCATAAGAGCGAGTGGACGCGCTCGCGGCGCTCCATAACTCTATGAGAGTGACGCCGCGATTGACTTCAAAGCGTAGGGAGGCTTTTCGGCGTTTTGAACCTGCATCATCAAGTACGTATAGTCTAAATCTGTCGGTGACTTCGGCTTCAGGCAATGACGTGCCGGCCTTGAAAAGCTCACCGCCCAATAATCGGCGACAATCGATGCTTGCTGCTCGATATTATAACTTTTAAATCGTTTATACTGAGTAAGGTCGTACGGATACATCTTCTCTGCATAATCATGACCATATTTGATTGCGCCGTAGATCCAACCGTTGATTGGTTTAACGCCGTAATAATACTGCCAAACGTGCCCGAATTCGTGAACAAAGACCCACGTGTTCGCATTGGGATCGCTAAAATCTGCACACCATATCTGATGAGAATAATGAGGCGTGTCACTATAAGTGACGCTATTGTCTGCGCCGCCGATATTCTTATCGTTAGTTGTGATTTCGTGCCGCTCAAAATCAATAGTGTCATAAAACACAAAATCCAGGATCTGCAATTCGCCGCTGGTGAGGCCGCGGGTCGGCATTGAGTCCCTCCAATTTTTTAATGAGCATCCTCATGACAAGAGCTTTTGTCGGCACATTCGCCCGAATTTGTCGGCTGTCTAGGAACCCGTCCGAGATAGCCGACACCTGCGGATGGAAGCCCAACGGGGCGAGATTGCAGCCGCTGGGCTCCTTTTGCAAGGCAGACCGCCGCTGTGTGTTGCGAACGAGGTGTTGCAACGGCCGCAGGACGCGTTCACCTCGACGGCTGCAAAGTGCCGAAATCGGTTGAGTTTCGACCCTCGCGGTCGTTACGTCGGCTGAGCGCGGCTTAGCCTATTGCTGCGAAGCCCGCAGATCGTCGGGGCTGGCGTGAGCCGGCGCGGCGGTCTTGAAGACGCCGCCGAACAATTGGGCGATGTCTTCGGCCGCGACCGCCGCCGTCCGAGCGACCCATCCGTGCTGCTGCGGCTGGACGGCTGTGCTGTCGGCCGAAGCCGTCGTGGCGTTCGACGCGACTGTGACCACCCCGACATTGGCGATCGGCATTGGCGGCAGAGGCGCCGTGAGCTCGGCAGCGCGCGCGAGAAGCGCGTCGTCACCATATTTCGGCGCCCAAGGGACGTCAGCCAGCGCAAGCGCGCCGGTCGGCGCGCGGTCGACACCGGACGTAATGACCGTCGGCAGCGATCCGCGCGGGACTGCCGGGCCGAACGCCTTGTTCGACAGCGGGATAAAGGCGCTGCCGGCTTGGTCAGTCTTCGAAGCGAGGATGAGATCCGCCGGACGCGTGGGAGGCATGGGCGCGCTCGGCGAATGCGAGCGCCGCAAGATCGGCCGGCTTCCGCGGCGGTAGCGGCGCGACGAACTTCGGCCCGGCGCTGCGCGGCTCTTCAGGCGAAGCGTCGCTGGCCACGTTGGGCTGCTCCAGCTCCGCGACCGCCTGTGGCTTGACTGGCGGCACGGGCGCCGGCGTTGACTCCGGGGCGCTGGCGTAAGCTTGCCCGGTCGGCAAATTCCGCTTGGCCTTGGCGACCGCTTGCGGTCCGACATCGGCGACCTCAGCCTGCGGCTCGGCAGCGGGCGCCGGCTCCGGCGCGCTGGCGTAGGTCTGACCGGTCGGCAAGTGGCGCTTGGCCTTGGCGACCGCCTCGGGCCCGACATCGGCGACCTCAACCTGCGGCTCGGGCGCCTGATAGCCGCCGCCGTTGCGGCCGCCTCGCGCTCCGGCGACGCTGGCGGTAGCGGTCGTCGCTTCCTGCCCGCCCGAACTCCTCGGCGTCGTCCGCGCCGCCGCCGCCAAACAGCCAGGAGAAGATCCCGCCAATTCCGCCGCCACGGGCCACCTGAATATTACCGCCGCGCGCTTCGATTTCGGCGCGCGCCTCTTCATAGCGCGACATCGGCTGCCCATCGGCGGGAATGAACACCGTCTTGCCGTCCGGAAACAGCCGGGTCAGCGCGTCGCGGCTCATCTTCGGCCAATATCGGACCGACCCGCTGTCGATATGCACCCAAGGGGTGTTTCCCGTCGGGTAGAAGCCGACGCCGCCAGCCTGCGCGCGCATGGCGATGTCGCGAATGCGCCCAGTGCTTACGTCAAGGAAATGCGCGTCGATCGCCTTGCCCTGCATATGCTGCGAATGCTCGGCCACCTGTCGCGATCGCCGGCGCAACATGGCGTTGGTTTGTGGCGACCGGTATGCGGAGAGAACGTCGATCGGCTGCGACGACCCGGATTCGCGATAGACTTCCCAAATGATGTCAAAGAGATGCGGGTCCATCTTGGTCGGCTCGTTCAGCCGCCAATCCCGGCAGAAATAGTTCAGTTTGTCGAGCGTGCCTGAGTCGTAGACGCCATTGACCATGAAGGTGAACGAGCCGGATTCATTGGTGTGCTGGTTCGAGAGCGTGATCGTCCGCGTGTCGCCGTTGGCGACTGCCGACTCTGTCGAGTTCGGAACAAGCCAGGCGAGCGTAAAGGCCGCCGCCACCGCGAGTTGCGCTGCCGCTCCGCCGCGGCCGACGCACTTGCTCAGGTTAAAACCCGCCAATAACCCATCCTTCCCCAACACGTCACGACCGGCGGCGATGCCGGCAGACTGTGCCTATCGATGTCCCACTCTTAACGCTTTTGCCGGCCTCTCCCGCCGACCTACCGCGACCTCCTGAGCGCCGTCCCGGGCGCTCCTTGTTCGCATTGTGACGCTCGCGTCACAGTTAAGGCAAAAAGCGATCTATTTCGCGTATAGACCGATCTGGCCTCCCTTTCAATCTTGACTAGCTCGGGCGAGTATGACTTCGACCTTGCGAATCAGTCCGTAGACGTCCGGCCGCTCCTTTATTTCTCCGAATTCGTCAACGAAATCAGTGAAGTACTCGATGTGAATAGGCAGAGGGCGGGCCAGGAACACTGTTCGCTCTTTTCCGCCGATGGCAGCCTCGATTCGCTCATCCGTCCAGCCGGTTGATTCGCCGCCAAGAACAAGCACGGCAAGGCTCTGCGGATCCTCGACTCGGATGCAGCCGTGGCTGAAGGCGCGAGTTTCCTCGTCGAACAGATCCTTCGACGGCGTGTCGTGCAGGTAGATCGCGTGGTCGTTCGGAAACATGAAGGCGAACCGTCCAAGCGCATTGTCGTCGCCGGGCAATTGCCGGACGGTCAGTCGGCCGCCGACGGTCTTCACCTCGTAGCCGCGCCGGCTCAAAGCGCCGAGCTTCGACGCCATTTCCTTCTTGATGATCGAATCGGGCACCTGCCACGACGGGTTGATCAGAACGTAGCGCATGACGTCGGAGAAGATCGGCGTCGGCGTGTCCGGCTTGCCAACGACCACGCGGGCCTGATGAATGACCCGGTCGCCCTCCAGCACCGCGACCGAGAAATCGGCGAGATTGACCTCGATCCGCCGTTCGCCCATGTCGCGCGGCTCCCAACGCCACATCTCCATGTTGGCAAGGATCGCCGCCCGCTGGCGCGCAGTGGCGCCTGCGGATGTCGCGCTGACTGAGGCTTTATGAATGTGAGCGTTGAGGGCCCGTTTCGTTCGCTGCGAAGCCCCCTCTTCCTGAAGACCAAGCAGCGGGTCGGGATCGAGGTCGGCGCTGAGAACACGGAACCGTCGTTCGGCGACGCCTGGATTCTCGAGGCGCTTGAGTTCGTCACGCAGCGCGCGGTAGCCCTTCTGCGGCGGGTTGAAGTCGGCAAGCCGCCGGGCTGGATCCGCCGCCGCGGCGGTTTCAGCCAGGGCAATGCCGGGGTCGACGATGCTGGGCGTCGCGAAAATGAGCGGCGAGACATGCGACGGCGGCACGCGCGACCCGCTCGCCTGCTCGGCATAGACGACCACCGCCGAAGCCATGGTCGTTTCGGCTTCGGCGATCACGTCCGGATCAAGGCCGGACCCCAGATCGTGGGGTAGAGCGAAAGCGGACAGATTGAGGCCGTCGTCGCTGGCGCGCTTGAGCTGCCCGAGCGCCGGTCGCCCGACATCAGTCAGACCGGTTTCGCTGACCCACATCGGCGTGTAGGCGCGCTTGGCGTAAAAGGCCGCGATGGCGCCGCGGGCGGCGCGCCAGTCGCCTGAGCCGAGAGGATTGCGGCGATCGTCACGCGCGACGAGTCGCCATAGCGCCGCCTGGAGGGCGCTTTGGATCGGCGAGAGCGAAGGCCCGACGGTCGGGTCGTAGACGACCGCCGGCGGGATGTCCGGCGCGGCTGGCTCCAGCGCCTTCGGGGTTTCGGTCGAGCGACCGCCGTCATCGCGAGCGAAAGCGAAGCGATCCAGAGATGAAGGGCCGGAGCCGCGGTTCTGGATCGCCGCGGTGTCGAATACGGCAAGCAATGGGCTGGCTTCGGCAATATCGCCGAAGTTCAGCGGGGCCTCGGGCGCCAGCGCGAATTGCATTTCAACGGAACCGACGGCGTTAGCGCACCCGCCCCCTCTTGTGGGGGCGGGCGGGGGTGGGGGGTCGCGCTGACCATTGTCGCAGGCGTCGCCGCTCGCTTGTTGCGAAGGATAGCGCGACCCCCCTCCTTGATCCTCCCCCACAAGGGGGGAGGAGACGCGGCCGAACGATCCCCTCGTAATCTCAGAAGCAAAAGGAGCTGAGGTCCGCGTCTCGGCGCTCGGGGAAGGGCTCCAGCGGCGGCAAAGGATCGGCAAAGGCGAAGCTTGCCGCGCAAGCGATCGCGACAGCGCTCAAGCCTGACAGCAGAACCGTGCGCACTCGCTCGCGGACGCCTCGAAACGCGCTCATCCTCTCGCTCCGACAATCCGCCGCCGCTTCGCCTGCATTATGCCGCAGCGTCGCCGACCATGTCATCATCGGCGATCCCGATGTCTTTCATCTTGCGGTAGAGCGTGGAGCGCCCGATGCCGAGCTTGCGCGCCATTTGCGACATCTGCCCGCGATAATGGGAGAGCGCAAAACGAATGACCTCGGTTTCGATCTCCTCCAGCGTGCGCACGTCGCCGCTGTCGCTGATCATTCTCAGCGAATGCGGATCGCGGTGGTCGTGAGCAACCTGCCGGAAACCGATGGAAGCCGCCGGATCGGCAGCGATCGGCGGCGGGGCCGGCGGAATGCGCACGTCGTAGCCCTCGACTTGCGCGGCGATCTGCGGAAACTCCGCCGTCGTCAGTTCATCGCCATCGGCCAACACGACGGCTCGAAACATGGCGTTCTCGAGCTGACGGACGTTTCCCGGCCAATCATAAGTGGTGAGCAGCGCCAGCGCGTCATTGGCGATGCCGCGAATGCGCTTGCCCTCTTCGACGCAGAAGCGGGCGAGAAAGCGCACGGCGAGATCCTGCACGTCGCAGAGCCGGGCGCGCAACGGCGGAATGGAGATCGGGAACACGTTCAGGCGATAGAAAAGATCCTCGCGGAAACGGCCGGCCTTGACGAGCTCGATCAGGTTCTTGTTGGTCGCCGACACGAGGCGGAAGTCGACCTTGACCGGGCGCCGCGAGCCGACCGGATCGATCTCGCCCTCCTGCAGCGCGCGCAACAGCTTGACTTGAGTTTCAGGCGGCAGTTCGCCGATCTCGTCCAGGAACAGCGTCCCGCCGTTGGCCTCCACGAACTTGCCGGCATGCTTGTCGGTGGCCCCCGTGAAGGAGCCCTTCTCATGCCCGAAGAGGATGGATTCGACGAGCGTCGCGGGCAGCGCGGCGCAATTGACGATGATGAACGGCTTGCCGCGTCGGTCGGAGGCGCCCTGGATCGCGCGCGCCATCAATTCCTTGCCGACGCCGGATTCGCCTTCGATCAGGACGGGTATGTTCGACTTGGCGGCGCGCTCGGCGAGGCGGACGGTGCGCGCCATCAATTCCGCACGGGTGACGATGTCGCGGAAACTGAGTTCGCCGGCGTTGCGTCGCGTGGCCCGCCTGAGTTCGTCCTCGAGCGCGTCGACGCGCAGCGCGTTTTTGATCGACACCTGCAGACGCTCGGCGCCGACCGGCTTGACGACGAAGTCCGTCGCGCCCGCGCGCATGGCGGAGATGACGGCCTCGATTGAGCCATGCGCCGTCTGGACGATCGCGGGGATTGCGATATCGCGCTGGCGCATCCGCGCCAGCACGCCCATGCCGTCGAGGTCGGGCATGACGAGGTCGAGGATCAGGAGGTTGATCGGCGGCCGATCGCTCGCCTCGAGACGCGTGAGCGCGGCTTCGCCCAATTCCACAGTCTCGGCGTTGTAGCCAAATCGCCTGGCCATAGCCTCGAGCAAGCGCCGCTGAATAGGATCGTCGTCAACAATGAGTATGAGAGCGGTCATCGTCCCCCGTGGCGGCCTTTGAGCCGCGCATGCACCACATTGTGGCATCACGGTAAATGCGATGTTAATGACGTCCCGTTCCGACCCAGCGTCTCGGCAAAAGCACCGCCTTGTGGTCGTCAAACCCGCGTGAAGCGTTAGCAGCAGGCTAACAAAAAGGCTTGGTTAATGAGCTCGAAGTTCCATTCCCCCGAAGCCGCGTTGTCGACGTCCCCTGCCCCGCCGGACCTTGGCGCGCTGCCGGAATGGCGCCTTCAGGATTTGTACGAGGGCATGGATTCAGCCAGCTTCGCCACCGATCTCGAGCGCGCGGAACGGGACGCAAAGCTCTTCGCGGAAACTTATCGCGGCAAGATCGCGGAGATTGCGGCCAAGCCGGATGCGGGCGAGACGCTGGCCGCAGCGGTCAAGGCTTACGAGTCGCTGCAAGACTTGACTGGCCGCATCATGGCCTATGCGTCCCTGCTCTACGCCTCCGACACCAGCAATCCCGCGATCGCGAAGTTTTATGGCGACGCCCAGGAGCGCGTGACTGCGCTCGCCGGCGACGTCCTGTTTTTCGAGCTCGAGCTCAATCGCCTCGACGATTCGAAGTTGAACGGCGCGATGGCGACGCCGGCGCTTGGCCATTATCGCCCTTGGCTCGAGGACATCCGCAAGGAGAAGCCGCACCAGCTTGCCGATGACCTCGAGCGATTGTTCCTCGACAAGTCGGTCAGCGCCGCCGCCGCATGGAACCGCCTGTTCGACGACACGATGGCGGCGCTGCGGTTCGATTTCGAAGGCGAGAGCCTGACGCTTGAGCCGCTGCTCGGCAAGCTCATGGATCCGGACGCGAAGATCAGGGAGACGGCGGCCAACGCGCTCGCCGCCACGCTCGGCGCCAACCTGCGTCTCTTTACGCTCATCACCAACACGCTGGCCAAGGACAAGGAGACCTCCGACCGCTGGCGCAAGTTTGCGGACGTCGCCGACTCTCGTCACCTCGCCAATCGCGTTGAGCCCGAGGTTGTCGAGGCGCTCGTCACGGCAGTCACAGACGGCTATCCGCGCCTGACCGCATCGCTATTATGCGCTGAAGGCGCGATGGTTCGGCAAGGCGCAGCTCGATCATTGGGATCGCAACGCGCCGCTGCCGAACGCGCCGCGGCGCGTCTACAAGTGGGAGACCGCGCGCGACATGGTGCTTGGCGCCTATAGCGCGTTTTCGCCGCGCATGGGCGATATCGCCCGGCGTTTCTTCGATGAAGGCTGGATCGATGCGCCGGTGAGGCCTGGCAAGGCCCCAGGCGCGTTCGCGCATCCGACAACGCCGTCCGCTCATCCCTACATTCTGGTCAATTTCCTCGGCAAGGCGCGCGACGTGACGACGCTCGCGCACGAACTCGGCCACGGCGTTCATCAGGTGCTCGCCGGCGTCAACGGTCCGCTCATGGCGCCGACGCCGCTCACGCTCGCCGAAACGGCCTCGGTGTTCGGCGAAATGCTGACCTTCCGCTCGATGCTGGACACGAATACGGACCTCACTGAGCGCAAGGCGATGCTGGCGTCGAAGGTCGAGGACATGCTCAACACGGTGGCGCGCCAGATCGCGTTCTACAAGTTCGAGCGCCTCATTCACCTCGAGCGGCGCAAGGGCGAATTGACGACTGAACAAATCAGCCAGTTTTGGATGAACACGCAGTCCGAAAGCCTCGGCCCCGCGATTGCGCTCAGACCCGGCTATGAGACCTATTGGGCCTATATCGGGCATTTCATCCATTCGCCGTTCTACGTCTACGCCTATGCGTTCGGCGATTGCCTGGTGAATTCGCTGTACGGGGTTTACGAGCGCTCAAGCGACGGCTTCGCCGAGCGGTATCTCTCGATGCTCGCGGCCGGCGGATCGAAGTCCTATTCCGAGCTGCTCGCGCCATTCGGCCTCGACGCGAAGGATCCGGGCTTCTGGACAGATCGGCCTTTCGGTGATCGAGCGCATGATCGACGAACTGGAGACGATGGCGTGAGGGCTCGCGGCCAGTTTCACGCAGACTGAGTTGACAACGCACCGTGTCTTCGTCGAGGCGACGCGGCCCAGACGCCGCGCACGGCTGAGGAGCGCCACCAGGAGCGCCTTTCTGCGCCGTCGATACCGAGCTTGCTTCCGGGCGACGGCCGCCCTCAGCAAGGCCTCGCGGTATATGATTTCTGGTCGAAGCGGAACGAGCAAAGAGGCTTAGCGCCCGCGGCGCGGATCTTGGTGGTAAAAATCGCAGGATTTGTCGGACTGACTTGTGAGAAGACCGTCTCGGGCACAGGATTGAGGTCTCGAGACGATGGCGAAGCAGCAGACACAAGCATCGTATCAGGCGCGGCTCGATCGGGTCGTCGATCACATCTACGCGCATCTCGATGACGATATGCGTCCCGAAGGGCTGGCCGAGATCGCCTGCCTCTCGCCCTATCATTGGCATCGCATCTATGTCGCCATGCGCGGTGAGACGATCGGCGCCACAATTCGTCGGCTTAGGCTGCAGAGGGCCGCGGATCGTCTCGCGAATTCGGACCTGTCCTCAGGAACGATTGCCGAGCGCGCCGGCTACAGCGGCGTCGATGCCTTCGCGCGCGCCTTTCGCGAGGCCTATGGCCAGACTCCGGCCGACTATCGCGCGACGGGCAGTCATGCGGCGTTCAAATCCGCGACCGAAGCCGAGAACCACGCGGGATTTCCCGTCGTAATCGAGACGCTGCCCGCGACGCGCTGCGCCAGTGTCGCGCACAAGGGCGCCTATCTGCAGATCGACCAGGCGATGGGCCGCCTGTTCACGGCGCTCGCCGCGCAGAAAATCATGGCGCCGGATCAGGCGATGCGCGCCGTGTTCTTCGATGACCCCGATCTTGTGCCGGTCGAAGCGTTGCGCTCGCGGGCGTGCTCCCCGGTGGCGGAGGGCCTTCCTCTCGCTCCGCCGCTGGAGGAGACTGTCTTACGCGGAGGCCTCTACGCGCGATTGCGCTATCGTGGACCCTATGCGGACATGAAGGGCGCCTATCGCTGGCTGCTTGGCGTATGGCTGCCGCAATCCGGTTACGAGCCCGATGACGACCCGATGTTCGAAGCCTATCTCAACAACCCGCAGCACGTCGCGCCAGCGGACCTTGTGACCGACATCCATTTGCCGCTGAAGGCGCCATGACAGATCGGCGATCGCCTCCGATGCAGGCCAGATGTGGCCGGTGCTCTCTCCGTCTTCCCGAAGCACGTTCGGAGGCGGCTTCTGGAGGTGCGGGATCTCATCTTTGAGACGGCCGCCGACATTGAAGGCGTCGGTCCGCTGACGGAAACGCTGAAGTGGGGCGAGCCCGCCTATCTGACGGAGGCCACGCGCAGCGGAAGCACCATTCGGCTGGGCTGGTTTCGGTCCTCGGAGCGCGAGTGCGCAGTGCTCTTCAACTGCCGCACAACGCTCGTCGACGATTTCCGCGAGCGGTTTCCCGGCGTGTTCACCTATGAGAAGAACCGGGCGATTCTTCTCGACGCGCGCGAACCGCTGCCAAAGGCGCCGCTGTCAGCTTGTCTCGGAATGGCGCTCACTTATCACCGCCGGCGTTAGCGCTTTCCTTCTTGTGTGACGCGCCGCTCGTAGTGCGTGGCCTTTTCGTCGAAGCGGGCAAGCACCGCGCGGGCGACCGCCGGCACGACCGAGACTTCCCAGTTCGGACCGGCGAAGGCCTTCACCGCGTCCCATGAGGTGAAGCGCATCAAAGTCATGAACTCGACCTCAGCCTCGAGCGGACGGCGGAAAAGCTCCAGCCCCTCCAATCCCGTGATTGTCTTTCCCAGAATGCCAGGGAAGATCATCGAGGCGATGAGCTCCTCGTAGCGGTCGGCGTTCTCCGGCGTCGTCCAGCCGCGCCACAAGCGCAAGATCATCTCATCCTCCGTGTCGCCCGCCTCGTGTCGAAGGACATCGGGCTTAGCGGACCGGCGCGCGCGGCTCTTGGGAAAAATTGCTATTTCGCCCGCACTTTCGTCCTCGCGGCTGAAATTGATCGATGCGTCGCCTATATTTCATCCTTGCGGGGCTTCTCTGCGGGAAATTTGGTTTGGATCAGGACAACGAAGCCAATCGGCTGAGCGCGCGGGCGACTCGCTACGCGCGCCTCGGCGTCAACGCCGGCGCGTTCGCCGCGCGGGTCGGCGTCAATCGGCTGCGCGGGGGCGGGCGCGAGACGGACGCGAAGGCGCTCGCGTCCGCTTTGGGCTCGATGAAGGGCCCGCTGATGAAGGTGGCGCAGATGCTGACCACCATTCCTGACGCCGTGCCGGCTGATTTTGCCGCAGAGCTGACGAAGCTCCAGTCACAGGCGCCGCCGATGGGCGCCTCGTTCGTGCGCCGGCGCATGCAGGCCGAGCTGGGCCCGGACTGGCGCGACCGCTTCGCTGAATTCGATTTGAAGCCCGCGGCCGCCGCGTCACTCGGTCAGGTGCACCGAGCGGTGAGCCTCGGCGGCGAGCGGCTCGCCTGCAAGCTGCAATATCCGGACATGGCGTCTGCGGTTGAGACTGATCTCTCCAATCTCGACCTTTTGTTCTCGCTCCATCGGCGCGCCAGCGCCGCGATCGACACCCGCGAGATGGCGCGCGAGATTCGCGAGCGCGTGCGCGAAGAGCTCGACTACCAGCGCGAGGCCAAGATCGCCCGGCTCTATCGCGTGATGCTCGCCGACCGGCCGTTCGTCCGCGTGCCACGCGTTGACGAGAGCCTGTCGACGCGGCGATTGCTCTCGATGGAATGGCTCGACGGTGAGCCGCTCACCGCCTTCGAGACCGCGTCGCAGGAAGCGCGCGACGCCATCGCCGTCGGCCTGTTCGACGCGTGGTGGCGCCCGTTCCTGCGCTACGGCGTCATTCACGGCGATCCGCATCTCGGCAATTACACGGTCGCGGCGTCGCGTGAGGGCGGCGAGCGTCGGATCGATGGCGTCAATCTGTTCGACTACGGCTGCGTGCGCATTTTTCCGCCGCGGTTCGTGCACGGCGTGGTCGAGCTCTATCGCGCGCTCGAGGCGAACGACAAGGCGCGAATCGCGCACGCCTTCGCGATGTGGGGCTTTACGAGGCTCACGCCCGGCGTGACCGAGGCGATGACCATGTGGGCGCGATTCATGTGCGGACCCATTCTCGACGATCGCGTGCGCACCGCCGCCGACGGCGTCAAGCCGTCGGAATACGGGCGACGCGAGATCGGCCAGGTGATGCGGGCCTTGAGGGCCGAGGGCGGAGGCCTGCCAGTGCCGCGCGAATTCGTGTTTCTCGAGCGGGCGACGATCGGCCTCGGCAGCGCGTTCCTGCGCCTTGGCGCGCGGCTCAACTTTCATCGCATGTACGAGGACGCGATCGCCGACTTCGACGAGGAAGCGGTCGCGCGCCGGCAGGCCGGCGCGCTTGAGGCCGTCGGATTGCCGAATGAGACTAACGGTTTTGTCGGTTCGACCTGATCAGTTGCGTTTTGCCTGATCCCGCACACGGCGATAGGCGGGCCGCGCCAAGCACGCGTCCAACCATCGCGCCGCTTCCGAGCACGCCGACAGGTTGAGCCGGGCCATTCTTCCCCAGGCGAGAATACTCGCCACATTGAGGTCAGCGACGGTAAAGCTGTCGCCAGCCAAATACTCGCGACCGGTCAATCTGTCGTTAAGCACACCCAGCGGCTTTCGCAGCAACAATTCGCTGCGTTCCGCCTGCGAGGGGTCGCGAGCGAACTCGGGCAACACCGCACGATGCTCCAGTAGCCCGAGAAGCAAAGCCTCCATCTCCAAAACAGCCCAGAAGCTCCATTGCGCGGCGAGGCCCAGCTCTTTCGGCCCGGCGAGATGAACCGGTCCGTCGTATTTTTGCGCGAGGTAGATGTTGATGGCCATGGACTCCCACAACGTCACATCGCCATCCACGAGGGTAGGAATGCGCGCATTCGGGTTGAGTCGAGCGTATTCGGCAGTCTGCAAATCGTCGGCGCGGGTGCTTTTCTCGATCAACTGATAGGGCTGGCCCGTCTCTTCGAGCATCCACAGGCATCGCGTCGCTCGAGATCGGTGATTGCCATACAGTTGAATCATCGTTCGCCTCCCCGTCGTGTGGCGCGGTCTGACCGAGCTCCGCCGAGGGACGCTCGGAGCGCTCGACTACTCTAGTCGCGCCCAGCGAGCGCGGCTACAAGCCGCATCGGTCGGCGTCGAGTTTAATGGGCGCGGAGGGAATGAACATGGAGCGCACTCAAGTCGCGATCATCGGCGGCGGCCCGGCCGGCCTGCTCCTCTCTCATTTGCTGCACGGCCATGGAATCGACAGCGTCGTGCTCGAGCGGCAAACGAAAGCCTATGTGCTGAAACGCATTCGCGCCGGCGTGCTTGAGCCTGGATCGGTCAGGCTTTTCCGAGAGTCAGGGCTCGACGAGAGGATGGAAAATGAAGGCCGCGTGCATGACGGCAGCTGGATCGTCTGGCAGGACCGCGAGCCGTTTCTCATTGACACCAAGGGCTACACCGGCAGGCCAATGGTCTCGTACGGACAGACCGCGATCACCGAGGAACTGTTCCGGCTTCGGGAGCGCGACGGCGCACGCATTGTTGAAGAAGCGGAGAATGTCCAGCTCCATGATCTGACCACGGCGGCGCCGAAGGTGACTTACGACAAGGGCGGCGTAGCCGAGACCCTTGAATGCGACTTCATCGCAGGCTGCGACGGGTTCCACGGCGTGTCGCGGCAGAGCATTCCGAAAACCGTGCTCAAGATCTTCGAGCGCGCCTATCCGTTCGGCTGGCTCGGCATCATGTCGGAAACGCCGCCGGTCGGGGAAGTCATCTACGCGCGTCACGAAAGGGGTTTCGCTCTCGCCTCGCTGCGCAATCCGATGCTGAGCCGCTACTACATCCAGTGCGGCCTCGACACGCGGATCGAGGACTGGCCGGACGACAAGTTCTGGGACGAGTTGAAACGGCGGTTTCCGGACGACATCGCCGCCAAGATCGTGACCGGGCCGTCGATCGAAAAGTCGATCGCGCCGCTGCGCAGCTTCGTCGCCGAGCCGATGCGATACGGCCGGCTGTTTCTCGCTGGCGACGCGGCGCATATCGTGCCCCCGACCGGAGCGAAGGGCCTCAACCTCGCGATCTCCGACGTCTTCTATCTCCAGCGCGCGTTTGCAGCGCATTTTCTAAAGGGCGACGAGCACTATCTCGACAGCTATTCCGACATGGCGCTGAGACGCGTCTGGGGGGCGGTGCGTTTCTCCTGGTGGTTGACCAAGCTCCTCCATGTCTTTCCCGAGGACGACACGTTCGAGAGCAGGATGAAGCTCAGCGAGTTCGACTATCACCAACGGTCGAAGCGGGCCGCTGCCGAGTTCGCCGAACAATACGCCGGACTGCCGTTCGAGAGCTGAGCGTGGCGAGGCGCCGCATCATTTCGCCGTAAGACCGATAATGAAGAGCACGGACGCCACGATCGACGCGATCAGTCGAACGTGATTCCAAAACGTCCAGTCCTGGACGTACCGCGCCCATAGGGACGCACCTTCCGCGCTCGACGGATCGACGGCTGCGAGCGCGTCGTTGAGAGGCACGTTGAAGATGAGCGTCACCCCAAGCATGCCGATGACGTAGATCACGCCGCCGGCGAGCACGGCCATCGATCCGGGCCCGCTCCAACGGAAAAGGGCGAGCCCCGCAAGGATCGCCGCTGCCAGTGTCGTGCCGAAGAACAGAGGCATGAACACCGACTTCACGATGTCGATATTGATCGCGTTCATCGCGGCGATGCCCGCGGCCGGCGCGATGCGCGCGAAAGACGTCATGATGAAGGTGGAGAAAGCGAAATAGACGCCCGCGATCAATCCGCAACCGATCGCGGAAAACCAGAGGAGGCCAGTCATCAGGAGCTGCGCCATGGTTCAAACTCCATAAGCCGGAGCTCATCATGATGGCGCGAGATCCTCCGGCATAAGATCTCCGCACCTATCCAAATACGATAGTCTCTCGCATTTGCTGAATGCGATAAACTCTCTTATTAGACGCGTCAAGAGGTTTTGCGAGCTGTTGATCGTGGCGCGAAGTTCGAAGCACGAGGAATCGGGCGCCGAAGGCCGAGGGGTCAGCCGGCTTATTCCGACTCAAAAGCGAAGCCGGGAGCGCTTCGAACGCATCCTGACCTGCGCCATCGAGGTGATGGCGGACAAGGGCAGCGAAGACTTCCGGATGAGCGACATTGTCGAACGGACCGGAATCGCCTTCGGCTCGCTCTATCAGTACTTCCCCGACAAGTCGGCGATCATCGGGACGCTAGCCGAGCGCTACAACGCGATCGGGCGCGACTGCGTCCGAAAAGAACTGACTGGCTTGCGGGATATTGCCGATCTGCACGACACGCTTTGGCGCATGACGACGGCCTACTATCAGTTTTTTGTCGATGAACCGGCGGTCCACGACGTCTGGCAGGCGACGCAGGTCGACCGGGCGCTTCAGGAACTCGACAAGGAAGATGGCGTCTTTCTCACGCGCCTGCTCTTCGAAGCCTTGCGGCCACTCGCGCCGTCCGTTCCGCAACAGTCGCTGGCGGATTTTTGCCAGGTCGTGATGGTGCTCGTAGCCGCCGCCGTCCGCCACGCAATCACTCTGCCGCCGAAGGAGGGGCGACGAGTGCTCGGCGTGTTCAGAGAGCTGCTGCCGCACAATCTTGACGCCGCTGTGCGACCCGTTGCGACCGAAGCGCGCGCGGGTGCGGGAAGACGTCTCAACTCCGCGCGCCGCGCGCCCAAGAGTACGACGTAATCTTCTATCCGGGCCGAGGCCGCGACCTTCGCGACAGCGTCTTACCTCCGGAGAAGCGAACTAGAGGCGCGAAAGAATCGGCAGCCTCGGGCCGATCGCATAATTGAGCTGAATGAGCATGATCAGAATGATCCCAAGCGTCACGTTGACGAGACCCGCAAGCGCGCCGATCGCGTAGAGCGACTGCGCCACGACGATGCGTCGCTTGACCGCGCGCGAGATATCGCCGTGCGCTTCCTCCCGGATGAGCTTCGCTCGTTCGGCATAGGCCCATGTGGCGTAGAGGCACGCGCCGAGGACAACGATATTGACCCAATAGATGAGAAAGGCCGTGCGGTACGCGAGGAAATCGGCCAGGAGCCTGGTCGAGAACGGCAGCACGGTGACGACCGCGAGAAAAAGGAAATGCAGCCAGGCGAGGTCGCGATTCGAGCGGGCGAGCTGGCTGAGCTGCGTCTGCTGGCCAAGCCAGAAGATGCCGAGCGTCAGGCTGCTCAGGAGCCATGGCAGGAGTCTCGGCGCTGAGGCCGCAAGCGCGCGGAGGAGTTCGGCCTCCGAGTGGATATCGGCTGGCTCGGGTGTGTGAAAGTCGAGCACCAAAATCGTCGCCGCAATGGCGAAGATGCCATCGCTGAGCGCCGCGATACGGCCGACCTCTTCACCGGCTAGAGTGTTGTAGTGGGTCTGCATGGCGTGACCATCGCCTTCGGGCTGAGGCGGGTCAATCCGTCGGGCGACGTCGTGATTGCGGTCGGGAACGCTTTATTGCCAAGCGCCGTTTGACTTGAAGGCGCCTCGATTCGAGGATCGGGGCAGATGTCAAAATGAATTGGGAGCAGCCGATGCCGCAGCCATTCACATTGCGCGTGCCGGATAGCGACATTGCGGACTTGCGCGAGCGTCTCGCGCGCACCCGCTTTCCCGATTCAGCGCCAGGCGAGCCGTGGCTGTATGGGACCGACGTCGACTATCTTCGCAGCCTGGTCGACACTTGGCGCGGCTCCTTCGACTGGCGCGCGCAGGAGGCGCGCCTGAACGCCTTCCCGCAATTCAAGATAACGCGCCCGGACTATGACCTGCACTTTCTGCATGTCCCGGGAAAGGGGCCCAATCCGACGCCGCTCTTGTTGATGCACGGCTGGCCGGGGTCCGTGTTCGAGTTCCTGGATTTCATTCCCCGCCTCACCGATCCGGCGAGCTTCGGCGGCGATCCGGCGGACGCCTTCACGGTCGTCGCGCCGTCGCTGCCGGGCTATGGCCTCTCGTTCCGGCCGGGGCAGAAGCGGTTCGGCGTCGAGGAGATGGCGGATTGCTTCGCCGAGCTCATGACCGATACGCTCGGCTACAAGCGCTTCGCGGTGCAGGGCGGCGATTGGGGCGGCATCACCGCCGCGCGCATGGGCTACGCGCACGCGGACAAGCTGATCGGCATTCATGTCAATTTTCTCGCCGTTCGCCGCGAGCCGGACCGGATCAAGAATCCGACTCCCGAGCAGCAAGTTTTTCTCGACCAGCTCAACCATTGGCTCAAGGAGGATGCCGCCTATGCGTGCGATTCAAGGCACGCGCCCGCAAACCCTGAGCTTTGGCCTGACCGATTCCCCTGCCGGGCTCGCGGCCTGGATCGTGGAGAAATTCCGCGCCTGGTCCGATTGCGGCGGCGATGTCGAGAGCGTCTTCACCCGCGATCAGATGCTCGCCAACATCAGCTTCTATTGGTTCACCGGCGCGATCGGCTCGTCGTTCTATCCCTATTACTTCCGCATGCATCGGCCCTGGATGATTCCAGATGGCGCCGCCGTCACGGCGCCGACGGCTTACGCCGAATTTCCGAAGGAGATGCTGCATCCGCCGCGCTCGCTGGCCGAGCCGATGTTCACGAACATTCGCCGCTGGACAATCATGCCGAAGGGCGGCCATTTCGCCGCGATGGAGCAGCCTGAAGCCCTCGCGGAGGACGTGCGCGCCTTCTATCGCTCGCTGCGGGATGAGCCTGCGAAACGAAAGCCCATCGGCGCTGAAGAGCGATTGGAGCTTGAGGCGCGCCGATCAAGCGGACGCCGAATTCATTGCCGCGATCTTCACGTCTTCGCGGCGCGCGGCGATGCCGTATCTCCCGCTGCTTTACACGGAGCTGCAGGTTCTGGAGTGGATCAAGGACGTTGTCCTTCGGAACAGCCTTGTCACGCTCGCCGTCTGACGACGGCCGAGACCGGCGGCTTCGCGTCCGTTCGGAGCGGCGTTCTCGAGCACCTTTACGTCTGCGCCGCATTTGCAGGGCCACGGATTGGGAACGCTCTTGCTCGCGGCGGCCAAGGAAGAAAGCCCGCGCGGTCTACGCTTGCATGTCTTCCAACGAAATCTATCCGCTCGTCGGTTCTACGAGCGACGCGGATTCAAGTTGGTTGAACTGCGCGACGGTTCGTCAAATGAAGAAGGCGAGCCTGACGCTGTCTATGAGTGGATAGGCTCTGGACCGCCCGCGTGAGCGAACCCATGAAGGTTTGAGCGCCAAATAAATCAGGTCGCAGTGTGCACGTGCGAACCGCCTCGCTCGGCTAGGAGCCGCGCGATATGCGCGCGCAATTCGGCGACTCCATCGCCGGTGCGGGACGAGGTCAAGATCACCTCCGGATAGGCGGCGACGTGCTTGCGCAAGCCCTCGAGCGTCGCCGCGATGCGCGCGCCTTGGTCGGCGGCTTTCACTTCGTCGCCCTTGGTCAGCACGACCGCGTAGGAGACGGCGGCGGCGTCGAGCGCGCGCATCGTCTCATGATCGCTCTCTTTGAGGCCATGCCGGCCATCGACGAGCACGAACACGCGCACGAGAGACGGACGGCCGCGCAGATAGTCGCGCGCGAGTTCGCCCCACGATTCTGACTTCGACTTTGCGACCGCCGCGTAGCCGTAGCCGGGCATGTCGACCAGACGCGCCTTGCCGTTGAGATCGAAGAAAATGAGCTCCTGCGTGCGGCCGGGCGTGCGCGACGTGCGCGCGAGCGAGTTGCGGCCGGTCAGCGCATTGACGAGCGAAGACTTGCCGACGTTCGATCGCCCCGCAAAGGCGATCTCAGGCGGTCCGACCGGCGGCAAGCCATCCGAGCGCGCGGCGGCGAAGATGAATTCGCACGGGCCCGCGAACAGTTTGCGCCCGGCCTCGGTCCAGTCGGGCGCGACCGTCGCTTCGCTCATACGCTCGGCGTCTTCGCCGGGATGGTCTTCTTGGGGAACAGCTTGAAGAGGTTGTCCCAGAGCTCGACCTTCACGCCGGCCTTGGTCATGATGTAATATTGCTGGAGCACCGTCAGCGTGTTGTTCCAGGTCCAGTAGATGACGAGGCCAGCCGGAAACGTGCCGAGCATGAAGGTGAAGATCACCGGCATCCAGGAGAACATCTGCTTTTGAACCGGATCGGTCGGCTCGGGATTCATCTTCATCTGGAAGAACATCGACACGCCCATGATGAGCGGCCAGATGCCGAGCGCGAGGAAATGGCCGAACACCGGCAGCGCGGTCGGGTCCCAGGGAATCAAGCCGAACAGGGTGAACACGTTGGTCGGATCGGGTGCGCTGAGATCCCTGATCCAGCCGAAGAACGGCGCATGCCGCATCTCGATGGTGATGAAGATGACCTTGTAGAGCGCGAAGAACACCGGAATCTGGATCACCATCGGCAGGCAGCCGGCGACCGGGTTGACGCCCTCGCGCTTGAACAGCGCCATCTGCTCTTGCTGCTGCTTGACGCGGTCGTCGGGATAAAGGTCCTTCAGCGCCGCGATCTGCGGCTGGATCTTCTTCATCTTCGCCATCGAACGGTAGGAGCGATTGGCGAGCGGGAAGAAGGCGAGCTTGACCATGACCGTGACGATCAGGATCGCGAGGCCGAAATTGCCGACGACATTGGTAGATCGTGTCGATCAAACAGGAACATCGGCTTGGTGATGAAATAGAACCAGCCCCAGTCGATCATCAGATCGAACTTCTTGATGCCGAGCTTGGCGGCGTAATTGTCGATCGTCGACACTTCCTTGGCGCCGGCGAAGACGCGCGTCGTCGTCTCGACCGTGGCGCCCGGCGCGACCGATTGCTCCTTGCCAAGGAAATCGGCCTGGTAGTCGACCGGCTGAACCGTCCCGCTGGCCGTGAAGCGCGCCTCGATCGGCGCGGTCTGCTCCGGAATGACCGCCGAGCCCCAATATTTGTCGGTGAAGCCAAGCCAGCCGCCGTCGCCCTTGAAGGAATTGACCTTGCCGGTCGCCTTCTCGATGTTCGCGTAGGTGACCTCCTGCACGCCCCCATCGCCAATCACGCCGACAAAGCCCTCGTGCAGCACGGAATAGCCGGCGACAGTCGGTCTGCCATGGCGCAGCACGAGCGCGTAGGGCTGCACGGTCGCCGGCGCGGCGCCGGAGTTCACGACCGAGTCCACGATCGTGAACATGTATTTGTCGTCGACCGCGACGACGCGCTTGAAGACGAGCCCCGCGCCATTGTCCCAGGTCATCGTCACCGGCTGCGTCGGGGTCAGCGTCTGGCCGATCGGCGGTCCACACCGTGTCGAGACCAGGCGTCTTTGCTCCTGCTGGGCCTACAAACCCGGTCTCGGCCCAATAGGCGTCAGGCGCGCCGGGCGGCGAGAACAGTCTGACATTCGGGCTCTTCGGGTCGACGGTCTCGTGATAATCCTTGAGAATAATATCGTCGATCTTGCCGCCCTTGAGGTCGATCGAGCCGCCGATGCTCGGCGTGTCGATGATCACGCGGGGGTTCGCCGCCAGGACCTGACTGACAGTCCCGGGGGCCTCCCTTATCGGCGCGCCGGGCGGCGTGGCGGCGACCGGCGCGCCGGGCGGCGAAGCCGTCGGGGCAGCGCTCGGCTGCGCTTCGCTTGTGGCGCCGACGGCTGATTGGCCTGATTGGCCTCCGTCTGGGCCTGGTGCTCGCGCTGATACAGAGGACCGGCGTAGAAATATTGCCAGGCGGCCATCACCAGGACCGACAGCGCGATCGCGAGAAACAGGTTTCGCGTGTCCTCGGATTTCATGTTCGCGCGTCTCTGTCCTTAGCCGTCCGTTTGGCCGGTCCGCGTCCGCGACCATCCGCCTCCCCGCGCCGGGCGGCGCGAAAGGCAGTGCGGACATCATCGACGAGCGCGACGAAACGGCGGCCCAGCGCCTCGCGCCGGGCCATCAGCACGTAGTCGTGATCTCCCTCCGCCTCAAGAGGCGCGGCCGCGCGCAGGGCCTCTTTCAGCCGCCTACGGACGCGATTGCGCTCGACTGCGCCGCCGACGCCTTTGGTCACTGTCAGTCCCACGCGCGCCCCAGGGACGGCTTCTTTTCCCGTTTCCTCGCGGCGGCGGGATTGCAGCGTGAAAGTCGCGACCGATGCGCGGCGCCCGCGTGACACCCGCTGAAATTCGGCCCGCTTGGTCAGGCGGCCAAAAAGTTGGCCGGCGCGGCCGGACCCGCCATCCTCATGCAAGACGTCAAAGCTCCCTTCCGCGCCATCTTCATCGATGCGCGAATGGCCGGACGACGGCCGAAGGCGAAGGCAAGCCGATCA
The DNA here is from genome assembly GCA_963770275.1 of uncultured Alphaproteobacteria bacterium. Lineage (GTDB taxonomy): Bacteria > Pseudomonadota > Alphaproteobacteria > Rhizobiales > Beijerinckiaceae > Roseiarcus. Next base: position 69,846 of record CAVYPD010000016.1, read on the forward strand.
GGCGGAAAGCTTCTTGCGGCCGCGCGCGCGGCGCGCTGCAAGCACCTTGCGGCCGCCGACCGTCGCCGAGCGGGCGCGAAAGCCGTGACGACGCTTGCGCACGAGCTTGCTGGGTTGATAGGTCCGCTTCACGGTCTAGTCTCCGAATTCCAATCGTCGGCGGAAAAAATCGAGCGTCGCTCGACCTTAAACGCGCAAACGCCGACTCGGCCGCTACGGCGGATTCAACCAAGCGGCAAGCCGAAAAAATGAACGCGGCGCTTGACGCGCCGCTGCAAGGCCGGGCTTATGCCGCGCCGGCGCGGGCAAGTCAATCGTGGCTTCTACGGAAGCCTACTGCACCCAGTGCTCGCAGTCATGGCGCCCGGAATCGAGGCAGTTCTGCATTTTGCGCTGGTGATCGATGGTAATTGAAGGCCCAGTAACCAAGCGCGACAAGGACGACGACAGCGATGATGGCGGCGATATTGCCGCGCCCGCCCGAATGCGGCTCGTCGTCCTCCTCGCCGGACGAGGATTGGCTCACGCAGAGCGGCTCGAGACAAGGTGCTCGACATCCCCGAGCGCCGCGATCGCCTTGGCGACAATGCCCTTCGCGTCGAGCCCGGCGGCGGCGTACATGCGCTCAGGCTTGTCGTGATCCTGGAATTTGTCCGGCAGCGTCATTGTGCGCACCTTAAGCCCGTGCTCGAGCGCGCCGGCGTCGCTGAGCAAGGTCAGCACATGCGCGCCGAAGCCGCCGGCCGCGCCTTCCTCGATCGTGATGAGGAGCTTGTGCGTCGCCGCCAGCCTGAGAATGAGTTCGCGATCGAGGGGCTTGGCGAAGCGCGCGTCGGCGACCGTGGTCGACAGGCCCCGCGCCGCGAGTTCGTCCGCCGCCTTCAAGGCTTCGCTGAAGCCGCGTGCCAAGCGACAGGATTGCGATCCGCGAGCCCTCGCGCACCACCCTGCCCTTGCCGATCGGCAAGACCTCTCCCTGCTTCGGCAGGTCGACGCCGACGCCTTCGCCGCGCGGATAGCGCAAGGCGATCGGACCGGAATCATGGGCTGCGGCGGTTGCGACCATATGGACGAGTTCGGCCTCGTCGGAAGCCGCCATCACCGTCATATTCGGCAGACAGGCGAGATAGGCGATGTCGAAGGCGCCCGCGTGCGTTGCGCCGTCCGCGCCGACCAGCCCAGCGCGATCGATGGCGAACCGGACCGGCAGGTTCTGAATCGCCACGTCGTGCACGAGCTGGTCGTAGCCGCGCTGCAGGAAGGTCGAATAGATGGCGCAGAAGGGCTTGAAGCCTTCCGTCGCCAAGCCGGCGGCGAACGTCACCGCATGCTGCTCGGCGATGCCGACATCGAACACGCGATCGGGAAAGACCGCTTTCATTCGGTCGAGTCCCGTCCCGTCCGGCATGGCGGCGGTGATGGCGACAACTTTGGCGTCGCGACGCGCCTCCTCGACCAACGCGTTGGCGAAGACGCGGGTATAGGCGGGGGCGTTGGTCTTGGGCTTCGCCTGTGCGCCGGTGATCACGTCAAACGCGGAAACGCCGTGGTACTTGTCGTCGGCCGCCTCGGCCGGCGGATAGCCCTTGCCCTTCTTGGTCACGACGTGGACGAGCACGGGCCCGTCTTGCACGTCGCGCACATTCTTCAGAATCGGCAAAAGATGGTCGAGATTGTGACCGTCGATTGGCCCGACGTAATAGAAACCGAGCTCCTCGAACAGGGTGCCGCCGGTCCAGAAGTTGCGGCCGTACTCTTCGGTAAGCCGCGCCTTGTCGTACATGAACTTCGGAAGCCGCCGCGCGAGCTGCCTGGCCACGCCGCGCAGTGAACGATAGGCTCGGCCCGAAACGAGGCGGGCGAGATAAGCCGACATCGCGCCTGTCGGCGGCGCGATCGACATGTCGTTGTCGTTGAGGATGACGATGAGTCGCGAGCGCATGGCGCCGGCGTTGTTCATCGCCTCGTAGGCCATTCCCGCCGACATCGCGCCGTCGCCGATGACCGCGACCACATGGTTGGCGCCGTTGGACAGATCGCGCGCCACCGCCATGCCAAGGCTGGCCGAGATCGACGTCGATGAATGGGCGGCTCCGAACGGGTCGTATTCGCTTTCCGAGCGCCTGGTGAAACCGCTCAAGCCTCCGCCCTGCCGTAGCGTTCGGATCCGCTCGCGCCGACCCGTCAGGATCTTGTGCGGGTAGGCCTGGTGGCCGACGTCCCAGATGATGCGGTCGGTCGGCGTGTCGAAAACGTAGTGCAGCGCGACCGTCAGCTCGACCACGCCAAGCCCGGCCCCGAGGTGACCGCCCGTCACCGAGACTGCGCTAATCGTTTCGGCGCGCAATTCATCGACGAGCTGAGGGAGGTCACTCTCTTTCAGCTTGCGTAGATTGGCCGGTGAGTCGATTTGATCCAGAAGCGGCGTTGAAGGCTTGGTCAATCTTTTCCCCACGCGCGGCGCTTACTGGTCGCCGCGTAACGAACACCTACACGTACACCAAGTCCGACGTTCACCGCAATTACGCGCTTTTGCCATTATGGCGCCGTAAAGTAGGCCGGATTTAGACTTGGGTTAACGCGCGAACGCGACGCTGCAAGCGTTCCGGCGCTACGAAATTTGCTATCACCACCCATCTGGCGCAAATTTGGGCAATGAACCAATTTTCGAGCTTGCCCCAGTCGGTGGACCGATACGCCCCCGACGGCGCCTACGCCTACACCCGGCTCGCCGTGTCGTTGCTGATCGCGACCCTGATCGGGGCGGGCATGTGGGCGGTGATCGTGGTCCTGCCGCCGGCGCAGCTCGATTTCGGCGTCGACCGCTCTGCGGCCTCGCTTCCCTATACGCTGATGATGTGTTCGCTCGCCTTCTCGACGATTGCGCTCGGGCGCATGACCGACCGTTTCGGCATTGTCCTGCCTCTGGTCATCTCCGCCGTGACTTTGGGCGTGGGGTTTGTTGTCGCCGGCTATGCGCCGAACCTCGGCGTGTTCACCGCCGCCCATGTGCTGATCGGAATTGGCGCGGGAACCGGCTTCGGGCCGATGATGGCCGACATTTCGCATTGGTTCGTCAAGCGGCGCGGCGTCGCGGTGGTGATTGTCGCCTCCGGCAATTACTTCGCCGGAACGATCTGGCCCCTCTTGATGAGCCTCACAATTCCGCTGATCGGCTGGCGCGTGACCTATGCGGGCATAGGAATCATCGTCGCCGCCGCCGTCCTGCCGCTCGCTCTGGCGATGCGCCGCAGGCCATCCGCCGACGTCTACGAACAAGCGGAGGCCGCGACTGAGGCCGCGCGCGCCGACGTCGGCATATCGCCGCGGCTTTTGCTGGTTCTCTTGATCGCCGCCGGCTTTTCCTGCTGCGTGGCGATGTCGATGCCGCAGGTCCATCTGGTCGCCTATTGCGGCGATCTCGGCTATGGCGTCGCGCGTGGCGCCGAGATGCTGTCGCTGATGATGGCTCTAGGCATCGTCTCGCGCATCGGCTCCGGTTTCGTCGCCGACGCCATCGGCGGCTCGGCGACGCTGTTGATCGGCTCCTTCATGCAAGGCGTCGCGCTTCTGCTTTATCTGTATTTCAACGGGCTCGAGTCCCTGTTCATCGTCTCCGGGATCTTCGGCCTGTTTCAGGGCGGCATCGTGCCGATGTATGCGGTCATCTGCCGTGAGCTTTTGCCGCCTCGCCGCGCGGGCGCGGCGATAGGCCTGGTCGTCTCGGCGACCATCTTCGGCATGGCGTTCGGCGGCTATTTCTCCGGGGTCATCTTCGACCTGACCAGCTCTTACCGGATGGCGTTTCTGAACGGGGTCTTATGGAACGCGTTCAATTTCGCCATCGTCTCCTGGCTCTTCTGGCGCCGCCGGCGGGGCCAGCCGGTCGGCGGCCTGGTGGCCGCCTAGATCGCCGCCACGAAGCTTTCGATCACTCCCTGTCGATCGACCACGGGCCGGGGCCCGCCGCCGCGAGATAAAGGAAGATGAAGCAGTAAAGCAGCGCGGCCTCGCCCATGTTGATCGCGGGAAAGAAGCTCATGGGGAAATGCGCCATGAAATAGGCCGCCGCCATGAATCCGGACAGGATGAAGGCGACCGGGCGCGTAAACAGGCCGAGCACGATCAGCACGCCGCCGACGAGCTCCATCGTTCCGGTGAAATACATGAGGCCCGTCGGCATCTTGTCGATGAACGGCAGGCCCGCGGGGAAGCCCAAGAGCTTGCCTGTTCCGTGCTCGAGAAATGCGAGCCCGGCCGCGATGCGCAGCAGCGAGCGCGCGTGCGGCGCGAGCCACGCCGTATTCAGCGCCGAAGCGGTGGAACGGGGAAGAACATTACTCATTGTCGTCACCTTCTGTTGGTTGTCGGAAGCGGGAGCCGCTTGGCGCCCCGCCGAGCCGGACTAGGCCGAGAGCTTGGCGGCGGCCTTGGCGATCAGTTCGCCCTGATGCCGCGCGCCGTCGAGTTCGATCTTAGACGGCTGGCGTTGACCCTGCGCGCCGGCAATCGTCGTTGCGCCGTAAGGCGCGCCGCCCACGATTTCGTCTAGCGTGCCTTGCCCCGCGTGGCTGTAGGGCAAGCCGACGATGATCAAGCCGAAGTGCATCAGGTTGGCGATGATGGAGAAAAGGGTCGTCTCGTTGCCGCCGTGCTGGGTCGCGCTCGAGGTGAATGCGCCGCCCACTTTTCCTAACAGAGCGCCGGTCATCCACAGCTGGCCGGCCTGCTCCCAGAAGCTGCCCATCGCCGAAGGCATGCGGCCGAAGCGAGTCGGCGCGCCGACGACGATCGCGTCATAGTTCGCCAGCTCCTCGACCTTGGCGATTGGCGCGGATTGATCGAGCTTGAAGTGGTAGGCCTTGGCGATCTCTTCGGGGACGTTCTCCGGCACCCGCTTGACGTCGACCGTCGCGCCCGCGGCCCGCGCGCCTTCCGCAACCGCGTGGGCCATCGTCTCGATGTGGCCGAAACTGGAATAATAGAGAACGAGCACCTTCGCCATATTCATCTCCTCAAGCTTGGACGGTGGGACAGGCGATCAGATGATCTTCGCCATCTGGTCGAAGGAAAACCTCGGGCTGCGCGGGAACAGCTTCTCGTGGTCGCCGTAGCCGATGTTGATCAGGACGTTCGACTTCACGTGCCCCTCGGGGAAGAACTCGGCGTCGACCTTCGCATTGTCGAAGCCGGTCATCGGTCCGGTGTCGAGACCCACCGCGCGCAGCGCGATGATGAGATAGGCAACCTGCAACGTGCCGTTCTGGAAGGCGGCGCGAGCGGCTTTCACGGGGTCGCTGGCGAACCAGGCCTTGGCGTCGGCGTGCGGGAACAGAAACGGCAGATGCTCGTAGAACTGTTCGTCATAGGCCGTGATCGCGACGACCGGCGCGCTCATCGTCTTGTCCAGATTGCCGGGCGACAGCGCTGGCCGAAGCCGCTCCTTGGCCGCCGGCGATCGCAGAAAAAGGACGCGCATCGGCGATTGATTGGCGCTGGTCGGTCCCATCTTGGCCAGTTCGATCGCCTTCTGAAGCAGCTCGTCCGAGACCGGCTTGTCGCGAAACACATTGTGTGTGCGCGCCTCTGTGAATAGCTGCGCCAGCGACTGCGCCTCGATCGTCTTACGGTCAGGAACGTGAATGGTCATGCGGGCGGCCCTCGAGCTGTTGCGCTGCGGTCACATGTCGGCTTTTGTTCCAATCGTTGCAATTGGCAAAATTATGCTAGGATCCATCTCTGGAGGTGATGGATGATCGACTCGCTGACGCTTGACCAAATGCGCATTCTCGTCGCGGTCGCCGACGCGGGGAGCTTTTCGGCCGCTGCGCGAAAGCTCGGCCGGGTGCAATCGGCGATCAGCCAGTCGATCCAGACGCTCGAGACGACGCTTGGGCTCGTGTTGTTCGATCGCTCCGGCAAGACGCCGCAGCTGACCGACGCGGGAAAAGCGCTGGTCGGCGATGCGCGAGCGCTGATCGCCGGGGCGCGAGCGATCCGCGCCCGTGCGCAAAGCATGGCCGAAGACGTCGAGCCGGAACTGACTCTGGCGGTCGACTCGATGTTGCCGATTCCACTTCTTGATGGAGAGCCTGAAGGCGCTGCGCGTCGCCTTCCCGCTTCTCCCTGCGTCGGTCTTCACCGAGGCTCTCGGGGGTGCGGAGCAGCGGCTCCGCGACGGCGCCGCCAGGCTTGCGATCTATACGATCGCGTCAACAAGCCCGTGCGATCTCGTCAGCGAGTTCATGACGCGGATCGCGATGTGGCCGGTCGTGGCGGCCAACCATCCGCTTGCCGCCCTGCCCCAGCCGCTCGCGCGCGAAGCGCTCGACCCGCATGTGCAGCTGGTGCTGACCGACCGCACGCCGCTCACCCAGAACCTGTCAGGCGGAATTCTCAGCCGTCATATCTGGCGGTTCGCGGATCTAACGACCCGGCTCGATTTCCTGCTCGCCGGCTTCGGCTGGTGCAACATGCCGAGCCACATGGTCTCCGAACACGTCGAGGCCGGCCGCCTGAAGAGGCTCACGATCGCCAATCAGGAGGAAATCGCGCTGCCTCTTTCAGTCGTGCATGAGCGCGGGCGCCTGCCGGGCCGAGCGGGACGATGGCTGATCGCGGATTTGCGCGAGCGCATGAAGACCTGCCCCGCCGCCCATCACCCCGACCAGGACGAGCCAGCGGCGGCCGAAGCCGCGGCTGCTTGAGAAAGGCTGCGGCGCGCCCTGCCGAGCCGGCGTGCTAAGCGACCTTATTGCTCGGCGAACGAAGTAGCGCCGTCAGCACGGCTTTCGCTTCGTCGATCAGCCACTCCTGGTATCGATAGTACATCTCCGAGCCCATCGGCGTGACATACGAGACGAGCTGCTCCTCGCAGCGGCGATGAAGCACGTCAAAGTCCTTGATCAGCTCTTCCGCCGCTTTTCGATCCTGCGGCGTCTGGATGACGTGCTCGGGCGGGAGCGCCTTGATCTGGTCTCGCGTGATGCTTGAGTGCGCGCGCGCTTTGATCTGCTCCTCGTTAAGACCCGGATAGGCGAGCGCCTTGAGCCGGGTCTCGAGCAGCGCCCGATTGGCGTCGATGCGCCAGAGCCTGAAGCGACTGTAGACGCCCATCGCGTTCAAAAGGACCGTGGCCCCCATCGCCAGATAGATCCAGTAGGCAGGCGACATCAGATTCACGGCCCAGGGGAAATATTTGTCCGCGATCTCGGGCTGGCCGCTCGCGAAGAATTCGCGCGCTTCGTCAGCCAACGGCGCGCTGTCTTGCGACTTCGCCGAGGGCGGCGGATTGACGCGAACGAAATTGGGGAACTCTTCGCTCAGCAGCATCAGGAAGGCGACCCGCTCCGCGCGATGCACGCACGAGTTGGTCATGACGAGCGTATCGACCTGCGCGACGAGCTTGTCTGTCGCCGGGATCGGTTTGGTGATGTCATAAAAGCCCGCGGGAATCCGGCCCAAACTCAGCCACTTGTCGCGCGCGACTAAGCCCTCCATGTCCGCGGGAGCGACGATCTCGAGGTCGTATTTGTTCGCCAGCGTGCGCACCATCTCGGCATTCTCGTTCATGACGGAGGCGGCGAGGTCGAGTTGGCCGTCACGGACCAGCCCCGCCTGCGCTTCGAGATCATGATTCGAGGGCTTGAGACCAAGACCGCTGAGGTCGGAATTCTCCAGCAATTGCTGCATCAGATAGCCCGTGCCCGAACCTTCCGGACCGATCCCGACCGAAGCGCCTTTGAGATCATCGAAGGTGTTGATCGCGCGTCCGCGCCGGGCAAACAGGAACAGGGATTCCGGCTGCGGCAGGCGCCCAAGGGTGGTCAGGCCGGCGTCAGCCGGCGCCGGCACGCCATCCTGCACGAAAGCGAACGCGGGAACGCACACCCCGTTCTCGCCAACGAGACGGGCGATATTTTCGACCGACCCGGCCGTGGCGACGACTTTCAGGTGGCCGTTTTTCTTATGCGCCCGCGCGGCGAGCTTATCCCCGAGCGCGTGATAGGCGCCGGTCGGCGATCCGGTCAGGATGGAAGCTCTTAGAAACGCGTAGTCGCCGGAGACGGTGTAATAAAGGAGCGCGGCGACCGCCGCGAGAGCGGCAAGGGCGATCAAGAGCCCCCTCACCCACGCCTTTCGACCGCCGCTCGGTCCGAACGCAAGGTCGTCCAGAAAACTCATGCTTCGGTGCTCAAATTGGTGAACGTCGCCGTGGATATTCGTAGCGCGGACCAGCGCAACGGCGTCGGACGACCTCAGATCGTGCGCCAGCGCGCGACGCAAGTGCGCAAAGATCGTTGGAGCTGATCGGACATAGTGCGCCGAGCGCGCGAATCCGTTCTGAACGGCGCTACCGCGCTCCGGCTCTCACGTCCGTAAAGCAAGAGCATGGCGACAATCACAATTCCGTAGATGATCTGCCGGCCGGCGTCCGGCATCTGCACGACCGAGAGTATGGATTGCAGAAGCGTGATGAGAATGACGCCGGCGACGGTGCCAAGGTAACTGCCGCGTCCGCCGAGGATGGATGCGCCGCCGAGCACGACGGCGGCGATCGCCGGCAACAGGTAGGCGTCGCCCATCGATTGCGCCGCCTTGCTCGCGTATCCGGCGAGCAAGACGCCGCCGAAGGCGGAGAGCCCGCCGGCAAGGGCAAATGCGACCAGCACCACGCGCTGGGTGTTGATGCCCGAGAGATAGGCCGCGCGCTCGCGATTGCCGATGCCGTAGACGGCGCGGCCGAAGGTGGTGCGCTTGAGCAGGAAAATCGCGCCGGCGCCGACCACCGCCCAGACGATAAGCGCATTTGGCAGGCCAAAAAAAAGTTCGCCGGTGGCAAGCGTGCGCATCGCCGGCGACGAGGAATCCTGCGGCGAGAAGCCGCCGGTGTGGAGCACCATCAGGCCTTGCGCGACCGCATTGACCGCAAGCGTGATGATCATCGAGGGAATGCGCAGGTAGGCGACGCCGAAGCCGTTGACGAGGCCAAGCGCGACGCCGCAAGCGACGCCGAACGGTATGGCCATCGCATGGCCGACCGGCCCCCATCCGGTCGCAGCCGTCGACATCATGCCCCCGACCGCGACCACCCACGGAATGGAGAGGTCGATCTGCCCGAGCAGAATGACGATCATCGTGCCCGTGGCGATCACGCCAAGGAACGAGGCGACCTTCAATTGCTGCAAAAGATATTCGGGCGAGAGAAAGCTGCTCGAATAGAGCGAGCCCAAAAGCAGCATCACGATCACGCAGGCGAAGGCGATCGCGACCGGCGGATCGATCCGCCGCCTGATCGCGTCCGCAAACCCCGGCTGCGCGTTCTCGCTCATGGGAAAAGCTCCAGCCGGTTGCGGACCTGGAACACCCTCGCCGAGCCGACGCAGACCGCGGCGAGCAGCACGAGACCCTGGAAAAGCGGCTGCCAGAGCGGATCGAGATTGAACACAAACAGAAGGTCGCCGATGGTGCGAAACATCAGCGCGCCGAAGATCGCGCCGATCGCGCTGCCCGAGCCGCCGAACAGCGACACGCCGCCGAGCACGACCGCGGCGATTGAGAACAGCGTGTAGGTATTGCCGTTGGCGGCCGAGGCCTCGCCCGAATAGGTGACGAAAGTGAGAAACAGCCCGCCGAGCGCGGCGACAAATCCCGATAGAAGATAGGCGCAGAACTTCGCGACGTCGACCGGAACTCCCGACATGTAGGCCGCGGTCTCGGACGAGCCGACGGCGTAGGTCGCCCGGCCGATCGCCGATCGGCTATAGGGGATCCAAACAAGCAGAACGACGCCGGCAAGCGCAACCAGGCTCGCCGGCACGACCCCGAAAATGCGTCCGGTCAGCCCATCGGCGAGCGGCCCATACACATCGCCGCCGGGAACCGGGCGCAACAGAAGGGCGAGGCCGAAAAACACCGCGCCGCTGGCAATGGTGGCGACGATCGGCTGCAGGCGCCCATAAATGACGATGAGCCCGTTGACCGCGCCGCAGGCGAGGCCTGTCAGCAAAACCCCCAGAACGCCGAGCGTGGCGCTCGCCGCTGTTCCGACTACGATCCACGAGGCGACGCAATTGGTGAGGACAAACACCGCGCCGACCGAAAGATCGATGCCGGCGGTGATAACGACGAAGGTCTGCGCCATCGCCACCAGCGCGAGCAGCACCCCCTTGTTGGCGGCCGTCTGCACCACATTGGCGCTGAAGCCCGCAGGATGATTGCTCGCGTAGATCGCGAACATCACGACGAAGAAGATGACCGAGAGAAGGGTCGCGCGGTTTTGGGCGAGAAGATAGCGCCAATCGCTCATTGCGCCGGCGCTCCGGCCGCGGCTTCTTCCGACGAAATGTTGAGCGCGCTCGCGATCAGCGCCCGCTCGGTGATCTCGGCGCCTGCGAGCTCGCGCCTGATCGCCCCGTTGTAGAGCACCAGGGCGCGGTCGCAGCAGCCAATCAATTCGTCATAGTCGGTCGTGTAGAAGACGATCGCGGCGCCCTCATCCGCGAGCCGGCGTAACAGCATGTAGATTTCCTGCTTGGTGCCGACATCGATGCCCCGCGTCGGATCGTTGAGCAGGATGATGCGCGGCTCGGCCATCAGCCACTTGGCGATGACCACCTTCTGCTGATTGCCGCCGGACAGCGAGCCCGCAGGAGCGTCGCTTCCCGCGGTTTGGATGTCCAGGAGGTCGATCATCTCGCCGACCAGTCCATGTTCGCGCGCGCGATCGATCACCCCGCCTTTCGAGACGCGCGGCAGGGCGGCGAAGGAGAGGTTTTCGCGCACCGACATCGGCAGCATCAACCCTTCCGTCTTGCGATCCTCGGGAATGAGCGCCATGCCGATCCGCTTCCCCTTCGCCGCGTGCGGGCTCGAGGGGGACACGGGGACGCCGGCTACTCGAATCTCGCCCGATACGCCGCGCAGGACGCCGAACAGCGCCAGCAGCAATTCGCGCTGGCCCTGCCCGTCGAGACCGCCGAGGCCAACGACTTCGCCCGCTTCGGCGGTGAACGAAATGTCGCGCAGACGGTCCCCCCAGCTGAGGTTCCGGACCTCGAGCAGCGGCGCCGCGCCCTTTGCCCGCGCCGCCGGCTTCGGCGGAAAAATGTGGCTGTACTCACGCCCGATCATCATTTCGACGACCTCGTTGTCGGTCTTCGTTCCGGCCACATAGGTCGCGACATTGGCGCCGTTCCTGAACACGGTGCTCTCGTCGGCGAGTTCCGCGATCTCGTGCATGCGGTGCGAAATGAACAGGAGCGCCAGCCCCTCCTGGCGCAAGCGCTTGAGGACGACGAACACCTTGGCGACGTCGGCGGCCGTGAGCGCCGAAGTCGCCTCGTCGAGAATGAGGACGCGCGGCTTGCGGGCCAGCGCCTTGGCGATCTCCACCATCTGCCGGCGCGACAGCGGCAGATCCTTGACCAGCGCCATCGGATGAATGTCGGGCGCGCCGGCGCGCTCGAGCGCTTCCTCAGCGAGGCGTCGCTGCGCGCGCCGGTCGATCAGCCCGAAGCGGCGCGGCGGATTGGAGATGGCGATGTTATCGGCGACCGAAAGGTCGGGAACGAGCGAAAGCTCCTGGAAGATGCAGACAATGCCGGCGCGGTTGGCCGCGGCTGGCGAATCGAAGGCGACTTCCGCCCCGTCGAGCACGATGCGTCCGACGTCCGGCGCTACGACGCCAGACAGGATCTTGATCAACGTCGACTTGCCCGCGCCGTTCTCGCCGAGAATGCCGTGAATGCGAGCCGCGAACACGGTGAGATCCGCGTTGGCGAGGGCGCGCACGCCGCCATAGCGCTTGGATACGCCCTCCATCCGCAAAATCGGCGAGGCCGCCGGCTCCAGTCGCGTCACGCAGCCAAACCTCGCCGGAGAAGAAACCCAAGGGGCCGCGCGCGGCGGCCTCGCGCACGACCGCCGCGGAACATCACCGTTCCGCGGCGGCCTCGCGTTCGATCAGGCTACTTGTTTTCTTTCGTCTGTCCCATGATCTCCTGCGCGTGAAGTTGATGTTGCAGGTCGGGAAGGAATTGCCGACGAAGAAGTTGTCGGACTGGGCGGCGTAGTAGTTTTCGCCGTCCTTGAAGTTGGGATCCTCTGCCGTCGCCAGCGGCAGTTTGACCGACTGAGGCACCACCTGCCCTTCGAGCGCGGCGATCGCGACCTTGATTGCGACCGCAACCTGGGCCGGTCCGGTGCCGCCGGACGAGCACAGCAATCCTTGGCCCGAAAGCTTCGCGCAGAACTTGCGGAACCCATTCTCGGTCTCGCCGCCGAACGGCACCATCGGGTGCTTGGCGTCGAGGAGCGCCTGGACGACGCCGGTGTCTCCGCCCTGCGCCGTGATGCCGTCGAAATGCTTCTGCACTGCGATGGCGTCGGCGCTCACCTTCTGCGCGGTCGGATCGTCCCACTTGCCGAAAACTTCGACCACGTCCCACTTCTTTCCGGTCGCATCGAGAGCCTGATGGATGCCGTCATGACGGTCGCGGTCGACCGAGGTGCCCGAGACGCCGCGCACTTCGAGAACCTTGCCGCCATTGGGAATATGTTTCGCCAGCCATTGACCCCAGTAGACGCCAAGACCCTTCTGGTCGACATCGACGTTGATCGCGTCCTCCGAGTCGAGAATGTTGTCGAACGCCACCAGCACCACGCCCGCTTCGTTGGCGCGCTTGATGACCGGTTTGAACGCCGCCGGATTTTGCGCATTCACGACGATCGCGTCAAAGCCGGAATCAATGAAATTGTTGATCGCTGCGATCTGCGCCGCGACGTCCTCGCCGGTTGAAACGACTTTGAATTCCTTGAGCTTGGCGGCAACGTCCGGCTGCGCCGCAAAGGCCTTCGCGGTTTGGATCATCTGAATGCGCCAGGTGTTGGCGATATAGCCGTTGGCGAGCGCGATGCGGAAAGGCGCTTTCTTGGCCGGGAACTTGAAGAACTTCGTCTTGTCGGTCCACGGCGCGAAGCAGCCTGGATCGGCGGCAGGGCCGGCGACGACTTCGGGGCCGGCGGCAAAGGCGGGCGCCGAGAAGGCGCACGCAGCAGTCAACATCGCGCCGCCGACGGCGGCCACGACGACATGGCGGAAATAATTCATCCTTGTCCTCCCTTTTGCGTCTCGATCGGCCGGCCTCATCGAAGCCTCGTCGCCGTCAAGCGCCTTGTTTGGTCGCTCATCACCACCACCGCCTGGCCCCGGAACCGCCGGAGACGCCAAATCGGCGGTCTGATGCGCTGACATGCCAGTATAACGGATCGCCCCGCGAGTACACAAGTCCGTGATCGAACCATCCGCGCGACGGCGACCAACCGCCCGCCCGGGTTGGAATCGTCGCGGCCATGCTACACGCCTTCTGGTGATCTGAGCGGGCCTGCCGCCCGGGGCGCGTTCACAGGGAGGCAAGAATGGCCACAGTCAAGCTCTGGACCGATGCGGAGGCGGAAGCGCACCCAAAGGTCAAAGCGGTTTTCGACGATATCCGGGCGACCCGGAAGTCGGACTTCGTCAACAATTTCTGGCGCGGCCTGGCCAACCAGCCCGAGATTCTCGAACGCACCTGGAACACGCTGAAAGCGGTGATGGGCGCGCCCGGACCGCTCGATCCCCTGACCCGGGAACTGATCTACATCGCCGTTTCGATAACGAACAACTGCTCCTATTGCATCCATTCGCATACGGCGGCGGCCCGCGCGAAGGGGATGACCGACGCGCAATATTCCGATTTTCTGGCGGTGGTGGGCATGGCCTCGCAGACAAACGCGCTGGTGACAGGCCTGCAACTGCCCGTCGACGCGGCTTTCCTCATCGAGAGCTGAACACCGACGCGTCGGGCCTTCGGGGACAACGGCGCTGGCGAGTTGGATCCGAGGCGCCGGCAACAAAAAGCCCGCCCGGGATCGCTCCCGCGCGGGCTTTCTGTTTAAGCTGACTGGCGGCGCGCTTACTTCGCCTTCTCGCCCTTGTCGCGGGCCTTCAGCGCCGCGCCAAGAATATCGCCGAGCGAAGCGCCCGAGTTGGCCGAGCCGTATTGCGCGATCGCCTCCTTCTCCTCAGCGACTTCGAGCGCCTTGATGGAGACTGCGATCTTGCGCGCCCGCCGGTCGAACTGGATGATGCGCGCGTCGACCTTCTCGCCGACCGAGAAGCGCTCGGGACGCTGGTCGCCGCGGTCGCGCGCGAGCTCGTTGCGCTTGATGAAGGCGGTGAGATCCGTGCCCACAATCTTCACCTCGAGGCCGCCGTCCTTGACCTCGACGACCTCGCAGGTCACGACCGAGCCCTTGCGCAGTTCGCCCTCGCCGCTCTCTTCGCCGGCCTTCTTGGCGGCGAACGGGTCAGTGGCCATTTGCTTGATCCCGATGGCGATGCGCTCCTTCTCGACATCGACGTCAAGCACCTTGGCTTTAACCTTGTCGCCTTTCTTGTAGTCCTCGATCGCCTGCTCGCCAGGCCTGTTCCAGTCGAGATCGGAGAGATGGACCATGCCGTCGACATCGGCGTCGAGGCCGACGAACAGCCCGAACTCGGTCTTGTTCTTGACCTCGCCCTCGACGATCGAGCCGATCGGATGCTTCTCCGCGAAAGCCTCCCACGGGTTCTGCAGCGTCTGCTTGAGGCCAAGCGAGATGCGGCGCTTGGAGGCGTCGACCTCGAGCACCTGAACCTCGACCTCCTGGCTGGTCGAGACGATCTTGCCAGGGTGGACGTTCTTCTTGGTCCAGGACATTTCGGAGACGTGGATGAGGCCCTCGATGCCGGGCTCAAGTTCGACGAACGCGCCGTAGTCGGCAATGTTGGTGACGCGGCCCTTGAGCTTCTGGCCGACGGCGTAGCGCGTCTCAATGTTCGACCACGGATCTTCCTGCAACTGCTTCATGCCAAGCGAGATGCGGTGGGTCTCATGGTTGATCTTGATGATGCGCACCTTGACCTGCTGGCCGATGGTCAAGACTTCGCTCGGATGGTTGACGCGCCGCCAGGCGATGTCGGTCACATGCAGAAGGCCGTCGATGCCGCCAAGATCGACGAACGCGCCGTAGTCGGTGAGGTTCTTGACCGTGCCGTCGATGACCTGCCCCTCGGCGAGGTTGGCGACGATCTCGTGGCGCTGCTCGGCGCGGCTCTCCTCGAGCACGGTGCGGCGGGAAACGACGATATTGCCGCGTCGCCGGTCCATCTTGAGGATCTGGAACGGCTGGGGCACGTTCATCAGCGGGCCAACGTCGCGCACCGGACGAATGTCGACCTGGCTGCGCGGCAGGAAGGCGACCGCCCCGTCGAGGTCGACGGTGAAGCCGCCCTTGACCTGGTTGAAGATGACCCCTTCGACCTTCTCGTTCTTCTCGAACGCCTGCTCGAGCTTGACCCAGCTCTCCTCGCGCCTCGCCTTGTCGCGCGAGATGACCGCTTCGCCGAGCGCGTTCTCGATCCGCTCGAGATAGACTTCGACTTCGTCGCCAAGCCCAGGCGCCGGGTCGCGTCCATGATTGGTGAATTCCTTGAGCGCCACGCGCCCTTCGGTCTTGAGGCCGACGTCGATGACGGCCATGTCCTTTTCGATCGCGACGACCTTGCCCTTGACGACCGTTCCTTCGAACGCCTCGTCGTCGCCGTAGGTCTCGTTCAATAGTGCGGTGAAATCCTCGCGCGTCGGCGCCAGGGATTGTATGGAAGCCATTGGTTCTCCTAATTGCGCCCTTTTGTTCGGGCAACGCCGGCTTTGGGTTCGTGTTGACGTTCAGGCGTCTGCCGACCGGAAAGGTCCGCGCGTAAACGGCGCGCGACCCTTATCACCGCTTTTGGCGGCTGAGCCGGCGTATTTGGCCGGCGGCGGAAGCCCAGGGTTTGATCGCCATATGGGGAGCCCACGCGGCGAGCGCCAGCCGCTAGCAGGAAAGTCCGCCTGATTCAATGGCGAAAACGCTTGGAAATGAAACGGTTGGAAATGAAAGCGCTCGACGACGCCCTTCGTCGCTGGGAACTGGCCCCGGCTCCCGCGGCGAGCGATTGCTGGGACGAAGCGGCGTCATTTCGAAAGCCTTCGGACGTCGCCGCCTGCGCGCTAGGTGACCGGCTCGAGTTCCCGAATATCTTCATTCCTGAGAACGAACGAACCTTCGTTCACTTGGCGCAGGCCGTTCAAGAATATCGAAATATCGATTTCCTGATCTTCATCCTGGTCTTCGAGCGGCTTGAACCGGCCGTGGAAAAAGGCGTATTCTATGCCGTCGATTAAATAAGGAACAATACCTTCCAGCCTAAAGGCAAGTCTCTCTTCGTTTTTCTGCGGGAATTTGAAATTAAATCCAAGAATCTTTCTTATTTTGTACATTTTACCTTCTTTGAGATATTCATCAACAAAACGGTTTCTGACGCCATCAATCGGTTGCGCATTGACGCAAACAATTTTCTGACCAACAAACCAATCGCGCATTTCATTCCCCACCACCGAAGCGGTTATACTTTAGGAGAGGATTTCTGTCGTTTCTCAGCTCAAATATAAGCGGCGAAGATGAACGTAAGCTGTCGATTTCAAATTGCAAATTAACAAATGTTTTCAATCTCGTTAAGTTTGTGTAACGTGGCTATTTTTCGTTTTGCTTGCGCAAATTCATAAAATGACCAACGCTGACACGCATTTCACTGGATCCGCCACACGGTTCGCTTGATCGCCCCGGTCGAACGGCGGCGGCAGAGGCGACTGTTTCGCCTTGACTGAAGGCCATTTGGGTCGATTTCCCTGTCCCGCCGCCCGTCAGGTTAGGCGCCAAGCCTCAGATTCGGCCCGCCGGCGTCAACGACGGCGGGGTGGGCTCAGTCCGCACGAGAGCCCGATCACGGCATTGTAGGATCGATGATGGTGTCAGGCGGTCGCCGCGGAACCCCGTCATCGTGGCCTCGATTTGCCGCCGAACCGACAATTCCAGAATGTAAGGATAACTTCTTGGACGCCAGCTATGATCATCGGCGATGAGGAACTCGATCGCCGAGAGCTCCGCGACCGCGCCAAAGACCGTCGTATCGCGCGCTCGCGGCCGCATCTACAACCAGAACAAGTCCCCGAGGGCGGAAGCAAGAATTCTTATTAGAATCCGACGTAACCCATTGAAAAGTCCCAATTCGAAAAAATAAACGCTAGTAAACGTCAGCTATTTTACTAGAACGCTTACTCGCTTTTATTCGCGTTTATTTGAATCGAATTCGTGCGCCGGGTTGTATCCCAAAGCCTGGCGGAACCACCGTCAGGCCCGCCAGGGAAAGGTCCAGGTCTCGGTCAAGGCCTTGGGGCCAGCGCGCAGGAAGACGCGCAGGTCCGTGCTCTGGCCCGGGTCGACGGCGACATCGACGCCGGCGCGAAATCCCCGGATATGGGCGTTGGGGGTGAGGAATGTGCGCAGGATTCGTCCAGTCGACGCGGTTGCGACCGTCTCCACGAGCGAGGGGTCGCTCATGTAGTAAGACAAGTCGCCGCCGGAAAAATCAATGAGGAAGCGGGTCGTCCCGGGCGGCGGCGGCGGATCCGGCGAGCCCAACGCGCGGGCGGCGACGCGGAACGTCCCGACCGTGCGGCCGCCAGGCGTCAGACTTTGATCCATGGTCAGCGACGTGATGCGATAGCCGAAGACGAGGGGCTTGCCGACGTCGAGCCCCTGCTTGGGCGCCCAGGCGACAACAATGTTGTCGTTGGTCTCGTCGCTGGTCGGCAATTCGACCAGCTCCACCCTGCCCTCGCCCCAGCCTTCGTGCGGTTCGATCCAGTAGCTCGGCCTGAGTTCGTAAGCGAGATCGAGATCTTCATAGTCGCCGAAGTTGCGGTCGCGCTGCAGCAGCCCAAATCCGCGCGGATTGGTGTCGAGAAAGACCGAGACCTGCGGCTTTGCCGGGTTGCTCAGAGGCCGCCAGATCCATTCCCCCGCGCCGGTGTGCATGAGAAGACCGTCGGAATCGTGCAATTCGCCGCGAAAGTCCTCGACGAACCGCCGGTCAGCCTTGCCGACGAAATACATCGACGACAGCGGCGCCAGACCAAGCGCCGGCGTCGCTTTGCGCGCGAACAGAGTGACGTTCGCGTCGATGAAGGTCTCCTGGCCGGGGTTCAGATCGAAGCGGAAGGCGCCGGTGGCCGATTCGCCATCGAGCAGCCCATAGATCACGACATGCTCAGCGGTCGCGTCCGGCGTCTCGATCCAGAATTCGCGAAAGAACGGGAACTCCTCGTTGAGGCGCGGGGCGGCGCCGATCGCAAGGCCCCGCGCCGACAGGCCGTAGCGCTGGCCGCGGCCGAGGAAGCGGAAGTAACTCGTTCCGAGAAACGCGATCACTTCGTCCCAGACATGGGGCGCATTGATCGGAAAACGCAGACGAAAGCCGGCAAAACCGAGGTTGATCGGCAAGACGCCGAGCTTGGCGTGGCCGTAGTCAAATAGATTGGCGGCGTAGGGGATCGGCGCCGGGATGCCGTCGCGCAGTACGTTGACGACGACCGGACGCTTGTACAGGTGCCCGAGATGGAACAGCTCTAACCGGAAATTGGCCCCATCCTGGCCGAGAAGCGGCTTGTCGGATTTGAAGCGAATGTCCCGCCAGCCGTCGAAATCGAGGGTCGCGAGACCGTCGGGCAGCGGCGGTATCGAGCTGTCGAAGGGAGCAGCGGCGAGATCCCGCGCCCGCTTCACAACGTCCTGATAGCCGAACGTCGGCGGAGCGGGAGCCGCGGGCGGCGGAGCGTCGGTCTGGGCGGCCGCGGGGGCGGCTAAGCGCGCGCCGGAAGCGGCCACGATGCTGACGAGCAGCGCCCGGCGGGACAGGTCATGCATGTGGGTCATTCAGGCTTTGGCGATCGGGTTGGACGCAGCGCTACGCTGGGGCTCGAGGCGACAGGCCGGCTACGGCCATGGCGCAAACGCGCCGCTACTGGGGCTGGTGTGCACGATCGCTTCGAGCCCCATGCTGAAGTTCGAGGTGATGCGATAGTTGACGCCGACGCCGAACGTGCCGACCGCCTGCACCGCGCCGGGACCGGAGAAGACGGTGTTGATGGAGTCGCTTGCGTTGAAAGCGCCGCTGCTGAAGCGCGTCGAACGGACGAAATCGACCCCGGTGATGACGTACGGGCGTCACCTGGCCGAAATTGTACCCGACGATCGCCGAGCCGCCGGCGAAAGCGCCGCCGGTGAACTGCGAGTATCCGGGGCCCGTTTGCAGATAGGGCATGTAACCGGTCGAGGCTTGCACCCCCAGCATGATTCCGTTGTCGAAGACATGTTCATAATTGAGGTCGGTCTCGCCCCCGACGCCGCCCTTGACCCCCTTGCCTCCCCATACGGAGACCCCTGCGCTCAACCGAAAGGCCGGACCAATAATCGGGCGCGGCGTCGGCTGCGCCGGGGCCGAGCGCCGGATAACTCGACGGCGCGGTCGGCAGATCAGCGGCGGCGGCGGGCGCGGCCTGCAGGAAAACCGCGGCCGCACAGACCGACGCGGCGGAAAGACAAGCAATAACGAAGCGCATGATGTCTGTCTTTTATCACAAATCACCGCGCGAAGCATTGCGGTTTCGAGTGCGGCATATTGATGGCAGGACGGCGCGCTGAGGTCCAGTTCGCCCGGCTTTGGACGCCTCGTAAACCTGACCCGGCGCCTAAGCTGGACAAGGCGCGGCGCGGACGCTTATAAGCGCGCGCTGCGTCTCGACGGCGCCAGCCGCCCAGGTAGCTCAGTTGGTAGAGCACGTGACTGAAAATCACGGTGTCGGTGGTTCGATTCCGCCCCTGGGCACCACCTTAAACTTCCTGGAAAATTCACAGACTTAGGCGCAAGTTGAAGCCTGTTCTTCGACCTTTATCCACCCCAAGATCGCCTTGGGGCGGATCTGGGGCGGATAAATAGCCACGGCGCCGCCGCTCGCTGAAAGCGATTTCAGGGGCCTACGCCTAAACCTTATGGTCAGCCGACCGCGAAGACGGTGGCGGCGGTGGAGGCGCTTCCGTGGGCCTCCCCCAACGGCAAGAGCGGCTGCTTCCCGTCCTTAGAAACCATCGCCGAGGCCGCAGGGTGCGCTTGCTCATCCATCGCAGGGGCGCTCAAGGCGCAGAGAGCTGCGGCATCTTCTCATGGTTCATCGGCTCGAGTACGCCGCGTGAGCCGCTCATCTATCGGTCGGCGGAAGGAACTCAGAAAGCGTGAAGGCGGTACGGCGGTGACCTACGCCCTGTGCGGGGAGTCGCGATACGATCGCCGGAAGATCCTCGGCGCGTGCGAGCGCCTCGATTGGCTAAGAGGCGGCGCAAAGCCGCCTCTTAGCCAAGCATTCAGGGCGTGATGTCGCTCGAACCGCAGTGCGGCTGCTTAAATTGGCTCGGATCGATAGGGCTTCCGGCTGTGTAGTAGGAAATATTGTCGGATCCAACACCGCCAGGAGTACCGTTAAGATAAACGGCTGCTCTCATTCGATATGCAATCGCATGATCAGCGCAGGATGAATCACCGCTGACTCCAAGACCGCCAATTACTTGGCCACCTTGATAGAGTGCTACTCCGCCACCAAAGGTAATAATTCCACCCACAACATTCCCAATACCTGTGTTTTGTGGCAGGAACTGCGGATTGAATGGATTGGAATTATTGAGACCATAAAGTGAGCCACCTGGCTGTGTCGGTCCATAAAGATTGGCAGTTGATAACGCCAACTTATTGTTGCTGAAGTCATTAGCCGTACCAGCCTTGGCGATGGCGATCGCGCGACTGCCTGGCCATGCGTCGGGTGAGCTAGTGATCACTGAACAGAGCTTTCCTGTGCGATCAACAATCGCCGACCACATCCGATTCGGCTTGAAAAGACCTCCATTACCGTCTGGTGAATTGATCACGTGACCTAGTTGGGCTTGGATGGCGTTAACTGTTCCTACTGATATTCCACAAGAAGCGTTTTGATCAGCTAGAGCTTCCGATTCCCCGAACGCGACAGCGGCCGCGAAGCATGCCAAGAGACCCATCCTGATTGTGTTCGTGCGCATCCTTGATCCTCCTCGTTGAGTTGCGAGCTTGCTTGGCAGGTTGATCGTGTCAGGCAAGAGAAGCGGCTGCGCCTGTGCGCCAAGCCGATAACGACATGCCAAGGCGCGCAGAGTCCACAGCGCTTGCCTGGGGCGCGGACAACTTGGCCCGCGCTTCGGGTGGGGATTTCGGAATCGAATGCGGCCGCGCGCTGGGAAGCTGCCGTCCCGCTCCTCGCTCGGGAGGATTTCAAGCGGCGCGCCCGCGTAGGGACTGGGGTTAGACGCGCATCGTTCATGACGCTGACCGCCTCGACGGTCGACGGCGCGACGCGCACAACACCCCCCCGCTGCGATGCGGATAGAACCAGCCAACATAAATCCCCCCTCTGCCCGTCGGGGTGGTTTTTTTTACTTGCTACACGATTTCCCAGCTTGCGCTGTGATCCGCATCACACTTAGCGACTTATCCACATGAGGATAGAGGGGCAGATCGATCGCCATCAGCCACCCGCCGAGCGGTACGGCATAAAGGCCTGGCTGAAAGGGCGGTGGCGTTAAAGGCCGGGATACGTAAAAACGCCAAGCAAATCGGGGGCCTTCGACAATTGCTCTGTGCTATAACGATGCGCGGGGGATGGGGATGGGCTTTTCAAGCCGAGCGAAACCCTATGATTGACCCTGATCTTGAAGACCCGCGCCGCCCTGTCGGACCCGACGCGCGCATTAGTCAATGCACCGCCGCGTACATGATCTGGCTTCCGTCGCCTCCGATAGATCCATTTCCTCGACAATGCGGCCTTGTCGAGCAACAAGAATCCGATCGGACAGCGCCAAAACTTCGGGCAGGTAGGACGAGATCACGACGACTGCGATTCCGTCACGGGACGCCGCCAGGGACGTGTTCGACTGCATCGAGAGATTCCGCAGGCACTCGACCAACGGCTGCCTGCCAATCGTCTGCTTTTTTGCCGCCATCTGGACGAAGCGATCACGGTGGCTCGAGACCCTAGTTTGTATGCGCGGGCCGAACTTTCCGGTCTGAAGGCTAGAAAGGGCGGTTGATGCGCCCTGCTTGTGGAAATTGAAGGGTGGCGATGGTCTTTGAGCCGCCGACGAATAGTCAGGTTTTAGCCCAATGGAGAAGGAGCCTGCGCTTTTTGGCCGCGCTCACCTAGACTTTGAGGATAGCGTTAGCCTTATTGGCCGCCACCTTTGCGCGAATGATTTCGAGGGTGAAGTTATCTGTTAGCCAATTGTTGGCTGGCAATTGGTCGGTATTTTGTTCACGTCTCGCGTTCTCAAGCATTGTGAGAGCAAGCTCCAGCAAGCGCTCTGTTGTGTGATAGCTGGTAGCCTTTAGCGGTACGCTCATCTTAATAACCTCGGATACTAGGCGGGATTTCCCCCGCATGAATCAAAAACACATTCTGCACATGTCGAGACTTCCAGCTATGACACGCGTCACACCACGGGCGAACCCCGCCCCCAATGCAACGAGTACGGCGTCTGGATGCCGTAGTTTGATTTATTCTCCAACGGGCCAAAGACTAGGAACGACCCAGGCTGGATCGGACGGCGCGCCATATTCGAGAGCTTGTGAACACGCCGCGCACAACGTAACGTGCTTCAGCAGTCGCACTTTCTGATTGCAGCGTACGCATATTGTTGGCTCGCTTTGCGCTCTGATATGACAGAAGAATTCTAATTCTTCTGGATCATCATCATCGACGCAATAGAAACCAAAGTTATCCTCGTATTTGGTTGACATGCCATTAATGATTTCTTCAAGAGTGTCTGAAGTAACGCGGTGGAGCGACTCGCTCGTTAACGTGTCAGTAGGAAACTGGGCGTTGGGAGTCTTGCTAGTTCAAGCCAATCGGCTGCTAGATCCGGCCAATTCGTAAAAAGACGTGGTCCGAGTTTCCAAAATTTCGCGAGACGGGTAAGTCCGCCATGCTCGGAACTGTGCTGAACTTCGTCTCCGCACTCGCAGGGCTTATCGCCACGTGGCGACGACGATCCGTCCGCCGACCGAACTGCCCTACGGAAGTCCGACGACCATCGGCACCGGGCCGCTCGTTGCGTTTATCAAGGATGTCGCGCGGTTGAATAGGCGCGCAGCATCTTCGACCGCGTTTGCCGCATTATTGGAGGGACTTGCGACTATCGCCCATTACTATGGACGATGAGCGTAACGGATTGCTCGACGCAAAACCCCGCCGACAGGTCGGCGGGGCGCGCTTCGGTCTTTAGACGGCTAGAGCCAGCCGGTTCGTTCGGCTCTTCCTCCAGCGCAGGAGACCGAGCCCGCCGAAGCCAAGGAGGCCCATCGCCCAAGTTGAGGGCTCGGGAACCGCGCCAGTCGCAGAGGCCATCGCGCTGCCTTGGAGGTTGTAATACTCGGCCCCGCCGACGTTGCCGGTGAAGGCGGCGGCGTAGCCCGTCCCTTCCGACCAGATGGCGAACAGGGGATGGAGGCCCCATTCCGCCGTGGTCGTGCCGACGTCGAACAGCAAGCCGTTGGCGCTGATCGGGTAGGCTTGGTCGAGGTCGAAGTAGTCGGTGCCATCGTTGCCGCGATAGCCGGTCAGTCGTCGGGTGACCTCATTGCCGGGGGTCGACGCTGTGATCAGTACGATAGGCGCATTATTTAGACCGAGGATGCTGAGCGTTCCCGTGCCGCTGACGGCCTGCCCGCCGTTCACGTCGAGAGACAACGTGCCGGTATAGCCATGGCCATCGAGACTGCCGGAGATCGCCAAATTCTCCACCGCCGCGTTGGCGACCCCCGGCGCAGCGATCGCGATCAGGGCCGCCGTGGTTAGCAAGAATGCTCGTTTCATTTTCAGTTTCTTTCTCGTCGGGGTTGCGGTGCGTTCGCGGCAGACCCGGAGGACTGACTGGAAGGCGGTTTGGAGTGCCCAGCGATGTAGCGTCGCCCTCGTCCCCAAGCCTGCTATTTCCTGCCAATCGTCTGTTTTTTGCGGCCATCTGAACGAGGCGACCAAACTGGGCGGCAGTCAGACGTGCAGCGGGTGACGAGAAAGTCCGGAGGATATCCGCGGCTTGTCCGCAGGAGCGCTTGCGCTTCCGTGCGGTCGGGCCGAAGAGGCGGTCGTCGGCCGATGTCCGACGCTGGCCCCAAGAAGGGTTTAGGCTATGGCCGATCCAAAGCTGGTTGCGCGTGCAAATGAGGTCATTGATCGCCTATTCGCCCTCAACGAGGCTATGGAGAGCGCAGACGCGTTTTGCGCTTATCTTAAGGAGTTGAACGCGCGTGACGTCTTGGTGAAGCAATACTTGGTGAAGCCATCAGACGTCGGAGCTGCCCACGTCTTGTCGATCCGTTGGGTTCACGCAGGAATTCTCCGGGCGGCGGTTGGAACGATCACGGCATGTCTTGATCCTGAGGACTCGCGACGCGACAACCGCGCAAGCGTTGGACAGATTATTCAATTGCTCAAAGACAAGACGCTCGTTGACCTATTTGCAGGAGCCGGACAGGGGTCAACGGGGTCCCTTCAACAGGCGAGAGAGCGCTACGAAGCCCTACTCAAGGACGACTTGTTTGACCGCGCAAAGCGGCTGCGAAACGACGTGGTTGCACACAACCTGATTCCGGACACCCCGACGCCCAACGTTCACTACGAGGACGTCTATGACCTCCGCGACGCCGCCGAGCGGATTGTAACCGATCTCTTTGCGGCGTGCGTTCGCGACAAGCCGAATTGTCTCGCCTTGCGGGCTGGGACTGACGAGCAAGCCAAGCTTTTCTGGGATACCTATGAGCGCGGGACGGTCAGCGCTCCAGGGGCAACCCGACCGTGGTGATGGTGATGTCCCGCCGCCGAGATTCTGTCCCGCGATTGCCGTCGCCGTCCTGTCCGAACCTCATGTTCTGCCACTGCGAACGCCTGAAATTTCGCCTGACCACAGTTCCACTGAACGCGGCGCTGGCCGCGAAACTACGCGAACTCAAGGTCAGGCGTCGTGAGTGGCCGCAAGGAGCAGAAAATTGGCCCCCGAGGACAAGCGCGTCGGCGGTGGTTAGGGCAGCGCAGTGATCTGTATCGCGACCGACGAGGTGTGAACCGATGACCCAGGGAGCCGCGCATTGGCTCAGCCATGAAGGGATCAGCGCCGCGAGGCTCAGGGTCGTCTACAAGGGCCGCCCGGCCTCTATCGACGCCGCCAAGGTCGCCGCCCTCAAGGCCGAGGGCTTGGGGGCCACCGAGATCGCTAAGCGCCTCAAGGTCGGGCGGGCCTCTGTCTATCGCTTGCTTTTGGGTCGGCGCGGCTGGGGAAATCTCAAAAAGACGGAGATTGCGACGCCGCGCGACGGGCGCTGGCAGACGCGTTCTGACGCGTTCGCGTGATGTTGACGTCATGAATTTCCGGGGACGGCTGCCCTTCGGCGAACAGGTCGAAAACGGCCTGACAACGCCTCCTCAACACATTTGACTATTGGCAATCGTGCAAATCGACAGCTACCCCGTGTACTGTTCAGTGAGAGATTCGGAGTCCTGATTTGAAACGCCTGCCGTGGTCGGTCACTTGTCTTAGTCCAACGCGACAGGGCGAGCTTTTGGCCACACAAAATCCCGATGGCTCTTTAATCTTCTCGGCGGTCCTGGAAGACGAGCAGGGATTATTGTCCTTCCTAATCGTTCCACCTTCCGCTAAAGGCGCCCCCAACCGACAACGCCACGCACGGGAGCAGCGCACGCGCGCGAAAAATCACTGATCCTTTTGACGGCCTATGCCACCGCGGGAAGTTTCTCCTCCTTACGGACCGCGGACGGCGAACGACCCGTCCAGCGTGCGAAAGCATGACTAAACGAGGTCGATCCTTCGTAGCCCAGCAACCACGCAATTTGTGACACCGATATACTCGGAGCCCTGATGTATTGCAGCGCAAGACTTCGGCGCAACTGATCGACAAGTTCCTCGTAGGTTGTTGTCTCCTCGGCCAGTCTGCGAGACAGCGTCCGCTCGCTCATCCCCAACGCCCTCGCCACGGTTTGTCTGTTGGCCTTGCCGTGCGGCAGCAGCTTCTGCAATTCGTTCTCGACTGAAGACCGCAGGGTCCCAACGGCGGTGTTCCGCTCCTTTGCCGCCTGATCGCAAAAGGGTTGCAGCGTCTCCAAGAGATATGGATCTCCGGTGATAAGTGGCACGGCCAACGTTTCGTTTGAAAACGACCATTGATCGGACGCAGAGCCGTACTCGACAGGACAACCGAAGAAGCGCTCGAACTCTGGCAGGTTGGAATTGCGCGGATGTGCGAATGTGACTCCGGTTGGTCGGATGTTTCGGCCCACATTTTCGCGCATACCCTTCAAATTGGCGGCAAGGACAAACTCGACGTTTTGGCGGAAGTGATGACGCGAAAGACCGACAAAGTTGATCTCGACGATGAGACCGTTCTGGATTCGGAACGGTTTCACTCGCACCGCTTCATTGACGATCCGACAGTAGCGTTCATAAAGCGGCAGCGTCTCGCCGAGGGTTCTTGCAGCGGAGGTGACATAGAATAGCAATCCCGCTTCGCGCAGATTGGCCTGCTGGGCGAGATGCAGACCGAAGGCGCTATCGTCCAGCGCCTCCGCGGCGCATTCAAGGAGCTTTGCTTGCGCGTTAGCGGAGATGCGGCGTTGACGATTATCAAGGTCGCCTTCTGAAAGACCGACGCGTCGGAGCAGCGGCGCGACTTCAATGTCGCGATTTCGAAGCGCGTCAATAGCCTGCCGTGCGGCGAACCCGGTCGCTGTCGGCAGAACTTGCCGGGTTCTATCCTCGATCATAGGGACGTTCCGAGTACGGTCGCTGAGGCTCGAGAACCCCTGAGTTTGCCGAGCTAATACTCTGACTTACCCAAGATTAGAGGCGTAAGCCCCGCACCGCCCCAAGAGGCGCGAGGACCCGCGCGCTCGCGCAGCTAAGGGAGGAGAAGCCCCGCGGCGGGTCTTGTAGAGTGGGGCCCTGACGACGCTGCGTCAAACCAACAATCTTGGGGAACTCCTAGCGAAGACGCGCCATATTAGCGCATGCGGGTCACGTCGCGACGCATCCCTGTCAAAGTCGGCAGGGCGCGTTTCGGTCTAGTCAGAGCCCGCGCTCGCCGATGGCCTGCGCCAGCCGCGCGGACGATTGGCTGCTCCATTGCGGCGACGCCTATTTCCATCGCGGCGAAATCGAGCCGGACGGCGTTGCGCCGAAAGGCGTGCGCTTCTTCGAGTCGATGGTGGAGTTCGACGGCGCGCAGCGCCGCGCCAATCAGGCGCGCTTGCGCGAACTCGCGCGCCTTGCGCTTGGCGAAGTGAAGCTCATCTGCTCGCACGACATCGCGGATTTCGCCGCGATGAAGAGCGAGGCGCGGGAAATTCGACCGGCCCCTGCGCCTGTTCGTCCGCCTAGGCTGGACGGCGCATTGCGCGGGGCGCGTCTGGCCCAGCAAAGCGACGCTCGGGCATCGCGGCGATAGGCGGTTCGCCTCCGGGTTCGGCCCACGGCAGCGTGAATCAATCCGCCCCTGTCGCCTTGCCCCGCAGCGCCTTCACCGCGCCGCGCCGCGTCTTCTCATCGACACGACGCACCCGCGAGGCCATCGTCGGCCGCGTGGCGAGACGTCGCTTTGGGCGCGCCTGCGCCTTCACGAGCAAATCCGTGAGCCGGGCGCGCGCGTCTTCGCGATTGCGGGGCTGGCTCGCGAAGCTCTGGGCGAAAATGACGATCACGCCGTCCTGGGTGGCGCGCGAGCCGGCGAGCTTGATCAGCCGGATCGCGACGTCGTTCGGCAGGCTGGGCGAACGGCGCGCGTCGAACCGAAGCTCGACCGCGCTCGCCACCTTGTTGACGTTCTGCCCGCCGGGACCCGAGGAGCGCACGAAAGCTCTCGACGATCTCGCTCTCGTCAATGACAAGATCGCCGGCTTTCATGGACCTACCGCCACTCCCTCACGTCGACGAACCGACCCGCGATCGCCGCCGCCGCCGCCATCGCGGGCGACACGAGATGCGTGCGGCCCCGGTAGCCCTGGCGGCCCTCGAAATTGCGGTTCGAGGTCGAAGCGCAGCGCTCGCCTGGGCTAAGCTTGTCGGGGTTCATCGCCAGGCACATCGAGCAGCCCGGCTCGCGCCATTCGAAGCCGGCGGCGAGGAAGATCTTGTCGAGGCCCTCGGCCTCGGCCTGCGCCTTGACCAGGCCCGATCCCGGCACGACCATCGCGTTGACGCGCTCGCTGACCTTGTGGCCGTCGACGATCGCGGCGGCGGCGCGCAGATCCTCGATGCGGCCGTTGGTGCAGGAGCCGATGAACACGCGGTCGATGGCGAGATCGGTGATCTTCTCGCCGCCCTTGAGGCCCATATAGTCGAGCGCGCGCTTGATCGAGGCGCGCTTCTGCTCGGTCGCGCCGTCCTCGACCCGCGGCACGATGCCGACGATCGGCGCGACGTCCTGCGGGCTCGTGCCCCAGGAGACGATCGGCGGCAGGCTGGCGGCGTCGAGCGTCACGTCTTCGTCGAAATGCGCGCCCTCGTCGGTGCGCAGCGTCTCCCAGTGGCGCTGCGCCTGGTCCCACAAGGCGCCCTTCGGCGACTTCGGCCGATCCTTCAGATAGGCGTAGGTCTTCTCGTCGGGCGCGATCATGCCGGCGCGCGCGCCGCCCTCGATCGACATGTTGCAGACCGTCATCCGGCCTTCCATCGACAGCGCCTCGATCGCCGAGCCGCAGTATTCGATGACGTGGCCGGTGCCGCCGGCCGTGCCGATCTGGCCGATGATGGCGAGGATGATGTCCTTGGCGGTGACGCCCGGCGGCGAGCGCGCCGTCGACGTCGACGCGCATGTTCTTGGCCTTGCTCTGGATCAGCGTCTGGGTCGCGAGCACATGCTCGACCTCGGAGGTGCCGATGCCATGCGCAAGCGCGCCGAACGCGCCGTGGGTCGAGGTGTGGCTGTCGCCGCAGACGATCGTCGTGCCCGGCAGCGTGAAGCCCTGCTCCGGCCCGATGATGTGCACGATGCCCTGGCGCGGGTCGAACTCGTCGTAATATTCGATGCCGAACTCGCGCGCGTTCTTGGCCAGTTCCTCGACCTGCTGGCGGCTCTCGGGATCGTCGATGCCGCCGCTGCGGTCGGTGGTCTGGATGTTGTGGTCGACGACGGCGAGCGTCTTGTGCGGCGCGCGCACCTTGCGGCCGGTCAGCCGCAGGCCCTCGAACGCCTGCGGGCTCGTCACCTCGTGGACGAGGTGGCGGTCGATATAGATGAGGCTGAGCTCGCCCGTCGTCTCGATGACATGGTCGTCCCAGATCTTGTCGTATAACGTGCGCGGCTTGGCCATAACGATCTCCGGCGCCTCTTCGGCGCGAAAGGAAGGGAGTTCGCGCTATCTATGCCTGATGGGGCGGCGAGGAAAGGGGAATCGCGTCAAAGTCAACGCCGCCCTGCCCCGAGCGCGCGGCGCTGGCGGCTGGTGTTTGTCGAGGCCGAGGCGCCTTGCTCACCTCTCGGGATTGCAACCTTCGCGCGAACGCACCCCCGAAGCAAACTCAATAAACGCTCATAAACGCCTGTAAGCGCTAGTAAACGTTAGTAAAAATGCTAGCGTTTACTAGCGTTTATTTTTCCGAATCGGGACTTTTCAATGGGTTACGGCCGATTGGAGTAAAAAATTCTGCTCGGTCTGAGCTAGCGTCTCAGGTTGTAGGCCGAAGCATCACACCGCCCGTTCTCTCTTTCTTCTAAACCGGCTGCCAGGCGCGGCACGGCTTCTATCCGGCGAGTGGGAAGTTTATACCACGAATTCTGTATTTCTGAAAGGAATTGTTCGAAAAGCGCCGGCTGGCAATCAGCGGCGGCATCGACTTCGATACGCGGCTTCCTGGACGTGTATGGCGGTGGGTCCACCGCCTCGGAACGGATCGGCTGGCTGGCAGCTGTAGAAGGCGACGCAGTGGGAGATGACCGCGATGCGCAAATAGCACTCATTCCCGGTTCTCGTGCTATTGTGTTTGGCGCGTGAGGACGCGCGATGAGCGAGACCCGAAAACTCGCGGCGATCTTGGTGTCCGACGTCGTCGGCTATAGCCGGCTCGCGGGCGCGGACGAGGATCGCATTCTGGCGCGGCTCCGGGCGCTGCGCAGCGACCTGATCGACCCCACCATCGCCGTGCATCACGGCCGCATCGTCAAGCGCACCGGCGACGGCAGCGATCGTCGAGTTCCGCAGCGTGGTCGACGCGGTGCGCTGCGCGATCGAAGTCCAGAACGCGATGGTCGAGCGCAACGCCGGGCGTCGCGCCGGACAAGCGCATCGAGTTTCGCATCGGCATTCATCTCGGCGACGTGGTCGAGGAGAGCGACGGCGACCTGATGGGCGACGGCGTCAATATCGCCGCGCGGCTGGAAGGCATCGCCAAGCCCGGGCGCGATCTGTCTCTCCGAGGACGCCTATCGCCAGGTGAAGGGGCGGCTCGATCTGGCGGTCACCGATCTCGGCCCGACCCAACTCAAGAACATCGCCGAGCCGATCCGCGCCTATTCGCTGCAGGTCGGCGTCCCCGCGCAGGCGAAGCCGGCGAAGCCGGCGGAGCCCGTGACGCCGCACGCCAGCCGAAAAGGCGTTTCGCGCTCGCGCCGCTCGCCGCCGCGCTCGCGGCGCTGCTCGTCGTGATCGCGGGCGGCGCTTGGTGGTTCCTCAATGCGAACCGGCCCGCAAGCGTCGCCACGAACGCGCGCCCGCCGAGGCCGCGCGTCTTTCGATCGTCGTGCTGCCCTTCGCCAATCTCTCCGGCGATCCGGCGCAGGATTACCTCGTCGACGCCCTCACCGATGAACTGACCACCGCTCTCGCGCGCATCCGCGACAGCTTCGTCATCGCGCGCAATACGGCCTTGACCTACAAGGGCAAGCCGGTCGACGCCAAGGCGATCGGCAAGGACCTGGGCGTGCGCTATGTGCTGGAAGGCTCGGTGCAGCCGAGCGGCGATCAGATGAGGGTCAACGCCCAGCTCATCGACGCCGACAGCGGCGCTCACCTCTGGGCCGAACAATTCGACACCCCCCGCGCCGATTTGTTGCAGATGCAGGACGAGATCGTCACCCATCTGGCGCGCGCGATGGCACTTCAACTCCCCGAGGCCGAGGCCGCCCGTCTCAAACGGACGCCAGCGGCAAATCCCAACGCCGAGGATTTGGCGCTCCAATGCGAGGGCGGGCTGCTGAAAGGCGGATTTATCGGCAAGGAAGCGGACGCGGCCTACCGTCTCTGCGAACAGGCGCTCGCCATCGATCCCAACAATGACCGCGCCCTGGGCATGTTGTCCGTCAAGTTCTGGTTGCCGGTCGGGATGGGCGTCAGCGCCGACCCGAAGGCCGACCTCAAGCGGGCGGACGAATTGGCGTCCCGAGCGATTGCCCTCGATCCGAACTTGGACGGCCATCACGACGCTGAAGGCCATGATCCTCCTGAACCAGGCGCGCTACGACGAATCCATCGCGGAGAACGAACGGGCGCTCGCCTTGAATCCGTCCAACGTGGACGCCGTATGCGGGCCTGGGCTGGGATTACTACTACCTCGGGCAATTTGAAAAGAGCCTCGAATATTTTGACAAGGCGATTCGGCTCAGTCCGCACGACCCCGCTACTGGGGGTATGGGTATGATGCGAAATCCGTGGGCCTATTTCGGGCTGAAGCAGTACGATCAGGCGATTGAATGGGCTCGCCGGGCGATCGTCGATCGATCCGAGTTTCGGTGCAGACCTTGTCGCGCCGTTGGCCTTGACCGGTCATGAGGCGGAGGCCCGCGAAGCGCTGCAGCGTTACCTCGCGCTGCCTTCCAGCGGACAACCCAAGACGATCGCGGCGTGGAAGGCGTACAATGACCATTTCGTCAACGCGAACACCGATCCGCGCCTTCTCGAAGCTTTCGACCGGTATAACGAGGGCCTGCGCAAGGCGGGGATGCCCGAGCAGTGAGTGAGACCCGGAAACTGGCGGCGATCTTAGTCTCCGATGTGGTCGACGATAGCCGGCTCGCGGGCGCGGACGCGATTTCGCGGACGCCCGCCCCGCCGTCGTCTTCGACGAGCTGCTTCGGGCCACGCCTTTGCCGAGGTCGATGATGGCGGGCGGCAGGACCTCGACCGTCCCGCCTGACACCCGTTGGGTGTTTTCGGTGTGGGCATTTAAGTGGGGCGCTCAATCCCAGCCATGACCGAAAGCCGAACGGCGCCGAGCGGCCATCAGTCGCGGAAAAACGCGCTGGCGACCAGCGGCGACATCGACCTCGATACGCGACCGATGAACGGAGGCGCAGTCACCGATGGCTGCCTCCCGGCGCCGCCGCCGCCTCGACCGCCTTCAGCACTTCGACGAGCGGCGCAGGGCTGAGCACGAAGGCCCCTGAAAAGGGAGTGATCAAATCGGCGATAATGTAGATCGCCGACGCAATGCCCAATGCGCCGACAACGAGCACCACATACGACATCGGATGGCGTTTGGACAAAAGGCCGTAGCCGCAGAAGAGGAACGTCGCCCAGCCAACGACGATGCTGATGAGCGGATGCGAGATGGGATCGACCAGGGCGAGCGTCATCTGCGACAGCGATTGGTCTATCGCGATCGCGGCTTGCATCGCCTCGGCTTTTGCCGCTGTCTGTTGGTCCGACGCGGGCTGAAGCGCATTGAGGAACGCGATTTTGGCTTTCAGATTGGCTCGCGCATAGCCGAATTTGTGGATCACGGCCTCCTCGCCGCCGCGATCTCCCCAAATTTCGGCGATCGTGTTCTTGATCCCGTCCCTAACAATTCTATGGCCGTCCGCCGCCTCCGGCCCGTAATCCTGAAACGCTTCGTCGAGTTTCAGATCGGTGATCGCAAGCGTCTGGACGGAAGCCTTCTGGGTTGAGTACACGCCGTATGCCGTCCAGATCAGCAAGCCAAGCACGAGCGCGAGAAGAAGGGTCATCAGTCCGACGACAGCGCCGGTCATGTCCCTTGGGCCACCTGTCGTGTAGCTTTCCGGCAACCTGCTCTGCAGTTCCAGTCCGATCGCCCCGCCAGCGAGGACGACCGCAAACACGATACCAGCTAAACCCAAAGATCCCATTGCCCCTCTCATCCGGTAGCCACGACACACCGCCCCAACAGGACCAGTCCGACATCGCCTCCGTCGGCGCCAAAGCCCACTGGAACAAAGCTTTCCTTCCTCGCTACTCGGATGTGATCATTCGATGTACTGAAAGCGAGGATGGCCGGGACAAGCCCGGCCAGGGCGCCTTCAAAAGCCGAAGCAGGTCTCTCCACATATTCAGGCTAACCGCGACCAACAACGAATGCCATAGGAGCCAGATTGCGCGATTCTGTCCTGCCGCCGCCGATCCGACGAGCGCGGCCTTAAGGCTACGCCCTCGCCAACGTCTCGGCGTGGCGGTGATGGCGAGCGGCATGACCTCGACCGTCCCGCCCGACACCCGTTGAGTCTCTTCGGTATAGGCTTTTACGTCGTTTCGCCCTTCAGTCTGGCGAAGCGCGCGAGCAGCCCGTTCACATAGTCCGGCGAGGGCTCGCCGTTCGCGAACAGGATGCGGTAGCAGATCGGCGCGATCAGGATGTCGATCGCTTCGTCGACCGGGAAGCCGGCCTCGCCGCGCTCGAGGGCGCGGTTGTTGAGGGTTTGCAGGTGATGGGTCGTGTAGGCGCAACAGCGCGCGGCGGCGACTTCCGAAGTCTGTCTCGGCCAGCACGTCGCGCATCAGCGCCCGGCCGACGGGAGAGCCCATTTCCTCCGCATATTGCAGGACGAAAGCGCGCAAGTCGCCGGCAAGCGAGCCCGTGTCGTCCGGGTCCGCGATCGGGCGCAGCCGTTCGGCGGCGGTGTCGGCCAGCAATTGCGCGAGGTCGCCCCAGCGGCGATAGACGGTTGACGGCGTCACGCCTGCGCGTTCCGCGATCATCGGCACGTTGATCGCGCTCCGGCCGACTTCGTTCGAGAGGGCTTGCGTCGCCGCGTGAACCGCCTCCTGAATGCGGGCGCTCCGGCCGCCCTGTCGAATCATTTCGCGCGCCATTCGCATGTCCCTGAAAAGATCGACCCCCACCCTCATGCCTCAAGGAGCGCTGACGGCGCGTCTCGAAGGATGGTCCAGTTCGCCCCTCGTTTGCGCCTCCTGGAACGCCCTTCGACATGGGCGGCTGCGCCGCCGGCTTGAGGCACGAGGGGTTAGTGCTTACCCGCTTAAAGCAAAGATATTGCATTAAGGCGCCAACGTGCTATCTGTCTCTAACGCAATAATTTAGCTTTAGGCCATGAAAATGTCCACCGTCGCCGCAGTCACAGCTCGGCCCACTTCGAGATCCCTCGCCGCGGTCTATGCGGCGCTGACGGCGATCACCTTCTCGGCTGTCTCGGCCGCGCCGACGCCGATCTACCGGTTCTATCGTGAGACGCTGGGCCTGACACCGTTCGCGATCACCTTCATTTTCGCCGTCTATTCCTTCACGATGATCGCCGCGTTTCTGACGATTGCGCGCCTGTCGGATTATGTCGGCCGCAAGCCGATGATTGTGCTGGCGCTTGGGCTCAACGCGGTCGCGCTCATCCTGTTCTTTGTCGCTGAATCCGCCGCGACGCTCATCGCTGCGCGCGCCGTGCAAGGCGTGGCGACGGGCGTCGCGCTGGCGACGCTTGGCGCGCTTATTGCCGATACGGCGCCGCAATGGGCGGCAACGCTCAACAGCGTGACGGCGTTCATGGGTCTCGCGCTCGGCGCGCTGATCTCGGGCGTGTTCGTCACCTTTGCGCCTTGGCCGACGCATCTGGTCTATGCGCGTGCTGCTCGGCGTGACGCTCGGCGAGATGGTCATCCTTGCGTGGGTCGCCGAAACGACGTCGCGAAAGGCCGGCGCCTGGAGCGGAATGAAGCCCAGACTGACCGTGCCGAAAGCCGCGGCCGCCCCGATGGCGCGCCTTTTCCCGCTGACCCTGTCCGCCTGGGCGCTCGGCGGATTCTATCTCTCGCTGATGCCCTCGCTCGTGATCGCGGCGACCGGTGTCCGCTCGCCTCTCGTCGGCGCCGCCGTCGTTTCCGTGCTGATGGTCTCCGGCGGCCTTTCGTCCTACGCGACGCGCGCCCTCGACGCCGGAAAGACGGTGCGCGCCTCGGCGGCGTTGCTCGCGATCGGCATCGTCCTCACCCTGTTCGCCATTGCCGCCGGTTCGCCCGTGGGCATGGTCTTCGGCACGATCGTCGCGGGCTTGGGCTTCGGCGC
This sequence comes from uncultured Alphaproteobacteria bacterium, assembly GCA_963770275.1. Classification (GTDB taxonomy): domain Bacteria; phylum Pseudomonadota; class Alphaproteobacteria; order Rhizobiales; family Beijerinckiaceae; genus Roseiarcus. The sequence continues at coordinate 105,138 of CAVYPD010000016.1, forward strand.
ATCCTACGGGGCGTCGCTGCGCGTGCTCCTGCCGCTCGCTCTGGGCCACGAGCGGGCCGGTTTGCTTTCGGCCTATTTCGTCGAGAGCTATCTCGCCTTCGCGCTGCCCGCCATCGCAGCCGGCCTTGCCGCGCCCCGGTTCGGTCTGGTCACGACAGCGCTGTTTTACGGCTCGGCGCTCGCGCTGAGCGCCGTTGTGACGCTCGCCGTCGAGACGCCGCCGCGCGGCGGTGAACGCTTAGCCGGCCTGGGGATCGCCGGACCGATCGGATCTGAATCGAAATGACGATTTGGGGGTAAAGGCGGTGGGCGACGCAGCGCGCGCCGCCTCCCCTTGCATGCCGCCGCTCCCTGCGCCATACTGAACCATATGGTTCAGTATTCTCAGACCCCCTTCGACGCCTCGTTCGCCGCGCTCTCGGACGCCACCCGACGCGGCGTTCTGGAGCAGCTCGGCCGTGCAGACGCTTCGATCACGGACCTTGCCGACAAATTCCACATGACGCTCACCGGCATGAAGAAGCATGTCGGCGTCCTGGAGCAGGCGGGGCTCGTCACCACGGAGAAGGTCGGGCGCGTGCGCACCTGCAGGCTCGGCCTCAGCCGGCTGGAGGAAGAGGCGGCGTGGATCGAGCGGCTATCGCCAGCTCTGGGCCGCACGCTTCGACGAGCTGGACAAAATTATCGAGGACCTGAAACGGAAGGAGACGAGTCAATGGACGCAAGAGGAAGATGAGCCAACGAACCGCACGAAGTGGAACGGAAGTCCGAGCGTGAGCTCGTCATTACGCGAACCTTCAACGGCCCGGCGCGCATCGTGTTCGAGGCGTGGACCAAGCCCGAGCTGCTCAAGCTTTGGTGGGCGCCGAAGTCGGTAGGCATGTCCCTGCTTTCCTGCGAGGCGGATGTTCGGGCCGGAGGCAGATACCGTTTCGAGATCGGCCGCGAGGGCTCGAAGCCTATGGCGTTCTTCGGTCAGTATCTCGAGGTGGCGCCGCACTCGCGCCTCGTCTGGACGAATGAGGAAAGCGACGACGGCGCCGTCACCACGGTGACCTTCGAGGACAAAGGCGGCAAGACGCTCTTGGTCATGCACGAACTTTATCCCTCGAAGGAAGCGCTCGACGCTTCCATCGCCGGAATGGAGGGTGGGATGCCCGAGACATTCGCGCAACTGGACGAGCTTCTCGTCACGCTGGGCGCGAGCGCGGGACGAGTCACTGAGTCGGCCCGACTTCGCCGTTCCCGGTCCCTTAGCTGGCTCGACGCCACGGGGTCAAAGGTCAGCGCCAAGGGAGCGACATCGCCGGTAAGCGGGTTGTGAAGGCCGCCGACATTTACTTTGCGCCCGTTTCGCCGGACACTACGCGGATAAGCGATCGACGCGCTCGGGCTCGTCCGAAATCTCCAAAATGGGGGAGGAAATGTCTGAGGAAGGCGCGAGCCGGGTTCGACTTTCTGCTCAAGCGCTCTCTCGGCGCCGGCGGTCTGCTTGGCCGCGCTCGCAAGCGCCACGCCCGCCTTTGCATCCTCATGCGAGGATCTCACCAACCTCAAGCTTCCCGACACGACAATCGAAACGGCGCAGACGGTTCCGGCCGGCGACTACACGACGTCGGACAAGGTTGCGCGAAAGGGGATGCCAGCTTTCTGCCGCGTGGTCGCCTCGGTCAAAGGCCGCACCCGATTCCGACATCCGTATCGAGATGTGGCTGCCAAAGAGGGATGGGCCGGAGTCTTTCACGGCAACGGGAACGGCGGCTACGCCGGGGTCCTCGCCTATAACTACGGCGCGATGGAGGCCGGCCTCAAACGCGGATACGCGAGCGCGATCACCGACATGGGGACGGCGCCGGCGACGCCGCTCGACGGCGATGCGCTCATAGGCCATCCGCAGAAGTGGAAGGACTGGGGACTTCTGTCGACCCATGTGATGGCGGTCACCGGCAAGGAGGTCGCCAAGGCGTTCTATGGCGATGCGCCGAAGCGCTCCTACTACACCGGCTGCTCGACCGGGGGCCAGCAAGGCATCGTCGAAGCCCAATATTATCCCGAAGACTTCGACGGCGTCCTTGTCGGGGATCCGGTCGTCAACCGGACCTGGGGTCATGTGGCGGCCGTGTGGGACTATCAAGCCGCAAATGCGAAGCCGGGCCACAAACTCTCGGACGCGAAACTCGCCTTGCTGACCAGGTCGGCGGTCGCCGCCTGCGGCGCCAAGGGCAACGGGCTCAAGTCGGATCCGTTCATAGCCGACCCCACCGCCTGCGACTTCGACCCCGCGGCGCTCACATGCCAGGGTTCGCCGAGCGACGCGTGCCTCACGTCAGACGAAGTCGAGACCGCCAAGGCGTTTTATTCCGGGCCAACCGATCAGGCGGGCAAGCCGCTTTTCTACGGATGGCTTCCCGGAAGCGAGTTCGGGCTCGTTCAATTGGGGCTTTCTCGAAGCGCCAGCCAACGCGCCGGGCGAGCCAGGGTTTGATGGCCTCTTCAAGTGGGTGCTGGGCGCGGATTGGAATTGGCGTGACTTCAATCTCGAGCGGGACATGGCGAAGGTCGACGCCATGCTTGGGCCGTCCGTCAATGGCGCAACGATGGGCGACTTGAGCAAATTCCGTGACCGCGGCGGAAAGATGATCATCTACCAGGGCTGGGCGGATCCGATCGTGCCGCCGCTCCAGACCGTTGGCTTCTACAAGGGCGTTTCCGACAAGTTCGGGGGCGATCAATCCGACTCAAGGGTTCGCACGCCTCTTCATGGCGCCCGGCTTCGGACACTGCTTCGGCGGCCCCGGCCCCAACCGGTTCGAACTCCGCTGGTTTTCTCGGCTTGGGCCCGCCGTCCACCGACCCCGGCCATGACGCCTTCACCGCGCTGACCCATTGGGTGGAGGATGGAGCGGCGCCGGCCCAAATCGTCGCGACAAAATTTGTCGACGACGATCCCGCCAAGGGGATCGCCATGCAGCGTCCGCTTTGTCCCTATCCGAGCAAGGCCTGGTACAAGGGCGAAGGCGACACGAACGACGCCGGAAATTTCGTTTGTGCGGCCACGAAGCCCTGATGCAAACTCGCTAATCAGGTAAGACGGAGCGCGCGTCGTAATCCGAAGCGACCGCGAGTGTCTCACGAGGAGGGAACGGAAATGAGTTTCGTCAGGCGTCTCGCGCCCGTCTTGGCCACGCTCGTCTCGCTTGCGCCATTCGCGGCGCGCGCGGCGGACAAGGTCGTCATTGGCGACATCGACGATTTGTCCGGAGTCTATGCCGACGTGAACGGCCCGAGGGCGGTCGAGGGGATCAAGATGGCGATCGCCGACTTCGGCGGCAGCGGCGCTCGGCCAGCCGATCGAGTTCCTGACCGCCGACCACCAGAACAAGCCCGATATCGGCGCGAGCAAGTTCCGCGAATGGGCCGACACGAAGGGCCTCACAATGCTGCTTGGCGGCTCCAACACCGGCGTCAGCCTTGCGATGGCGCCGGTCGCCAAAGAAAGGAAGATCCCGTTTTTCGCGATCGGCGCCGCGGGCGCTTCGCTCACCGGCAAGGACTGCAACGCCTACATGGTCCATTACGGCTACGACACGACGGCGCTCGCCAACGGCACGGCCAAGACCATCCTCGACAAGGGCGGCAAATCCTGGTTCTTCATCACGGCGGACTACGCGTTCGGCACCCAACTCCAGCAGGCGGCGACCAAAGTCGTCGAGGCCGGCGGGGGAAAGGTTGTCGGCTCGGTGCGCGTACCGCTCTCGACGTCCGACTTCTCGTCCTACCTCTTGCAGGCGCAGGGGTCTGGGGCGCAGGTTTTCGGCCTCGCCAACGCCGGCGCCGATTTCAGCAATTCCCTCAAGGCCGCGCATGAGTTCGGCCTTAACCAGACGATGAAGCCCGCGGCGCTGCTCGCCTTCATCACCGACATTCACGCGCTCGGCCTCGAGACGGCGCAGGGCCTCTACCTGACCGCGGGCTGGTACTGGGACCTGAACGACAAAAGCCGCGCCTTTGGGAAGCGCTTCCTCGACAAGACCGGCGCCATGCCGACCTTCAATCAGGCCGCCTATTATTCAGCGACAATGACCTACCTCAACGCGGTCAAGGCGGTCGGCTCGACCGACGCCGACAAGGTGATGGACCAGCTGCGCAAGACGAAAGTCGACGACATGTTCACGAGCGACGGCATCATCCGCCCCGACGGATTGCTGCAGCACTCGATGTTCGTGATGCAGGTCAAGACGCCGGCGGAATCGAAAGGCCCATGGGACTATTACAAGCTCGTCCGGACGATGTCGGGAGAGGAGGCCTACGGGTCCCTCGCCGACTCGACCTGTTCGCTGGTCAAGAAATAGATCGCGATGGACGGCGGGTGGTAGCAATGTTGGCAACGGACAAGGTGTTCGCTGGCTCGATTGCGGAAAACTACGACCGACATATGGTGCCGTTGATTTTCGAGCCGTACGCCGCAGATCTTGCACAACGAGCAGCGTCCTTGTCGCCAGGCGCCGTTTTGGAAATCGCCGCGGGCACAGGGGCCGTCACCCGCGCGATGGCGCCAAAACTGTCCCCTGGCGCGAGCTATATCGTAACCGACCTCAACCAGCCGATGCTCGACTACGCCGCTTCCCGGCAACCCCCCGACAGCCGCATCAAATGGCGCCAAGCGGATGCTCTGGCGCTACCGTTTGAAAATGCAGCCTTCGACCTCGTATGTTGTCAGTTCGGCGCGATGTTCTTTCCCGACCGCTCGTCTGCCTACCGTGACGCAAAGAGAGTTCCTGAAGCCCGGAGGGCAATTTTTGTTCAACGTATGGGATCGCATCGAGGAGAATGTATTTGCGGATGATGTGACGAATGCTCTCGCAAAGATTTTTCCGAACGATCCGCCGCGCTTTTTGGCACGCACGCCGCACGGCTATCACGACACGGCGTTGATCCGCAGCGAGCTCAGGGACGCAGGTTTCTCCCGTGTGGTGATCGAGACGAAAGCCGAACAAAGCCGTGCTTCCTCGCCGCGCCTTCCGGCCGTCGCCTATTGTCAAGGAACTCCTCTTCGCGACGAAATCGAGGCCAGAGACGCAGGAAAACTGGAAGCTGCAACCGACTACGCCGCATCCGCGATTGCGGACAGACATGGCGGCGGCAAGGTTGCCGCCAAAATTCAAGCACACGTAATCGTGGCCGTGGTCTAGGTGTTGGAATATCCCGTTCCGACGGACATTCGATGTGCGTGATGCAGGTCAAGACGCCTGCGGAATCGAAAGGGCCGTGGGATGATTACATGCTGGTCAGAACCACGTCGGGGGAAGAGGCATACGGGTCCCTCGCCAATTCGACCTGTTCGCTGGTCAAGAAATAGCGGCGGCCAGCCCCCCGCGCGGATGTACTGACAGCGCGCGGCATCATCATTGAATAGCAGAGCGTTTTCGTGGCTGCGAGCTGATTGTTCGCGCAGCTTTCGCCTATGCCGATGCGTCAAGGCGATATATACAGGAGGTTATAGAGCTCATTTTCGATTTGAGTCGCTGCGAGTTTCGTTTGGGCTGCGACCGTGGTGTGCGGCGTGGGGACGCGGCGTTTGATGCGGTGATTGAAAGGTTCATGGGCCTGGGGGCGCGTGAACCTGGCTGGGGAAGCCAATGAAGAGACTCGGGATTGCCATAGCCGCGGCGGGCCTCGCCACCGCCGCTCATGCGGCCGATCTGCCGACGACGAAGGCGCCCGACAAGGCCAAGCCGAATTGCTGGGCGAGCGTCTGGGACTGGCTCAACACGTCCGCGGCCGACTGCCCGATCGGCGCCTACGGCATCACGCTCTACGGCACGCTCGACCTCAACGCCACCTATCTGAACGAGGGCGTCAACAAGAGCCCGGCTGCCGACAAGGTCAATTACAGCATCCAGAGGAACGCCTACGAGAGCAAGTTCCTCGCCGGCTACAACGGCCTCAGCGCCTCGGTGATCGGCCTCAGGATGAAGGAAGACCTGGCGCGCGTCGGTCTGCCGGGCTGGTCGCTGATCGGCGTCCTCGAAGCGGGCGTCAACCCCTATTCCGGCATGTTTCTCAACAGCCCGCGCTCGCTCGCTTACAACAACGCGCGGCCCGCCAACACAGCTCCGTTTCAGAACGCGAACTTCGACGGCAGCCGCGCCGGCCAGTGGGACAACTCGCAAGGCTTTTTGGGCATCAGCAATCCCGTCTACGGGACGCTGACCTTCGGCCGCACCAATTCGCTCGCGCTCGACGTCACGTCGGCTTACGATCCGGTCGCGTCGACGGCCTTCTCGACGCTCGGCTTTTCGGCCGCGTTCGCCGGCTTCGGCTCCAGTCCGTCGGCCCGCCCGAACACCGCCGTCACCTATCGCCTGACCTACCAGAATTTCCGCGCCGCGGTTCAGGCGCAGGTCGGGAGCTACGGCATCGGCAATGCCACCAACGGCATGTACCAGGGGCAACTCGGCTTCGACTTCGGATCGCTTTCTCTCGACGGCGTTTTGAGCTGGGCGAAAGACGCGGTCTCGCTGTCGAGCTTCGCCGGCTCGAACATCGACCTGCCTCACGCCCGGCCAATTGCTTCATCAATGTGAACAACCAGTTCTTCGACCCCAACACGGTCCTGAGGGCGACGCTCTCGAACAATCTCGGCGGCGAATTGGTCGCCAGATACAAGTGGGATCCCGTGCCGGTGACACTCTATGGCGGCTGGATCTACGCGCGGCAGATGAACCCGTCCGATGACTTCCTGACCGGCTTTCCGACCATCGCCCAGGGCATCTTCATCCCGCCCGGCGCCTTCAATAAGAGCGGCGTCTACACCAACAGCGCCGTCACCGCCAACAACTTCGACATCCAGAAGGTCCTGAACACGTTCTGGTTCGGCGCCCGGTGGAAGATCCGCAGCGATCTCGAGGCGATGGGCGGCTTCTATTATCAGAACCAGAACAACTTCAACCCCGCCGCCTGCACGGGCTCCAGCGCCTTCATCAGCAGCAACAGGTGCGGCGGCAGCCAGGACGGACTATCGTTCCTGCTCGACTGGAAGCCGGTCAAGCGTGTCGACATCTACGCCGGCGTCTTGCTCAGCAACGTCTACGGCGGCCTTGCCAACGGCTTCTTCTCGACCTCGACCGCCTTCATCCCGGGAACGACCACGGCCGTGAGCGTCAACACGGCCCGGACGCAGAACTACGACCCGACGGTCGGCATCCGTATTCGCTTTTAGCGCACAGGAAACGGCGCGCCGCGAGAGGGCGCGCTGCAGGCCGGTGATCAGTCCGGCGTGTTGCCGTCGATGCAACCCTTGTTGCAATCGTCCTGATCTTCGCTCAGTCCGTCCTCGTCGCCCTGGTTATTCGGATAGGGCGCGATATGCGGCAAGGCCAAGCCAAACGGCGCCGCTTGAGGCGCTGGAGCCGTACGACGCCCGCCGGAGCCATGGCTGGGCCAGCGCCACTATGTGGTGATGAACCGTATGATGCGGCGGGTAGTGATGAGTGTGGTGATGCACGGTTGGCTGCTCTGTCTGCGCATAGGCGGCGAGCGAACCTGACAGCGCCGTGGCGAGCGCAAGCGCAATAGTCGTCGATGTCTTCACTTCACCCTCCCGTGCGAGAGCGCACGTACTCTGAGTCCACGTTACTACATAGTCATTTCCGACGCGAATATAACGGTCGCGCAAATTGCGCCGGTTAAGATATTTTTTATGAGGAGCGCGAGCCGGAATACCCGGCGCTCCCAGACTTCGATGGTCCTCCCGACGCGAGGCGGCCGGCTCGCAAGGCGAAACAGGTCCGGGAGCAAGACCTAGCTCCGCCGACAGCCGCTTCGTCGTGAGGGCAGAGGGAGGGATCTCCCTCACGACGAATTTTCACCGCCTCGCGACCCCTCAGGGGAAGGGGGCCGATCATCACACCGGCAGATGATGACCGTTCTGGTCCCGAATTTGCTGGCTAGCGAAATGCGGGCTATGTACCACAGCATACAACGCGCCGCGAGTCCTCTCGGCAAAGATGGGGAGCCGGGGACCGCGGTCGCGCGTTCGACGAGCAAGGGGAAATCGTCCATGAAGCTGACCGCGCTTGCCGCCGCATTGGTAGGGTTTCTGACTTCGCTTGCGGCGCCGGTCCGTGCGGACGTGACCCATGTCGCCGTCGCCGCCAATTTCACCGAGCCGGCGAAAGAGATCGCCGCTCTGTTCAAGCAGAAGACCGGCCACGAGGCGGTGCTGATCTTCGGCGCGTCGGGCGCCTTCTACACGCAGATCACCCATGGCGCGCCGTTCGAGGTGTTCCTGTCGGCGGACGCCGAGCGGCCGAAGATGGCGGTCGACAACGGATTCGCGGTGCCCGACACCCTGTTCACCTATGCGATCGGCAAGCTCGTGCTGTGGAGCCGGGTCGTCGATGTGACGAACGGCGAAGCGGCGCTGAAGGCCGGTAACTTCCAGAAACTCTCGATCGCCAATCCGGTCGCCGCGCCTTACGGGACCGCCGCCGTCGAGACGATGAAAGCGCTTGGCGTTTACGACGCGCTGAAGCCGAAGATCGTCCAGGGCAACAGCATCGCGCAGGCGTTCCAGTTCGTCGACACGAGGAATGCGGAACTGGGCTTCGTCGCGCTGTCGCAGCTTCACGGGGTGACGGAGGGGACGCGGTGGGTGGTTCCGCTGAAGCTTCATGCGCCGATCTTTCAGGACGCCGTGCTCTTGAAGACCGGAGCGAACAGCGAGGCGTCGAAGGCCTTCCTCGCCTTCCTCAAGGGTCCGGAAGCGCGCGCGATCATCGAGAAGTTCGGCTACGTTCTTGAGCTAAGCTAGTCCGGAGCGCGGGTAAGCGCGCAATGCTCGGCATGCCCGACGATATCTGGGTTCCGATCAAGCTCACGATCGAACTCGCAACCATTTCGACGCTCGCCCTGCTCGTCGTCGCGACGCCGCTCGCCTGGTGGCTCGCGCGGTCGAAGGCCTGGTTCAAGGAAGCCGCCGCGGCGATCGTCTCGCTGCCGATGGTGCTGCCCCCGACCGTGCTCGGCTTCTATCTCCTGATCGCGCTCGGTCCCGACGGGCCGGGCGGCGTGATCGCCTCTCTGTGGGGCGCGCGCACGCTCGCCTTCACCTTCACCGGCCTCGTCATCGGCTCGATCCTCTCGTCGATGCCGTTCGTCGTGCAGCCGATCCGCAACGCCTTCGCCGCCGTCGGCGACCGGCCGCTCGAAGTCGCTTCCACATTGCGCGCCTCGCCCCGTCGCGCCTTCTGGACCGTCGCGCTGCCGCTCGCGAGCCCCGGCCTGCTCACCGGCGCGGTGCTCGGCTTCGCCCATACGGTCGGCGAGTTCGGCGTGATCCTGATGATCGGCGGCAACATCCCCGGCCGCACGCGGGTCATGTCGACGGCGATCTTCGACTTCGTCGAGACGATGCGCTGGCGCGAGGCCAACCTGCTCGCCGGCGGCATGGTGGCGTTCGCCTTCGTGGTCATCCTGGCGATGACGCTCCTCGAAAAGCGCTTCACGCGAGCGGGCGCGTGACCGCAAGTCACGCGATCCGGGCGCAGTTTCGCGGCACGATCGGCAAGTTTGCGCTCGACGCCGGCTTCACCGCGCCGGCCAAGGGCGTGACCGCGCTGTTCGGACCATCGGGTTGCGGCAAGACCACGGTCCTGCGCTGCATCGCCGGTCTCCTCCGCATCAACGGCGTTTGCGAGATCGACGGCGACGTGTGGCAGGATGAAAACGGCGCGTTCCTGCCGACGCACAAGCGTCCGCTCGGCTATGTCTTCCAGGAAGCGAGCCTGTTTCAGCATCTCTCCGTGCGCCGCAACCTCCTGTTCGGCGCGCCGCGCGACAACCGCGACGGAACCAAAGGCGGCGATCGTCTTTGACGAAGTGGTCGAGCTGCTCGGCATCACGCGGCTGCTCGACCGCAGCCCGCGCAATCTCTCGGGCGGCGAGCGCCAGCGCGTCGCGATCGGGCGCGCGCTTCTGTCGCAGCCGAAGCTTCTGTTGATGGACGAGCCGCTCTCGGCGCTCGACCGCGCGACCAAGAACGAGATCCTGCCGTTCCTCGAGCGGCTGCGCGATCACCTCAATCTGCCGGTCGTCTACATCACGCACGACATCGCCGAGGTCGAGCGCCTCGCCGATCAGATGGTGCTGATGGACAAGGGCCACGTGATCGGCGCGGGACCGCTTGAAGACTTGCAGAGCGATCCGTCGCTGCCGCTTGCGGCTGCGCGCGACGCGGCGGTGAGCTTCGAGGGCGTCGTGCAGTCGAGTGACGACGCTTACGGCCTCGTCACGCTCAAGGTTCGCGGCGGCGTGCTGACCGCGCCCGCGCCCCCAGCGCCGGTCGGCGAGCGGCGGCGCATCCGCGTCATCGCCAGCGACGTGAGCCTGACCCGCGAAGCGCCCGGGCCAAGCTCGATCCTCAACGTCCTGCCGGCGCGCATCGTGTCGATGAAGCCGCTCGACACGAACGAGGTCGTGGTCGTCGTCGCGCTCGGAGCAGGACGGCGAGCGGCGCGCGCCTCCTGTCGCGCGTGACGCGAAAGTCGTGGGAGGCGCTCGGCCTCGCGGAAGGCGTGAGCGTCTACGCCCAGGTCAAGGCGGTCGCGCTCGCGCCGGGGCGCGGCGAATTGGGGTGAGCGGGCCGGGCCGCTGCCCTTAGTTCGCTCGCCGACCTTAGGCTGCTCGCCCGGCTGGGCGTTATAGCCGGGGCGAACGCTTGCCGCAGCGGCGTGAATCGCCGAGATTATCGGTATCGTCGGCGGTCCATCCGCCGCAGGCCGGCGCAATGGCGCCGACGTCGCCGCATGACGGATCGAAACAATTGGAAACCTCCAACACGACGAGATGGACGTTGAACCGGCGGGAGACCCTGAAGTCCGCTCTCGCCGCAGGCCTTGCGGCGGCGGCGGGCGGAAAGCTAGCCCGCGCCGCAGCAAGCGAGAGCGTCAACCTGCCGTTCGGCAACGGCGAGCGTCCGCTCGTCGCCTATCCGGGCAAGCGCCCGCTCATCGTGCTGACGAGCCGCCCGCCGCAGTTGGAGACGCCGTTCAGCGTGTTCGACGAGGGAATCTTCACCCCGAACGACGCGTTCTTCGTTCGCTATCACTTGGCCGACATCCCGCTGACAGATCGATCCGGACGCGTTTCGCCTGACCATTCAGGGCAAGGTCGACACGCCTCTGTCGCTGTCGCTCGCGGAGCTGAAAAGCGGCTTCGAGCCGGTCGAGCTCGCGGCCGTCAATCAATGTTCGGGCAACAGCCGCGGCTTTTTCGAGCCGCGCGTCGCCGGAGGTCAGCTCGCCAATGGCGCGATGGGCAATGCGCGATGGAAAGGCGTGCCGCTGAAAGCGCTCCTTGCCAAGGCCGGCGTGCAGGCCGGCGCCGTCCAGGTCTCCTTCCAGGGCCTGGACAGGCCGGTGCTGCCGGAGACGCCGACATTCATCAAGGCGCTCGACCTCGACCATGCGCTCGATGGCGAAGTGATGATCGCCTACGCGATGAATGGCGAGAACCTGCCCTGGCTGAACGGATTTCCGATCCGGCTGATCGTGCCCGGCTGCTACGGCACCTACTGGGTCAAGCACCTGAACGACATCAGGGTGCTCGACGCGCCGCTCGACAGCTTCTGGATGAAGACCGCCTACCGCATTCCCAACAACGCCTGCGCCTGCACCGAGCCGGGAAAAGCGCCGACGAGCACGGTCCCGATCGGCCGCTTCAACGTCCGCTCCTTCCTGACCAACATCGCCGAGGGCGCGACGGTTCACGCCAACAGCAATCTTAATCTGCGCGGGATCGCGTTCGACGGCGGCTATGGCGTCTCGGACGTCGCGGTCTCCGCGGATGACGGCGAGACCTGGACGGAAGCCGCGCTCGGCGAGGACCTCGGCAAGTATTCGTTCCGCGAATGGAAGGCCAATGTCTCGCTCGAGCCCGGCAAGCGTCGCCTGATGGTTCGCGCCGCCAATCGGATCGGGCAGTCGCAGCCGCTTCAACCGCTCTGGAACCCGTCCGGCTACATGCGCAATGTCGTCGAAGTCACCAACGTGATCGCCGCGTGACAGCGATGAAGCGCGTTGCGATCACGTTCCTGCTCTCACTCGCCGCCGCCGCTTCGTCAGCGCTCGCCGAGCCGATGGTCTATCAATTGCCGCCCGAGACGGCGGAACTGAAGCCGGGTCCAGGCGTCGAAACCGCGGCCGTCTGCCAGGCGTGTCATTCCGCCGACTACATCAGCGACGCAGCCGTCCGGAAAGGGGAAAGCCTTCTGGCAGGCGGAGGTGCAGAAGATGATCAAGGTCTACAAGGCGCCGATCGGGGAAGACGACGCGGCGACAATCGCGAACTATCTGGCGGCGACCTATTGAGCGCGCGAGAGACCGCTTCACACCTTCCGCCGCCTGGACTTGGCGAAGGTGTCGAAGGCGACCGCCAGCACGATGATGACGCCGATGATGATCTGCTGGATGTAGGAGGACACGTTCATCAGCACGAGGCCGTTCAGGAGAACGCCGATCAGGATCGAGCCGATGACCGTGCCGAAGATGGTTCCCGCGCCGCCGAACAGGCTCGTGCCGCCGATCACCACCGAGGCGATGACGGTGAGCTCGTAGCCGGTGCCGGCGACGGCTTCGGCGGAATTGAGCCGCGCCGCGAGCACGAACGCGCCGAGGCCCGCGAAGAAGCCCATGATCACGTAGACGCTCATGATGATGCGATTGACGTTGAGGCCCGAAAGACGCGCCGCCTCCGGATTGCCGCCGACCGCATAGACCTGCCGGCCGTAGCGCATGTAGCGCAGGACGATGTGGGCGATGAGAGCCGCGAGCAGGAAGATGATGACCGGGACGGGAACCGGTCCGATCTTCCCCTGCCCCCACCAGGTGAACGACGGCTGGAAGCCCGATATCGGGCCGCCGGCGGCGAACAGAAGCGCCGCGCCGCGGAAGGCCGACATGCCGCCGAGCGTCACCACGAAAGGCGGAACTTTGAGCCGGGTGATGGCGAGCCCCTGCAGCCAGCCGCAGGCGAGTCCGACCGCGATCGCCGCGAGCGCGGCGGCGAACCAGCCATAGCCGACGCCGCCCTCGCCGACCGTGAAGCGGTTCTCCAAGCCGCCCTTGGCGACGGCGGCGGCCACGAGGCCAGCGAAGGCGAGCAACGAGCCGACCGAGAGATCGATGCCAGCGGTCAGGATGACGAAGGTCATGCCGACCGCGAGCAGGCCGGTGATCGACACCTGCCGCATCACGTTGAACAGGTTGATCTGCGACAGGAAGCGCGGCTCGATGATCGCGAAGAGCAGCATCAGCACGATGAGGAACAGCAGTCGGCGCGAAGCGCGCGACGAAGCCGAAGACGTCGACCCCCCTGTCCTCGGCCGCTTCCAGCCTCGCCTCGCTCATGAAATGTCCCCGTTCAAGCCGCTGACGCGGGCCACGCCGCTCTCATGCGCCGTCATCATCGCCATCAGGATTTCCTGCGTCGCCTCGGTGCGCGCGATCTCGCCGGTGACGCGGCCCTCGCGCATCGTCACGATGCGGTCCGAGACCGCCAGAATTTCCGGCAGCTCCGACGAAATGACGATGACCGCGATGCCCGGACTTCGCCATGTCGATGAGGAGATTGTGGACCTCGACCTTGGAGCCGATGTCGATGCCGCGCGTCGGCTCGTCGACGATGAGAATCTTGGGCCTGAGCGCCAGCCAGCGCGCCAGCACGATCTTCTGCTGATTGCCGCCCGAGAGCTGACCCGCCGCCTGCTCCGGGCTCGCCATGCGGATCGACAGGAGCTTGCGGAACTCGTCGATCAGCACGTCCTCTCGCTTCTCGTCGATGAACCAGCCGCGGCTGACCTCGTCCTGCGCGGCGATGGTCATGTTGGTGCGAATGGCGAGGCTGAGGAACAGAGCCTGTTTCTTGCGGTCCTCCGGGACGAGGCCGATGCCGTGGGACATCGCGTCGCGCGGACTTGAGAACCGCACCTCCTTGCCGTCGACGCGGATCGTCCCATGATCGAACGGGTCGGCGCCGAAGATCGCGCGCGCGGTCTCGGTGCGGCCGGCGCCGACGAGGCCGGCGAGGCCGAGGATCTCGCCGTGATGCGCCTTGAGCGAAACGTCGACGAGCTCGATGGCGTTCGGATCGCGCGCGTTGCGCCGACGGGTCAGGCCCTCGACCTCGAGCGCGACCTTCCCATGCTCGGGGATCGGGCGCTCGCCATAGAGCGCGCCGACGTCGCGCCCGACCATCATGCGGATGATCGCCTCGACATTGGTTTCGGCGACCTGGCCGGAGCCGACGTAATGGCCGTCGCGCAACACGGTGTAGCGATCGCAGAGGCGAAAAACCTCGTCGAGCCGATGCGTGACGAAGATGATCGACAGGCCCTCGGCCTTCAGCGCCCGCACGATGCGGACGAGATTTGCGACCTCGGTTTCGCTCAAAGCCGCGGTCGGCTCGTCCATGATGATGAGCCGCGACTGCATGGAGAGCGCGCGGGCGATCTCGACGAGCTGCTGCTCGGCGACGGAAAGGTCGCGCACCTGCGTCATCGGATCGCGCTTGAGCCCGATGCGCTCGGCGATGGCCTTCGTCTCTTCAGCCATGCGCCGCCAGCTCACGAACAGCCTCGAGCCCGGTTCGCGGCCAATGAACACGTTCTCGGCGATCGTCATGTCGGGGGCGAGGGTGAACTCCTGGTAGATCGTGACGATGCCGGCGCGCTGGGCGTCGTGGGGCGTCGCAAAAGCGACCGGCTTCGCCGAACAGCTCGATTTCGCCCGCATCGGCGCTCTGCGCGCCGGACAGAATCTTGAGCAGCGTCGACTTGCCGGCGCCGTTCTCGCCCAGGAGCGCATGGATCTCCGACGGTCCCACTTCGAGATGGACGTTCTCGAGCGCAAGCACGCCGGGAAAGCGCTTGCTGACGCCGGTCATCTTGAGGATCGGCCCGCCCGACATTGCCGGAGCGGGCGACAGCGCCGCGGGCGCGTTAGCCATTCAAGAGCGCTCGCTCATTGGAGTGCTGAAGAAGAAGACGCGCCGCGAACGGCGCGCCCTCCAGCTCTATGTCGACTACTTCACCTCGCTGAGGCGCTCGGCCTTGTTGAGATTGTCCTTGGTGATCGCGACCGGCGTCAGCAGCGTGATCTGCTGCGCCGGCTTCGTTGCCGTTCTTGAGGAAGTCGACCAGGATGTCGACGCCGGTCGCGCTCTGCTTGCCGGGGAATTGCTCGATCGTCGCGGTGAGCTCGCCGTCGCGGATCTTGCCCAGCGCCTCGGGCAGCGCGTCGAAGCCGATGATGACGATGCCCTTGAGGTTGCGCGCCTTGACCGCTTCGAGCGCGCCGAGCGCCATGTCGTCATTGGCGGCGACGATCACTTGCGGCGGCGTCGCCATGCCGGCGAGCGCCGACTCGGTGACCGAGAGGCCCTTGTCGCGGTCGAAGCCGGCGGTCTGCTCGAAGACGATCTTGTACTTGTCGCCTCGCCTTGTCGAGCACGTTGTGCAGGCCCTTGTTGCGGTCGATCGCCGGGCTCGCGCCGGACTGGCCCTGCAGGTTGATGATGGTCGCGCCGTTCGGGAACATCTTGACGATCAGTTCGCCCTGCGCCTCGCCGCCCTTGACGTTGTCGGCGCCGACATGGCCGAGGATGCCGGTGACCGACGGCACGCGGCGGTCGATCGGTGACGACCGGGACCTTGGCGTCGACCGCCTCCTGCAGCGCCGGCGCCATCGCGTCGACCTCGTTCGGGCTGATAGCACGATGCCCTTGACGCCCTTGGCGAGCGCCGCCTCGATGTCGGCGGTCTGCTTCGGCGAAGAGACCTGGCCGTCGCTCTCGATGCGGCTCATAGCCCTGCTTGACCGCCTCGGCCTTGAAGGCCTCCATCATGTGGACGAAGAACGGGAAAGTTGAGGCCCGGCACCGAGACGCAGGATGAGCGGCTTGTCGGCGGCGAAAGCGGGCGCGGAGAGCGCCATGGCGAGCAGGCTCGCGGTTACGACACGGCGGGTGAAGCGCATGGATAGAATCCTCCCTGGGGCCGGCCTGACATGTTAGCTGGCGGCTAGGGCGAACCTATGTCGGAAATCGGGCGCGGCGACAAGGGCGAGTGGAGGCAGGCCGCCTCGTGGTCACAAGGCTCCTTTGGAAAAGCGCCTGATCGCGATAGATTGAGAAACGGCGTCCACTGGGTCCAAGGCCCGCGGAACGCCGGACGAAACAACGGAGGTTCGGATGGCGCGATTTCAGAGCATTCTGGAAACCGTTGGACACACGCCGGTTGTCCGCACCAATCGCCTGGCCCCTGATGGCGTGAACCTCTATGTGAAAATCGAGGCCTTCAACCCGTTGGGCTCGGTCAAGGACCGCTTGGCGCTCGGCGTGATCGAGGCGGCGGAGCAATCCGGCGAGCTCAAGCCCGGCCAAACGGTCGTCGAGGCGACGAGCGGCAACACCGGCATCGGACTTGCGATGGTCTGCGCCGCTAAAGGGTACCCGCTCGTTATCACGATGGCCGAGAGCTTCAGCATCGAACGGCGGCGATTGATGCGCTTTCTGGGCGCCAAAGTCGTGGTGA
>CAVYPD010000017.1:0-61313 GCA_963770275.1 uncultured Alphaproteobacteria bacterium
ATCGCGCGCGCGTTCACCGAAAGCGATGCGCCAGCGAAGCTCGTGATCCTCGACGAGCCGACCTCCTCGTTGGACTCGACCGCCGCTGCCCAATTGCTGGCGTTCCTAGGCCGGTGGCAGAGAAGGCCGCGCGTGCATTTTGATCACCCATAAGCTGAATGAAGTGCTCGAACATACCCGGCGTATCGTTGTCATGAAGGATGGGAGGGTCGCGGCTGACGTTCCGGCCTCGGAGCTGGCCCGGGATCGGCTTTTCGATCTGATGGGGGCCGTCGAGCGCGGCGTTCCGGCGACCGGGGCCGCAAAATTCCGAGGGGAGCGAAGGATTGAACTGCCCGGCGCCCCTGCGAACCCGGCGTTGCAGGTAGATGCCGGCGAGATTGTAGGCCTGGCGGGGCTCGCGGGCCACGGACAGAAGGAAGCGCTGCAGCGTGTCTATCGCGCTTCTCGGAACAGGCCGCGACCAAGGCTGCACGGTCGCGGGGTCGGTGGCCTATGTCAGCGGCGATCGGGAGCGGGAGGGCGTCTTTCCCTCTGGTCGATCGCTTTCAACATCACGGTTGCCAGCATTCGCCGTCTCGCAAATTGGGGCTTCATCTCCAGCGGAGAGGAAGAGCGCTCGCCGAGGACTGGCGTCGCAAGCTCTCGATTCGGAGCACGAACACGGCGCAGTCGATCCTGACTCTCAGCGGCGGCAATCGTCAGAAAGGCTTTGGTCGCGCGCGCCTTCGCCACCGAGTCGGAAATTATTTTGTTTGATGATCCGACCCGCGACGTCGACATTGGAACCAAGCGCGAGCTTTACGAAAAGATCCGCTCCGCCGCGGGCTCAGGTCGCTGCTTCGTGTGGTATACGACCGAGAACGACGAGCTCTTCTCTGCGATCGAGTGTACGTCGTTTCGGCGCAAGATCGTTGAAATGATCGATCGGTCGGATCTGACAGAGGAGCGGCTGAATTCGCGCCTCTTTCAGCGGGGCATGATGATAATGCGCTGCGTCGATAGCTGGCCTTCAATTGTCGGAGCTTCTGTGAAGGCGCTCGACTCGCGCGTTTCGGCCTCGCGCTCATGGCGCTCATCTTGCTCATGGCGGTCGTCTTCTGGCTCAGGCCGAACATTGCCAGCTACGACGGCCTCAGGCTCCTGCTCAATCTCTCGCCGGTCTTGGTGTTCACGGCGCTCGCTCAGATGTTCATGATGACCGCGGCGGACATTGATCTGGGTATTGGCGCTACGTGGTCTGGTCAATTGCATCGTCGCGGGCGTGCTGAGCGACCACCCGGTGTTCGCTTGCTTGATGCTCGCGGCCTGCCCGCTCAGCTATGCCTGATGGGCGCCCTGATCCACTGGCGCCAATTGCCCTCGATCGTCGTGACCCTGGGTGCTTCCTTCGTCTGGCTAGGCCTCGCGCTGATGGTGCTTCCGTTGCCGGGCGGCAACGTGCCAGCCTGGATCACGTCCTTCGTCCGTCTGCGTCCGCCCGGCATTCCGCTGCCGATCGTCCTCTCCGTCATCCCGATGGTCGTTGCGCATCTCATCCTCAACAAGATGTCCTACGGTGTGGTCTTGCGGGGCATGGGCGGCAGTCCGTCCGCCGTGGAGCGCGCGGGTCGCTCGACGCTGAAGGCGCGCATGGTCCTTTATGCCCTGGCCGGCTCCTGCGGGTTGTTGGCCGGCATTTGCCTTGCCGCGGTGACGACCACGGGCGATGCGAACGTCGGCCGCGGGTTGACGCTGCTCTCGATCGGCGCGGTCATCATCGGTGGCGGCGAATTCGTCGGAGGGATCGTGTCGCCGATCGGCACCGTGCTTGGCGCGCTGATCATGCAGCTCTCGGGCTCGCTGCTGAGCTTTGCCTCAGTCGCGCCGGCCTGGCAATATAGTGTCCAGGGCTGCATCCTGCTGGTCATCCTGGCTATGCGGGTCGTCTCACGGAGGAGCATCCTCGTATGAACGCACTCCGCAGTCGATTGCTGTCGCAGCCGTGGTTCTACGCAACCGCCGGGGCAGTTCTGGTCTGGCTTATCATCGTCGCTCATTCCCAGGGTGTGGGCGGAGGCGCGGTGGTGTCAACGGCGCTGAACTACTCGGTCTTCTTCGCCATCGTCGGCCTCGGTCAGATGCTCGTCATGGCGAGCGGTGCCGGCAATATCGACCTTTCGATTCCCGCCAACGTCACCCTCGCTGCCTACCTCTCCACGGGCCAGATGGTGGGCTCGGACAACGGGCTGATTCTCGGTATCCTTCTCGGTCTGGTGGCGGGTGCAGCCATCGGTGCCGGCAATGCGCTCCTAATTCTTGCCTTTCGAATACCCCCCATGGTGGCGACCCTGGCATCCGGGCTGGTGCTTGAATCCTTCACATTCGTCTACTCGAGGATCTCGGTTGCCAAGCCCGCGCCCTTGCTGGCCAGTTTCACTACCGATCGTCTGTTCGGCGTACCCTATGTCACGCTGGCTTCAATCGTCGCCTCGCTGATCCTGATCGTCTTTCTGAAGCGATCCGTGTTCGGGCGCTCGCTCTTCGCCTGTGGTCAGAACGAGACCGCCGCATGGCTCTCCGGAATCCGTATCCGGCAAACCCGGGTCGCGGCCTATGTGCTCTGTGGCGTCTTTACGTCGCTCGCAGGAGTCCTGTTCGCCGGTTTTGTCGGCGGACCCTCTCTGAACATGGGTAGCGAGTTTCTACTGAGCTCCATCGCCGTAGTTGTGATCGGTGGCACGAATGTCGCCGGCGGCCAAGCGAGCGTTCTCGGCACCTGGAGCGCCTCGCTTTTCCTGTTCCTACTGCTATCGATGCTGAACGTGTTCCAGGTCGACCCGGGTTTGCGCAATGTCGCCACCGGGGCTCTGATCATCGCCGTCCTCGCGCTTAACAAGTCGAAGTCGCTGCGATGATGCGCAAGACCGCGGTGGTCCTTGCGGAGGGCATCGGTTCGCCGGAGGGCCCCTGCGTGCTACCCGATGGGCGCGTGCTTTTCACCAACACCTACAAGAGCGAGATCCTGTCTTGGGATGTGAATGAGGGCGCTCGCAGCTACGCCTATACCGGCGGCGCGCCCAACTCCTGTCTGTTGGGCAGCGACGGCCTCGTCTACATCGCCAATTGTCCGACCGCCGGCAGTTGGGTCGCGCGGGACGGGCTTCCGGCCTGCATCCAGCGCACGATGCCGGAGGGCGGGGTGGAGGTCATGGTGACTGAGGCCGACGGCGTCAAGCTCGATGGCGCGAACGATCTCTGCTTCGGGCCTGACGGCAGGCTCTACGTCACCGATTCAGGCGATTGGGCGCCCCAGACAAGGCATCACCCCGGACGGATTTGCGTCGTCGAGCCGGACGGCACGGCGCATATCCTCGAAGAACTGGATCACACCTATCCCAACGGGATCGTTGCCGAGGCAGACGGCAGCATCGTCTGGGTCGAGTCCGTATACCTTGAGGATGATCCGGCGCCGCCCCAACGGAGAGAAGCGGGTAATTCACACCTTCAGGGACAGCCACATCCCGGACGGCCTCAAGATCGATATCGACGGGAACTTCTGGGTCGCCACGGTGACCTCCGGCGGCATCGATATCGTGTCCAAGGAGGGCGCGGCGATCGACTTTCTGGATCTGGGCGGCGCCGTGCCGCTGAACTGCGCCTTCGATGGCACAGATCTCTACATCGCGGATTTCGGCCACGCCGACACGACCGGTGAGGCGCTGATGATTGGCCGCCTGCTCAGGGTCGATGTCGGCGTTCGCGGTATGCCGCTCTTTAGCGGCGCGATCACGTGAACTAAGAATTGTGGAGATCCGCTGCATCCATCAGGCCCGAAGCGCTCTCAGCGAAAGCGCGCTCTGGTCTCCGCAGGAGAAAAAACTTTATTGGCTGGACCAGATCCGACCGGAAATTCATTGTCTCGATCCAGTGACGGGGGAGGACGTGGAGTTTCCTCTCGATCTTCCGGCACAGCTCGGCGCGCTCGTCCCCTATGCCGGTGGCAGCCTAGTGCTCGTCGCTGCGGATGGCATCACCATCCTGTCGCCCGACATGAAGAGCCGCAGGCGCCTCGTTAATCCCATCGCCGACCAGCCGCGCGTGAGCTTCAACGACGCCAAATGCGATCGGCAGGGTCGGCTGTGGGCCGGAACTACCGATCGGTTCGAAACCGAGAAGATGGGATGCCTGTATCGAATAGATCATGACGCAGAGGCAACGCTCATCGCGGACGGCTTTGTCTGCTCCAATGGCCCGTCCTTCAGCCCTGACGGACGGACCATGTATCACACATGCTCGCACGAGCGAAGGATTAACGCTTACGACCTCGATCCGGCGACCGGGAGTGTCTCGAACCGGCGGGTCTTCGCCACGTTTGAGGGGTCAGCGGGCGTCCCAGACGGGTCGACGGTCGATGCCGAAGGCTACTTGTGGTCCACACATTGGGGCGGCTGGCGGATTACGCGTTACGCGCCGAATGGAAGCATTGACCGTGAGATCGAATTACCAGTCAAGAGTGTGACCAGCTGCACATTCGGCGGACCGAATATGGACATACTCTTTGTAACAACCGCGTCGATCGAACTCCTCGATGGCTGCTGGGTCGAGATGGACGACGCCGGTTCGCCGAAGCCCCGATGACGGGAGGCATTTTCGCCATCGACGTTGGCATAAAGGGTCTGCCTGAGCCCGTTTTCACCGCTGTCGCTAGATAAAAATGGTCGTGAGGCTGGCGATAGTTCGACCGTGCGTGATCTGGACGGTTCCGGCAAAACTGCGAGGACACAGGCGCCCAAGCGGCGTGGGCTCGCGGACGGCCATCGCACACCGGACGGCTCGAAACAGGCCGACCGGTCTGGGGTTTCTGCCCAAGTTGGGCGCCGAGGGTCGTTACGCGAGCTTGAGAAGTCGCGCCGCGTTCTCTTTGAGAATGAGCGGGCGCACCTCGTCCTTGATCTCGATCTTGTCGAAGTCGGACAACCAGCGCTCCGGACTGATCATCGGCCAGTCGGAACCGAAGAGCACCTTCTTCTTGAGAAGCGTGTTGCAGTACTGGACGAGAATCTTCGGAAAATACTTTGGCGACCAGCCCGACAGGTCGATGTAGACGTTCGGCTTGTGGTTGGCGACGGCGAGCGCCTCTTCCTGCCAGGGGAAGGACGGATGCGCCATGATGATCGTCATGTCCGGGAAATCGACTGCGACGTCGTCGAGGTACATCGGGTTCGAATATTTGAGCCGCATGTTGTTGCCGGCGCGCATCCCCGAGCCGACGCCTGTCTGCCCGGTGTGGAACAGCGCCGGCTTGCCGGTCTCCTGGATCGCTTCGTAAAGCGGGTAGGCAAGGCGATCGTTCGGGAAGAAACCCTGCATCGTCGGATGAAACTTGAAGCCCTGAACGCCGAACTCCTTGACGAGCCGGCGCGCCTCGCGGGCGCCCAACTTGCCCTTGTGCGGATCGATTGATGCGAACGGGATCAGGATGTCGCTGTTTTCCGCCGCGAGTTGGGCGACCTCCTCGTTCTTGTAACGCCGGTAGCCGGTCTCGCGCTCGGCGTCGACGGGAAAGATCACGGCTGCGACATTCTTCTCGCGAAAGTGCGCCGCCGTTTCCGGAATGGTCGGCGGATGCTGCCATGGCGCGCCGAAATATTTCGCCATCGTGCTCTGAAGTTCGTCGTAGCCGTCATCGGGATGGCAGCCGCATGGCTCTTCCGCATGCGTGTGGATGTCGATCGCCCGCACTTTTGAAATGTCGACCATGTCAGTTCCTCACAAGCGCACGACCGCGGGATCGGTGTCGTCGTAGAGCCGCTCTAACAACTCCTTGCGGAGCGTCAGCACCTTGCGGGCGTTGATGGTGCCCTTGGCGGTGAGCTCGCCGTCGCTCATTGAGGGCGGCGTTGCAAGCACGAGGGCGCGCGCCACACGCGTCGATGAACTCGTTGCGTGTTTCGCCATGGCGGCGAGGCGGGGCTGGATCAGCTGGCGTACGGCATCAGCGCCGAAGACCCCGCCCGTATCGCCCGCGCTGAGCACCGCGTCGTTCATGGACCCAGGATGAGGGAATACCAAGAGTCCGATTTCGTTGCGGTCGTGGCCGGTGACGACGACGTCGAACGCGATGTCCGCAAAATGCTTGAGCGCCTCGAGCCGGATGTTGGTGGCGCGCACCCACGTCCCGCTCATCAGCTTGAAATCTTCGGCGATGCGGCCGTCGAAACTCAGCCCCGCATTCGCATCGTTCGGATCGACGAACTTCACGGCGTCCTTGGTGATAAGGAAGCCTTCGTCATCGAACGCCTCCTCCGATTTCTCCGGGTCGCGATAGTAACCCTTGAGGACGTTCGGTCCCTTGAGACGCAGCTCGAAGCGTCCGTCCTCATCGGGGATCAGCTTCAGCGTAATCTCCGGCAAAGGCACGCCGATGTTGCCCGGTCGGTCGACGGGCTGATGCGTCTGCGTCGCGGAGGGCGCAGTTTCCGACAAGC
This sequence comes from uncultured Alphaproteobacteria bacterium, assembly GCA_963770275.1. Lineage (GTDB taxonomy): Bacteria > Pseudomonadota > Alphaproteobacteria > Rhizobiales > Beijerinckiaceae > Roseiarcus. Next base: position 6,471 of record CAVYPD010000017.1, read on the forward strand.
CCCATCCGGAGAACATCAGCGGCGCCTCGCCGCGAACCTCTTTCGCGAACTTCGCGAGCGCGGACCAGATCTCCGGCGTGACAGACGCGGCCGCATAGAAGATGAGATCGCAATCGCCGAGATAGGCGCGCTTGAGCGCCTCGTCCTTCTCCATCGCGGCGACGAGCTGCGCAAAACCGATCGGCACATTGAAGGCAAGGTTTCCGGCGTGCTCGCGGATGTTGCGGACGGACGCCGCAAATCCGGCTTTCGTCGGCTTGCCCTCGTCGAGGTAGAGGCTGCCGCCGTTGGCAAGCATGAGATTGAAATTGTGGTTGCCGCCAAAGACGTGGCTCCACGGCAGCCAGTCGAGCATCTTCGGCGGACGCGCCGCCACGACAGGCATCGCGGCGACGATCTGCGCCTGGTTGACGCACAGCATCCCGTGCGTCGTCAGCACTCCCTTAGGGTTCGCGGTCGATCCCGAGGTGAAGATGATTTTTGCCAGGGTGTCCGGGCCAACCTTCGCATGGGCCGCGTCGACATCGGCGCCCGCGTCGCCCTGCAGCAGGTCGGCGAACGTCGTCGCGCTGCCCGACGCGTTGCGCGCGACGACCTTTTCGATGCTCATCGAGAAACGGCAGCGCGAGCGCCGCGCCGTAAGCCGCGCCGTCGTCCGCAAAGACCATTTTCGGGCGCACCGTCTCGACCGCGTACTGCAGGCGCGGATAGGCGTCCGGCACGAGCGAGTATTGTTCCGCGAGCGGAACGATCGGAACGCCCACATACTGCGCGGCAAGCGCTAAAAGGCCGTGGTCGACGCTGTTGCCGGAGATGATGACGATCGGCGTTTCCGGTCCGAGTCCGCGGCCGAGCAGAGCTGACGCCAGAGATCGGACCTGCCGAAGCGCGTCAGCGTAGCGCAACTCGCGCCAGCCCTGGCCCGAGCGCTCCGCAAGGAGGACGCGGTCGGGCGCGTCCTTGGCCCAGCGATGCAGCCACGCGCCGGTGTTCCGCGCCACGGGGCCGAGCGGCACGCGCGTTCGCAGCAGGATTGCGCCGTCCGGGCGGTCCTCGCGGACGACATCATGCGAGATAAAGCTTGGCATGGCTCGCGTCCCTCAGTTCGCTCTCAGCGGCGTGGTCGGCGCGACCCGAGCGCGTCGTGACTCTCCACGATGTCCGAGATCGCGAACGACATCAAACTTCGCCGAATACGAGCGGGCCGTCGTAGGTCTTGCGCGTGCGAAGGATCGAAAGGAGCGCACAACGGATCATGTTCATCCTCGCTTATGGCAGCGCGCTTTGCTCGCTTTTCAGCTTGAGCAGCTTCACGAGCACTTCGTCGCGCTGACGGATGACCTCGGTTAGGTCGCGCTCCCCAAGCTCGTCGCTCACGCCGGCGACGACGCGCGCGCCGAGATCGGCGTCGACCGTCACGCTGCCGAGGTCACGCCACATGCCCTCGGTCGCCTGCCACAGCGGCTTGCCGAACAGCGCGCCCACGCCGCCCACGCCGCCCGAGAGATGGAGGTTCATGAACGGGCCAAGCAGCGACCAGCGCAACCCCGGCCCATGCGCGATCGCGGCGTCGACGTCAGCGACGCTGGCGACCCCGGCCTTTACGAGGTTGAACGCCTCCTGCCACAGCGCCGCCTGCAGGCGGTTGGCGACATGGCCCGTGATCTCGCGGCGCAGATGGATCGGGTGCTTGCCCATCGCGCGATAGAAGTTCAACGCTCGCTCGATCGCGTCCAGCGCGGTCTGTTTGCCGCCGCCCACCTCGACCAGCGGAATGAGGTGTGGCGGGTTGAACGGATGGCCGAGCACGACGCGCTCCGGGTGGCGCGTACATGCGTCTTGGAACTCGCTGATCGTGATCGTCGACGTGCTCGAGGCCAGCGGCGCATCGGGTGGCGCGGCCTCGTCGAGGCGGCGGAAGAGATCCCGCTTGATGTCGAGCCGCTCGGGGCCATTCTCCTGCACGAAGCCGGCGTCGGCGACCGCGTCTTCCGGTGAGGCGGCGAACCGCAGGCGCTCCGTCGACGCGCCGGGCGACAGGCCGATCTGCTGCATCGCCGGCCATTGCGCATCGACGGTCTTGCGGAGCGCGTCTTCCGCGCCTGGCGCCGGATCGCTCGCGACGACATCCATGCCGCGCGCGAGAAAAGCCGTCGCCCAGCTCGCGCCGATGACGCCGGCGCCGACGATCGCGACGCGCGTGATGGGAGTGGTCATGCTCGAAATCCTAACGTCGCAAAGGCGCGAGACGCGTGATCGCGGCGGCAGTGTCCATCTCCGACCGCCGCCGTCAGCGATGCTGCACTTTGGCTGCGCGCCCTTCCAGGAACTCGCTGAGCCGCGCCTTCGCGGCGGGATCACCCTGCGCGACGCCAGCCATCAGCGCCTCAAGCAGATACCCCGCCGCCGGCGCACTTTCGGCGATGCGCGGCAGCGCCTGCATCAGCGCGAAATTGGTGAGCGGCGCGTTGCCGGCTATCTTCTTCGCAAGTTCGACGCCCTTCTGCAGTCCTTCGCCGTTCGGCACGACATATTGCGAAAGGCCGATCGCAAAACCTTCGTCGGCGCCGTAGGTGCGCCCCGTCAGCATCATGTCCATCATGCGTGCGACACCGATGAGCTTCGGCACGCGCACCGACGCGCCGCCGCCAACATAGATGCCGCGGCTGCCTTCCGGGAGCGCGTAGAACGTTGATGCTTCCGCGACGCGGATATGCGCGGCGGCCGCCAGTTCGAGCCCGCCGCCGACAACTGCGCCATGCAGCACCGCGACGACCGGCAGCGTGCCGAACTCGATCGGCTCGAAGGCTTTGTGCCAAGAGCGCGAATGCAGCATGCCTTCCGCGACGCTGCGCTCCTTCAATTCGGAGAGATCGAGGCCTGCGCAGAAATGGTCCCCATCGCCGACAAGCACAACGGCCTTGACCTGTTCCGGAGGCCGACTGAACCAGCGCTCGAGCGAAAAGACGGTTTCGTCGTTCAGCGCATTGCGCTTGGCCGGCCGCGCGAGATGCACGATGGCGACCGCGTCCTGCAGCTCCACATGAACGTTGGCGAGATCATCTGCACCGGAGGCAGGCATCGCGCGTTTCCTTCCTCGCATCTACTCTGTCGTCCGCAGGCGGATTTGCCGCCCGTCGTCGGCTTCATTCTTTTCGGATTGCTTACGCCACTCCGAGCTCAGCTTGCCAGCAAATCTCCAATTGTCCAATCCTACTTCATCCACGACTACGTTGATGTGCTCCGGACGGTTCTCGAGAGTATCGATAAGAAGTTGACTGATGCCGAATGAATGGCCGCTATTTGCGCGAACCGACCGGCCGGTGTCGACGCTTGAGGCGGGCCGACCGCATAACCCGAGACGCCGACGAGCCGATCCTGCTCCCCGAGGAGATAGAGGGTCTCAACCGTCTCCTCCGTGAGGCAAACGGTACGCGAGGGAGGGGATTGGTGGTCCGCGCGTCCAGAGTCAATTCCGGTGTGGTTCGATATCGAACGAGTTGTGACTCGCCCACGCTTGCTCCACAATCCTTCCGATGCGATGCGCCCGGTCGAGGCGCCTGGCGCCTTGAGGGAGGAACGAATGAGAATGCTGAACGCGCCGGATCGGCGGCAGATTCTGTTGTCCGGACTCGCGCTCGCGCTCGCGCCGCGGTCGGGATGGGCCGAGGACGCCCGACCGACCAAGATCGGCATCATGAACGACATGTCGAGCATCTATTCGGACTACCAGGGAATCGGCTCGGTTGTCGCGGCTCGGCTCGCGGTCGACGACTTTTCAGCCAAGATGGGAGTCCCAATCGAGATCGTGTACGCAGATCATCAAAACAAGCCCGACGTCGGTTCAGCCATCGCCCGCCGGTGGATCGATGCCGAGAATGTCGATGTGATCATGGATCTACCGAACTCGGCCGTCGCGCTGGCGGTTCTTGCGGTTTGCGAAGAGAAGAACAAAGCCGTGATCGGCTCGGGCGCCGGATCATCGGTGCTGACAGGCCCGAAATGCTCCCGCAATTTCGTCCACTGGACTTACGACACCTACGCCTGGGGCGCGGGCTTAGGGAAGGCTCTGACCGAAGCGGGGGGCAAAAGATGGTTCTTCATCACTGCCGACTATGCCTTCGGCAAGGATATCGAAGCCAACTGCGCCGCCGCTGTTAAGGCTGCGGGCGGGGACGTTGTCGGATCGGTCCGTCATCCGATCAACACGCCCGATTTCTCGTCCTTCGTCCTTCAGGCCCAGAATTCCGGCGCCGATGTCGTAGCCCTCGCGAATGCCGGCGGCGATACCAGCAATTGCCTGAAGCAAGCCCATGAATTCGGCCTGGCGGACAAGCAGAAGCTTGCAAGCCTGACGCTCAATGTGACCAACATCCCCTCGCTCGGGCTCGAAATCGTTCAGGGCGCGACGATTTGCACTGGCTTCTATTGGGACGCCAACGACGGCACGCGCGCTTTCGCCAAACGATTCCAGGCGGCCCATCCGAAGCACATGATGCCGAACGACATGCACGCGGGCATGTATGCAGCGACCGAGCATCTGATCAAGGCGCTCGCCGTGACCAAGAGCGCGTCGGATGGCGTCAAGCTCGTCGACGAGATGAAAGCGCTCCCGACCGACGACGCGCTGTTCGGCAAGGGGTCGATCCGCGTCGACGGGCGCAAGCTCCACCCGATGTATCTCTACAGAGCCAAGACCCCGGACGAATCGAAATACGATTGGGACTATTTCGAGCTCGTCTCGACGATCAAGCCCGAAGACGCGTTCCGCCCGCTCGACAAGGGCGGCTGTCCCTTCGTGAAGGCCTGAGGCGTTCGTCGGGAGCTTTCGCCTCGCTTGGAGTCGTGCAACGTTCGGGCGCCGACGGCGAGGAGCACGTTTGATCTCCTTGAGATGATTGCGGCCGGCAGTGCGGGTGCGTTTGGCGCGATGTCAGAGTTTCGGGGCGACGAGGGGCGTCTCATGGAGAAGCGCCACGCGGCAGTTTGAAATGCGCCTCAAGCTCAGCAGGAGTGCGCCAACTCTCTAAGACCAGGCATCGGGAGGTGCTGGCATCCCGGACGTCATTTGGTCCTGCCTTATGGGCGCCGCTATCAGCCAGCTCCGCTTCTGCCCGCGCGCGAAAGCAAGCGCCTTCGAGCCGCCCCTTTCCACAAGGCAATGTGCCGATGAGCTCGGCTCGGGGAGAGCCATCGAGGCAGGGCTCGTACCCCGCAGAAGTGGATCCTAAGGAAAGAAGGATCAAGGACGACGAGAGCAAGGCTTTAGGAACGTCTATCGACGGCGAGTCTTGCCAAGTCCGGTCACTGTCGCTGGTTCATTCGCTTGACAATCCGCGGCATGAGAACAAAAATAGAACATGGAGGATTGCGAATCAACTCACTCAGGTCTCCGTCGCTGCGAGACACTCCTGGCACGCTGATGCCTGCGAGAACGGCGCCGTGATATCTCCGCTCCGACAAAGCTGCCTATCCATTGCCAACAAAGTCTACGCCGCCGCAAAGAGAGACTGGAAATGCCGGTACGGATGAAGCTGCCAGTCCTTCCGGTCTATTATTATCACGACCATTTCACCGAGATGCTGTTTTTCGTCAGCGAGATCTACGGGCCTGTACTCAACGAGCGCCATCGTGCGTTCATCGAGACATTCAAGACGCTCTCGAAGGATGCGCAGTGCCTTCTGATCCGGATGATCAACCGGCGCGGACGCATCTTCCGTCACGGCGCATTCCGTTATGCCGAGATCGCCGATGCCCGGAGCGCGCTAGAAGAACTGCGAAACTGTAACCTTGTCCGTGCTCTGGTCGAAGGCGATTACGCCGACTTCATCCTCTGCCACGCAAAAGAGGCCCTGATCAAAGGCGGGAAGGACGCAGGACTTACTGATATTCGGACCTCCTGGTCCAAGGCGAAGCTGATCGAATATTTTCTCGCAAACGTCACCTTCAAAACAGCGCATGATCATTGCGGCGGGGGTGAGTTCATCGCGCTGGGCGATACAGAGCCTGTCGAGTTCATGCTGTACCTTTATTTCGGGAAGACGGAGGATGATCTCAAGAACTTCGCGCTACGAGATCTCGGCATCATCCGCACCAACAAGAACGCAAACCTGAGCGCGCGCTTCACCGACGAGGCCGAAGCGCGCGCCTGCTTCCATTACAGCCGCCTGCTTGACCGGCTCGAAACAAATTCCGAAGACGTCTACCGCAGCGCCATCACTGCGATGCTCGGCGGCCCGCAATGCACAACGGACTACGCGAGCGACTTGCGCAACAAGGCCGCTCACAGAGTCGGTCTTTATTTCGAAAAGCAACACGAGAGCGCACTCGCAATCCAGCTCTATCGCGCCGGCTCCTCAGCCGACTGCAATGAGCGGCTTGCGCGGCTTCTTTATGCCAGCGGCGATAAGATCGGCGCTGAAGATCTCCTCCGCCGGATGATCGACGATCCCGCAAGCGACGACGAGTTCATGTTCGCGAGCGACTTCTACGCACGCAAGTTCGGCGGTCAGCGCACCGGCATCTGCACGGCGCTTTTGCGCGCAGGGTCAACCATCACAGTTGACGACGCCTGGCGGGGCAATCCGGAAGCGGGCGTCGCCGGGGTGCTGCGGCGGCAAGGGCACAAGGTCTACTATGCCGAGAACACGCTCTGGCATTGTCTGTTCGGTCTGCTGTTCTGGGATGAGCTCTTCGAAACGGGCCAGCTCCACAGCGGCTTTGACTGGATGCCGCAATGCCTCAAAAATAAAACGTTTATGAGGTCTTTCGGTCAGCAGATCGAGGGTAAACTCGCAGCAGTGCAGAGCCGAACGGCGCTCCCGCCTATCCTGCGCAGCGTCGCCGCGCACTGGGCGAAGCCCAACGGGATATTTGCCTGGGATCATGTGGACATGGATGCGCTGCGCGCGCTTTTACATGCGTGCCCGTGCGGGGTAGCCGCGATGCTCCGCCTCATGGGCGAGGACTACCAGGCGATGCGCGATGGCTTTCCTGATCTGATGACGGAGAACGGCGAGGCCGTCTCTTTCGTCGAGGTAAAAGCGGAAGGGGATGTCATCCGCCGTAACCAGCTGACGCGTTTGCGCCAGCTTAATAACGCAGGAATTAGAGCCGAAATTGCTCGCGTCGACTTCCGGTTCGACCCGGAGCAGGATTACGTTGTCGTCGATATCGAGACAACCGGCAGCTGGTCGAACGGCGACCGTATTACTGAGATCGGCGCTGTAAAAATCCGCAATCACGAAGTCGTTGGCGAGTGGCATTCGCTCATCAACCCCCAACGCTCGATACCTGCCAACATCACCCGGTTGACGGGAATCAATTCTGACATGGTGCAGGGAGCGCCGGTGTTTGCGGAGATAGCTGACAGCTTCATGCAGTTCATGGGCGGCGGGATATTTGTCGCGCATAGCGTCAATTTCGACTACGGGTTCATCTCTTACGAATACGAGCGTCTCGAACGGCGCTTCCGCTTCCCGAAGCTTTGCACCTGCGCGGGAATGCGGCGACGTTATCCCGGCCATAAATCCTACAGCCTTGGCAATCTTTGCGAGACTTACGACATTGACCTGAAAGAGCATCATCGCGCTCTCTGCGACGCAAGAGCAGCTGCGCAGCTTCTCAACCTTATCAATCAGCAACGTGATGGGCGGCCCGAAACGAGCGGCATTGCCGCGTAAGCACGGTCAATGATTGGCTGCCGCAATTCCGCCGTTCGTGGATGCCGCCCTCTCATTCGCTGAGCGAATTGAGATCGACCTCGCCAAACTGCGCCAGGACCACCGCGTCCTGAAACTCGCCCGTCGCAGGATCGCCGGTGCGGGAAAATGCCAGCGCACCCGCGTGTCCCACCGCAAGCGCGCGAGCCCGACGTTCGGCTATGATTGGACTTAAGACCTCACGCGCTTCACCTGGCTTCAAGTCGCCTTCCGCATCCCGATCGAATGCGACAACGACGTGATAGGTCACTGGCAACGTCAGGCAGACTTCAAATTGTCCGCTGAGGATTTGCCGGTGCGTCTGTCGGCAACAACCTCGTACTCAATCTTCTGCCCTTCATTCAGATCACGCATGCCCGCCCGTTCGACTGCGCTGATATGCACGAATACGTCGGCGCCGCCGGCGTCAGGTTGGATAAATCCAAAGCCCTTCGTCGCATTGAACCATTTCACTGTGCCGATCGCCATGATGCGCTCCTCTTGAACAGGCGCGAACCTAGTCGAACTCCCATTCATTGCAAGACGAGGACTAGACGATTAGCGAGCGGAACTTTCGTCACGTCAGGAAGGTCGCGTGGTTTGCGTTCTCGGAAAAGTGGAAGACGCTCGAAGGTGTCGATTTCCGCCGAGATTTGACCCTGGGTTAGGATCGACAAATTCTCACGCCGTAATGGATCCCGACAACCGCATGCGACCGCGATGATAAGGCGCTTGCGTTGCAACGCGCAGAAAGCGGAGCGTTGGCACTGCGCCGTCTGGTTCCGCACGATTGGGGGTATGCAGTCCGCGGAAGGCGCGCTGGGCGAGGGGTTCCAAGGCAGCCTTTTATGTTCGTCCGGCTATCATTGATTCGCGAATTTTCAGTCGTACCGGTTCATTGTCGCGGCACTGTCCGACTTGCAGCTCATTGCCGCGAAAGCCCCGGTCCGGACCTGCCCTCCCGGATCTGGGCGGGATCGATTTTTTCTGCGTAGCGTGTCGCCCTGAGGCGCTGGCTGAAGACGAGGCCGATCACGTCTTTTTGATGGTCGACATGGGACTCTGCCCATGCCGGGACCGTGAATCGCGCTCGAGGTCTTCGACGATTCTCGAAGCGCCAGGTCGGCGCTTGATCAAGCGCTCGCACCAATCGGAAGTGCGCGGCGCCGAACCCGCGCGATGACAATTTTCCTGCGGAAATGCAATACCGGCGGCCCACAAGTTGATCGTTCGGTCGACAAGTTAACGGCGTTCGTCTCGGGTTGGTGAACGAACGCGTCGGGGTGTTCGGGCCGCACGACCTCTCTCTTCGCAACTCGGTAGGGTTGCACTAACCCCGACAAATGTGTCGGTTGCTGCATATCGCCGCCATGATTACGCCGGTGTTGTGATTTGTGGCGGAGATCTGAGCCGCCTAGCAAATTCACTCGCCGTCACCTCCCACAAGACTCGCGCCGACAAGGCTCGTGCGCGATGGGGTCGGCGCGACCAAAATCATGGAGAAGCGGAGATGTAGAGCATGACCATTGACGCGGCGGCAATCCGGCTGACGGAGACGATCCTTGGCGAGGACGGGCCGGATCTCGAACAGACGCTGAAGGCGATCGCCGCCAACATCGGAGTGCTGCATATCGCGTATGCTCCGTTGTGTTCGCAGAAAAGTGAGGACGCAAACCTGTTCAGGGCGATCTGCACGTATCCGGTCGCGTGGCAAGCGCGCTATTTCAAGAAACAATACGCCCGAATCGATCCGGTCATCGCTCGGGGAAGCGAGGCGGTTCTGCCCTTCGACTGGGATGAATTGCCCAAGGATGACCCAGCCACTCAAGCATTTTTTGACGACGCGGCTGATCACGATGTGGGCCACAATGGGTTGTCGATCCCCGTTCGAAACCGCAAGGGAGTCCGTTCTTTGGTTTCCTTCACGAGCAATCATTCGAAGGACGATTGGGCTGAGTATAAATCGCGAAATATGGTAAAGTTACAGCCAATGGCTGTTTTGATCGACTCTGCCGCGGGCATCAATTTCAAACTGACGCCAGAGCCGGTCGAACTGTCGAAAAGAGAGGAGGAATGTCTGATCTGGGCGGCGCGAGGCAAGACATATCACGACATCGCCGGGCTTCTGAATCTGTCGTTCGCCAGCGTGAAGACCTATCTGGATACGGCGCGCCACAAATTGAGCTGCATAAACTTGACGCACGCGGTCGCCGTCGCCATCGCGACTGGAGTCATACCGGCGAAAGCGCTGAGATGGCCGGCTTGAGCTCGTGCGCATCGCCGGCCGTGTTTCGCGTCGTCCTTTCTATCGTGGATGTCGCGGGCGACGACGACTTCAGGGACCGCGTGGAGGCGGCCACCGACGGTTGCGATGAACCCTATACGTTTGATCTGGGTCGCGATTGGCGCTCGGACGCGTCGTCGGTGTTGGCGGCTTTAATGTGTGTTGTTGTGGCAGAGAGATGCCCCGCATCCGCAGAATCTGAAAGGTGTTGGAACACTGTTACCTGGACGAATGAGATCGCGATAGTATTGCGTGCTTATTCGTTCAGAGATGAGCGACCGGGCGGGGCGACAGGGTCGGTCTCGGCGTGCAACCCGTGTTGGGTAAACCTTCAGACGTTAGCAACGGATAAGGGTAATACACCATCAAACGGAGTGGACATGCTGGACCTCGATCGTTTTTTTGAAAGTGCTAACGACGACCCGATGTCGGGTGACAGTGCTTCGTGTGGCGTGATCTTCGACAGGTATCGCGAATTTTCGGCTCTCGCTAGGCGTCTCGAGGCCGACGAAACGAGTTTGGGGATGGAGATGCATTCCCAAGAGTTGGAGGCGTTATGGGAACGGCGGTCGCAACTGGCGAGGGAACTCGTTGACACGCCGGCGCCGGCGATCGCGGACGTGGTGTTCAAGATGACGATCGTGTCTTCGCTTGTTGCAGAAGGAGAGGTGCGGCTGGGTCTTACACAACAGTGCGTAGAGGAGTGCGAGCGGGCGCTCCCAGTCGAGACCGTCGGCGAACAAGGCTTCATGGCGCTTGAGCCCGCGCTATGGAGTTCATGCCAACAGATTCTCCAAAGACTCGCAGCGGCCGCGGCGGAGGATTTTGAGTTTTCCGAGGCGTGGTGGGACGAGGTTCGCGAGGGCGTTCGCGCGACCGCTTGTCACCAGGCCCAGACCCCGGTCGGTCTGAGGGCCAAAGCCGAGATCTTCCACGAGATCTGGCTTTTCGCCGAGGAAACCGAGATGTGGGGCGCGCTGCAGATGTCTTATATGCGCGACTTCGGCGCACTCGCGGCCGCGCGGCTGGGCGACGAAGGCTGTGCAAGGTCACAGCGAAAGGCTGGCTGATCGAGGCTGTTTCTCGTTCGCGCCGATCCTCCATAGCGTCGTTCGTGGATGACATGGAGAGTGAAGCGCATGCCAAGATTTTCCGTTTTTGCGGCTGGCGTCGGCCTGATCGCTTGTTCCACGCTGGCGTTCGCCGGCTCTGACAACGCGACGAACGACGGGAGCGCTTTTAGCCCCACTGCGAGTGAGGGCGGGCTAAAGGCCCCGCCTTCGATCTCCGCGGCCCCGGGCGCTGGGGTCGTTACGTCTGGCGCCAGTGAGCCGCTTGCGCTCGCGGCGCCGACCGACGTCGACGCTGTGCCGGTTCTCAAGCACATCGCTTCGACAGGCGCGCAACTGCTCGATCTGGGCGCAGCGCATGGGCTCCGCAGCGTCAGCGCCCGAAGCGGCGAGCAATTCATGATCCTTCAGATCGCCCCAGACGGCCAGGCGGTGATCGGGGGCCCGCAGCTCGATCTGCCGGTCGACAAGCTGATGACGCTGGCCTCGGGGCAGGTGAAGGAGCTCGGCCAGACGCATGGGCTGCGCGGCCTCTATCTGCGCAACGGCCGCGAGTTTCAGGTGCTTTACGTCACGCCTGACGGTCGGGCGACCATTGCCGGGGTGATGTGGGATGCGACCGGCAAGAATCTGACCCGCGAGCAGGTGTCGAAGATCGATGGCGCGATTCCGACCGTCATCGTCGACAAGGATGGGGCGAAGTCGGTCGAGGCGGCTGCGAGGAGCGATGCTCTTCTCAGCGTCGAGAAGGCTGCGTTTGGCCTCGCCGGCGATCCGGCGGCGCCGAGGTTGTGGATGATCATCGATCCCTATTGCAGCTATTCGGTGCGGGCGTTCGATGCGCTTAGGCCTTATGTGACGGCCGGCCGCATCCAGCTTGCGGTCGTACCGATCTCGATCCTTGACTACGAGGACAACGGGCAGAGCACGCCTGCGGCGCAATCGTTGTTGAGCCAGAATCCAGCGCAGATGGTGGAAGCCTGGGATCACCAGAACTTTCGCTCGGCGCCTTCGGAGAGCGCCTCGGCGCTGCTTGAGAAGAACAATCGGATTGCTGAGGAGATCGGTCTGCATGGAACGCCGACGCTCGTCTGGCGCAAGGCGGATGGGAGCGCGGGCGAGATCGACGGTATTCCGAAGAACTGGGATGCGCTGATCGCCGAAGTCGAGGAGGCCCATAATGTCTCCCGATAACGATCGGGCCGATCCCGCGCGTCCTGGCGTGCTCCGCCGCATCGGTCGCGCGGCCTTATCGCCATGGCTATCGCTGAGGATCGGCGAGCGGGTGGGTACGCTCCGGCGCGATCTCGACGAGTTCCGGTCCGGCAGACCGCCGGGCTGCGTCGCAGGTTCGTCTCGATGAGGCGGGTGGGTACGACCTCGACGCCATGGCGTTCCTGAATGGGCAGGGCCGCCGGACATTCGAGGAGACTCTGGCGAGCCGGCGGCGGTCGACGGCGCGCAATGCGTGGATATTTCTCGGCCTCGGGTTGATGTTCTTCGGCGCGTGGCTCTATCGGCTTGTGACCATGACCTGGACGGTGAATGCGACGTTGACCGCTTTGCAGTTCACCCCGGCCTGCGCGGTGTTCTTCCTGCTCGCGTTCCGTTTTGCGCTTGAGAACTATCAGATCCGACAGCGTCGGAAAGTCTCGGTCTTGGAATTCTTGGCGACGCCCAACGGCTTCTGGCCGCGCTGACGGGCTTGAGGCTCAAGGGACGCTGAGACGAAGGGGCGGACGCTTCGTATGCGCCGCCCCTTTTTGCGGTGTGCCCCCTGGCCTTTACTGGGTGAGCTCAAACCGCGTCGTCACGATCACCGTCAGCTTGTCCTCGCCCGCTTCGATTGGGGTCGGAGCGAAGGCGGGGGCCGCATAGGCGCGGGGAAAGGAGACGATCGGCGGACGGCCTGGCTGTTCGGTGAGCACCATGAGCCGGCCGATTCTGGCGCCTGCGGCGGTCGCGTAGATGTCGGCCTTGCGCCTGGCGTCGGCCACCGCCAATGGCCGCGCCTTATCCAAGAGTGCGCTCGGATCGTGGTGGCCAAAGCCGACGCCATAGATTGAGTTTGCGCCCGCCGCTACGGCCTTGTCGAGCACGCCGCCTAAGCGCGGGATGTCGCGGACCATCACCGTCACATTGTTGCTCACGTTATAGCCGGTGATCGTCGGCGCGGTCTGTTGGCCCGGCGCGGGTTGCGAGAACATCGGCGAAATCGACACCTCGGAGGTCTGGATGTCGGCGGGAGCGACGCCCTCCAGTTTGATGAGCGACACGAGCGCATTGGCCGCTTTCGCGTTCGCGGCCATTGCCTCACCGGCCGTCTTCCCCGTGTTCGTCACGCCGAGAGTCACCCGGGCAAAGTCGGGCGCGGCGTTGACGCTGCCTTCGCCCCTAACCTCAACCCAGTGGTTATTGCCGGTGTCGATCAAGCGGTCGAGCGCCGTGGCGGGCGAGGCGGCGGCTAGGGTGGTCAGGAATGTGACTAAAGCGAATCTGTGCCCCATGGCTTCCTCTCTGGATGGAACCTGCAGTGAGCGTCGAAACGGGTGCGGACCCGCCTGGCGGGTGGTGTGGCGCGGGAGCGATCCCCTATGCCGATTGCCTGCCGGCCGAGATCAGAATGTGCCAGGCGGCTTCTGGGTCGAGCCTCCGCCGGCCCCGGTCACCCATTCCGCGCCCTCGTAGTCGGGGCGCGAGGCCTGCGAGGCTGGCTCGGTCGGCTTCACGATCGTTTGCTGCAGGTCGTACACAGGCGGTCGCCAGATGGCGTTGGACGATCCGTAGGGGGCATACGGGTCGTACCAGGGATTGCGGACCGGGGGAGGGGCGAGCGCCGCGTAGCTGTTGGTGGTGCGAAGGTTGCCTTGTGCGCAGCCGGCGAGAGCTATTGCGGCGAGGGCGATTGGGAAGTGGGGCTTCATCATGATGGCTCCGTGGGAATCGGGGCTCATCATGATGAAAGGTCGCGCGAACGCCGCGTGGAAAGTCAGGGCTTTTGCAGAGCGTCGGCGAGGCTACAAAGTCTGTTGTTTTTTTCCGGCTCGTCACGAAAAGCGGTGAATAGATCGCCGCGTTCGATGGTGTCGGCGGCGTCCTTGGCGATCGTGAGCAGTTCGGCGAATTCCGGCCGGTCGGTGCGGCCGACGAGGAGGGCGTCGATAAGCGAGGCCGCGAGGACGCGGAAGCGTTGCAAGCTCTGCTTTTCCTTGAAGGTCTCGTCGTGAGCGGCTCGCTCTTCTGCGAGGTCGGGGTTGCGCTCTTTGAGTCGGGCTAGGAGAACGGCGTTCTCCTCGCGCAGAGCGGCGTTTTCGTTTTGCAGAACGATGTTTTCCTCGCGCCGGGCCTTGGCTTTAGCCTTTAAGGGGGCAAACTTCTCGTCTCTCCAGTATAGCGCCTCATTGCGGAACTGGTTGGCCTTTTGTTTCCAGTCAAGCGCTTCGGCGTGGAATTGGTCAGCCGTTTTGTAGTTATGAGCGGTGTTCGCTCTGGCTTCGTCCAGCGCCGCGTGAAGGCGATCAATATACGACTGATCAACGGTGGCAGGCCGTTCGCCGTAGAGGATTTGGTGGACGATTTCGAGGTGACTTTTGCCGGTCCGCTCATCTGAGCGACCATCGTCGTACCCGACAGAGTAAGCAGTCCAACCGAACATCAGTCGTCCTCTGTCTCTCGTCGGCCCCCGCCCATATCCATGGTCGCCTGCACCGTGGTGTCAACGCCTGAGGACGAATTGCCATTGGTCGAGGAATTATCTCGACGACCAATGGCGCCCGATCCTATCGCTTTTTGAGCGCCTTGTCCGCCAGAGTTTTCTGATTGCGAAGTCAGTCGCTTCGGGCTGACGGTTTCGCTGATCCTCCCGAGCGCTTTCTGGGTGCCGATGAGCGCCGCGCCTTGCGCAAACTCATCCATGTCGACTCGGTTGACGGAGGAGAAGCCGATCATCCGGGGGACATGGTGCGGGATCAGCGTGATCATTCGGAAAGACGCGATCGCCGCGACGACATGTGCGAGGACGAAAATCGACAGGAGCACGAACAGGCCGAGCCAGTTAGTGACAATCCAACCGTCGCCGAGTACGAAGGCCGCGGCGATGCCGAACGACATGCGGATCAGCCAGGACGCGCAAGTGAAGATGAAGTAGCCGAGGAAGAGCCCGATGATCATGAGCACCGGCCGGAACAGGATGTTGAACAGGAGCTCGTAGCCGGCAAAGCCTCGCCCGTGCAGGCCGTCGCCCTCAAAGGTCAGGTGAGCGAGCATCCAGAGCGGAACGGCGACCATCGCTTCGCAGACGAGGATCAGATAGCCTACGATGCCGGCGATCCACATGACCCAGGGGATCATCGGCAGCACGAAGGCGATCGTTAGCCCGGGAATCAGAAGCGCCATGCAACCCATGAAAATCGGGGTGGCGAAAAACTGCATGAGGACGCTGAGGCTCAACGTCGCCACCGCCCCGGCCCAGTTCATCGTCAGGGCGTTGAACAAAGTCGTGGCCGCCGTGCCAGTCGTGGTCGAGGCGATGCCCGCGAGGCCGAGCGCCGTCATGGCGACCATGATCATCTGGTTGCCGAGGGCGATCAGGCCGCCGAACGGGTCGGCCCAGTTCTGGGCGGTCGGGGAGAGATTGTCGACGAAGCTCTGCAGCAGGGTGGGGGTGAAGTTGAGCGCCCGGAATAGCTTTTCCATCATGCCGCCGCCGTCCGTGCCGGTGAATGTGCCGGTCAGCGTGTCGGCGTTGCCGCCCGGCGAAGTCAGCCCGTCGGCGGTCGAAACGTAGGTTTTCAGCTTGTCGAGGAACGAGCTCGAGGAGGTGAAGAGCGGCGCGATGTCGGCCTGCAGCGACGGTGACAGACCCTCGAAGCTCGGCATGTTGATGGTCGGCGTGCCGCTCGCGAGCGAGAGGGTGAGGCCGTTGAGCCGCGCGAAGCCGAGGTAGTAGGCGGCGGCCGACGACCAGCCGAGCGTCGAGAGTTGCACTTCGTTCTTGCTCAAGCCGAGATTGCCGTCGCGGGCGTCGGTCGAGCTCAAATTCGAGCGCAATTGGCTGGTGATCGCCTGGGCGGCGCTGGTCAGCTGCTGCGTATAAGACTGGGTGGCGCTCTGGTAGAGGCCGAGCAGCGGCTGCAAGGACGCCTGCGTCTTGTTCTGCCAGTACGACTGGGCGATTGAATCGATCTGCGGGCGCAGCGTGCCGAGAATGCCGTTGAGGATCGAGAGCTGCTGGTTGGCCATGTCGATGGTGACGCCGCCGAGCGTGGCCGCGCCGGCGGAGGAATCGGCGACGGAGACCGAGCCGCAGGTCGCCGAGCCGGTGCCGTTCCCGGCCGCGAGCGAATAGGGATAGGTGACGACGGCGCCCGTGCCGGCGTTGACGGTCGTGGCGGTCGGGGCGGGAACGAGGGTCGAGCCGGTCGCCTGGTTGACGAGGCTGCGGCAGAGTTCGTCCTCAATCAGGCCGAGGACGATCGTTCGGGTGCCGGGAATGACGGGATCGGCGATGACCATGGCGTCGGGGCCGATCGCCTTGACGGCGTTGGCGTAGAGGGATCGGGCCATGCCGATGCCCCAGCCGGCGACCTGCATCACGCCCGCTTGGCCGACCGAGAAGCCGGACGATAGCGGGAACATCATGATGGCGGCGAATCCGATCCTGACCGCGGCCATTGAGGTCATGGCGCTTGTCATGATCTGCGCCGATTCGGCGACCCGGTGAATGTTGATGATGGTGAGGTAGCAGAGGAAGAACATGGCGATCGCCATGACGAGGCCGGTGATTTGTCCGAGCAGCGTTCCGATCACGGTTGCGGCGGTTCCGGTTGCGGTCGGTGGCGTTCCGTTGACCGGAAAGACGCTTTGGAGCATCTGCCATGTCCAGTCGTTACCCGGATCGAGAGCAGACCAGCTGATGTCGAAGGTCGACGGGCTCGGGGCGGCTGCTTGCGCGAAGGCCGCGTCGGCGGACAGGCAGAGAAGGGCAAGGGCGAGCACGAAAAGGAGTAGTTTGCGGACGGTCATGGGCGGCCTCCAAGCGGATGGCCGAGGCTGGTTGAGACCGGCGCGAACATGAACAGAAAAAGACGCGGGCGGGGGAGGGAGGACTACCGCCCGAAACCGGGGCTAGGGGAAGGACCGCGGAGATCGGCGCTGCGGCTAAAAGTCTGCTGGACAGCCGAGAAGAGTTTTTGGACCGCCTCCTTGCCGCTATCGACCAGGTCCTCGAACGCGGACTGGCCATCTTTGATTCCTGGAAGAGTTTTCGCGGCCTCGGCGATCTCCTGGTCGAGGGTTTGCAGGCGGGCGAGGTTTGGGTCGCCGCGGGGCCGCGACGGGGGCGCCAGGGCGGCGCGTGTCTCCGCGTAATCGGCGATGGCGCCGGTCGCCTTGTCATAAGCCGCGGCGAACCCCTGGTCGTGGGAAAGGACGGTGTTGAACTCCTTGCGCAGATCCTCGAACTGGCCGCCGGGGCGCATTTCGGAGAGGACGTTCTCGATCCCCCCATTGGTTTTGGCGGCGTCGCGGATTCTGGTGAGAATTCCAGTCGTCTCCTGCTGCTCAAGCGCCTGCAAGGAGGCGATGATGCCTGTGGCGGCCTGCGTGACGCCGCGAACCTGTTCGGCATCACGGCGCGGCTGCATGCGTTCGGCGGTGAAGGTGGCCAGCTTGTCACGGAGCCCGCCCGGCGAGGCCGCGGCGTTCGTCGTCGGGGCGCGCGTAGCGTTCGTCGACGCGGTCGCTCCGGCTTTTTCCGGGGAGAGTGTGGAGGCGGGTGGCGCGGCGCGGGTTTGGTCCTGTGGTCCGCGAAGCGTGTCCAGGATGGTCTTGACCGCGAAGCGGTTCAGAAGGGATTGCGGGGCTGAGGGCCGTGGATCCGCCGGCGCTGCGTGGGTTGGGGGTTGGGATCGTGTCGCTGGACGTCGGAAGGCGCCGGTGAGCGCGCCGACAGCCATGGTGGCGGCGTTGATCGGCGCGGTTCCTTGCGGACGCTGATCGTCCTGCGGGGGAAACTGGGCGACCGTGGGAGAGGTTTGGGATTGAGGCTTCGGGTCGGGGGTGGTTGGGGGCTGTGGGGATGCGGAAGTCTTGACTTGAGCCGAAGTCGTCGCATTCCGATCAGAGGCGGGCGGGGAAACCGGAGCGGCGGCAGAATCCGGTCCGATTTCGCGGGAGGTTTGTCTGGAGGGCGTGGCGGCGGCAAATTCTGTGATGCGAACCGGCCGTTCTGCTTCGGCTGTCGCGTTCTCTTCCTGCTCGGGCTCTTCGGGCTCCGGGGCTTCCGGCGAATCGGGGCCGAACGAGGCGAGTTCATGTTCCGGCGTGCCTTTCGGCTTTTGCTCGTCGAGTGTGGAGTCGGCAGGCGCGCCGGGGTCCGTGTCCATTGCGGAAATCCTTAATGTCGGCTGGAAAGACGTCAGTTGATCGAGGGGGTTGGGAGGGGAGCCGTCGGCGCGAAATCGTGCTCGACGTCGTTCGCCATGTGCGCGGCGGCGGTCGAGGCGTGCATGATGCCGACGCGAAGGAGTTGGGTGAGGAGGTAGTTGGTCGCGCCGAGCTCGAGGACGATCTCGCGATTGACTGCGGCGGGAGTCATGGCCTGCAACTGGGCCGCGTAGTTGATGTCGGAGACGCGCCGTTCCGCGTCGAGGGTCATGACTTCAAGCCACGATCCTGTAGCGGTCGCGGTCAGGCCGTCGTTTTGCATCTGGGCCTGCTGGCTGGCGTTCAGGGGCACCGAAGGGGATTGGATGCCGATCGCGTAGTCGAGAATGTGTCGGGCGAGCGAGACGCGCGCGTTATAGGCGTGGCGGCGGATGGCGGCGTCGCGACCTGTCTCGGAGGTGAGTTGGTCGCCGCGTAGCGCCGCCGGCACGATCGGTTCGATCAGGTTGGTCGCGAAATCGTTTGCGGCGTTGACGCCGGTCTGTCCGTTAAGCGTGCCTGTTCCGAACAGGGTTGAGGCGCGCTGGTCGGCGTTGGGTGTCGAGGACAAGGAGCAGAGGCCGGCGGTCGCCTCGGCCTGTGAGCAATAGCGGGAAAAATGCAGTTGCGCGATCGCTGCGACTGCCTGCGCCTGGCCGTAGAAAGCCGGCTGGTTCGGCCCCGCCTCGCCGCGATTGTCTGCGACGTCCGAAATTGATTGCGCGACTTTCCAGGATGACCCGGAGCTGGCGGTGATGGTCTGTCCGGCGTCGATAGCAGTGCAATGGAGCGAGCTCGTCGTGTGCTCGTCGCGGATTTGGGCGTTGCGCATGTCGCGCTCGAAGCGGGCGTGCGAGGTTAGCGCCCCGTCGACGAGCTGGCTTTGCGCGTCGACCTGGGCCTTGGCGTAATTAGCGTTTTGGGTAAACCCCTGCATGAGGAGGGTGGTGACGCTGCCGTTCGAGATGTCGCCGAGGATGGTGCCGAGCGGCCCGGTCGCGGTGAGCTGGTTGGTGATGGAGGTAAGCGTGTTGGACATCGTGCTCTCGATGGCTTTGATGGCCCCCTGAAGCACGTAATTCAGGTTGTCGAAGACCGGCTGCCCCTGCGCCAAGGTTGGCGAAGCGCCGAACAGAAGCGCGCCGGTGAGGACACCAGAAGCGGAGAGAAGGTGGGATTTTTGCATGGGAAAGAATCCTCAGAAGAGGCCGAGCAGGGAGGTGATGCTGTAGCCGGTCGGCGCGACGGCGTTGCCTGTTACAGTCAGCTTGCCGCTGTTGGTGGGGCCGACGCCGATCGACATGATGGAGGGGCCACCGCCGCCGATGGAGATTTTCGGGCAGGACAGGCCGCCGCCGAGCGTGCTGCCGCCGAGGAACCCCATCTGGAAGCCGGTCAGCGTGATCCCACACTGAGCCTTGCCGATCGTCTGGCTCCAGACCTGGGTCAGCTTGTTGCAGATCTGGCTCTCGATGGAGTTCAAGAGGGTCGTCGGGTTGAGGAGATTGGCGACGACGTTCAAACCCGTGCCGTTGAAGAACTTGTCGAGGCAGGTGAAGTTCTTGACGGTTTGGGGTTTTGGGATGTCGGTGTCGTCAGCGTTGACGCGCGACGTGGCGGCATTGGCTGCGCTCTGGGTGATCGTTGTGCAGGTTTCGCTGCCGGTTGTCTGAGCGATGGCCGGCGAGACAAACACAAGCGCGCCGGTGACGAGAAGGCTTCGCGCGAGGATCATGACTTAAGCTCCGGCGAATTCGGAGGCCGCCGCGTCACAAGCCCGTTTGAGGGCATACATGCGGGAGGCCATGGTGACGCGGCGAAAGAGGTTCGCCCGCGCTATTCGGTCGTCCGCCCCGGATGCGGCGATGCTCGGCATCAGGGCCTCGGTGACGTCGTTGTTGGCTCTATGGCGCTCGAGGAAGGCCATAAGTTGCGACGATGGGAGTTGCGCCAGAATTTTCGTGGTCCGGGAGACGGCCGGCAGGCGCATGAGATAGCTTGCCATGCTGTTGCGCTCACCGTGTTCCGCTTGCCGGATCGCCTCCGCCAGCGTGTCGAGGGCCTTGTCGATTTCGTTCGGCGGGTCATTTGCGGCGAAGGGCAGGGGTGGAATGGAATCGGGCGGGTCGATCCAGTTCCGGAGGGAGGCGGGGTCGATCATCAGGCGGTCTCCATGCGGACATAGGACAGCCTCAAGGACGATTGCGCGAACAGGTAGGGCGATGGTTCGACGGGAGAACCGTTCAGCGTGCTGAGGCGGCCGCGATCGTCACTTTAGGACCGCTGACTGTGATGACGAGCCCGAGCGGGCGCAGGGCTTTGGCGAGGGTCTCCCGCCATGAAGTCGCCACCCTTCCAGTCGACCGCGGCGTCCTTTTGGACAGCATCGGCAAAGGCGACCTGGAAATGGGCTGGAACGATTTGGCGCACCGCGAACGTCAGAGGTATCCGGTGGCCAAAACCTTGAAGTGGGGGGTCTTGGGGGGCACGAAGGACGTTGGTTTGTGGTTTGTGGGGCCGGATTGCGGGAGCTGCGGCGTCAGTGGAAACCGGGTCTGGGGAGGGAACGAGCAGGAATTCGGCCTGCGCGGGAGCACAGACGATGAGCGGTGCCAGGACGAGGAGGAGCAGGGGCGCGCGCATATCAACTCCGTGTGTGGTTCAAGCGAGGATAAGTTTGCTTGGCGCGAACAACGGGCTCGTCTCGGATCCATCTTTGTGGCCGTGGGCAAGATATCGCCCTGGTCGAGGCGACTCGGTGTATGTTGCGGACGGTGGTAAGGGCAACGAAATGCGCCGGTGAAATGAAAATCTGGCTGCGCGTGCTCAGCCGGAATAAAGCTCAAAAAGGGGATGATCGAGATGGTGGTGCGCCGAAGGAGCGACGAGGATAACGACGAGTCCAAGGCGCTCAGGAAGGCGCTGGGCAGAAGAATTGCCAAGCTGAGAATGTTAAGGGGCGTCTCGCAGCGGCAGTTCGCGGACCTCGCCGACGTGTCCCATGCGAGCTATGGCCTTCTTGAAGCGGGCCATGCGAACGTCACCCTGATGCTTCTCGATCGGGTCGCCAAGGCGATGGGCGTGCCGCTCGTCAGCTTGTTTGAAGACACGCCTGCCCAAACCACCACTGGGATGGAAGGCCTATTGGTCAGGTTGCTGGGCGAGTTGGTGCGGCTACGGCGGGAGTCGGAAGTTCGGCGTGATGATTTCGCGCGCCTTGCCGATGAGACCCAGGCCTTCCTCGATGCCAATCAGGAGACGTTGAACAAGCTAGCGCTTGACGGACAGCTTTCAGAGACCGAGCGCAAAGCGCGGGATTAAAGGTCTCTCGAGCATAAGTGAGCTTTGAGAAAGGTTTGGCTCAGCAGAGCGCGCCCCTGCGGAGCTTTTTGTATTAGGCGGAAGTCGCCTTTAACCGCTTGATGACGGGGTCCGTATTTGGCGACTCTGATTTTTTATCAGTGCAACTTTTCCGTTCGTCACGACGTCGTGAAACCGTCCGTACAATGTGGCAATATCGCCACAGTTTCACCAAAACTTGGACGGATCTGAACGGACATAAGGGCCGGCCCGGAGATTTGTGCTTGAAAACAGTGACATGAGCATGACTTAATATAACGGTCATATTATTGCATTACATTATGCGGCATGTATCCTTGATTGGCGATTGTTTCGCTTTCGTGAGGTCGCCACATGCTCGCCACAAGCCGAATTTTACCGTCGTCAAAAGCGTCGATTGTCACTGTTGAGTCCGTCCTTTCGGCCATTGGAAGCGCTGGCGCCTACGCCATGCGTGCCAAAGTGGCGGCCGCCGTGCCTAACTGCGGGGACCGCGGAACGGGATGCGTCCCGCCCGGTCCTGGACCGGCTGATCGCTGGCAATGACGGGCGCGGGCCGCAGCGTGGCGGAGCTTTCGCTCTATCTGGGCCTTGACGAACCTGAGATCCGAAACCGCGTGGCGGCGCTCGAGCTGCCAGCCGCGCCGGAGAAACCGCTCCGCCGGCCGGTCTCAGCCAATCCCTGGTCCGTCGAGGAGGTCCGGCGTCTGATCACGCTATGGCTCGACAATGTTTCGGTGACGTCGATCGCTGGCGCCCTCGGCCGAACCCCTTCGAGCATCCGAGGCAAGCGCCGCTGGCTCGGTCTTGGCGCACGCGTACGTAAAGAACTCGCCGACCGCCCAATCGCCCAATGTCGAGCAACCGCGTTACCGTGGAAGCCGACACTCGACATCAAGCCGATCCTCTGCCGCCTTTGGGCGCCGAGGATCGGCAAGGAAGCGGCGGCGGGCGGGCGCGCCGATGCTGTCGCCAGAGGTCCAATGGGAGTTGGGGCGCGATGCTCAGAAGGATGACCGGTTCTCCACACTTGGGTTCGCGGGTCTCAGCGCCGCCGCAATAGCCAAACGGATGCTGATGGAGTTCGGCGTCTATCTGACGGAGGGAGCGGTAAATTCGCGAATGACGCGACTGCAGATCGCTCGCGACAGATTTGACATCATTGAAGCGTTCGACGAGGAAGCCGTGCAGCGGCGCGCCGCCGATGCGAAGCGACGGGTTGGGGCGACGCTGCGTCAGTGCGCCGAGCTTCAACGATCGTTCTGGTGGCGGCGCGCGCTGGGCGGCAGCCGCACCACGTGCCGGGAATTCGAGAGAAGCAAGCGCTACGCGCCCCGCCGAGCCGAACGCTCGTGCGGAGACATCATAGCGATGGCGGCTTAAGCGAGCCACTCGTCCGACTGACCAGCGTTGAGCTGAGTTACGCCGCCATATGTCTCGCGACGCATCGCGGATTCGCAGGAGCCTCGTGACGACGCGTGCTGCTCGGACGAGTTCGTGCGGTTTCATGCTCGTCTTGCGGATGAGTGGTGAAACGACGCGTTCCCTCTAACGGGCTTCGTCCGACGATGAGGAAGAAATTCTAATCTGCGCGGTTTTGTGTTCGCGCGGTCCCTGGTCAGCCTGTCAACTCATGGAAAACCAGCGCGCCGCCGTCGCCCGAAAACTGTCCGATCCGGACTTTCAGGCCTCGCTTGTCAACAAGAGCCTCGGCCTCGTCATGGGGCTTTGTGTGCTCCTGACCGCGTTCGTCGTCCACGACGCCTACATCTGGGCCAATCCGCCGACGCCGAAGTATTTCATTGTCGACGGCG
This sequence comes from uncultured Alphaproteobacteria bacterium, assembly GCA_963770275.1. Lineage (GTDB taxonomy): Bacteria > Pseudomonadota > Alphaproteobacteria > Rhizobiales > Beijerinckiaceae > Roseiarcus. Next base: position 30,103 of record CAVYPD010000017.1, read on the forward strand.
AGCATGCGCCCCGTCCGGTCGCGCCGCTCGACAGCCCGATCGTCAGCGACGCCCAATTGCTCGACTGGACGGTCAAGTGGGCGTCCGCGCCCTACAACGTCAATTACCACGACTATCCGGAAGAGCTGAACACGGCGGGCCGGCATTTCACCCTGAACGGCTGGCGCACGTTCGCGGAGAGCTACATCAAGTCGGGCAATTACGAGGCGATGAAGCAGGGGCTGATGCTGTGTTTCGCGCAGGCGCTGCGCGCCGCGGTGATCGTCGATACGAAGCTGATCTCGGGCGCGCTCGCCTACCGCATCCAGTTTCCCATCGTTCAGACCTGCCAGAACACCCAGCAGGCCAACACCCAGAAAATGATCCTGACCGCGCTCGTCGTCAGGACCAATGACGAGGACCATCGCGACGGCATCGCGATCGACCAGCTCGTCGCCGAAGCCCGATAGGAGAGCGTTCATGCGGCTGACCACGTTCCATTGGGCTTGCGTCGCGCTTGCCCTCGCGTCGCCGGCAACGGCGCAGCAATCCGCGTCAGGCGGCGCATCGTCCTCGCTACCCTCTGGGGCGCCGCCCAGGACCGATGTCGAGTCCGCAATCCCGCTGACCCCCAACATGATCCGCGATCTTGGGCGACGGGTCGGCGACAACAAGCGCGCCGAGGAGGAGGTCAATACCGAGATCGCCTCGCCGATCAGCCGGCGGGTCAATGTCTCGTTCGCCCCAGGCCAATCGACGTCGATCATCCGGATCGTCAAGGGTTATCCGACCGCGCTCTCCTTTTTCGACCGCACCGGGCAGCCGTGGCCGATCGAATGGGACACCAATTCCAATCCGGCCGGCCAGGCCAACAGCGGCAATTGCAATCAGGGGCCTGCGGGAGGAGGGGGACCGGCGGTCGCGAGCGCCGGGTTCTATGTCTGCACGCCGACGGTCGGGTCGAACGTCCTGCAAGTCGCGGCGGCCTCGTTGCAACCGCGCGGCGGGCTTCTCGTGACGCTGAAGGGCGCGCCGAAGCCGATCTCCTTCATGTTGGTCGCAGGTGGAGGAGCCTACGACGCCGATCTCACGGTTCAGGTCGCCGAGCGCGGCCCGAACGCCAAGGGCGTGGCGACGGGTCCGGTCGCGCCTGACACGGCCTCGCCGTTTCTGACCGCGATGCTCGACGGCGCGCCGCCGGCCGAGGCCGAGCCGCTCGCGGTCGCAGGCGTGTCTCCTGACGATCTCAGGGCCTGGAAGGTCGGCAATCGCGTGGTGCTTCGCACCCGGTTCGCGCTGATCTCGCCCGAGTGGCTCGCCTCGCAGACCGGCGAGGGCGGGGTCACCGTCTATTCCCTGCCGGTCACGCCGGTCGTGCTGCTTTCGCAGGATGGCGTGACGGTTTCCGCGTCTCTTTCGGAGCCTTGAACCGATGTCTCTCATCCCATCAACCCATTCCCGTTTCGCGTGGTTTCAGACGGGGCTCTTCGGCGGCGCGGGACGCGGGGGACCCGGCCGTCTCGTTGCGATTGGCGGCGTGCTCGCCTGCATGGTGGGCGGGGCGTTTCTTTTGTCAGTGCGACACGGAAACGGCCCGCCGGTCTCGCAAGTGACGAAAATGAAACCTGGCAATCTCCTGCCGGGCGGGTTGCAGGGCACTCCGGCGCAGGACGCGCTGCAGAAGGAGGATTCGCAGGAGAAGGCGAAGGCGGCCGAAGCGGCGCACAAGTCCTATACGCCGCCCATTCCCAGTTCGACCGCCTTCAACGGCCCGCTGCCCACCGAAGTCGGGATGGGAGCTCCCGTGGCGCCCGATGTCCCTGTGGCGAGACCCATGCCTCCGGCCCCGGCGATCGTCACACCGGCGGCGCCGACCTTCACCCCTCCCGAGCACGCCGTGTTCGACCGTCCCGCTGGCGAGAACGAGATCAGCGGGGCGCGCGTCACGAAAATCGCGGCCGGGGACGTCGCGGGCGACGAAACCTCGGAGGAGGGAAAAAGCGCGCGCGAGCAGCGGCAGAAGGCGATCGGCGATCTCGTCAACAGCTGGAGCTCCCGGCCGCCGCAGACGACGGTGGTGATCGAGCCAACGTCCTTGAAGCAGGGCGCCGACGATCCGCTAGCCAAAGTCGGCGCCAAGGGAGCCGATAGCGGCGTCACGAGCGGAAGGGTGCTGGTGCCGGCCGGACGCGGCATCTACGCCCACACGGTGGTCGCGGTTGATTCGGACACCAACGGGCCGATCGTGCTCGAGGCCGACACGGGGCCGATTTCTGGCGACCGAATGATCGGGACGTTTTCGAAGTCGGGCAACGACCGGCTGATCGTCAAGGTCGAGACGGTCGAGCATCGTGGCGCGCCACTCGAGGCGAACGGCGTCGTGATTGCACCCAATTCGATGGAGACGGCGGTCGCGAGCAGCATCGACGAGCATTATGTCGAGCGCTTCGTTCTGCCGGCGGCGTCGGCCTTCATGTCGGGCCTCGGGCAGGCGGTGGCGCTCGGCAACTCCACGAGCACGGTGAGCCCGTTCGGCGGCACGACGCAGACCTTCGGACCCTTGACCTTCAAGCAGGAGGCGCTGGTGGCGGGGGGTGCGGCGGCGTCGGCGGTCAGCACCGCGCTGAGCGCGGAGACCCCGAAGGGGCCGACCGTGCATCTCGCCGCCAATGTCTCGGTCGGGGTGATGTTCCTGTCGAACCTGTCGGTCAAGTAGCGCGACCTTTTGCATGAAGTTGGAGTCATGCTTTCGGCGGCTATCGGGCCGCCGAATATTTTTGTTGGGTGTTCGCGCGAGCGCTCGCGATCATTGAGACTTCAGGAGTTGGTGACGGAGCATTCGATCATCATGGGCGCGCATATCCGATTGGTATCATCCGAGGCCGAAGAACGTGCCGGTCTCGACGGGGAGGCTATCGCGGTCGATGAGGCTCCCGTGGGTCTTCCGGAGGAGGCGGGTGCGGACAAGGGTCGTCCCGCCGAGAGTCGGCGTGACGAGATGCTCGGAGAAGCGGCGCCGCCGCTTGTCGCCGAGCCGGAGGATCGCGCGGGCGGTCCGGGTGGGCGCAAGCGTCCGAAAGGCGCCCTCGCGCGGCTCATCGCCTTCGCCGGTCCACGGATGGCGAGATCCGCGGCGGCGATCATGGAGGTTCGGAGCGCTGAGGCCGAGCCCGAATCCGCGAGGGCTTTGGGCAAGCGGGGCGACGAGGACACAAGGGCAGACAAGCTTGTCGCCGAGCCGGAGGATCGCGCGGGCGGTGCGGGTGGGCGCGAGCGCCCGAAAGGCGCCCTTGCGCGGCTCATCGCCTTCGCCCGTCCCCGGAAGGCGAAAGCCGCGGCGGCGATCATGGAAGCGGGGAGCGCCGAAGCCGAGCCGAATCCGAGACGGCTTTGGGCAAGCGGGAGGACAAGCACGCGGGGGCAGACACGATTGTCGTCCCGGCCGCCGGGGCGACGGCGGTCGCGAACGAGGCGGAAATGGACGTCGGGAGCGCGGAGCCAGCAATGGCTGCGGCCAAACCCCGGCGGCCTCTCTTTGCGCGCAAGGGCGCGATCGCGGTCGTCCTCACGACGGGGGTCGCGGCGGCGGCGATCGTGGTTCTGAATTGGCCGCATGGTTCGCATCCGCAGGCGGTGGAGCCGGGCATGCTCGCGGATCAGCCGACGAAGGTGATGGCGCCGTCCGCCGAGTTGGCGACGGTTCCGCCGAGGGAAGAGCCAAATGTCGCTGGCGAGCGGCCGCAGGTGCATGAGACCCGGCGAGACGAGGTCCAGGAGGTCCTGTCGTTCAAAGGCCCGCAGGCGACGGCATCGCCGCCTGCGGGGTCTCCGCCCCCAACCCCTTCCCCGGTCGGCGCATCTGTCACTGAGGCGAAACCGGCCGTCCCAACGCCCGATCCGCCGGCTGCGGCAGGGCCGACGCTCGCGGTCTCCGCCCCGGTGTCGCCGCCCGCGTCCGCCGCGCCCGTTGCGGGCTCGAAAGCCGAGAAGGTCGCCTCGCTCCCGCCACCGGCTTCGACTCCCGCCGTTGTTACGTCTGTCGCCGCTGCGCCGGCGCCAGAAGCTGAGGCGCCCGGTCTTGGCGAAGCGGCGAAGATCGAGTCGCGCCTTGGGGAGCTCGAGGCGGCGATAAAGGAACGGTCGAACGCGACGGTGACGCGCGCCGACGTCGACAAGGCGGAGACCCAGACATCCGACCAGATCTCGCGGCTCGCGGCGATCGTGACGCGTCTCACCGGCCAGGTGAAGGACTTGGAGGACCAGGTCCGGACCGTGTCGGCGGGCGCGCAAGAAAAATTGGCGGATCTGACGCGGAGGGTGTCGTTGAGTGAGTCGAAGAGCGCGGTCGCGGCTGCGGAGAGGGCGAACGTCTCGCAGGCGGCGGCGGAGGCCTCGCCCGCCGGGGTTGAGGGGCAGGCGCAGGGCGGGCGGATGAAGGTCGCTGGCGGGGATCAGAAGCGGAGCTACCGCATTCAGGCCGCCTCTCCTGGTCTTGCGATGCTGAGCGCGATCGACGGCGGCCCCGACGACCGGCCCCTCGAGGTCGCGATCGGAACGGATCTGCCGGGCTACGGGAAGGTTCGCAGCATCGAGCAACATGGCCAGGCTTGGGTCGTGAAGGCCGATCGCGGCTCGATCGAATAGGCGAAGAAAGGGCGGCGCACGGGATCGAGGGGACGCGACGATGCAGGGGCTGGTCGATTTTGCGAGCCAGGTTGGCGAAGCCTTCGCCATTCTGGTTCCGACGTTTTGCTATCTGGCGGCGCTCATGTGTTTTCTGTTCGCCGCCTGGGGATTCTGGATGCAGTCGCATCCGCAAAACCCTTTTTTCGGCCGCCCGTGGATCCCGTTCCTGTCGCTCGTGCTTTCGGGCGCCTTTGCAAGTTTCGACAAGATTCTCAACATGGCGCTTGCGACGGCCGGATCGGGCGTCACGGCGTCGATCTCATCCCTGTCGAGCTATTCGCCGCCGACCGTGCCGACCGGCGCGGCGCTCATGGGCGCGAGCCCGAGCGCGACGCTCGTCAATGTTGTGACGCTGTTTCAGGCGTTCTTTCAGAGTTTTGGCGCTCTGGTCGTGTTCTTCGCGCTTGTGAGCTGGCGTTCGGTGGTCAACGGTCAGGCCAATCGCAGTCAGGTGGGCTGCGTCGTGCAGTTCGTGTTCGGGATTATGCTGATCAACATTCTCGCGATCACCAACGCGCTGGTCGCGATGTTCGTCGCCTGACGAAGCGAGCGGGGGTCGAAAGGGGAGCCGGGTCGTTCTGGGTCCGCCGGGGTCGTGCTCAGGCGTGAAACAGTGAGACACGACCGATCGCCACTACGACGCCGAGCTGCGCTAGGAACGGGATCAAGCCGCCGACAGCCGCACGTGGAATTTGCTTCCCGTTGCCTCAGCATAGCGCAGAAGCGTCTTGGTGCTCGGCAGCGTTTGACCGCTTTCAAGTCGAGCGATCGTGGACTGGCTGGTCCGCATCCTGGCAGCTAAATCGGCCTGCGAGAGACCTGCGCGCAGGCGAGCCCTGAGCAACTCGGCGGCAATCTCGAACTCTGGAGCAAGCGCGTCGTACTCCGCCTTGACCTTTGGATTGTGCAGGAGGCGAGCTTTGAGCTTTTCGAACGGGATGGTCATGCAACCTCCTTTGCCCGCTGTAACGCGAGCTCGATCTCCGAGCGTGGGGTCTTTTGAGTCTTTTTCACGAACGCGCGAACCACGACGATCCTTCGCCCAATTGCTGTGACGTAAAGCGCGCGAGCAATTCCGTCGCGGCCTGTCAACCGCATCTCCCACAACTTCCCTTCCAGGTGCTTGACGTGAGGCTCGCTCACGCTTTCCAGTCCTACCGATGCGATGCGCTCTGCGAGCCGCAGAAATCGCGCTTGCATGTCGGCCGGAAGGGCGGCGATTTCCGCAGCGACCGTTTCGTTGAGGATTTCTACCCGCCAAGCCACAAGTGCCTATATCTCATTTTTGAGATATAGGCAAACGAGAGATAGCAGCCTGGCGGGCCCTTTTCCCTCGAAACGATCGGTCAACGACGTGGCGGCGATATGCCCCCTCGGGCGTCAGGCGTTTTTTCTCATTAGCTGTTCGCGCAGGTGCGGAGGACTCTTGGCGGCGAGGGCAAGGCGGGATCGCAACCCTCGTCAACAACCTTGGAGTCAACCTCATGAGAGTGCGTTCTCTTCTTTCTCGGAAAGCTAGTTCGGCTCAAAACGCTGCACTCGGCGCTTTGGCGTTGGGTGGAGCGCTGCTGGCAAGCGCGAGCGCGTTCGCCCAGGCCGCCGGCGGTACGATCGGCGCGCAGATTGGCACGATGGCGCAGGAGTTCTCGACTGCCGGCGGCACCGCGGCCTCGACTGCGATGTATGTCGGGGCGCTGATCACCTTTGTCGCCGGCGCGTGGTTCCTGTGGCAGTCGCGTCAGCCTGAGAACCGGGAAGCCGGCAAGGTGGCGGCGGGCGCGGCCGGTCTCGTGTTAACGGGCTTGTTGGTCACGGGCGGCGCCTGGATCAACAAGGCGGCCGAGACCGCCACCGGCACGGCGGCCTCGATCTCGAGCACCGCCGGCGTCGTGACCTTCCCGTAAAAGCAAGAGCGACGGGACCCGATGCGCCTCGAGCCGCTCACTCTTTCCGTTTGCGAGAACGGGGCGCTGGGCGGCGCTCAACGAAGCTCTTGTCCCTTCTGTGGGGTTCGACTCGCAGAAGGGCGAGAGCCTTTTCTTTGCGTCGATGGCGCCGAGGAGTTGTCCTGCGTGCCCTGCTCACTTGTTCGCCATCTCGAACGCGAGACGATCGCCGAGGAGGCTGTGCTGATCTGGCTGCCGGATCTGTCGCAGGCCGCGCTCAATGCGGTCGCCAACGTGGTCCACAGGCGCCTCGCCGCCGAGGGCGCGCTCTATCTTGCAGCCTCTCCCTTCGCCGTGACCTGGAGCGAGATCCCGAACCCGGCGCTCGAGGCGATTCGGGCGATCGAGATGCGACGGGCGGAGGCCGAGACGCGTTTCGGAACGTCTTCGCCGCGCGTGCTTGGCGAGGCGCTGATGCGTGCGAGGCCTAACCTCTATGCCGACCGCGCGAGGCGCCTCGGGGGCTTAAGGCTGTGGTCGCGCGGAAAGTTCTTCGTCGATGGCGAGGACGTGTATCCGCGCCTGATCGCAGGCGGCGTCGCCGCCTGACCGACCGCCGTTTTGCCTCACATCAACCTGGAGGTCCTTTCGATGCTGAGCGTTGTGTCGAGCCTGCTCGCCAGTCTGTCGCTTGCGCTCAAGCAGCCGCTCGCCGGCTATTGCGACGTCGAGACGACGCATGGCGACGCGCTCGTCACCAAGCAGGGCGACTACTGCACGTTCGTCCGCATCGGCGGCATGAAGCGCATGGCGACGCGCGACGACATCACGCGGCTCGCCAACGGCCTGCGTCTCGATCTGTCGGGCGCGCTCGAGGCGAAGGGCAACGCGATCGTCGGCTGGTATCTCTCGGACCCCGACGTGGCCGAGCGCGAGATCGAGCGGATCAATATGGAGTCCTGCCGCCGTGTGGGGCGTGAAGTCGGCCTCGACCTCACCGACATTCTCGACGAGCGCCTACGCCTCTGGAGTCAGACGATGCGCTGGGAGACGTCGTGCTTCGTCCTGTGGACGCGCCGCGCGGTGCTGACCAAGGAAGAATTGAAGCAGATGAAGGAGGAGAAGTCGGCGGCGGCGAAAGCGGTTCCGAGGATCGGCGATGCGCAGCGCTTCTTTCTTCGCTCGGAGCTCATGGCCGCCCACCATGCCGGCTTCGTCAACCGGGTGATGGCGGCGCTGCGCGGCGCCGAAGTGGCCGCAACAGAGCTTGCCGCCAGTGAAGCCCTCATTCTGGCCCGCGAGGCGCTCTATCGCGAGACGGCTGGCTCGAAGTGGAAGCCGACGCTGATCGGCGACAAGGTGATGCCGCGCCTGCCCGAGGATGACGTCAAGCATCCTGACAAGGCGGGTCTCTTGTGGCCGTCGATCCGGAGCCAGCTCTTTCGCATCGATGCGGTGACGCATGGCGGCCAGCGAGTCGAGATCGGCGAGAACGAATATGCGAGCGTCGACATGGTGATCGGGCCGGAGGATCCTCGCCCGTTCGTCGAGCTCGCGAGCTGGTTAGGCCAGGACCGGCTGCCGTGGCGCGCCGCCTTCATCCTCGAGGGCGGCGGCAAGACCGGCATGGCGTTCAAGGAGATCGGATCGTCGTTCCTGGCGATGTTCCCGGCGAACCGCGATCTTCAGCGCGCCTTCGCGTCGTTGCGCCAGATGCGTGAGCAGGACAATCACATCTCGGTCAAGCTGCGCGCGTCCTTCGCGACCTGGGCGCCGATCGGCGAGAGCCGGAAACTCCGCCGGCGCGCGTCCACGCTCGCGCAACGGATCGAGGGCTGGGGCAATTGCAAGACGGCCCGGGTCGCCGGGGATCCACTCGACGGCGTGATGAGCTCCGTGCCGGGCCTCGCGCTCGCTTCGACCGGCAATCCGTCGCTGGCGCCGATCGGCGAGGCGCTGCCGCTCCTGCCGTGGTCGCACACGATCTCGCCCTGGGAGCGGGGATCGGTGCTGTTTCGCCTGCCGAACGGGGCGATCTGGCCCTACGATCCGTCCGGCGGCTCGATGCGGCCGTTGATGATCGACATTTTCGTGGCCCCGCCCGGCTCCGGCAAGTCGGTGCTCGCGAACACGATCAATATCGGGCTCTGCCTTTCGTCGGCGGTCCTCGGCGGCGCCAAGGCCAAGCTGCCGCTGATCGGCAAGCTCGACATCGGGCCTTCGGCGGAAGGCTTCGTGCGGCTCATTCAGGAGGCGCTTGGCCCATCGCGGCGGCATGAGGCGATCTTCACCACCATGCAGTTTGCGCCGGGCTACGAGTTCAATGCCTTCGACCTGCAGGTCGGCTGCGAATATCCGCTGCCGCTCGAAAAGGCGTTCCTGCAGAATTTTCTGGCGCTTCTGACCCTGCCGCCCGACGAGACGACGCCGTTCGAAGGCATGGCGCAGATGGTCTCGCTCGTGATCGACGAGGCCTATCGGCGCTGCACCGAAGTCCCGGACGGCGCGCCGAAGCGCTACCGGAAAGGGGTCGAGCCCCTGGTCGACAGGGCGATCGACGAGCATGGCGTCAAGCTCCATCCGGCTGACGCGATCTGGCGCGATGTCGTCAACGCGCTCTGCGAGCATGAGGAGTTCCGGCTCGCCGAGATCGCCCAGCGCCATGCGGTGCCGGTGCTCGAGGACCTGATCGCGGCGTCCCGCTCCGAACAGGTCCAGGACATGTTCGCCGAGACTCAAGATCCAGACGACGGCGGAAAGCGTTTCGGCCGTGTTCGCCCGCTACATCTATGACGCGATCCGCAAATATCCGATCCTCAACCAGCCGACCAAGCTTGATTTTGGGTCGGCCCGGATCATCGTCCTCAACCTTCAGGAAGTGGCCCCGACCGGCTCGGCCGCCTCCAATCGCCAGACCGAGATGATGTATCTGCTCGGTCGTCACATTCTTGCCCGCAACTTCTTCCTGCGGCCCGATTACGTCCATTACGTTCCCGAAGCCGTGAGGCCCTACCACGCCAAGCGGTTTCGCGAGGCTTACGAGACCGTCAAAAGGCTCGATTATGACGAGTGGCACCGGACGCTCGGCAGCCCGCAGGTGCGCGCCCAGGCCGAACTCGACGCGCGCGAGGGCCGCAAGCACAACATCCAGCTCGGCTTTGCGAGCCAGAGGCTGTCCGACATGGGCGACGCGCTGATCAGCCAGTCGACCGGGCGATTCGTGCTCAAGGCCGGCGACGAACGCGAGGCCGAGGAAGTGATCGCGCGCTTCAATTTGACGCCGGCCTCCGCCGCCGTCGTGCGGCATGGTCTGCACGGACCGGGGCCGGGCGGGGCGCCGTTCCTCGCCATCATGCAGATCGAGAACTCAAAATACGAGCAATTGCTCGTCAACAGCCTCGGGCCGATCGAGCTCTGGGCGCTTTCGACCACGCCCGACGACGCGGCTTTGCGGAATCGTCTCTACGAGGCGGTCGGCTTCCAGGAGGCGTTGCGGCGGCTTTCGAAGGTGTTCCCGGCCGGTTCGGCGCAAAAGGAGGTGGAGAGGCGTCGCCTCGAACGCCTGCGCAGCGGCGAGATGGAGGCGCGGGCGACCGAGAGCGTGCTCGAAGGGCTCACGGCCGAAGTGATCGATGGTCGCGGCGTCGCGCTCGTGCTGCGGCCCCATGACGAAGAGCCCGTGCGGCGCGCGTTGGCCGCGGAATAGCAGCGTCTCAAAAAAAGTCTTCGACGCCGTTTCGTGTTCGCGCGGCTCTCGCCGAAGCTCATGCATCGATCCGGACCGTCGCGAAGGCGCCGGCCTGCTTATCGCAAGGGGAAGCAACTCACATGGGTCCCGAAAGATCACGAGCGCCGTTTCTGTTCGCAAGTCTCATCGCGTGCGGGCTCGCCGGCTGCAGCAGCGTGACGCCGATCGCGACGAATGTCGATACGCCCGGCATGCCAAACGCCGAGGTCGCGCTGCAGAAGAGCATGGACGAGACATCAACCGAGCTCACTCGGATCGGCGCGATGCAACCGGCCGCGGCCGTCGCATCGAAGCCGGCGGTTGTTCCGGGCGAGCTCGAGCGGGTGGTGGCGATGTCGTGGAACGGGGGGCTCGATGGGGCGGTGAGGAAGCTCGCCGACACCATCGGCTACCGCGCGGCCGTCAGCGGCAATGCGTCGCAGGCGGTCAATGTCGTCGTCGATCCGGCTCCACAGCGGGTCTACGACATTCTTCACGGGCTTGGCGATCAGGCCGGCGCCTTCGCGACGGTCCGGGTCGATGCGCAGCATCAGCTTCTCGAGGTGATCTATCATGGCTGACCGCCGTTCGACCCTGCTTGCGGCCGTTTCGTTCGCCGCGGTCATCCTGACCTCGGTAGCCCTCATACGACCGGCGACGGCGGCCGATATGTCGGCGACGCCGCAGTCGGCCGAGCCCGATCTCCCGACGAAGAAACTCGCTGTGCCGGTTACGACGGCGGTCCCGGTTACGACGGCTGCGCCGCCGGCGAGCGTCAATAATCTCATCGTGATGCCGGTCCCGCCGCAACCTTCGCCCGCCACGGTTGACGCCGCGGCGCGGCAGACCGGCAATCCGATCAACAAGCCGGTGACGGGCGCATCGATCGAGCCTGAGGTCGTCGGCGGCGACAAGCCGTTGTCGCTCGAATTGCTGCAGGCGACCCGGCCCGGAAGCGGGCTCGCGGCGGCAGGGCTTGAGGCGGGCCGCCAGAACATCCTCTATGACGCGGGCCTCGCCTATGGCGCGCGCGGCGGGCTTGCGGCGCGGGCCTTCGCGATCAACGAGATGTTGCGCCGGTACGAGCCGACCCTCGACACCGTCTACAATTTCGATGACGTGATTTTGCGCCGGCCGGGCAGCCAGATCATCATGCGCCCGCCGGTCGTCTCGGAAGCCGAGATGGCGATGGCGCTCGGCGACGGCGGCCAGATCGCCCGCGAGACCGCCTGCGTCTACTCGATCACCAAGATCGCTCAGCTCAGCTCCGCGCCGCCGAACTGGCGGACCTATCTCGTGAGGACCTGGGAGCAGCCCAGCCGGCCGGCCGACGCCGTCCTGCCGCGCACCGAGCAGGAGGTCCAATACTGGAACAAATATGTCGCTGAAGGCTGGGGCGAGGGCGAGCGGCAGGCGAACGAGATCTTCCTGAACGATCTTGGCCGGCTGCAACGCGACATCACCGGCATGGCTCGTTACCGGGTGCTGTTGCGCGCCGGCGTCGTCGCCAACCCGCGCGTCGCGACCAAACAGCAGGTGGTCGACGGCGGCGGCAGCGAACTGAGGGCCGGCGACCGGATCGTCACCATCACCTCGCAACCAGGCCTGCAGGCGAACGCCGGCGCCTGGCGCGGCGCGCGCCACTGCCCGAAGTAAGCACGAAGATGCTCGACATCCCTTCTCGAGCGCCAACCGCCGAGCCTGAGACTGCGGCCGATCCTTATGCCTGGGTCGATCCGGGCGAGCGATGGGTCAAGGAGCCGCGCAATCTGGCGCCGGCGCTCGATTCCTTCCTGACCCATGCCCATAGGCTGGGGGCCGAACAGGTGATGTTCTCGACCTTTCAGCCCGCCTCGTTCCGCCTCTGGGGGGTCAATCGCAAGATCAAAAGCCGAGATCCGCTCGATGAGAACGACGCGAGCCTGATCGTCAATCATCTCTATGGGGCGGACGGAATCGCGCGGCTTCAGGGCGGGGCCGACATCAATGTGATGTACCAGATCGGCTCGCCCAGAAAGGGCACGCTGCGCTTCCGCTGCAACGTGACAGCCATCACCGCGAGCCGGGGCGCGGGCGCCCATGTCGTGATCCGCCCGGTGCGCGATCTGCCGCAGCCCCTTTCGAGCCAGAACGTCGAACCGGAGATCCTTGCCCATTATCGAATGACCAAGGGCATGATGATCGTCTCGGGCGCCACCGGCTCGGGCAAGTCGACCCTGATCGGCGCGATGACGGTGGAAAAACTTCGCGATCCGGACGCCCATCGCAACATCATCGAATGCGCCGAGCCGGTCGAATTTTTGCTCGATCGGGTCGAGAGCCCGACGAGCTCGATCTCACAAAGCGAGATCCCGCGCAATGTGAAGAGCTTCGAGGAGTTCATGGCGGGCGCGATGCGCCGCCAGCCGACCGACATCATCATCGGCGAGTGCCGCAAGCCGGAACACATGATTGCGACCATCCAGGCCGCCATCTCGGGCCACGCGACCGCGACGACGATCCACGCCGAGACCGTGCCGCTCACCATGCAACGGGTCGCGAGCCTCCTCCCGCCCGCCCAGCTCAAGGACGCGATGACGTCCTGCGCCCAGGCGTTGCGTCTGGTGATCAACCAGCGCCTGGTTCCCTCGATCGGCGGCAAGTGGACGCCGCTGCGCGAGTTCCTGGTTTGCGATGCGGCCTACCGCAAGCGTCTGGCCTCCACCCGCGCCGACGACTGGCCGCAAATCACCGCTGAGGCCTTGGAAACGAATGGCCAGTCCTACGCCAAGGCGATCGCAATCGCGCTCGAGGAAGGCCGGATCAGCGAAGAAACGGCGGAAGATGTCCGGCACGAGATCGGGTGATGAAGGAGTGAAAGCATGTGGCGTGACACCGGGCGACCGGTCAAATTGGTTTTTCTCGATGCGCGGGCCTGCCTGCCGGTCCTGGTGTTCGTCGTCTATTGGAGCTGGACGACGTTTTATATCGCCGCGACCGGCGTCGTCTTCTTCTCGGTGATCAGCTGGGCGGGCCTGACGGTTCCCTCGACATTGAGGATGATCCGGCGCGGCTTTGTCGGGCCCTATCGTCCCGCGATTCCAGCCTGGAAGCGGCGGAGGTTCGCATGACCGGGATCGACGCCGTGCGTTTGAAGACGCTTAAGCCCGCGTATGTGTCCCGGGTCGTTCGGGAGCTCTTGATCGAGGCCGATCGGGACATCCTGGTCGAGGACGGACCGCGCCGGGATCTGGTGAGGATCCCTTTCGACGCCGCCGCAGCGGAGGATGGGCTTTTGCCGCTGTTCCTGGTCGCCGGCGAGGCGATCTGGCGCGACGTCACGGGACGTGGCTTCGAACTCGGGCTCAAGCGCGATCTCGGCGCGCTCATGTCGTGGCGGATCGAGGCGATCCGAGCCGAGGGCTTCTCCCCCGTTCTCCTGTCGGTCATGGAGGCGATCGCAGCGGTCACGGGCGCTCACGGGGTGATGGTGCTTGATCTCGCACGCGTGTTCGACGAGGCGACGGCGCGCACTGAGGCCAGAAAGGCGATTGCGTGATGGGCACGCGCATCAGAGAGAAGGGCGATCGGGGGAGAAGGCGATTCTGCGCCGCGACGGCGCTCGCGGCGTTCACGATTGCGCTTGCGTTCGTCACTCCGGCGAAAGCCGATGAGGCGATGATCGAGGGATGCCTGAAGGCGGCGGCCGAAGTTCATCATGTGCCCGCCGGCGTGCTCGTGCTCCTGCTCAGCGTCGAAGCCGGGCGGCTCGGCTCGGTCAGTCAGAACGCGAACGGCACCGTGGACATTGGCCCGATGCAGGTCAACGACACATGGCTCAGCAAGATCGCCGGGCACTGGCGCGCGTCGCGGGAGGAGGCCTACCGGGCGCTCAGGGATAATTTCTGCGCCAATGTCGAGGGCGGCGCCTGGATCCTCCGCCAGGCGCTCGACGAGGCGCGCGGCGATCTTTGGGAGGGCGTCGCGCTCTATCACTCGCATAGCCCCGTTCATAAGCTCGAGTACATGCGCCTCGTCTACGAACAGGCGATGCGCCTCAAGCGCGAGGCGACGCGTGAGGTGGCGAGCGCCGATGCCGGGGGTGGGCGGTAGAATGGCCCGGCCTTCTCGCGGCGGCGGCCCGATCAACAGCGACGATTTTACGGGCTTCAGTCTCATCCTGATTGTCGTGGGCTTGTGTATCCTGGGTTGGGCGGGCTGGCAGGTCTGGCATGCCCAAATCAGTCGAGTTGCGTTGTTGGTCGCCCACTACGAGATGCAGGCGATCGGCGTCGTGACCGACCGCTTTCAGCCCGCCGACATCGCGGTTCAACACGCGCATGCCGAGCGGGTTCAGTTCGGTCAGCTCGTGCGGCTCTATCGCAACATCGGCCAGGAGCTCGTTTATCCCGCCATGGCGTTGGTTCTGGCGCTGGCGGGCTTTTGCTTTCTACGCGCCGGCAACGCCCGCTTCACCCGGACCTTCGATCTCGAAAAGCTGATGGCCGAGCAAGCGATCCATTCCCGCAGCACGGCGGCGTTCGTCGGTCGACGCTTAAAACTTTCGAAGCTGCGCGCCGGCGACCCGCGTCCGGCCGACGCCGCGTTGCATGTGGATGAGTGGGTGGCGCGCTACGCGACGAGCGAGAAGGGCGGTTTCGACGAGGCGGCGGCCCGCCGCGAGTTCATGCGCCAGTTGGGCGGGCGGTGGACGGAGCCGAGCGCGGCTTCGCCCGCAGTGCGCTCAATGCTCGCGGTCTTCGCCCTGCAGGGCGTCCAGCGCCGCGACGAAGCGGCTCGGCTGCTTGGATTGCTGTCGGAAGGGTTGCCACGCGCGCAAAGCCGACGGCGGGGCTGGGCCGGAAGAGCCGCTCGCCTTCGATCCGAAGACGCTTCGCCTCGCCGATCGCGTGCTCGCGACGGGGGAAGTCTCCGCCTGGGCGTTCGAGGTCATGGATCAGCATCATTTTACCACGCCAGGCCTCATGTCGGTGCTGAACCAAGCGCGCTTGCGGAGCGGCGTTCTGGCGCCGGCGCAATTCGCCTTCCTGAAGCTCGTCGATCGCCGGCTCTGGTACGCGCTGCATGCGCTCGGCTTCGAGTCGGACGCGCTCATTGCTCACCCCCATCCGAGCATGCGGGTCGAAGCGATCGGCGCAGGCGCCCATTGGGCGGCTGAGCGCGCGGTCGGCGTCCCGATTCCGACCCCGGTCTTCGATTCCGCGCTCGCCGCGATCCGCCCGAAGACGGCGTGATCGGATCCCGTTTCCCGTTCGCGCAGCTCATCCGCATGCTCGTCTTCAAGCGGGCTCCGACGGGCGCCCATCACGGGTCTTATCAAACGAAGGAGATGAGAGATGTTGGTGGAGGACAGGGCGAGCGTAGAGGCTGTGCTCGACGAGCGCGACCCTTCCAAGCTTCGGATCGATATTCGGGTCCATCCGATCGGGGGCGGATCGTTTGGCTCCGAGGCGCGCGAGATCCAGCGAGCGATATCGCGAGGGGTTCCGCGACGCCTTGCGGAGGCTCAGTTCGAGCGGCAGGCGCTCGCCTCAAACCCGCAGCCGAAGCGGCGAGGCTGGCTCGCGAGCGTCCTCGGCTTCTTCCTGTGTGTGGGGCTCGGCAGCGCCGCAACGTTCCTCCTGACGGCCACCCACCCGCGGCCGACCGCCGTCGCCGCGACCGAGGATCTTGGGAGCGCCGTCGCGAGCCCTGGGTCGCAATCGGACCTGGCCCCCCCGCCGTTTGTGCGACCCGAGCCGTCCCAGCTCCCCCAGCTTCAATCGCCTGCCGCCGGAGGGGCGGCCGCGAGCGAGCCCGGTCCTGGGGTCTTTGGCCTGCATCAACAATAAGCGCGCCTATGCATGCGAACCGGTTGAATGCGTTCGTGGCCGGCGACGCCGATGCGATCGGCGAGGTGCTGTCGGGCCCGCTCGGCGAGCCGGCCCTGGACGACGCCAACGTCTTCCGTCAGCGCGCGGCAGCGCTGGTCGACGCCTTGGCGCCTGTCCTCGTCTGGATGCGCGACCATGAAGAGGTGGTTCTCAATATCGAAACCATCCGCCTTTCCTTCGAATTGCGCAGCATCTGGAAAGTGGCGACGAAGCGGGTGTTCGAGGTCAGGAACCCGATCACCGACGAGACGACAGACATTCCCGTCCCCGGGATGCCGGAGGATCTGATCTCTCCGCTCAAGACCTATCTTAAGCGAACTGCCGGGTTACGACATGAGGCTGGACTGGGACCGGCAGAAAACCGGGGCGCCGGCGAGGCAGCATGCCTTCGCCCAGGTCTACTTGACGCACACCTTCCCACAGCTCGGCCCCGGCACGTTGGCGTCGGGCTGACGAGATCGAGCAACGGAGCGAGCGCAATGACCGCGGCGACTGGGAGGCGATGATGGCCCAGCGGGAAATCAAGGGGCCGCAGGAACGGTTCGAACGGTCGGGCGCGCAGCGCCTGCGCGACATTCGTCCGATCACCACTCGCATGTGGTCGGCGATGATGAGCGAGTTCTCGAGCGTTCTGCTCGCCGGCGGAGCTGTGCTGATGTTCGTCGAGCCAGCGTCCGTGAACTTCGTTACGCCTGCCTCGCTCCTCTTTGCCGGGCTCGTGATGAGTCGGCGCGTCACCCTGCCGCTTCGCCTACCCCGAACGGCGCGCATGCGCGACTGGAACCATCCCTCGCCGAAGGGACGTCGGCCGCGCATGGCGGAGGGTTCGATCTATCTTGGCAAGGACGTCAACGGCCGCGAACTCTGGATCGCCTCCGAGGATGGCCGTCAGCATGCGACCGTGCCGGGAACGACCGGCGCGGGCAAGACGACGGCGCTCCTGTCGTTCCTCGCGAATGCGCTGACCCACGCCTCGGGCTTCGTGATCGTCGACGGCAAGGCCGACAACAAGCTTTACGGCGAGGTCCTGGCGCTCGCCCGGCGGTTCGGACGCGAGGACGATGTCCTCTGCCTCAATTTCATGGTCGCCTCGGGCGTCAAGGATTCGAACCGGTTCAACCCGTTCGCGGTCGGCAATGCCGACGCGATCGGCGAGATGCTGTCGAGCCTGCTCGGCGAGCCGGCCCCGGGCGACGCCAACGGCGTCTTTCGCGAGCGCGCGGTGGCGCTGGTCGGCACCTTGACGCCCGTCCTCGTCTGGATGCGCGACCATAAGGGCGTGCCGCTCAATATCGAGACCATCCGGCTTTCCTTCGAGTTGCGCAGCATCTGGAAGGTCGCGACGAAGCGGCTGTTCGAGGTCAGGAACCCGATCACCGGCGAGACGACAGACATTCCCGTGCCCGAAATGCCCGAGGATCTGATCTATCCGCTGCAAGCCTATCTCGGCGAACTGCCTTCTTACGACATGAGCCTCGACTGGAACCGACAGAAGACCGAGGAGCCGTCGAAGCAGCACGGTTTCGCCCAGTTCTACTTCACGCACACCTTCCAGCTGCTCGGCGTCTCGCTCGGCCACATCTTCAAGGTCCGGCAGTCGGACGTCGACATGCGCGACGTGGTTCTCAACCGACGCATCCTGGTCGTGAACCTTCCCGCCCTCGAAAGCTCAGACGAACGTCTGGCGGCGCTGGGCAAGATCGTGGTCGCGTCGCTGCGCGGCATGATGGCGCAGATGCTCGGCGCGCGTCTCGAGGGTGATTCCGATGTGATCGTCGCCAACAAGCCCGGCATGGGGGTCGCGCCCTTTCATGTCGTCCTCGACGAGGTCGGCTATTACGCGACGAGCGGCATGGACCGTATGCTGGCCCAGGGCCGCGGCCTCAACATGATGTTCTGGCTCGGGTTCCAGGAAGTCTCGGGCATCTGGGCGCGGCTCGGCGAAAAGACCCAGTCGTTGCTCGGCAATGGCAACCTGACGGTCGCGATGCGTCTGCAGGACGCCAACCGCACTCGGCAATGGATCGAGGACACCGCCGGCAAGACCTATGTCACCCAGGCGACGAGCTATGACGGCGGCGGGGTCGGCGAATATACGGAGAGCCGCTCGGCCGAGGTCCGAGAGGTCGCCGGCATCGACTGGCGCGACCTGCAGAGCCTGATCGAGGGCGAGGCGATCGTCATGTTCGCCGGCCGCCGGATCCATGCGAAGCTGTTTCACGCCGACATCGACGCGAGAGGACCGATGCGGCTCAACCGTCCCGCGGTCTTGGCGCCGCCCGACGCAGAGGCGCTGAAAGTCTCGACGGAACCGGTGACCTTCGCTTTGAAAGCGCTCGAACGTGGCCTCGGCACGGCGAGGACAGAGAAGTCGGCGACGCTTGCGGCGATGCTGAAGGCGTTTTCCGACGCGGCCGCGTCCGGGCGCCCGGGCATGGAATGCGTGGAGGCGGCGATTGAGGCCGCCGGCGCGGCTCCGCTGTCGGCCGAGGAGATCGCCGCGCTCGCGCCACACGCGCCGCTCCAGGCGATGATGCTCGCCGCAACCAGCCTCCCTCCGAAAGCCCCGTCGACGCCGCCGGCGCTCTATGCGGGAGACGGCGGGCGCGCGGAGGAAACAAGGGCTTTCATCGAAAGCATTGAGATCGCGGCGGGGGCGACGGCTGCGGACGCGCGCCAGGCGGCGGCGATCACGCTCGGCGCAGGGCAGGCGATCGAGGCGGTCAGCGAGCTTAGAGGCGCCGCGGAAGAGGAGGCAATCCGAGCGATCGAGGCTCTGACGGGCGACATGGTGAGCGCGGCGCGTGAGGCCGCCGCCGCGGAGGCTAGGGAAGCGGCGTCGCCGCGCCCGGTCGGAGCGACACTGTGATTGGGGCGCAGCGTCTATGAGCATCTTCCTCGACGCGCTGTCCGACGCGTCTACGCAGATGACTGAGACGCTGACCTCTGTGGGTCAAGCGTTCGAAGCGGGTTGGGGGAGAGGTCTCGAAGCGCTTCTCGAGCGGCCGGCGGCGCTCTTCTATCTCGCGGCCTTCGCCACATTCATCGTCTTCATGATCGGTGGTCCACGCGGCGGCCGCTCCGGCTATCAGCGCGGCCGATTCCTGACCACCAACGAAAAGTCTTTCCTGATGACGCTCGACGCCGCGCTTGGCCAGAACTACCGCGCCTTCGCTCAGGTGCGCCTTGCCGAGCTTGCCAACCCGACGCTTGGCGCCAACCCGGCCTCCCGCCGCCAGGCGTTGAACGGCGTCATGGCGAAGAGCGTCGATTTCGTGATCTGCGACGTCTTGACCCTCGATCCGGTCGCCGCGATCGAGGTCGACGACAAGAGCCACCTCCTGCCCGAGCGCCAGCAACGGGACGCCTTCGTCAATGCAGTGTTCCTTGAGATCGGGCTGCCGCTCATGCGGGTGAAGGCGAGGCGCGCCTATTCCGTCGATGAGCTGCGCGTCATGTGCGCCCGCGCCGGGCTCTTCACCTTGCCCCGAATGGAAGGAGCGAACCCATGAGGACCCTCGTCGTTGTGGGCCTTCTCGCTGGCGCAGTCGCGGTCTTTGCGCCCGACCAGGGCGCCGGGCTCATGCGCTCGGTCGTCCATGGACTTGGCTGGGGGATCGGGCGCGAGGTTGCTCATAACATGTTTGCTCATCATCGTTGGTGAGACGTGTCGGTTAGTTGCTCTCAATCGCCGAGACGAGCTCGGCGGGCGCGAGAAGGACCCGCCGACCTATAGACGAACGGTCCGGCCTCGCGCGGATGCCTCGAAAAGCGATCTTTAGCCCGGCGAAGAGAAACACTAGCGAGGCGGCGAGGCTTTCTTGATCGGGACAGCGACTGCCATTGGGGATCGGATGGTGCGCTTCATGCTACCACCTGCCAGGCCGAAGTTTAGAAGGCTCGGCCTTCCACAGGAGGGTCAGGAGGACGAGGCATGTCCCGCGTTGTTAAGCGTCCCGCCCGTCAGGGCACTAAGGTCGGTCCATCCGACCGGGACGCTCCTCTCCCGCAGTTTGTTCCGCCTCAGCTTTCCCAGCCCGTCGAGAAGCCACCGTCAGGGCCTCAGTGGGTGCATGAAATCAAACTGGACGGATTCCGAATGGCCGCGCGCATCGACAATGGTCGAGTTCAGCTGCTCACCCGCACTGGCCTCGACTGGACCAACAAATATCCGAGCGCCATCGCGGCGCTGGCCAATGTGAGGGTGAAAACCGCCTATATCGACGGCGAACTCTGCGGTGTCGACGAGGCCGGTTTGCCCAGCTTCGCCCAGACGCAGGCGGCGACCGATGGCGAACGCGGCGTGCACCTCGTCTATTACGCTTTCGATCTCTTGCATCTTGGCGGTTGGGATGTCTCGAACCTTCAGCTCATCGAGCGCAAAGCGCTTCTCGAGCCGTTGGTCAAGGACAAGCCTGGCCTTCAATTCAATGGTCATGAGGCTGGTGACGGCGAGCTTATCCTGAAGCACGCCGGCAAGCTCGGCTTCGAGGGCGTGGTGTCCAAGACCATTGATGCGCCCTACGCGCCGGGAAACCGCGGGCTATGGCGAAAAGCGAAAGCGCTCAACCGCCAAGAGTTCGTCGTCGTGGGTTGGTCGGATCCGGAAGGCGCGCGGCCTCATCTCGGAGCGCTGCTGCTCGGTTACTACACCGATGACGGCAAGCTCATCTATGCCGGCCGCGTGGGCACAGGGATGTCTGTCAAGGTGCTTGCCGATCTGCGGCGTCGCCTGGATCCGCTAGCCCGAAAGACCTCGCCTCTGAGCGTTCCGCCGCCCCGGAGCACGCGCTACGGCTCGCCGCTCGTCCTGTCGCGGATTCATTGGGTCGAGCCGAAGCTTGTTGCGGAGATCACGTATTTGACTTGGACGGCGGACAACCTATTGCGGCACACGGTTTACGTCGGGCTGCGAGAAGACAAGCCGGCCGATCAGGTGCGACGCGAGACCGCCAGCAGTCAATAACATGATCCGCAACTTCCCCTTTGGGCGGATAGCGGACAAGGTCACGATGGGCAGCCGCCACTGTCCAGAATCTCCGGAAACTGGCGAATCTCGTCCCCTTCCCGGAGCCGGCTCTCGCCCGGTGAGGCGAAGAGGCGCCGCTTCGCTCCGCTTGCAGCCGCCGCTCGTAACACCGCGCTCGCCTCAACACAGGTTTCTTCAACGAATCGGCGTGAAGCGGAAATCTTGGTGAATCGGCGTCACGCGGAGCCCTGCTGATTCGAGACAATCAGCACCCGCACGATCTCTAGCTGGATGCGTTCGTATTTTCCGGGCCTTACTTTGGCGGCATTACACGCGCTTATAGTTTTCCACGGCAGCGGTTCCCGCTTACCGCGCCCGAATATTCGCGCCCAAGCCTCTGTTCGCGCCATGCTGGGCATTGCGAGCGAACGCCAGCAAATAGAACTCTTGCCCATCGCATGCCGAAGCGCGCTCACGGCGACGCCGGAAGGACCTTCGACCATGGAAGCTCACGTGGATCGGCCCGAGGCTCCCAAGTCCGAGACGGGATCGAAGCCTGTTGGCAAAGACGATTTGCAAACCCTGCCTCTGGCGGAGGTCGAGAAAAAACTGGGTTCGTCGCCGGACGGCCTCACCCAAGCCGAGGCGCAAAAGCGGCTGACCCAATATGGGCCGAACGAGATCGAGGAAAAGAAGACCAACGAGCTCCTGAAATTCCTCTCCTATTTCTGGGGTCCCATCCCCTGGATGATCGAAGCGGCGGTGATCCTGTCGGCGGTGGCCCGGCATTGGCCGGACTTCGGCATCATCCTCGCTTCTGCTTCTCGCCAACGCCGTGGTCGGATTCTGGGAAGAACACCAGGCGGGCAACGCCATCGCCGCCCTGAAGGCGACGCTGGCGATCAAGGCCCGGGTGAAACGCGACGGGAAGTGGATCAACCCGGCGGCGCGCGAACTGGTGCCGGGCGACGTCATCCGCTTGCGCCTGGGCGACATCGTGCCGGCCGATGCGCGCTTGCTGGACGGCGACGAGGTGTCGGTGGATCAGTCGGCGCTGACCGGGGAATCGCTTGCCCGCCACGCGCAAATCCGGCGACGCGGTCTTCTCCGGTTCGATCATTCGTCACGGCGAAATCGACGCGCTGGTCTATGCCACCGGCGGCAAAACCTATTTCGGCAAGACGGCGGAACTGGTGCGAGACGGCGGACACCGTCAGCCATTTCCAGCAAGCCGTGCTGAAGATCGGCAATTACCTGATCATCCTCGCGGTGATCCTGGTGGCCGTGATCATCGGCCGTCGCGATCTACCGCGGCGACCCGATCCTCACCACGTTGCAGTTCGCGCTGGTGCTGACCGTGGCCGCGATCCCCGTGGCGATGCCGACGGTGCTGTCGGTGACGATGGCGGTCGGCGCGCGCCTGCTCGCCAAGAAACAGGCGATCGTGAGCAAACTGGTCGCGATCGAGGAATTGGCGGGCGTGGACGTGCTGTGCGCCGACAAGACCGGCACGCTGACCCAGAACAAGCTGACGCTGGGCGATCCGTTCTGCCTGGACAGCGATCACCGCCGATCAAGCTCATCCTCGCCGGCGCACTGGCGTCGCGCGCGGACGAACAACGACACGATCGATCTGGCCGTGCTCGGCGGCCTGAAGGACAAGCAGGCGCTGAAGCCCTATCAGGTCACCCATTTCAAGCCGTTCGATCCGGTGCACAAGCGCACCGAGGCCACGGTCAAGGGCGCGGACGGAAAGACATTCAAGGTGACCAAGGGCGCGCCGCAGGTCATCCTGGCGCTGTCGGCCAACGCGGCCGCGGTGAAGTCCGCCGTCGACAAGGCGGTCAACGACTTCGCCGCGCGCGGCTTTCGTTCGCTCGGCGTGGCGCGCGCCGACGGCGACGGCAAATGGCAGTTTCTCGGCGTGTTGCCGCTGTTCGATCCGCCGCGCGAAGACGCCAAGGCCACCGTCGCGACCGCGGCTGCAGATGGGCGTGAAGATCAAGATGGTGACCGGCGACGCGCTGGCGATCGCCCGCGAGACCGCCAAGACGTTGGGGATGGGCGCGAACATCCTCGACGCGAGCAGCCTCGGCGACGCCAAGACCGAGGAGACGGCGGCGGTGGCCAAGTCCATCGAGAACGCCGACGGTTTCGCCCAGGTGTTCCCCGAACACAAGTTCCATATCGTCGACGTGCTGCAGAAGCGCGGCCACATCGTCGGCATGACGGGCGACGGCGTGAACGACGCCCCCGCGCTGAAGAAGGCCGACTGCGGCATCGCCGTCTCGGGCGCGACCGACGCGGCGCGCGCGGCGGCGTCCATCGTGCTGCTGACGCCCGGACTGTCGGTGATCATCGACGCGATCAAGGAGAGCCGCCGCATCTTCCAGCGGATGAACAGCTACGCGATCTACCGCATCGCCGAGACGCTGCGCGTGCTGCTGTTCATGACGCTGGCGATCCTCGTCTTCAACTTCTATCCCCTGACCGCGGTCATGATCGTGATGCTGGCGCTGCTCAACGACGGCGCCATCCTGTCGATCGCCTATGACAACGTTCATCTACAGGAACAAGCCCGAAGCCTGGAACATGCGCATGGTTCTGGGCTATCGCCACGGTGCTGGGCGTCGTCGGCGTCGTCTCCGCGTTTGGCCTGTTTTATCTCGGCGAGCGCGTCTTTCATCTCGACCGCGCCGCATATCCAGACGCTGATGTATCTGAAGCTGTCCGTGGCCGGTCATCTGACGATTTTCCTGACGCGCACGCGCGGCCCGTTCTGGTCCATACGCCCCGCCAGGATCTTGCTGGTCGCGGTGTTCGGCACGCAGATGGTGGCGACGCTGATCGCGGTCTATGGGCTGTTCATGACGCCGCTCGGCTGGGGTTGGGCGCTGTTCGTCTGGGGCTATGCGCTGGTCTGGTTCCTCGTGAATGACCGCGTGAAGCTGCTCGCTTACTGGGTTCTCGATCGGATCGCAGCCAAATCCGCGCCGAATGTGCGAGCCGAGACGGCGCCGGAGACGAAAGTCGCGCCGAAATCCGACGCCGGGCCGCAGACGCCCGCCGCTCCCCTCCAAGCCACAGGATGAGCCGGAGACGCGGGGCCAATGGCCTTAAGTGGGCGAGAGCAAAGTCAGACCATTGCCGCGACCGCGCTGACCGCAAATGTCTGCGAAGGTCGTTCTAGCCTCGTTCGCCGCTCGCTCACGGATGGCCGCTATTTGCGTAATGCGGACATCGCCACCAACCTCATCCCAAATGGGAGGAGACCAGCGCTGCTTCCTGCTGCTAGTGAGCCTGGCCTGGCGGTCAGATTGGGAGGAGCGAAATGCAACGTCTTGCGCGAACCATCGGGCTGGCCGCCCGGGTTTTCACTGGCATCCTCATCATGGTCGGGGCGAGTTCCGCCCAGACTGTCAAGACAGCAGGCGTAGGCGCCGCGCCCGCCAGCGTCATCTCCGGGCAGGCGACCCGGACAACCGACCTTGCCGCGGCGACGCCGATGCAGCTGACAATCGTCGTCATGCCGAAACGCGACGCGCTCGCGGCTTACGCGGACGAGGTCAACGACCCGAACTCGCGGCCGAACTTCCACCTGTTCCTGACGCTGCCTCAATTGAAGAGCCGCTTCATGCCCTCCGACGCCGATGTCGCGGCCGTCGAGGCCTGGGCGAAAGGCGGCGGCCTTGTGGAGGTTGAGCGCTTCGGCAGCAATCACGCGATCGTTGTCAGGGGAACGGTCGGCCAGGTCAACGCGCTCCTGAATGTGAAGTCGGCAGATATGCGCTCAACGGGAGCGCCTATTTCGCCAATGACAAGGCGCCGACCGTTCCGGCCGCGCTCGCCCCTGAAGATCGCCGATATTCTTGGGCTGAACTCGATCCAGCGCTTCCATGCCTTGGCGGCGTCGCCGCAAAAGCCAGCGCCGGCTCTGGACACGCCAACGGTCGCGACCGGCGCCTTTACGCGCATCACGCGCACCTCCGGCGCGGCAAATCCTCGCGCCGCGCACGGCGTTCTCGCCGGTGACGTTCGGCCGCAGATTTCCGGTCCGCTTGGGATCACGAACCTGATGGAGCCGCAGGATCTGTGGGCCGAGCAGGTCTACAACTTCAATGGGCTCGCCCGCTTCAGCCAGTGCTGCAATCCGGCGCATCTCACGACGGGATCGCCGGCCGCGACGTCGATCGCCATCATTGGTTCGGACAAGCCGGACTTGAACGATGTCGCCGCCTTCTTCAGAACGTTCAACATCCCGTGGGACGTCACGCTGCATGAGACCGGCAGTCCGGCTTGCTGCGACGATGAGATGACGGTGGACCCCGAATGGCCGCCGCCGCCGCGAACAGCGCTGCATCGACCGGGACGGTAAAGATTTTTCTCTATGCAGGCGACGGCAACATCTCGGGTTTATTGCATGCCTGGGAAGCCGCGCTCTCCGACAACAAGACGCGGGTCGCGTCGACCAGCGACGCCGACGCGGAGCCCGATTTTGGCGGCGTCAGCAATCCGTCGATGAGCGACTTCACCGACGTCACGCGCTCCATGACCGCGATGGGCTGGACGCTCGTCGCGAGTGCGGGCGACGAGGGCGGCGGACGCGGAGTGCGTGCGCGGTTCGGTCTATTATCCCGCAACTGACCCGAATGTTGTCGCAGTCGGCGGCACGTCGCTCCTTCTCACGTACGGGCCGCTTGGCTATCAGAAGGAAACCGCCGGGGCGGCAACGCCTGCGCCAACCCGGACAAACCGACCAATAACGGGGGAGGCGGTGGGGGATGCAACGACACGTTTCCGGCGACGGCCTGGAACCCCAAAGCTTGCACCAATGGGCGCCGAGCCATTCCCGATTTCTCGCTGAACGGCGGGGGCATGTTGCAGGCTTTGTATTACAGCTACGCCAATTGCGTCTATACCGATCCCGTCACGAAGAAGAGCTTCAAGAACATCTGCGGCCGCAACGGCACGAGCATTGCGGCGCCCGAAGTCGCCGGCTTCTTCGCGCAGGAGAACGCGTACCTTCTGACCCTCGAAACAATTGCGGTCCCTCCCACGACGCGCCATGCGCGCCTTTGGGCCGCGCCGGGCCGATCCTGTTCGCGGCGCCGAAACAGCCGCATGATCCGTTTTACGACATCACGACCGGGAACACTTCAAACGGACTCAGTGCGGGATTTAAGGCTGTTCCCGGCTACGATCTCGCAACCGGCCTTGGCTCGGCGAACATGATGCAGCTCGCCTGGGCCATCAATTACAATCTCCTCTCGGCGGGCTCGACCCCGCCCATCGTCGCCTACAGCGGCACCCAGCCCGGAACTCTGTACCCGGAGGCGGTAACGGTTAATTTCGCGATCAACGCGGCCAATCGCGGCGTCGCCGGCTATAGCGCGAGCAATTTTCCGGTGCTGCGATAAAGGACGAGCCTGCGGGACGCGTCTGCGGGGGTGATGACTGGAGGTGAGGGAGCGCCTCTCTCTCACATGGGGCTAATGACTGACCGTTCTTTGCGCCAGGCAGACCCCGGTGAGGTCAAGCTGTTGTTCTGCTTCGGGTCGGAAGCCGCCATCCAATCGAGAACTCGAGACGCCCTTTTGATTGGAAATCAGTCCAACTGATCGAGGTTGTGACCCTCAGAGGCTTGGGCCGCGCGCCGAGGGGACTGGCGCCGGCGGTTCGGGCGGATCGGGAGCCTCCAGCTCGGCGACAGGCGCGCCCTTGACGCCCGCTGCCACTGCCCTGGCATGGTCGACGAGCACGCCAGCGGCGCGTTTCAATTGCTCGTCGATCGTCTGCATCAGCGCCATAAAGGCGTCGCGTTGTTGCTCGAAAGCCTGGCGCAGAAGGCCTGCCTGACAGGAGGCTATCATTTCTGCGCCGAGATGGGGCCGCTCCCCATCGACTGTCTCGATCCGGTTGTGGTTTAATAGGCCTTTCTCGACCGCGTTGTCGTGCTGCCGGCGCGCTTTGCCGGCGATGTCGAGCGCGAGAGCCTTGTACGGCTTCTCCGACGCGTTCTTGGCGACCTCTTTCCAAAGATCGTCCTCGGTCATCGGCGTGACGTCGCCGAGCGCCCGGGACCGCTGAACGGCGGCGTGGACAGCCGCCTTCGAGATGAGGGTATGCGTCCGGCCAGTGGCGCGGCTCTCGGCGGTATAGGTCTTGAAGGCCGAAGTCGCCCCGGTCCCATGCGGCAGGGCGTTGATGTGCTCGCCCTTGGTGCTCATGCCCTGCGCGGCGTCGATTGTGAAGGCGTGTCCGAAGCCGAGCAGGAGCCTCCCGGTCTTCGGGTCCGAGAGTTGCTTCCAGTCGATCTCGGCCGTCTGGCCGCGCGCGTTGCGCAGGACGAGGCCGGCGACCGTCTTTCGGACCACCTCGACGATGTCACCGTTATTGCCGATCGTGGCGCGCTTGCCGTCGATCTCGGCGACGGTTTTCCGGTACATGCGCAGCCGATCGCCGATCGCGATGGGCAGGTCGAAGAATTCTCGCTTCTCGGACCGATAGACGACCGCCTTGTAGGTCGCCTCGTCTGTTCCGATCTCGCCCCGGGCTTTGAGACGCTCGCGAATCGCCCGGCTGATGTCGGCCGCTTCGGCGTTGGTGAGCGTAGTGATCGTCACCCCGTAGCTCGGGTCTTGGGATTTGAGCGCGTCATTGCGCTCGATGTAGAGATCCGCGATCTGCCGCACCACCTGGTCGGTGTCACCCTCGAGGAGCGTCGCCGTTCCGTCGGCGCGCTTCATCGCGAGGGCTGTTTCCGCTTTGCCGTCGCGGAAGAGAGCGGCGATCTTGCGGTCGCGGTCGTTCTTCTGGCGGACAGCGGTCAGCACCTCGGGCATGGCGGACTTCGGCAGAACGCGTTTCAGGAGCGCGATTGTGTCACCCGCCTCGATCGACTGCACCTGTTCCCGGTCGCCGAGCATCTTGATGGTCATACCAGTTTTGCCCTGCAGCTCTAGGAGCTTCAGCATCGGGCGCGGGCCGATCTGGCTGATCTCGTCGACGATAAGGACGGTGTTCTCGTCCGCCGAAAATTCTCCCGTGTCGATCGCGTTGAGGAGCGGCTGGAGTGCGACCGTCTCGTCGGCGCCGGCCTCCTGGAGGGCATCGGCCTGCCGCCAGGCTGTCGACATGCCAATGACCGTCCGGCCGTCTTCGCGCCAGGCGTCGACCAGCGGCTTCAGAAGCGTCGTTTTTCCCGAACCGGCTACGCCGGTCAGGAGCGACAGTTTTCCGCCGGCGCCCAACGCATGGATGGCGGCGAGCTGCTCTTTCGAGAACCGTACGCCGGCGTCGTCGGCTTCGACCCGTCCGATCGCCGCACGGATCGATGCATCAGAGAGGTTGGCCGAGCGGTCGCGGGCGGCCGCGCGCGACATTTCGGCGACGCTCTGCTCGATCCGGAGTTGCTCGGTGTGACTGATCCGCTCCTTGCCTTCGTGCAGGCCAAAGATGAGCGCGGCCGCCTTGCCGTCGTGGACGAAGCTGCGCGTCTCGATCAGGCTTACGACCGCGTCGACGTCGTCCCGCCCGCCCGCGGCTCCTGCCTCGATAAGGCCGCGCGCCGCATGAACGCGCAGGCGCTCAGCGTCGAGGACAGCTTTCAACTGGAATTCCGCCGAGAGCGATGCGGAGGCGGAGGCGTAAGCCGCCTCGCGCCGTTGGTCGGACGTACGCTCAACTGGCGGCGTCGCGCCGAGAACGGAGGTTGGCGTCCATCTGAGCTCCG
The DNA here is from genome assembly GCA_963770275.1 of uncultured Alphaproteobacteria bacterium. GTDB lineage: Bacteria > Pseudomonadota > Alphaproteobacteria > Rhizobiales > Beijerinckiaceae > Roseiarcus. The sequence continues at coordinate 58,955 of CAVYPD010000017.1, forward strand.
CGACCTGCTCGCGCCAGACCGTGTGGGCTTCCTCCTTGGTCTTGCCGAGCCGCCCGGCGGCGCTCGCCTCATGCAGCATCTGCTTCTTGCGCTCGAGCGAGAGGTCGTCCCAGTCCATCGCGTGTTCGCGGGCGTAGCGCTGCGCGTCGCCGACCACCTGCCGATCGCGCTTGGAGAACATCAGAACAGCGCTCTCGGGGATGTCGAAAGCGACGGCCGCCTCGCCGCCGGCGTCGAGGCCAATCCTCAACCCAAGCGAGCGCAGGCGGTCGGCCAGGCGGGCTTGAAAGAAGGCTCCGTATTCCGGGATCTTGTGGGCGGTCAGCGCCTTCGAGTCGATCGAGCCGACCCGACCGTCGTCAGTGACGACGAGGTTCGGAATGAAATTATGCAGATGGTAATGCGGATCGCCGGCGATCGGCGCGTCGAGGAGATAGGTCCCCCCGTCCGGTCCGTTCTGGACCGCGACGGTCGGCCGTGCTGCATCATGGGCGAACGTCACCCAGCCGATCTCGCCTGCCTCCGCCCCTTTTTCTCCCGCGTGCCCTTTCCGGGCGAAGCCGAGGTCGTGGGCGGCGTAGCGCAGCGCATCATCGCTCGCTCCATGGATGGCGTTGCGGATCATCTGCCGCTCGGCCTCGGTGGGCGCGAACTCGGCCGCCAGAGATACGGATTTGTGGGGGGCAAAGACAAAGTCGAATCAGAGTTTTTGCGGACATGCTGGCTCCAGTCCTCGCCGGTGTCGGCGCGGCGCGCTTCGAACAGGGCGTCGAGCTGGCCGTCGCGGGGATCGGCGCGGACGCTTGCGATGCCAAGAGCCGCCGTGACGCGTGGGTCCATGTCGGACCGCCAGTTCGCCCGCTCGCCCCGGCCTGTGTAGTAGGCGGTGAGGCGCTCGCCGGTTTCGAGGTCGCGGCCGTCAAGGGCGACGCCGTGGACCTGGAGAGACTCGGGTTCCGGCTGGTCCTGGGTCATGTAGGCGCGGATCGCCGCGCCGTCGCTCGCGGCGGAGATTTTCCTGAAGTTGAGCATTGGGATCAGGCGCGGCCGGCGCCGTTGGCGGGAGTGGTGGCGTGGGCTGTCGCGGCTTCGGCAGGCGTGAGCCGCGTCAGGGCGTCGTTGATCTGACGCAGCAAGGCGGCCATGCCGGATTGCTGGGTCAAGATGCGTGCGAGAAGGTCGGCGAGCGATGGTCCTTCCTGTTCGGGCCGTTCCGGGGTCAAGACCCGGATCATATGGGTGATCTGGCCCGTCAGGGCCTCGAGCTGGCCCTGGAGGGATTTGCCGTTTTCAAGAAGAGCGTCCTGGGCATGATCCATTTTGTCGAGGAGTTCGCGGATGCCGATGAGATCGTCGGCGATTCGGCTTAGGTTCGCGTCGTCGGCGTTGTGGCGGAGGGCCATCGGGATAATCCTTGGATCGGTCGGGTTGGTCTGGTGGCGCTGGCAAGAGGCTAGTGAAGCTGGCGTCGCGCTTCGCCCTCTCCAGCTGTCCCATTCATCGTGCTCGCCATCCGCTGGACCGTGCCTGACAGGACTGCACTTGGTCGCTCAGAGCTTTGACGTTGAAGAACAGCGCGTTCTGCGCCCGCGCGAGCTTTTTGACGGACGCGCGCAGGCTTGTGAGCTCGTTGCTCATACGGGTCAGGGGAGGCTCGGCGGGGACGTTGACGGGCTTCGGTGGGAGGGGAGCGGTCATGGTCGAAAACCTCGGTCTCGTTGGAGAGGAAAGTTTCGCGGCCATCGGCGCGAACGGGAAACGCGGGTGGCATTGAGGTCGCCGAAGGCGGGGCTCCGCGGCGAGCGCCGCATGATTGACGCATCATCTAAAGGGCGGGGCGGAGCTTCGTCCGTTGTCCTGGCCGCGGCGGGATTGCTTTGGGCCCTCCCGCCTGTTTGCGCCAGCCGCGCGGACAGCACGGGAAAGAAGGGGACCGTTTGAGAAAATTCGACGGCTGAGGCTGACGGCGAGACGGAGCGAGGGCGCAAGGGGGAGGGGCGCAGAGATCGCCAAGGGCGGCCTCTCCTCCGTTTGGCTAGGAGTTTTAGCGGCGATAGGTGGGAAGCCGCTTTACGGCCTTCCTGAAGCCCGCTTTGAGCGCATTCGACTGGAGGAGGGCCTGATCTCCTTCCTGGCTCGCCCGAGATTTTGGGATTGCGGCTTTCGGGTCCCGCCCCGCCCGCCCTACGGGTGGGACCGCACCAAAGGTGCATTGGTCCATGTAGCTGTTTTTTCGAGCCCTCCGAGTGACCCGCGTCTGACCCGGGAGTGACTGTGGTCTGACAGTGCACTGACCCTGAGGTGACATTGAAGGAAGTTCGCGGGAGCACGAGGCCGCGCCGGCCATCGAATGAAGGCG
>CAVYPD010000018.1:0-299388 GCA_963770275.1 uncultured Alphaproteobacteria bacterium
GATAATGCTGCTATCACTAAAATCAGGAACAGTCGCCGGGACCGCGTCGCGAGCCCGCATGTGGATGGACGGATGGGCGTTATGCTCGCGAACGGGCTTTTGACCCCAGGAGCCAAAAGGGCTCCCATCCGCCGCCGCGACGCAGATCTTAGACCGACAACGCGATCGTTGGCAGATAAGGAGCCGCGCGGAGCGCGGCGTCTCGAAGGACGCTCCGTTGGTACGAGCTGGACCATCCTTCGAGACGCAATGCTTCGCATTGCTGAGCCCGCCGGGTTGGCGTCTGCGGTTGTTGGGATCACCCAAGAGATACCATAGGTTACGCCGACCGCGGCCACGCACAACGCTCGGCGCTCCGAACCCTGCATTTCAGGTCCGGCAAGTAACGCTGGTATCGAGCCCCCGCAACCATGAAAACGCCGTCAAGTCAATGACTTGGCGGCGTTTTTCGTTGCCGTCCACGCTGCAAAGGAGCGCAAGGAGGACCGCGAACCTGTCGAAAGAGTGTCGTCGAGGGCATCTATTTTGTCACGCCCGCGCGAGATTACAGCGGCGGCTGGCCGGCGCAGAAGGGGGGCGCCAATGATCTGCGAACAGTCGCGACCGCTCGGAAATTGCGCCAGCGCGACCGTGAGCGACCGGCTCGCCTTTTTCATACCGGGGCTCGAAATAAGATCATTATCGGACTGGGTAGGGGAGCTGGGGCTGCTAAGGACGTATTTGCCTACATCCAATGCCAGGTGACCTGCGCCTTCGCCCGTTCTTCGCTAAGCCATGACGCGAACAGCCGCTCCTCTATTCGTGTTGTAATTTCCTTATCCAACTTCGCAGGAGTGCTTCGCAAGACGAGAGATAGGCAATACCCGTCACCACCCCTTCCGGGGCTAACGGTAGAGCTGTAAGGCGAGGTGGTCGAGCCCGGTGAAAGCATCAGTACGTCCTCGGCTAGACCGGTTTCGATAACCACCCTGATCCCTTGATCGCCGATATGAGAATGGGCTGATAGGGCACTCTCGATGAGGTCAGCGATACCGACCTCCGAGAGGACAAATTTCCTGAGCGGTTGCTCCGACGCTGAGTGCAGTCGCACATGTAGAGGTTTGCGCGAGCGGATTCCCCATTTGGGCGCACCAGCAGAGTTGGATGACGCCGGATAGATGTTTGCAACTGGCCACGCTGCTCAGATCAAAATCGACTTGCAATGCGAGAGCCGTCCATAGAGATAATACGTCACCTCAGTGACGCCGATGGCTCGGATCGCATCAGCCACTAACTTGCATGGCGTGAACCGCAATGGTCGGGCGGTCCTCAAGCGTCGGGTGATGCGCGGCCAGTTGCTCGAGGTTCTCGCTCAGGTCGATCCCTGCACCATCGTCGTCGAAGCCTGCACAGGCGCCTTCTGGTGGGTGCGCCAGTTCGAAGCGCTCGGGCACCAGGTGAAGATCGTCAGCCCGCAATATGTGAAGCCCTTTGTGCGGCGGCAGAAGAACGACGGCAATGACGCGGAGGCCATCTGCACCGCGGCGCGCCAACCCAATATTCCCTCCGTTCCCAAGAAGACGCGGACCAGTCTCTGGGGGCTGATCAGGTGTTTGGTTGATCGAATGATAGTAACACGGAACTCCCGCTGCTCATTTTGTTCGTTCGTGGATACATGTTGACAAGAGGTCAATGGACGCCTGGTCCTTTTTTGGATTCGTCATTTTGCAGGCCTGCAAAAGATAGGCATCTACGCGTTGCGCTGGACCAAAGCCTTTCTGCAAGTCAGTACGAACGTCATTATACTGGGCCAGCCCATATTCGTATTCGAGGTATTGTGTATCACGGTGCGCACGCTGAGATCTCAGATTTAAGAAACTCTCTTGGTGGTAGCCATAACTCCTCACTATGGCCTTGGCGTAATCGATAGTGTCCGGCTCTTCATCGTTGCAGCTTTCGCGCAGGAAAATCTTCAGCGTTGCGTCCGTGGTAGCGGGATAGCGGAAATTGTAGATTACCGTGTCCAGCATCGCCGCAGCCAACATATCCGGCTGCCCCGCCATGGCCTCTTTAATGAATATCGGCCAGACTTGGCGTTCAACTGAAAAAGCTGCTCCTTCCCGGGCGTAGCCCTCGACAGCCGCGTGTGAATTTTGGTCGATCGCGTGTTTCATCTCATGCATGATCGTCGACGAGAGCTCGGACAAGAGGGGTTTTTGTCCCCAATGCGAGAGTAACATGGCCGCCCAACGTATTCTGATTGTCTCCCGTTGACACGATCGTCGGTTCATTTGGAATATTCGCTACAATATCGAGCTTGTTATCCACTATATTCGCGAGAGACGTAGGATCGTATCTTGTCCCACATGTCGAGTATTTTCTTCTTGTCTTCGTCCCGAACCGGTTCGTCTTCGGAATAGTTGCCGCCGACGGTAGGCATCGAGTAAGCAAATGCCTCAGCTTTTCGGAGGCCCTTGTATCGCCAGTGACGTCGTCAAGGGCGGAGGCCAGGGCGTCGGTCATCGTGGCGCCCGAGTTTCGTGTCTCAGTCTCTCTATGACTTCCTCTCGTTGCTTGACTGTAAGTTCCGCGGAACCGTCAGGAAACAATTGTTTTAGCGTCTCCTGACCAACCGCCTGAATTTCGGCGAGGCGCTGAGCGGAAACGGTTTCAAACGCCTTTGCATATGATTCCATGGTTTCCGAGCCGTCGGCGTTCGAAATTTGTCCGGCGGTGAACGCATCCCAAGTTGCGTCCCGTTCGGAGGGAGAGAAGATCGTGCAACGCTTGCTTTTTTCGGGTAGTGATTGTATTCTTGTATTGTAGAGCGTTCCCAATTTCATGATTTCGATAACCAGCTCGTCCGACATTGCTTTGTCTTTAAGGGATTGTGGATTGAATTCGTCATCATAGTCGAACTCAAACGCTTTGAGTGTGCCTACATTCACGTCTCTGAATTCCGTGAACATCGAGGCGTTGTAGGCGATTTAGCAACGCCTCATCATCCGGGAAAGGACGCTTATCAACATCGAATTTATAAGTTCCGGAATACCACAACGCCCCGCTTTCCCCCACAGCCGGCTTGTCGAAATGTTTGCCCGCTCGGGTTTTGAAGTAGGACTTGTCGCGCAGCGCTTTTTCCAAATCAGTGAGACTGCTATCTGGAAGTTGTCGTAAAGCCTCCTCCGTCTGCTCCAACCACTGGGCCATTGCTTTCATTTGTTCGTGGTCTCGAAGCGGTAACTCTTCTGACCGGCATTCCATCCCAACCTTTAAACTTGGGATGATCGTACAGTATCATAGCCACGATCGGCTGTAGTGGCTAGGTCAATTCTAATGAGAAGTCTCTTGAGATCGAGGTTTTCAACGTCGCGGGCCATGCGAAAGCCGTTCGGCGCGCCGTCTTCATCGACGCTAGGGGGTAGTTCAGATGCGTAGGTGACGCTGAGAACCCGATCAATGTTCTCTGTCATGGCGGGTGTCGGAGCGGAAAAAAGCAGTTCCTCCTTCGTCTGCAATCCTATTAGTCCCCACAGCTTGCGATCCCGGTTGAGAAGCAATTGTGCGCGGCGTCGAAATTGTGATTGCAAATCGGCCGGGAGATCTTGCCACGCCGCACCGTCTGGCACCCGGGACAGAAGCTGCCTGATCGTGATGTGTTCTTGGAGCTGTTGGTTGGCTGCGTCTTCGCCGTATACGTGCGTATTGATAAAGCCGACAAGAATCAGGAGACCGATAAACTGCAAGAAACAGCTTTTGACCATGCGCTGAATTTGCTCCAGTTGTCTCGAATCGTTTTTCGGCATCACGATCTCCCCGCGTTTATTCGCCCTGCCGAGCTCCTCCTTTGTACGCTTCCCGGAGTCATAGCGCTCTCCCATGACAGCGGAAAGTCAACAACCACCAGCTAAGCTGGTGGTTGTTGCGTGTAACGAGTATTGCTACTCCAGGACTCCTGATCAACCGCCAGAGCGGTACCGACATTTTAAAGGACTTCCGCTCGCAAAAAGCTCCCCAATGGCCACAGCAATTATGCTTTTCTTCGACCTTTCGCAAGCTTCCGCTTTGTATCCGTTCTGTTATCCAGCGGGATACGAATCCCCTAACCCGGGTCTCCCAGTGGTCCGTCAGGCCCTCGCGCGGCGGATTTACTGCCCCATCGTGGGCGGGTTCGATCATGCGCCGGACCGGAACACTTTCTGTAAAAAACTGGACCTGCCTCTTGGCCAGGGCGCCGCGCGGCGCCAGGCTTCAAGCCGCAGCTGGGGTGAGACTGGAAATCGCGAAGTAGCTCGAAAGAGCGGCGTAATGACATTGGCGGCGCTCCCCGCAACCAAACACCAAACCCTCCGATGGACACCCCCCCTCGGAGGGTTTTTTGTTGGCCGATCCGGCGCTTGGCGAGCCTCAGCGACGTACGCCTCGGAGGTCCGCCGCCTTGTGAAGTGGCGAGAGCTGGGTAGGACCTGTGGCTAGCACGAGGTTAGCCACATGACGATGGATCGGATCGAGGTCATCACGTCGGTCGAGCGTCGGCGGTGGTGGAGCGCAGCGGAGAAGGCGCGGCTGGTTGCGGCGATGGACGAGTCGGGCGCCGTGGTGACGGAGATCGCGCGCGGCGCGGCGGTCAACACCAGCCTTCTGTACCGTTGGCGGCGCGAGTTGATGGGCGGATGCAGGACCTCGGTGTTCATGTCGATGCGGGTAGCGCCGGAGGTGGGCGATGCGGGTCGGGGGAGCGCGCCGGCCTGCATGCCGCCGTTGCGTCAGCCCGACCCACGGCGAGCAGGAGATGAGCGTCTGGAACGGCCATTGCGAATGCGTCTGCTATCACCCGCTCTTTGTGTTCAACCAATACGGCGATCTGGAGCGCTGCGCGCTGCGGCCCGGCGACGTCCACAGCGTCGATGGCTGGAGAAGCGTGCTCGATCCCGTCTTTGCGCGCTATCGCGGCAAGCTTTCGCGAATCTACTTCCGGCCGGACGCCGACTTTGCCAGTCCCGAGGTCTATGAGTACCTTGAAATACGCGATCCGGCTTAGATGTCATGCGTTTGTTTTTAAAACACGGGTTAGGTGTGCCTTGGCCGAAGAAGTTTTGGCTTTCCGAATGTTCAACGCGGCTTTGGCGGACCTTGGCGCCGTCCAGCAGCGAGCCGGCGGCGGTCAAACTGCAAGCCCGTGCTTGCCAAGAGCCCAAAACCGCCGCAGATTTGGCTGGAGCGAGGCTCCATCTGGTGGATGCCGGTTATTCAGGTTTTGAGGGACCGTTCTATGGGCGAACTTGCTTGGTCCATCTCATCGCCCCGATGGGGTGTCTTCATTGTTTTCTGGGTGGCCTTGCAGTCATCGTCCGCCTTGGCGCTGGATCCGAAACTGGAATCGTCTTTGCAGAATTACCAGGAGAAATTCCCGCTCAATGACTCGACCGAGAAGCTCATCGACGAGGGCGGACATGTCCCGTCAAGCGTCTCGGGAGTCGACAGCGCCAAACTTGCCAAAGATCTGAAGGGAACAAAGAATTTTCGATACGTCCTAAACGGTCTCCTGTACCGGGGCGGCAAAATCAGCCCGGACGACAAGAAGGGCGATAATCGGCATCCGATGTCTGCGCCCGGCCTGAAAAATCTCTGCGAACAGGGGTTTCGACAAGCCGTCTACCTCTATCCGAACGGCATGAAAAAGTCTCAGCGAAGCGTGGAGTGCTCGAAGACGCCGGCCTCAAAGCCCTTGATTTACAAGAACTCCCGCCGCTGAGCCATCCGGAGAACGTGAAGGCTATTCTTCGCGACATAAAGCAGGCCCTGGACCAGGGGGATTATCGGCCGACCTATGTTCACTGCTGGAACGGATGGCATGCGTCCGGCTATATTTCGGCGGTCGCGCTCATCCAGTTCTGCGGATTTACGACGGACGACGCGGTCAATTATTGGAACGTGAATACGGACCACGTCTGCAAAGGCGCCGGGCAGGGGAAGACGGGCGGCGTGGGCTATGAACCGGTCCGTCAGCAAATTCGCGCATTTCCGGCGATCGCCCAGACGATCCCCGAGGTCGCCATCAGCGACGAGCTCCAGAAAAAGGTGTGCCCGCCCAAGCCGGAGAAGGTGAACCAGGAAGCGTTCTGCGACAGGTTCTGATTGCCCCGGTCCGCTTCATCAACTCTCGGCAGGTTCCTCATCCTTCAAGCGGCAGCCGGGGTGAGATTGGAAATCACGAAGTAGCTGGAAAGATTGGCGTAATGACATTGGCTGCGGGCCCCCGCAACCAGCGTTCTGCAAAGCCCTTGGCCTTCAGGCCGGGGGCTTTTCTTTGTTCGTTCGCGCCATCGCCGCGAACTCGCAGGCGAGCTTGATCGTTGGCCCGATGCGTCTGCCCCAGGACAACCGGCGGGTTGACTGGAATTCACGAAATTGTTATCAATAAAAGGTTGTGTTTTTCCTAAATTGTTTAGAACGGGGCGGGGACATGAAATATCAAGGTGCGCTTGCCGCAGTATTGCTAGCCGTGACAGGATCGGCTTACGCGACTGAATACTTGCAGAACGGCAGTTTCGAGACTGGAGATTTTTCTGGTTGGGATCTGACAGATCCCCTCGGTCTCACCTTAGTCGCGCAGAACAACTTCTTGTTTGGCGCTCAGAGCGGAAATTTTTATGTCTACGCTCCGTCGCCGGCGCCGAGCATTCTTGCCCAAACCTTCGCTGACACCGCCGGTCAGCAATTGACCATTTCGGGCTGGGCGATCGGAGATACATCCACAGAGGATGGTCTTGGCGAGGTTTCCTATTTTTTTGATGGAATGCTGTTGGGATCCCCAGATCTGTCCAGCGGAAGCTATACGCAGTCGACGTTTCAAGTTATGGCCACGGGCTCGGATATCTTCTCAATTCAATTTTCGAACGACAACAGCGCCAATGGTCTTGATAATTTCTCGGTGACCAGCAGTGGCGGCGGCACTGTTCCGGAGCCGTCCACCTGGGTGCTGGCCCTGCTGGGTTTCGTCGGCTTGGGATTGTTCGCCCGAACGGGTCGAACGGCTCTTTCGCGGCTAGCTTAAGAAGCCGGGCTGAGCTGATTCCAGATTACGCGGCGGGCGCGCTTTTTCGCCGCCGCGCCGTTTGTATTTCGAATCTGCAGATGCGCGCGCCGGTTGACGCTTGACCCCGCGAGCGTCGCAAAACTGTCTTGGCTCTGTCGCAACGGCCTCAATTGCCCACCTTACTCGATTGTGCTGCGGAGCGCTTTTCCTGATTCGTGCGAGCGCAGCCTTATTCCGCCGGCACCGGATGTTTAAAGGCGCGGGAATGTGATGATGACTGAGAGGCTATCCTGACGTTTGCGGTGTTGGGGCTGAGCATATTGGCGCGGGTTTTGTCGGCGTCGGTTCGGCAGAAGTAGGGTTTGAGGGGCTTCGAGCATGAGCAGTCACGTGCAGGCCTCGATGCCGATCCAGGCTCCGGCGGTGGAGACGGCAAAGGTTCAGGTGCGCGGCCTCAATTTCTATTACGGGCAGACGCGCGCGCTCAAGGATGTTTCCTTCAATTTGTACAAGGGTCAGGTGACGGCGTTCATCGGCCCATCGGGGTGCGGCAAGTCGACGCTTCTGCGGGTTTTGAACCGCATGTATGACCTTTATCCTGGGCAAAGGGCCGAGGGCGAGGTGATGCTCGATGGGGAGAACATTCTTTCGCCCGGCCTCGACCTCAATCTTTTGCGTTCGCGCGTCGGCATGGTGTTTCAGAAGCCGACGCCGTTTCCGATGACGATCTATGACAACATCGCCTTTGGCATCCGCCTTTATGAGCGGCTGCCGAAGTCGGAAATGGACGCGCGGGTCGAGCAGGCTTTGAGCCGCGCGGCTTTGTGGAACGAAGTGAAGGACAAGCTGAACGCGAGCGGCTTGAGCCTGTCGGGGGGCCAGCAGCAGCGCTTGTGCATTGCGCGGACGGTGGCGATCAGCCCGGAAGTGATCCTGTTCGACGAGCCGGCGTCGGCTTTGGATCCGATCTCGACCGCCAAGATCGAGGAATTGATCGACGAATTGTCCGGCGATTACACGATCGCGATCGTCACCCACAACATGCAGCAGGCGGCGCGGGTCTCGCAATACACCGCCTTCATGTATCTGGGCGAGATGGTCGAGTTCGATGAGACGACCAGGGTCTTCACCTCGCCGCGCGACAAGCGCACGCAGGATTACGTCACTGGCCGCTTCGGCTGAGGGAGGATTAGCTCGTGGCGGATCAGCATACTGTCAGAGCCTACGACAAGGATCTCGACCTGCTCGAGCGGCGGATCGCCGAGATGGGCGGCCTGGCCGAGAAAATGGTGATCGACGCGGTGGACGCGCTGAGCACAGGCGACTCCGCGCTTGCGCAACAGGTGGTGGAGACCGACCCCCGCCTCGACCTGCTTCAGCGCGAGATCGAGGAGCAGGCGACGCTGACGATCGCGCGCCGGCAGCCGGTGGCGAACGACTTGCGCGAGATCATCGGCGCCATTCGGGTTGCGGGCGATCTCGAGCGGGTCGGCGATCTGGCCAAGAACATCGCCAAGCGCTCGGTCAAGATCGGCATGGAAGGCCGCGCGCCCCACGCCATCGTCGGCATCAAGCACATGAACGAGTTCGCGACCGAACTGATGAAGGACGTGCTCGACGCCTACGCCCAGCGCGACGTCGAGCGGGCGCTCGACGTCTGGGAGCGGGACGCCGATCTCGACGCGCTCGAAGACTCGGTGTTCCGCGATCTCCTGACGCATATGATGGAGGATCCGCGCAACATCACGTTTTGCGCCCATCTTCTGTTTTGCTCGAAGAACATCGAGCGGATCGGCGATCATGCGACCAACATCGCCGAGACCGTGGTCTATCTGGTGACGGGTTCGACGCTGCCGACCGAGCGGCCGCGCGGGCGGAAAGACGCCGACATCGAAGCCGACGCACAAGGAGCGATCAAGTGAACCAGGCGCGCAAGGACATCGTCCGTCCGGGAGCCGCGTCCGCGCCGCGCATTCTGATCGTCGAGGACGAAGCGGATCTGTCGTTGCTGCTGGGCTACAATCTCGAGGCGGAAGGCTATGTGGTCGAGAACGTCGAGCGCGGCGACGAGGCCGAGTTGCGGCTGGCGGAGAATGCGCCCGACCTCGTGATCCTCGACTGGATGCTGCCTGGGGTCTCGGGTCTCGAAATCTGCCGCAGGCTTCGAGCGCGCGAATCGACCCGCACGCTTCCGGTGATCATGGTCACCGCGCGAGGGGAAGAGGCTGAACGGGTGCGCGGGCTTTCGGTCGGCGCCGACGATTATGTGGTCAAGCCCTTCTCGGTGCCCGAGCTCATGGCGCGGGTGCGCGCGCTGTTGCGCCGCAGCCGGCCGGAGCGGATCGCCGAGCGTCTCTATGCGGGCGATCTCGATCTCGACCGGGAGACGCGGCGGGTGAGGCGGGGCGTGCGCGACATCCATCTTGGGCCCACAGAGTTCCGGCTGCTTGAATATCTACTGGAGAAGCCCGGCCGGGTGTTCTCGCGCGCGCAACTCCTGGACGGCGTGTGGGGCCAGGCCGCCGAGATCGACGAGCGCACGGTCGACGTCCATGTCGGGCGCCTGCGCAAGGCGTTGTCGCGCGGCCGCGAGCGCGATCCCATCCGAACCGTGCGCGGAACCGGCTACGCCTTCGACGAAACCTTCGGAAAAGACCCGAGATAAGGCCTCAGGACAATCCCGGATGCTCGCCAACCGTTGACGTTTCGGCGGCTTTTCTAACAGACCGTGACCTGCGCCGTGTAACCACGTCAAGGATGCGACGGCGTCCGGCATCGGGTCCTCCCGATTGACACGCGTCGCGAACCATGGCCTCCACCCCGATCTCATGGTCAAAACGGACAGCACCCTCCTCATTGCGGCAATCGCGCGGGTCGTGCGCCTGTCGACCCGTCACGCGTGGATCGTCATTGCCGCCTTTCTCATCGCGGCGGTCCTCGCCGGCGGCTACGTCACGCGCCACATCGCCATCAACACGGACAGCGGCAAGCTCCTGTCGAGTTCGCTCCCGTGGCGTCAGCAGGAGATCAAGCTCAATGAGCTGTTCCCGCAGCGGACCGACCTGATCGTCGCTGTCATCGACGGAACGACACCGGAAGCGGCCGACGAAGCGGCGAACGCGCTGGCCACGGCGCTGGCGCCTCAGACGAATCTCTTCCGCAACGTCACTCGGCCAGACGGCGGCGAGTTCTTCGCCCGCAACGGAATCCTCTTCCTCAGCGTCGATGACTTGCGGCGCAATATGGACGAATTGATCAAGGCGGAGCCTTTCCTCGGAACGCTGGCCCTCGATCCGACGTTGCGCGGCATTCTCGGCGCCATCTCGCAGTCGCTCGAAGGCGTTCGGCTCAAGAAAACGACGTTCGAAGACATCGAGCTAGCGGTCTCCGGCATCGCTGACGCACTGGAAAAGGTCGAGCAAGGCCAGCATCCGGCCTTCTCCTGGCGCCGGCTGATTTCGGGGCGCGCGCCGGAGCCGTCCGATCTTAGACGGTTCGTCAACATCCAGGCCGTCCTCAATTACGGCGCCCTCGAGCCCGGAGGCGAGGCGACCAAGGCCGTCCGGGCGACAATCGCCAAACTGGGCTTGACGCCGGAAAGGGGCGTGACGGTGCGCCTCACCGGCTCGGTACCTTTATCGGACGAGGAATTCTCCACCATCGCCGACGGCGCCGCGCTCAATGGAATGGTGACAATCGTCGTCGTTCTCCTGATCCTGTGGCTGGCTCTCAAGCAGGCCCGGATCATTCTCGCCGTCCTGATGAACCTCGCCGTCGGCTTGAGTTTCACCGCCGCTGTCGGCTTAGCGATGGTCGGCGCGCTGAACCTTATCTCGGTCGCCTTCGCTGTACTGTTCATCGGCCTTGGCGTCGATTTCGGGATTCAGTTCAGCGTCCGATACCGCGCCGAGCGTTTCGCGGACCGCGATCTCCTTGAGGCTCTCGAAACGACCGGACTCGGCGTCGCGCGCCCGCTTCTGCTTGCGGCAGCCTCAATCGCGGCCGCTTTCTACTCGTTCTTGCCGACCGCCTATGTGGGTCTGTCCGAGCTCGGACTGATCGCCGGAACGGGCATGATCATTGCGTTCTTAACCACGGTCACCCTGCTTCCGGCGCTGCTTGCCGTTCTAAAGCCAGCCGGCGAGGCCGCGCCCGTGGGCTGGGCTTGGCTTGCGCCTCTCGACCATTTTCTCGACAAGCAGCGCAATTGGGTGGTGGGCCTCACGCTGGCGGCGGTCATCCTTGGCCTTCCGCTTCTCAGGGGCCTGAGCTTCGACTTCAACCCGCTCAACCTGCGCTCGAAACATGTCGAGTCGGTCTCGACCCTGCTCGATCTGATGCGCGATCCGGACACAAGCCCCAACGCCATCGATATTCTGGAGCCCAATCTCGCCGCTGCCTCAGCTATGGCGGACAAGCTCAAGCAGGTTCCTGAGGTGGCCAAAGTGCGGACGCTGGAAAGCTTCGTGCCCAAAGACCAGGACGAGAAGCTCGCCATCATCGATGACGCCAACTTCTTTTTTGCGAACACGCTCAATCCCGATCCCGTCGATCCCGCGCCGACCCCGGCTCAAACTTTGGAGGCGATTGACAAGACGGCCGCCGACCTCACGACCACTGTCGGGAGCCTGGACACCCCGGCGGCTGCGCAGGCGCGCCGCTTGGCGAGCGCGCTCAACGCTTTGGCGAAGGCGCCGCCTGCAACCAGAGAGGAGGCGGAGCGCGTACTGGTTACGCCGCTCATGACGACGCTTCGCCAAGTTCGCGATCTGCTATCGGCCGAGCACGTGACGATCGACACGCTCCCGCCCGCGCTCAAAAGCGACTGGGTCGCACCCGACGGCGAGGTCAGGATCGAGGCGAGGCCGAGCGGAGACGGGAACGACAACGCCGTCTTGCATCGGTTCGTCGACGCGGTGCGCGAGGTCGCGCCGGAGGCGAGCGGGGCGCCGGTTTTTATCGTCGAGGCGGCTGCGACGATCGTCAAAGCGTTTTTCCAGGCCGCCGTCTTGTCGCTGTTGTCGATCGCGTTGATCCTGTTCGTGGCGCTGCAGGCGCTGGCAAGACGTCGCGCTGACGCTCGTGCCTCTGCTGGTCGCCATTCTCTTCACGCTTGAGATCTGTGTGGCGATCGGGCTCAAGCTCAATTTCGCCAACATCATCGCCCTGCCGCTTTTGTTGGGCGTGGGCGTCGCGTTCAAAATTTACTACGTCATGGCGTGGCGAGCGGGAGAGCACAACTTCTTGCAGTCAAGCCTGACGCGGGCTGTATTCTTCAGCGCCTGCACGACCGCCACCGCCTTCGGCAGCCTGTGGTTTTCGCACCATCCGGGCACGTCGAGCATGGGCAAGCTCATGGCTTTGTCTCTGGTGACGACGCTCTCGGCCGCGGTGCTGTTCCAGCCCGCACTTTTGGCCACGCAGAGCAAATCCCATCACGACGAGTGATTAATGACACCAAAGTACAAATGGCCGTACTGTGGCAAAAGGGTGATAGTCGCCGCCGCATGGCTCTGCTAGCTTGAGTCGGGGCTGGGTCGACTCTTTTCTCAGAACCATGTGGACGGTCCGGGTCAGTTCCTTTGGGAGCTACGCGCGGAAAGTCTGCGTGTTGCGGGGAATTTCAAAAGGAATTGCCAACGCATGCGTGGCGTTGAACGCTGGACCAAATGGCTGAGCGCGGCGAGTCTCGCGGCGCTTGTCAGCGCTTGCGCGGGCGTTCCGCACGACGCGTCGCTGCCGATCACCGATCCCAACGAGCAATTCAACCGCGGCGTTCTTCACGTCAACCAGGTCGTGCTCGACCCCGCGGCGACAGTCGTCAAGTCAGTGCCAGGGGTGATTCGGGACCGCTTCCAGGATTTGGATGCGAACCTGAAAGAGCCGCGCGTCTTCGCCAATGATGTCCTGCAGGGGCGCTTGAACGCCGCGGGCATTACCGCTGGCCGGTTCGTCTTCAATACCCTCTTCGGCTTGGGCGGCTTGTTCGACGTGGCTGCACAAGGCGGATTGCCGCCGCAGACCGGCGATTTCGGCCAGACCCTGTTCGTCTGGGGCGTTCCTGCTGGATCCTATACCGTGGCGCCCTATTTCGGTCCGTCCACGCAACGCGATGGGTTCGGCGGTATCGTGGATTCGGTCGGCGATCCCGTCGGCTGGGTGGTGGGCGGAATTTTCATTGGATGGCCTTGGACGATCGGGACGGGCGCCCTTGGCGCCGTCGCCCATCTCGGCCAGTGGAAACAGGCTGAGAATTCGTCGGTCGACTTCTACAGTTTCCTGCGCTCGAGCTACTATCAGACGCGCCGGGCGCAATTGCGTGAGGCGCAAGGCCTGCCGCCGGAGATTCAATCGCCAGCCACGGCAGGCCCGATCGTCGGGGCGCCGGCCGCGTTAGGCCCGGGCGCAGGATCGCCGGCTTACGCAATCCCGCCGCCTCAATAGCCGTCCTTACGAGGTCGAGCTCGCCTGATCCGTCCGGCGAGCAAGAAGTCGGCGTCCTTCCACCCATTGCCAGGCCGCAAGGCCGGGCAGGCCTAGCGCCAGCTCGCGAACGCGTTTGGTGAGAGAAACCGCGAGCGCCAGGTCCGCGGGCAATCCGAGCAGCGCTCCGAACAAGACCATTCCGCCCTCTTGGGCGCCTAACGCTCCCGGCACCATGAACGCCGCGCCGCGAACGCCGCTGCTGAGGCTCTCCAGGATAAACGAATCGACCAGGCTCAAGGGATTGCCGAGGACGCGCGTCGCCATCCAGACCTCGCCCGTGCCGATTGTCCACCCGATGAGCCGCAGCAGGCTGGAATAAGCCAAGGCGAAACGGCGGCGATAGGTCGCGACGATCGCTTCGTCGATCGGTTCTGCGCGACCGGTGAAGCCCGACATCCAGCTCTTGGGCGCCAATCGGTTAGCCCAGCCGATCAATACGGCGAACATGCTATTGTGTTGGATCCGGACGAAGATGGCGATCGCCGCCGCGAAAATTGCGACGCCGATCGTGAGCCCCCATGCTGTCGCGGCCGCCTCGTGGGTCTTACCGGCGGTGAGCAGACCCACGCCGACGAGGACAAAGACGAGCTGGGTCGCCGAGCCGACCGTAACATCGACCACCATGCTGGCGGTGGCTTGCGCGCCTGAAACGCCGCGCTGGTGAACAAGCCGCGCGCCCACGACGTCGCCGCCGACGCCCGCGACTGGCAACAATGTGCTGACGGATTCGCGGATCCAGCGCATCCAGAGAAAGCTGCCGTGGCCGGGGCGGTTCGCCGCCGGAAACAGCTGCCGCCAGGAGGCCGCGTCAAAATACATCGGCAAGAGATGATAGAGGGTGATCGGCGCGAGCCACCAGCCGAGCGCCAGCATGGCGGAGGCCACCTCGGCGGCGCCGCTGTGGATAATAAGAAAGACAACGAGCAGGAAGCCAAGAAACGCGGCGACGATGAGCGAGGCTGAAATGGCTGGGGTCCCCCGTCCGGGCGCGCTTCGCGCCAAAGACTGCGCGGGACTACGATCGCCGCGCGGGATCGTCTATCAGCAATCGTCGCCGAGGTGGAGTGCCGGCGTCGCCCACGGGACTTCCTAACACATGCCTGAAGCGCCGATTCTGATCCTTCTCGCCGCTACCGCGGCCTCGCCGGGGACGGCGGACATGCCCGCGCGGGCCGGATGGCGATCCGATCATCCTGGGGCTGAGCCTCATCCAGCGGGCGGCGCTGGCGGCGCGCCGCGCCGGCTACGGAGAGGTCTTTCTTCTCGGCGCAAAAGGCCGCACGACGCCCGGGCCCGCCCGCGATCGCCGATTGGCGCGCTCTCACCGCGTCGTTCCCTCATCTCATACCGGCGCCCGCTGATCATCGCCCCCGCCGCCATCCTCGCGGAAATCGATTGGCTCGAACGGCTGGCGTCGACACGGATCGAGCCGGCGAACTGGGGGAGAATCCCGGACCGAATCGTCATGCTCGCCGCCGCCTCGGCCTTACGGCGCCGTGGACGAACTGGACAGGGGCGGCGCCGCGCAAGACCTGGCCGCGGTCGAGGGCCGGCTCGCCAGCCTGTTTGGGCCCACCAGCATTCCTTTCGGCTGACGATCGATCCGATGATCGTCGAGACGCCCGCCGACGTCGGCGCCGCGGAACGGCGGCTTCTGCAAGTCGCTGGTCAAGGACACCGACGGGTTCATGGCCCGTCACGTCGAGCGCCCGATCTCGTTGCAGATCTCGCGCCGCCTGGCGGGAACCGCGATCACGCCCAATCAGATGAGCCTGATTTCCATTGCGGTTGGAATCTGCGGCGGCCCGTTTTTCCTGTCCTCGCGCCCCTTGATGCAAACCATCGGGGCGCTCCTGTTCCTGGCGCATTCGATCCTCGACGGCTGCGACGGCGAACTGGCGCGGCTCAAATTCCAGCAGTCGCGATGGGGCGGCGTTCTCGATTTCTGGGGCGACAATGTCGTTCACACGGTCATATTCGGCTGCATGGGCATTGGCTGGAGCCTGGCCGCCGGCGCGATCTGGCCGTTATGGCTCGGCGCCGGAGCCGTTCTTGGGACGTTGGGCTCGGCCGGTTTCGTCTATTGGCGGCTGATGCGCTCGAAGGACGGCGACGAGACGATGTTCACCTCGGTGTCGGATGCGCCCGAGCGGCCGCTCGCGCGGCTCCTCGACTCCGCTTCGCGCCGCGATTTCATCTATCTCGTTATCCTGCTTGCGCTTTTTGGCCGATCGAGCTGGTTTCTGGTCATGGCTGGGATCGGCGCGCCGATCTATTTTTTCCTGGTGCTTTTCGCGGCGCGGCCACGGGCCTCCTTGGGTGGAGGCGGGTCGAGGGTCGCGCCAGGCGTGAATCGATGAGCGCTCGGATGCTTACAAATCCGGCGACAAGCCGATGGTTCGGCAGACTAATCGTCGCAGCATAAACTACTGATCTGAATGATGTTTCTCTAAGGAAAAGCGAAACCTCAGCAACATTTTATTTTCCTAATTTCAGAATATGTGGTATCCTGAGGCGTTTTCCCGTAAATGGGCGCGCTGAAGGAGATTGGGATGGTCGAGGACAAGGCGCCTGCGCGGCGCCGGCGGTTGGGCGCGCACGGCATGATGTTCCGGCGGAGGCGCATCTTCGCTAGCCTGCGCGAGGGCTTCACCTATGACGAAATCGCCGCCGACGAAGGCGTGAGCCCCTCACGCATCCGCCAGATCGTCTCGCGGGAGCTGCAGCACCGCGCGGTCGACAGCGGGGCCGAACATGCGAAGCTGCAATTGGACCGTCTTGCTCCCGCGATTCAACTCGCGGCCGAAGCCATGGCCGCGGGCGACGTCTCGGCGATCACGCCTTATCTCAAGGCGCTCGACCGGCTCGACCGTTACCAGACGGTCGCCACCGCCAACCAGGTCTATGACGACGAAGCGCGCAAGAAGCTGATGGACAAGATCAACCGCATGGCCGAGAATTTCGGCATCGACGAGAACTTCGCAGCGGCGGTGCAGGAGCACTTGAAGACGATCGGCGCAATTCCCGACGATGCGCCGGTCGAGGCCGACGGGGAGGGGGCGGAGCCTGCGGGTTCGCCCGACTTCATGGGAGAGGCGAACGCGCCTGAGGCGACCCCTTGGGGAGGCTGAGGCGAGCTCCGGATTTTTTTACTCCAAACGGCCGTAACCCATTGAAAAGGCTCATTCCCAAAAAATAAACGCTAGTAAACGCCAGCATTTTTACTAACGTTTATTAGCGTTTAAGCGCGTTTATTGGCGTTTATTGGCAGTTAGGGTCTGGGTCGAGCGAGCTCGCCGAAGACTCGGCGGCGCGTGTTGGGCGCCCACGCTCAAGACTCGCGCCTCAGAGTCGCGCGCGAGTCGAGCTTACCTTCGGCGACTCGGGCGTCCGAGTCGAATGCGGCCGGCGTTCGGGCTATGGTCGGCGATGGCGATTCGACCGATGAGGAAAGGCGATTCCTTGAGCGTTGCCGACTCAGCCATTATCCCGCGCACCAACGGTCTAGCCTCGCTCATCGAGGGGGTCATCCTGTCTTGGGGCTGGCGCAGACGCGCCATCGCCTTCATCTCAGGAGCGGCGGGAGCGTTGGCGCTGCCGCCCTTGTCGCTGTTCGCGCTGATCGTCGTTCCATTGACCATCGCCGTCTGGTTGGTTGACGGCGCGCAGGACCGTGGGCCCGGACGGTCGATGATCGCGTCCCTCAGCTCAGCATTCGGCGCCGGCTGGTGGATGGGCTTCGGCTATTTTCTGGCTGGCCTCTGGTGGGTTGGGTCGGCTCTTCTGGTCGAGGCCGACAAATTCGCTTGGGCGCTCCCGCTTGCGGTCGTGGCGTTGCCTGCGGGGCTTGCTGTCTTTCCGGCCGCAGGATTTGCGCTCGCGCGCCTCTTGTGGTCGCCGGGACCTTTGCGCATTTTCGCCCTAGCGTTCGGACTCGGGGTCGCCGAATGGGCGCGTGGCCTCCTGTTCACCGGTTTTCCCTGGAACGACCTCGGAATGGCGCTCGGCGTCAATCTCGCGCTCGCCCAGACTGCTTCCCTCGTCGGCCTGCACGGGCTCACCTTCCTGACAATCGCGATCTTCGCCGCGCCCGCGACGTTGTGGCGGGTGAGCGAATGCCGGCTCAATCTGATGCCGACAATTGTCGCGGCTCTTGCGCTGGTTGTCATGGCCGCCTTTGGCGCGTTGCGGCTCATGTCACCCCCCAGCGCGACGGTGGCGGGCGTGAAACTACGTCTCATCCAACCCAACATCGCCCAGGACGACGCCTCGTTTGGCCAGGAGAACAAGCAGGCCATCCTGCGCCGCTATTTCGACTTGTCGGAGCGCGCAACCTCGCCGGATCGATCTGGAGTTCGAGACGTCACCCACTTGATCTGGCCCGAGTCGGCCTTTCCTTTCATTGTGTCCCGCGACCCGCAGGCCCTCTCTGAGATCGTTGACTTTCTTGGGTCCGGCGCGACGCTGATCACCGGCGCGGCGCGGCGCGAGGACGGAAGCCCGCCCCGCTACTTCAATTCAATCGAGATAATCGGGCGAGGCGGATTGTCTGCGCAACGCTACGACAAGCAGCATCTCGTTCCCTTCGGAGAATATATGCCTTTTGCGAGCTTGTTGGAGCGGGCGCGTATTACTCAGTTGGTCGACATTCCCGGCGGGTTCGAACCGGGCTCCGGCCGTCGTATCCTTCATGTTCCAGGCTTGCCGGACGCCATGCCCCTCGTTTGCTACGAGGCGATCTTTCCGATCGAGTTCGGCGACCTCCTGTCCGGGGCGGACCGCCCGACGTGGCTCCTCAATGTCACTGATGACGCTTGGTTTGGTCTTACGCCAGGACCTTATCAGCATTTTGCGCAAGCGCGGTTGCGTGCAATCGAACTCGGCGTGCCGCTGGTGCGCGACGCCAATTCCGGAATTTCGGCTGTGCTCGACGGCTTTGGCCGTGAAATCGCGGTTGCTCCGCTCGGCGCGGAGGGCGTTCTGGACGCCGAACTTCCGCGCGCGCTCGCGCCCACGTTGCAATCCCGCCTGGGATCGGTCGGGGCGATGCTTATCGGATTGGCCTTTCTGGCGGCTGCGCTAACCGGAAGGCGCCGGGTGTAGACGAAGACCACCGATTGTAAAATTGCACCCTTGCGCGCTATCCGAGTGTCGGCTATCTCTTCCCTAAGGTCAGTGATTCCTCGCGCAAGCGCCGGGACAGCTATGGGGCACGAGCTGGAAATGATGTCCAAAGTATCCAATATCGTCGACGTCTATGTCGGCGCGCGGTTGCGAATGCGGCGGACGATGCTCGGCATGAGCCAGAGCAGGCTGGGCGAACTTCTCGGGGTAACGTTCCAGCAGATCCAAAAATACGAAAAAGGGTCAAACCGCATCAGCGCCAGTCGTCTTCAGCATACCGCCCGCGTGCTCGAAGTTTCGCCAGGCTATTTCTTCGAAGGCGCGCCTGCGGATTCAGCAGAACCGGGTTTTGCTGAAGACTCATCGCAATCCTATGTCGTCGACTTCCTTGCCTCGACTGAAGGTCTTCAGCTCAATCGGGCGTTTTTGCGGGTTCGCGATCCAAAAGTGCGTCGGCGCATTGTAGACTTGGTCGTTGCGTTGGCGTCGCCGCAGGACGAGAGCGTCGACGACTCTTCCGTTCGATAAATCGAACAAACCGGTCAAAATGGCTTGACGGACCGAACGGTCACTGCCAGAAGCGGCGGCGCGCGATCATGGGCTTGCCCGCGACCGCGAATTTCAGCGGCGACACGCGCCAGCAGGAGATCGTTTATATGGCTCGTCAAAATTACGAGTTCACCAGTGAATCCGTGTCTGAGGGGCATCCTGACAAGGTTTGCGACCGGATTTCCGATGAGATTGTCGATCTGTTCTTCCGCGAGGGCGCAAAAGCTAGCCTCGATCCATACCAAATTCGCGTCGCCTGCGAAACTCTAGCCACGACCAACCGGGTCGTCATTGCCGGCGAGGTTCGCGGTCCGAAGATTTCTACCGAAGAACTGGAGGCGACGGTCCGCAACGCGATCAAGGAAATCGGCTACGAGCAGGACGGCTTTCACTGGCGCAACGCCAGGGTCGAGGTGTTGCTGCACGCGCAGTCCGCGGACATCGCGCAAGGCGTAGACGCTGGTGGCAATAAGGATGAAGGCGCCGGCGATCAGGGCATCATGTTCGGTTATGCCTGCCGTGAAACGCCGGAATTCATGCCGGCGCCGCTCTATTACTCCCACGAGATTCTAAAAAGGATCTCTGAGGCGCGCCACTCGGGAGCTGAAAAGACCTTGGGCCCCGACGCCAAAAGCCAAGTGACCGTTCGTTATCAAAATGGCAAACCCATCGAGGCGACACAAATTGTCGTGTCGCATCAGCATCTGGTCGAATTGCTCACGTCCGAGGAAGTCGCCGACCTCGTGCGTCCCTATGTCAAGGCGGCGCTGCCCGAGGGCTGGATCACGCCCAAGACCGTATGGCACGTCAACCCGACCGGGAAATTCTTTATTGGCGGCCCTGACGGCGATTGCGGCCTGACCGGTCGAAAGATCATTGTCGATACTTACGGCGGCGCGGCGCCACACGGCGGCGGCGCGTTTTCCGGCAAGGATCCGACCAAGGTCGATCGCTCGGCCGCTTATGCGGCGAGGTATCTCGCCAAGAACGTAGTCGCGGCTGGCTTGGCTGATCGCTGCACCCTCCAGCTTTCCTACGCCATTGGGGTCGCGCGACCGCTGTCGATCTACGCCAATCTGCACGAGACGGGGCGCGTCGACGAGGCGAAACTCGAGACGGCGCTGATGGATGCTATGAACTTGACTCCGCGCGGGATTCGCGAGCATCTGAAATTGAACCGCCCAATCTTCGCCCGAACGTCGGCTTTTGGTCATTTTGGCCGAGCGCCAGAGGCTGACGGCGGCTTCTCTTGGGAAAAGACTGATCTCGCGGATACGCTACGCACCCTGGCCTAATTGGCCGCTCAGTCGTTTCCCATGACGGCCATCGACGAACGCGAGGGCCCTGCGCGCGCTCGCGCCCTTTATGGACGCAGCCGCGGCAAGGCGCTTCGGGCGGGGCAGAGGCGTCTGCTCTCCGAAGCGCTGCCGCAGTTCTCAATCACGCTGGAAGGCCTGGCCGAGGGGCGGCCGTTTGGCCGAACACCCCGGGAGATGTGGTTGGAAATCGGGTTCGGCGCCGGCGAACATCTTATTGAGCAGGCGAAAGCCAATCTGGATATCGGAGTTCTCGGTTGCGAGCCGTTTCTTAATGGGTTTGTCGCGGCGCTCGCGGGGCTCAGGCGCGAGGGCCTTTCTAATGTGCGCTTGCGATGCGGCGACGCACAAGCGGTCATCGAGGCTGTCCCAGACGCGTTCTTTTCGCGGGTGTTCGTGCTCTACCCGGACCCCTGGCCAAAACGGCGGCACCACAAGCGGCGCCTTATAGCGCAAGGCGTGATCGACGCGCTGGCGCGGGTTATGCGGCCGGGCGCCGAACTGCGCTTCGCCACCGACATTGACGACTACGCCGGCTGGACCCTGGCGCGCTTTCTCGACTTCGCGCCATTTCGGCTGGGCCGCAACTCGAGCCCATGATTGGCGCCAACCCTGGCCTGAATGGCGTCCGACACGCTATGAGGTCAAGGCGCGCTCAGAGGGACGAGGGTCCGTTTACCTCACTTTCGTGCGTCTGTGAGCAAACGGCGGATTCTCTAATCAAGAAGAATTACTCAAGCAGATCGCCCCGATCGGAGAGGTCCCTATGTCCGAGATCCTTGATCGCCGTATGCTGCTAAAAGGAGCAGCCGCCACCGCAGCGGCGATGAATCCGCTCGCGGATGCGTTCGGGGCCCAGGCCGTCGGGCTGCAATTCGATCCGCCCGTCCCGTTCACCTATGAGCTTTTCAAGACGCAGGCGCGTGATCGCGCGCACGGGCCCTACATACCGCCGTCCCGACCCGCGCCCGATGTTCTGCAGAAGATCAATTACGAGGAATGGGGAAAAATCCGATACCGCGACGACTTCGCGCTATTCGCCGATGGGCCGGGCCAATTTCCGGTGACATTCTTCCATCTCGGCCTGTTCTTTCAGAAAGCGGTCAGGATGCATGTCGTCAATGGGGGAACATCACGGCAAATCGTTTACGACCAGTCCTATTTCGACATGCCGGTGGATTCGCCCGCGCGCAGTTTGCCCAAAGGCGCGGGTTTCGCAGGGTTGCGCATCCAGGAAGCGCGCGACGGAACGTTGGACTGGCATAAAAACGACTGGGTCGCCTTTCTCGGCGCAGCCTATTTTCGTTCGATCGGAGAGCTCGCACAATACGGCCTATCGTCTCGTGGCGTCGCGATTGACGTCGCAGTTGCCGATCGGCCCGAAGAGTTTCCCGATTTCACGGAATTCTATATCGAGCCCGCGGTTGCAGACACGATCACGCTCTACGCGTTGATGGAAGGTCCTTCGATCGTTGGAGCGTTTCGGTTCTTGATGACCCGCGCCAAAGGCGTGGTGATGGACATCCAAACGACGCTGTTTACTCGCGC
Organism: uncultured Alphaproteobacteria bacterium; assembly: GCA_963770275.1. Taxonomy (GTDB): domain Bacteria; phylum Pseudomonadota; class Alphaproteobacteria; order Rhizobiales; family Beijerinckiaceae; genus Roseiarcus. Next base: position 22,042 of record CAVYPD010000018.1, read on the forward strand.
CCAGGTCACGCGCTTCGGCATCGCGCCACTGACTTCAATGTACTGGTATTCCGAGACCAAGAAGGAGACCGCGATCGACTGGCGTCCGGAGGTCCACGATTCTGATGGTCTGGCGATGTGGTCCGGCAGCGGTGAACGACTTTGGCGGCCGCTGAATAACCCGCCCCGAATCATCGTGTCAGCCTTTGCTGATAATAACCCACGCGGTTTCGGGCTCCTCCAGCGCGACCGGGTATTCGATCATTATCTCGACGGCGTCTTTTACGATCGGCGCCCGAGCCTCTGGGTTGAGCCGCTGCCAGGACCGAGCGGCGAGGGCTGGGGCAGGGGGTCGATTCAGTTATGCGAAATTCCGACGGACGATGAGATCCACGACAACGTAGTTGCTATGTGGGTGCCGGCCGACCCGGTTCCCGCCGGCGCCGAGCTCAATCTCAACTATCGTCTGCACTGGCTCGCCGATGAGCCTTATCCAAGCAAGCTTGCGCCGGTGTGGGCTACCCGTCTTGGGCGCGGCGGCCAGCCCGGCCTACCGCGCCCGAAGGGGGTAAGGAAGTTCATGGTCGAATTCCTTGGGGGCCCGCTGCGCGATCTCCCTTTTGGCGCTAAACCCGAACTCGTCGTTTCAGCTTCGCGCGGAACCTTTGGTCCCTACCAACTTATCGAGGCCGTTCCTGATGGCGTCGCGGGTCACTGGCGAGCGCAGTTCGACGTTGTCGTCGACGGGACCGATCCGGTCGAGCTGCGTGCGTTTCTCAAGTCCGGCGGCGAGACTCTAACCGAGACCTGGATGTTTCAGTACCACCCGTTTTGATGCAGTTAACGACTCCCAGGCTCGTGGGATTCCCTGCATATCCGCCGTGCAGGGGTTCGCTTGCAGCCCACGCGCTGGTGACTTGCGGCTCCGGAGCGCGACCTATTCGATGCACCAAAAGATCGCCGGCAAGCCGCCGCCGCAGCCCTAGAGCTCATAGACTGCTTTGAGTAACTTTCTCAATCGGGCGCGCCGTTGATACCATGCGATCCTCTAAAATCGTTCACGTCGTCACCTGCCACGCCGAAGGCGAGGTCGGCGACGTGATTGTCGGCGGAGTTGCGCCGGCGCCGGGCGAAACCTTGTGGGAGCAGTCGCGCTTCATCGCCATGACGGCGCATTGCGCAATTTCCTCCTCAACGAACCGCGCGGCGGCGTCTCTCCCCACATAAATCTGCTAGTCTCCGCTAAGAACTCAAGGGCGCGATGGGTTTCATCATCATGGAGCCCGAAGACACGCCTGCCATGTCGGGCTCAAACTCGATCTGCGTCGCGACCGCGCTGCTCCACGCCAGCATACTGCCGATGCAGGAGCCTGAGACCCGTCTGACGCTTGAAGCGCCGGGCGGCCTTATCGCGATTACGGCGGAGCCACAACGGAAAGGCCGAGCGCATCAGCATCGAGAATGTGCCTTCGTTCGCGGATTGGCTCGATGCGTCACTTGAGGTTGCGGGCATGGGCGCGCTCACGGTCGATATTGCTTACGGCGCGATAATTTCGTCATTGTCGACGCGGCGGCGCTCGGCTTCGCGATTCGTGTGGATGAAGCGCGCAACCTCGCGGAGATGGGCGTTTGCGTTATCGCTGCCGCCAATGATCAGCTTGGTTTCACGCATCTCGAGGTCACCGGCTGGGACCACATCTCCTTTCTGCCGTGGCCGTCTGTTCCGGCAAGATTTGACTGCTCGGCGAGGCGCGGGTTGCAGCGCTCGCATGGCCACTTTGAGCGCGCGCGAGCTCATGGGGGAGGGTGACGTCTATCGCGCCCGCTCGATTATCGGGTCGGAGCTTATCTGCCGGATCGTCGCGCGCCCGACCACGATTGGCGGCGGCCAGCCATCATCCCGGCCGTTTCTGGAAGGGCTAGGATCACCGGCGTAAGCCAGTATATGCTGGACCCGGCCGATCCGTGCCCCTCAGGGTACCGGCTTTCTGACACATGGCCGCGCATTAGGGAGTCAATGTGATCGCCTCGCGCGGCTCGTTGACGCAAAGCCGCGGACGCGATCATCTAGACGTTCGAACTGGTTAGCATGACGATCGGACTCGGTGCCTCGTTCGTGGAGGCAGCTTCTCCATCGACAAGGCGCAGCTTGAGCCGCTCGTTAAAAGCGGCATTGCAACAAGGGCGCGCCGTTCATCGACGGGATTCGCCTCGCGTCACATTCAACCGTTGCGCTGGCTCGACCAAGGGCTTCGATTACGTACACGGGCGCAATATTGCCGCCAACGCGCTCGACGTCATCGCGATACTGGAGCGGATGACGCCAACGAGCTGCGTGAGATTCTCGGCGGCACTGGCCAGCCCGCTCAACGAGCTGTCAGAGCGCGAACTCCGCCCGATATCGAAATCTCTTGCGGCTCAGACCTTCACGTGCTCGCGCTGCTTCGGGCCATAATGTCATCGATGGTGCGCTGGAATGCGGCAAAATCGAATGGTTTCCTCAGCGTCGACTGTGTGCGGTATCTCGGATCTATGCCGTCTTGCCCATGGCCCGTCGCCAGCGCGAACGGCAGGCCGCGGGCCATCAAGGCCTCGACGAGTGGATATGCATTGTCCTTGCCAAGCGACACATCGACGATCGCCGCGTCGATTTCGCTCTTGGCCAATTCCAAAGCCTTGGCCAGATTGTGCGCCGGGCCAACCACGTCGTGCCCTAGTTCTGACAGCCAATCCTCAAGCAGCGCGGTAATCAACGGTTCGTCGTCGACAATTAGAATCTTCGCCATTCCAACCCCGGTCGCAGGCCAGCGGAATCTATCACAATCGACCTGTCGCACAAGGCGGAAGGCGCTCCAAACTCGAGAGGGTTCATCAACTCGTGGGAACGTGCGATGCAAGACGGTGCGGTAGCCTAGCGCTTCGGCGCGAAACGGGTTCTCGCGGTTAGCCTTAGACGTGGCCGAAGGGCGAGTTCGCCAGCCTCAGCAACAGCAGGAAGGCGGCCGCGAGGACGGCGGAGCTAAGATAGTAAATCAAATCTTGCCGCTGATCAGGACGCCGAGGGCCTTGTCCTGGACCAGCCTAGCTGCAACGTCTCGGGAAGCTTGAATGAGCGGCCGTCCTCGCTAAGGTTGAAGGGCATAAGCGACCGCCGGCGTCGCCATGGCGAAGAAAATCGGCTGCACGCGGAGCGAGAAGAGCCGATCGCCAGAGCCAGCGCCGCCGCGGCGATGAAACCTTATCACAAGCGCGCTCCAGTTCGTGACTACCGCATAGAGCGGGAGACTAACGCCGTAGGTGCCGACGCCGAAGAACATCACATGCGTGAACGACACGATGGCCGTATAATGAAGAACAGGTCATAAGACGCGACGAGTAGGATCGTCACCCAGGTCTTGGTGGTGAAGTTGAGCGCGTTCACGCCGGCGAACAGAGCGGAGCAGCGCGACGATGAGGCAGAAACAGAAAACTGCAGGGCCGCCCGCTTAAACCGCCTAGCGCCCTCAAACCGGTTGGTCTCGAGATTCGAGGTTGTCATTGGAGCGCTCCGGGGGAAGCACTGGCGGTCTTTGGGTCCGGACGGCGGCCCGAGCAAAGCAACGCTTGCGCCGCATGCCCTGCGTCCCTATAAGGCCCGTTGCTGGTCTTAAATAGGCCGCGGCGTCGGAGTGTAGCGCAGCCTGGTAGCGCACATCGTTCGGGACGATGGGGTCGGAGGTTCGAATCCTCTCACTCCGACCAACAACTTAACGAGCCCTGCCGAAATCCGGTGCGAAAGTAGTCCCGATTCGCGCCCATTCCAGCTCTGGCAATTCAACCAAATTAAGTGGTCGTATCGCCGCTCGGCGCAGCGGCGCTATGCCGCGCAGGGCTAGCGCAACGCGTTGAGCTAAGGCATGTTCCGTCGCGAGCGCGGTGCTCGCAACGATAGGCGCCGCACGACGGGGCGATCCATGAACGTATTGGTCATCGATGTGGGAGGCACCCATGTCAAAATCCTCGCAACCGGGCACAACGACAAAAGGGAGTTTGTTTCCGGACCTAAGATGACGGCTGAGCAGATGGTCCCTGAAGTCCGGAAGCTCGCCGACGGATGGGCCTACGACGTCGTGTCAATGGGTTATCCAGGCCCGGTCCTGCATAATCGGCCCGTCGCAGATCCGAAGAATCTGGGGCCGGGCTGGATGGGGTTCGACTTCAAGGCCGGGTTCGGGCGGCCAGCCAAGGTCCTCAATGATGCGGCCATGCAGGCGCTGGGCAGCTACAATAAAGGCAAGATGTTGTTCCTCGGGCTCGGAACTGGGCTCGGCTCGACGCTGATCGTGGACGGAGTTGTGGAGCCAATGGAGCTTGGTCATCTGCCTTACAAGAAAGCAACTTATGAGGACTATGTCGGCGCGCGAGGGCTGGACAGGCTGGGCAAGAAGAGATGGCGGAAGCACGTTTTCGACGTCGTTGACAGACTGGTCGCCGCACTCGAACCAGACGATATCGTACTTGGCGGCGGCAACGCGAAGATTCTTAGGGAGCTGCCCCCGGGGTGCAGGCTGGGGGACAACGCGAATGCATTCAGAGGCGGATTTCTGATGTGGGAGGACGCGCCGAAATCCGAATTGCCGTCCGTCCAATTAAGTCCTCCGGTTGCTACGAAGCTGCGCACAAAGGTAAGGTCGAAACGATCCTAACGCGATTGGACCAATCACTCGTCTGAAGGAAACGCACATGCAGCTTGGAATGGTCGGACTCGGACGAATGGGCGCGAACATGGTCCGGAGGCTCCTCACAAACGGCCATGAATGTGTGGTCTTCGATATGTCTCCCAAGGCTGTCGAGGAATTGGTCGACGAAAAGGCGCTCGGGAGCTCCTCGCTTGCCGACCTGGTCAAGAAGCTGGAGAAACCGCGCGCGGTGTGGCTCATGGTCCCCGCCGCCGTCGTCGACCAGACCATCGCCGATCTATTGCCGGCGCTGGAGGCTGGGGACACGATCATTGACGGCGGCAATTCCTACTATGTCGACGATATCCGCCGCGCTCATGAACTCATGTCGAAAGGCGTCAACTATGTCGACGTCGGCACCAGCGGCGGCGTCTGGGGGCTTGAGCGCGGGTATTGCATGATGATCGGTGGCCCCGAGCACGAGGTGAAGCGTCTCGATCCGATCTTTAAAACGCTCGCGCCAGGCTCAGGCACAATTTCGCGAACGCAAGGACGCAAGGGCGAGGCCACATCGGCCGAGCTCGGCTATCTCCATTGCGGGCCGAACGGCGCCGGACATTTCGTCAAGATGGTTCATAACGGCATCGAATACGGCATTATGGCCGCGTATGCGGAAGGGCTGGACATCCTGCGCGCTGCGAATGTCGGCATGAAGACACACGCAATCGACGCGGAGACGACGCCGCTCCGGAATCCGGACCACTACAAATACGACCTCAATCTACCGGACGTCGCGGAGGTCTGGCGGCGCGGAAGCGTGATCGCTTCTTGGCTTCTCGACCTGACGGCCACAGCGCTGGCTGAAGACTCAGAGCTGGCGAAGTTCTCCGGGCGCGTCTCCGATTCTGGAGAAGGCCGGTGGACGATTAAGGCGGCGATCGACGAGGGGGTGCCGGTGCCGGTGCTGAGCACGGCCCTCTACGAAAGGTTTTTTTCGCGCGGCGAAGCCGACTACCAGAATAAGCTCCTCTCCGCGATGCGCTTCCAGTTCGGCGGTCATCTCGAAAAGCCAGTCGGTAAATAGACCGCCGAGCAGATTGAGCTTCCGACCGTTGCGCGTTTCTGTCGTCGCGGGGGACTTGGCGCATCGTTGCGCCCCTTGCATCGAGAATGAAGACCGATGCTAGGATGCGCCCACCTTGAGCAGCGATAATCAACAAAAAGCGCCCCTCTCCGCTGAGCACGCCCGGCTCGCGAAGGGATCGGCCGCCGCGGCTGGGGGCGATTGGAAGCTCATTGGGCCCTACCTCGCCGAACGCGCGTGGGGCACCGTGCGCGAGGACTACAGCGCCGACGGCGACGCCTGGCGATATTTTCCGTTCGATCACGCGCTCTCACGCGCCTACCGCTGGAGCGAGGACGGCTTGGCGGGCCTCAGCGATCGCGAGCAGCGTCTCTGTTTCGCTCTCTCGTTTTGGAACGGGCGCGACCCCATCCTGAAGGAGCGTATCTTCGGCCTCAGCGGGCCGGAAGGCAATCATGGCGAGGACGCGAAGGAATATTGGTGGTCTCTCGACGCGACGCCCACCTACTCCTGGCTGCGCTGGCGCTATCACTATCCGCAAGCGGAATTTCCCTATGCGCGCCTGAGGCAGGAGAACGCGAAGCGCACACGCGAGCAGCCGGAATTTGAGCTTCTCGACACTGGCGTGTTTGAGGGCGATCGATACTGGCAAGTCACGGCGGATTACGCCAAGGCAGCTGAGGATGATGTCTTAATTCGCATTACCGCGCGCAACGCTGGGCCAGATCCCGCCGAGCTTCATATCCTGCCGACGCTCTGGTTCCGCAACCGTTGGTCCTGGGAAGACGGCCTCGCCAAACCTGTGATTCGCGCGGCTCCCAACGAGACAGGCTCGGTGGTGACGGCTGAGGATGAGAAGCTCGGCGCTTGGAGGCTTGCCGCAGGCCCCGATCCCACCGGGCGTCCGCCCACGCTTTTGTTTTGCGACAACGAGACCAACATCCCGAAAGTCTTTAATGGCGCCGCTTCAACGCCATACCCCAAGGATGGCGTCAACGACCACGTGGTCAATGGCGCGGCGACCGTCAATCCCGACCAGCGCGGGACGAAGATGGCCTTCTGGCATCGCGTCACGGTCGGACCCGGAGAGACTGTTGAGATCAGGCTCCGGCTGGCGCGCGACACGCCCGGCCGGACAATGGATCTCGGAGAAGCCTTCGCACAAACGCACGCCGACCGAAGTCGCGAAGCCGACGAATATTACGCCGCGCTACGCCCGCAAGGGACAAGCGACGAGGAAGCGATGGTGATGCGGCAAGCCTTCGCGGGAATGAGCTGGAGCCTGCAATTCTATAACTATGATGTCCCGCGTTGGCTGGTGGGCGACAAGGTGCCCCCCCCTGAAGCCCGGAAATCCGGCCGTAACTCGGAATGGCGCCACCTCAGCAACCACCATATCGTCGCGATGCCGGATAAGTGGGAATACCCCTGGTATGCTTCGTGGGATCTCGCTTTTCACAGCGTGGTTCTCGCCCATACCGACCCGGGAATGGCGAAGAATCAGCTGCTGCTGCTTGCGCGCGAATGGTACATGCACCCGAACGGCCAGCTGCCCGCGTACGAATGGAACTTCAGCGACGTGAATCCGCCGGTTCAGGCATGGGCCGCGCTGGCGGTGTTTCGCATCGACGGGGCTAAGGATTTCGATTTCCTCGCACGCGTCTTCAACAAGCTGTTGATCAACTTCACGTGGTGGGTCAACCGCGAGGACGCGCGAGGAGATAATGTTTTCGAAGGCGGTTTTCTAGGACTCGACAATATCGGCCCGTTCGATCGCTCAGTGATGCTCCCGGGCGAAGTCCTTGAACAGTCGGACGGCACCGCCTGGATGGCGAAGTTCTGCCTCAACATGCTTGAGATGGCGTTGCTGCTCGCCAATCGCAACCCGGTCTACGAGGACGTCGCCATCAAATTCTTCGAGCACTTCGCGTTGATCGCCGCCGCCATGGACAACTTGTGGGACGAGCAGGATGGATTTTTCTACGATCGGTTGCGTACGAAGGATGGCTCCTCGATCACGGTGCGGGCGCGTTCGATGGTGGGCCTTCTTCCGGTCTTCGCCGCCGTGGAGCTGGACCCCTCCTTATGGCAGCGATTGCCTATGTTTCGGGAACGGGCGCTCTGGTACCTTGAGCATAAACTGCGGACGAAAAGCCATCTCTACTACCTCCCCTCAAGCGGCCGGTCCGGTCTGATCTCGCTCGTCGAGAAGTCTCGCTTCCAGCGCATCCTGGCTCGTATGCTCGACGAGACCGAGTTTCTGTCGCCCTACGGGTTGAGATCGCTCTCGCGCTACCACCAGGAACACCCCTTGGTTCTCGATTTCGACGGTCGCACCTGCCGGCTCGACTACGAACCGGGAGAGTCCCACTCCGGCCTCTTCGGCGGCAATTCCAACTGGCGAGGGCCAGTGTGGTTTCCCCTCAACTTCCTCGCGATCGAGTCGCTCAGGCATCTCCACAACTTCTTCGGCGATGATTTGACGGTCGAACTGCCGACCGGATCGGGCAAAAAGGCAAATCTGCATGAGGTCGCCGCGGAACTCGAGCGCCGTCTTTCGAGTCTGTTTCTGCTCGACGCGAACGGTCGGCGCCCGGCGCATGGAGCAAACCCGCGCTTCCAGAACGATCCGACGTGGCGAGATTCGCTTCTCTTCTATGAGTACTTCCACGGCGAGACCGGCGAGGGTCTCGGCGCCTCTCATCAGACGGGCTGGACGGCGCTAGCGGGAGCGCTCGTGGCGAGTAGAAGCGTCCGCCCTAGCGCCCAACCGAAAACCTGAGCTTATGAGAGGTGGGCGGACAGCATCCGTGCACGGAACGTTTCAACCGGTCCGGAGTTCTCGCACACTGGGCGCTGCTCAGCGCGCGTAATTTGAGGATTCTCGCGCTGGCGGCGAGCCTGCTGGTTGCGGTCGAGTTCCAACGATCCGCGCAACTAAGGAGCGTTCAATGAACGCGCACGAACGTCCAGTCATAACCGAAGACAACAAGACTGCCGTGCGAGCCGGCTCTACAGGAAATAATGTTCGCTACGTGCTCATCGGCAGCGTGGCATTGGCGATCCTTGCCTGGATTCTCGTCGAGTATTTCGTCCGGCCGTGAGTGTCCGCGTGGTTAACGACGGGCCGAACAGTAAAATCGAGAGCTTGCGTCGCGAGGCCGCCTCCTGTCAGGCATGTCCTCTGTGGAGAGACGCGACCCAAACCGTATTCGGGGAGGGTCCGCAGGACGCAGAGATTATGTTGGTCGGCGAGCAGCCTGGGGATCAGGAAGACCGTGAGGGCCGCCCGTTCGTCGGCCCGGCCGGGCTTCTCTTGGACAAAGCGCTCCGTGAGGCGGGCGTCGACCGCAAACGCCTATATGTGACGAACGCCGTTAAGCATTTCAAGTTTGAGCCGCGGGGAAAACGACGGCTTCACAAACGTCCGAACGCTAACGAGATCAAGATATGCCGGCGTTGGTTATTCGAGGAGATCGAGGCGATAAGCCCGCGCCTTATTGTTGCTCTTGGAGCCACCGCTGCGCGGGGTTTGACCGGTCGAGCGATTCCGGTCCAGAGCAATCGGGGTTCGCTTCTCAGCATAGACAAAGGACTGCGCGTCTTGATGACGATCCATCCTTCCGCGTTGTTGCGCTTGCAGGACGAGGAAGAAAAGCGCTCGGGCTACGCAAGTTTTGTGAACGAGCTGCGCTCAATCGAGCGATTGGTCGATATTACGCCACGGTGAGACGAACTCGGGCATTCGCGCCGCTAAATAGCGTCTTGTACGTCTACCCTTAGTCCTTGACCTCAGTGTCAGGTCGATCGCCTCCCTTTTCGTCTTCCTCGTGCCAACGGCCGGCGCTGTCCTCATACTCGATCGGGACGCTCTCCCCTGGCGCTCGCTGTTCCTGCGCTGCTCGTTCTGCGGCAGCGTGAGCCGCTTGGCGGGTGGGAAACGTCTCAGAGAAGACGTCGCCAACTTTATAGGCCCAACCCCCGTCGTGCTCGACGATCGTATAGGTGAGATGGCTCATGGCCTTGACCTTCTTCTCATCGCGTCCGCGCCGACACGGTCAGCTACGCTAGGACCATCTGGAGACTTTGTCGCCGTCTTGCAATGGGGCCTAATGGCGCGTCGCCGCCGAACTAAGCCTAGACGATCAATCGTCGTGAGCGGCTTCTGCTTCCGCTCGCTGCCAGCGAACCGGTCGAGCGAATGCGCGCCCGGCTCGACAACGACTTTTAATGTATCTGCTTGCAGAAATCAGAAACATTACGATTTGGGAAGGTGAGCGCGGCCATTGTTTTCCTGACGCTACCCGACGCGCGGATGGGGTTCCGACGTGGTCGAACGGAAAAAGTGGATTGCGGAAGGAAAAAGTCGCCGCAAGCCCATTGAATCTTACAAAACGCGAAAGAAAATGGCGAATCATTTGGGCGGGGCGGTGAGACCGAGCCGGTTGAACTGAAGTCGGACCTGTTTCTTCCAAAAGCGCGCGAAAAGTTGTGACCGAGCGGTAAACTCGGATCCGTTCCACGCAAGCGCGAGATTGACGACGCTCAGAGCGTTAGCAGTTGAACCTGCGCTTGGACTGCAGGAGGCTTGCGATCGTTCAAGGCCACGCTTCGACACTTGATCATGCTTGATCACGGGCTTCCAGTCAGCGCGCGCGGAACGCAGCTGAAACGGCGATATGAAGAATGGCTCCACTTCGGCGATCTCAAGGAACAAGCCGTCTTGCAGGATTAGCCGAGCTCCGACCAGTGCGCGCAGCGGTGAGATCCGACTGGCGTCGCAGTTGAGAATGAGATCGGGCGCGCGCCGTGCGACTCGGCGTCCTATCGATCACAGTGCGCGAATTTCTCTCGTATCACGTCGAAACGTCTTATTTGCGGAGCGAAGACGCCGCGTTTGTGTCCGATCTAACGTCCTATTATATTTCCCAAGCTGGCGATGCGGCTCGTGGGATGGAGGCAACACCCGGATGAGAGCGAGCCCAGATCCGTGCCGCAACAGCTGGGGAGGAGCCATGGGCCGAAGTAGTCGAATGCGTTTGGCGATGCTGGCGGCGTTGGCGGCCTGGGTTGGCTTGGCCGAGCCCTCCTTTGCGCTCGAGAAGGTGAAATTCGCCACCAACTGGCTCGCTGATCCGGAAGCGGGCGGCTTCTTTCAGGCCGTGGCCGATGGCACCTACGCCAAATACGGACTTGACGTCACCGTCATACCCGGCGGCCCGCAGACGAATGGGGCGTTGATGCTGCTCTTCGGCAGGATTGATTTCTTCATGGGCGGCGACCTGATCGGCGATTTCATGAGCGCAGAAAGCAAACTGCCTCTCGTGGCGGTCGCCGCCGAGTTTCAGAAGTCGCCGCAGATCCTGATGTCGCACCCGGGCGTCGGCCTGGACAAATGGGAGGATCTGCCAAAATCTAATTCCGTTTATCTTGGCGCCGGCTCGATCAACACCTTCTACGCTTGGCTGAGACTCGTCTACGGATTCAAGGATGAGGCGGTCAGGCCGTATAATTTCAACTCGGCTCCATTCATCCACAACAAGATGGCTGTCCAGCAGGGCTATGTCACTTCCGAGCCGTATGAAATCGAAAAACAGGGCGGTTTCAAGCCCAACATCTTCCTGCTCTCGGACTACGGCTACTCGACGTACTCGACCCTGATTGAGACTCGCCGCGATCTCATCGAGAAGAAGCCTGATTTGGTGCAGCGTTTCGTCGACGCCTCAGCAATCGGCTGGTACGATTATCTCTACGGCGATAACGCCAAGGCCAATGCGATGATCAAGGCGCAGAACCCCGACATCACCGACGATCAGATCGCCTTCTCGATCGGAGAGTTGAAAAAACACGGCGTCGTTGATTCTGGCGATACGCTCACGCTCGGGATTGGCGCGATGACCGACGCGCGGTGGCAAGATTTCTTCGACAAAATGGTTGCGATCGGAATCGTCGACAAGCACACAGACTACAAGAGCGCATACACGTTACAGTTCGTAAATAAGAGGGTCGGTCTCAATCTCCATCCTCAATGATTGGTCGCGAGAGATCCACAATGCCGCGCACACGGATCATCGCTGATGTCGTATATTGCGGTAGTCAGCGTAGTGTGGCCATGGATCGCGCGGCTGGGACTCGGCAGGCTTCCGCGTGACATTTTCGTCCGGCGAGAGGGATTTCACCTTTGCGCGTCGGTCACGACCGGCATTCTCGTGCGCGCAGTTCTGTCACTGACCCTGTGGCTTTTTCGCGATGAAGGCGGAAGCTGCGGAGGTCTAATAGGACGGAGCCGTTACGTGCCCTCCTCTCCAGAAGGAGCCTTTGCAACGAGCGTCCGCAAGGTGATTGAATAACGAAGGTGATCGAACGCGGGAATGCTGTGCTCCCACGCGGTGCGGGCGGGCCCCGAAAGAAGATAAACCGAGCATGGCTCGACCGTGATCGACGCTCGGTCCCAAGTCTCACCGGCCTTCTGGCGAAAACGCAGGACGCACGGGGCAAGCAGCGACACGCCGACGACCTCATCGAACTGTGCCTTGTCGTGATGCCACCCAATTCCCGCGCCAGGCCGATACTCGTTGATCAGCACTTGGCGGAAGATCTCCGCCGATCGGTAAAATATTGCGGCAATCTTATTCCGCAGGAAGACGAGAAAGGACGGAAACGGCGAAGCCTCAACGACAGCACGACGGTCGTAGTCATAGCGGTATCCGAAGCTCACCACTTGGCGAGTGGCCAGATACCCATGAAAGTCGAACGGCCTGAACGGGAGGTTGGCAAGCTCACGCACAAGCGGGCCCTCTTCATCGGGGAGAGGACGTTCGGACGATAGCAAAAACCCTCCGGTAGGCCGTTGAGCGCAGTGAACAGATCGGCTTGAGGAGAAGGTGAGGAAGACCGGACGCGGTGGCGACTTGTAGCGCTCATAGCCCATAGATAAGGGCCCCAGAACCTATCCAAGACTTCGCCGCAACAGCCTGTCAGGCCGCCTTCCGACCTCGCTTCGGCGACCGGACCGGCTTGGCCGGTTCGGTTTTCGTAGCATTCTCATCGAAGAGCTCAGCCAATTTCTCCGTCATGGCGCCGCCGAGCTCCTCGGCGTCGACGATCGTCACGGCGCGCCGATAGTACCGCGTCACGTCATGACCGATGCCGATGGCGATGAGTTCGACCGGTGAGCGAGTCTCAATCTCCTCGATTACGTAACGCAAGTGGCGCTCGAGATAGTTGCCGGGGTTCACGGAAAGCGTTGAATCGTCAACAGGCGCTCCGTCGGAGATCATCATCAAGATCTTGCGCTGCTCGGGACGGCCAAGAAGACGTTGGTGCGCCCAGTCGAGCGCTTCGCCGTCGATATTCTCCTTGAGCAAACCCTCGCGCATCATCAGCCCGAGGTTCTTGCGCGCGCGCCGCCACGGCGCGTCTGCTGACTTGTAGATGAGATGGCGCAAGTCGTTGAGCCGACCTGGATTGGCGGGCTTCCCCGCCTGGAGCCAGGACTCGCGCGACTGTCCGCCCTTCCAGGCGCGGGTGGTGAAGCCTAGGATCTCCACCTTGACGCCGCAGCGCTCGAGCGTGCGGGCGAGAATGTCGGCGCAGGTCGCCGCGACCGTGATCGGGCGGCCGCGCATCGAGCCGGAATTGTCTATGAGCAGAGTCACCGTGGTGTCGCGAAACGCCATGTCCTTCTCCTGCTTGAAGGACAGAGGCTGCTGCGAATCGATGATCACACGCGGCAAGCGCGCAGTGTCGAGAACGCCCTCTTCGAGATCGAACTCCCACGAACGGCTCTGCTGCGCCATCAGCCGTCGTTGCAGCCGGTTGGCCAGTCGAGCGACGACCGAATGGAGGTTCTGCAATTGCTTGTCGAGGTAGTCACGCAAGCGCTGCAATTCATCCGCGTCACACAATTCCTCCGCGTCGATTATTTCGTCGAAGCGAGTGGTATAGGCCTTGTAGTCGGGACCGCGACGCTCAGGGGCTTGAGGCTGCGGGGGGCGCGTCTCCGCCGCCTCCTCAGCGTCGCCTGCCTCACTTTCGTCCTCGAGTTCCGACGACGGCGCCTCTACCGTGTCGATCGCGCCATCGTCGGCATCGTCGGTCGTCTCATCGGCCGCTTCGCGCTGCATTGAATCTTGCGTTGACTGGTCTTCGCCCTCGCCTTCGGTTTCATCAGGCTGGTCGGGCGGCGCGTTGTCTTCCGTCTCCTCGTCGGACTCCTCGCCGTCAGCGTCGGCGTCGTTTGCGAGCCCCAAGGAAGATAGGACTTTGCGCACTAGCCTCGCATAGGCGCGTTGATCGAGCAGAGCGTCACCGAGTTGATCAAGGTCAGCGCCGGCCTTCTCTTCGATAAAGGGACGCCAGAGCTCAACGAGACGCGCCGCGCCGCGCGGGGGCTCGAGTCCCGTCATGCGCTCGCGCGCGAGCATCGCGACCGCTTCCTCCAATGGCGCTTCCTCGCGAGTGCGCGCCTCTGCGAACGGGCTGCGGTGGTAGCGGTCGTCGAGCATAGCGGTGATGTTCGACGCCACGCCCTGCATGCGGCGCGAGCCGATCGCTTCAACCCGCGCCTGCTCGACCGCGTCAAACAGCGCGCGCGCCGGCGGACTCTGCGGCGCGAGGCGCCGGTGAATCGCGTCGCTATGACAAGCGAGCCGCAGGGCGAACGAATCGGCGAGGCCCCGGACGACCGCGGCCTCGCGCGGATTCGGCTTGCGCGGCGGCTCGGGCAGTCGCGCTTTGGCGCCCTCCGGCGAGGTGATGAGCGAGGGCTTGTCCGCCGAGAACGCGACTTCGAGCCCGGGTTGACGGGCCAGAGCGCGGGTGCAAGAGGCGAGCGCCTGCTTGAACGGCTCATTCGGCGTCTCGGCCTTGCCGGCTGGCTTGCGGTTGCTGGTCGGCTTGACGTCGACGGTCGACATTCGGGACCTTCGAAAGGAAGACACTGCGGAAAAGGCGAGAAGTTGTCTATAGGCCGTGCGCTGAGGCCGCGGCAAGGAGGACCGCACCGCTCAAAACGCCGCGGGGAACGGGATCGACTCAGGCCGCTTCGAGGCCCTCGGCCTTACGATATGGGCGCGGCGGGACCGAAATCAATCGATTCGCTCGCAGCGATCAGTCTAGCGCCCTCCGCTCTGCTTCGCTAGACGGCGCGGGCGCGCCACGCGTCCAGCGACCAGGTGCCAGGGCCAAGAAGCGCCAGAGCGAGGTAGCCCCCGGCCATAGCGACGTTTTTTTCTGAAGTTGGATCGCCCGATCAGCGCCCGTGTGGAAGAACAGCGCCGTCAGCAAGCAAAAGCCAAAAAGCGCGATCGCCGCCCACCGCGTCTTCAAGCCGAAGAGCACCAGCAGGCCGCCGCCGAGTTCAGTCAGAATAACCAGCGGCAGCAGCCGGCCGTCAACCCATGGGCCTGCATATAGCCTGCGACGCCGGAATAACCCGCGATCTTCCGGGCGCCCTCGACGATAAAAACGTAGGCCAGCATCGCCCGGGCAAGCAGACCGAGCGGACCAACCCACCGGACAAGAAAATTGAGGTCAGCGTCAAAAGCACACGCCTCGACCGGAGGCGTGACCCTCCGCGGGTATATTGCGCCTGCGACATCGTGGCTCCTCCGCAGAGCCGGCGCGCCGCCCTGGCGCGCGGCAGCCAAGTCCAAACTAGAGCGCGTGCGCCCCCGCCAGCACCTCGGCCAAATCCTCGTAATACTCGCAGTCCTTACCACAAAGCTTCTCGATCGTCGACAATTGCTCTCGGGCGAGCTCATAGTTGCCCTCGATGACATAGGCCTCCCCAAGGTACTCGCGCACCTGCGGGTAGTTTGGATCGAGCGTAACTGACTTGAGATAGTATCCAATCCCTTCGTCGGTGCGTCCCAGCTTTCGGGTCGCATAACCACGATAGTTGAGCCCGCGCGGAGTGTTCGGATTGTTTAGAAGATCAAGGACATCGATCGCTTCCTGATAGCGGTCGGCCTTGGCGAGCGCATAGGCGTACTCAGCGAGACGAGGGTCTGGCAGGACGCCGCTGTGTCTCATGAGACACTTACGATGCTTGGTGTCCCAGACCATTCCGGGCGCGCAGGTCGTGAGGTCCGGCCCGTTCATCTTATGAGCGCCAGCCCCGCGATCGCCTCCCATAACGCGCGAGGCATCGGCGGTTGAGCCGCCGCCTCCTCCGCCCCCTCCGCCTTCTCCACCGCCCCCACCTCCGCCAGCCGTGAAGGCGGCCGAGGCAAGCGTCAAGCCAGTGATCACCAATCCACAATGGAGCATCGAAAGAAAGCTCCAGCGCTCTCGCCAGTCGTCTTGTAGAAAAGCGCGCATTGCTCCGTTCCTTCGAATAGGTCGGGGCTGATGAAACACGTTGAGTCGACCATTTATTCACCCAGCCGTTGTTCGTCCTCGGGCCGACTAACAAAAATAGCTGGTTTCGCTTCTCGCGCCTGCGGCGATCATGTTCTAATAGAGCGATCGGTGAACTCTAGCGGGGCCATGAGCGAAGCGAGCCGACAATGCGGGCCGGGCTGCAGTCTTCCCTCGCGCGCCTTTGGCGATATGCGCTCGTCTTGTCGAAGGTGCGTGATGCAGCTGACGACCTCGTGCAGGCGACCTGCCTGCGCGCCATCGAGCGCGCCGATCAATTTATCCCGGGAACACGCATTGACCGGTGGCTGTTCGCAATTCTTCGCTCGATCTGGCTTAACGAGATACGATCGCAACGAATTGGTGAAGGCGGTGGTTTCGTCGACGCGGAGGACGCGCTGATTAGCGACGGCGTCCGCGAAATGGAAACGAATATTAGCGCGGCTACGGTGTTAAGAGCGATCCGTCGGCTGCCAGAGGCACAATGCGAGACAATTCTGTTGGTGTATGCCGAGGGGTACAGTTACGCTGAGGCGGCGACGGCCCTTGGAGTGCCGATCGGCACGATCATGAGTAGGCTAGCGGCCGGGCGGGCGGCGTTGGCCAAGCTGAAATAGGAGGGTTTAGGCAACCACATTATGTCCGACCATGACGCCGAACTTGTCGCGTTGATCGACAATGAGCTCGACGAAGACCGCAGAACGGCTCTTTTGGCGCGTCTGGCGGCGGACGACGGGTTGCGCCAGCGTTATGAAGAGCTGCGGCAAACCAGCGTGCCGCTTGCCACCTCTTTTGGCGCCCTGCTCGAGCTAGCTCCGCTCGCTCGTCTGCGGGCCGCGCTTCCCGCTGGCGAGGCGATTTGGTGGCCGCGAAGGCGCTTTGCTGGAGTTGCTTTCCGAGAGCTGGCGGCCGGCCTTGTCCTTGGGGCGCTCGCGGCGGGCGTCGCGCTATGGGCTGCATCGACCCTTGGGCTGTTCGACGGGCGGGAGGATTGGCGCACGGCGATCGCCGAATACACGCATCTTTACACGAACGAGACTTTCAGTCCGTTGACGCCGGACAGCGCGCAACAGGCGGCCGAGCTAAAGGCGGTTGGCGCTATGGTGGGCGCGACCCTTACGCCTGAGAATGTGGCCTTGCCGGGCCTGAGATTCACGTGGGCGTTCATGCTTTCATACGGAGGCTCACCGATGGGCGTCCTTGCCTATGTCGATTCCTTGGGCGCTCCAGTCCTGCTTTGCATCCTCGCCAACGGCGCGCCCGGACGCGTCGACCCAATCAGAGAGGCGCGGCGATTTGTCACTCGCCTGGTGGTCGCGTAACGGACGCAGTCATATGGTCATCGGCCACGTTCCGGAGGAGCGGGCCGTCACTCTGGCGCAAATGATCGAGAAGCAGGTTTAATAGTCGGCCGCGTACGCACTCATCGGCTCTTATTGCGCTAGCTATTGGGCGTAGTCAGTTAGGAAGAGCCTGCTGAGAGCGTCCTGGTAAGCACCATTTTGTCGACTGCGACGACGTGTTGAAGCGAATGTTGCCACGCTGGCCAGCAGTCCGCCGCGCACTTGAAGTCGGGCCTTGCCCGCGGCCTAGCGCGTCAGAGGGTACCGGGCCTAGATTGCGAGCAAGAAGCTGCGGACTGTAATCGATTGTAAATTCCTATCGAGGGCGAATTCTCCCAACCCCGAAACTTGTCCCCAAAATCCCAGGCTTTGTAGACAAACTCGTACGGAGAGAGGCCTTTGAGGGTCTTGAGTCTCCGCGCGACATTATCGGCGTCGACGAAGTTTTGCAGATGGGCTCGCAGTTGGTCGTGGCGCCTGGCCAGAGCCCTCAGGCTCTCTTGATGGTGTGGACGCCGCTCGCACCGATCCTCCCGATGATAGAGGCGTGGCAGGTTGGCGTTGTCGAATATCTTCAAAGGAGCGACGCAAATGGGCAAGGCTAAGGTTAACTTGAACTCGGTAACGACGGTTGGCCTCGATCTGGCGAAACACGTTCCAGATTCATGCGGTGGGTATTGACGGGAGGATCGTCATAACCTCCGCCTTGCGCCGCAAGGACGTGCTCTCTTTCTTCGGCTCTCTTCCGCCCTGCGTCATAGGTTTAGAAGCCTGCGGTTCAGCCCATCATTGGGCTCGCGAATTGGTCAAACTCGGTCACAACGCCCGGCTGATGCCGCCCAATTACGTCAAGGCTTATGTTCGCCGGCAAAAGGATGATGCCGCTGATGCGGCAGCGATTTGCGAAGCCGTCACTCGACCTTCGATGCGGTTCGTGCCGATACGATCAGTCAGCAACCAAGCCATACTCATGTTTCACAAAGTGCGTGAACTTCTGGTGTCTCAACGCACATAACTCGTCAACGCGTTGCGTGGCCATCTGGCGGAAGTCTGCATTATTGCCGCCCAGGGATCGAATGGAGCCTACGCGTTGGCAGCAGCGATTTTGGAGGGGGATAGCTCCATCCCGCTCTGCGTACGGGACGCGCTTGCGCCGACTATCCGTGAGCTGCAGGCGCTCAACGAGGAGATCGCCGTGAGCGACCGCGCCATCATCGAACTGGTGAAGACCGACGCGAACGCCCGACGTCTGATGAGCGTTCCTGGGATCGGCCCTATAACGGCCTCTGCGATCGCTGCGAGCGTCCAGGATGTCGGGGCCTTCTCTGGCCCACGAGAGTTCGCAGCGTTCCTCGGATTGGCGCCGAGACAGAACTCGTCTGGCGGTAAGGAGCGCCTCGGACGCGTGTCAAAAATGGGAAACCGATATCTCCGCAAGCTGTTGGCCGTCGGCGCCCATGCTGTCCTCTTCCACCGAAAGGCCCATCAGGATGGGCTAAGAATGTGGGCGGCGAAGCTTATGGAAACCAAACCATTCAAGCTTGTCGCGGTAGCGATCGCCAATAAGCTCGCAAGGATCGCCTTCGCCGTTATGCGCGATGACTCCATCTACGGGAGCGCCAAGGCCGGATAGCCCAGGCGTCTCGATCATTAGGCGATCACCGAATCGGGGGTGACTACGTTGTGATGCGAACGCACGAGGATCGGTTCGTGAAGCCTGCAGCATAGTCGGAGCGCAAAGCTCGTTCTCTTGATCAGGCAAACGAACCAGCGGAAACCATCAGGGCCAGCGGGCGATGTCCCGCGCCAAAAGGCCGAAGACATGACCGCACACGCGAACCTCGCATTACGGCAAACAGCCCTTGATCTGCGAGCGCCGTCCAGACATGACTATGTTGTATCGCTCGACGGACCGCCTCTGTTGTTGTGGCGCTCCATGAAGAACCTGTCCCATAGCGCATCCTTCGAATCCCTCAATAAGATGCCCCATCAAAGTCCGGAACGAAACACCTAATAAACGCTGGCAAATTTACTAGCGTTTACTTGCTTTTATTTGAATCGTTTGACTGCGAATCCGAACCCGCGGCCGTAGGTGCGGTCGCCCTAGGTTTGAAACCCGGATGGTTCGCGCTCTCGACCTTATTCGACGTCTTCAACAGCCACCGTCCGCCCCGACAGACGCTGAGCCAACGAAGCCTCTATGAACTGGTCGAGATCCCCGTCAAGTACGTCGGCGGGGGCGCCAGAGACGTACCCGGTGCGAAGGTCTTTCACCATTTGATAGGGTTGGAGCACATACGAGCGTATCTGGTGGCCCCACCCAATATCGGTCTTAGATGCGGCGTCCGCAGTGGCCTTCTCTTCAAGCGCTTCGAGCTCTCGCTCATAGAGCCGAGCGCGCAGCATGTTCCAGGCGGTCGCCCGGTTCTTGTGCTGTGAGCGCTCGGACTGGCAAGCGACGACAATACCGGTCGGCAGATGCGTGATGCGAACTGCGGACTCGGTCTTGTTGACGTGCTGGCCGCCTGCGCCGGAAGCCCGGTAGGTGTCAATTCGGCAGTCGCTCTCGTTGACCTCGATCTTTATCCGGTCATCGACGACTGGATAAACCCAGACCGAGGCGAAGCTTGTGTGACGACGCGCGTTCGAATCGAACGGGGATATGCGCACCAAGCGATGGACGCCTGACTCGGTCTTCAGCCACCCATGCGAATTGTGTCCCTTAACGACAATGGTCGCGGACTTGATGCCGGCCTCATCTCCGTCCGTCTCCTCAATCAGCTCGACGTCGAACTTTCGCCGCTCCGCCCAGCGCATGTACATGCGCAGAAGCATTCTTGCCCAGTCGCAGCTCTCCGTGCCGCCCGCGCCCGAATGCACTTCGAGATATGTGTCATTCGCGTCCGCTTCGCCGGAGAGCAGCGCCTCGAGCTGGCGTCGTTCGCCCTCCGCCCTCAAATCCCTTAAGGCGGCGATCCCTTCTGCTTCACTCGCCTGGTCGCCTTCGGCTTCCCCGAGCTCGACCAAGGTCACCGCGTCCTCAAGATCGCGTTCGAGCTTCGACAGCGAACTCAGACGGTCTTCCAGCATCGTGCGCTCCCGCATCACCTTCTCGGCGACGTTGGGCTCGGCCCACAGGCTTGGATCTTCAGATTTCGCATTAAGTTCGCCGAGACGACGCTGCGCAGCGTCGACGTTAAAGATGCCTCCTCAGCAGTCCCACGGACTGCTTGATCGATTCGACCAACTGTTCGGCTTCAGCGCGCATGACCCAACCAACGAAATTAAGCAAATGACCCCAGCGCGCAGACGTCTAGATCGTCGTGGACAGTTCCAGGCCCTTTAATAGAGCCCGCCTGTCCCGGAGCCGATCGCTCGCTCGCTTCGGGACGAAGTCTGAGCGGATTCGCCCCAACCACCCCCGCCCCCATAAGAATCTGGCGGCCCGGTACCCGGCTTGAACGCCTCCATGATCGAACCCGAACCGGTCGACCGCATACCGGAATGAACGTCGACAGAGATAAGCTTGATTCCAGGCGGAATGCGGAACGGGGTGTCGGGCGTGTCCTTAAGCGCCATTTTCATAAAGTCACGAAAAATAGGCGCGGTATAGAGAGCGGCCTGTGCGCTGCCACCAAGAGAACGCGGCTTGTCGTAGCCCATGAACACGCCGAACGCGAGGTTTGGCGAATAGCCTACGAACCAAAGGTCCTTCGCGTCGTTCGTTGTCCCGGTTTTGCCCGCGAGATGTTTACCAACTTCCTTGATCGCAATGCCGGTGCCGCGTTGGATGACGCCCTCAAGAATCGACGTCACCTGATAGGAGGTCAGCGGATCGATCACCTGCTCGCGTTTATCTACCAAATGCGGCTCAGCCTGATTATTCCATGCCTGGGCGTCGCAGCCATCGCAAATCCGTTCGTCATGTTTATAGATCGTATTGCCCCAGCGGTCCTGGATTCGATCAATTAGCGTCGCTTTCACTCGTTTCCCGCCGTTTGCAAACATCGAGTAGGCGGTGATCATGCGCAGGACGGTGGTTTCGCCCGCGCCAATCGACATGGAAAGGAACGGCGGCAGGTTGTCGTAGATGCCGAAACGCTTGGCGTATTCGACGATCAATGGCATGCCGATGTCTCGCGCCAACCTGATCGTCATCAGGTTGATCGAATGCTCGACGCCGAATTGCAACGTGTGTTGTCCGCCTGATGTTCCTTCGAAGTTCGCCGGCGTCCATAGCTGGCCACTGCCGTCGTCGATCGTGATCGGCGCGTCCAAAAGAGTTGAGGATGGCGTGTAGCCGTTGTCGAGCGCCGCGGCGTAGACAAAAGGCTTGAATGACGAGCCCGGCTGACGCTGTGCTTGCGTCGCTCGATTGAACTCCGATTCGTCAAACGAAAATCCGCCGACCATGGCCAATACGCGGCCAGTGAATGGATCCATGGCGATACAGGCACCAGACACTTCCGGGATCTGACGCAGGCGATATTCGCCTTCGCGGCCTGGGATCGGCTCGACGTAGAAGACGTCACCCGGCCTGACCACGCCCTTTATTCCACGGCCGGTCCAGCGCGCGCCTTCGACAGTGACTGCGCCTGTCCGACGATTGGCGACGATCGCGCCCGATTTATCTCGCTCGGGCTGGAGACCAATTCTCACGGCCGTATTGCTGACATCAAGCGCCACTGCGAGGACCCACGGCTTGATGTCGCTATAAGATGGAATATCGGCCAGTGGGACGCCCCAATCCTGGCCGATGTCGATCGTCTTGAGCGTCCCGTGCCACCCGTACGCCTCGTCATAGCGTACGAGACCGTCAACAAGAGCCTTACGCGCCATTAGCTGAACCTTCGGGTCGAGCGTGGTGCGGACTGAAAGGCCGCCCTCGTAAAGCTTCTGCTCCCCGTACCTCTCCTGCAGTTCGCGCCTGACTTCCTCAGCGAAAAATCCCGCGGCAATTGAATTTGGGGTCAGCACGCGCGGATTGACCACCAAAGGCTCAGCCCGAGCGTCGCTTGCTTGCTTTGCTGTAATATAGCGGTCTTCCTCCATGCGGCCGATAACGTAGTTCCGCCGTTCCACCGCGCGATCATGATCGCGAAACGGGTTGAGCGAACTCGGTTCCTTCGGCAGCGCGGCAAGATAGGCGACTTCGGCGATGCTCAGTTCGTGGACAGATTTATTGAAATAATTGAGCGCCGCGGCGGCGACACCATAATTGGAAAGGCCAAGATAGATCTCGTTCAGGTAGAGTTCGAGAATCTTTTCCTTCGAATAGGCCGATTCTATTCGCAAACTGAGTAATATCTCACGGATCTTACGATCGAACGTTCGGTCTGAATTCAACAAAAAATTCTTGGCCACCTGCTGCGTGATCGTCGAAGCGCCCTGAATGCGACGTGACCCCTGCATGTAAACCATGCCAGCGCGGACAATTCCTTCAGGATCGACTCCCCAATGATTGTAGAAATTCTTATCCTCGGCCGAGATGAAGGCATGCTTGACCAGGTCAGGAATCTCGTCTGCAGGCAGGTAAAGCCGTCGCTCGCGCGAGTATTCGGCAAGCAGGCTTCCGTCCGCCGCGTGCACACGGGTCATAACCGGCGGCTCGTAATTTTTCAGTACAGTGTAATCGGGGAGGTCCTGCTCGTACTTCCATACGACGCCGGCGAAGATTGCCGCCGCCGCGACGAACACTAACGTGCCCGTCGCAAATACGAAGCCGATAATCCGAGCGATCCCGCGCATCTCCCGATCGAGCCTTCCATTGCGCCCGTCGGCGAGCGCGCGCGGCGCCGAGACGAACCTGAACTCCAGCGCTTTTAAGGCGCGGATCTACGAGACGTTGTGCCGACTTCTAGAGGCCGCCGGATTCAGATCGAATCCAAATTCCGTCATTCACCCTGTCATGCTCGAGTAAGGCGAATCTATGATCGACGCCTTTCGCGCCAGAAAACTCGCCCGCCATTAGCCCGAAGTGCCCTTGTGCACAAGCCTTAATGGGCCAAAGGCGCGGCGTCCTGAACAGCCGACGAGGCGACGCCACTCTCGGCCGATGGACCGTTGTCCGCCTTTCCGGGGCCGGCGAAGAACGCGTCGATTTCCCTGACCGTTGCGGCTGCTGTCCTGGTTTGCCACTCGGGCGAGGAGAGAGATTTGACATCCTGGGCGTTCGATAGATAGCCGAGCTCCACAAGTATGGAGGGAAACTCCGGCGCCTTTAGGACGACGAAGCCCGCGGAGCGTTCGGGATTGTGATTGAGCCTCGTCGCCGACTTCAGGCTCTCGACAAGGCCTCGCGAAAAAATGTGGGCGTAAGTGCGAGTTTCCCGACGCTTGAGATCGAAAAGAATGTCCGCCACGTCTGCTTTACCCGGCCGGCTGGCGGGGCTAGCGCGCCTCCCGTCGGCGTTTTCGCGAGCCGCTATGCGAGCGGCTTCCGCATCGGAAGCGCGATCAGCAGCAGTATAGACCGTCGAACCGCTTACGTTCGCATCCTCGCTCAGCGTGTCAGCGTGAACGGAGATGAACAGAGAGGCGCTCGCCTTGCGAGCGATCGCGACCCGATCATCGAGATCGACGTACTGATCGCCGTAACGCGTCATTACAATGGAGTAGCGTTTAGTGTTGTCGAGTTGTCGCTTCAGTTCAGCGCAGAAGTCAAAGACGAGGCTCTTCTCCTGAAGGCCGCGGAGGCCTCGGGCGCCGCTATCGAGGCCGCCGTGACCTGGATCAAGGACGATGACCGGCTGGGAAAGCGCGGCGGCCGGGAGTGCGTTTGTGGTTGGTATGGCAGACGAGCGCACCAGTGCTGCGAAGGCCGACGGATCGCACGCCTTCAGTTCGATCGT
Organism: uncultured Alphaproteobacteria bacterium; assembly: GCA_963770275.1. Lineage (GTDB taxonomy): Bacteria > Pseudomonadota > Alphaproteobacteria > Rhizobiales > Beijerinckiaceae > Roseiarcus. The sequence goes on from CAVYPD010000018.1 coordinate 46,319, forward strand.
GAGCCGTGCCGCAGGTTCACCTTCGACGATAGATCTGGAGGAAACCATGGTCGGACAGGCGGCGCGCTCGAGGTCAATAACAACTCGGGACTTGCCGGGTGTCAGCGGCCCGAAGCGAAAACCCCTCACAAGCAAGACATTGGGCAGCGCGCCCACTCGGCTAGCTGATGAGTCGACTTGAAAACTCACTTCGGGCAGGTCGATGACAATGCGGTCCGGCGAGGCCAAGGCCGAGGCGCTCGCCTCCACCTGTCGCGATAGATCGAACACCAGTTTGGCCCCGTTTTCGTCTTGCGAAAGGCGCGCGCCGACCGCAACAGGCGCGCCTGCCTCCCCGGCCAACCCGGTCTGAAGCGGCGTCCTCATGAGCGCGAAGACGGCAAGAGCCGCTAGCCGTCCCGTTCGCGCCATTCCGCTTCCCCCGGGCACCAAGCCGTCATGTAGGACCAATACTGCTATGGTGCAATTGTCCGGTTGTCGACTAGTCCGCATGGTGTCCCATCTTAAGGCCGCGAACAAACAAGCGGACGAACTCTTTATGACGAGTTAACGCGGTTATTCGGACACTTACGGCTTTCCGACCCAAGAAGCAGTTCGCTTGGCATAGCCAACAAATCACAGGCGGGAAAAGAACTTGCCAATGCACCCTGAGGCACCTACGTATAGTGCGTTGCGAATTTGGGCCGAGTTCGTGCAGCCGCCTCGGTCATGTTTGAGTTGAATGCTGGGCCGAGACGATCAGACGATTATTTCGCGGAAGTCGCGACCGCGGCAGGCGGATCGTGGACGCGGCCGGCTTCGGACCGAAGTCGTGACGTCGGCGCCAAATGGCGCTTCTTGGAGGGCAGCGTGCCTAGTCACGCTTTGTTTCAGGTTGACAATGTCCCGTTGGCGAATCTTCTCCGCGGCGATCGCCACTCGGGCGGCGCGGAAGTTTTGCCCTGACGCGATGACGTCTGAACAGTTCGCTTCTGCGCCGCTGCGCTTCCCGTTCCCTTGTTTTTCCTTCTCCAGCATAGACGCCCCACGTGGTGCGGTCGGGTGGCGCAGGTGCCGCTCGCCGTGCATTTTCGTGCGCGGCGAGAGAGTTTATCATGGCAAACAAAATGATCATCGACGCTTCCCACCCGGAGGAAACCAGGGTGGTGGTCCTACGAGGAAATCGCGTCGAGGAGTTTGACTTCGAGTCAGCAAGCAAGCGGCCTCTACGAGGTAATATCTACCTCGCTAAGGTCACCCGCGTAGAGCCATCGCTTCAGGCCGCTTTCATCGACTATGGCGGGAATCGCCACGGCTTTCTCGCTTTCTCAGAAATTCATCCAGACTACTACCAGATCCCGGTCGCTGACCGTCAGGCGCTCCTCGAAGAGGAAGCCCAATCTCAGCGGGAGGAGGACGAAGACGCCGGCGGCGAGAGACGCAGCAGACGCCATCGGTACCCGCGGCGGCGGGGAGTTGAGACCCGCGCCGAGGATGGTGAGACCCTTTCGGAACCGGTGCCTATTGAGGAATTTAGTGCGGAAGGCTTCGGTAAGAAGACGCCTACCACGGGTCTTCAAGGGGAATCCGCTGATACCGAGGCTGGGGTCTACGAGTCTTCGCCGGTTGCAGTTTCACAAGAGTTGAATTCGATTGTCACTATCTCGTCTGAGACTCGGGAGGCGGTCGAGGATTTGGCCGCTGATCTGCCCCCGGAATCCACAGAGACTCCGCCTCTCGATCCGGCGGGGGCTGCGGCGTTCGACGAAAGTGCGTTGATTCCCATACCGGGCGATGAACATATTGCGGCAGCCGAATTAAGACACGACGCTGAGCGTGAGGAACGCTCGGTTGCGGAAGATGCCCATGAGGTGACGACGCTCGAGGGTGGCTCAGAAGAGTGGGTGGCGAGCGACAAGCAGCGCGACAGAGGAGGAAGGCGAGCCGGTCGAGCAGATTGGCGGCGACGCGTTGGAGGAGATTCCGCGACGTTCCCAGCGTTTGCGGCGCCAATACAAAATTCAGGAAGTGATCAAGCGCAGGCAGGTTTTACTCGTGCAGGTTGTCAAAGAAGAACGCGGCAACAAGGGGGCGGCGCTTACCACTTACCTTTCGCTAGCTGGGCGCTACTCGGTTTTGATGCCTAATACCGCCCGTGGCGGCGGCATTTCGCGCAAAATTACCAGTGCCCAGGACCGCAGCCGACTGAAGGCAATCGCAGAGGAGCTCGATGTTCCGGAGGGCATGGGTGTTATTCTCCGCACGGCGGGCGCTTCGCGCACCAAAGCGGAGGTTAAACGCGACTTCGAATACTTGTTGCGGATGTGGGAAACCGTGCGAGAGACGACTCTCACCTCCAGCGCGCCGACACTCGTCTACGAAGAGGGTTCGCTCATCAAGCGAGCGATCCGCGATCTTTACAGCAAAGAGGTCGAAGAGATCACCGTTGCGGGCGAGGCCGGCTATCGCGAGGCCAGGCAATTTATGCGCCTCCTAATGCCAAGCCACATCAACAGCGTGCAACTCTATCGCGACGCGCCGCCGATCTTCGCCAACGCTGGAGTCGAACCGCAGCTCGATGCGATGTTCTCCAACCAAGTAACGCTGAAGTCAGGCGGCTACATCGTTTTCAACCAGACGGAGGCGCTTGTCGCGATCGACGTCAACTCGGGTCGATCCACGCGTGAACACAATATCGAGGATACTGCGGTGCGCACCAATCTTGAGGCCGCCGATGAAATCGCTCGTCAGCTGCGTCTACGCGACCTCGCCGGGCTCATCGTGGTCGACTTTATAGACATGGAGGAATCACGCAACAACCGTGCTGTCGAGAGGCGGATCAAGGACGCGCTGAAAAATGACCGCGCCCGCATCCAGGTCGGCCGCATTTCTCACTTCGGCCTGCTTGAAATGTCGCGTCAGCGCATCCGGACCGGCGTTCTCGAAGGCTCGACCGTAACCTGTCCGCACTGCCAGGGCTCTGGCGTCGTGCGATCGACCGCTTCAATCGCTCTGCATGTGTTGCGCGTGCTCGAGGACGCTCTCATTAAGAGCTCGACCCACGATCTTACTGTGCAAACGCGCACGCCGGTGGCCCTCTACATACTCAACCAGAAGCGCAGCAATCTATGGGATCTCGAACGCCGGTTTGGCGCGGCGATTGTCGTCGAGGCCGACAACGCGCTAACTGGCGCTAACTACTATGCAATAGAGCGCGGCGAGCCGGCGACCGGCGTTAAGAGCGAAGGAGAGTCAGTGAAATCGGTGGCTGAGATCGCGCCGATCATCGAGGAGAATGCGTCAGTCGGCGCGGAGGAAGATGAGACCTTCGAAGCCCGCGACGACGAGAATGAAGAGGTAGCGCTTCTGAGCGACCACGGGGGGGGCGCCCTACTGGAAGAAAGCGAGGTCGGCCGCCGCCGCCGCCGCCGTCGTCGTCGTCGTGGAGAGCGGCCGTTCGGAGACAACCCTTCGCAAGAAGCCCCGCAACCGACGGACGAAGGCTTGGCAGTTGTTGCCGAAATAGGGGGTGATCTCGTTGCGTCGAGCGGGGATGCTGATTCCTTCGACCGAAGAGGTCTAGGGAGCGGAGCAGAGCGTCACCGTCGATCCAGAGGTTCGCGCGGCGGACGAAATCGGTTCAGACGGGCTGATGGAGAGGCCGCGGTTGAGACATCCGCGCCAGGATTCGATTCGCTCCCCCCGATGGTGATTGAGCAAGAATTCGCCGCGTCGGAAGCAGATTATTCTGCCATCCTGAGGTCCGGTAACCCCGTTTCTCATGAAGAGACGACGATTGCGCTATCCCCGGTCGCTGAGGCGGAGGAGCATGAGACTGAAGCGCAGGGGACCCGCGCCGCCGGTGCGGGGCCGGCCGATGCCCCGTTTGCTACGGCACCGGCCGACACTGCGGCTCCGTCAGCGGCCGAGCCGTCGCGCCCACGTCGTAGCGGCTGGTGGCAACGTGCCCGCGCGACCGTCATTGGGAAATAGATCGTCGAGGGAAAGGCATACGTCTTGCATGCCGGATTGGGCAGGGCCGCCAAACTTGCATAAGATGTATTCGCGCCTCGTGTGGGCGACTTCGGTTATTGTAAGGCTCTTTTGAGGCCGTTCAATCGCCCTGGTCCGCCCTGTCCTGCGTCGCCAATGTCGCCACTGCCTCCTCCAGCAGGCGGGCTAGCGTCGCCGGCTCTTTGGCGAAGCCGGCGTGGATCCATTGCGCCTGAAAGGCGCAGAGCGCCCGCCCAACCATCCGTCCCGCCGCAACGCGGCGAGCGATTAGGTCGGCCCCCCTGATGGGGAGCTTAGGCCCGGGGGCGTTGGCGAGAAACTGATGGGCCGCGCCGAAGCCCGTGATGTCCGATGGCGCTTCGGACTCGGCCTCAGCAAGCGTGAGGGCGTCGCGCGCGGCTTCACGTCCAGCGGCGAACAGCAGGGTCCTAAGCCCATGGAACGACGGGGGCACCGTGGTCCCGTGCAGACAGATCAGCGTCGCGGCGGCGGTTTTGAGCCGGTCGGACTCGGCGTTGGTAAGACGCAGCCGGTCGTGCAGCCGCTCCGCGTCTTCGGGAATCGCTACGCCAAGCGCGGCCAGACGAAGGAGAGCGTCGCCGTTCGGCCCACGCTCGGCTTCGATCGCGATGAGACGGCTGAGGCGCCTTGGATAGCCAACGCTGCCAAGGATCGGCTCAAGAAAGCCGCTTCCGCTCATCGTCTGCGCGATGTCGCCCGCACGCGGCGCCGCCAGGAGCTTCAGGAATTCGGTGCGCACACGCTCGCGCGAGAGCCGTGCGAGTCCATCGCGCGCGCGGATCGCCGCCAACAGGCCTTCGGGGTCGAGGCCGTTTGCCGCGAAGCGGGCCGAGAACCGAAAAAACCGCAGAATGCGCAAGTAATCCTCGCGAATCCGCGCGTCCGCTTCGCCGATGAAGCGCACTCGTCTCGCGCCGAGATCCTCGAGGCCGCCAACGTAATCGTGGACCGCCCCGTCGGCGCTGAGCGAGAGCGCATTGATGGTGAAATCGCGCCGCCGGGCGTCGGCGACGAAGTCGCGTCCAAACGCCACCTTGGCCCGCCGCCCATCGGTCTCGACGTCCTCACGCAGCGTCGTCGTTTCGAGCGGGCACCCATCGACGACGATCGTCACCGTTCCGTGCGAGACGCCAGTCAGAGCAACCTTGAACCCCGCTCCTCGCGCGCGGCGGACGACGACGTTGGTCGTCGCGGTGGTTGTAAGGTCGAAATCGACCGTTGGTTCGCCGAGCGCAAGATCCCGCACCGCGCCGCCGACGAGCCGGGTCTCCTCGCCCTCACCGTTAAGCACTTTAAGCGCTCGTGCGAGCGGCCCTTGATTGAGGAGCGCCTGGTCCTTAAGCTTTCCGTTCGCAAGACCAGGAAGGGCGGTCATTCGAAGCGGCCCGGGACAAGCACGTCGTTTTCGACATGTGCTGGGACATACACACCTCGACCTCGAGGTGCGAGGGCATTGATAGCGGTAAGGCCAAGCAAGGCCGCCGCCAAGCCAACGAGGGTCATTACCGACACGCGCCCGCGGGTCCAATGCTCGACCTCAAGCGGGTAGCGGGCGCGTAAGGCGAGATAAACCGCATAGACCGCGAAGGGGCTCAGGAAGAGCAATACCGGTTCGAGGACGGTCCTGCCCATCAGGAAAACAGCTTTTCATAGAGGTTGCGCAGGATGCCCGCGGTTGCGCCCCAAATATACCGCCCCTCATAGGGCATGGCATAGTATCTGCGCCGCCGTCCCGCCCACTCCCGCTCCTCGAGACGATGGTTGGCCGCATCCATCAGGAAGGCGAACGGCGTCTCAAAGACCTCGTCGACCTCGTGCTTGTTAACCGTAAGCGCGAACGAGGGCTCAATCAAGGTGACCAAAGGCGCGACGCGAAATCCGGTCCCGGTGAAAAAGGGATCGAGCCAGCCGAGCGGCTTGACGAACCTAGCCTCCAGTCCGATTTCTTCCTGCGCCTCGCGCAACGCGGCGTGGTGCGGGGTTTCGCCTGCGTCGATCTTGCCGCCAGGAAAGGCGACTTGGCCGGAATGGGCGCGCAAGTCGGAGGCCCGCAGGGTCAAGAGGACGGTGAGTCCGCCCGGCCGGTCAATGATCGGCAAGAGGACAGCAGCGGCGCGCCATGGCGCGAGCACTGGTAGCTCTGGCCGCAGCCCATTGGGAGCGTCGTCGCTTATGTTGCTGGGCGCCGCCTGCTCGAGGTCCGCCAGGCTTAGCGAGGGCCTAAGCTTTTGCTCCGCCCGGGCGCGCAGGGAGGCCGCACTCGGGCCGCTGACAGGGTCGACGCTCAAAGATCCTCGATTTCGCTCGCCAGGCACATGGGAAAGAAAGCACCGCACGAGCGTACGCCGAACCAGTCTTGATTCGCGAGGCGCTCCGTCTTGCCAAGCGCAACAAGGTCATAGAACAGCGCTCGTTTGATCAGGGCCCAAAGGTCACCCCGCACCTTGACATAGGGCTTTAGACCCTCGGCAGCGCCGCGCTCGAACCGAAGCAGGTGCTCGGAATCGACCGTCACTAGGTCTTCCACATTGGTCCGAAAAATCAGCCGCGGTTCGTTCGCTTCGTCCTCGATGCGCATCTCGATCGCCAGGAACGGCGCGTCATCTACCCTGATACCGACCTTTTCGACCGGTGTGACGAGAACATAACGGTCAGTTTCCTTGCGCAGAACCGAGGCGAATAGCTGTACGAGAGGCAGCCGCACAATGGGCGAGCCACAATAAAACCATGTTCCATCGGCAGCGATGCGCATGTCGATATCGCCGCAGTCGGGCGGATTCCAGGAAGACGCCGGTCCTACGCCGCGCAAACACCCCGTCGCCGCATCGCCGAGTCCTCGCAGAGCTCTTTCATGCGCGTGCGGTGGCTCAGCGTCACTGTGGCGTTTCTTCGTCGGCGAATCTGACATCTGCGCGCTTGGGGCTTGCGTCGAGATAACGCCCGTTCAATTTAGTGCGCCTGAAGAGAAAACAAAACTGTAAGCCATCCGGGGTGGCGCAAAGGACAAGTTAATGAGCGTGACCAATATCGTCGATCCAGGCCAGTTGACCCGCGACGCGGACGTGGCGCTTGAGCGCATCGCCGCCGTGCGTGCTGAGATCGGGCGGCGTCATTTTCGGTCAAGAGCGTGTCGTCGACCTGACCCTCGCGACATTGCTCGCAGGCGGACACGGATTGTTGATCGGCGTGCCGGGATTGGCCAAGACCAAGCTCGTCGAGACGCTGGGAATCGTTGTTGGCCTTGACGCCCTGCGGGTGCAGTTCACGCCGGACCTGATGCCAACCGACATTCTCGGCTCCGAAGTGATGGAGGAGGGTCACGATGGCACACGGGGCTTTCGCTTCATCAAGGGCCCGATCTTCGCCCAATTGCTGATGGCCGACGAGATCAACCGGGCAAGCCCGAGGACCCAGTCAGCGCTCCTTCAGGCCATGCAGGAGCATCACGTCACCGTTGCAGGAATACGATATGATCTACCGAGACCGTTTCATGTTTTGGCGACACAGAACCCGCTAGAGCAGGAAGGCGCCTATCCGCTTCCTGAGGCGCAGCTGGATCGCTTCCTCCTGCAAATCGATGTCGGATACCCGGATAGATCGGCCGAACGTCGAATCCTCATTGAAACGACCGGCGAGGGCGAAGCGCGTCCAAAATCCGTGATGACCGCGGAGGACCTGATGGCGGCGCAGAGGCTTGTGCGCCGGGCCCCGATCGGCGATCGAGTGGTCGAGGCGATACTTGACCTGGTCCGCGCAGCGCGCCCGGGGGAGGGCGACGCTGAGGTTGACGAAGGGCATCGGCTGGGGTCCGGGCCCGCGGGCCGCTCAGGCGCTCATGCTTGCGGCTCGTGCTCGGGCGCTGGTTGACGGCCGCTTGTCTCCGTCACTTGACGATATTGCCGTTTTGGCCGAACCGGCACTTAAGCACCGCATGGCGCTCAGCTTCGCCGCCCGCGCGGAGGGCGAGACAATTTCGGCGGTGATCGGACGGCTTGTGGCCAAGGCGATCCAGTGATGCGGCGGGTTCTAGCGAAATGACGCTTCCCGTCTCCCTCCGCCGCGAGGTCACCACCCTCTCCGGCCGTCTGCCTAGCTTGGTCATCGCTGCCCGTCGCGTGGCCCAGACGGTGCGTCATGGTGTTCATGGTCGGCGACGGGCTGGCTCGGGCGAGACCTTTTGGCAATTCCGTCCCTTTCTGTCCGGTGAGCCGTCGTCACGAGTCGACTGGCGCCGCTCCGCGCGCGAAGAGCGCGCTTTTGTCCGCGAGCGCGAATGGGAAGCGGCGCACACGGTCTGGATCTGGTTCGACCGTTCACCGTCGATGCAGTTTGCGTCAAGTCTTTCGCGAGCGTCTAAAGTTGACCGTGCGGCTTTGCTGACTTTGGCTTTCGCGGATCTTTGTGTGCGCGGGGGAGAGCGGGCAGGTTTGCTTGGCCTCACTCGACCATTGGCGACTCAAGGCGTTGTCGAGCGTTTTGCCGAAGCGATTGCGACCGAAGAGCGACTTCGAGGGCCCTCCCAAGCTGCGTTACCGCCCGCACTGCCCGCCGCGCCACGCTCGATGGTTCTCCTTATTGGCGACTTTCTCTCGGATACCGACGATGTCGCGCGCGCGATCCGCGCCGTGAGCGCGGAGGGGGCGATCGGCGAACTGGTCATGATCGCTGATCCAATCGAGGAGACTTACCCATTCTTCGGCAACACAGAGTTTCTCCATCCTGCAGGTTCTATGAGGATGCTTACACCCAGGGCGCAGAACTTGCGCGACGCTTATCTCGCGCGCCTTGCCGCACATCGCGAGGCGATCCGCGGGATCTGCGCCCGCTCGGGCTGGGGCACGAGTATCCATCGGACCGACGGCTCGCCAGCCGAGACATTGCTGGCGCTGCGCATGCGTCTCTCTGCGCCTCAGTCCGGCGCGGACCTGCGGAGCGCCTAAGGGATGTTTGGATTGCCGCTTGCTTTCGCCGCCCCCGCCGTTCTGGCGGCATTTGTCGGTCTCGTCGGGCTCTATTTTCTATTGCGCGTTACACCGCCAAGCCCGCGTCAAGCAATATTTCCGCCGCTACGGCTTCTCATCGGACTCGACCCGAACGAAACGACGCCCGCACGCATGCCTTGGCCGATCCTGGCGCTCAGGCTCGCAATCGGTGCGCTCATCATTCTGGCCATGGCTGAGCCGTTGTGGAACAGCTTGGCGGCGCTCTCTGGCTCGGGGCCGCTTCTGGTCTTGATCGATGATGGATTTGCCGCCGCGCCCGGTTGGGACAAGCGAATCGACTTCGCACGGGAACGAGCTAGACTCGGCGGAACGGGCCGGTCGAATTGTCGCCTTAGGGGCCCTCTCACAGGGCGGCAAGGACATTGCTCCGCTGGACAGATCTGGGCTCGACGGTCGGTTGCGTTCACTCGCTCCGGTTCCCTACGCCCCGGAGCGTGCGGCTGCGTTGCCGGCGATCGAGCGCTTTCTCGTCGGAGAACCGAAGACCGATATCTTGTGGATCGCAGACGGAGTTGAACGCGGTGGGGCAACCGCCTTCTCGACAAGGCTCGCATCGATCGCCCATTCGGTGGAGGTCGTGACTGACAGCAGGAGCGCGCTCGCGCTTGCCGGCGCTGACAACGAGGCGGGGGCCCTGACCACCCGGCTCACCCGGTCGGATACGCGAGGGCCTGCGACGGGGACAGTGCGGGCTCTCGATGCCCAAGGACGGGAAGTTGGCCGCGCAGCCTTCGACTTTGGAGCCAAATCGGAGGTCGACGCCCATTTCGATCTGCCGGTTGAGTTGCGAAACGACGTCAACGCAAGTCGTCATCGACGGCGAACACTCGGCGGCGTGCGACGTGGCTCATCGACGAACGCTCGCGCCGTCGTCGGATCGCCATCGCGTCGGGCGCAAGCGCGGACGTCGCGCAGCCTCTGCTCGCGCCTAGCTATTATCTCAAGCGCGCCTTGCAACCGTTCGCCGATATCAGCGAATGGCATGATACCTCCACCGATCCGATTGTGTCGTTGCTCGACCAAAAACCCTCCATGCTCGTCCTCGCTGACATGAGCGTCGCGCCGGGCCCGGAACTCGACGCAATAACTCACTTCCTAGACAACGGCGGCGTGCTGCTGCGCTTCGCTGGGACTCGTCTCGCGGCCGGCGATGACACGTTAACCCCCACTGCTCTTCGTCGCGGTGGACGGTTGCTGGGCGGCGCTTTGTCCTGGGAGACTCCAAAACACATCGCGCCGTTTGAGACGGGCAGCCCATTCTTCGGCCTCGCTGCTCCCGACGAAGTGACGGTAACGCGTCAAGTGCTTGCCGAACCAGAGGCTGGAATCTCAGAGAAAACTTGGGCGCGTCTTGCGGACGGGACGCCGCTCGTGACCGCCGAGCGGCGCGGCAAGGGCCTCATAGTGCTGTTCCATGTGACCGCTGACACCACGTGGTCGAATCTTCCCTTATCGGGTCTGTTCGTCGATATGTTGCGGCGGATCGTAGCGGAAGCCGACGCGCCGGGTCAGAGCGCTGCTGGCAGCGTCAAAGCGAGAGAGCATGGCGTAGCGCGACCGCCCCTGCGCACCTTGAATGGCTTTGGCGTTCTTGGGCCGCCCCCCGCGCAAGCCGAACCGATTGGCGATGACTTTTCCGGCGTGGGCGACATCCTGCATCCGCCGGGTTTTTACGGAACGCGAGATTCGTCGCGGGCAGTCAACGCCTTGGCTCCCGGCGAGAAGCTGGCTGCAGCCAATTATGCGCCGCTTGTGGTGCAAGAAGGCGCGCTCGCGACCGCGCCGCCAATTGATCTTCGTCGCTGGCTGCTCCCGGCGGCTCTCGTCGGGCTGATGATCGACGCTCTTGTTTCTATTTGGCTGATGGGTGGCGCCCCTTTGCGTCGCAAGGGAGCGATTGCCGCCCTTGCCGTCGTCGGGATGCTTGGTTTCGCTGCCGTCCCACACCACGTCCGAGCCGCCGAATCGCCCCCGGTCTCCGAACGCGATATGGATGCGGCCCTGTCGACTCGGCTCGCCTACGTCGCAACCGGCGATTCGTCCGTCGATGAAACCTCGAAGCTTGGGTTGACGGCGCTCACGCGAGTGCTAGCCGCCCGCACCTCCGCTGAGCTTGCCGATCCAGTGGCGTTGGATCCGGGGCGCGACGAACTCGCTTTCTATCCGCTCATCTATTGGCCGATCGTCGCTGGGTCGCCTCAGCCCAAGTCCGATGCGCGTACGCGCATCGCCGCGTTCATGAAGAACGGTGGCACCATGATTTTCGATACGCGCGACGCGCTGACGGCGCGTCCGGGAGGGCCGCCGACGGCCGAGGCGCTCTGGCTCCGGAGACTTCTCGAGGGGGTGGACGTTCCAGAGCTCGAGCCCATTCCCCATGATCACGTGTTGACCAAGACCTTTTATCTTTTGGACCGAATCGTCGGCCGCACCGCAATCGGTCAAACGTGGGTCGAGGCGCTCCCGCCGCCCGATCTGAATGACCACGCTCAACGCCCGGCACGCGCCGGCGACAGCGTCTCGCCGATCATCATTGCCTCGGACGATCTCGCGGCGGCATGGGCGGAAGACGCTGACCGGCGCCCCCTGTATCCGCTGATTCCTGGGGGGGCTCGGCAGCGCGAACTCGCGCTACGCAGCGGCGTCAATCTGGTCATGTACACACTCACTGGCAATTACAAAGCCGACCAGGTCCACGCTAAGGACATTTTGGAAAGGCTGACTCGTTGAGCGCCTGGTCAATCGCTCTTTCTCCCTTCGTTCCGTGGCCCGCGATTTATGCGCTGGCGACCGCAGCTCTAGTCATCTCAGCCGCGCTCGTCTGGCGCGGCGTTCGTGGCGCGTGGTTGCGCGGGCTGAGCATGGCTCTCCTGTTGGTCGCCCTCTGTGATCCCAATCTCGTTCAGGAGAACCGCCGTCCGCTCAAGGACATTGTCGCGCTGGTCGTCGATCGTTCTGAGAGCCAGGGCATCGGGGAGCGGCCACAGCAGACAGACAGAGCGCGCGACGAGCTCGAGGCAAGGCTCAAGGCGCTTGGAGACGTCGATTTGCGGGTTGTCGAAACCTCGCGCGACGAATCCGAAACCGAAGGGACCAAACTGTTCGCTGCTTTGCGGATCGCGCTCTCCGATGCGCCTGCCGACCGGGTCGGGGGCGCGATCGTTATCACCGACGGCGATGTGCACGACATCCCACAGTCTGCGGCAGCGCTTGGATTCAATGCGCCGTTGCATGCGCTGATCACCGGTCACGAGGGCGAGCGGCAACGGCGTATCGAGCTCGTCGGGGCGCCGCGCTACGGCATTGTCGGCAAAGATCAAGTCATCGAAGCCCGAGTTGTTGACAGCGCCGACCATGGCGAGCCGGTCAATCTCACGGTGCGGCGCGACGGTGAAACGATCGCGACGATCAAAACCAAGGTCGGGGAGCGAATCGATATAAAGACGCCGATCGACCATCCAGGCCCGAATGTAATTGAACTCGAAGTCGCCCCCGTAGAAGACGAAATCGCCGTCGACACCAATCGAGCTGTGGTCAACATTGAGGGGGTGCGCGACAAGCTTAGGGTGTTGCTTGTCTCCGGCAAGCCGCATCCGGGCGAACGAATGTGGCGCAACCTGCTCAAATCTGACGGCAACGTCGATCTCGTGCATTTCACCATCCTGCGGCCGCCGGAGAAGGGCGCCGATGGCACGCCGATCAATGAATTGTCGCTGATCGCCTTTCCGGTCGCGGATTTGTTCGGCCGCAAGATCAAGGACTTCGATCTCATCATCTTCGATCGCTATGCCCAGCAGTCAATCCTGCCATACGTCTATCTTGAGAACATCGCCAAATACGTGCGCGACGGCGGCGCGCTGTTGATGGCGGAGGGTCCCGAGTTCTCTACTCCCGACGGTCTTTACTACTCTCCGCTCGGCGACATTTCCCCCGCTGAGCCAAGCGGCAATGATGTCGAGGCCCCGTATCGCCCACGCGTGTCGGAGGAGGGCCAGCGCCATCCGGTGACCCGGGGTCTGACAGGTTTCGATACCAACAACGGCGAACCAAGCTGGGGCCCATGGTTTCGGATCGTCGGCGCGAAGCCGACGAGCGGCGTAACGGTAATGAAAGGCGCGGACGACAAGCCGTTGCTTGTGCTGTCGCGGGTCGACAAGGGGCGCGTAGGTCTGCTGCTGACCGATCAGATGTGGCTTTGGGCGCGCGGTTATGACGGCGGCGGGCCCTATCTCGATCTGCTGCGACGGCTCGCGCACTGGCTAATGAAAGAGCCAGACCTAGAGGAAGAGGCCTTGCGCGCCAGCGCCAAGGGACGCGAGATCATGGTCGAGCGCCAGAGCGTGAGCGGGGAAGCGCGGGAAACCGACCTCGTCGCGCCAGACGGCTCGAAAACCACGCTCGAAATGACGCCATACGCCCCCGGCCTCAGCCGTGCGCATCTGACCGTCAGCCAGTTCGGCCTCTATCGCGCGGAGGATGGCGAGCACGTCGCGTTGGTCAACGTTGGCCAGGAAAATCCGCTCGAAATGCGGGACGTTGTCTCAAGCACCGAGAAACTGCGCCCGATCACTGAAGCGACGGGCGGTACGACGCGTCGCATCGCAAACGCGGGTACTGCGGTCGTCATGCCAAGAGTCGTTGGCTTGAATCCGTCTTCGAGCTACGGCGGCGTGGACTACATCGGCGTTAAGCGGACAGGATCGACCGAATTGATCGGCACGCGTTCGACTTCGCTCGCTTCCGGTTTCTTTGGCCTCGTGGTGCTGTTCGGTATAACAACACTCGCGTGGGTGAACGAAGGCGGCGGCTTGAGACGCGGCGGAGGGCAGGCTCAGCGGAACGAAGGCTCATAGGGTCTGCCGATTACGTTGCCGTGGTCGGAAGGCGCCAATCGGACGCTCCCGATCATATGTTATTTAGGAAGTTTCGTGGAGAATCAGGTCATTGGGTTTTCCCGACTGGATCAAAAACTGGAGTCCACTGGACGGACTCGATCCGTTTAGCGCCGGTCGCCAGCATTATGAGCCGGTCGAAGCCGAGAGCGGCACCACTTGCGTCTGGCATATCGGCCAGGGCTGCGAGCAAATCCTCGTCGATTGGGTTAGAAGCGCCGAAAATCCGCTGCTGCTTCTCCATGCTTGAGGCGAACCGTTGCCGTTGTTCAATAGGATCGCGCAGCTCGTGGAAAGCATTAGCCAATTCGACGCCGCAGCAATAGAATTCGAAGCGCTCGGCAACGCGCCGATCATAAGCGCTTATCTGCGCGAGCGCTGCCTCGCTTACTGGATAGGCGTATAGGACGGTAGGTCGCCCCATACCTAGATTGGGTTCGACGCGTTCAGTAAGGACTCGGCTGAAGATGTCAGACCAGTCATCATCAGGTGCGACCCGAATTCCGCGATCCGCCGCGTGTTTGGCGAACGCTTCGGTATCCGCATGACCGCTCGTCGATAGGCTGTCGTAAAGGTCGATGCCGGCATAGCGCCGAAACGCGTCTCGCACCGTTATTCGTTCTGGGGGGTCGAATGGACTTGCCTCCCGACCGCGGTATGCAAACACCTTCGCTCCCGCGATATGAGCAGCGAGAGCGATTACCGCAGCACAGTCCTCCATAACGCGCTCCAATGAGGCGTCTACCCGGTACCACTCCAACATCGCAAACTCGGGCGCATGCAAGGCCGTTTGCTCGCGATTGCGAAAAACGCCAGTTAATGAAAAAATTTGCCGCTCTCCGGCCGTTAATAATTTCTTCATCGCAAATTCAGGTGACGTATGCAGATAGGCGTCGTGCGGCGACCCGTCAGGCAAAACGAGCGCGGTTTTGAATCCGTGCAAGTGCGTCTCATTTCCCGGCGAAGCCTGGAGGGCGGCGGGTTGCACTTCGATGAAACGTCTGGCACAGAACCAGCGCCGCACGGAAGTCAAAATACGCGCTCGGGTGATCAACCAGTCGCGCCGTTCAGCGTATTGGGGTTTGCTCCAAAAAGGTCGGATTACGGAGGTGTTCAAGGCTGAACGCGTCGCGAGACGAGACAGGGTCGAGGTCGATTCTGTCCGGCCTTTGGCGCCAATATTCGTATCTTTCGCGCCATAGTCACCAACCTGCCGCTCAACAAACACCAACAATCTCGAGGGCGAAACATACCCTCAGTTTCCGAGGATAAAACGTGAGAGTTATCGCGAGCTCAATCCGCAAAGGCAATATTATCGAACGAGAAGACGGTCAGCTGTGTGTTGTTCTTGTTGCGGAAAGCTTTCACCCGGGCAAAGGAACTCCCACAACTCAAATCGACATGCGCCGCCTATCCGATGGGGTCAAGGTTACAGATCGATACAAGACAACGGAGCAGGTCGAGCGCGCATTCGTCGAGGACCAAAATTTTGACTTTCTCTATGCTGACGCCGATGGCTACCATTTTATGAATGCTGGCACTTACGACCAAATTCAAGTTTCTGCGGAGGTGATCGGAGATCAAGCCCAATGGCTTCAGGAGGGTATGAAGGTCATTTTGTCGGTATTCAACTCAACTCCGGTCGCCATTCAACTGCCGCCCCGCGTCACGTTGGAAGTCACGGAAACCGAACCAGCGATGAAAGGCCAGACAGCCTCGTCATCCTATAAGCCCGCGAGACTTGCCAACGGCGCTCGAGTAATGGTTCCACCTCATATTGCAGCTGGGGTTCGGATTGTAATTCAGACGGAGGACGGAAGCTACGTCGAACGGGCGAAGGACTGAGGGGTCGGGAAATACCGGTCGCATTCCTCCGTTAAAGGGGACTCGCGATTCAATTTGCGATATTTAGATGGCATTCCTGATTGGCAACTTTCTTCGAGACACCTGGGAAAAATTGGTATTTAATCCCACGAGTTTTCACGCGTAGCTCGGTTGCCGATCATAAACGAGCACGACCTCTCGAAACATTAGGTATGACGAGAAGCACATCTCAATTAAATAATATGCAGGGATTGCTGAAACGTTCGGATTCGCGTTGGTCCTACGAACGAGCCTTTTTGCCCGACAAAGAGCCGGGCGATATTGGCACACGCGAACTTCCACTGGAATTGGCTTTTCTTGCTGCCGAGGACATCTCGCCGGAATTGATGGAAGAAGCTGTCGGCGCTACGCGCGGAGCGGTTTGGTCGCTTGAGCGACTATTAAGCGAAGGTAAAATAATTGAGGAAGCTTATTACCGCGCGTTAGCGATTCATCTAGGGTGTGAGTATTACAACGGCGACCCTCCGCTTGCAGATTCTTTCGACGCGGTAAAAGGGCTACGTTGTGGCGTGGGACCGCTTGAACCGCGGAGTGCGAGGCCGCGAATAGTCGTTGCGCCTCAAGCACAGCTCGTCCCGCGGCTAATTGAAGCGACACGTTCGGGCTCGATTCGTTCAGGCTCGTTTGCATTGGCTTCGCCACAGCGCTTTGCAAGTCTAGTACGTGCATATCGCGGCGCAGAACTTTTAGATGTCGCTCTCGATCGTCTTCCCGCTAGCCTCACTGCTCGGGAAGGCATGACTGGTTTTCAGACCGCGGCGGTTAGCGCCGCTGCGATACTAGCATTCTTCCTCGGCGTCTCAGATTTTGAGGTTTTGCAGGCCCTTTCGTCAGCGGCTCTTTGGCTCATCTTTTCGGCCTCGGTCACGCTTCGATCGATGGCCGCGGTCGCAAACGGACCAGAGATTTCCTCCGTGCAGGTTGCTGATGACGAGCTGCCTAACTACACTATAGTGGTTGCGCTTTATCGCGAGACGAGTGTCGTCGAAGATTTGGTCAAAGCGATTGACGCGCTAGATTATCCAAAGTGCAAACTTGACATCAAATTGGTGGTGGAGCAGCGGGATATCGAAACGTTCAGTCGGATCGTTGAGTTGCGGTTGCCTGGCCGTTACGAGGTCGTCGTGGCCCCAGTGGGGAAGCCCCAGACAAAGCCGCGAGCGCTCAACATCGCCTTGTCTAGCGCGCGAGGCGAGCTAATTGTCGTTTACGACGCCGAAGATATCCCGGCTCCGGATCAACTGCGCTCGGCGGCATCACGGTTTGCCGCCGATAAAGATCTGGATTGTCTCCAGGCTCGACTCGCCATTCGGAATCACGGCAAATCGTGGTTATCCAAGCTTTTTGCGATTGAGTACGCAATATTGTTTGATATCATTAATCCGGGCTTATGTGCTCTTGATTTACCTATTGCCCTCGGCGGCACCTCGAACCACTTTCGTGTTCGGTCCCTGGTCGCAGTAGGAGCATGGGACGAGTGGAACGTCACCGAGGATGCGGACCTTGGAGTTCGTCTTTCGCGCTTTGGCTACCGGGTGAAGGCGCTTGA
This sequence comes from uncultured Alphaproteobacteria bacterium, assembly GCA_963770275.1. Taxonomy (GTDB): domain Bacteria; phylum Pseudomonadota; class Alphaproteobacteria; order Rhizobiales; family Beijerinckiaceae; genus Roseiarcus. The sequence continues at coordinate 63,661 of CAVYPD010000018.1, forward strand.
TTCGGACACTTGGGAGGAGGCTCCTTTCGAGGTCGGAAATTGGTTTTCGCAACGCGTGCGATGGCAAAAGGGCTGGATGCAGACATTAATCGTTCATTCGAGGCGCCCGATCTTTTTTTGGCGCGACCTTGGACCTCGACGAGCGGTCGCGGCGACGACATTGATTGTCGGGGCCATATTCGGATGCATGTTTTGGCCGGCTTTCGCGGTTGGAACGATTTGGCGTGCGTTGACCGTCGGGCAGGGCGCGCTGACGCCATGGCGGGAGATGACCGACGTCTTCACTTACATCCTCGCTTTATCCGGTGTCTGGACAATCCTCCTGCCTGCATTCATAGCCGCCAAATTCCGGCACCTGAAAGTGACCGCAAGCACGCTTGTGCTTCTCCCCATCTACTATCTTCTAGTTAGCGCAGCGACTTGGGCGGCAGTGCTTGATCTCGTCTTACGGCCGCATTATTGGGCGAAGACCGCTCACGGAAGAAGCCGACAGGAACCGAGCCCCCTCGTCCGCCGGGCACAGCCTTCGATGTAATTTCGCTCGCGAGCATGAACGACGTGTATGAATCTCTGCTGTAGTAACGTTCGCTCTCGAGGCTGAGCTTAAACAGGAAAAATATGTCATCGGCTCCCTTGCGCGAAGCCGCCGAGTCGTCAAAGGCGTGGCCTTTTGAAGAAGCGCGAAAATTAGTCGAACGCCTTAAGCGCTTCGAACGTAATGAGGTCATCTTCGAGACCGGATACGGACCCTCGGGTCTGCCGCACCTGGGCACGTTCGGCGAAGTCGCTCGTACAAGCATGGTCAGACATGCCTTTCGCGTCCTGACCGGAGATAGCATTAAGACAAAGCTGATCGCTTTTTCGGACGACATGGATGGGTTGCGCAAAGTGCCGGACAACGTCCCCAACAGGGACTCGCTGTTACTTCATCTCGGCAAGCCTCTGACGCAAGTTCCCGATCCCTTCGGCGAATACGACAGCTTCGCGGCACATAACAACGCGCGGCTGCGCGCTTTTCTTGACCAGTTCGGATTCGAATACGAATTCATGTCTTCGACCGAGACGTACAAATCCGGGCGGTTCGACACTGCTTTGCTAAGGATGCTCAACTGCTTTGACGAGGTGCAAGCTATCATGTTGCCTTCCCTGCGCGAAGAGCGAGCCGCGACGTATTCGCCCTTCCTGCCAATTCATCCCCGGACAGGCGTGGTCATGCAGGTGCCGGTGCATGCTCATGACCTTGCCAGCGGCACGATTCGATGGCGTGACCCGACGACCGAAGAGGAATTCGAAACGCTTGTGACCGGCGGACATTGCAAGTTGCAGTGGAAGCCGGATTGGGCGATGCGTTGGCACGCGCTCAGCGTGGACTACGAAATGGCGGGAAAAGATCTGATCAATTCCGTCAAGCTGTCATCTCGTATCGCGCGAGTTCTTGGGTCGGAGTCGCCGACGGGATTTAACTACGAGCTTTTCCTCGACGAGAATGGCCAGAAGATTTCAAAAACGAAGGGCAACGGCCTAACGATCGAACAATGGCTGGCCTACGCCAGTCCGGAGAGCCTCGCGTCATTCATGTTCCAGAAGCCGACCGCGGCGAAGCAACTCTATTTCGACGTGATTCCGCGTACGGTTGACGACTATCTTGGATTTCTTGAGGCCTATCCGCGTCAGACATGGAAGGAGCGGCTGGGCAATCCGGTGTGGCATATTCATAGCGGAGGACCGCCGGAGCCCGAAGTCTTGACCCACGAGGGATCCGGCCGCGCCACAATTTCCTTCGCTATGCTGCTCAACCTCGCAGCGGTTTCCAACGATGAAAACCCATCAGTTCTTTGGGGGTTCCTTCGCCGGTACTGTCCGTCGGCCTCGCCTCAAACCCATCCCAGTCTTGACAGCTTAGTTCGCTATGCGGTCGCCTATTTTCGCGATTTTGTGGCACCGAAGAAGCGCTATCGCGGGGCCGACGACGTCGAACGTGGCGTGCTTAAGCAACTTTCATCGAAACTGACGCACTTACCCGCAGACGTCAGTGCGGACGAAATGCAGCACGCGCTCTACGATATCGCCCGGTCAATTCCGCGATATCAGGACCATTCGGCAAAGGGGGCGACGGCGGCGCGGCCTGGAGTATCAAACGAATTTTTCAATATGATCTACGCCGTCCTTCTCGGCGAGAGTCACGGGCCGCGCTTCGGATCGTTCATTGTAATCTATGGGTTAGATGAGACGCGAACGCTAATCGACAAAGCGCTGGCAGACGAACTTGTCAGTGAAAGTCGAGTATGACGTGTCGCTAGCGTTCTGACCGAGACCGAGTTTCGAGCACGCGCGCCAGCGCTCGCATGTCCGCCCAAGCAAATCTCTTATGTGCTGGCTGCCGTAGCAAGAAAGCCGGGTGGAGCATGGCGAGCGCCTGGATATCTCGGCCGGTTTGACGTGGATAGGGGAACCACGAGCCTCTTGCGCGCATAATCCCTCCGTGGACGCTTAAGAGCGCGCGAGCTGCGGATCCCCCGAGGCAAACCAGGTATTCAGGGTCAGCGAGGTCAATCTGACGCTCAATGAAAGGCAGACAGATCTGCGTCTCTTGAAGGGTCGGGGTCCGGTTGCCTGGAGGCCGCCATGGCACGATATTGGCGATGTAGACCTTCTGTCGATCCAGTCCAATCGCGCTTAGCATGCGATCCAGCAATTGCCCCGCTCTTCCAACGAATGGGCGCCCAATTCGATCTTCACCCTCCCCCGGGGCCTCGCCGATTAACATGATCCGTGAGCCAGGAAGGCCGTCCGCGAATACAAGTTGGGTGGCAGTGCGCTTGAGCGCGCAGCCATCGAATTCTGTCATTTTGGACCGCAGCATCTCTAAATCACACGCCGCTTGAGCGACCCCTCGCGCAGAAATTTCGGCGGTCTGCGGCATTTCTCTCCAATAGGCGTCTTGAAGCCCGTTTGACGTAGTCTCAGACAGCGAGCGGGAAAATTTGGGCATCAACTCCGAGCCGGTTCGTGCGCCGTGCTCGCCCCCGTTTTCACTAGGACTGCCTGCGAAACGATCATGCGGCAAGGCGTCAAGCGGATAGGTCACGCCGACCCGAAGCCACCAGCGGAGCAACTCAATCGCATGAAGCTCAATTTTCAAAGCCATTTGGTTTGTCCTGGCGCAACGCTTGCGCGGCACGAAGGGAAGCTATCATAGTGGACGTTAAGCGGCTCGGTGCAGCGAGTTGTGCCACGCGCGAAGGTGCGTTCCTACGCAAGGTTGCTGAGCGGCAAAGACCTGATGGCGAAAGGTATCATGAGCCAAGAGTCGACATTACCTCCGCGAGAATCGATGCAATACGACGTCGTGGTTGTCGGTGCCGGTCCGGCCGGCCTCGCCGCGGCCATTCGCCTCAAATCGCTGAACCCTGATATCTCCGTTGTCGTCGTGGAAAAAGGCTCTACAATCGGCGCGCATATCCTCTCAGGAGCTGTAATCGATCCGATTGGACTCGATCAGCTCACGCCCGACTGGCGATCGGATCCGGAGTGTCCGCTCAAAACTCGGGTGGCGGCGGATCAATTCTATTGTCTGACCGAGGCAAGAAGGGTGCGATTGCCCAGTTGGGCGATGCCGAGACTGATGAGCAATCACGGCAATTTCATCGGCTCATTGGGCGGAATCGTGCGCTGGCTCGGTGCGCGCGCCGAGGCGCTTGGCGTTGAGATCTACCCGGGGTTTGCAGCGACCGAGCTCTTGTACGGCGACAAGCGGGAGGTGGTCGGCATCGCGACGGGCGACATGGGTGTTGGCCGCGACGGTCTTCCAAAAACGGGATTCACTCGGGGGATGGAGCTTTTCGGCAAATATATCCTCCTGGCGGAGGGCGCGCGAGGATCGTTGTCGAAGCGGGCGATCGCTCGTTATGGTCTCAATTCTGTAAGCGGGCCGCAGAAGTACGGAATCGGTCTCAAAGAATTGTGGCAAGTCTCTGACAGTGTGTTTTCTACCGGCCTCGTTCAGCATACTTTCGGTTGGCCGTTGTCCAAAGGCGCGAGCGGCGGCTCGTTTCTGTATCATTACGGCGACCGGTTGGTTTCGGTCGGATTTGTGGTCCATCTCAACTACGAGAATCCGACGCTCTCTCCCTTCGACGAATTTCAGCGATTTAAGACCCATCCCTCGGTGCGGGATACCTTTGTTAGGGGCAAACGGATCGCCTATGGCGCACGCGTCATCGCCTCAGGTGGTTGGCAATCTGCACCGAAATTGGTCTTTCCCGGAGGGGCGCTCATTGGCTGCTCGGCGGGCTTTGTAAATTTTGCTCGCATTAAGGGCTCCCATAACGCAATCTTGTCGGGAATCTTGGCCGCCGAGAAGGTGTGTCAGGCCATAGCGGAGGGCCGGACGAACGATGAGTTGAGCGACTACGAAGGTGTTTGGCGAGATTCGGCAATCGGCCGCGATCTTTACAACGTTCGCAATGTTAAACCCCTTTGGTCGCGATTCGGACTAGTCCTGGGCGTCGGGCTTGGCGGACTCGATATGTGGACGAACGAATTGTTTAAGTCCTCAATTTTCGGCACACTCAAGCACGGCAAGCCCGATAGCGACACTCTCAAACCGATATCCGTAGTAACTCCCATCGCTTACCCGAAACCCAATTCCGCATTAACGTTTGACAAACTGTCTTCCGTCTATCTTTCAAACACCAATCACGAAGAGGATCAGCCGATCCATCTCCGGCTGCATGATCCTAACATCCCCATCCGTGACAACTTGCCTCGGTTCGGGGAGCCCTCGCGCCTCTACTGCCCAGCTGGCGTCTACGAAGTCGTTTACGCGAACGAGGCAAGTCGTTCCGACCCGCGATTTGTTATCAACGCCCAAAACTGCGTCCATTGCAAAACTTGCGATATCAAGGACCCGGCCAAAAACATCGAGTGGGTTCCGCCGGAAGGCGGAGGCGGCCCGAACTATACGGATATGTAGCTATGGCGCAAAATTGCCGTTTTCGACTGTCAGCGGAGGATCGAAGAAGGGTCCTCATTTCGCTCGTCGGAGAGGCTGGCGCTCATGCTCGCTCGCTGACCGACAAGCGCGGGAAATCGTAAACCATGCAAAGCCTGTTTCAATTTTGCAAGCCGCGTGTCGCCTTTTTCTTCGCTGGCGCTTTGTCCCTGTCTAGCGGCGCCTTCGCCGCCGCAGCGGTCGAGAGCGAAACGGCGTCGGAGAAGCTCGAGATAGGCGATAGCCAACCCGGAAACTATCTTTCGGCTCTTATCGCGAGCGCTGATCGGGACACACCCGCAGCGGAGGTCTTCTACCAGGAAGTCCTCCGAGTCGATCCTCGAAATCCCGATCTCCTTGAGCGCGCCTTCGCTGCTGCTCTCTCCAATGGAGACGAGGCGGGCGCCAGCTCGCTCGGCGAGCGGCTCCTTGCGCGTGATCCCAACAACAACCTCGCCCGCCTTGCAATCGCCGTTCGCGACATCGAGCAGGGACAATTTGCGTCTGCGCGAGCACACTTGGCGAGCGCCGATGCAATGCGAGGACGCGATGTGACGACCGCGCTTCTCACCGCCTGGAGCTACGCGGGACAATCCGACCTGCGCCACGCGCTTGACACGCTCGACCGCATTCGGGACCCATCGGTTTTCGCCTTTCGCGACTATCACGCGGGCTTGATTGCTGGCCTGCTGGGAAACGGTCCCGAGGCTCTGCGGCGACTGAAATCTGCATATGACAATGATAAAAATAGCTTACGTTTCGCTGACGCTTACGCCCGACTCTTGTCACAGCAAGGCGATTCCGCTGGAGCGGCAAAAGTCTACGAGAACTTCTCCGCCATTATCCCTCACCATCCGGTCATCCAGCGAGCGCTTGCGGACCTAAAGGCAAACCAAACTCTCGGTCCGCTCGTCCACAGCGCCAAGGAGGGCGCCGCGGAAGCCCTCTACGGCTTGGGAAGCGCTGGCAGCCGGCAGGGCGACGAGCTTCCTGCGCTCGTCTACCTGCGATTGTCGCTCTACCTTCGTCCGTCAAGTGATTTGACGGCGGTGACCTTAGCCAGTCTCTTCGAGCAGCTAAAGCAAAGTGACCAGGCCATCGCAGCGTACGGATTGGTTCCATCGTCGTCGCCGCTGAAAGTCGGCGCCGATATCCAAATTGCTCTCGAACTTGACGGTGCTGGAAAACCCGAAGAGGCGATGCGACGCCTCACCGACATTGTAGCGGAGCGGCCGCTTGACGTCGAAGCTCTAAGCGCACTGGCCGAGTTGCAGCGGTCGGCAAAGAAGTACACGGAGGCAGCCGCGACCTATGATAAGGCGATCGCAGCCGTTGGAATTCCACAACGCGACAATTGGACACTGTTTTATTTCAGAGGAATTTGTTACGAGCGATCCAAGCAGTGGCCTAAGGCTGAAGCAGACTTCAAGAAAGCTTTGGAACTCTACCCAGATCAGCCGATGGTCCTGAATTATCTTGGCTATTCATGGGTAGACCAGGGACTAAATTTGGATGAGGCTTTCAAAATGTTGCGAAAGGCCGTGGAGTTACGGCCTAACGACGGGTATATTGTCGATAGTCTCGGATGGGCTCATTATAAACTTAAGCAGTATTCTGAGGCCACTGAGAACTCTCGAAAAGGCGATCAACTTGAAGCCCGCGGATCCCGTTCTTAATGATCATTTGGGAGACGCTTTTTGGCGGGTCGACCGTCGTACCGAGGCCCATTTTCAATGGAACCATGCTCGTGACATGGGGGCGGACTCTGAAGATATGCCCGAAATTTTGAAGAAGATCGAGGATGGACTCCCAGACGTCACCACCGAAACTGTGGCGCCCAAGGCTTCGTTACAGAAACAGGGCGGGGGCTAAGTCGGGGCGCAAGGCGCGATGCGATGGACGCGCGCTCCGGCAAAGATCAATCTGACGCTGCGCGTGGTCGGGCGACGGCGCGACGGATATCACGATCTCGAAAGCCTGGTGGCGTTTGGCGGCCTATGCGACTGGCTTGCGTTTGAGCACGGCGACGACCTGAGTCTCGATGTCGTTGGTCCCAGGGCAAACGAAACGGGCCCTGTTCACGAGAATCTCGTCTTGCGCGCCGCGCGGTCGCTGGCGGGCCAAATACCCAAGTTGAAACTTGGTCGTTTTCGACTCATCAAGCGATTGCCTGCAGCGGCTGGGCTTGGCGGAGGTTCGGCTGACGCGGCGGCAGCCTTGCGGCTCCTCGCGAATGAGGCTGGATTGCCCATTGACGATCCGCGCGTGTGCGCTTCCGCCCGGGCCACGGGAGCTGATGTTCTTGCCTGTCTTTCTCTGCAAGCGCGAACCATCAGGGGGATTGGCGACGAACTCGGTCCGGCAATTCGATTGCCGGATATCTTCGCCGTTCTGGTCAACCCCCGGGTTCCCGCGCCGACGCCGAAGGTTTTCGCTGCGTTCGACCTGACGTCAGAATCGAACGCGGCGCCATCCTCTCGATCATCCCGCGCAGCGGGATTTGATACGGCCGCCGAGGGCTTTGAGTCCTTGGGGTGCAACGACCTGGAAATTGCTGCGATCGGGGTGGCGCCGGTCATCGCCACTGTGCTCAAGAGATTGTCCCAAATCTCCGGGGCCAGAGCGACGGGAATGTCGGGTTCAGGAGCAACTTGCTTTGCCCTATTCAGCGATCGGCGCAGCGCGGCCGTCGCGAGGCGAACTGTCGCGGCCGACCATCCGGATTGGTGGGTCGAAGCGACCGACCTTCATTAGGACGGAGCGGTCCTCTGGTCCTGGTCATCGGGCACCCCCGAATCACCTATTCAGATTGTCGACCGCGCGCTCGTGGCGATCGACGACGATCTGCTGCGCTTCGCTTCCAGATCGAGCGCGATCGTTTCATGGCGCCATCGGAATCCGAGGCAGCCCTGCGACAAGGACTTCAGGCGAGGTTCGCGGACCATTCCAGGTGCTGAACGCCGGACCCGGAGAAGATCGGCTCGCCCTAGCAATCCTTACTGGATTCGCCGTTGCGCGCCTGCTGTTTGCTTTCACCATCGACCTTGGGATTGACGAAAGCTATACCGTCGCAATTTCGCGAGATTTGTCCCTCTCCTATTTTGACCATCCTCCCTTGCATCTGTGGATCGTGCATTTCGCCGCGCGAGCTTTAGGCGAGAATGCCGCCGCGCGCGTCCCCTTCATTGCGCTCTTCTTCGCAACGGGTTGGATCTACTACCGATTGGCGAGCGGGCTGTTCGGTCCTCGAGCGGCTCTGATCGCACTTTTCGCCCTGAATGCTACGCCTTTTTTCTTTTCCTCCGCCGGAAGTTGGATAGTCCCCGACGGCCCGCTGCTCTTTGGCTTGGTTGTAGCGGCGTGGGCGGCGGCGCGCGTCTTCTTTCAGGACCCGCTCGATGAGGCTCTGGCTTGGCGGCTTTGGCTCCTTGTCGGCATTGGTCTGGGTTTAGCGGGGCTGTCGAAGTACAGCGCCATTCTGACCGCCGGTGGACTGGCGGCGTTCATAGTGCTTTCGCCTGGGCAGCGGCGTTGGCTCAGGCATCCCGCGCCATACGTATCCGCTCTTATTGCCTGCGTCATGATAACGCCGGTCGTCTGGTGGAACGCTCGACATGGGTGGGTATCCTTGGAATTTCAGGGAGGACGGGGTGTCCCGAGCGGCCAACTCCGCCTGGCGCAGGGCGCGACAATGGCTTTCGGCGAGATCGCGTTTTTGTCGCCCTGGATCTTTGTACCGCTGATCGCGGGTTTGACGAACGCATTCCGTCTTTGGAGGGACCAACGGCGCGTTTTTTTGCTGTGCCTGAGCTTGCCGCCCATCGTTCTCTTCTCCTTGACGCCACTTTGGGGCGGCCGCGGGCAACCCCATTGGACAATGCCCGGTTGGTTTTTTGCTTTCGCATTGATGGGCGTGTGGATCGTGGAACTCGGCGTACCGGTCCGCGTGCTGCGCCGATGCGCGTTCCTGGCTTCCGCGCTGCTGGCGGCGATCGCAGGTGTCGCTGCCGTGCAGGCGTCAACAGGCTGGCCGTGGGTTCTCCTGACCGCGAATCCCCGGTTTGCCGATCCGATGCTCGAGAGTTTTGGGTGGGGGGATCTTAAGAAGGCGCCGATCTTTGACCAGGCGCCCAGCTTCGTCATCGCGACGAAATGGTCAGATGCGGGAAAGATCGCTCTCGCTATCGGGCCTCAGGTTCCGGTTTTTGTGCTCTCAAACGACCCGAGGGGCTGGGCTTTCATGGATGAGAGCGAAAAACACGTCGGTCAAAACGGCGTCATTGTCACGCCTCTTGCGGAGGTCGCGCCCACTCTTGCAGTCGCCCGCTCCCTCTTTCATGACCTGGGACCGCCCCAGCTTTACGCGCTTGGCCGTCGCGGGCGTCCCGAAATCAGCCTTGCGCTCATCCCCGCCATCGGCTTGACGCGCAGCCTTCCCATGCCTTATCCGACCGCGGCCGGCAGATAGCGTTCAACGACGCCGAACGAAATATAAAAAGCGTGGCGTGAATGGCTAGCGATGCGATGCCCGGGCTGCCGGCTCCCACACTGTCGATCGTCGTTCCGACCTACAAAGAATCGAAGAACATTCCGATTCTGTTCGAACGCATCACAGTGGCTCTCGGCGGGGCGCCATGGGAAATGATTGTCGTCGATGACGACTCCCCAGACGGAACCGCCGATGTCGCATTTGGGCTCGCAGCGAAAGACAATCGCCTTCGCTGTTTGAGGCGCGTCAACCGTTCGGGTCTCGCGGGCGCGGTGATCGAGGGATGGATGTCGTCCAGCGCCGACTTCGTCGCGGTCATCGACGGCGATCTTCAGCATGACGAATCCATCCTTCTGGCGATGTACCAGGTCCTCGCCAGGGGCGCCGGCGATCTGGTGATTGGAACCCGGTTACGAGACGCGAGCGAGGGAACTCTTTCCCCCGCGCGCCAGCGGCTCAGCGATCTCGGAGCGTGGTTCTTCAGGCGCATTGCAGGAGCGACGGTTAGCGATCCGATGAGCGGCTTCTTCATGATCAGACGAGAGGTCGTTACTCGGCTCGCTCCACGCCTGTCTCCTGACGGTTTCAAGATCCTGGTCGATGTGATCCTTTCAGCGAACGGTGGCCTGAAGATTGTCGAGGTTCCCTACGCCTTCCGTAAGCGTCACGCCGGGGAGTCCAAATTAACGCCGTTGGTTGGCATAGACTTTCTTGGGCTGGTTGTTCACCATGCGACCGGCGGCGCCCTTCCGACGCGTTTTGTTTTGTTCGCCATGATCGGCGCGGTCGGTCTGGTCGTGCATGTCGTTGCGCTATCAGCGGTCCTTCACTGGTCAAGATTGTTGACCTTCGACGCAGGACAACTCTTCGCCACGGTCGTTGCGCTGGCGAGCAACTTCATTCTGAACAACGAAATCACCTATCGCTCGTATCGCTACCGTGGCCTCGGCAAGATCGCGGGCTTCGCCGGTTTTGCGCTCGGATGCAGCGTGGGCGCAATCGCCAACATCGACGTCGCGTCTTGGCTCTACAAAGACCATCAGACGTGGTGGGTCGCCGGGCTCGCCGGCGCGTTGCTGAGCGTCGTTTGGAACTACGCGGTGAGCACGAATCTCATTTGGCGGCCGGGGCGCCGCAGATAAACGGACCTCCCCGCCGGGGGGGGGCCCTTCGAGGTAGAGAAAGCCGGCCGACGTCGGCAGGAAGGTGATGTCGGCCACCCACAAAGCGTTCGGCCGCTCGGCCATGAAGTTGCGGCGGACGAGATCGCTGGCGGGATGATGGCCTGTCGCCTGCCGCGTCGTGATCGGCGGGCTTCTGCGCCGGCTGACGCCCGCGATCCCTGCCGCTCGCATCAGCCGGGCAATCCGCTTGCGGTCAACAGAGAGGCCATCGGCCTTCAGCTTGGGCCATGAACGCGCGGCGCGCCATAGGTTCCATGCGATCCAGCGCGGATCGTGCGGATATGACGCGTCAGATCGGCGTCGGCGGTCGAGCGAAGCTGGTCGGCTCCGCCAGGCGTAATAGCCCGAGGCCGAAACATTCAGGACGCGGGCTGGTGTGAGAATGGGATACAGGGCTGGTGCGCGCCTCCCGAACCGGTAAACCCGTTCGGGCTCGCCTTACTCTCCCGCGCGAACCAGGCCGCCGCTTTTGCCAGGATGTCGCGCTCCTGATGCAGGCGGTGGATCTCACGTCGAAGGCGCCCAGTTCCTCCCGCTCAGCGCTAGTCGGCCCGTCAACGCGCTTGCCGGCATCCCGCTCGGCTTGCTTCACCCAAGCGGAAATCGACTGTGCGGTCGGCTCGAACTCACGCACCTGCTCTTCGGGCCTGCGTCACGATCGCACCAGATCGACCATCTGTCGCCGGAACTCCGGCGGATAAGCGGTTCGATAGCGGGGCATCAGACACCCTCAAAAATCAACTGCAACGGTGTTCACCAAACCGGGTCAACTCCACTTTCGTTGGTGAGAGCGGGCAAAAACTCGGCGGTGTTCGCAGATGATCTGCCCCTCGGCGACGACGACGATACGCTCGGGATAGACCCGCACCCTGACCGGTATTTGCGGACGGTATTCCTCGACAGCCCGTGCGCCGCGATATCTCTCGGATCGAGAAATGGTCTCCGCAGTGCCAGCGTCGGATGACGCTCAGTAACTCCATGTCGATCACTCCGTTGTCCCCCGCCTAGGCCAAGGGGCGAGGTTCGAACATGGGTCGGTTCTCGGCGGAAAAAGCCGTTCCGCCCGAGTCAGCTCTCAGTGGAAATCAACATTAACCCCTACGAGAGCTGCCTCGCGGATCTCCTGGCCGTTGAAGGATACGAAGGATGATGTTCCCGTGCGTTGCTCGAATATGGACGGTCCTGATGTGCCGCCTCCGGGTCGTCCCTGTCTGGTCCGAGAGAACGGCTACGTCTATGCCGCGGGCAGGCCTTTTCAAGTTTCGGCAACAAAGCCTTCACCGCCTCGACCACCGCGATGACGTTTGTGCCTGGCTGCTTTGAACATGAGAATGATGGCAAGGGCCGGTTCGCCCAGCCGGCGAGTTCCGAGTTCTCCGGCGGCCAGCGCCCCACGCTGCGGGTCAAAGTGAATCGCGAGCGCTCGCCGCCTACGGTCTCGCGATCGATGACATCCCGCACCGACCTCACCAACCAGTACACCGATCTGCCTCAAGAGAATTTCGACCGCGCGAGGCAGGGCTCAACGATCAACCACAACGATCAGCTCGAGACGCCCGAGAACTACAAGAGTCTGATCGTGGCCTAAAAGAACGGTGCCGCGGTCCGGCTTTCGGACGTCGCGACCGTCGTGGAGGAGCCGAACGAAGTGCGCCGCGCACGCAATCGGGGACGACGATCTCGCCATTCTCGTTGAAGCCGTCGGCAGCCATGCGCTGCAGGCCATTGGCATGACTCGTGCGCCCTGCGGCGCGATAAGGCCGATCTCGGCCAGATGGCCTCGAAAAGCGTTGAGAAGCGCCGTGCGCTGACCAGCGAGCAGCTCACGCGCTCGATGGCGCATCAGCTCGGCTTGGTTGTCGATCGAAGCACGGGCCGAACCGCTGGCCAGGACGACCCATCGTCTCGCAGATCGCCGCCCGCGTCCGCCGGGTCGTTCTTGTTGCGCCTAACGTGGGGCTTCACGTGCGCGGGCGGCAGCAATTGAACCTCGTGCCCGAGTTCGATCAGCGCGCGTAGCCAATGGTGCGCCGAGGCGCACGCCTCCATCGCCACCACGCGCCGCGCCAGTTCGGCGAAGAAAGGGACGAGCCGGCCCTCGCGTTAGCTTGCGCGCTACAACGATCGCGCCCGTCGCATCGACGGCGTGAACCTGAAACGCGTTCTTCGCCAGATCGAGCCCGGCCCGCGTGACGGCTGTCACATTCCGGATAAACTTGTCCATGGACGGCTTCCCTTCAGATGGGTTGATGACAACGACCATCTTGGCACGCTGATGCCGTTCGGGGCGCCGTCCACCCCATCATTCCGCCCTGACGTGGCAAATGGTCAAACCCCGCCCTGAGCGGTGTTTTTGTACACTTCTGCGGATTGCAAAGCTCGCACAGGGCGCCGTCGAGCGCGGCCTGCAGGCGCGTCTTCAGCCCTGGAGCGTCTTCAGAAGCGCATCAATCACGAAGTCACGCAAGTCTTGCGAATACGCCTCTGCCACCTCCTGCTGGCCCCGCCCAGCCAACGGGTTGAATCAAAATCTCGCTAATTCGGGAATCCCGCTCCAATTCGACCCAAGCGCAGGACGCTTATCTTATGACTTTTCGCGCCGAGAAGGCGAGAAGGAACCGCTGGGAGAGGGTGGCTGCCCTCTCGTCAGCGGCGAGGGTCGGATCGGGAATACGCTGACCGTTTGACGGGTCGAGCTAGAGTTGGATCGCCCTCGCGCGGCGCCGTCGGCCAGCCGGTGGGCGTCAAGATGGTCTTTCGACACATCGACGCCGATGGTATCGTTCTTCATCCTTTCCACGCCTCTGCTTGTCGTTCGGGGCTCTCCCCCGGGAACCGTGTCGTGTTCGAACCGACCGAGCCCTATCATCGCGCCGTCGAACGCGCGCTCGGCGCATCCGACGTTCCATTCGTCAAGGTCAATCCGCGTCAGGCGCGCCGTTTCGCTGAGGCGACTGGCAAGCTGGCCAAGACCGATCGCTGGATGCGGCGCTGCTGGCTCGTATGTGCGCATTGCTAGAATTGGAGGCGCGCCTAGCCCGAAGCGAGGTCTTGTTCGAACTGAAGGAGCTTTACGTCGCTCGCGAGGCCTGGTGAAGGATCGCACCGCCGCTAGGAACCGCGGAAAGGTCCTGACACTCTCGCTGTTGAAGCGTCAGAATGCTCAGCGCCTCGAACAGATCGATCGGCAGATCGCGACAGTCGAAGCCGCAATCCTCCAGATTGTCGAAGCTGACGCGAGCCTCGCCGATCGCTTCGCCATCCTGATCAGCATTCCCGGCGTCTCCAACATCACCGCCTTTGCCTTGCCGATCGCAATGCCGGAGCTCGGCTCCCTCGAAGCCGGCCACGCCGCCAACCTCGCAGGCTGGCGCCGATCGCCCGACAGCCAGGGTGTTGGACCGGTCGCTCATTCATTCGCGGCGGTCGCGCCGACGTCCGCCAACCGCTCACCATGCCCGCCCTCGTCGCCGCTCGCTTCAATCCAGACATGAAGACGAAATACGCACACCTCATCGAAACCGGAAAACCCGCAAAGGTCACCCTGACCGCGATCATGCGAAAGCTCGTCGTCCTCGCAAATGCCCTCCTAAAGGCAAATCGAACTTGGACGCCAAGAACCGCTTGATCAATACGGATACTCTAGCGGAAAACCACGTGACAACCCGGCTGGAAACGTCAACACTGCGACTAAAGGCTGGCTTGACCGGCCGGACGATAATAGGGAACGGAAAGTCCATGGAGCTGGCCGAGGCGCGAGTCGGAGGCGCGGATCACGATGTGGACCTCCAGGCACCCGCCCTGTTGGACGTCGACGGGGTAACGATCCGGTTCGGCGGCGTGACCGCGCTTCAAAACGTGTCCTTCGAGGTCACCCGCGGCGCCATCTGCGGTCTGATTGGCCCGAACGGCGCCGGCAAGACGACGCTCTTCAACTGTATCTCGCGTCTCTATGATCCGGGCGCGGGGTCGATCACGTTCGACGGCCGCCCCCTCGCCAGTTGCGCCAGGCATGAGCTCGCTTCCCTCGGCATTGCGCGAACGTTCCAGAACGTCGCCCTGTTTTCGACCATGACGGTGCGCGAGAACGTGTGCGTCGGCGCGCACGCGATGGCGCGAGGCGGATTCCTGAGCAATTCGCTCGCCACGCCGCTCGCGAGACGCGAGGAAAAGACGATCGTCGAGCACGCCGACGCCCTGATCGAGGAATTCGGCCTCAGGGCCGTTGCTGATCGTCCGGCGGGCGCCCTGTCGTTCGGCATCCGCAAGCGGGTGGAGCTTGCTCGCGCGCTCGCCAAAAGCCCAAAACTGTTGCTGCTGGACGAACCCGCCGGCGGCCTCAACCACTCGGAAGTCGATGGCCTCGCCGATGAAATCCGCGCCATCCGCGACCGCCGCGGCGTCTCGGTGCTCCTCGTCGAGCACCACATGAATCTGGTCATGCGGGTTAGCGACCAGGTGGTCGCTCTCGACTTCGGCCGAGTTATCGCCAACGGCAGGCCGGACGAGGTCAGGTGCAATCCCGAAGTGGTGCGCGCCTATCTCGGGGGCGCGAATTGAGCCCGCCGATCCTGGAAGCTAAGGTTCTCGAGGCCTGGTACGGCCCCGCGCGGGCGCTGCACGGCGTCGATTTCGAGGTCGAAGACGGCGGCGTCACGGCGGTGCTCGGCGCCAACGGCGCCGGCAAGACGACGATCTTGCGGGCGCTGAGCGGACTCATCCGTCGCACCGGCGATATCCGTTTTCGCGGCCGCCCGATCGGCGCGCTGGCGACTGAGGACGTTGCGCGCTTAGGGATTGCGCATGTGCCTGACGGGCGCGGCACGTTTGTCGATCTCACCGTCGAGGAGAACCTGCGCCTGGGCGCCTACGTGCGCGCCGACCGGCAAAGCGTCCGCGCGGATTTCGATCGCATGTTCGGCCTTTTCCCACGCCTCGCCGAACGGCGCCGCCAGCAGGCGGGAACGCTCTCGGGCGGCGAGCAGCAGATGCTGGCGATCGCGCGCGCGCTTCTGATGCGGCCGAGCCTCCTGATGCTCGATGAGCCATCGTTCGGCCTTGCGCCGCTGGTGGTGGCGGAAATCTTTCGCGCGCTTGGCGAGATCAATCGCGACGAGGGCGTGAGCCTTCTCATCGTCGAGCAGAACGCCTCGCTCGCTCTCGATCTCGCCGACCGCGCGGTGCTGATCGAAACCGGACGGGTGGCGCTCAGCGGTCCCTCGCAAATGATTCGCGCCGACGACGCGGTGCGCCGCGCGTATCTCGGTTATTAGCGACCAAGGAGCAGTCGGAGCTTGGGCGAGTTCCTGCATCAACTGGCGTCCGGTCTCGCGCTCGGCGGGGTCTACGCGATCATGGCGCTGGCGCTGGTGATGATCTACCAGGCGACGCATCTGATCAATTTCGCCCAGGGCGAAATGGCGATGTTCTCGACCTATTTCGCCTGGAAGTTGATGGACCTGGGCGAGCCTTACTGGTTCGCCTTCTTCGCCACCGTGGTCGCCTCGTTCATCGGCGGGGTGGTGATCGAGCGGCTGGTTGTCAGGCCTTTCGCCAACGCGCCGATCCTCGCCTCGGTGATCGTGTTCATCGGGCTCAGCCTGATCTTCAATTCGCTCGCCGGATGGCTGTACGGCTTTTCGGTGACCTCGTTCGACTCGCCGTTCAACGGTCGCCCCTGGTTCGGCGCCGGCTACATGTCGGCGCATGAAGCCGGCGCCATTGTTGTGACCTTGTGCGTTCTCGGGCTGGTCTACGCGTTTTTTCGCCTGACGCCGTTGGGCCTCGCGATGCGCGCCGCGGCGCAAAATCCAGTATCGAGCCGACTAGTCGGCATTCGGGTCGGATGGATGCTGGCGATCGGCTGGGGTCTGGCGGCGGCGATCGGGTCGGTCGCGGGCATGATGGCGGCGCCGATCGTGTATCTTGATCCCAACATGATGGGCGGTGTTCTGCTGTACGCCTTCGCTGGCGCCGTGCTGGGCGGCATCGACAACCCGTTCGGCGCCGTCTTTGGCGGCGTCGCGGTCGGCGTGCTCGGCAATCTCATCGGCGCCTATGTCGTGGGCGACGAGGTGAAGCTTTCGGTCGCGCTCGCGATCATCATTGCCGTGCTCGTTTGGCGGCCGTCCGGACTGTTCGGGCGCCGCCTCGTGGCGAGGGTCTGATCATGGCCGACGCCGACAACGCACTCGGCCCTCTTGTCGCCATCGCAGTCGTAATCTTCGCGCTCGCATTCCCGTTCGCCGCTTCGGGCTACCACATCTATCAGGGCGCGCAGGTGCTGATCCTTGCGATCGCGCTGCTCGGCCTCAATCTCTTGACCGGCTTCAACGGCCAGATCTCGCTTGGCCACGGCGCGTTTTTCGCCATCGGCAGCTATGGCGCGGCGATTCTGATGGTGAAGTTCGGCTTGCCGTACTGGGCGGCCATTCCGCTGGCGAGCGTCGTGTGCTTCATCGCCGGCTTCCTGTTCGGCTTTCCCGCGCTCAGGTTCGGCGGCCTTTATCTCGCCCTCGCTACTTTCGCGCTTGCGGTCGCAACCCCGCAGATCCTGAGCTACAAGGGCTTTGACGCACTCACCGGCGGCTCGCAGGGCCTCACGCTCGCGAAGCCAGGCGTTCCGCTCGGGATCGCGCTCACCCCGGACCAATGGCTGTACCTCGTTTGCCTCGCCTGTGCTGCGGCGCTCTATTGGGCTGCGCGCAACCTCGTGCGGGGGCGGATCGGGCGGGCGCTAGTCGCCATTCGCGATCAGCCGATCGCCGCCGAGACGATGGGGATCAACGCTGCGCTCTACAAGACGACGTGCTTCGGGGTCAGCGCGCTCTATGCCGGCGTGGCGGGAGGCTTGAGCACGCTCGCCGTCGGCTTCGTCTCGCCCGAGAGCTTCGGGCTTGCCCTTTCGCTCGCCTTTGTCGTCGGCATCGTTGTGGGCGGACTCGCTTCGCTCGGCGGCGCGCTGTTCGGAGCCCTGTTCATCGAGTTCGTGCCCAACATCGCCGACCAGCTCACCGTGAGTTTTGGCGAAGGCGCCAAGGCGCTACCGGGCGCGATTTACGGAGTCCTGCTCATTCTGGTAATGGCCGCGATGCCGACAGGTGTAGCGGGCGCGGCGCGGGCGGCGGCGCGCGCGTTCGCGCCGTCTCGGCAGGCAAAAGTTGAAAATGGCGGCGTCAATGTCGCCGTAAAATACGAAGGGAAGGAAGAATCGCCATGATCAATCGACGGACATTTCTGCAATCGACCGCCGCCGCTGCGGCCTTCGCCACCAGCGCAGGCTCCGCCCGCGCCGAGAACGCGCCCGGCGTCACTGACACCGAGATCAAGATCGGGCAAACGATGCCCTATAGCGGCCCGGCCTCGGCATACGGCGTCATCGGCAAGGCGGACCTCGCCTATTTCAAGATGATCAACGAGCAGGGCGGCGTGAACGGGCGCAAGATCAATCTGATCAGTCTCGACGACAGCTATAGCCCGCCCAAGACCGTCGAGCAGACGCGCCGTCTCGTGGAGCAGGAGCAGGTCGCCTTTTTGTTCAATAGCCTCGGCACGGCATGTTGCGCGTCTGTGCGCCAGTACATGAACGACAACAAGATCCCGCAACTCTTCGTCGCGACGGGCGCCAGTATGTTCTCCGATCCCCAGCATTTCCCATGGACCATGGGCTGGCAGCCGAACTACCAGACGGAGGCCGCAATCTTCGGCAAGCGTATCGCCGCGACGAAACCCGACGCGAAGATCGGCGTGCTTTACCAGAATGACAGCTTCGGAAAGGACTATCTGATCGGGCTTAAGAACGGCCTCGGTCCGGACCACGCAGGCATGGTGATCAAGGAAGTTTCCTACGAGACGTCGGAGCCGACCGTCGATTCACAAATCGTGACATTGCAGGGCGCGGGCGTCGACCTCGTGCTCTTTGCGGCGACGCCGAAGTTCGCGGCGCAGGCGATCCGCAAGACTTACGATATCGGTTGGACGCCCGTCCGCTACATGACCGACGTATCGCAGTCGATCTCGTCGGTGATGAAGCCTGCCGGTCTTGAGAAATCGAAGGGCGTGATCACGGCCATCTACGGCAAAGACCCGACCGATGCGCGCTGGAAGGACGACCCCGGTTACAAGGCGTTCGCGGAGTTTGTTGGCAAATACTTGACGCCGAAGGAGCTGACTGACGCGAATGCGGTCTATGGGTTTGGGGCCTCGGCCACCATGGTTCAGGTGCTGAAGCAGTGCGGCAACGACCTGTCGCGCGAGAACGTGATGCGTCAGGCCGCCAACCTCAAGGATTTTGTGCTTGCGATGGGGCTGCCGGGGATCAAGATCAACACTTCGCCCGACAATTTCAGTCCGATCCGCCAGGAGGCTCTCGCCTCGTTCAACGGAGAGAGCTGGGAGCAGTTCGGGGAGCTGTATCAGGCGTAAGCAGCGGGCGGCCGCGCGTTTCCTTTAGCGCGCGGCCCCGGCGTCTTACGATGCGGCCGCCTCCCGACGACGGAGCCTCACCAAATTCGTACAACCACCGGATCGAACACCGCGTCGGCCGAGACGATAGGGATGCGACGACGGAGCGCGGTCGCGGCCAGGAAGCGATCGAATGGGTCCCGGTGCGGCCATTCCATATTTCCCGCCATGAGGCAGTCGGCGGCCTCGAGCGATGTGGCGACGCCTCGTTGGCTCGCAAGCAGCGCTGGCAAGCGCTCGACGTATTGCGTCATTTCCGGCCACTTGCCGAGGCGTGCTTTCTGCGCGATCTCGAAGAACGAGATTGCGCTGACGAGGATCGTTTGGGCCTCGATCATTTCCGCGCGTGCGCGGTCAGAAATGCGTCGATCGTTGGTGAGTGACCACGCCCAGACATGGGTATCGAGCAGGAGCGTCGTCAGTCGCGCCCCTCCCAAGCCGCCAGCTCGTCCTCATCCATGGGGGAAAAAAAGTCCGGACCGGGACCTAGCGTGTCGCGTTTCAGTATACCCAACTTGAATTGGCCCTGCGGGATCGCTACGAGGCGAACAACCGGTTTGTCGCCTTTCGCAATCACCACATCTTCGCCCGCCAGCGCTGCCTTGATCAGCTTGGAGAGCTGGGTCTTCGCCACATGAACGGTTACTTTCTGCATGGCACGGTCCCACGTGTTAGCTAACTTAGCTAATCTCGCTTGGGCCGGTCGTCAAGCGCGCTGTCACGCCCATTGCTTGAGCGGAGGGAAGCGGACGAATTTCTTGGCGTGGTGGCGATCCATGCGGGTCAGCACATCGCGCAGGAAACCAACGCCCTCGGCGAGATAAGGCCCCTTGTTGAGCATCACGCATTCGGCGCCTTGAGCCATCGCCGCGTCGGTCATCTCGGCGCGGCTGGCCACGCCGTCGCGCACAAAATTGTCGAGGACCTGCGTCGCCCACACCACCGGCGTGTGCGCCGCCTCGCAGAGCCACAGGATTTCTTCCTGCATCTCGGTCAGCCTGGCGAAGCCAAGCTCGACCGCGAGGTCGCCCCGCGCGATCATCACCGCGGTCGGATTATGCGCCGACGACTGCAGGATGAGCGACGGCAGATTGCGCACCGCGAGCGGCGTCTCGATCTTCAACACGAGCCCCGGCGGCTCGCGCTTGGGCGCGCGCGCCACCAGATGATCCTGCAGGAGCTCGATGTCGTCGACTCGCTGCACGAACGAATAGCCGATCAGGTCGGCATGCTCGGCGATGAAATCGAGATCACGGAAGTCCTTGGAGGTCAGCGGCGGCAGGTCGAGCTCGGTCGAGGGAAAATTGACGCCCTTGCCGGGCTTCAGCCGCACCCCCTTCTCGCGCGCGGCATACACCTCAAGCTCGGCCCGACCCGGCGATTTGGAAACCACTCGCGCCGCCGCCTTGCCGTCGTCGATGAACATTTCGGAACCGACAGCGAGTTGGTCGACGAGTTCGGGAAAATTGAGCGAGAATGCGAACGGCTCCTTGGTCTTCTCGCGCAGTTCGTCGATCAGGACGATCCGGTCTCCGCGCAACAGACGCGTTTTCGGCGGCGCCTTCACTCTGAGGATGCGGCACTTGGGGCCGGCGATGTCCATCAGAACCCGGCAGGGACGCTCGAGTCGCGCGGCCGCCGCTTGCACGTTCTCGATCATTTGCCCCCATATTTCGGGGTCGTCGTGGGCGCAATTGATGCGCGCGGAGTCCATGCCGGCGGCTACCAGCTTGTCCACCAATGCGGCGTCCGTCGCCGCCTCGGGCGGCAAGGTCGCCATGATCCGCGCGCGAGGGCCGCTTTTTTGCCGCTTGCCGAAGAGCCGATCGGCCTCCGCCTCCAGCTCCGCGGCGCCCGCCCTCGCCAACATCGGCGAAGGATAGGGCGCGTTCGATTCGCCGGTCAGGCGCTTGAGGGTCGCGATGAGCGCATCGAGCGCCTGCGCGACGTGGCTTTCGCTGCGGCCAAGCGAGGAGAGCCCCCGCGACGCGAGCCGGTATTGCAGATCGGTGACGTCGTGCGCGCGCAGCGCGATGTAGTGGGAGAGATTGAGAACGCGCGACGGAGCCTTCGACTTGTCCGCGTCGGCGCTCCAACTGCTTCTTAGCTCGGCGCCTTTGAGCTCAACGTCCTCGCGTAAAGCTTTCACCTCGGCGAGAAGGGCGCGGGTTTCTTCCAGGTCGCTTCCGGTTTTTGGAGCCATGGGGCGCCGCTTCGCATGAGCGAATCGTCAACGGAGTCATGCATTTCCCCGCCAGACCGGTCTTTGACGCGCGAATGTGACGCCTGTGTAACAAAGCGCGAACAGATTTGGACTGCCGTCGATCGGCAGAACATTACGATCGAACCGCCCAGCTCTCGGCGCCCCAAGTGAAACCATTGTACGGCAACGCGCGTATAAGGGTTGAGACAGCTCGAAGCCGAGGCGATCATGGGGCAAATGATGAAAATGGTCAGAGCGGGGGCGGTCGCGATCACCCTGTTGACGGGGGCTGCGTCAGCGGAGGACCTGACCGCCGCCAGCTCACGCGCGATCGTCGAGCGGCAATTCGACGCCTTTCAGCGGGACGATGGGCACGCGGCGTACGCGCTCGCGGCCCCCACGATCAAGGACATGTTCACCGACGCCGATCACTTCATGGCGATGGTTCGCGACCACTATGCCCCGGTCTACCGGCATCGCAGCGCCGACTTTGGCGCCTTCAAGGAATCGGGCGACGAGGCGAGCCTCGAGGCGACTCTCGTCGACAACGATAACGTCGTTTGGACAGCGCTCTACAGCTTTCGGCGTGCGCCGAACGGCGATTGGTTGATTTCGGGCTGCGTCCTCGCGAAGGCCGAGGCGAGCGCAATCTGACTGTGGCTTGAGGCTCAGGCCGAAGGCGAACGGCGCGATATTGTAAGCTTGCGCCGCGCGGACTAATCTGTCCCAGAAGCAGCGCCCGACGGGTAACGGCGCCCGCACGGGGAACTCTAATGACAATCGACTTTGAAGGCAGAGTGGCCATCGTCACCGGCGCTGGCTCCGGTCTCGGACGTTCGCATGCTCTGGGACTTGCGGCGCGCGGAGCGAACGTCGTCGTCAATGATGTCGGCTTCGACAATGCCATGACGGTTGTGGAGGAGATTCGCGCCGGTGGCGGGACGGCGATCGGGGACAACGCGGACGTCGCCGATTTCGCGGCAGTCTCCGAGATGGTTGCCCGCGCGGAGAAGGCTGTGGGGGCACGTCGACATCCTCGTCAACAACGCCGGCGTGCTGCGCGACAAGACCTTCGCGAAGATGGAAATGGCGGATTTCGAGTTCGTCCTCCGCGTGCACCTGATCGGCTCGGCCAATTGCACGAAGGCCGTCTGGGCGGGCATGCGGGAGCGCAACTATGGGCGCATCGTGCTGACCTCGTCGGCGTCCGGCATTTACGGAAATTTTGGCCAGGCGAACTACGGCGCCGCGAAGGCGGCCATGATCGGGCTCATGAACGTCCTACACCTCGAGGGCGCGAAGAACGACATCCGCGTCAACATCCTGGCGCCGACGGCGCGCACCGGCATGACGGAGGGCTTGCTGTCTCCCGTCGCCGCGGAGCTCATGACGCCGGAAAGCGTGACGCCGGGTGTGCTGTTTCTCGTGAGCGAAAATGCGCCCTCGCGTGTCATTCTGGGCGCCGGCGCCGGCGTCTTCGCGGTGACCCATATCGGCGAGACGCCCGGCGTCTATCTCGATGAGAGCGAGCGCACGCCCGAGACGATCGCCGCCCGCTTCGCCGAGATTTCCGACGCCAGCACCGCCGAGCCGCTCAAGGACGCCTTTTCGCAGACCTACAAGTTCGTCGCCGCCGCGGCCAAGGCGAAGGGTGTCAAGCTGGAGTGAGAATGCGGAAGGCGATCAGCGCCGCAAGCTTTCGAGGCGATTTACGCCTTCGCCGCTGTTTTCTTTCTCCGCTTCGCCAGCGTCCGCAGGCGCAGCGCGTTCAGCTTGATGAAGCCGGCGGCGTCCTGGTGGTCGTAAGCGACCGCGCCTTCCTCGAAGGTCACGAGGTCCTGGTCGTACAGTGAATGCGGACTGTCGCGGCCGATCACGTAGACGCCGCCCTTGTAGAGCTTGAGCCGCACCCGCCCCGCGACCATCTCCTGGCTCTTGTCGATCAGGACCTGCAGCATCTCGCGCTCGGGCGAGAACCAGAAACCGTTGTAGATGAGCTCGGCGTATTTGGGCATCAGCTCGTCTTTGAGATGCGCGGCGCCGCGGTCGAGGGTGATCAATTCGATGGCGCGATGCGCCGCGAGCAGGATCGTGCCCCCGGGCGTCTCGTACATGCCGCGCGACTTCATGCCGACGAAGCGGTTTTCGACCAGGTCAAGCCGGCCGATGCCATTGTCGTGGCCGAGCTTATTGAGGGCAGTGAGCAGCGTCGCGGGGCTCATCGCCTTGCCGTCGATTGCGACTGGATCGCCCTTCTCGAACGTGATCTCGACAATGGTCGGCTTGTCAGGCGCATCCTCGGGATGAACGGTGCGCGAGTAGACATAAGCCGGCGTTTCTTCCGCCGGGTCCTCCAGAACCTTGCCCTCGGACGAGACATGCAGCAGGTTCGCGTCGGTCGAAAAGGGCGCTTCACCGCGCTTGTCCTTGGCGATCGGGATCTGATGCTGCTCGGCGAAGGCGAGAAGCGCATTGCGGGAGGCGAACTCCCACTCGCGCCACGGCGCGATGATCTTGATGTCGGGCTCGAGCGCGTAGGCCGAGAGCTCGAAGCGCACCTGATCGTTGCCCTTGCCGGTTGCGCCATGAGCGATCGCGTCGGCGCTCATTTTGCGAGCGATCTCGACCAGGTGCTTGGCGATCAGCGGCCGCGCGATCGAGGTGCCGAGCAGATAGAGGCCCTCGTATTGGGCGTTGGCGCGGAACATCGGGAAGACGTAGTCGCGCACGAATTCCTCGCGCACGTCCTCGATGAAAATGTGCTCGGGCTTGATGCCGAGCAGCTCAGCCTTTTTCCGCGCCGGCTCCAGCTCCTCGCCCTGGCCGAGATCGGCGGTGAAGGTGATGACCTCGGCGCCATATTCAGTCTGCAGCCACTTGAGGATGATCGACGTGTCGAGCCCGCCGGAATAGGCGAGGACGACGCGCTTGACTTGCGGCTTCTTGGGGCTCGGCATGGCTCGCAGGACTTTCTTCAACGAAGAGATCCGTCATGGCCGGGCTTGACCCGGCCATCCACGCCGCTCTGCTTCGAAGGCGAGTCGGAACCCGTCCACGAAGGAGCCGAAGAGCGCACGGGAAGCGCGCTTGCCGGCGATCGCGCGGAGGGAGACACGTGGATGGCCGGGTCAAGCCCGGCCATGACGGTTGAGGGTGGGCGCCCTCGTAAACGTCGCCGGGACTTATAGAGCCGTGTTCGCGGCGCGCAACCTGGCTAGCTTTGCGGGGAAGGGGAGAGGTTGAGCGTGGCGATGACAGCGGCGACTTCTTCGTCGGCGGAGCCGCCCGCGTCGACGGTCACGACTCCTGGCTCGTCCGGCGTCGGCTCCTCCAGCGTGTCGAACTGGCTGCGGAGCAGCGAGGCCGGCATGTATTCGTGATGACGTGCGGCGACGCGCGCCCCAATGAGCGCTTCCGAGCCTTTTATGTAGATGAAGCGAGCGTCAGGCCGGGCCGAGCGGATGCGATCGCGATAGGCGCGCTTGAGCGCCGAGCAGGTCAGTACGCCCGACTTGCCCACGGCGGCCCAGCTTTTGAGCTCTTCGCCGATCCGATCGAGCCAAGGGGCGCGGTCGGTGTCGGTGAGCGGAATTCCCTGCCGCATCTTCTCGACATTGGCCGGAGGATGCAGCCGGTCGCCTTCCATGAATGGCCAACCGAGCTGCTTGGCGAGCAGCTCCGCAACAGTCGTCTTGCCGCTGCCCGAGACGCCCATCACGACCAGGGCGGTTCCGTTTTTGGCGTCGTTCATCGGTCTCTCACGCTGGGGCAGGCTGGCGCCACAGCGTCCGGCTTGGAACCCGGCTCAATCTTCCCCATCAGCGCCTCCGACATGGCGTCTCCGCCGCAGGAGCAGGAGACTCGCCGACCCGCCGGTTGTCAATCAGCGCAGCTCATCGGCTCACCTCGCTAGGCAGAAGCGGGAAGCCCGCCATCTCCTGTGAGTCTCGGCGGCCGTCGTGTAGAGTGATTCGAGGCTGCGAGGGGCAGGCGGCATGGGGCATTCACGGCAGAAGAGGCCGGCGCGTTCGATCGGGATCGCGTCGGCGGCTAGTCTTCGTCCTAGCGGCCAGCGTCGGCGATGCGGCCGAAGCCGCGAGACCCTCGTTCGATTGCGCACTGGCGAAAAGCGTCGCGGAAAAGATGATCTGCGCCGATCCCGGCTTGGCTGCCGCCGACGCGGCCATCGCCGCCAATTACGCTTCCGCGTTGAAGCGGCTCGACGTTCCGGCCCGCAAGGCGCTTGCCCAGGACCAGCAGGATTTCGTCAGTTACCGTGACCGGATCGCCGGCTTCGACCAAGGCGTTCCGAAGGACAAGCAGAACTTTCCGATCGACGAGTTCATGCGCGACCGCGCCGCCTTCCTCGCAAGCATCGAGAAACCGGATGCTGGCTTCGTGGGGTCATGGAAAAATGTCGGAGGCGTGGTGATCGTCAAGGCAGCGGGCTCAGGCAAGCTCGAAATCGAGGCCGATACCGCCAATCCCACGACGGGCGGGAGCGAATGCAATGTGGGCGGCGTGGTGAAAGCGCGCCAAGAGCTGGAGCTGGTCGACACAGACAGCGACGATAAGGCGACCGGTTTCGTTTACCGCTTCCATCGGCTCGGCGATGCGCTGGAAGCCGAGGAGGCCGGCGAGGCCAAGGGCGACTCAAATGAGCCAGCGTCGTGCGGGGTCAATGGTCATGTGAGCGGCGTCTTCTTCCTCAGCCGGTCGAAATCATAGCGCTTCACGTTCTCACGGCCGCCTTTCGGCCAGATGACGCGGCGGACGATCTCGATGACGATGAGGGTGATGAGCCCACCAAGCAACACGTCGCTGAGATAGTGGCCGCCGAAGGCGAGCCTCAAGAGGCTCGCGCCAAACCCGAAGGCGAAGGCAGCGACCATCGCAGGGCCGCGCCAGGGCGGCGGAAGCACGCTCGCCGGCGCGACCATCCAGAAGGCGGTCGAGGCTTCGCCGGAAGGGAACGAACAGTTCTTTTTACATCCCCCGTTATCGTCATACCAGGGTACGAATGGATTCGGCCCGTTGAAGTCTTGGGTCTGGACCGGACGGGGACGATGCCAATGATCCTTGAATCCGAGATTAACGATGAGACCCGGCCCGATGATCATCGTGGCGATGAGAAAGATCATCGCTCGGCCGCTCGGCGCCCAGCGAAGCCTGGCCCCGAGGCGGTTGGCGAGCCACAATGCCGCATAGGCCACGAGCACGAGGAACGGCGTCACCCGGAAAAAATCCCGTCCGAAGCGTCCGAAGTCGCTACGGCCGAAGAAGCCGCCGTCGTGATAGAAAGTGCGGGCGCCCGTGAGGTCGAGTCCGGGCCAAATGGCGAAGACGACAAGCGTCAGCGCGGCGAGCACAATGTAGGCGGAAAGTGCTTTGTTCATGTGTCGCGATCAGACCACGCGGTAGGTCTGGCCGTTCTCGGAACCTTCGATACTGCGACTGAAGGCGCGGGCGGCGCGGGCGACTGGCACGGGATCGTGACCGCGAAAGAACGGCCCGAAGTCCGTCATGGATTCCTCAAACACCGTCGGGCTCACCGCGTTGATGCGGATGCCAGAGGGCATTTCGATTGCGGCCGCCATCGCGAACGCCTCGATGGCCGCATTGACCATGCTGGCGGACGAACCCGCAACGATCGGCGTCTGCGAAAGCACCCCGGCGATCAGCGTGATCGAGCCATGGTCGTTGATGTGATCGCGAGCGGCGAGCGCCAGATTGACCTGGCCCATGAGTTTATTGGTCAGCCCCAAGCCGTAGGAGGACTTTTCCAGGCCTGCGAGTTTGATCGCGGAAAGCGGATGCCAGTTCACGGCCCCGGCGGCGCAAGCGACCGCGTCCAGCGGCCCCGCCGCTTTCAGACCCGCGACGATGCTCGCGGGATTGGCGATGTCGATGCGAATGTCACCCGATTTCGATCCAGCAGATACGATGTCATGGCGCGGCGAAAGCTCGGCCACGATCGCGCGTCCCAGCACTCCACTTGCGCCGATGAGGAGAATGCGAAGCCGTTGCGACTCGGGCATCAGTTTGCTCTTCCGTTGGAAAGTATGGGCGCTTGGGACGCGGGCGTCGAACTCTGTGCCTACGGGCCGGGCTTTCGCAACGTCGAGACGAAGTCGATGAGGTTGCCCATGGCGATATTGACGTCGATCAGGTGCCAGCCCCAGCTCTTGAGAAGCCGCCGGTCCACGACGAGGTCGCCGGGGAGGGTCGCAGGCCAGACGCTACCCGCGGGGGGCGCTTTGATCGAGACCAAGAGATAAGAAGCCTTCGGCCCCTCGACGCAATGCGCCGACGCGATTCCGGGCAGCGATACGAAGGGCGTGTCGAGCGGCTTGACAAACGCCGCCCAGCTTGGATCGAGCGGAGGCTTGCCAAGCAGGTTCGTCTGGGTCGCAAGAATGGGATCGAGCGTGCCGCCGGCAAGCGCGGCGGGATCGGTGCAGGCGATTTCCATGCCTGGCGTTTCGGCATGGGTGAAGCGAGAATCGTCAGGCGGGAGCGCAGTCGCCGGGAAGGTCTCGTAGGCGACGACGCAGCCGTTCTGCCCCGCCGCGCGGCAGAGGGGGATGGTCTTGAACGTCCCGCCGACGTCCTTGCCTTCCGGAACCTCGACGTCGAACCCGAGGATGAGGGCGCCGGCAAGGAGGCGCTGCTCGGGCTTGCCTTCAATCTCATGGGCGATGAGCCGCGCCAGGATTCGCGCGCCCTGCGAATGGCCGATCAGCACGAGTCCGCGACCTTCGTTGTCGTGCGCGAGATAGTGTCGCCACGCCGCGCGCACATCCTCATACGGAAGCTTGAAATCCACGGGGAGCGGCTCGTGTCGAAGCACGGCCTCGATGCCCGCGATCGTCACCTGCCGGTAGATGGGCGCGAACGGTCGGCAGACCGAGGCGAAGGCGGCGAATTGCTGCGCGACCGCCCGGTTCTCGCCGGGTCCGCTTGTCATGCCGCTATTGCCGGCCGGATCTTCGGAGACGGTCGGATAAACGTAGAAGCAGTCGATCGGCGCTGATGGGTTCGGCTTAAAGACCCGATTTGCGCGCGAGCCGTCGCTTTGCACAACCGTCGCCACCACGGGGGCGGCGCAGAGGTCGGACCCGCCCGGTCGGCAGAGCCAGGATTCGGGCCGTGCATACGGGTCATCATCCGCGGCGCGCGCGTGCCCGGCGACGCTCGCGAGAGCGAACGCCAATCCAGTCGCGGCGATCAGCCAGCCCCGGCTGGTCCGGGCATTGCGCCGGATGCGTAAACTTTTGGCCATCGACACTCCGCCCGGAAAAGCAGGCCCCGCCGGGGGCCGGAAGCTAGCGGCAACCGGCGAGGAGCGCCAGCGACCCGCATGAAGCCAGTTGCCATCCGTAAGGAGCGCCCTGTAAACCGACCGCCAAACTGGAGAGGCGTTCATGTTTAGACTCGACGACAAGCTCGCGCGCATTCGCAGCGGCGCCTATCGGCGTTCGGATTTCATCATCGCCGACGCCAAGGACCCCGATATGGGGCCGGGCCTGCATGCGGTGGGGCCGGGGCCCGGTGAGGGGCGTTTCAAGACGCGCGCCCAGTTCCTCGATTCGGTCGAGGCGATCGTCAAGCAGGACGTCGTCGACATCATGCTGACCTCGGTCTCGAATTTGGAAAGCCTCGTCAAGCGCAACGTCTTCGCCGGAACGGGGGTCAAGCCGGTCATCCGCGCCAATGACACGACGGATGTCTGGCGCCATCGCGGAGCGTCTTTTCACAATCACCCGTCGCGGCCGTTCCGCACCGCGTCGCTGAGCCATGTGAAGCCGCTGACCGACCTTGGGCTCTATTCGATCACCTTCACCAACGACCTCGACGCCGACCATGTCTCGCTCGAGGCGTTCACGGATTTTCGTGACGACGCCGAAGAGAACGGCTTCTCGTATTTCCTCGAGGTGTTCAATCCGAATGTCGAGCGCGGCCTGACGCCGGAGACCATGCCTCAGTTCGTGAATGACGCGATCGTCCGATGTCTCGCTGGCCTTACCGAGGCGGAGCGACCGAAATTTCTCAAGATCGCCTATAACGGACCGAGAGCCCTGGAGGAGTTGGCGTCGTTCGACCCCGGCCTCGTGGTCGGCGTATTGGGCGGCGGAGCAGGAACGACCCGCGATTGTTTCGAGCTCATTCATCAGGCGGAGAAATATGGCGCGCGCGTCGCGCTGTTCGGCCGCAAGATCAACCTCGCCGAATCCCCGCTCGACATCGTGCGGCTCATGCGCGCAGTCGCCGATGGCGCCATGACTCCGCTCGATGCGGTCAAGGATTACCACGCGGCGCTGCAAAAGCAGCGTTTGAAGCCGACGCGCGAGATCGCGCTCGACAGTGCGATCACAGAAACTGTCCTCAAGTCGGGCTGACCGATGAGCGAGCGGCGCGGCGTCCTGTCGGCCGGCACCTGGTGCGTCGATTTCAATAAGTCGATCGAACGCTGGCCCGATGAGGACACCTCCAACGAGGTTCTGGCTATCGACCGCCATGGCGGGGGAGCGGGCTTCAATATGGCGCTCGACCTCAAGCGCCTCGATTCCGAACTTCCAGTCGAGGCGATGGGACTTGTCGGCGATGACGAGCTTGCGCGCTTTCTCTTCGCGGAATGCGAGGCGCGTGGCGTTAACCGCGGTGCGCTCCGCGCGGCGCCCGGGGGCGCGACCATGAGCGTCGACGCTTTCAATGTCGCGACCAACGGCCGGCGCACCCATTTCTACCATCAGGGCGTGGCGGCCGAGATGACGCCCGACGACTTCGATTTCTCATCTACGGCTGCGAAAATTCTGCATCTTGGATTGCCAGGCGCGCACAAGGCCATGGACCGGCCGTGGCGTGACGACGCCAACGGCTGGGTCGCCGTGTTGCGCAAGGCTCGCGCCGCTGGCCTCACCGCCAATCTCGAATTGATGACGACCCGCGCCGAGCGGCTCGCCGAGCTCGGCCGCCCGTGCCTGCCGCATCTCGATTGCCTCATCGTCAACGATTACGAGATCGGCGCGCTGGCGGGACGCGAGACCCGGCGGCCCGACGGTTCGACCGACCTCAATGCGGTTGTGCGGGCGATTGAAGATGTGCTCGCGCTCGGCTCGATGCGCTGGGCTGCGGCTCACTTTCCGGAGGGCGGGGTGGTGGTTGGACGCGACGGATCGCGGCTCGCGCGGGGCTCGGTCGCTCTGCCCGCTAGCGCCATTGTCGGCGCGAACGGCGCCGGCGACGCCTTCGCCGCGGGCATACTTTATGGGCAGCACGAGCAATGGCCGATGACCGAGAGTCTTGAGCTCGGGCATGCGTGCGCCGCGGCGTCGATGCGGGCGGTGTCGACAACGGCCGGCGTCGGAACGGTCAGCGAATGCCAGGCGCTGGCCAAGCAATGGGGGTTCCGGCCGCTGGCGCTCGATCGCTGAGAGCGCTGAAGCGCGGGCTAAGTTGTTCGAGGGGGTTGTCTCAGCGTGCCGGACTTTCCGCATCGCCTTATCTTCGTGCGCCACGGCGAGACGGCGTATAACGCCGAGAATCGCCTGCAGGGACAGCTCGACACGCCTCTCAACGCTCGAGGCCGCGAGCAGGCGCGCACGGTCGGCGGAACGCTGCGTAGCCTCCTCGGATCCGAGATCGACCGGCTTGATGAAGCCCGGGCTTTTTTCGCGTCGCCCCTCGAACGCGCGCGGGTGACAATGGAGATTGCGCGTGACGCGATGGGACTCGAACCCAAGCGCTACCGCCTCGACCCTGTCTTGAAAGAGCTCAGCTTCGGCGCCTGGGAAGGGCAGACTTGGTCGGAGATTGAAGTCAAGGACGCCAAAGTCTTACGGGCTCGGCGCAAGGATCGGTGGGCGTTTGTGCCAGAGGGCGGAGAAAGTTACGCCATGCTCGCGGACCGTCTGCGTCCGTGGCTCGACGGCCTCAGCGAACACGCGTTTGTCGTTTCGCACGGAGGCGTCGCCCGAGTCCTTATGACGCTCATCGCGGAAGTCCTGCCAGCGAAGGCGGCCGGCGCGCCAATCATTCAAGGAAGGGCGCTTGTATTTGAGAACGGGGGTTGTCGTTGGATCGGGTGAAGATTGCGGAGGCCGTGTCTGAACCGACGCCGGCGCCGGCGTTTTGGCGGCCCCTTCGGCCGCCGGATGTTAAACGACACCACGCGCCATGAACCGTACAATTTCTTCCCTATATCCTGCGCAACGGCAGGCAATCCGATAAGCAGCAGAGGAAGCGCGGCAAACATTGCGCGCCGGGATTTGCGAGTCATCATTCCCTCCGAAATTGGGCGAGCTCAGCCGCACATCAAGCGTGCGCATCGCGACAGAATATCGGAAAACGGACAACGCTTTCCGGGCTTCCGTGAATATGCCACGTGCGGGCGTTTTTGATCGCTGCAGTATCCCGCGAGAGCCGAGGTGTGAGATGCCTCGGAGTCTTTGTGACCTCCCGTTGTTCTGTGATCAAGATCACAGCCTTTTATCGAATACGCGCGATATTCTTTAGTTGTCTATGGGAGAGATAGACCATGCCGTCCCGCGTCGTCCTTTTCCTGCTTGCCGCCGTCGCCGCATCGCCGGCCGCTGCCCAGGGCGACGCCAACGCCGCAGTTTGCGCCGCAGACGATGACAGCGCCTTCTCTCCTGAGCAGCGCATAGCGGCCTGCACCGCGTTGATCAAAGCCGCGCGGAACGCGCCCAAGGAGGTCGCGGATGCACTCGTGAATCGGGGCCAAGCCGCTTGGTACGCCGACAAGATGAAGCAGGCCTTCGCCGATCTCGATCGCGCCATTGCGCTCGATCCGAACAACGCCCGAGCCTTTCGCGAGCGGTCCAACGCTTACCGCTCCATCGGCAAGCCCGACCGCGCGCTCGCCGATGCAAGCGAGGCGGTGCGGCTCGATCCCAGGGACGCGAAGGCCTTCGACAACCGCGGCGACGTGTTCGTCGACAAGGGCCAATACGATCGCGCGATCCAGGACTACGACGAAGCGTTGCGGCTCGATCCGAAACTGAGCCTGGCGTTCAGGGATCGCGGCGCTGCCTATTATTTCAATAAGGATTACGAACGCGCGCTCAACGACTATGACGAGGCGATCAAGCTCGATCCCCGCAGCGACCGCGCCTACTCCAATCGCGGCGCGGCCTATAAAAAGCTCGGCCGCAACGCGCAGGCGATCGCCGATGAGAGCGAGGCGATCAAGCTCGACCCGTCTGAACCAACCTACTTTGACAATCGCGGCCTGTCCTACGCGGCGGAGGGCGATTACGACCGAGCGATCATCGACTACAACGAGGCTGTTCGAATCTCTCCGCGGGCGAATTTTCTCACCAATCGCGGCAACGCCTACCAAGCCAAGGGCGATCTGAGCCGCGCCATCGCCGACTACGACCGCGCGATCCAGCTTAACCCAGCCTTCGCCGACGCCTACAACAACCGTGGCGCGGCCTTCCGCGGCTGGGGCGATCTCGACCGAGCGATCGCCGACTACCAGGCAGCGCTGCGTGTCGATCCGCAGCTTAAGACAGCCGCTGAGAACCTTGCGGCCGTCCAAGCTCTGCGTAAGCGGGCAATGAAATAAAATGAGAGCTAAAGACCGATGGATTCGCCATGGCGTGCGCCGCGGCTTATGCCGAGCCCCATCCGATCTCTCATAAGAGCAGATTTTCAGCCAAACATCAGCAATGAGTGCTCAAGGTCGACTTAACCAGACGCCCTGCCGTTGGCGAGTGACTGGTAGTTGCGCAATTGAGACGTCGAGGGGTTGTCGCGAATCAACGTAGAGCGGTCATAGCAAATCGCCGGGGACGCCGAGAGTTTTGCCGTCCAAATGGTCGCGCAACGGCAAGATTCGTCCAAAGCGGCCCTACGGCGGGTCGCGAGCAGCGTCTGCGCCTTGGCGATCCAAGGCCGCCTATACGGCCCGGAGAAGGCTGTCTTCGACAACAGCTGGAGACTGCCGGAAATTGAAAGGACCGACTAGTGAAACGGCACGGTCGCGGGCTCGATCATCAAGCTCGGGGGCAACTGCCGGTCAAATTGTCGTTCGTCGGCTACTACAACGTGGTGACCCTGCAGTATGGCGCGAGGTCGCAACGGGCCGGCGTCGGGCAATGCTGCTGGGCCGCGCCTCTGCTTTCCCTGATGCCGTGTTTCACCGTCCGCGCCGGCGCCCAGGAAATCCATCTCAAAATGTGGTTACACGGACGTACCCGCATGAAAAGCTGGAGACAAGCCAGATCGGCCCATTTTTGTTTCCTCTGGCCATTCTATGGCCCCCAACACACGGCGACCTCCCTTACTTGGTGATGAAGCAGCCACCTTGACGATAAAGCAGTCGCCGCCATCGCCTTTCACGCGCGAGCAAAGCGCCGCGGCGTCGGCCTTGGACAGGCGGACGACGCGCAAGCGATAGACGATAGCGCCATTGACTTGGGCTTTATGCACGCCGATTGCCGCGCCGTTGAGCGCGGACGAATATTTGGCGTTGAGCCGCGCGAGGTCGCTCTTGGCTTCGGTCTCCGATTTTGGCGCGGCCAGTTGAACGGCCCAGCCGGCTGGCCCGGCTAGCGCGCCAACAAGTTCCCCAAAGACACGCGCCAGAGCACTCGCCATAGGATTAACAGGCGGCTCAGCGAAGGCGTGCGGCGGCCCGGCGGCATCGCCTGCGGCTCTGCCCGCAGCCTGCAGGGCCTTGGGCGAAACCCGTGCCGCCTTCTCGGATCTCACGGGCGTCCCAAGCTGAACCGGCCGGCTCGGCGTCTCCGTCGCCGCGCTGGGCGCGGTCGTATCGGTCTTCGCGGCCACGACGCGGGCGGAAGATCTCACTGAAGGCTTCGCGGGCAAATCGAGGTTGGGAGTCAACGGCTGCGCAACCCCGGCCGTCTCGCTCGCGGCGTTTGGCGCGACTTTGGCGGGCGGGCGTGCAGCATCAATCGCTTGCGTCGCATTGCCCGAGTCCGAGACAGCGAGAGGACGTGTCGTGATCGGCGTCCCGTCCGGCCGCGGCGAGGCGGCGCGCACGGTTTTGGGATCGGAAAATTCTGACGCCGTAGGCGGAGAGGTAGCGATCGGCGCTGGTTCGACCGGCGTATTGACCGTCGCGACCACTGGCGTTCCACGGGATAAGCCGGCCGGTGGCTGCGCCGCGTCGACCGCTACCGGAACAAGGGCTTCCGGCGGGGATATATTACTCAGCGGAGCCGGCGCAGAGTTCGATCGGTTGTTCCTTGGAACTGACGACCTTGACGTCGACCGATCGCGCTCTTTCCTTCGAGAGGGTTGCGCCAACATCGCCCGAGGTCGCGATGTTCTCATCGCTCGGCGGCTGCACGTTGATCGAGGCTTCGCCGATGGTAGGCGGCGGCAGGGGCGCGCCGTCCATGAGCGATAAAAGCTCGACGACAATCGCCGGGGGTATAATGACCGCGCCCGCGAGCGCCAAAACCTTGAGTTTCCAGCCTCCAGAATCTCGTTCCGGCCACAACTCGGCCTCGTTCGGATCGTGCGAATGTGAATCGTCGAACTCGGAAGCTTGCTTCGCCCCCGATCGTGTCCCGGGAACCCTCATGTCGTCCTCGTCAGACGCGTACGCGTACAACCCCGCAGGTTGTGGGACAATGACCTCCGAAGGCCGTCTCTGTCAATCGCCGCGCCAAATTGGAAAGCGATTTCAATTACGACGGCCTCAATTCGACGACTCCTGTTTCAAAACACGAGCAGCGGCCAAGTCTCGATCTGGGAAATGAACGGAAACAACGTTGATCGGCGGCGGGGTCGGAACCAAGGAAACCACAACTTCCCGGCTGGCGTGAACAACCAGTTCGACTCCTCGTTCGCCGGGGGCGCCGTCCAGACATGACCGCTATTTGCGCATTCCGGCCGTGGCCGCGTCGTCTTTGGGCAGTCAACAGCACAATCGCGGGATCGAGTTTTGCTCGAACACCTCGCCAAGACGCTCCAGGTGGCCTTTCGTCTGAGGCGATTTAGGTTCCCGCTTGCGTATGACGCGCCGAGGCGCGACAATCGTGGAAAGGCACATGTCGGGTAACGCAGAGTTGCCCCGAAGGAGGCTCGTCCATGGCCAATAAGCTCGAACAGCTGCGCACTATGACCACCGTCGTCTCGGACACCGGCGACATGGAGGCGATCCGCGCCTACAAGCCGACCGACGCCACGACAAACCCATCGTTGATTTTGAAGGCGGCGGAGATGCCGGCCTATGGGCGTCTTGTCGACGAGGCGATTGCGTGGGGGGGCAAACAAAAGGCTTCAGTCGGCGAGGTGACGGATCGCATCGCGGTGAACTTCGGCGCCGAACTGACCAAGATCGTTCCTGGTCGCGTGTCGACAGAAGTTGACGCCGATCTGTCCTTTGACACGGAGGGCATGGTCGCCAAAGCGAAGTCGTTCATCGCCGCCTACAAGGAGCGAGGGATCGGCCACGAGCATATCCTGATCAAGCTCGCTTCGACCTGGGAAGGCGTGCAAGCGGCCAAGCGCCTGCAGGCCGAAGGCATTGATTGCAATATGACCCTCGCCTTCTCGATCGCCCAGGCGATCGCGGCGGGGGACGCGAAGGCGTTCCTTCTGTCGCCTTTCGTTGGACGCATCCTGGATTGGCATGTGAAGGCGGGCGGCGGGCCGTACACTCCCGAAACCGATCCCGGCGTGCACTCGGTGCGCGCGATCTACGCCTATTACAAGACCTACGGTATCAAGACGGTCGTGATGGGCGCCTCGTTCCGCAGCACGGGCGAGATCGAAGCGCTCGCGGGCTGCGATCGGCTCACCATCTCGCCTCAACTCCTCGAGGCGCTGTCGAAGGAGGAGGGCGAGCTCAAGCGGCAGCTCGACCCGGCCAAGCCCGGCCCAGCTCCCGCCAAGATTGCAATGGACGAAAAGACCTTCCGCTGGATGCTGAACGAAGACCAGATGGCGACCGAGAAGCTGTCCGAGGGCATCCGCACGTTCGCCCACGATCTCAATAAACTGAGGACGTCGGTGCAGCAGCGGCTGGCGAAAGCGGCGTAGCCTATTCAGCGAGGCGCGCGCGGCGGCTTGGCTTGAGCTTCCGCGCCCGCTCTCGGGAAGAGTGAAAACGGAACGCGCGCGCCTGAAAACGGCGAATAATGCGGCTGTATTGCGCGGAATCGGTGAGGTGCGCGGCTGGCCAGAAGCCCGCAGCATTTGTTTGCGCAATACCGAAAGTTCGGGTAGGATCAACGTTGGGTGACAAAGGGGGTCGGCGCGCGGCGACCTGCTTTTAGCGGCGGCCTTCGAGTGCGCTGGGCCGCTTTTTGCAACCAGAGCGGGTCTTCTGGAACAACGGGAAAAATTTCATTTGGATTCGCCGTAACCCATTGAAAAGTCCCGATTCGGCCAAGGAAAAACAAGGGAATGCAAGCTTATTTGCTTGGTTTTATTTGGTTTTCCTTGCTTTTCCTTGGAGGAAGTTCCCGCGCCAAGTTGCTATCCGTTCTTGACCGGCCGGATGACCCCGA
This sequence comes from uncultured Alphaproteobacteria bacterium, assembly GCA_963770275.1. Taxonomy (GTDB): domain Bacteria; phylum Pseudomonadota; class Alphaproteobacteria; order Rhizobiales; family Beijerinckiaceae; genus Roseiarcus. The sequence continues at coordinate 100,505 of CAVYPD010000018.1, forward strand.
CGGTCTTCGGAGACGATAGGGTCGCCAGTTTAACGTCCGAGCGGCTCGTTTCGATGTTCTCGAGGAACTGGCGCGCGCTCTCTTTCCAGGTGAAACGCATCGAATGTTCGCGCGCCTGTTCGCGCGACAGGGTCAACGCCTTGAGGCACGCCGCCCGTAGATCCTCGTCGAGCACGCCGGCGCCGGCCCCGACGACATCGATCGGCCCGGGCACGGGATAAGCCGCGACCGGCAAGCCGCTGGCCATAGCCTCGATCATGACGATCCCGAACGTGTCGGTGCGCGAGGGGAAGACGAACACATCCGCGCTGGCGTAGATATCGGCCAACTCTTCGCCCTGCTTGGAACCGAGAAAATAAGCGTGGGGATAGCGGCGCTGGAGCTGTCGGCGAACCGGCCCGTCGCCGACGATGACGGTGGAGCCCGGCAAATCGAGGCCAAGCAGCGCTTCGAGGTTCTTTTCCACCGCTACCCGTCCAACCGACAGGAAGATCGGCCGCGGCAGGTCGAGCGCGCGCTTTGACCGCGGGCGGTAGACCGCGTGGTTGACGCCGCGAGTCCAGAGCCTGACCCGAGGGAAGCCGCGGCGGGTGAGGTCGGCGCCGATCGTCGGCGTCGGCGCCATCACCGCGGCTGAGGGCGCGTGAAAATAGCGCAAGCCGGCGTAGGTCAGCCATTCGGGAACGCGAATCCGCGCCGACACATATTCAGGAAAGCGCGTGTGGTAGCTGGTGGTGAAGATCCGCTTGTGCGTGAGGCAATAGCGACGCGTCAGCCAGCCAATCGGGCCTTCGGTGGCGATATGGATATGGTCGGGCTTGGCTTCCTCGATGCGCTGGCCGATCCGTCGCCAGGATGGGATCGCGATGCGAATTTCCGGGTAGGAGGGCAGGGGAGCAGTCCACATGCCCTGGGAGGTGAGAAATTCAAACGAAGCGCCCAATTCGGCCCCCGCCTGACTCATTCGCTCCAGGGTCGACACGACGCCATTGACTTGCGGGCGCCAAGCGTCGGTAGCGATCAGGATACGCATCAAGCCAATTCCGCTTGCGCCTCGTCAGCCCCCGCCTCGGTTGCTTCCTCTTCGAACGATAACTTGTCGTCGGCCCAGGCGGCGAGCTGCAGCGGATTCTTCCAGCGCAAGACTTCCATCTGGCCGTCGTAGTGCTCGACCACCAGCGAGCAGGATTCGACGAAGTCGCCGGTGTTGACGTAGATCACGCCCTCCATGTCGCGGATGACCGGATGATGGATGTGGCCGCAAACGACCCCGTCGACGCCGCGCTTCCTGGCTTCCGCGGCCAGCTCTTTCTCGAATGAACCGATGAAATTGACCGCGTTTTTGACCTTGAGCTTCGCCCAGGCCGAAAACGACCAATAGGGCAAGCCCAGCGCGCGGCGCGCCGCGTTGAAATGGGTATTGACGAACAGCGCGAAATCGTAGGCCCAGTCGCCGAAGAAGGCGAGCCACTTCGAATGGCGGACGACGACGTCGAATTCGTCGCCATGAATGATGAGATAACGCTTGCCGTCGGCCGCGGTATGGATCGCCTGCCGCCTGATCTCGATCCCGCCGAAGGTCAGGCCGAAGAATTGACGGGCGAATTCGTCGTGGTTGCCGGGGACGAACACCATCCGCGCGCCCCGCCTCACCTTTCGCAGCAATTTCTGGATGACGTCGTTATGCGCCTGGGGCCAGTACCAGCCGGACCGGAGTCGCCAGCCGTCGATGATGTCGCCGACCAGGTAGATCGTGTCCGCCTCGACATGGCGCAGCATGTCCAAGATTAGATGCGCTTGGCACCCGCGTGTGCCCAAGTGCAAATCCGACAGGAACAGGGTCCTGTATCGATGGGTCTCTTGGGACTTTGGCACCAGGGGCCTCCTCGCGAGGGGGCGAACAACGAGAAATGACTGCGCAGATTCTCATGTCGCTTCGATGACGCGACGCACTCGAAGGTTTATAGTTCTCAGCCTGAAGAGTGTCGAGAGCAGGGGGCTACAGTGGACTTGGGAATCGCAGGCCGGAAAGCGATTGTTTGCGCGTCGAGCAAAGGCTTGGGCCGCGCTTGCGCACAAACGCTGGCGGAAGCCGGATGCGCGATTGTGCTCAACGGACGGGACAAGGAGATCCTCGGTCGCACAGCAACTGAATTGCGCCAGGCGACGGGCGTTGAGGTTCTTGAAATTCCCGGCGATCTCGACCATCCAGCGACACGGGCGGAGCTGATCGCCGCCTGCCCGGACGCGGATATTCTCGTCAATAACAACGGCGGCCCGCCGTACAAGAGTTTCGCAGAAATCAGTCGCGAGGATGTCCTCAAAGGCGTCGAGTCCAACATGCTGACCCCGATCGCTTTGGTCCAGGCGCTGGCCCCGGGAATGGTCGAGCGCAAATTCGGACGAATCATCAACATCACTTCGAGTTCGGTCCGGACGCCGATCGCTGGCCTCGACGTCTCATCGGGGGCTCGCGCGGGATTGACAGCATTTCTCGCCTCGGCGGCGCGCCTGTTTGCGCGCGACAACGTGACAATCAACTCGATCCAGCCTGGATCGTTTGAGACCGACCGTCAGAAAGCAGGTCTTGCGCGCGCGGCGGCGCAGCGAAACGTCAGCGTCGATACCGCGCGGGCTGATTCGAAGGCGCGAATCCCGGTCGGGCGATTCGGCGATCCGGACGAATTCGGCGCGCTCTGCGCCTTTCTCGCCAGCGCGCATGCTGGGTTTATCACGGGCCAGAATATTCTGATCGACGGCGGCGCATTCGCGGGCGCCTTTTGACGCGGCGAACAGTCCCGAGACGCACGGCCGACGTTCGGATGAGGTTTTTGTCCGTCCTGCTCGGATTGTGCGCCTTCCTGTCTCCTTCGCTCTCCTGGTCGGACAACTCAGCTGTCGCTGGCGCCAAGGAAAACTCCAGCATCACCTTCGATTGCGCGGGTCACGCGTCCGATGAGAAAAGCCCTCCACACTTCGCAAGCGGCAGCGAGGTGAAGTTTGAGGTTTCCGCGACCTTCGGCGAAGGCGCAATTGTCGCTTTGGTCGATCCGGAGACAAACGCGATCCTTAAGCCGCTTTACGACGCGGAATCGACCAGCGGACATCTGAAGTTTAGCGACGGCGAGGAGACAACGGTCGTCTGGACGCGAATGTCCGGCGCCGACGGCGCTCTCATGGGCGAAGCGATCCTGAGCGACGGCGAGGTGCTCGCGCTCACCATCGAGCGAGCGGCCCAAGGGACCGCAAATCGCTCGTTCGTCCTGTTCGCTGCGGCTCCATCAAGCTTGGTCCGTGGAACCTGTGCCTCGGCCGCATTTCGTTAGCCTCTCCGACCCTCGCCGGGCAGGCAGCGGGCCATGGCGCGCGTTCACACGAGAACGCCAGGCGACGGCTCCCGCCGTTAGGTTGGTCCCGCTTCTAGGCGGCCGAGCCAGTTCATTGCTTAGGTTGGGGGCGCCCATCAAAAATCCCCGATCGAGTGGAAAACGACGGTTTGACGGTTGTTTAGGCGCCGTGATACCTTATGTTAGCTCCGGGCCCCAGGGAGAGCGGAGCCTGCAAGAGCGAGAAGGAAACGACACCATGGCATGGTCGACCCCCGTAGTTTGTGAAGTTTGCGTTGGCATGGAAGTGACGAGCTACCTGTCGGCGGAAATGTGATATCGAACGCCGCCCGTATCAAACCGGGCGGCGTCTTCAACCTTTGGGGCCGATTGGAGCGCCTATCTCCACCCGGCGGGTGCTAGTCGCCCACGCAGCTAACTGCCATTCCCGCGCGCCAAACGGCGCTATTTTTTTGCGCGCCTGGACCTACTGCCCGGGCGTTTTGCCCACCGAAATCTCGATCCCCGAATAATACGCAGCCAAATTCTCAATATCGTCCGGCGAAAGATCCTGGACCACGACCGACATCATTTCGTTTTTGCGTTCTCCGGACTTAAACGCAGTGATCTGCTCGGTCAGATAGCTCTCACTCTGGCCCGCGAGATTTGGCGCCTCGGGAATTTTCGCTAAGCCATCGACGCCATGGCAGACGCCGCATACGGATTCCGCCTTCGCGCGCCCGGCCTTTGCGTCGCCCGCCTCGGCTTGGGCTGTGAAGCCAATGGCCAAGCATGCGCCCAAGACGAGCGCTTTCCCTGACGAGAGCCAATCAAACCGCATAGGTCCTCCACCTGGGGTTGAAACAAAAAAAGGACAGCTCCCGGTGGGGGAGCTGTCCTGGCTTAAAGCAAGCTGTTCTTCTTACTTGCCGTCGTAATAGATGCGGTAGACGGCGCCGACAAGATCGTCGGACACGAGCAGCGATCCGTCCCAATATTGCTGCACGTCGACCGGGCGGCCGAGATAATGGCCGTTGTCGTTCCAGCCTTCAGCAAACGGGATCGAGGGTCCGGCGACATGGCCATCATCCTTGAGGAAGGTCACCATGAGGCGCGCGCCGACCGGCACGGTTCGGTTCCAAGAGCCGTGCTGGGTCGAGAAGATCGCCCCCTTGTACTTCGCCGGGAACTGGTCGCCGGTGTAGAAAGAGAGACCGAGGTCGGCCGCATGCGCGACCTGCTCGACTTCCGGGAAGACAACGTCGGCCGGAGGCGTGTCGGCCTTGAACTCGTTGGTGCGGGTGTGTCCGCCGCCGTACCACGGGAACCCGAACTGCTCGCCGGCCTTGTCGACGCGGTTCATCTCGCCGGGCGGGATATCGTCGCCCATGCCGTCAACCTGGTTGTCGTTGCTCCACAGCGTCTTGTCCTTCGGGTTGAAGTCCAGGCCCTCGGGATTGCGCAGACCTGTCGAATAGATCTCGCGGTTCTTGCCGTCCTGATCCATGCGGATGACGGCGCCCATGCCGACTTTCTTGAAGAGCTCCGCCTTCTCCTTTGTCGGCACGTTGTAGGGTTGGCCGATCTGGATGTAGAGCTTGTTGTCAGGCCCGATTCGGCATTCGCGCGCGGTGTGGTTGAAGCTTTCTTCCGACTTGGGGATCAACTCGCCCTCAGGAACGACGACGCCGACCGCGACGTCCTGGCCCTCATAGAAGAACTCGGCGGCCGCATATTGCAGGACCCGGTTCTGCTCGACGACATACAGGAAGCCATCTTTCGAGAAGCAGGGGCCGTTCGGCAGCTTCTTTGGCAGGCTCGGTGCGAATTCCTTGACCTCGACGCCGCCCTCGGCCCCCGTGCGCGAGCGATCCGTCACCGCCCAGATCTTGCTCTTGCGGGTGCCGACGAAGGTCACGACGCCCTGCGGGCCGACCGCCATGTGGCGGGCATCGGGAACAAGGGCGTAAAGCTCGATGTGGAAGCCCGGCGGCAGTTTGATCTTGTCTTTAAGGATCTGTCTGACGGCGTCGGCCTTCGCTCCGGTCTGCGGGATGGTCGGCCAATCCACCGGCGCCGTCATATGCATGCCCCCCAAAGTCTGGAGAGCGTCATCAGCCCGGGCGACGCCGGACCCGATAAGCGCCGCAGCGAGTGCGGCGGCGGAAGCAACCCAAAGTTTCATGTTTCCCTCCTGTTTCCTCAGCGAAAGTTGGCTCTGTTTGAACGGGTGGCGCAAAAACAAGAATCACTCGCGGCCCCGAGGGCCCGGGGGCGATATATACCGCTACACAGATCGACAATCGCGGCGGCAAACTACGGCGCGGCGTTAAACACTGTCAATGACGCCCTAGCCGGACGACGCGGCAGGGTGGCGGGCCACGCGTACCCCCAACACCTCTGCTCGGTTCAGATTTCCGCGACGACTTCTTGGTCGCCGCGAAGCGCAGCAATGCGCCGGGCCGGGGACGATGGCGTTCGATATTCCGAACGAAATCGTCTATAATCCGCGTAAAGGTCGGAGCGTGCGATGGGCGTCGAAGGCAAGGATAAAGCCAAGGTTCTCGAAGTCGGAGCAGCATCGCTCTCGAACCAACTCGGGCAGGCGGTGCTCAAGCTGCGCAAGGGCTATGGACTATCGCTGGCCGACCTGTCGCAACATTCGGGCGTCGCCAAGTCGATCATCTCGCAGATCGAGCGCAATGAGACCAATCCGACGCTGACGACGATCTGGCGACTCGCCCACGCGCTCGATGTGTCGATCGAGTCCATGCTTCGGGGTACGGAAGAGGGCCCCTTCATCGAGCATCTGGGTCGAGGGACCACGCCGATCTTCGTCTCCGACGACGGGCTATGCCGTCTCGCGGTCATAGGCTGGCTGAAAACTGTTGACTGGCTGCAATGGTACGATTTTCACGCCGATCCAGGCGGAATTCTCGAGTCGGCGGCCCATCTGCGCGGCTCGGTCGAGTGCCTGTCGGTTTTGGACGGCGAGCTCGAGGTCGAGGTCGGCGAGACGACGGCGGCGGCCTGCGGCGGCGAGACGCTGCGGTACCGTTGCGACATGCCTCATCGAATTCGCAACCTGAGTGAGAAGCCAGCGCACGCCACGATGGTGTGCATTCTCAAAGCGGCGATGATGGATTGAAGGGTCAGTCTTTGCAGGTTCCCTGGGGCGGTCCGGAAGACCCACTTCAGAGCCCCAACTTCCTTACACTTCCTTGGATAGCTGAGGTTTCTGTCGGCACTGCAATGCTTGGCCGGGCGGAACCAATTTGCTTGCGCGACTCGCAGGGGGGCCCGCTCGATGATCGGCGCCTGCGGCGGCGCGTTAACCAAGACTTGATACGCCCGAGCGACAGCAGCGATTGCGGCTTGCCTTTGAAGCGCGGCGCGCGGCGATTTGGCGACGGCCGATTCCTTCACCGTTTGTCCGACGGATGGTCCCGCCAGTCCCTGTTTGAGGCATGGGGCAGGCCCAACAGGCCGACGATTTGGTGATGATGTTTACGGATGCCGCAGGGCGGCCGCGATTGAGGCTTGCCTTTGAAGGGCTGCGCGCGGCGATTTGGCCAGGGCCGATTCCTTCACCGTTTGTCCGACGGATGGTCCGGCAGTCTCCATTTGAAGCATACGACGCGCGAGCAGGCCGACGATTTAGTGATGATGTTTACCGGCCCCGCGCGGAAACGAAAGATTCGACTCGCCTTATTCGCAAATCTGAGTCCGTGTGGCGGAGTGTCCGATTCGTACTTGGTTTGTTTTTCCCCTGATCCTTTCCGGGCGGGCGGCGGCATCGTGTTTGCTCGACAGTCCCGCGGCGGCGCGATATGAGCGCCGTTTCTGCCCTTCCGGAGCGCTTGGTGACCACAACGCCTTCCGTAGCTCGTCAAGACGGCCAGGACGGCGTCGTGCTCGCGCTGGCGGGCGAATGGATCGTCGGCGCCGGACATCAGTTGGAGGAGGCCGGGGCTTCGCTCCTCTCCTCAGCTCACGACGCAAAACACGTAACCTTTGATCTCGCGGGTCTGCAGCGCATGGACACGGCGGGCGCGTGGTTCATCGATCGCGCTGAGACCGAACTGGCGGCAGCCGGAGCCAGTGTTTCCTATCGCGGCGAGCAGCCCAAGCACGACATCCTGCTCAAGGAGGCTGGCTACCATCCGCCGGAGAAATCCACGCGCATTCCTCCGCCCCATAGCGTTGCGCTGCTCTCGGCGGTCGGCGAGACCGTCTACGACTCGGGCGTCGACTTCTTCGACATCGTCGACTATCTCGGCGAAATTGTCGTCATGTTCTTGCGTCTCGCCCCACAGCCGTGGCGCTGGCGCTGGACGCCGATGGTGCATCACCTCGAGATGTACGGGCTGCGCAGCGTGCCGATCATCGTGCTGATCAACTTTTTGGTCGGCGCAATCGTCACTCAGCAGGGTATCTTCCAGCTCACCAGCTTCGGCGCTGCCGACTACGCCGTCAATCTGGTTGGCGTCCTTGGTTTGCGCGAACTTGGCGTGCTCATGACTTCGATCATGATTGCGGGCCGCACGGGATCGGCGATCACCGCCGAGATCGGGTCAATGAAGATGCGCGAGGAGATCGACGCTCTGAAGGTGATGGCGCTCGACCCCCTAGAAGTGTTGATCATCCCGCGGCTGGTCGCGCTGGTTATCGCTCTGCCGATCCTGACCTTCCTTGCCGACCTGGCGCAAATCGCCGGCGGCCTCCTCGTCAGTTGGCTCTACGCGGGTTTGACGCCGGCAGCGTTTGTGACTCGCCTGCAGAACGCAGTGCTGCCCGAGACGTTCCTGGTCGGCATCATCAAGGCGCCGTTCATGGCTATAGTGATCGGCCTGATCGCCGCCACCGAGGGCATGGAGGTGGGCGGGTCGGCCGAGTTGCTCGGCCGATGCGTGACCTCATCGGTGGTCAAGTCGATCTTCATGGTGATTGTCATGGACGGTTTGTTCGCGATGTTCTTCGCTACGGTGGACTATTGAACGACCAGACCATCTCACCGCAACCTTCCTCGCCCAACCCTTCTGAGCGCGACGTCGTTATTCGCGTGCGCGACCTCAAAGTCGGCTTCGGCGACCACCTGGTGATGGATGGGCTTGATCTCGATCTCTACCGAGGCGAAGTGCTGGGCTTCGTCGGCGCTTCCGGCGCCGGCAAGTCGGTGCTGACCCGGACAATTCTCGGACTGATACACAAACAGGCGGGAACGATCGAAGTCTTCGGTCACGACATCGACAAGTTGACGCCGCGCGAGCATCTCGAAGTCGGCGAGCGATGGGGCGTTCTCTTCCAGGAGGGCGCGCTCTTCTCCAGCTTGACGGTGCGGCAGAACATTCAGGCGCCGATGCGCGAGCATCTTGGCCTTTCCCAGGAAACGCTCGACGGCCTTGCGTTGCAGAAGCTTGCGCTCGTCGGCCTTCCCCCGGAAACCGCCGACAAGTTGCCCTCCGAGCTGTCTGGCGGCATGACCAAGCGCGTTTCGTTGGCAAGGGCGCTCGCGCTCGATCCGGAGATCGTGTTTCTCGACGAGCCAACCTCGGGCCTTGATCCCATTTCCGCGGGCGATTTCGACGATCTCATCGGCACGCTGCAAAAGACGCTTGGCCTCACGGTTTTCATGGTGACGCACGATCTCGACAGCCTGTTTGCGATCTGCGACCGGGTTGCGGTTCTTGGGCATAAGAAAGTTATCGCCGCCGGTCCGATCAGCGAGCTCTTGCTTTCCGATGACCCTTGGCTCAAGTCCTATTTCCACGGTAAGAGGGGTGTGATCCGCCTCGGGGCGGCCGCCGATCAGCCCGCAGCGCTCGCTGGGGGCGACCGGGCCCAGAACACGAGGCGCTAAGCACGATGGAGACGCGCGCCAACTACGTCTTGATCGGCGCCTTCACCTTGGCGGCGGTGGTCGGGGCGTTTCTATTCATTATGTGGATTGCGGGTTACGGATCTTCGGGCAGTCATCGGACCTTCGAGGTTGTCTTCAAGGGTTCGGTTGCAGGCCTCTCAGCCGGCGCTAATGTCTCGTTCAATGGGATCAAGGTTGGCGAGGTCACGCATCTAACTTTCTCACGGAGCGACCCGCATCAGGTCGTCGCCGACATTGATGTCAATTCGGATGCGCCAATCGACAAAAACACTAGGGCGCGTCTTGAGACACAGGGGCTGACCGGAGGCGCAGTCGTCGCTCTCCTCGGCGGCGCCACCGCGGGACCGGCGCTGGTTGCCGAAAATGGCCGACCACCCGTCATCTACGCCGGACAGTCGGTGCAGCTGCAGGACATTCTGGATAACGTCGCCGCCCTTTCAACCAAAGCCACGACGGTTCTGGATGACGCGGATAAGATCATCGCCGAAAACTCCCCGACGATCCATTCGGCGCTCGCGAACGTCGATCAGTTTTCGAAGGCGCTGGCTGATAACTCGGCCGGAGTCGACGCGGCGCTCAAGAGCGTGGGTGAACTCGGCAAGCAAATCGGGCCGCTGGCGGCGCGCCTGCAAACTCTCTCCGACGATGCCGATCGGCTCGTTCAATCGATCGATACGGACCAGGTTCGTGCTATCGTAGGGAACGTCCAGGCGATGTCGGCCAAGGGCGTTTCGGTCATCGATCGAGCCGACAAACTTCTTTCCGACAATTCCGATTCCGTTCAGTCGACGCTTCACAACGCCGACGTCTTTTCCAAAGCCTTGGCCGACAACGCGCCGAATGTCGACACGACGCTCAAGAACCTGGCCGAGATCAGCAAGACCGTTCAGCCGGTCGTGGCGCAAATTCAGAGCCTCTCGCAGGATGCGGATCGCCTAATCAAGGCAGTCGAACCAGACCAAATCCACGCGCTCCTCAACAACGCGCAGACCTTCAGCCAGGCGCTCGCTGACAGCTCGGACAACGTCAAGGCTCTGATGCGGGACGGGGCAGTCCTCGCCGGTCATCTCAACGATTCTGCGAATCGTCTGGACACCGCGCTCATCGACGCGGATTCGCTCCTGAAGGCGGTCGACTCACAGAAGATCGCCGGCATCGTCGATTCGGCCAGCGAGGTGGCGCAGACTGTGCGCCAAAACCGGGGCAACATCGATTCGACGCTCAAGAACTTTTCCGAGATGTCCGCCAAGCTCAACGATTCCGCCGACAAGGTCGATGGTGTTCTGACCGCCGCGCAAAGCTTCCTTGGCTCGCCTGGCACGAAGGGCGCGGTTGACCGCATCAGCGAGGCGGCGCTTTCGGTCAAGAAACTCGCTGACGATGTTGACTCGAGGATAAAGGACATTGCGACCGGCCTCAGCCGGTTCACCAATACGGGCCTGCGCGAATACGAGGCGCTAGCCGTTGAGGCGAGGCGGGCGGTCCAAGACATTGACGGAGTCGTCCGATCACTCGGACGGAATCCAAGTCAGGTCCTCTTCGGGTCGAGACCGGCGCTGCCCGAGTATCACGGCGGGCAATGATGGGGCGAAGGGGGGGTGGATCCAGAGGTCAATTGAAATTGGTGGCGGCGAGCATCCTCGCACTCGCGCTGTCGGCGTGTGCGGGCGGACCTCCTCCGACCCTGTACGATCTCGCCGCTGCGACGCCACCGCCGGCGCACGCCGTCCGGGCGCAGTTCCGGATCGGCCAGGCGACTGCGACGGCCGACCTCGACAGCGATCACATCCTGGTCCGCCAATCGCAGACGCTGGCCACGCTCGCTGGCGCTCAGTGGCCCGAGCCGCTGCCTGCGCTTTTCCGCGCGCGGCTAGCGGAAAGTTTTCAGAACGCCGGGCTCGCTCGCTGGATCGACGGCCCGGCGGCGAATGCGAATTACGAGGTCGATCTCGACATCCGCGCCTTCGAGCTCGACGCCCAGACGAAGGAAATCCATGTCGACATCGCCGCGTGGATCGTGTCGCTTGGCAGCGGGCGGATCATGGCGGACCAAATCTTCACCTTGCGGACGCCGGTCGAGTTCGACCGACGCTTCACATGTGGCGGCGGCGATGGACCAGGCGGCTTCGACCATCATGACTGAGATCGTCGCGTTCGTCGCCAGGAAGCTCTAACGCCGACGGGGGTCTCCGTCGCCGGTCCTCATGCCCCTGCGCGGAACGCATGCGCCGCTTCTCGCGCATAGAACGCCTTGGCCCTTGTCAGGTCGTCCTGAGTCAGCCCGTGGCCTGTGGGCAGATCCTCCCGTTCGACACGCGCGCCGGCCGCGGCGAGGGCCGCCGCTAATTTCTCAGCGCTCGACCGCGGAGCCATGGGATCATTCAATCCGGACAGGATAAGTACGGGAACGCCGGAAAGATCGGGGCTCGGCAAATCCGACAGCGGGGCCATGGCGCGCAACAGGATTGCGCCCGCGAGAGTCTGCGGATGCAGCAAGAGAACGGCCGCGGCGATGTTCGCGCCGTTCGAGTAGCCCAACGCCAAAGGTCGATCCAGTCCATAGGCGCGGCGCGCTTCAGCAATGAAACTGGCGAGTTCGCCCGCTCGGCGCCGCACATCCTCCTCGTCGAACAGACCCTCGCGAAAGCGCCGGAAGAAGCGCGGCATAGCGCCTTCGAGCACATTCCCGCGAGGGGAGAGGAGCCCAGCGCCGGGCGCAATCTCGCGGCCAAGCGGCACGAGGTCGTTCTCGTCGCCACCCGTGCCATGGAGAAGGAGAACCGGCGGGAGAGTTGCGTCGGCGCCGGGCTCGAAACGGTGAATATAGGCCAGTTCGGGCGCCATCACCGACTTCCGAGGGGCGTCAGGAATTGCACGGTTCGTCTCATGGGCTAATCGAGCTTCGGCAGCGCGGCTTCGATCGCCGCGCGCCGGCCTTCCAGGAATGGCGGCAGTTTGAGCGCTTTCCCAAGCGAACCGGGCGGTTCATCGATGGCGAAGCCGGGCGGATCGGTGGCGATTTCGAACAGCACCCGGCCGGGCTCGCGGAAATAGACCGAGCGAAAGTAGTTGCGGTCCTTCTGCTCGGTCGTCCGCAGCTGATGATTTTCTGCAAGCTTGCGAACCATCGCCGCTTGCGCCGCGTCGTCGGTTGCCCGAAAGGCGATGTGGTGAACCGAGCCGGCCCCTTGGCGCGCCGTGAGGAACTCTCCCGCTGTCCTCAGATCGATGATTCCGCCGACGTCTACGTCCGGCGCTTGAAAGCGTTGCGTCGGTCCCTCGCTTCCGCCGGCGACGAAGCCGAAAATGTCGGTGAGAATGGCCGCGGTCGGGCCCGCTTCAGCCAGCAGCAGGCTCACGCTGTGGAAGCCGCGAATGGAATGTTCCGCGGGAACGCCGCCCGCGCTCCATCCAGGTTTGGCGTCGACGCCCTTGACGCCGGTCAGCGCTAACCGGGTTCCGTCTTGATCCTTGAACGCGATCGTTGTCGCCCCGAAGCGCTTCACGGGCGGATCGTGGGCGACGCCCTTCTCGACCAGGCGCTGGGTCCAGTAGCTGATCGCGGCTTCCGGAATGCTGAAGACGGTCTCCTGAGTCTCTCCGATCCCGAGCCGGCCAGGCGCCGCGCCCTCCCATGCGAAGAAGGTCAAGATCGTGCCCGGATGCCCGGCCGCATCGCCGTAGTACAAGTGGTAGGAGCTGGGGTCGTCGAAATTGACGGTTTTCTTGACCAGGCGCAGGCCTAGAGTTCCCTCATAGAAATCGAGGTTCCGGCGCGCCGAGCTTGCAATGCTGGTCACATGGTGGATGCCGCTCGGCATGCGTGTCCCCTTTGCGAGCAGCGACTGTACGCCTTCCCCTGCTGTCGGCCAACTTAGGCCTGAGCGAGGCCTCGGATCGGTTCGCGACGCGTCTAAGCCCGCAGGCGGGTCAAAGCCTCCGTTCGGGTCACGAAGTCGACAACCGGGCCTGCCGCCTCCGATTCGTCAATCGCGCGACGAAGGTCGCTCTCGAAGGCGGCCCCGTTGGCCGCCGTGCGTCCCGCTCTTGTCTCAAACATGGCCGCGTCGGCGGCCCCGCTGGCCTTGGCGCGGTAGAGCGCGGCGTCGGCCAGTCGCACCAACTCGTCCGCCTCGGCGGCGGTCGAGGGAAAGAGGGCAAAGCCGCAGGCGCAGGTCAAACGAACGCCGAGCGGGGACACATCGAACGGCGTCGCGAATATCGCCCGGATTTCCTGTCCGAGGGCGACCGCCTCGTCGCGCGCGCCGACCCCATTGCAGAGGATGGCGAATTCGTCGCCGCCGATCCGCGCGGCGGAGCCGCGTCCATCCATCGCCTTGGCGAGCCGGTTGGCGACTTGCCTGAGAATATGGTCTCCGGCCGGATGCCCATGAGCGTCGTTGATGGGCTTGAAGCCGTCCAGATCGATGAGGCCCAGTGCGAAAGGCTCGCCAGTCTCCTTCCCGACTATGATCCGGTCAGCGAGCAGGCTCTGAAAGCAGCGTCGGTTGGGCAGCCCGGTCAGATCGTCGGTAAGCGCTATGGTCATCGCCGCCTGCCGCGCTTCCTCGGAGACTCGCTGCTGCTCGGCGATCACGAACCGTGACCGCACGATCTCGGCGAACATGCGAAAGTGCTCGTCGAGCATCCGGACGATGAAACACGCGGCGATGGCCACCAGCGGCGCGAGCCCGAGCGTCAGTCCCGAGCCGCGAGCCACGAAGGCAATGATGAGGACGGCGGTCGCGGCGATAACGATCAGATTGGCCTCGCGCGCGATCCTGTTGAGGCACATTGCGCAAACAGCGGCCACAACCCAGACGGCGAGGAGCGCCAGCGTGAATTCGACCACGCCTCCCTGCCAGGTCGAGATCAGTGTCGCCAGCGCGAACGCAAACGTCAGCGTCGGCCCGAGCACGCTCGCCGCGCGCACCTTCCGCCGGATGCGGTCGATCGCCTCAAGCTCGACGCCGGCGCGCGCCTTAAACCACGAAGACAACCGGAAGACCGACACGGCGATGAGCGCGGTCGGCAGGAGGATGCCGGTGAGGAACGAGCCTGTCGGCGTCGCGCCGAAGAGCGCCAGAGCCGCAATGATGACGATCCCGTGGACATAGGGGCCAAGGCGCGCCAGCGAACGATATTGCTCGCGCAGCAGCGCGGCGTTGAAGGCCGCCTCGGGCGTGTCCAAACCGGACGGAGCGCCGCCAGCAGCGACGGCGTTGAAGGGCACACGGCCTTGAGCCATACGGGTGAATCCCGACATTCATTGTCGCTTCTGACCGCAACTCGGCCTGACGGGGAAGTTTAGCCCCGTTTCGATCCCTCATGGGTTAATCCGATGCCTCAACAATGAGGTTACCGTAGCGGTAGTGAAGTCCGCATCAACGGCATGGCTAAATTTTGATGTTTGACGACGAACTTTGAGCCGCGGAGAAGCATCGACTGTTCGCTCGCCCTGCAGCAAGCGGAATCCGCCGCGGATAAGCGCGGTCAAGCCTTGTCTGAGCAGCGCCGGTTCAACCTAAGCGCGAGTTGGGTGCAAGGGAAAGCAAGAAAAACCAAGGAAAAACCCTTGGATTTCCTTGGATTCTCTTGGCAGAATCGGGACTTTTCAACGAGTTACGGAGAATCCAAATAAAAAAATCCGAAGCCCTCTCAACTCGCCTCCCGGGTTGCGAGCCAGACCGTCAGGCGGACATCCAGTTGGCCGCCTCGTCATGCCCCTCCCGCTGCTCCTCGGCCGGGCTTGCCGGATCTTGCGCGCCATCGGCCTCGCCCGGCTCGTCAGGGGGGATCGCCCCAATCTTTATCAAGTGCGCGTGGGCTGCGGCCGCCATGACCTCGTCGACGCCGAAATTGGCGGCCATGCGGTTGATCTTGTCCATGAGCTTCTTGCGCGCTTCATCGTCATAGACCTGGTGGCCGACGGCGACCGTCTGGTAACGGTCGAGCCGATCGAGCACCTTCAAATAGGGCGTAATGGCGCTGACATCGCCCGCGGCGACCGCTTCGGCCGCGAGCTGCATCAGCGGCGCGAGACGGTCCAATTGCAGCTTCGCATGATCCGCGCCGCTGTCGACCGCCCTTTTCTGCAAGACCTCGGACACGATCTGCCGGATGCGCTCGCGGCTCACGCTTTCCTCGCCCGCAATCTCCTCATAGCTTGCGCCTTCCCTTAAGCGGGCGAAGATCCGCTTCCGCCGCGCCATCTTGCCGAGCGCGCCCAATTGCCGCCGCACCGGCGCCATCCCCTGAACCATCCGAATTCCTTCCGTGACCGTTTTGCCGCTTTAAGGGAAAACGCCACAGAATAGCATATATTCGGAAAATCGTAAATACAAGATTGCGGAAATCTGGTTTTCGCCACGCTGGTCACCCGCGCCGGCTTTTGCAGCGGCGCTCGCTTCTATGTGAGCAGCGCGGAAATTGACTTGCCACTCAAAACTGGTGTGCTATCTCCACCTCTCGCTGGGGCATTCCGCTGGCGTGCGGAGCCTAAGTTGGATCTCGGCCCGGGCTTGGCTTTCCTCGGACGAAGGTCGGTGCTGTGGCCTCGGACCAATGGGTTGTAAAAAATGAATCGGAATAAGAAACAAACTAATCAAGAGGAGGGGGTTAGCAAATTTCGACCACTCGATAATGCCGATCCAAGAGATGGCGTACGTTTAATAAGGGCTTTTCTTGAGATTAAGGAACCGACGTGGCGCGAGAAATTAATCCATTTGGCTGAAGACTTGGCGAAAGCATCATCCGATCGCCTTGGGCCTGCAGAGGTAGAAGAGAACCACAAACGCGCATTCGGTGGTTTCGACATTCTTGCGAATCCCCACTGAGGACGACGCCCTGTGCCGGCGGAGATGCCATAGACGGCTCGCAAGTCGTCGCCTATCAGTTTCTCCATAATGACGAGCGGGGGTGAACTGCCCGTCGGACAGGTAAAGATACTTTCGCCTCAGCGCATTCCGTGCTCAGCTCAAGTTTCGAGACAGTGCGACGGGTTTGCGGCTCCTCCACATATTTGGTCCGGCAGTCCGCCGGATCGCGTGATAGAAATATATTTGCTGCGTAAAATGCACATTCAACACCGGCAATCGGGATTGGCCGCGCTTTGATTCGCGAAAGAACTCAAATGGGACAGTTTTATCGGATCGCCGCGTAAGTGGGTTTCATGAAACCCAAACGCGAAGATGGGAGAGCCGCCAGGAGCGCTCCCGCGAGATCGCCGAGAAGCGCCGACAAGCCGTCTCACGGTGCAGTGACGCGGGAAGAAGAGCTTGACGCTGCCCGTTACATCGCAGGCATGACCGCCAAACTCGAAGCCGTGGCGATCGCGGCCCGCCTCGACCGGCTGGTTTATTTTCTCGGGATGGCGAAAGTGGAAAGCGAAATATTTGTTCGTACGCACGGCGCCGAGGGTGCGGAGGAGGAATCCGACGAGTCTGCAGTTGGATCCCACCAAGAGAACAAATCGTTCGATTGAGAATCCACGCGGCTCCGGTTTCGTTGGCGCCCACGCACAAGGCGAGGCGGTCGGGCAAATATTCGACGCGCCCACCAGTTTGAGTTCGAGCAGCGCTATCCGCACCAAGCCTTCGCCGCCGGGCCAGTTCGCGAGTGTGATGGGCGAAGGGCCGCGCAATGATGATTCGCTCGCGACCGGCCTCGCGCTTCCATCCCGTTCGCTGGGCCGATCTTGGAGAGCAGCAAAGGGTTTAACCCGTTAGCCGCGCGGTCCGTGTATGACCGCTTTTCGCGCATACTTGCCATTGCAGGGGTCAAATCGACCGATCGCAGACTGCCAAACACAGACCGCTTACTTCAAGCCAGCGCGGCGGAAGGCTTCCATATAGCGTTCACGGTCGGCATCGTGCTTGAACGGCATATTGGTTGCAATCCAGGCGAGGGAGAAATTCGGCTGAGCGCGCAGCAATTCTTGCAAGGCGGCACTAGCGATATCGGGCCTTCCGGCCATGGCGGCGGAGATGGTGAGCCCGCGGTGCCCCCCGACATGATCGCCACGAAGACGAATACTCACGCTCGCAAGACGCATCGCTTCCTCATAGTTGCGCCCGACGAAGTTAGCGTAGGCCGCGATGCCATAGTACATCGTGGAAAACGGATCGCGCGGGCTCAGCCGCACCGCCCGAGATGCGGCCGCATAGGCATCCTCCCAGCGACCGCAAAAAGCGAGCGCGAGGCCGTAAACGCTCTGTGCTAGCGCGAAGTTCGGATTGAGGTTCAGCGCCAACTCGAACTCGGCAAGGGAATCGTCGAATCGCCGTAACAACAGATGAACGCACCCCAATGCATAGTGCGCCCAAGGATCGTCGCCGTCGGCGCGAGTTGCCGCCAGCGCGGCGCGCTCCGCAATCCCGACGGCGGTCGGCAGGTCAGCCCAGCCGTTGTACGCGCAGATGGCATGACTGGAGGACAGGACACCGAGCGCCTGGCCGTAGTTCGGATCGATCGCAATCGCCTTTTCCAAGAGCGCCTGGGCGATGATATTGTCCTGTCGCGTCATACGCCAGAAATGGGACAGCGCCCGCATCACGAGACCCCAGGCGTCCAGGCTTTCCGGCGCGTTGCGCCGGCAGTGGAAATTTTCCGTAGCGTAGAGCTGCGGCTCGATCGAGGCGACGATCGCTTCGGTGATTTCGTCCTGCACAGCGAACACGTCGGCGACACGGCGATCGTAACGCTCCGCCCAGACGTGACTTCCGGTCACAACGTCGTTGAGCTGCGCCGTGATGCGCACACGGTCGCCGTCCTTACGCACGCTACCTTCGATCACGTAGCCGACGCCGAGGTCTTCCCCAACCTGCTTGATGAGGACGGCCTTGCCTTTGAAAGCAAACGAAGAGTTGCGCGCGATGACGAAGAACCAACGCAGCTTGGAAAGGGCGGTGATGAGGTCCTCGCTGATCCCGTCAGAGAAATACTCCTGCTCCGGATCGTCGCTCATGTTGACGAAGGGCAGCACGGCGATGGCGGGACGGTCGGGTAGCGGCAGCACGGACCGCGACCGCTCATGGAGTCCATCTAGAGGCGGTTCTGTCACGGGCGCGGCCGGCTCGTCGCCTTTGGACGGCGTGCTGACTGCGCCAATGAAGCGATGGCCTTTGCGCGGGATGGTTCGGATCAGCTTCTGGTCTTGGCCCGTGTCACCGAGCGCCTTCCGCGCGGCGTAAATCCGACTGCTCAGCGTTGCATCTGAAACAATACGGCCCGCCCAGACCGAGGCGATGAGAGCGTCTTTGCTGACGACGCGCTCACGATTTTCTACGAGGTAGATCAACACGTCGAGCACCTGCGGCTCGACGTCGATCGGCTCGCCGCCGCGGCGCAGCTCACGCCGATCGGTGTCAAGCGTATAATTGGTAAATAGAAATTGCATCTGGTGCTCCGAACGCCGCCAGGCCTCGTGCGACATCGATCCGGAAATTATTGAAACATTCTTTCGAACGCGTCCCGCTCCCCGCCACGGCGGCTGATCGCTAGCCCTGACGGCGCCCGCCCACGCGGCACTATCCTATCACACTCAGAAAATATCCAGGAAACCTTCAGACAATTCAGGACGCCCTGAAGCGCGCCTTCAAGCGCGTCACCCGATCCGGGGCTATCCCTCCGCTCATTGCTAACGCTTACCGTCCGTAGGCCTTGCGAGAGCGCTAGGCTTTGGAGGAACCGATGAATGTATTCTTTTTAAGAGCGCTGATCAGCGCAGCGTCGATTCCGGGCGTCTGGTTGTTTGCCAACGCGTCGGAAACAGCGTCGGAAGCAATTGCCGTGCGCGACAGCGCTCGGATTGCCACGGTCCATGCCGAGGGCACCCAGACTTATGTGTGCACACAGAAGTCCGAAGAATTTCCGTCGCAGCATCGGGCGCTGATCTGGGAGTTTCGAGAGCCTATCGCGACCCTCAGCTCAAACGGAATGTCGATAGGGCGGCACTACGCCGGTCCCAATTGGGACTACTTCGACGGCAGCGGCGTGAAAGGCAAGGTCGTCGCCAGCGCACCCGGCGCAACCGAAAACGATATTGCGTGGCTTAAGCTCGACGTCGTCGAGCATCGCGGCGACGGCATCCTGTCCAATGTGACAGCTGTCCAGCGCATCAACACCAAAGGTGGAGTCGCGTCAGGCTCTTGCGAAACTGCCGGGAGCTTACTCATCGTTCCTTATTCTGCGGACTACGTGTTTGTACGACGGAACTGACAAATCAATACGTTGAATGACGGTGGGTTGGCAACGCATCGCACGATATTCCGCATCGCACGATATCTAAAGATTCAACCATTTATAGGAGAGAATAAATGTCAACTTGCGCAAAGTTTGTGATTCCGATGGCGTTGATCAGCCTGCTTCCTGCCGCCCCGGCGATGGCCGACACAACTTTCTTCAACACCGGGAATCCGGATGGAAGAATGGCGACCGCGACCCGTCCTGAAAGTGGAGGACAGTTTGAGATCGAGTCGGCCGACGACTTCATTCTCGGCACGCATACCTCAATCACCGGCGCGACCTTTACCGGCCTGCTGACAAACCGCGCCCCGCTTACCAGCGTGGGCGAGGTCCGGGTCGAGATTTACCGCGTGTTTCCCAACGACTCGGATATCGGGCGCACGAGCGGATCGCCACCCTTCTCGACGCCGCAAGTGCCGGCGCGCCTCAACTCGCCGTCCGATGTCGAATTGGAGGATCGTGACACTGCGAGCGGCAACCTCAGCTTCACGACCATCGACAAAGGCGCCTTCAACGCGCTCAACACGGTGCAACCCGGCGGCATCCATCCCGAACCGGGCCAAACCACGGGTGGCGACGGCAAGATCACGGGCGAAGAAGTGCAGTTCGACGTCAACTTCAGCACCCCCTTCGATCTCTCCGCTGGTCACTACTTCTTCGTGCCTCAGGTCGAGGTTACGGACGCCGACGGCAATTTCCTTTGGCTGTCGGCGTCGAGACCGATCAACGGCGGCACCGGGGCTTTCGTTGGCGACCTGCAGGAGTGGACCCGCGATGCGATGCTCGACCCGGACTGGCTGCGTGTAGGCACGGACATCGTGGGAGGCGCGACACCCCCGACCTTCAACGCGGCGTTCTCGCTGTCCGGCTCCGCAGTTCCCGAGCCTTCGACCTGGGCGATGATGGTGCTGGGGTTTGTGGGCGTTGGCTTTGTCGGCTATCGCCAGTCTTGGAACCGGCGCGGGCGTCTTTCCGCCGCGTGATTGCTCAGGCAGCTACATCTCGAGAGACCGCCGTGAGGCGGTCTTTTCGTTTGTCAAAGCGCAAGCGGAAGGTTGACTTCGGGTCGCTTTCTGACCTCGCCACGCCTCGTCCAATGACCGCAATTTGCGCATACTCGCCATGGCATCGCGATGGCTGATGGACCGGATTCCGCCGCGCGCCGCGCCTCAAAGCTCGGCGTCCGGTTGGGCGACGAAAATCAGAACCAGAAGGATTGACGCGAGGATGCGAAAGGCGGCCTGCTGGCCATTCCATACCTGTGACTGCCACATGGCAAACCATTCGCCCCCGACGGCGAGAAAGGCGACGAACCAGACCAGGAATCCGCAACCGGCCCCGGCAAAAACAAACCGCTTGGCGTGGTGAAAGGCCCGCGCATTGAACTTCCGAGCCCGCAGGAGCTCGACCGTTCCCAGCGCAAAAAAGATTGCCGTAACTCCTTCTCCGAAGACGATCAGCCAGAAGCCGATCCGCCATAGCGCAGGGATAGCCAGGGCGTGGTTCGCCATTGCGCTCACCGGCAAGATTGTATCCATGCTGAAGACGTGCTGCACGAACAACAAATTCGTGCCCGGATCATGGACGTTTCCGGCGACGATGAGGGCGCACAAGACCGCAACGCCGCCGGTTAGGAAAATCTTTAAGGCCCTTTCCATCATCATCGTGGCGCTCCGCGAGTCCTTCAAACGTCGCAGGAAGTCGTTCTGTTAGCCCGAGGCCGCTTTCTAGGACTGTATCTTGGCATCAGCGCACGCCGGCTCTACGGGGAACCGGGGAAACAAAGGAATAAGGCACGCCTTTATTGAAGGCTTCGCCGCATCGTAGAGAACGACCATGTTCATGGTCATGTAGTAATTGGGTGGGGGCGTTTGACTGGTTTGCGGCGTGAGGATCGCCGTGTTTGGATCAACGTCGAACCCTAGCGGGGCCTTCCAGCATTCCGGACGCCAAGCGATCTGGCTCGGTGGGATGGGCGGTCCGGGTTTGGCGTCAGCGGAAATCGCCCATCGTGCGTCGGCAGCTTCGTTGTTGACGCAAAAGAACTGCATCTTTGTCTTGAAATCGAGAACGGTTCCGAAGGGTCCTGGCACGCAGTGAACGGAATACGAGTTGGTTTCATAACCGCCGGAGCATTTTGCCGCGTCCCAAAATATGACCACGCCGGATTGATCGGCCGCGCTTCCTGACTGTGGGAACGAAGGCGAGGCCGCAGTCAGCGCCAAACCCAGCGCGCCGACGTTGGCCATGCGCTGCCGCCAGGACGCCATGGTGTCTCCTTCACGAAGGCCGCTGATCGCAGCTCAACCGGATTTGTTAGTCTCGTCCGCTCTCGCATACCATATTCCCGACATCGCGAGGCGCTCTCCCATAGTCGGCTTGCGCTGTCTCTCGAGCCGCAAGGAACGAAGACCTTGTGAAGGACAGCGATGTTTTTGCCGGCTACCGACGACGATGTGCCGGGCATCGTCACGCTGATGAACCGCGCCTATCGCGGCGCGGGCGCTGCTGGCTGGAGTACGCAGGAGGCTTATCTCTCCGGCGATCGCATCACCGAGGAGGTTTTGCGCGCGGACCTGCTAGCGAAGCCTCACGCTTCGCTCCTGAAATGGGAGGATCCCGAGGGCGGCCCCTTGCGGGGATGCGTGTGGATCGAGCCTCTCGATGATGACGTGTGGTATCTAGGCTCCTTGGCGACCGATCCAACGCTCCAAAACAGCGGGCTGGGCAGGACGCTGCTCATGGGCGCCGAACAATGGGTGCGCGATCGGGGCGGGAAGCGCATCCGAATGCATGTCGTCAACGTCAGGGACGCGCTGATCGCGTGGTATCTTCGCCGCGGCTATTACAAAACCGGCGAGAGCGAGCCTTTTCCCTACGGCGACGACCGTTTTGGCCCGCCGCTCCGAGACGATCTTAGCTTTCTGGTCCTTGAGAAGGACCTCTAATACAACCGCATTTCCGGGGGAAAAACGCCAAAAGCGCGTCGGAATGCTATCGATTCCGCCGGTATGTCCCCGGCGCCACACTCCGTCGGATTGTGCGATCCGGGCCGAAAGCTGGGGCGTCGCGCGCTTGCCTCGAACCGTGAGCGCCTCTATTCAGGTTCGCGCGGGGTGCGGAATCGAGGGTTGAGTGGGGGCGGGGCGGCAAGCTTTCATTGCTGGACTCGTGGGAGCTGCGCTGGCGGTCGCGCCTGCGGCGGCCGCCGACATGTCCAGTCTCGGCATCGACAACACGATGCCGCCGCCGCGCTCAGGTCATCGCGCCGGGACCGACCACCTGGATCAACTTTGTCGACGAGGCGCGCGTCGGCGTTTACGCCCACAACTGGATTCATGACGAGGGTTCGCCGGTCGACGTGTCGGGCGAACTCCTGTCCAATCCGATCGGCTACGCCAACAACATCGGCGGCCCGTGGTTCGGCTGGTTCTTCAATCCGCGCATCAACATCGGCGCGATGATCAATACCGGGGGCAAGACGAGCTACGGCTTCACCGGCCTCACCTGGCGCATTCCGATCTACAAGGGATTCTTCTTCGAGGGCGAGTTTGGCGCCGCGGTCAACACCTCGACGTTGCGCGACGAACCGGACCGCGTCAACACCGGCTGCCGCTGGGATTTCCGCGAGTCGGGCGGCTTCGGCTACCAGTTCGACGAGCACTGGGACGTTATCGCCAATGTCGAGCACATCTCGCACGCGAGCCTCTGCACCCACATCAACCCAGGCCTGACCCAGGTCGGCGCGCGGATCGGGTATAAGTTCTAGACGGCCTCGCCTTCAGGCGCATCTCCCGTTTCGTGTTGTCATTCCCGCGGAAGCGGGAATCCACAGCCCTCTCGCCCTTTGCTGGATGCCTGCTTTCGCGGGCATGACAGCCGTGGGCGATGGAACGCGCAAGGCCAAGCTACCACCCAACCGTTTCGTCCGAGCCTCCGAACCGCGCCGGCATGCCCTTGTAATGCGGAAGGTCGTCGACGATCGGCCGGACCGCGAACTGGCATTGCACGTGAAACGCAGGCTGGAACTCGCCCGGCGGGAGCAGGAATCCATTGACGCCGCGCAGGCGCTTCGCTCCGGACATCGATGAACAGGCGCGTGCCGCATTCGCGGCAGGTGAAGCGTGGATTTCGCTTCAGTTTCCACGTCGTCGGATCGCCGCGGACGACCTTGACGGCGTCTGCCGGATAGACGGATTCCGGCGCATAGGCGCCCCCGTGCACCGCCTGACAGTCGTCGCAATGGCAGTAGAACTGCACGATCGGCTCGGCGGTGATTTCGATCTCGACCGCGCCGCAGCGGCATTGGACCTTGGTCATTCGTTCTGCTCCGGTTCGTTTCTCGTTCAGCCGCGTCTTCATTCGCGCTAACACGGAGACTTCCGCGCCACGCCGATTTTCGGCTAGGGAGCGCGGAAGGCCGATCCCGCGTTCGTTGCCCGAGAGTTGCGCCCCTTCCGGCCCATTAGGCCGCGAAGGAGCATTTTCTTGCGCCTACGCCCGTCGAGCGACGAGCCCAGGAACCCAATGCCCAAACGGACCGACATTTCCACCATCCTCATCATCGGCGCCGGCCCGATCATCATCGGCCAGGCGTGCGAGTTCGATTATTCGGGGACGCAGGCCTGCAAGACGTTGCGCGCGGAAGGCTACCGAATCGTCCTCATCAATTCCAATCCCGCCACCATCATGACCGATCCGGACATGGCGGACCGGACCTATATCGAGCCGATCACGCCTGAGATCGTCGAGAAGATCATCGCCAAGGAGCGCTACGCGATCCCGGGCGGCTTCGCGCTGCTGCCGACCATGGGCGGCCAGACGGCGCTCAATTGCGCGCTCTCCTTACGCAAGATGGGCGTGCTCGAGCGCTACGACGTCGAGAT
Organism: uncultured Alphaproteobacteria bacterium; assembly: GCA_963770275.1. Classification (GTDB taxonomy): domain Bacteria; phylum Pseudomonadota; class Alphaproteobacteria; order Rhizobiales; family Beijerinckiaceae; genus Roseiarcus. Next base: position 124,843 of record CAVYPD010000018.1, read on the forward strand.
GATCGGCGCCACCGCCGACGCGATCGACAAGGCCGAGGACCGCGAGCGGTTCCGCGAGGCGATGACGCAAGATCGGCCTCAAGACGCCGCGCTCGCATCAGGTGAAGACGCTGTCGCAGGCCTTGACCGCGGTGGCCGACATCGGCTTGCCCGCGATCATCCGCCCGAGCTTCACCATGGGCGGCACCGGCGGGGGCATCGCCTACACACGAAGCGAATTGATCGAGATCGTCGAGCGCGGCATCGACGCTTCGCCGACCGACGAGGTCCTGATCGAGGAGAGCGTGCTCGGCTGGAAAGAGTTCGAGATGGAGGTGGTGCGCGACAAGCAGGACAATTGCATCATCATCTGCTCGATCGAGAACATCGACCCGATGGGCGTCCACACCGGCGATTCGATCACCGTCGCTCCGGCGCTGACGCTGACCGACAAAGAATTCCAGATCATGCGCGACGCCTCGATCGCGGTTCTGCGCGAGATCGGGGTCGAGACCGGCGGCTCGAACGTGCAGTTCGCGGTCAATCCGGCCGACGGGCGCATGGTGGTGATCGAAATGAACCCGCGCGTCTCGCGCTCGTCGGCTTTGGCCTCGAAGGCGACCGGGTTTCCGATCGCCAAGGTCGCGGCCAAGCTCGCCGTCGGCTACACGCTCGACGAGATCGCCAACGACATCACCGGCGGCGCGACGCCGGCGTCGTTCGAGCCGACGATCGATTACATCGTCACCAAGATCCCGCGCTTCGCCTTCGAGAAGTTTCCCGGCGCCGAGCCGACGCTGACGACGGCGATGAAGTCGGTCGGCGAAGCGATGGCGATCGGCCGCACCTTCCCCGAATCGCTGCAGAAGGCGCTGCGCTCGCTCGAGACCGGCCTCGACGGGCTCGACGAGATCGAGATCGACGGACTTGGCCACGGCGACGACCACAACGTGCTGCGCGCCGCGATCGGCCAGCCGACGCCCGATCGCCTGCTCAACGTGGCGCAGGCGATGCGCTTGGGCATGGGCGTCGACGAGATCCACGAGTGCAGCAAGATCGACCCCTGGTTCCTCGAACGGATCGCCGAGATCGTCGCGCTCGAAGGCAAGGTGCGCGCTCACGGCCTGCCGCCCGACGCTGGCAATATGCGAGCGCTGAAGGCGAGCGGCTTCTCGGACGCGCGCCTCGCGGCGCTTACCGGCAAGGCCGAAGCCGACGTCGCCGCTGCTCGCAGACGGCTTGGCGTTCAGCCGGTGTTCAAGCGCATCGACACCTGCGCCGCCGAGTTCGCTTCGCCCACGGCCTACATGTATTCGACCTACGAGGCGCCGTTCGCCGGCAAGGTCCGATGCGAAGCCGATCCTTCGGAGCGCGAAAAGATCGTCATCCTCGGCGGCGGCCCGAACCGGATCGGGCAGGGGATCGAGTTCGACTATTGCTGCTGCCACGCCGCGTTCGCGCTCAGCGCAGCGGGCTACGAGACGATCATGATCAACTGCAATCCGGAGACCGTCTCGACCGACTACGACACCTCGGACCGACTCTATTTCGAGCCGCTGACCGCCGAGGACGTGCTGGCGATTCTCGACAAGGAGCGCGAGCGCGGATCGGTCAAGGGCGTGATCGTTCAGTTCGGCGGCCAGACGCCGCTCAAGCTCGCCCACGCCATCGAACAGTCGGGCGCGCCGATCCTCGGCACTTCGGTCAACTCGATCGATCTCGCCGAGGACCGCGACCGCTTCAAGCGCCTGCTCGACAAGCTCGGCTTGAAGCAGCCGAAGAACGGCATCGCCTATTCGGTCGAGCAGGCGCGCCTCATCGCCGCCGATCTCGGGCTGCCGCTGGTGGTGCGCCCGTCCTACGTGCTGGGCGGGCGGGCGATGGCGATCATCCACGATCAGACCGCGCTCGACGACTATCTGCTCGGCGTGTTGCCGAGCCTGGTGCCGTCCGACGTCAAGGCGCGCTACCCGAACGACAAGACCGGCCAGATCAACACGGTCCTGGGCAAGAACCCGCTTCTGTTCGACCGCTACCTCGCGGACGCGATCGAGATCGACGTCGATGCGTTGAGCGACGGCGAGACGGTGGTCGTGGCCGGGATCATGGAGCACATCGAGGAGGCCGGCATTCACTCGGGCGACAGCGCCTGCTCGCTGCCGCCCCGCTCGCTCACGCCCGAGACGATCGTGAGCCTCAAGGAGCAGACGCAGAAGCTCGCGCGCGCGCTCGAAGTCGGCGGGCTCATGAACGTGCAATACGCGCTCAAAGGCGGCGAGATCTACGTGCTCGAGGTCAACCCGCGCGCCTCGCGCACGGTGCCGTTCGTCGCCAAGGTGATCGGCAAGCCGATCGCCGCGATCGCGGCCCGCGATCATGGCGGGCGAAAAGCTCGCTTCGTTCGATCTCAAGCTCGAAAAGCTCGATCACGTCGGGGTCAAGGAAGCGGTGTTTCCATTCGCCCGCTTCCCCGGCGTCGACACCGTGCTCGGGCCGGAAATGCGCTCGACCGGCGAGGTGATGGGCATCGACCGCTCGTTCGAGATCGCCTTCGCCAAGAGCCAGCTCGGGGCCGGATCGCGGCCGCCGACATCGGGCGCCGTGTTCGTCTCCGTGCGCGACGCGGACAAGGAGAAGATCGTCGAGCCCTTGCGCAAGCTGCAGGCGCTCGGGTTCAAGATCCTGGCGACCGGGGGGACCCAGCGCTACCTGACCGCCCACGGGCTGAAGGCGGAGAAGGTCAACAAGGTGTCGGAGGGCCGCCCGCATGCGGCGGACGCGGTGCGCAACGGCGCCGTGCAGCTCATGTTCAACACCACCGAGGGGGCGACCTCGCTCGCCGATTCCAAGCCTTTGCGCCGCGCCGCCCTCTTGCAAAAGACGCCCTACTACACCACAATTTCAGGGGCCATCGCGGCGGCCGACGGGATCCGCGCCGTCGCGAGCGGCGAGCTCGAAGTCAGGGCGTTGCAGGATTATCTGGCGTGACGGCGCGAAAAGACGCCGTCGCGGCAGAATTTTTTTACGGATAGGACAATGGACAAGCTACCTATGACCGCCGGCGGGCACGCAGCCTTGGAGGCGGAATTTCTTCGTCGCCAGCAGGTCGAGCGGCCGCGGATCGTTGCCGCGATCGCCGAGGCGCGATCGCACGGCGACCTGTCGGAAAATGCCGAATATCACTCCGCCAAAGAGGCGCAGTCGCACAACGAGGGCCGGATCGTCGAACTCGAGGACCTGTTGCAGCGCGCCGAAGTGATCGACGTGGCGAAATTGAACGGAACGACGATCAAGTTCGGCGCGACCGTCACCCTGATCGACGAAGACACCGAAAAAGAGCGCAAGTTTCAGATCGTCGGCGAGAGCGAGGCGGACGTGAAGTCGGGCAAGGTGTCGATCACCTCGCCGACCGCGCGCGCGCTGATCGGCAAGAAGGCGGGCGACAGCGTCGAAGTGAATACGCCTGGCGGCGGCAAGAGCTATGAAATCGTCAAGGTGGCCTATATATAGCCAGCCGGTCTGAACGACCCGCGAGTGGGCGGCCCGAGGAGGAGTTTGCGTCATGTCCGCGTTCCCCTTGACCCGCCGCGCCGCGCTTGCCTCCCTCGGAGCTCTTGTTCTTCCAGCCATGGCTGAGATGCCGGCCGCGTTGGCTCAGCCCGGTCTCCGCATCCGCGCCATCAAGGTCGATGTCTCGCCGATTCGGGCCAGCATGGGAGATCCGACCGCGGCGTGGGTGGAGGAGGCGCTTCCCGGCGCGCTCGCCCAGTCGCTCGCGCCCTATATGGCGCCCGGCGACCGCAACGGCGCGACGCTGGTGGCGCGGATCGACTATCTCTATCTCGGACCAAGCAGCGGCGGCGGCGGCTTCGGCGGCTTTCGGCGAACGCAAGACACGATCAACGGAACGCTCCTGCTTAAAGGCCCGCGAGGCGTTGTCGCCAATGTGCCGCTGCGGGCGATCTCGAGCTATTTCCCGATGGCGGTTGATCAGACCCTGGTCGAGCGGGCCCTGCAAGGCCGCGTGGTCGCCCTTGCGCAGGCGTTTGCGGGATGGGCGCCGAGGGAGCTGGGCCTCTAGACATTGCGCTCTGAGAGGGCGATAGCGCCCTCGAGCGTCCGTGCTTTCGCCTCGGCCGGTCCTTTCGCGCGTTGTTTGGGTCGGACGGGGACGTCGCCGGAAGGAAGAGGACAGATGGTCGCCAGCGCCATGACTCGCCGAGGCGCGCTCGCCGCCCTTGGCGCATTCGGCCTTACATTGACGGGCGCCGCCTCCGGCGCGCGAGCCCAAAGCGGCCTGAGGTTCAGCACCATCGTGGTCAACGTCGAGCCGCTGCGCGCGCTCACCGGCGATCCGACCGCGGCCTGGATGGAGCAGGCGCTCGCGCAGGCTTTGCCTCGGGCCCTGGGACCTCATCTCGCGCCTGGCGACAGAAACGCGCCAATTCTCGAGGTCCAGATCGACTGGATCTATCTCGCCCCGAGCCCCGGCGGCCCGGGGCCAAGGGGCTCGGCGCAGGACACGATCATCGGAAGCTTCCTTGTTCGGGGACCGCAAGGCGGAGATCGAGTCGGAAATCCCGTTGCGGGCGATCGCGTCCTATTATCCGAGCGCCGTCGACCAGGCGCTCGTCGAGCGCGCCTATCACGGGCGCATTGTCACGCTCGCCCAGACCTTCGCGGGCTGGGCGCCGAGGGAGCTCGGGCTTTAGGGGTTCGACGATTTAAAGCCGTCCTCGTCCATGAGGGCCGAGCGGCGCGAGGCGTCTCGAAGGACGCTGAGTGCGCGCCGGTAAAACTGCGAACTGGACTATCCTTCGAGACACGATGCTGCGCATCGCTCCTCAGGATAAGGGCCTGGACTGGCGCAGCCTAACCTGCCGTTTGCCTCCGCCGTGTCCGTGCTATAGCCCGCCGCCATGGTTGGCGCGGGCACGGACAGGACAAGGCCGCCGCTCGGCGGCGGCCCGACGATCATTCTGGTTCGGCCGCAACTCGCCGTGAACATCGGCATGTGCGCACGCGCCATGGCCAATTTCGGCCTCGACGATTTGCGCCTGGTCAATCCCCGCCAAGGCTGGCCGCGCACCGACGAATATCGCGAAGTCGCCTATTCCGCAGCGGCCGGCGCGACCGATCTCTTGGACGCCGCGAAACTCTTTCCGAGCGTCGAGGCGGCGGTCGGCGACCTCCATGCGGTCTACGCAACGACGGCGCGCGAGCGCGGGCAGATGAAGGCCGTCTTGAGCCCCAGCGTCGCCATGGGCGCGACCGCCGCGGCGGTCGGCGAGAAGCGCGGCATCCTGTTCGGGCCGGAGCGCACCGGATTGGACAATGACGAAGTCGCGCTCGCCGATGCGATCGTCACCTTTCCGTCGAGCCCCACTTACGCCTCGCTCAACCTTTCCCAGGCGGTGCTGCTTTGCGGCTACGAGTGGTTCAAGGCCGCCCATGGCGACGCGCCGCCGCCGCCGACCGTCCCGCGCCCCCAGTCGCCCCCGGCGCAGCGCGAGATGCTGCTCGCCTTCTTCGATTTCCTCGAGGACAAGCTTGAGGAGAATGGCTTTTTCCGCCCGGTGACCAAGAAGCCGGGGATGCGGCGAAACCTGCGCAACATCTTCCATCGCATGGAGCCGACGCAGCAGGACGTGCGCACATTGTGGGGAGCGGTGGTTCGCCTGGTCGAAGGGCCGCGGGTCGAGGTCCAGACGCGCAAGCGGACGCGGCAGAAAAAGACCGAAGCGTAGCTCGAAATCAAAGCGACGCCGAATTCGCAAATAGGTTCAATGCAGACAGAAAAAAGCTCTCCAAACAAGATCTTGTCTGGAGAGCTGAAGGTTTAGCGCGAACTAGAAAGTCTGCGCTGAAGGTCTGCTTATTGCGCGGGAGCCGGAGCGGGAGCAGCCATCGGAGCGGCGTGCATGTGGTGGTGGTGATGATGGTGATGATGATGGTAATGATGATGATGATGGTGCATGCCGGTCATCGGCGGCTCGTGGGCGGAAGCGGGCCGGCGGGGCGCCGGTGGTTGTTTCCTGCGCGACGGCGTATCCGGCGAGGCCGAGCGAGAGAACGGCCGCGGCCGCAAGGGTCTTGATCATGGGAGGAGTTTCCTGTGGTTTAGGGAACCCAAACGGGTCACAGCGACCCATAGAGATCGCCGCCTGAACTCAATATGAACCAACAGGGCGCGTATTCATCCGCGGGGAGCGGTCATTCGAAGGCTTCCGGCGGCATCGGACTTGCGCTTCGAATGACAAGGGGGATTTGCAATGTCCGTGAGCAGCATGACGGGATTCGCCCGCGCCGCGGGAAGCAGCGGCGCGTGGCGCTGGACGTTCGAGCTCAAGACCGTCAACGCCAAGGGCCTGGACATCCGCTTGCGAATGCCCGCGCCCTTCGATCGGGTCGAAACAGAAGCGCGCGGCCGGCTCGCCAAGGCGCTGGCGCGCGGGACCTGCTTCGCCAATCTGTCCGCGCAGCGCGAAGGAGCGACGGCCGCGGCGCGCATCGATCTGGCGGCGCTCGAATCGATCGCCGTCGCCGCCAGCGCCGCCGCGGTCAAAGTCGGGCTTGCGCCGCCGACCATGGACGGTTTGCTCGCCGTGCGCGGCGTGTTTGACGCGGCTGACATCGAGGACGACGAGGCGGCCGTGAACGCGGCCTGCGCGGGCGCGCTGGCGAGCCTCGATGAGGCGATCGCCGCGCTCACCGCCACACGGCGGGGGGAGGGCGGCGCGCTCGCCCATCTGCTTAAGACCATGCTCGCGGCCATTGCCGGGCTGGTCGAGGCCGCCGACGCCAATCCGGCCCGCCGGCCCGAAGCGGTGCGCGAACGACTAGCCCAAAGCGTTCAGACGCTGATGGAATCTTCGCGCGGCTTCGATGAGAACCGCCTTCACCAGGAGGCGATCCTGCTCGCAGCCAAGGCCGACATCCGCGAGGAGCTCGACCGGCTCAAGACCCATGTCGCCGCCGCGCGGGCGCTGATCGACGAAGGGGGGCCAATCGGCCGCCGGCTCGACTTTCCTGGCCCAGGAGCTGGGGCGGGAGGCGAGCACCCTCTGCGCCAAGGCCAATGACGTGAGCCTGACCGCGCAGGGGCTTGAACTGAGAGCGCAAATCGAGCAATTCCGCGAGCAGGTGCAGAACGTCGAGTGAGATTCGAAGCAATGGCGGCGAGCCGGCGAGGCATGATCCTGATTCTGTCCTCGCCGTCGGGGGCGGGCAAGACCACGCTGACCCGGATGCTGATGCAGGACAGCGCGCTCGATCTCACGCTCTCGGTCTCGGTGACAACGCGGCAAGCAACGATCGTCCGAAGTCGACGGCGTCCACTATCACTTCTTAGCCGACCGGGGCGAATTCGACCGGATGAAGGCGGCGGACGAATTGCTCGAATCGGCCGAGGTGCATGGCAACGCCTATGGCACGCCGCGGGCGCCGGTCGAGAAGGTGCTCGCTCAAGGGCGCGACATGCTGTTCGACGTCGACTGGCAGGGCGCGAACCAAGTGCGTGAGCGGCTGGGCGACGACGTCGTCAGCATTTTCGTCCTGCCGCCGTCGATGCGGGAATTGCGCGCGCGCCTCGAGCGGCGGGCGGAGGACACGGCCGCTTCGATCGAGGCGCGGTTCCAGAACGCCCGAACGGAGATCGAGCGCTGGCGCGACTACCATTACGTTGTGGTCAACGACGACCTCAACCGCGCCTATGGCGACGTGAAGACGATCGTCGCGGCGGAGCGGATGCGGGCGCGGCGGGTCCAGACCGGGGTCGGGCAGCTGGTCGAGCGGCTGATGGCCGAGTGAGCTTAGCATTTAAACAGATGCAATATCAAGCATCTGCTGAATGAACTTAATGCGATTCATCCAACACTTTCAATTTTCTGACCGGCTGTCCTCGCCGCTTGAACCCAGACATGGAGCAATTCTCGAGCAGCTAACAGGCCGCGCGGAATCGGGTGAAGATGCGGGACGCATGAGCCGCAGCGAAACCTGTTGTCGACGCCGCCCGAATATGCAGCTATTAGGTTGTGGGCTGAAGGGAGCGAAAGAATGACCACGTGGGCGCCTTCCAAGCGCGCTCGAAGCGAACGCATCGAGGCCGAGGCTGATGGCCTGATCCGTGACCTAGGCGACCAGGCCTATCAGGAGGCGCGTCGACGGGAGCACGAGGCCAGTTCCGATGCGACCGCCGAGGATTGGGCGCTCGTCGCCAAGGCGATTGCGCGCAAGACCGGCAGCCGCGTCGGCCTCAATCTTTCGACTCAACTGGCGATGAACACCTTCTTCGTGCTGGATCGCGAGCCGGGCGTGGCGCACAAGGGCTCGACCCCGTCCCGAGCCTGAGTCGGAGCCTGAACACCAACCGAAGGCGGCCGGCGTTCCCACCCCGCAGCCATTCCGGATCCAGTTCATGGGCGCAGGAACCAATTCCGCACCTTCGGTCTTGCGCGAAGACGAGATCCGCGCCTCCGATGTCTCCGCTGCGATCATCGCCGCTGCGATCGCCGCATGGCCGCCCCACACCATCGCCTTGCGCATTCTCGATCGCGAAGGGCACGAGGTTTTCGGCCGGCAGAAAGCCGCCGGCCGATAAGGGCAACTGCCCGGTCGGCTCACTCCGCCGCGACAGCCTCGCGTTCGCGAACCTCGAAGATCTCGAACTCGTCGCTCAGCCCCCGAAGCTGCGAAGACCGTGGGGTCGTTCGGTAGCTTGCTTCGCTAAGCACGCGTCCCACCTCGGAGCTTTCGATGATCGGCTTGGTCGCGAGGATCGCGGTCGGGTCGGCCAGCTCATTCACGCGCGAGGCGATGTTGACCGTCTGGCCGAAATAGTCCTGCCGGTCGTCGAGCATGACGGCGAGGCACGGACCCGAATGCAGCCCGATGTTGAGCGCCAAGTCCTCGCCGCCGCGCGTCTGGTTGATCTCGCGCATCGCCTCGCGCATGCGCATCGCCGCCCGCAGCGCCCTGTCGGGCGTCGGGAAAGTCGCCATCACCGCATCGCCGATGGTCTTGACCACCGCGCCGCCCTCGGCTGAGACCGCATGGAGCAGCGCGCCGAAGTGACTGCGCACGAGATCGAAAGCGGCGAGATCGCCGATCCGGTCGTAGAGCGCCGTCGAGCCCCTGAGGTCGGTGAACAGGATCGTGAGGCTCGTGATCTTGAACCGCTGCTCGGGATCGAACGTCCCGCTGCGATAGAGATCGCGAAAGGCCTGGTTGCTGAGCAGCCGCGTCGCGGTCAGGAACGACCGGCGGGTGTTGGTGAGCTTGTTCATCTCGTCGCTATGCAGCCAGATCCCCGGCATCGTCCGACGCTCGGCTTTGTTTTCGAACGAGATGCGAGCGGGGCCCGGCTGGATTTTCTGCGTGCCGCTGTGGGTGTGCGCGTCGGCGAAGACGAGCGACAGATTCCGCCGCTCCTTGGTCTCCTCCCCTTCGACCTCCAGAAAGAGCGACGAGTGGGTGACAGGCTCGAAAACAATCGCAAATCCCGTTGGGAGGTTGAGCGACATCGCCGCCTTTTCGCCCCCTCCGAGCTCCATCGTGTCGAGCGTCACCTTTTGGACAGCGCTTTCGACATCGTCCGGGAATTCGTTGCTCGAGCTCCAGAAGATCTGGCGCATGTATTCGGCGAACGGAAGGGAATCCGGGTCGTGCGCGGCGATGCGGCGAATCCGAGGGTTGACCGTGAAAGTGACCTCGACCAGCTTGTCGAGCGTCGGCTCGCAATCGACGGTGCAGAACGAGCAATAATACTGCGGCTGATTGAGGCTCTTGAGCGCCGCGCCCGTCTCGATGACCCCGCCGCACGACGGGCACAACATGTTCCACGACATGTCGAACAGCCCGAGCCGCGCCGCATGAACAAAGGCGCCGATCGTCTGCTCCTCGTCGAGACCATGCGTCTCAGCATAGGCGAGAGGATTGATCCGGTTGAGCAACCGGTCCTGGTCCGTTTCAACCGATGTCTTGAGGGCGTCGACCACCGCTGCAGCGGCGGTTTGCCTCAAAAGCCCAAAAAGTGCTTCGTCAGCCATAGCGGCATTTCCTCGAAAGTTGGATTGCGGCCGATCAACGTTGGCCGGCGCCGGCCAGTCAAAAAAGGGGCCGGCGAAACCCCTTTTATATAGGTTTGCACCTACGTTTTGGTAGGGCGAAGCGCGCTCGACTTGAGCCCGCCTGACCCAGCGTTATTGCTAAACGACACCCGAGAACAAAGCAAGAACGATTTGTTTGCTCACGGTGAGGGTGGCGCGCGCAATACGCCGATCGTCCCCGCGTCGCGCCACGAAACTTGCGGTCAAATCGAGGCCAGGATTTTGCGCGCGGCTTTCAGATGCGGAAGGTCGACCATCTTGCCGTCCACGCCCAGCGCGCCCGAGCCCGGATTCGCCTCGAACGCGGCGACGATCTTGCGCGCATGCGCGACCTCGGCTTCGGATGGCGCGTAACATCGGTTGATCGTGGCGACCTGATCGGGATGGATCGCGAGGCGCCCGACGAAACCGTCGCGCCGGGAGCGCCGGCAATCCCGCTCGAGGCCCTCGGAATCGCGAAAATCCGCATAGATCGTATCGATGGGCGCGACCTCGGCGGCTGAGGCTGCGAACAGGCACTGCGCGCGGGCCAGCTGATACGGAAAGGTCCACGATCCGTCCGGCTCCTTGTTGTCGGTCGCGCCGAGCGCCGCCGAGAGGTCCTCCGCGCCCCAGGTCAGGGCGATCAGCCGCGGATGCGCCGGCGCATACGAGCCAAGCGCGAACATCGCCTTCGGCGTTTCGGTCGCCACGATCGCGAGCCTGACCGAGCCGGAGGCCATGCCGGCTTTCGCCTCGAGCGCGTCGAGATAGTGGCGCGATGCGCTCGAGATCAGCCGCGCCATTGACCTTGGGGATCAAGAGCGCATCGAGGCCAGGCTTCACGACTGCCGCGAGGTCGTCGAGCGTAAGACCTGTGTCGAGCGCATTGACGCGCACGATGAACGTCCAGGTCCGCTTCGCTCCGGGCTCGATCAGCCCGGCGACACGGGCGCGGGCTGCCGATTTTTCAGCGGCCGCGACGGAATCTTCAAGATCGAGGATGAGGGCGTCGGCCCCGCAATCTTTTGCCCGCGCGAACTTGCGTTCGGAATCGCCGGGAACGAACAGGAGCGAGCGCAGCCTCATGTCGGCCCGAGATTGTGAAACACAAGAAAACCGCCGATCAACCGGTGAGCTCCAGGATCGTCATGTGGCCCTCTTTGGCCGGCCAGGGACGAGCGACGATCCGCTCCTCGTTGAACTCGCCGGCGATCGGCCGGTCTTCGAGCGAAGGAAGCCTTAGCGTCGTATGCCAAGCCACAGGCACCCCGTGGGGGATGTCGCCTGGCTCCTTGCCGTCCAGAAGCACGACGTCGCGCGGCAGCCCGAAATAGCCGCGCGGCCGGTCCATGCGAACGATCGCCCCCGCGTCCGCATCCTCCTTCGCCAGAGCGGCGGCCGGCCTGAGGTCGAGCTGCGCGAACGAGCGGGGCAGGGGCGAGCGATAGATATGGGTGATCGGCGCGCCGGGCGCCGCGACCACGAACTCGAGCGCGGTGGTGGGATCGAACGTCGCCGGCCCCCAGACGCCGTCGGCGCCGGTCGTCCTGCTCAGCGCGGCGGCGCCTTGTCGTTCGCCGGTGTCGGCGGAGACGCGATAGATCTCGACCTTCGCGCCCTCGACCGGCCGGTTGGTCGGCGTGCCGCCAACGACGCCCGTCACCCGCCCGTTCAGGACGACTTCCGCCTCGGGCGCGATGGCGATGCGCGACGGCTCGCGGCCGGTGATGAAGCGGTAGATCTCGGCGAAGGCGACCGGGCTCAAAGCTGTGTCGCGATGGTCGACTTGCCCGAGCAGGACATTCGTCGCGCCTTTGAGCGCCGGCCCGTCGGCGGTCACGTTGAGCGCCATGCCCGGCTTGTGGAAGACAATTCCGCCGTCCGGCTGCGCGTAGAGATCGAAGCCGTCGCTGCGCAGAGTCAGGAACGGAACCCCCGGCGTCACTTCCGTGTCGCCAGCATCGAGCTTCTTGAGGAATGGGCCTTGGCCGTTGTATTCGCTGCCGGGCGAGAAGTCAGTCGCCCAGACGCCGTGGTTGGGCGTGCCGCCGAGCGCCGCATGACTGACGCTCCCGGGATTGGCGGCGACATATTCGCGCGTCGCGTAGCCGCCGCGCGACGACGCGACGATCGCGACCTTGGCCGCGCCCGTCTTGGCCTTGACGCCGTCGATGAACGCCGTCAGTTCGCGCAACTGGTCTTCAGTCGAAGAGCGGTTGGCCTGGGCGACGGTATCGTCGTCGCGAGCCTGCGGATCGGTGAAACTGATCGCAAACAGCCGGTCGCGCGGATAGCCGTTGCTCTCGAACCGCCAGATCTGTGTTTCCCAGGTCGCGGCGAGATCGCTGTCGCCATGCACGAACACGATCGGAACCGGCGGTTCATCCTGCGCGAAGGCGGATCGCCCGACGCTGCTTAAGGCGAGGGCGGCGGTCCCCTGGAGCAGGCGACGGCGATTCAACATCAGCGCTTCTCCCCTTGCCTTGACGTATTCGGCCGTTGGCGTTGCGACGAGCTTACACGACCAAGGGGACGCGGCAATGCGAGGATTGGCTTTGGGGCCGATGTGGGCGGCGGTCGGCGGAGCGCGCGAGCGCACAAAAAAACAAGGCGGCGGAATGAACCGCCGCCTTGTTTGGCCATCAGGAGTGCAGCGTCCCTAATGGCGCACCACTCGGAATAGCGTCAAAGCGGGCCTGGAATGTTCCAGTAGGGGCCGACGCCGTAATAGTCGTGGAGCTTGCCCTCATATTCGGGATCGCCCCAGGCCGGCTCCGTGCCGACCGGATAGGAGGGCGCGCCCTGAAGCTGGCTCTCGTCGATCTCGACGACATAACCGCCGAGGTTGGTGTTGTATCTCAGGAGCGACCAGGGCAGCGGGTGATAAGAGCTTCCCACTCCAAGGAATCCGCCGAATGACAAGATCGCATAGGCGACCTGACCGGTTTGCTTGTCGATCATCAGATCGTGAACCGAGCCCAGGCGGTCGCCTCCGTTGTTGAAGACGTCAGTGCCTTGAACTTTATCGGCGGCGATAAGGGTCGTGGTTTCGCGGACGGCGTCCATAAGGAATTCTCCTTGGCTGTTGTCCGCGGAGAAAACGCAAAGGCTAAGTCAAAGGTTCCCACCGCCGATCCAAGAGGACCCGCTCAGGCGCCCCTCTCCGCAGCCCCTCTGAGGACGGGCTATTCAGAGCGCTTCTGCGCCAGATATTGCTGAAGATAGCGCCGCCCGACCTGCTCGCCCTTGTAGCCGAGATAGGCGCCGATGAGCGCCGCCGGGATCAAGACCCACGGCGAAGACGAATAGATGGCCGTGAGGCCCGCGACGATCGCGGCGCCGGCCAGCGCCACCCAGGTCGTAAACTCGGAAGAACCCGTCATTGTCTTTGCAACGGAGAGCGCGCTGCGGGAGCAGCCTTCCCGGCGCTTATACATCTTTTCGCCCTCGCCCAGCCACCGCTTGTCACAAGACGAAGGCCTCGTTCGTCTTGGTTTCAAGACAGACATCTAGCGAGGCCACAATGTTCACGCTCAAACCTCCCCGCACTCTCTGGGCGCTGATCGCAGCCTTGCTGGCGCTTGGGCTTTTTGTGAACGGCGCCGCTATGATGGGCGCGCCTCTCTCATGGTACGGCTTCATTCCCGGGGTCGCCGCGACGGGGCCGTTCAACGAACATTTCGTCCGTGACATCGGAGCCGCCTATCTCGCCGCGGCTGTGTCGCTCGCGTTTGCGGTCGGCCGATTGGAGCGAACGGCGGCCGCGCCAGCGGCGGCTTTTCTCTGCTGCACGCGCTCATCCATCTCATTCCGCTGGAAGGCGCGCTGAGGCTCCCCGGGATTTTCGTCTGCCAGCCGCCGGAGCGCACGGCCCTGCTCGGTGAGATCGTCGGCGTCTACGCCCCGGCCCTGATCGCGCTGGCGCTCACCGTTCCGGCGCGCTGGCAGGGGCTTTGGCCATTCCCAAGCCGAGCGATCGCACCTTTGATCGCGGCCCATGAGCGGCGCCTCGGGGTCAAGATGGACTATGCTCGCGAGATGGCGGAGCTCAACTGGCCGGCCTTCGTCAGGATCGGAAAGGTCTCCGCGCTCGCCACGAGCGCCAAGCCCGAATTCGACGTCCGCATCGCCCATATGGCCGCCCTCGCCGCGGCCCAGTGCGACGATTGCGGAGAGTGCGTCCAGATCCATCTCAACCTCGCGGCCAGGGACGGCGTCGCGCGAGCAACCTTGCAGGCGGCCCTCGACGCGCGGCCCGAAGCGATGGCGCCTCCGCAGCTGGGTCTCGCCTGGCGGTTCGGCCAGGCTGTCGCCGCTGGCGACCCGGCGATGACCGACATCAGGCGCAAGCTCGAGGGGCTGATCGGCCGCGCGGGACTGATGGATCTCGCCTTCGCGATCGCCATGGCGCGCTTCTACCCGATCTTGAAGCGGGCGCTTGGCTATGCAATCGCCTGTAGCGTGCAACGTCCGAGCCCGCCGTGACGCGCGAAGCTGAGAAGTCGACACGCGATTTCGAAGCCGCCCGCGGCCGCCTGTTCAAACTTGCCTATCGCATGCTGGGATCGATCGGCGACGCTGAAGACACAGTGCAGGATCTCTATCTGCGCTGGACGAGAGCCGGCGACGACATCAAGACCCCCGAAGCCTGGCTCGTGACCGCTTGCGCGCGCCTTTGCATTGATCGGCTGCGCGCCGCCAAACGCGAGCGCGCGGCCTATGAGGGACCGTGGCTCCCGGAGCCAATCGTTGTCGTTGCAGGGGACGCAAGCGCCGATCTCGAGCGCGCCGACGACATGACGATGGCGATGCTGCTGGTGCTCGAGCGCCTCACTCCGCGCGAGCGAGCGGCCTACATTTTACGCGAAGCCTTCGACTACGATTATGCGGAGATCGGCGGCGTCTTGAAGGCGTCGCCCGCGGCCTGTCGCCAGTTGGCGAGCCGCGCGGCGCGACGGCTGCGCGATGAGCGTCCCCGCTTCGCCACAAGCAGGACGGAGGCGCGCGACCTAGCGGAACAATTCGCCGATGCAACGCGCGGCGGCGACGTCGATGCACTTGCCTCGCTGCTTGCGGAGGACGCAGTCTGTGCGACCGACGGCGGCGGAAAGGTCACGGCCGCCCGCAACGTCATTAGCGGCGCCGATCGCGTCGCACGCTTTATCGTCGGCGTCATGGCGAAGGGCGCTGCGGGCGTCGATTTCGAGTTCGTGATGGTGAACGGCGCCCCCGGATGGGTCTTGTCTCGCAACGGCGCTCCGTTCGCGGTGACGACGATCGAGATCGAGGGGGACAAGGTGCGCAGGGTGTTCGCAACGCTCAATCCGGACAAGCTTGCTCACGTCAGGGCGCCGCAAGGCGCGAGCAACTAGAGGCGCCTAAGCAGCGACGGCCCTGCGGGCGCCACCTTTACGGCAGCGCCCGCCTCGGACCCCCGTCCTTAACCCAGGTTGATCGCGACCGATTTCGTCTCGGTGTAGTGCTCCATCACTTCCTTGCCCATCTCACGCCCCCAGCCGGATTGCTTGAAGCCGCCGAACGGCCAGGCCGGATCGCCATAATTGTGGATGTTGACGCAGATCGTGCCCGCCTTGATCTTGCGCGCGAGCGTATGGGCGACCTTCAGGTTCTTGGTCCAGATGCTCGCCTGGAGTCCATATTCGGTGTCGTTGGCGAATTTGGCGACCTGATCGAGGTTGTCATCGTCGAACGACTGCACGCAGACGACCGGGCCGAAGATCTCCTCCTTGACCACGCGCATGTCGCGATTGGTCTTGGTCAGCACTGTCGGCTCGACGAAATAGCCCTGGTTGCCGACAACGCCGCCGCCGGTCGCGACCGTCACACCCTCCTTGCGGCCGGACTCGATGAAGCCCTGCACCTTCATGTGCTGCTCCTTGGAGACCAGCGGCCCGAGCTGGACGGAAGGATCGAGGCCGTGCCCGACCTTGATCTTGCCGGCCTTGTTGACCATGCCCTCGACAACCTTGTCGTAGACGGACTTGTGCGCGAACAGGCGCGAGCCGGCCGTGCAGCATTGGCCCTGGTTGTAGAAGATCGCGTCGGCGACGCCGCCGATCGCGTGATCGAGGTCTGCGTCCGGGAAGACGATCGCCGGCGACTTGCCGCCGAGCTCGAGCGAGACGCGCTTCAGATTGCCGGTGGCCGCCTGCACGATGAGCTTGCCGACTTCCGTCGACCCGGTGAAGGCGACCTTGTCGACATCGGGATGATTGGCGAGCGCAGCGCCCGCGGTTTCGCCGAAGCCGGTGACGATGTTGACGACGCCGTCGGGGATGCCCGCTTCCGCAAGCAGTTCACCGAAGCGCAGCGCCGAGAGCGGCGTCTGCTCGGCAGGCTTGAGAATAATCGTGCAGCCCGCGGCGAGCGCCGGCGCGAGCTTCCAGGCCGCCATCATGAGCGGGAAGTTCCACGGGATGATCTGCCCGACCACGCCGACCGGCTGGCGCAGCGTATAGGCGTGCCAGTTGCCGGGGCTCGACACCGGAATGGTCTCGCCCACAAGGCGCGTCGACCATCCAGCCATGTAGCGGAACATGTTGATCGAGCCGCCGACGTCGTCGCGGCGCGCATTGGTGACCGGCTTGCCGTTGTCGAGCGCCTCGATCTCGGCGAATTCGTCAGCGTGCTTTTCGAGGAGGTCGCCGAGGTTCCACACGAGCCTCGAGCGCTCGGCGGGCGAGATGCGCGACCACGGGCCGGTTTCAAACGCCTTCCGCGCCGCCTTCACCGCAAGGTCGATATCGGCCTTGTCGCCCGCGGGGACGTGCGCGATGATTTCTTGCGTCGCCGGATCCTCGACCTCGAAGGTCTTGCCGCTCTTGGCCTCGACCCATTTGCCGTCGATCAGCATGTGATGCTTCTTGGCCAGAAACGCCTTCGAAGTCTTTGCCAAGCTTCGGTTTGGCGATGGCGATATTCATGACATCCTCCCAGATGGGGCTGGTGGGATGAGCTGTTGGGATCGCTATATCCAGAAGAATATACCGCAGGCGGCCTGCGTCCAGCGCGGCGCCCTGATCCCATGGTGGTAGAGCGGAAGTCGCGACTCGCGCCAATCTTGCTCGGCGTCGCAATACGTCGCATCGCATGACGCCAGTCTAGCGCGATCAGTCTACGCCCCCACTTGCGATGTCCAGTCACGCTCTGGAGTATCGGCTTCTCGTTGGAATAGGCGATAGACATGTGAGCCGACCTGTCGGCCGTGAATATCCAGACGTGAATGTCTTGACAATTGATCGCGGTCGGTGTTACAATCCACCTGTAACAGAGGCCGTTATAATTCGGCTTCTGAACGAGGCTCACAGCGTCGGCGGCGCGGTGAGCGTCGACGCCGGTCGTGATCGGGGCGCAGAGTTCGATCCGGGGGTTCGACAAGTAGGGGCCGCCGATTTGGCGGCCCTTTTTTTGTCGTGCGGCGAGTCGCCGCGCCCTCTCAAGCCGCCTTGCGCCGCGCGACTTCGGCGTGAAACAGCGGAATCTCCGTCGCCAACGCATGCGGCGACGCTCGGCCTCGCGCGCATGCGCTCGAGATAGGCTTTCACGTTGGGATAGGCGGAGAGGTCGATCTGCGGCGTCGCCCGCGTCCAGTTCAGGACCGTCGTCAGATAGCCGTCCGCGACGCTGAAGCGGTCGAGCAGGAATTCGCGGTCCTTCAACTTGGCGTCGAGATAGGCGAGGCGCGGGGCGTATTTGCTGACCGTCCACGCCTTCACCTCGGGCGGCGTCTTGTCGCCGAGCAGCGGCGTCATGAGCCCCTTGTGAAGTTCGGCGCTGATGAAGCTCAGCCATTGTCTGAAGCTTCGCTCGCCCGACGCGATCGGAGGCCGGCGGCGCGAGCTGAGCCTCCGGATATTGCTCGGCGATATATTGCAGGATGGCCGAATTCTCGGTCAGCACGGTTCCGTCGTCGAGTCTCAGCGCCGGCACGTAGCCGAGCGGATTGACGGCGCGATAGTCCTCGCCCGTCGCCACTATGCGTCCGGCGTGGGTGTCGACCTCGACGAGATTGATGGCGGCGCCGGCTTCGGCGAGCGCAATGCGAGCCGACATCGAGCAGGCGAGCGGGGCGAAATAGAGCTCCATGGGATTCCTCCTTTGCAATTTTTGTACTCTTTCGCATATAATAGGTGTCGTCAAGAGTTTTGTTCAACATGGTACAAAAAACTGCGCGCACCGCTTCCAAGGCCGCTCCGCGCCGGCGTGGCCGGCCGCGCGCCTTCGAGGCCGAGACGGCGCTCGTGCAGGCGATGGACGTCTTCTGGAGCGACGGTTTCGCCGCCACCTCGCTCGACGACATCAGCGCCGCGACGGGCCTGAACCGGCCGAGCTTGTATGGCGCCTTCGGCGACAAGCGCGCGCTCTATCTGCAGGCTTACGGCCAGTACCGAAAGCGCATGAACGAGTCGTTCGCGCCCCTGTTTGCGGCGCGCGAGCCCCTGCGGGTCGAAGCTGAGGCGCATTCTGACCGCCGCGCTTGATCTTTACCTCAGCGGCCCGGACGGTCCGCGCGGCTGCTTCACGGTGCTCAGCGCCGCCTCGGAAGCGATCGCGGATCCGGACCTTCACAGCCTCGTCTCCGAGGCGATCGACGGAACCGATCGGGCGTTCGGGCGCCTGTTCGCCGACGCGCCGTGCGGCAGGCGAGTTGCCGGAGAGCGCCGATCCGCGCCGGCTCGCGCGCGTGGCGTCGGCGACCATCCACACGCTGTCGATCCGGGCGCGCGCCCGCATTCCGCGCGCCGAAATCGAGCCCATCATCGACGATGCGGTGACGACCATCTGCGGAGTCGAAAGCGCGTTAGAGGCCGGCCGGCTTCGTCGCTTTCGGCGCGGCAAGCCTGCCGCGGTTTCGAAAGGCGGCATTCGTCGCTTGACAATCATACCAACTGGTGGGTATGTGCGTGACATGAGCACGGAAGGGCGTCAACAGCGAGCGCCTCAGCAGGATTTACCAAAGTCGCGTTCTTCCGTCAGTTCGCCAGTAAGGAAGCCCGCGCAATCGCCGCAGCGGAACACCCGGCGCCCTGAAGCGTTGGCCTAACCCGCCTTAACGCGTTGCCTAAGGAGGAGACGACATGACCGAGCAGAAAATCACGCCCTGTCTCTGGTTCGATTTCAACGCCGAGGAAGCGGTCGCCCATTACCTGTCCATCTTTCCGAACAGCCGCATTCTGTCGACGGCGCGCTACGGCGAGTTCGCGCCCGACCGGAAAGGCGCGGTGATGACGATTTTCTTCGAGATCGATGGCCAGCGACTCCTGGCGCTGAACGGCGGGCCGCACTACAAGTTCACGCCCGCGATCTCGCTTATGGTCAATTGCGACGACCAGGCTGAAATCGATGCGCTGTGGGAGAAGCTTGCCGAGGGCGGCGAGCATGTCGAGTGCGGCTGGCTCACCGACAAGTTCGGCGTCTCCTGGCAAATCGTCCCGCGTATCCTGCCGGAGCTTTTGGGTGGCGACGCTGAGCGCACCGATCGCGTCATGCGCGCGGTCATGAGCATGAAGAAGCTCGACATTGCGCAAATGGAAGAGGCCGCTTCGGCGCACTAGGCGAGGCGATCAATCGGCCGACACATTCGGGGCCAGACAATAGCGTCTTCTGCAGAGCGTCTCGCGCGTCGCGTCATGAAGAACGCGACAGTCAATTGGCAGCAGGCGTCCGCGCCACTTTGAAGGAGGAAAAACTATGGCCAATGCGACTCAATCGGACGTGCTCGGCAAATTCGTCTGGTACGATCAGATGTCCAACGATCTTCCCGGCTCGGAAAAATTCTATTCCAAAGTCGTCGGCTGGAGCCTCGCGCCCAACACGATGAACGCGCAGAAATACACGCTGCTCAAGACCGGCGAAGACATGGTCGGCGGCTTGATGCCGATTCCGGAGGACGCCGCCAAGATGGGCGTGCGCCCGGCGTGGATGGGCTATATCGCGGTCGACGACGTCAAGAAGTACGCCGACAAGGTGAAGGCCGCCGGCGGCGCCATCCATCGGCAGCCGACCGAGATCCCCAACGTCGGGACCTTCGCCGTCGCCGGCGATCCGAGCGGCGCAGGCTTTCTGTTGTTCAAGGGCGACGGCGATGAGGCGCCGATGCAGGATGCCACCAAGCCCGGCTATATCGGTTGGCACGAGCTCCACGGCGACGATCCGGAGAAGTCCTTCGCATTCTACTCGGGCCTGTTCGGCTGGACGAAGGGCGAGGCGATGCCGATGGGCGCCATGGGAACCTATCAGATCTTCAACACCAAAGGTCAGCAGTCCGGCGGCATGATGAGGAAGATGGCAGGAGAGCCTGCCTCGCATTGGCTCTACTACATCACCGTCGACTGCGATCGACGCGGCCCAGGACCGGGTGAAGTCCGCGGGCGGCCAGGTGATCAACGGACCGATGGAAGTTCCTGGCGGACGCTGGATCATCAATGGCCTTGATCCGCAGGGCGCGATGTTCGCGCTGCTCGCCCCGAAGAGATAGGGCGCATTGGACCGCTGCTCGTTCAAGCCGCCTCCGGGGCGCAATGGCGCGCCCTGGAGGTTCGGCGGCTCGCAGGACGCGGGCCGTCGGCGCGGCTCTTCCATCCTTGATCAATCGTCAGGAGATTGCCCGATGAACGTTCAAACTCCGGCTCTCAAGCCAGCCGCCGAGCTCGCTCGGCTCGACCCTGTGCAGTTCCCAAACGAGAGCGCCGAATATCGCGCCGCCCGCACCGCGTTGCTGGCGGAGGAGATCGAACTTCGCCGCCATATCGAGCGCGTCGCCGCGCAACGCCGGGCGCTGCCGCCGGGCGGCCCGGTCATTGGCGACTATCGCTTCGAAGGCGAAGAAGGAGCCGGTCGACTTCGCTGGATTGTTCGACGACAAGGAGACGCTCGCCATCTACAGCTACATGTTCGGACCTGAGCGCGATCGCCCGTGCCCGATGTGCACGAACACGCTCGGCGCCTGGGCGGGCAATGCGGCGGACATCGGGCAGCGCATCGCGCTCGCGGTCGTCGCGCGCTCTCCGATCGAGCGCCTGCTGGGGTGGAAGCAGGAGCGCGGCTGGCGCGACCTCAAGCTCTACAGCGACCTCAACGGCGCCTATTCGCGCGACTATTTCGGCCTCCTGCCGAACGGTTCGGAAGTGCCGTCCTTCAACGTGTTCACGCGCCGTGACGGAACGATCCGCCACTTCTGGGGCGGCGAGATGACGCACGCAACGGTGGACCCGGGCCAGGATCCGCGCGGCGCGCCCGACCCGGCTCCTTGTGGATGATGCTCGACTGCACGCCGGAAGGTCGCGGCGCGGATTGGTATCCGAAGCTCGAATACGTCTAGCGGTCCGCAGATTGATGGGAGGGAACGATGCGCGTGATGGTGATCGTCAAGGCGACGAACGATAGCGAAGATGGCAAGATGCCGACGCCCGAGCTGCTCGAGCAAATGGGAGCGTTCAACCAGCAGCTGAAGGACGCCGGGATTTTCGTCGACGCGGATGGCCTGAGGCCGAGCGCCAAGGGCGCGCGCGTCGCCTTTTCCGGTCAAGATCGCTCGGTGACCAAGGGTCCGTTTCCCAACGTCCACGAACTCGTCGCCGGCTATTGGATCTGGAAGGTCCACGATCTCGACGAGGCGATCGAGTGGGTCAAACGCTGCCCCAATCCCATGCCCGGACCGTCGGTCATCGAAATCCGCCAGCTTTATGAGATGGAAGACTTCGATCGATCCAGGTAGGAGCGAGAGCCCGTGCCGCGGCAGGCTTAGCGCAACTGCCTGAGCGAACCAGCATAATATCGCGGCGAGACTTGCACGCTCGCTGTGCACTATCGGGACATAGCGAACATCGGCCGTTGATAATTTCATCTCTCTCTTGTCATCGCGGCGCCAACGAATAGCATTAGCGACTCATGCGACACTGCCTTCACGTCGAGGCGGAAGCGTTCAAACGGCGCCGGATGACAAAAGCAAAAACACCGACCACCGCCGCATTCGTCAGCCAGAAAGGGGGCGTCGGCAAGAGCACGCTCGCCCGCCTGTTGGCGGTGGGCGCGATCCATCGCGGGCGCAAGACCCTGCTCGCGGACTTCGATCTCGATCAATTGACCTGCGTCGAATGGGGCGCGCTCAGAATGCGCGCCGAGCCTCGAGCCGGAGGTCGACACGCGCGCGTTCAAGAGCCTGAAGAAGTTGCGCCGCGAGGACGGCGTCGCCGATTTCATCGTCGCCGACACGCGCGGCCTCGCCGACGATCTGTCGACCGAAATCGCCGAGGATAGCGACGTCGTCTTTCTGCCGACCGGCGTGTCGGGCGACGATCTGAGGCCCACGCTTGCGCTCGCGCGCAAGCTCGCGCGGCGCGGCGCGGAGGGACGCCTTGTGCATCGTCTTGTCGAAGGTCGGCCGCTCGGAGACGCAGTTCGCGAAGGCGGTCGAGGCGATCGAGGACGCGGGCTTCGAGCTTCTCAGCGAACATTGGCCGCAGCGCGACGGCTTCCAGAGCGACCTCGATTCCGGACGCGCCGGCCGCGAGGCGCGCAACCCCTACCTGCGCGAGATCGCCGAGCGGATGGAGGAGGCGCTCTGGGCGCGCACGATGAAGGCGAAGCCAGAGGGTAGCGATCGTTGCCCTGCCAGCGAGCGCGCTTTCATTGAGAAAGCTTAACCCGCCGGCCAATCTTCCGGATAACCGCCAAAGCGCATTATCCCGCTCTTGACCGCGACGGGCGGTCGCTCGCTTGCGGCGCGGAGCGCCGTTCGGGGGGGTGGCGATGATGAGGTCGAAGCTCAGCCCGAGGGAGATCGTCCAGAGGCTTCAGATGATCGAGACGCTGACGGCGGAAGGTCTTCCGGTCGCGGAAGCGCTACGCTCGGTCGGGATGCGGGAAGCGGAATACGACCGTTGGCGGGGCGAATATAGCGGCCTCAGGCGGACGCTCGGTCCGCTGTTGGCGCGCGCGCCGAAGCCTCCGAAGCGAACGCGCCGCGCGGCCTCGGCTCTGCGCAAGCCACCCTTGTAACTCGCTTGTGAAGCGGGACGACGAGCCGGCGCTTTCTCTGAGTTGTCGACGGGCCGCGCACCATGCGATGGTGCGCGCGGCCGCTGGCGCTCGCAATGCGCGGCTACCCAGCCGACGACAGAGGGGGTCTTTGAATGATCTATGAGCTTCGCATCTATCGCTGCCTGCCCAACCGGATGCCGGCGTTGTTGAAGCGGTTCGAAAACACAGACGCTGCGGATATGGGAGAAGCATGGCATCCGCCAGGCGCGGCTTCTGGACGACGGTGATCGGCGAATCCAATCAGGAGCTCACCTACCTCCTGGCCTGGGAATTGCTCGCCGAGCGCGAGCAGAAATGGACCGCCTTCGTCAGCGATCCAGAGTGGATCGCCGCGCGAGACGCGAGCGAGAAGGACGGGCCTATCGTCGCCACCTTCGCGAGCTCGATCCTGCAGCCGACGTCGTTCTCGAGCGTGCGCTAGGCCGCTCCGCCGCGGGTCGGCGCAGCCCTCAGGCTGCGCGGCTCCTGACCATGCGGACGATCCAGATCAATAGACAGGCGCCGATAAACCCGAGGATCAGGTAGCCGATCCATCCGCCAAGGACGATCCCGAAAGATACTGAGAATGGCGCTGGCGATCGCGGCGCCGACGATGCCGAGCACGACATTCATAGCAAGCCCATGTCGCTCTTCATGAATTGCTCGGCTAGCCAGCCGGCAATCCCGCCGATGATAATGGCCGCGATCCAACCAACTTCAGCATCCGCCATGGCGCGTCTCCTCAAAACGAAGCGCTGCTCTGCGACCAGTCTTGCGCGGTTAGCGAGAGCAGCTCCGCTCCAAGGTGGATCAGATCGACGCGAGCCGTCAACTTGCGCTCGGCCAGGCGGCCGGCCGATTTGTGTCGCACGCGCGTGCGAGCCGGCACGACTCAGGCGCTTGCACGATTTCTTGGTTATCCCACGATCTCGTTGCCGGAGAAAAACTGCGCGATCTCTTGCGCCGCCGTCTCCGGCGCGTCGGAGCCGTGAGCGGAATTCTCGCCCATCGACAGCGCGAAGTCCTTGCGGATCGTTCCGGCCGCGGCCTTCTCAGGATTGGTCGCGCCCATCACGTCGCGATAGCGCTGGATCGCGTCCTCGCCTTCGAGCACCTGCACGACGACCGGCGCCGCGGTCATCATCTCGACCAGTTCACCGAAGAACGGGCGCTCGCGATGCACGCCATAGAACGTCTCCGCCTGTGCGCCGCGTCATGTGCACGCGCTTCTGCGCCACGATGCGAAGGCCCGCCGCCTCGATCCGCTGATTGACGGCGCCCGTCAGGTTGCGGCGGGTGACGTCGGGCTTGAGGATCGAGAAGGTGCGTTGGACGGCCATGGCGTCTTCATCTCTGTTCGGGTTGTTGCGGGAAAACGCCGCGGCTTATAGCGGCCGCCGGCAGGGCGGCAAGGCGTGAGCAACGAACGGATCCGCGAATTGCGTTGAAAAACTCTGCTTGATCGCGGCGCCGGTCGCTGATTCTCTTCTCTTGGGAGCAGGAGATTCGGCCGATGATGGGCGAGCGGCGGGTGATGCAGGAGGCGCTGTTTTACGGCTTCAGCCTCGAGCGGCACGTCCCGGACAATCACCTGCTTCGCAAGATCGACCGTTTTGTCGACCTTTCGGAGGTTCGGAGGCATCTGGAGCCGTATTACAGCGAGACGGGTCGTCCTTCGATCGATCCCGAGCTGATGATGCGGATGCTGATCGTCGGCTACGGCTTCGGCATTCGCTCGGAGCGTCGGCTGTGCGAGGAGGTCCACCTCAATCTGGCGTACCGCTGGTTCTGTCGATTGGGGCTCGACGGCGACGTTCCCGATCATTCGACCTTCTCCAAGAACCGCCACGGCCGGTTTCGTGAGAGCGATCTCCTGCGTAAGCTGTTCGAGACGGTCGTGGCGCGCTGTATGAAGGAAAGGATCGTGGGAGGCGAGGCCTTCGCGGTCGACGCCAGCATCATCGTGGCGGACGCGCATCGACGGCGAAGCGTCGCCAAGGTCGAAGACCTCGATCCGACCTCAAGTCGTGCAGTCGCGGAATATCTGTCGGTCCTGGACGACGCGGCGTTCGGCGGGGCGACGCCGGTCGAGCCGAAGGCGATCTCGCCAACCGATCCGGCCGCCCGCTACACCGCTTCGGCCAACTCCGTCGCCGGTTATGCCTATTCCGACAACTACCTCATCGATCTGAAGCATGCAGTGATCATGGACGTCGAGGCGACGACGACCATTCGCCAGGCCGAAGTCGGCGCGGCCAAGACGATGCTCGACCGCACGGCCGAACAGTTCGAAGTCGCTCCGTCGCGCCTGGTCGCCGATGCGGGTTACGGCTCGGCCGAGATGATTGGGTGGCTGGTGGACGAGCGCGGAATCGAGCCGCACGTGAAACTGATGGACAAGTCCGAGCGCACGGACGGAACCTTCTCCCGCAGCGACTTCGCCTTCGATCCAGAGGGCAACCTCTATGTCTGTCCCGCCGGCAAAGAGCTGAAGAAATATCATCGCTCATTCCCCAAGCCACGCGACGGGCTGACGAAGGACGGCACGATGATCTACTTCGCGCGCAAGCAGGACTGCGACGCCTGCGCGCTCAAGCCCAAGTGCTGCCCGAACGTTCCTGCACGCAAAATCGCGCGCTCCGTTCATGAAGCCGCTCGCGACAAGGCCCGTGCGATCGCAAAGACTGAGGCCTACGCCGTCTCATGTCGCGAACGAAAGAAGGTCGAGATGCTCTTCGCTCATCTGAAGCGCATCCTCAGGCTCGGTCGATTGCGCCTCCGTGGCCCAAACGGAGCCAAAGACGAGTTCCTATTGGCCGCCACCGCCCAAAATCTGCGGAAACTGGCGAAGCTCATCCCCTTCCGGCGCCGATCTTCGCCACATGAGGCGAAGAGCCAGGAATTTGCCTCGCTGACAGCGCTACAAATCCAAAGTGCGGGCGCCACAACGGAGGCCAGCGAACATGTCAAGACTTCGGGATTCTCACGGCTGTCGCATTCATTGCGGCGATCACTTCCGTCCGCGCCGACGATCAAGTTTGGACGATGGAGAGCTGGCCCGGCGACATTGACCTCATTCCGTGCAGCGCATGGAGCAAGACCGGCGACGGGACCTGGGTCCTGTCAGGCGGCTCGGTCAAGCTTGGCTCGGAGACCATGGCCAACATCGGGGTCAAGGGCGATGCGGCAGCGCATCATCTGGACCGGGAATGCGGCGGCCAAGAAGAAGTGAGAGGAACGTGGGCCTTCGTCCGCAGGCTCGCGGGTTCGAGCCGCGAATCCTCCGCGAGCTAGACGGCCGGCCGGAAGGAACCTGGAGGCGTCTGAGCCGCACATAGAGCGCGCCCGACCCGCCATGCGCGCGTCCGGCTTCCTCGAAGCCGAGCACGACCGAGCGCAGGTCGGGCTCGCGCAGCCATTGAGGGGTGAGCCGCTTGAGCACGCCGCGTTCGTTCGGCCATCGGCTCAACCTCGTCCAGCGGCGCGCCTTTGCCGGTGACGATGATGACCAGCCTCGCGCCGCGCGCCTGCGAATGGCGCAGGAAGCCGCGCAAAGCTTGATGCGCCTCGGCTTGGGTCAGCCCATGCAGATCGAGCGCCGCGTCGATCGCGGCGCGTCCTCGCGAAAGTTCGCGCTTGAGCCGCCGTTCGATCGGCGCGAGCGGCGGCGGCGGAGGGCTTCGCCGGTCGGGCGGCTGAAGGCTCGGCGGTGGTCGGAGGCGGGGCAGGGGGCCGGGCGGCCCTGACGGGATTTGAGAGCGTAGGCAGGGTCGCGCCGCGCCGCCGCGCGACAGAGCGCGCGACCTCGGTCCAGAGCGCGATCTCCTCGTCGCTCAGGCGCCGCAGACGTTGCGGGCGGGGCGGCGTCTCCTTCACGGTTCGTCCCCTCGCGGCAGAAGCACGACGAACTCGGCCGGATGGCGAATGGCGCCGGCGCGTGCGCCCGCCTCGTCGCCGCTGCCGAAGAACAGGTCGGCGCGCGCCGCTCCCACAATCGCCGAGCCGGTGTCCTGGGCGATCATGAGCCGGCGGAACGGCCGGGGCGTCTCGTCCGCCCAGGGCAGTTCGGCGTCGATCCAGAACGGCAGGCCGTAGGCCCAGATCGTCCGGTCGACCGCGATCGAGCGCAGCGGGGTGAGCGGAACGCCGGCGCCGGCGACCGGACCGAGGTCGGGATCGAAATCCTCGACGAGCCTGAAGAACACGAACGAGCGATTGCGCCGCATCACGTCCAATCCTCGGGCGCTGTCGCGGCGCAGCCACGCCTTGAGGCTCGCGAGCGACATGTCGCTTTCGGCGATCTCGCCGGTCTCGATCAAGATCTTGCCGATCGACGTGTAGGGCAGGCCGTTGCGCCCGTCATAGGCGAGGCGCGCGCGGGAGCGATCGGGAAACTCGACCTGCGCGGAACCCTGCACCTGAATGAGGAAGGCCTCGACCGCATCGCGAACCCAAACGATCGGGTCGCGGCGCTCAGCCTCGATCTGAGCGCGATCGGCGTAAGGGACGAGCGAGCCGTCGCTCAGGCGCCTCGCGCCGCTGATCGTCCTTCGGAAACCCGAGAGGCGCAGGGTCGACGCCAAACGTCACGAGATCCGTCGGCCGCGCGAGGATCGGCCAGGCGAAACTCCTCGGTTTCAACCCTCGAAGCCGGGACGCAGGGCTCGTAATATCCGGTCAGGAATCCACGGCCATTCTCGGGAACAACGCGGAAAGGTCGAAATCGCGCCTCGAAGAACCGGCGCGCACTCGCCCGCAGCGACGCCCGCGCAAAGCGCGGCGCGCGCGTTCGCAATCAATTCTGGCGCCGCGGACTTGCGCCGGCCGGGGGCTGGTTTGATCCGCGACAATCGCCCGCGCCGAGCGCTCGAAAGCGCGAAACGCCGCCTGATGGTCGTCGTCGATCCAGCCCGCGAGGCTTTCGAAATCCATGGACTCGAGGCGGGGCGGCACGGGTGGTCGTTGGCGTCGTGAAGCGACTTAGCGCTCCGATTCGGTCGCCGTCAGCTGCCAGTTGGGATCGCGAGAGCGAACATCGCGCGCGAACGTCCACAGGTCGATATGCTCGACGACGGTATCGGGCGACCCGTCGACGACCTCGCCTTGCGTGTCGCGAGTTACGGAAGCGAGCTTGGCCGAGAAGCGCACTTGAAGTTGCGCATGTCGTGCCGAGGAGCCGAGCGCCGACGATCGTCGCGTTGTCGATCGAGACGACCGTGGTCGACATTGTGTGTCCGGCGTCGGCGCGGGCGTGGATCGCGCTCTCGAAATTGGCGAAGGCCTCGGGCGACATCAGGCTTTTGAGGGCGTCGGAATCGCCGGCGGCGAAGGCATGGACGACCATGTCGTAGGCGCCGCGAGCGCCGGCCAGAAAGTCTTGCGGCGAGAAGCTGCGATCCGCGCCGGCGATGGCGTCGAGGCCGCTCCAGACCGCAGGATCGGGCTCGGCGACGCCCTTCCAGCGATCCGCGGGGGCCTGCGAAACAGGCGCCGAGGGCGCCGCGTCCGGCTGCGCGACAGGCGCGCTGGCCGGGCCTGGAGCGCGGCGCAACGGCGCCACAAGCTCGCCGGGCCGGTCCGAATCCTGGCGCATGCCGAGCACGGAGCGCAGCTTCCAAGCGACAAACAGCGCGACAAGCGCAAATATGACGGTCGGCAGATCGATCTCCGGCATCGTCCTTAAGCTCCTCGCTGCCTAAGCAAAGTCACCCGGCCGCTCAACGCCATAACTAGGCGCGGCCAAGGGTTTTGGCTAGGAGCATTGGCTTATCAGCCTTACCGGGTCTGAAGCTGGCGCGTCCTGGCGATCGCAGCCATTCCCTAATTCCGAGGCCCAAATGCGGCGCGAAGCGACATGAGGCCGGTAAATGTCATCGGCGTCGCCGGCGCCGGGGCTGGGGCGTGGCGCTTCGCCAATGCGGCGGCGGCCGCCGGTCGCACGGTGATCCTCTGGGGCCGCGACGAGGCCCGGATGCGCGCCATCATCGCCACACGTCGGAGCGACCGGCTGCCCGGCGTTGATTTGGCGCCGCGCGTCGAGGCGACATCCGATCTTGCGGAGCTTGGCCGATGCGACGCGATTCTGGTGGCGACGCCCGCCCAGTCGAGCCGCGAGATCGCGCTCCGGCTGGCGACGGCGCCAGGATCGGCGCCGCTCGTCTCCTGCGCCAAGGGCATCGAGCGCGGCACGCACGCGTTCATGACCGAGGTCCTGGCGAAGCCGCGCCCGACCGACCCACGGCCATTCTCTCCGGACCCTCCTTCGCCGCCGACGTTGCGGCCGGCCTGCCGACCGCGGTGACGCTCGCCTCGAGCCGACGAAGAGCTGGCGCGCGCGCTCTGCGACGCGCTGCGCGGGCCGACCTTGCGGCTTTATCATTCGACCGACGTTCGCGGCGTCGAGATCGGCGGGGCGGCAAAGAACGTGCTCGCGATCGCCTGCGGCGTCGCCGCCGGCCGCGGGCTTGGCGCGAGCGCGGTCGCCGCGCTCACCGCCCGCGGTTTCGCCGAGCTTCGCCGCTTCGGCGAGGCTTTCGGGGCGCGGGGATCGACGCTGATGGGCCTTTCGGGGCTCGGCGATCTGGTTCTGACCTGCTCCTCGCCGCAATCGCGCAACTTCGCTTTTGGCTTGGCGCTCGGACGCGGCGCGAGCGTGGCCGAAGCGGGCGCGGGCGGCCTCGCCGAGGGCCAATTCACCGCGCTCGCGCTCACCGAGTTGGCGCGCGAACGCGACGTCGACATGCCGATCGCCGATTGCGTCCAGGGGCTGATCGAAGGCTCGCTTGACGTTAAGGCCGCGGTGAGCGCGCTGCTCGCGCGCCCGCCGAAGGGGGAGGAATGAGGCCGGCAGCGCTTTTGCAATTTGGACGCTCCTCACTTAAGCCTTCGTGACGTTCAGGAAACGCAAACTTAGGCGCGAGTTGGCGATGGCGCATTGGCTGTTCAAGAGCGAGCCCTCGGCCTGGTCTTACGAGAAAGTGGCCGGACTTGGCGCTGCGGGCACGGACTGGAGCGGCGTGCGCAATCATACCGCCAAGCTCAACATGCAGGCGATGAAGGTCGGCGAGCAGGCCTTCTTCTACCACTCGAACGAGGGAAAAGAGATCGTTGGGATCGTCGAGGTCTGCAAGGCCTATCGGCCCGATCCGACGGACGCGACCGGCAAGTTCGGCATGGTGGACATCCGCGCGGTCCGCCCGCTGCCGCGACCGGTGACGCTGGAAGAGGCGAAGGGCGACAAGCGTCTGGCCAAGATGGCGCTTGTCACTCAGTCTCGGCTCTCCGTCCAACCCGTGACCGACGCCGAGTGGGCGGTTGTTTGCAAGCTCGGCGGCCTTTAACGCGACACGCGCCTTAGACCAAAGCATCATGCGGGCCGGCTTGTCGCTTTTTCCCTCGTTAGGGCATAGTTGCGTCTTAGCTTTTTGCGCGAGAGCGGAACTCAGCGCGACACATTGCTTGGGAGGAGCCCCATGTCCGACAAGGCCTATGACGTTCCAGCCGAATGGGCGAAGCGCGCCTGGGTCAACCTGGCCAAATACGAGGAGATGTACTAGCGGTCGGTGACCGACCCGGAGGGCTTCTGGGCCGAGCACGGCAAGCGCATCGACTGGTTCAAGCCATTCTCCAAGGTCAAGAACACGTCGTTCGACGCCAAGAACGTCTCGATCAAATGGTTCGAAGACGGCGTGACCAACGTCGCTCACAATTGCATCGATCGGCATCTGCCAAAGCGCGCGAACCAGACGGCGATCATCTGGGAAGGCGATGATCCCTCCAAGTCCGCCCACATCACCTATGCCGAGCTTGCGCATCGCGTCGGACTTTTCGCCAATGTGCTGAAAGCCCACGGCGTCCACAAAGGCGATCGGGTCACAATCTACCTGCCGATGATTCCCGAGGCGGCCTACGCGATGCTCGCTTGCGCGCGCATTGGCGCGGTCCATTCGGTCGTGTTTGGCGGCTTCTCGCCCGAGGCCATCGCCGGCCGCATCGCGGACGCCAAATCCCACGTCGTCATCACCGCGGACGAGGGTCTGCGTGGCGGCAGGAAGGTTCCGCTCAAAGCCAATGTCGATGCGGCGATCGAGAAAGTGGGCGGCGTCAAGACCGTGATCGTTGTCAGGCATACTGGCGGCCACGTCGGCTGGCGGCACGGGCGCGACGTTTGGCTGCACGAGGCGGAACGGCTCTTGAATGCGGATTGCCCGGCGGAACCGATGAATGCGGAGGATCCGCTGTTCATCCTTTACACGTCAGGTTCGACGGGCGCGCCGAAGGGCGTTCTGCACACGACCGGAGGCTATCTCGTCTATGTCTCGATGACCCATCAATATGTCTTCGACTATCATGATGGCGACATCTACTGGTGCACCGCCGATGTCGGCTGGGTGACCGGTCACAGCTACATTCTCTATGGGCCTCTGGCCAACGGCGCGACGACGCTCATGTTCGAGGGCGTTCCCAACTATCCGTCGATGAGCCGGTTCTGGGAGGTCATCGACAAACACAAGGTCAACACCTTCTACACCGCGCCGACCGCCATCCGCTCGCTGATGGGCGCGGGCGAGGAGCCGGTGAAGAAAACGAGCCGCGCCTCTCTTCGTCTTCTGGGTTCGGTCGGCGAGCCGATCAATCCGGAAGCCTGGGAATGGTATCACCGCGTCGTCGGCGATGGCCGCTGCCCGGTCGTCGACACCTGGTGGCAGACCGAGACCGGGGGCATTCTCATTTCCCCATTGCCGGGGGCCATCAAGCTCAAACCCGGGTCGGCGACACGACCCTTCTTTGGCGTCATTCCTGAGATCGTCGACGCTGAGGGCAAGATCCAGCAAGGCGCGTGCGAGGGAAACCTGGTCATCGCCGACTCCTGGCCGGGTCAGGCGCGCACGATCTTCGGCGATCACGCTCGCTTCGTGAACACATATTTCGCCGCCTATCCTGGCATGTACTTCACCGGCGATGGCGCGCGCCGCGACTCGGATGGCTACTACTGGATCACCGGACGCGTCGACGACGTCATCAATGTGTCCGGTCACCGGATGGGCACGGCGGAAGTCGAGAGCGCGCTCGTCGCACACCCGAAAGTGTCGGAAGCTGCGGTCGTCGGTTACCCGCACGACATCAAAGGGCAGGGCATTTACGCCTACGTGACGTTGATGACGGGTGTCGAGGCGAACGAGGCTTTGCGCAAGGAGCTGGTCGCCTGGGTGCGCAAGGAAATCGGGCCGTTCGCCTCGCCCGATCTCGTTCAGTTCGCGCCGATGTTGCCAAAGACACGCTCCGGCAAAATCATGCGCCGAATCTTACGCAAGATCGCGGAGAACGAGTATGGCTCGCTCGGCGACACCTCGACTCTGGCCGATCCTGCGGTCGTGACGGATCTTATCGGCAACAGGCAAAATCGCGGGAAGGGGTGAGGCGGCGACGATCTGAAGTTCGACTCAGAGCCGTCATTGCGAGCGCAGCGAAGCAATCCAAGAATCGTAAAGCACCCTTCGTTCTCTGGATTGCTTCGTCGCTACGCTCTTCGCAATGACGGCCCGCGTCAATGCCTTGCGTGTTGCCTATGACGCGATGAGCAATTCCTGCGCCGCCTCGATCTTTGTCGCGAGAATGACGGCCTGAGTTCGGCTCTCGACGCCAAGCTTCTGGAAGATCGCGGACACATGCGCTTTCACGGTCGCTTCGGAGACGCCGAGCTCGTAGGCGATCTGCTTGTTGAGCAGGCCTTGCGACAGCATCATCAGGACCCGGATCTGCTGCGGGGTCAGCGAAGCAAGCCGCCGCGCCATCGCGCTCGATTGGCCGTTGGCGAGCCGAGCTCGAGTCGAAGTCGGAGGGCGTCCATCGGCCACCGTCCAGAACCTCGGCGATCGCCCCTCGCATCGTGTCGAGCGAACTGGTTTTTGGAATGAAGCCGGCGGCGCCGAATTCCATGCAATGGCGGATGACCGCGCGCTCTTCGTTGCCCGAAACAACGATGACCGGGGTGGACGGACGCCCCGAGCGCAGGAACAGGAGGCCAGAGAATCCGCGCACGCCCGGCATGGTCAGGTCGAGCAGCACGAGGTCGGTGTCTGGCGAAGCGTCCAGCGCCGCAACCATGCTGTCGAAATCGTGCGCGACCACAATCTCAGCGCTGGGCGCCGCCGCGAGCACGGCCTGACGCAAACCGCCGACCATAAGCGGATGGTCATCGGCGATGAGCACGTGAAACGCGCCCTCTTCGCCCATGATCTCCTCCCCTGCAATCGCCGACGGCGCTATGGAACGAGGATTGCTGATCCGCCCGTCGTTGTCACGTCCGCGCTTTGCGATTTGCGGGCTCACCCTTCACCTTTCCGTGAGGAGGGCAGGCGTCCAAGCTGTCGCAGTGCTTCGGTCATCGCGATCGTCGCGGCGATCCCTACGTTCAAGGAACGCAGGGGAGGCTGGATGGGGATATACACTCGAACATCGGCCGAAACCCGCACCGCCTCCGGTACGCCGGACGACTCG
Source organism: uncultured Alphaproteobacteria bacterium (assembly GCA_963770275.1). GTDB lineage: Bacteria > Pseudomonadota > Alphaproteobacteria > Rhizobiales > Beijerinckiaceae > Roseiarcus. The sequence continues at coordinate 158,451 of CAVYPD010000018.1, forward strand.
CGACCGACAAGGACAATATCCTTTTCACGAAAAGCGAAATCCCACAAACACGCTTCGCCCTTTGTCGTTAACAGGACCAGCCGGCGTTGATTGGCGGCGCGCCAGGCCGCGAAGCTCGCCCACGAATCGTGGCTCTCGATCGAGACGGCATTGAGATAGTCCATCGCGGCGCGGCGAAACCGGCTGTCGTTGATGCGAAACCCCGCCGGTTCGATGATCGCGGCGTCGACGCCGAGACATGCGCAGGTGCGCATCATGGCGCCGGTATTTTGGGCGATATCGGGCTCGAACAAAGCGAGCAGAAGGGGTGCGTCCCGCTTCGTCATATTGCGCGCAAAAGCAAAAGGTTGACGGGGGAAAAAGCCATTCGGAGAACGCCGGGAGCTGGAGAGAGAAGTGCTGACGCTTCGGGCTATGGACATCCAATTCGATCGATGCGAAAAGCCGCGTCGAACCAATTCAAGGTCGTGACCCCGCGGGCGCCGGGGCGACACGCACGTTGGGGGTTGAATTGACCATCAATGGAAGAAGTCGACGATGTTCCTTCCGGCTAGGCCCTGGTGGGGGGATCTTCGAGGCGGCGGCTTTGTCCGCGGCCCGTAAAATGCTTTCCCCACCGACGCTAGAGTAAAGCTGGCCGACGGGCGACGCATCGACTTCTTCTTTCGACAATTCTTCAACTCCACGTCCATCAGAGATCCACGACATGAGCGGTCCTTCGACCTACGTTCCAAAAAGCGCGATTGGGCGCTGGTTTGAATCGCGTCTGCCGTTGGGTGGCTTGGTCCATTCCTCCTTCATCGCTTATCCGGTGCCGCGCAATCTCAACTACATGTGGACGTTCGGCGCGATCCTGTCGTTCATGCTGGTGGCGCAGATCGTCACCGGCGTCGTTCTCGCCATGCATTTTATCCCCTCGGGGACCCAGGCGTTCGCCTCGGTCGATAACATCATGCGCAATGTCAATTATGGCTGGCTGATCCGCTATCTCCACAGCAATGGCGCGTCGCTCTTCTTTTTCGCCTGTTACATCCATATGGCTCGCGGCCTCTATTACGGCTCCTTCAAGCCGCCGCGCGAACTTCTTTGGATCATCGGCGTCATCATCTACGTGCTGATGATGGCGACGGCCTTCTTCGGTTATGTTTTGCCCTGGGGCGGGATGAGCTTTGCGGGGGCGACCGTCATCACCAACCTCACTTCAGCAATTCCGCTCGTCGGCAACACGATCGCCCACTGGCTGTGGGGCGGATTTGCCGTCGGCGGTCCCACGCTGACGCGATTCTTCGCGCTGCACTACCTCGTGCCATTCATCATTGCGGCGTTCGTCGGGCTTCACATCTGGGCGCTGCACGTCGCCGGGCAGAACAACCCTGACGGCATCGAGGTGAAAGACACTCAGCGCGACACAGTCGCCTTCAGTCCTTACGCCACGATCAAGGATTTCTTCGGCCTCTCGGTCTTTCTCGTCCTTTATGCTTGGCTCGTGTTCTACGTTCCCAATTATCTGCTCGACGCGGACAATTCCGTTCCCGCGAATCCGCTGGCGACGCCCGCGCATGTCGTGCCGGAATGGTATTTGCTGCCATTCTACGCCATGCTGCGCGCCATCCCGAACAAGCTCTGGGGCGTGATCATCTTGTTGGCGGCGATCGTCGTGCTGGCGTTCATTCCCTGGCTCGACCGCTCGCCGGTCAAGTCGGCGAAGTACCGCCCGTCCTATCGCTTTTTCTTCTGGATCTTCATCGTGATCTGCATTGGCCTCGGCTACCTTGGCTCGCAGGAGCCGACCGAGGGACTGGCGATCATCGCGCGCATCCTGACGTTCGGCTATTTTGCATTCTTTCTCATCATCATGCCTATTCTCAGCTTTACGGAGAAGACAAAGCCGATCCCCACCTCGATCGCCGATGCGGTGCTTACGAGGACGAAAACCGCGGTTGCTGCGGCTGAATGATGCGGACCCCTTGCAAGGAAGTTCACCGATGATCCGCCTCAGGTTTCCCACGCTGGCTCTTGCCGCCGCGACGCTCGTCCTCTCGAGTGGCTTCGCGCTCGCGCAAAGCGACGCTGAGCAGCCGAACCCTCCCCGACAGAGCTGGAGCTTCTCGGGGATGTTCGGCATCTACGACAAGGGTCAGCTTCAGCGCGGGTTTCAGGTCTACAAAGAGGTTTGCAGCACCTGTCATGCTCTGAGCATTCCTTTCCGCACGCTCGCCGAGCCCGACGGGCCGGGCTTCAGCGAGGACCAGGTCCGGACGCTCGCCGCCACCTATCAAATCACCAACGCGGAGCCCAACGAGAAGGGCGAAATTTTCAAGCGTCCCGGAACGCCAGCCGACAACATCCCTCGCCCTGAGGCCTATCCGAACGACCAGGCCGCCGCGGCGACGCTCGGCAAGGCGCCGCCGGACATGGCGTTGCTCGCCAAGGCGCTCAAGTTCGAGCGCGGGTTTCCGTGGTTCATCCTGGACGGGCTGCCGGGGCTCGAATATCAGGAGATGGGCGCGGACGTCATCCACGGGATCTTGACTGGTTATACGAAGCCCGACGACCCGCAGTGGAACCTGTACTATCCGGGCCACAAGATCGCGATGCCGCAGCCGATCACCGACGGCGCGGTCGATTACAAGGATGGCACGAAGCCGACTTTGGATAATTACTCCAAGGACGTCGCCGCCTTTCTGAGCTGGGCGGCCGAACCGAACCTTCCCGAGCGTAAGAGAGTGGGCCTGAGGGTCCTGATCTTCCTCATCGTGTTCGCGGCGCTACTCTACTTCGTCAAGAAGCGCATCTGGGAATCCGCGCACTAAGAGTGGGTGGCATCGACGGCGGCGCGATTGATTTCGGCCGCGACCGTTAGGAACGGCGCCGCTCTCGGCGGAGCGGGGTGAGCATGTCCAAAGCAATTGTAGGGGTTATCGGCGGCTCGGGCGTTTATGATCTGCCCGGCCTGACGGACCTGCGCGAGGAGCGCGTCGCGACCCCCTGGGGCGATCCTTCTGACTCCCTGCGCTTTGGGCGGGTCGGCGAAACGCAAGCGGTGTTCCTGGCGCGCCATGGCCGCGGCCATCGTTTCTCTCCCTCGACGATCAATTACCGCGCCAACATCGACGCCCTGAAGCGGGTCGGCGTCACCGACATCATTGCGCTGTCGGCCTGCGGCTCGTTTCACCGCGATCTCTATCCCGGCATGTTCGTTATGATCGATCAGTTCGAGGATCGCACCTACAAGCGCCAAACAACCTTCTTTGGCGACGGCTGTGTCGCTCACGTCTCGATGGCCCATCCAATCGCACCGCTGTTGCGCCGCCGTCTCGTCGCCTCGGCTGAAGCGGAGCAGATCGCTTGCCGCGACGGGGGGACCTACGTTTGCATCGAAGGCCCTCAGTTCTCGTCGCTGGCGGAGTCCCTCGGTTTCCAGGCGCGCGGCGCCGACGTTATTGGCATGACCGGCGCGACCGAGGCGAAACTGGCGCGTGAAGCCGAGATTTCCTACGCGACGATCGCCATGGTCACGGACTATGACTGCTGGCACGAGGCGCACGGCGCGGTCGACGTCGCCTCGGTGATCAAGGTGATGGGCGAGAACGCCAACAAAGCAAGCGCGGTCGTCGCCCGCACGCTGCGCGAATTTCCCTCGGAGCACGAAGCCTGTCCCATCGGATCGGACCGCTCACTTGAATTCGCACTGATCACGCACCCCTCGCACCGCGATGCCGACCTCGTGAAAAAGCTGGACGCGATCGCTGGGCGCGTGCTGCGCGCCGGCTGAAGCGCGGTTCCTCCGTGGCTCCGTGGCGGGCGATGGCGCCCGCGGCTTGCGCGAGCTTCCGGCATTCAAACACAATGAGCGCCGAGCCGATGAGGCCGGACGGACTTGAGGAATCGAATGATCAGGGATGGGTTTGAGCGGCTTCTGTTCGCGGCGCGGTTTCTTCTCGCTCCGCTCTATCTGGCGCTCGCTGTCAGCCTCGTTGCGATTCTCTTTAAGAGCGGCCTGCACCTCTACGACCTGTTGAGGCAGTTGCCGACTCTCAACGACGAACAGGTCCTTCTGTCCGAACTGGCGATCGTCGACCTGACGCTCACGGCGTCGTTGGTGGTGATCGTGTTTCTCTCTGGCTACACCAATTTTGTCGCCCCGGTTGCGATGCGGAAGGACGACGGACGGCCGCATTGGATCGCCGAGATCGATTTCAGCGAACTCAAGCTCAAATTGATGGCCTCAATCGTCGCCATTTCGGGAATCAAGCTGCTCGAGGCCTTCATGAACATCGATCATGAAAGCGACCGCGAACTGTATTGGCTGGTCGGCATTCACTTGACGTTCGTCCTTTCGACAATCGTTCTGGCGCTCGCGGAGCGGTTTGGGCCCCACACGCACCCATCCGACGTGGACCCGGAAGGCGCCTGACTTATTTCTCCAGAACCACGCTTCGGCATTCGGGCGGCAAGCGCTGAGACCGGCAGCGGCGGCTTCGGCTTGCCCGGGCGGGGATGCAGCGCCTCGTCGGTGAACCACCAGGCAAGCGACTTGTCGCAGCCATCGCCGGGCGGCACCGGGTCCTGCGGCTCGCAGCCGGAATCGCCCGCCGGGCATTTGATGCGAATATGGAAATGGTAGTTGTGCCCCCAATAGGCGCGCACCTTGTTCATCCAGGGCTGGCCTCTTGCGGTCTCGCAGAGGGCCTTCTTGATCGCCGCATTGACGAAGATGCGTTCGACCTCCGGCTCCTCGGCCGCCGCCTTGATCGACGCCGGCCTGCGCCGGCGTCCAATGCGCCGTGACCGAGACGCCCGTCCTCGCTCACCATATCGACCGCCGACATGGTCTCGCGTTCTTCCCTGGAGAGCGTGCGGTCCGGCATCGGGGTCAGCCAGACGTCGGCGTCGAGGCCGACCTGATGGGAGGCGTGGCCGGTCAGCATCGGACCGCCGCGCGGTTGGGAAATATCGCCGACCAGAATGCCGTTCCAGACGCCTTCAGCCTTCGCCTTACGCGAGAAGCGCTCGAGGAAGGCGATCATCGCCGGATTTCCCCACATGCGATTGCGCGACAGGCGCACGACCTGCCAGGATTCGCCGTCGACCGGCAGCGCCTTCGCTCCGGCAAGACAGCCGCGCGAATAGAAGCCGATCGAGCGCGCCTGCGCTTCGACGGGCGTCATCGCCCGGCCGAACACTTCCTTGGCCGGCAGCTTCGGGTTCGCGGGATCTGCGAGCGGGGGCAGCGGTTTGGGGTTCAGCGTTCCCTTGTCCTGGGCGTGCGCCGGCAAGGCCCAGACGAGGGCGACAGCGAGTACGATGTTGATCGGTATGAATCGTATGGGCATCGGTCTCCGGCCCGTGACCGTCGCGACTCAGCGACGGCGCGAGTATGGCGCCTGGGGCTAGCCTCACCAACGGACCCGAATGTTCACGATTTTGTAAGCGGGCTTTGAAAAGGTCTTTTGACGCCGCCAAGGGATTGTTAAGGATCGGGCCATGGGTCTCTCTAGGCGGACGCAATGGACGGGCTCGGCGATGGGGGCGGCTCTCCTCATGGCCGGTTGCGCGGGTCCGACCGTTCAGCCCAGTCGGTCTTCAAACGGCAGCCTCACGTCGGTCGACGGCGCGACCGTCTCCCTTGCCGCGTTCGAGAACTCGGCCTTCCCCTATCACGGCATGATCCCGAATTATCAGGAAACGGGGAAGACGCGGCCGTTCATGGACGTCGATGAGAATGGCCGGCTCGGCCATTCGAGCCCACGTGGGGGAATCCACTGGGAAGACCAGACCTACAGCGACCGCAGCGTGCTGCTTGCGGCGCCGCAGTCGTTCGATCCGGCCAAGGGCGGGGTCATCATCGTCTTCTTCCACGGTAATAACGCAACGCTGTCGCGCGACGTCATCGCCCGCCAGCAGATCGTGCGCCAGCTCGCCGATTCGGGGCTCAACGCCGTTCTGATCGCGCCCCAGCTCGCGGTGGACGCGCAGGATTCAAGCGCCGGACGCTTCTGGTCGTCGGGCGGGTTCGCCTCTTTCCTTGGCGAAGCGCAGTCGAAGCTCGGCGACCTCTATCCCAACGCGCGCGGCGCCTTTCGGCGGATGCCGATCGTCATCGTCGCCTATAGCGGCGGCTATCTGCCGGCCGCCTATTCGCTCACCGTCGGCGGCGATCAGGGTCGGGTGCGCGGGGTTGTGCTGCTCGACGCGCTCTACGGTGAACGCGACAAGTTCGTGAGCTGGGCGGAAGGACCAGGACGGAGCGCCTTCTTCGTCAGCGCCTATTCAACCTCTTCACGTGCGGGCAACGACGCCGTCCGCGCCGAGCTCGAGGCCGCCGGTGTGCCGACCGTGAGCGGTCTGCCAGCACAACTCACTCCCGGCGTCGTCGCGTTCGTTGACGCCGGCTCGGTCGATCATAACGACTTCGTCACCTCGGCCTGGGGCGGCGCGCCCTTACGCGACATCTTCTCCCGCATTGGCGGGTAGCGCCACGATCAATCGTCCGCGTCAAGATGCTTCATGAACTTGGCCAGGTCGTCGCCCTTGAGCGTGCTTTCTGCGATCGTGTTCCACACCCCCTTGGCCTGTTTCGGGGATATCTCGTCATCGGCCGGTCGCAGCTGGAACACCAAATTATAAGGGGTGGTGATATTCCGGCTCGTTGAGATCCAATCGAAGACCGTGAACGTCTTCAGGCTGGGATCGAGAGCGTCGTCGGTGACGGCGATTTTGTTATCGTGTGACGACTTCTTGGTGCCAGCCCGTATCGCGTCGAGCACTTTGTCGATGCGGTTCTTGTCGCCCTGCAGGCTTATGCTCACCGTTCCATCCGGAATGTTGCGAGCATAGCCGGCGAGATTGTAGGTGATCGCCTGCTTCTGGATCATCGCCCGGAAGCCGACCTTCTGGATCATTGCGCCGCTGACGACGCCCTTGATGGCTAGTTGCTCGGCGCTTGCCGCGCCCGCGGTCAAAACGGCGGCCCCGCAGACGAGACTCCCGACAAGCAGCAGAGCGAGACGACCAACCGCCAAATTCATGTCTTCTCTCCGCCGGTTCGACAGCACGACCGACCAACCCTGACACCTCGCCTGTATATCGCTTTTTAGCCCAGCGAGTCTCTTGCCCCCAACGTCGCGCGGCTTCTCAGGGCGGTACGGAGGTACGCGGAGGAAAGGGCCTATGAAGGGAGGTAGCGAGTGTGGCTGTTCAAGATAAGTGAACGAGGCGGGCGGAAATCAACGCCAAAACAAACAATCAAATAAGCCTTCCACAGACCTACGTCACGCTCTCGCGAGCGAACGCAAGCCTGCGGTCGGGTCGATAGATTTGATCGGTCTTCGCTTTAGTCGACGGTCTCTGGCGTCTTCATCAGGCCCTTCAGCGCGTCACGCTCCAACAGCGCCGGGACATAGGCGTGAATGCCAGGCTGCAGATCCTGCAGCGAGACAAAACGCCCGTCCGCCAACCGCAGACCGTCGCGATAGAGGCCGGCCTCGCGCTGGGCGAAGGTCGTCTCAACTTCCGCTTCGACGCGGAGCGCCGTTCGTAACGCCGACGGAATATCCGTCAGCATCACCTTCGTGTCGCATTGCATGCAAACTGCGGTGCGTGGATCGCCGGCTGAGGCGAAACCGATTGAACCGCTCGGAAACCGCGTCGTGACATAGATCTCGCCCTCACGGGCGGGACGCGATCCATACATCTCCAACGAGTAGTCGCACATGACAGGCTCCTGCGCTTTACGAGCCCCCCGGTTGCTATCGCGAGATCGAACGTCCTTATATTCTTCTATGGTTTCGGACGCTAACTTGGCATTGGGGCATTATTGAGGGCAAGGCCTTTTGCACAACCAATCAAATTTGTTTGCACGACAGTCTTGAGGGCGCCATTTTGTAGGTCTCGACGCTGTAAACTTTGGCGCCGAACGCTGAAGACTGTTGCGTTGTGCCTTAATGTTGGACCGCCTTAGCGTCGTTGGCCTCCAGTCCGACGTCCTTCGCATCGACACGCCGCCACGGCGCGCCGAACGATTCGACCCGAAAGCGTCTCGCCTCTAGCCCTTCCGGCCAGCGATCCGAGTCAAAGCCGGCCTTCGCCATCAGCTGGCGCACGAATGCGCGAGCGTCGGGCAGGTGGCGCCAAACGCTCGGCAGGAACAGGGCGCGCCGCTTGCCAGACGAGAGAATGAGCCCGTCGCGGTCAGGCTCGAGCGCAGCCACGAGCTCGGATTCGCTTTCGGTTGGAATCGGCCGTGGGTGGGAAAGGATCGACACGTCAAGGCGAAGCCCTGCGAGTTCGGACTCCTTTAGCGGCGGAAAGCGCGGGTCGGCAAAGGCCGCCTGCGCCGTATTGGCGACCGCATCGTCGATGAGCGCCCGGCGGGGGTCGAGCGAACCGACGCAGCCGCGAAGCCGTTCGTTTTCGGTCAGGGTGACGAAGGTCGCGCGCCACGCCGAAAGCGCGGGCGAACCAGCGGCGAGCGTCGGGGGCGGCGCCTCGCCGCCGTTCCGCGTGGCTACGCCCAGGGCGACCATGCAGGCGGAAAGCAGACGCTCGCGATCGTCTCGGCAAGTCGCGCCGAGGCCGCGTATTCGAGCGCGAAGGCGCCGTAGCCGACGACCCGTGACGCATCCGCGCCAACGTCCGCCGATGTCGCCAGATGCAGGCCGCTCACGCGCATGTCGCGCTCGGCGGCGATTTCGAGCGCGCCCTTGATCGGTAAGAAGCCACAAGCGCGGCGACCATCGAGCGCGGCGGCGTCGAGCGTCTCGATGCGGTGGGCCGTGTCGGAGTCGATCGACTGAGCGCTCACCTGATCGAGAAAATGCGACAGGTCGGATGAGATTGCGACGACCGTCTCCGGCCCGCCCCAGACCCGGCGCAAGGCCTCTGCGACCGAACAGGGATCGGCGTCGCCGACCAGGATCGGGACGATTTCGAACGGCGCCGGCAGCATCGCTTGGAGCATGATCAAATGCATTTCAATCGAATGCTCGCCCGCAAATGGGCGCGAGTCGAGAACGACGCCGGGCGGTTGGGCGAGCTCGGCATGCGTGACGCCCGCGACCGGAATCTCGCCGAGCGGCGTGCGCCACTTCGACGCCGGATGAACCGCAATGCCCGAGAACGCGACGCGATGAGCAGGGCCAATGATGACGATTCGCCGTGGCGGCTCGGGGCGGCGCGCCCAAGCGCCGAACGCTGTCGCCGCAACCGCGCCCGAGTAAACGAGGCCGGCATGCGGCGCGATGACGACCTTTGGCGCGACACCGCCATCAGGCCGGGCGCGTTTGCGCACATCCGCGATCAATGCGTTCAGTGCATCCGCCGCCGCCGGATAAAACGTCCCCGCGACCTGCGCCGGGTGGACGGTCTCGGCCTGACTCGGCATGGAGCCAACCATTGCGATGAAACTGTCAGCGTGAGCCGCTGACCGAGGCTGCTACTCCGCGATCATCTCGCCCGAGCCGCCGAATTCCTTGGGAAAGTCCTTGAGCTTCGGCAACCCGTCCTTAATCGGCAGGACCGTTTCCTGATAGTTGACATGCACCTCAGGCTTGAAGTTGAGGGTAGGGATGGAGGCGGAGTACACGTCAACCATACCGAGCGGCGGATGGTTGGTCATAATATGACCGCCGCAGGTCTTGCAGTACTGGCGCTCACTCCCCGGGGTTTTCGCGAACGTCGCGATCTGATCCCGTCCCTTCGTGACCTTCACCGCGTCGGGCTTCCAGAGGCTGAAGGCGTTGACCGGGCCGGCCGACCAGGAGCGGCAGGATTGGCAATGGCAATAGCCCATCGCCTCGGGCGCGCCTTCGACTTCGATCTCGACCGCGCCGCAAAAGCACTTTCCCTTGTGAGCCATCGTGTCCTCCACTGAATTCTTCGTGGCCTAGCGCCCGAGAGTGAGACCCAAGTTTAAGCGATCAACTCTCAAAAGGATACCCGAGCAGCGGCGGCATCGAAGACGATCGCGTCATTGCATTTGCCGGTCGCGCGCACAACATTGTCGAGGGAGCCAAGGAGCGGCCGCGCCAAACTGGGACGGGCCATGGACGCAGAAACCGAAACTTGCGTCGATGTCGAGTATTGGACCAGGCTCGACGATGGGCGGATCGAGTGCGGCGTCTGCCCGCGCTTCTGCAAGATGCGCCCAGGGCAACGGGGCCTATGCTTCGTTCGCCGCGCGCGTGAGGACGGCGCCGGCATGGAGCTCACCGGCTACGGCCGATCGACGGGATTCTGCGTCGATCCGATCGAGAAGAAGCCGCTCAATCACTTTCTGCCTGGCTCGGCGGTGCTGTCGTTCGGGACCGCGGGCTGCAATCTCGCGTGCTCGTTCTGCCAGAACTGGGACATCTCGAAGAGCCGCGAGGTGGCGCGCCTAAGCGCGCAGGCGGCGCCGGAAACGATCGCGCGCGCGGCCGAGCGGCTCGGCTGCGCCAGCGTCGCTTACACGTACAATGATCCCGTCATCTTCCTGGAATATGCGCTCGACGCCGCGGCCGCCTGTCGCGCGCGAGGCGTGAAGAACGTCGCCGTCACCGCGGGCTTCATTTGCGCGGAGCCGCGCAAGCGCTTGTTCGCGGGCATGGACGCGGCGAATGTCGATCTGAAAGGCTTCACCGAGCGCTTCTACGCCAAGCGCTGCGCCGGCTCGCTCGCGCCCGTCCTCGATACGCTCAAATATCTCGTTCACGAAACGAATGTCTGGACCGAGATCACGACGCTGCTCATTCCGGGCGAGAACGATTCCGACGAGGAGCTCGACGCGCTGACGCAATGGGTGGCGCGGGAACTGAGACCAGACGTTCCCCTGCATTTCACCGCCTTCCATCCCGACTATCGCATGCGGGAGACCGAGCCCACGCCGCCGCCGACACTGCAAAAGGCGCGCGCCATCGCCATCCGCAATGGGCTTCACCACGTCTATGTCGGCAACGTCCACGATCCGGCGCGGCAGGCGACGCTCTGTCCGACCTGCGGCGCGCGCGCGATCGGCGCGCGACGGCTATACGATCACGACTTACGCGCTCGACGTTTCGGGCGCATGCGCAAGCTGCGGGACCAGGATGGCGGGCGTGTTCGCCGCCAAGCCCGGCGCGTGGGGCTCGCGGCGCCTGCCGGTCGACATCGAACGCTACGCGGCGTGAAACGGCCCGCGCGCGAGCGGGCTGCCAGATATTGACCGCAGCGTCGTGCCATTCCATGTACCGCCTTCACCAAGCGAGAAAACTGAACATGAGGTGTCGTTGGCTTTTCTTAACGATCGCATTGACGCTTACGACGTCCTCGCTAGCCGCTGGACTACCGAAGCATGTTGGACGATGCAGTTTCACAAGGGTGAAGAAGGTTGAGACTCGTCTTGTGCAGGGAGAGGGACCGACAAAGCAACCGATCTTAGGGTCCGGAAGCGTGATTACATTCGCGAACGGCGGGTATCAGGTTTCTTATGAACAGGTAAAAGAAGTAGATGTGTATCGTTCGCGCCCCGGCGATCTTGTAAAACTATGTCTCGTCGCGATCCCGAACGAGCTGTCCTCCGGGAGACGAGAGAGGAAGGGTGTTTTGGACTACAAATTTCCGCACTTACGGTTCATGGACGCTTCCGAGACTCCGAGCACAGTGCGGTGGAGCGTAACGACCTTTCACACATGAAGCACCAATGAGCGCGACTGTGAGGAATCTGGCCATCAACGCGCGATCGCTCCAACGATCGGCCCCCGCTTGGCCAAGCTTCGATCTACTAACCGCGGCGCGCGCCCCCCAAGCCCTTGTCAAGCTTCGCTTGAACCAGTGAAGCAGCTTCACCTTTGGTGACAGCTAAGTCGTGATTGACGTCCAGACCACGATTTTGTTGGAATGCAAGGCTGGGAGATGAAAAAAGAATAAATGATTCAGGTTTTCCTACTGCTACGGGAAACAAGATTGTCATATAAACGTCGGACAGCGATCGCATTTTGTTTTGAAAAGGTTGCAGATACTTTTGAACAAAACCCAATTGATCTAGGGCCGTCATCCTGGCAAGCGCTGCGGTTGTTGTTCCAAGACCCTGGGCGGTGCTAGGCATGAATTGAATAAGACCGGTCGCGCCGCTGGCGCGGTTGACTATGCTTGGAGAGAAGGTTTCTCCGCTTTCAAACGCCATCGCCGCCATTAGAAAGTTTGGATCGCAGCCGAGTCCGGCACAGATTTGACAGACTTTAGCTTTGAAGTCCGCACTGACTACGCCGCCCCATGCAATCTTTTGATCGGTCGCTTGTCCCGGCCGGCTCGGGACAGGCTGATGCGGTCCTGAACCGGCGGTCGATCCGCCTGACTGCGATATCGTCGGCAAGACAGTGTTGATTGCGCTCTGCATGTCAGCGTCGAGTTTGGCTATGACCCCAGATCCCTGATTGATCCCAAGCAAGGAGTTGTAGGCCTGGAGCACAGTGTTCTTGTCGACCCCATCGTTGGCTAAATCCGTCGGATTAGCCGCAGCTATGAGATTGGCCACGTTTTGATTTGGATTGGCCAGCACTGAGTTCGCGGCGCTCGCTCCGATAACTTGAGTGAGATAAAGGGCATCGAATGCTGGCGCGCCGCCACGTAGATCGGTAATCTTCTTCTGCGCTGTTTGCGCCATGGCGCCAAAAACGTCAATTTGAGCAGTAAAATCGTCGATATCCGCGTCAGTATAAGAGAACGGGTATCCGGGAATTTCTGGTTCCGTATTGCCAATCGGCGAGTGTAAGAGCAAAAGGTCCATGCAGCGCGGGCGCTGCGTTACCAGGAGCCTCCGGAACGCGAACTTGGGTACGAAGTTCAGCTACAGTCATCAAATACAAACTACTAAACAGACACTTCTCTTCGAAAAAAACGCAGTAGTCAGCAAATTCGTTTCTGTTTAATGAGCCGCTTATGGCGTCTTTCGTTAAGTCCACCGCGTCCGCGCTTATCCATCCGACAGGTTGGCCGGCGACATTGACCAAGCGTATCTGAAGCGAATTGGCTGCGGCGGGCGCTCCGGGATCCTGGCCCAATACCTCACATTTCGCGCCGTACTTCGCGCCGCCGATGGGCGTTCCTCCGGGAGTAGCTCTTAGATTTCTTGAGTCCTTAACGACGGGCATGCGGGCCTCCTTCTCCGAAGTTTATCGTATCAATATACCACTTAGGCAGTCTGGTTTATTAGTTTATGGGGTTACAATTTGCCCCCGAGTTTGCGACGCCAGTTGTCCAACTCCGGGCCTTTGAGATCTTTGCAGCTTCCCAATTGAGGGTTGGCAGCAAGGATGCTGGAGGCATGTGTTAGGTCGCCCGCGTCTCCAAGTGTTATTCCCTTTTCTGATAAATCGGAGTGCGGATTGGCAGAACCCGGCGTGATTCCTCCGTTACTCCAGGGAACGCCGTCGACCCCGGCGAAGAAGGCTTTTATCGCGTCTCGGGTGGGCCCGTCCCAAGTTCCCTTGGTGCCGGATACGCAGAGCAGGCTCTGGACTTTTGTTACAAAGGCGGGCCCAAGCTGCTTTTCTGTCGGATTCCCAGCACCGACTACTGGCGGCGGTGGCGTGATGACCGGCACCTGGGAACTCGCTTTTATTATGGTAGGCGGTGGGGGCGGCGGCGGGATGTCGGAGCCAGAGGTCGGAGCTGCGGTCTCCTGGGCGGCCGCGACCTGAGATGGATTTGGACCCGCATTGGCCTTGGCCATGGCCGCGTTCGCATCTGCTCTCGCAGCTGTTCTCGAGAGGCCAACAAGGGCGGACGTGATTGTACCTGCCTGATAATAAGCCTCGGCGTCCGATAAAGCCATCGCCATCGTATATTCGCTGATTGGAGTTGGCTTCCTTATGTTTCCGGCATCCCTAAACATCTTTGAATATATTTGTGCTGCTTCGGCGTTCCTATCTGCCCTCATTTGTGTTTGTAATGCTTGCATTGCGTTGCTGAGCAGTTCCTTTTCATTGTACGCTTTGTCGAGTCCAGCCACCCCGGTAGCAATCCCCGAGAGTATCGTCTTTGTTGCGACGGCCCCGACGAGCGTTGAAGACGTCGTTAGACCAAGGACTGCGGCGGTGCCAAGTAAGCCTTCGTCCTGGATTTCCTTGGTCAGATTGGCCTCGTAGACTTGGTATTCCATATCTGCTGTGTACATTCTTGCGGTTAGCATGTCGTTGCGCGCGCCAGGGTCGGACCTGGCCAGACTTGAAGGGTACGAAAGCGAACGCATCGCTTCAACGTCACTCTCGATTGGAATCGCGCGATTTGGGCCAATCTGATGAGAGGCGCAGCCAGCGAACATTGGGGCGAAGACCAATAATATCGCTCTCGACTTCACTGCCCTAAACGAGAAGGCTGGTGATCGAAAAACGAGGTTCCTCCAGGTAATCAAATTCAGTATATACGTAAATATTATTCCGCTATATCTTAGGTTATCGTAAGCGTTAGTTCTCATTGTCGCCCCCCAAAACGAAAATGGAGTCTGAGCGAGTTTTCGTTAGATTGGTTAATATTGAGTTAAATTGCCATAACACACTTACTGAATATTTGTCGTTTTTTAGGTAAGGTGCTCCTTGTTACCATCCGTGCATCGAAGAGCCTAGATCGGCCATCAGCTCCCGAGGTTTGAGGCCGCTTTCTTCGCCAAATATGCGCCTTGACCAATGCCGAAACTCGCAAGCAGGTAAGAATCGATGTCGGGCAAGGAGACCTGTTGTGCAATCTCGAGATTGCCCAGTTGATGAAAAGTGGTGACTACGTATGTCGCGATCGCAATCAGTGTTATGAGAATCATCTGAGTGTCTCCCAAGTCCGCACGACCCGCATCGTTCTGGAAGAGTTGGGTAATATGGGCGGTCCCTAGCGGAGCATGCTTGATAATGGGGCTGTCGTTCGCGCCCGACGCGTTCGCTTGTTCGGGGGCCGCTTGAGCGATATCGGCTATTCTAGAGGCTTCCTCGGCGGCGTCGATGGCCGCGCCTGCAGCGACAGCGCCAGAGTTGTCGGCTGCCGCTTGAGCAGCTTCAACGGCGCTGGCTGCGGCGGCAGCTTCGATCTGGGCGTCATTTGCTGCATCTTTCGCGGTCGCCGGAGCATCCGCTACTGGGGCTGTGCCGCCCGCGCTCGCTGCGTTGATCTTCGAGACGGTTATTGCGCGCGCGCCGCCGAAGCTCAATGCGCTGAGACCGGAGAACGCAAGGAGGTTTACTGGAATACCGACGCCGCCGAGGAGGTCCCAGCCGAGTCATCCAACCTCGCAAAAAAATTGTTGTCAAGTAAGCAACGAGAACCGTGGCAGACCAGAACACCATTTGAGTTTGCGAATTGCTGGTCCGATTGTCGACGCCGACACAAAAACTCAGCGGATTGCCAAACGCGAGTTTGCCGTTATTCGACCTACCAGTGGCGAGGCCCGCGACGAATAAAACCAATACAACGGCGATAAACCCGGCCAGCAATCGCGCCGGAAAGCTGACCCGAAATTCTAATGTTGTCTTTGGCGACGTCTTTTGCTTGCGCGGTGCCGGCCGTCTCCGCCAATCGGATATTATCCGCGCCGAAAGACTACCCAGCTTCTGCTCCGCACCGTCCCCAATGACTTTGATTTCTTAGGTATTGCGACAGTAAGCGTTTGACCATCAATCTTTAGAATGTTTCCTTCCACAGCTATTGGTACTGAGGGTGGATGCTCCCCGGCACCCTGCGCCGCAGCCTGCATACCTCCTGCTGCGGAATCAGACAACCAACTATCGAGATGATCATGCTTCGAAACGCGCGCAATTGACCTCGTGTCATTTAGCGTTTCCTTCAGAAAAAAATGACTTACAAATGAACAGTGGTTACTTAGGTACGCCTATTCTAAAACTATTCGATAGACGCCACTCAATTATAACTGTCTCCTAGAGGCAGATTTCAGTTTGAATCCAGAACCCAAAACTCTCGGATCGTGAATTATGACTGAACCTGTCACATTGTCGCCATACGCGCAAGAGGTTTGTTAACCACCATTATGGAAAAAGCAGGTTTTATAGCCCCAACCTCCCCACCACCGCGCCGATCGCCTCGGCATTGGCCCTCGCGGCGCAAGCGGGCTCCGTCGCGAGCACCGAGTTCTCGATGTCGCGCTTGGCCTCGCCCGATAGCGTCCAGTCCATGGGCGGATCGTAGATGATCGTTCGGCCGCTATTCAGCTCAACCTCTACGAGCAGAGGACGAGCGCGGCGTATAGTCGCCGCCGGTCAGGCGCTAGACCTAGGGGTCGGGAGCGACAACGGGCGTTTGGCAGCGAGCTTCATCTCCCGCGCCAGATGCGCTTCGTGAGCGGCCATCCCGTTGTAGAGCCCGAGAACGGGCGCAAAGACGTCGTTGGGTATGAGCGAGGCGATGCGCTCGGAGACCCAATCCTTCACGCCCGTCGGGGGCAGGGGTGGGCGCTTCGCGGGATCGTGGTCGTCATAGCCGATCAGGATGAAAACGATGTCGAGGTTTTCTCCTCACCGTCCTCGAGGTTGCGGATGGCGCGCGTCATTTTGCGAAGGGACTCCGCCCCGGCATTGTCGAAATGGCCGCCGTCGAGAACGTGGTCGTTGGACTTGGGATCGCCCTCTTTGGCGGTGCAGGGCTGATGGGTGAATGTGCCGCCCGGACTGATCCACGGAAAGCGCGCGCCGTTGAGGATGGCGGTTGACGCTGCGACATCGTGGCCGATCCCATCGAGGAGGTCGTCGCCGTCGACCTCGTCGCAAGTGAACTTCACCGCGCTCGTCAGCATGCGGCGCCCTCCGCTCTCGCTTGCGCCCTGCACGATGAGGATCGGCCGCCAGGGCTCGCCATCCTTGGGCGCGAGCGCGAGGAAGGACGCGCCGATCGTTAGCACAAAGAAGACGTCGCCTCATGGGCTAATTCGACGAGGCCCGGATGCGGCTTCGCCGCCTACCGGCCAATTCGACAATCTCGCCGGATCCGCGCCCATTCATCGCCACATGCGGCGAGCACACTCGCTATCGCTCGTATGACGAGCGCGGGTCAGCCCCAATTCCGCCGGGTTGACCGTGGGGCATGAAATTGCTTGGATTTGCGCGCCATCCATTTCGGCGCGCCTTTCGGGGAGGACGCTTCAGCATGATCGAGAACGGGACGCACAATGTCGACTTCGGCGCGGACCGTTTCGGCTTCCGCGATCTTGCCGGGATCAACTGGAATCTCGGCGCGCCGCAGCTCTACGAGCACGCGTTGCAACGCAATGAAGCGCGTGTCGCCGCGCATGGGCCGCTCGTCGCCGACACCGGCGTGCATACCGGACGCAGCCCGAAGGACAAGTTCGTCGTGCGCGACGCGAACACCGAGGCCATTGTCTGGTGGGACAACAACAATGCGATGACGGTCGAGCACTTCGACGCTGCTTCTCGCCGACTTCATCGCCCACGCCAAAGGCAAGACGTTATTCGCTCAGGATCTCTACGGCGGCGCCGATCCTCAGTTGCGCATACGCGCGCGCGTCTTCACCGAATACGCCTGGCACTCGCTCTTCATCCGCAATCTCCTGATCCGTCCGCCAGCGGAGGAGCTCACGAACTTTGTCCCGGAGCTGACGATCGTCGATCTGCCCTCGTTTCGCGCCGACCCCAAGCGGCACGGGGCGCGAAGCGAGACGATCATCGCCTGCGACTTCACGCGCAAAATCGTGCTGATCGGCGGCACGAGCTATGCGGGCGAGATGAAAAAATCGGTGTTCACCGTCCTCAATTACCTCTTGCCGGCGAAACAGGTCATGCCGATGCATTGCTCGGCCAACACCGGCAAGGACGGGGACTCGGCGATCTTCTTCGGCCTCTCCGGCACCGGCAAGACGACGCTCTCCGCCGATCCGCACCGGACGCTCATCGGCGACGACGAGCATGGGTGGGGCCGCAGCGGCATCTTCAATTTCGAGGGCGGCTGCTACGCCAAGGCGATCAAGCTGTCGCGCGAGGCGGAGCCTGAGATCTATGCGACGACCGAACGTTTCGGCTCGGTCATGGAGAATGTGACGCTCGATCCGGAGTCGAGGATTCCCGACTTCGACGACGAATCGAAGACCGAGAATACGCGTATCGCCTATCCGCTCAATTTCATCGCCAACGCGTCGGCGACCGGGCGCGCCGGTCATCCCAAGAACATCATCATGCTGACCTGCGACGCGTTCGGCGTGTTGCCGCCGATCGCGAAGCTCGACGCGGCGCAGGCGATGTATCATTTTCTGTCCGGCTACACCGCCAAGGTGGCCGGCACGGAGAAGGGTGTCACCGAGCCGCAAGCGACGTTCTCGACTTGTTTCGGCGCGCCGTTCCTGCCGCTCCACCCTACGGTTTATGGCGAACTCCTGCGCGAATTGGTCGCGCGTCATCATGTCGATTGCTGGCTCGTCAACACCGGGTGGACTGGCGGCAAGTTCGGCGCTGGAAGGCGTATGCCGATCCGCGTGACGCGGCGTCTGGTGGCGGCTGCGCTCGACGGTTCTCTGCAGCGTGCCGATTTCCGCACCGATCCGTACTTCGGCCTCGCCGTGCCAGCGCAGGTGCCTGGCGTCGAGCCGCACATTCTCGAACCGATCAAGACCTGGCGCAGCAAGGCTGAATTCGCGGAGGTCGCTGGCCGCGTGGTGCAGATGTTCCGCGACAATTTCAAGCGCTTCGAGACTCACGCCGACGAGCGCGTCCGCGCCGCCGGTCCGACGCCGCGCATCGCGCTGGCTTGAGGGACCCGTCGGCTTTGGCAGAGGCTCATGCCGGCGCGGCATGAGCGGCGGGGGATGTTGCTTCTGTAAATAAAAAGATATGCGAGAAAACTCCCCTTTTTAGATTACACGGATTACGGATAGTCGCGTATCGGCATTCAACTGGGGATTGAGTGAGTTGGCACTGTAATCTGCCACGGTTCAACGCGGCGGTAATTGATCATCGGCCCAATGCCGGGCCGACAAGGTCACGGAAGGTTGAGCTATTTCGACGCTAAAGACGCGACTCGCTCGCGAGCCCCGGGCGCGCCGGCGGTGACCGCGCGCGCATAATAATCACGCGCTTTGGCTTCATCGCCTTTGAGCCCGACGACGCCGAGGTGGGTTAGAGTCGCGGGATCGAACGTGTCGCCGAGCGCAACAAGCGCGCGGGCGTCGCCAGCCGAGGTGGCGCTGACAAAGAAGGCGCGCGCGGTCGCGATATCGCCCTTGGCGAAAGCGACGAGGCCTTCGGCGAACAGCTTGCGACCATCGTCGATCGGTATCGCCAGCGTCGCGCCGCCCAGGCTGCCGACGGCTTCCTTGTCTGTGGGTTGCTCGCGCAGCGCGGTCGCGAGCTTGTTCATCGCGACCTTGTCGATCGGCAGAGCCGTCATCGCCGGCGCCGTCCGCTTGGCTACGGCGGCAAGGGGCGTGACGAAAATGGGCTGCTCGACCGCAGCCTTCACGTGCATGGCCGACGGTTCAAGCCGAGGCCATGCCGCCAGCACCAGCATGCCGGCGATAACGGCGGCGAGGACGCTCGACAGGGCTTTCCAGGAAATAGCCAGCGTTCGTCTCCCTATTGCATCAGGCCGCGCCAGCGCGTCAGGCCCTCATAAAGTCGATCCGAATCAGCCGCGCTTGGCCAGCTGGCCGATGTGGCGGCCGACTTGGCCGAGGCGCGGAACGTATCGAGCGATCCGTCGGGGGACGATTTCTTCGCGTCCAGCCAGCTTTGTGCAGCCCCAAGCCGGGGCCAAGTTCCGGTCGGCCACGAGGCATCGGCCGCCAAATTGACGTCGCGCCAGTGCGAATCGCGCTCGTCGGCGAGGAACCCATCATAATTGTCAAAGAAGAGCCGCGCAATTCGGCCGAGGCCATCCGCGCGCGGCGATCCTGGGGCCGCGTCGAGCGCGACCAGCGCCATCGGTTCGCCGATTGTTTCGACCGGAACGGTCGGGTTGACGAGATTGGGCCGGTCGGCCGCGGTGACGTGAGCCGGCGCATACACTGGCTCGAAAGCCGACGACCACGGGATGGGTACGATGTGAAAGCGGCCATCGGCGCCAAAATCGCTAAGTGCGGGCGAGTCTTCCGCGCCGAGGATGACGACCGCATCGACCTTGCCGGCCGAGAGCCTGTCGAGCGCTTCCGGCAGCGGCTCGTTGGTTTGAGTTCGCGGTCACGCCCAGACGAGAAAACAACATTCTTCCGCTGGTCGAGGTCGCGCTGTCCAGGTCTCCGAAGCTTACAGTTTTTCCCTGCAGGTCGCTGATCGATTTCACCTCGCGCGGCGCGATCACCGCCATGGTTTCGGGCGCTAGGCGCGTCACATAGGGAGCGCGCTTCATCCATTCCGGGTCGCCCTTGGCGCTGGACAGAAGGCTGTCGAGCGAGACGATCGCGAAGTCCGCCACGTCGCTCTTGAGGACCTTTCCCAGACCATTCGGCGAGGTGGTTCCGACAATGGCGCGCCCGGGCGTCCCATCCGCACTTATGACGGTCGCGAAATCCTTGGCCATCCGGCTTGCTCTGACGTCGCCGGGGTCTGCAAGGACCGTAAACTCCTTTGCAACCACCGGTTGGGCCGGCTGCGGCGCAAGGGCGAGCATGGGCTTCGCGGCGGCTGGCGCCGCAGACTGACGCGCGTATCGGCCGAGCGCGCCGCCCCGCCAGACGCCGTGCCACAATATTCGTTTGCCGTTTTTATAGACAGGACGGCCGTAAGGGACCATGCCATAAGGGATTTTCTGGGCTTGGGCCGCCAAGTCCCCTCCCGCCATCAGCATAGCGAGACTTAACCCGGCAGCCGCGCAGACGGAACCGCGCCGTGGCCCCCGCCCAAGCTTCCCCAAACCAAAATAAAAAAATGTCGGGCGCCCGCCCTGACGCGTTCCGCTCGTCATCACGCCCAACCCTTGGCCAGCAAATGCGACCTCATCAAGGCAATCAGCACATCGCTCCCCAGCGGAATTGCAGTCAAAACCTGGGATTGAGGGGGCCATCGCGTCGCGGTTAGGCCGTTTCAATGACCGCCTTGAGAGCGGCATCGAGCTCCTCGCCGCCGATCTCTGTGAGCGTCGGGCCGTCGAGGTAGACGAGCGCCGCTCGGATGTCGGCGCCGCGGTAAAGCGGCTGCAAAGCGGCGCGATAGAGCGCAAGTTGAGCAACATGGGCCGCCGTCGGGTGCCCTGGCTTTTCGCTCAGTTTGAAGTCGACGATCAATACACCCTGGTCGGTTGCGACAAGCCGATCGAGACGGCCGCTATAGGGCAGGTCGGGACGCCCTGGCCGAGGCAGCAGTCCGGCCAACGCGACTTCGCTACGGGAGTTGGGGCTAAAAATATGGCCCAGCTCCGGCGCGTCGATCGCCGCCAGGACCTTGGAGGCGAGCGCGAGGCGAGCTGATTCGGTAAGCGCGTCACCCCAGGCAACGAGGTAGGATGTCGCGGCATCCGGGCGGCGCTCAGGCGGGAGATTGGGCAGCATTTCGAGCAGAACATGCGCAAGCCGCCCCTCGAGGGCCCGTTCGCGATCGCCCCCGCCGACGCCGCCAGCGCGCGAAGGGTTCAGCGCGGGAGACGCCGATTCGGGCGCCGCACTGGCGACCAGCCAGTCGGGCAGGGAGCCGGGAGCGGGGCCGGGCGCCGTTTCGCCCGAGCCGTCAGCCTGAAGGCCCTCGCCGAACCGCAGGATCGTTCCGCCACCGCGAAACGGCGCCGGGGCTTCGACGAGCGCGTCGGCAAGGCCCGAGTGGACGAGATCCCACCAGCAGTCCAACGGGCGGCGCTTCGAGGTCTCGTAACCGGCGACGACGAGGCGCTGAGCTGCCCGGGTCATCGCGACATAGAGGAGCCGGCGATATTCGCCCGCCTGGGCGTCTCGCGCCTCGGCCCGCGCAGCGGCGACCGCGTCGGCGTCCTCGAGCGACTTCCTGGCCCAGGCCAGGACCGGCGGATCTCCCGGCCGCGGCGAGGAAAGCCGGAGAAGCTTGGGTTCGTGTCGTGCGTCGGGACCGCCGCACGAGTCGGGCAGAAAGACGATCGGCGCCTCCAGTCCCTTGCTCGCATGGACGGTTAATACGCGCACGCCCTCCGTCTCAACCTCCATGTCACGCTTGATCTCGACGTCGATCGTTTCAATTTGGGCGAGAAAATTGTGCAACGACGGCGCCTCGCGCTGCTCATGCGCCAGCGCCAGGGCCAGGAATTCGTCGATCGGATCGGCGGCTTCGGGTCCGAGCCGGCTGATCAGCGCGCGCCGGCCGCCATCCTGGCCGAGCAGCAGCGCATAAAACGCAAAGGGCGAAAGCGCCTTCATCCGCGCGCGCCACCCTTCGAGCCGGCGCGCTGCTTCGACGGCGACACCTTCGTTCGCGGACGCCAGCGCCTGGGCGAGCGAACCGCTCCGTCGCGCCGCAATTTTCATAAGCGCGTCGTCGTCAAAACCCATGAGCGGCGACTTGAGCGCGCAGGCCAGCGTCAGATCATCGTCGGGCAGCAGAGCCGCGCGGCCGACGGCGATGAGATCCATCACCGCGATATGGTCTTTAAGCTTGAGCCGGTCAGCGCCGGCGGTATTCACATCGGCGGCCTTGAGCGCCCGAATCATCGCCTCAAAGAAGACGTTGCGGCTGCGAACCAGGATCATGACATCGCTCTCGCGGATGCGCCTGATTTCGCCAGATGCAGGATCGACCACCCTTTCGCGCGAGGTCGACATCAGCCAGCCTCTGATCACCTCAGCGATCCGCTTGGCGAGGACCACTGGAGGGTCGTCCTCTGCCGGCTGCTCGAGCACGCGCCAGTCTGCTGGGTCGGGCGAAGGGATCGGGGCGATTGGCTGCCACAGCTCGACCACGCCTTTCAAGTGACTGCGAATTGCGTCGTGTTTAGGGGGCGGCTCCCCCGCGGCGGCGACGCCGTGCCAAGCCAGTTCGGTCCGAAAGGTCATGTCGACGGCGTCGAGAATTGTCTGAGACGAACGGAACGAGAAGGTGAGCGGCACGTCGGCGAACGGCCGCTCGGCGTCGGCATGACGCTTTGCGAATGCGCGCTTCATTTCCGCGAACATTTCCGGGGCGGCGCCCTGGAAGGCGAAGATCGACTGCTTCTCGTCGCCGACCGCGAAGACGGTGCGATTTTTGGGCCGGGCGCCCGCGCCCGCGAAAAACTCGTTGCTCAGCGCCGCAAGGATGCCCCATTGCGGCAGAGACGCGTCCTGGGCTTCATCGAGCAGGAGGTGATCGAGCCCATAATCGAGCTTGTGCAGCACCCACGCGGCGCTGGACTTCGTGACCAACGCCAACGCACGCGCGATCTGATCATTAAAGTCGAGCGCGCCGCGCTCGGCCTTCATCCGCGCAAAGGCCGCCAGGATTGATCGAGCGACGACGAACAAGGCGGCGCTGCGTTCAAGCGTCAGCGCCGCCCGCCTGCGCTCGCGCAAGGGGAGCAGTCGGTCCTGCTCACGACGCAGATCGTCCTGGAGCGCAGGGAACTTTTCGCGTAGGCCTTGGGTCGTCAGTTGGCGATCCTCGCCGCCATGAGGATCGCCTTCGCCTTCCTCCTTGAACAGTGCCCTGAGCAGCGCCTGGACACGCACTTGGCGCGTGTCGTCTTCATTCGCTTCGCGAAGGTTCTCGGCAATTTTTTGGTCTTGTTTCTTGCCGCCTTCGAGCGTCTCTGCCCATCGCTCGCGTCGCACGCGGCCGACGTCGCCGCCAAGCATTTCGTCTTCGACGCTCCCTACTGTTACGCCCGGCGCGAGACCGAGGGGAGCGCGAAGCGCGTCGGCGTAGCTCCGTGCATCGTTGTGAGCGCCGAAGATCTCGGCGCGGCCGAGGGCCTCTGTCAGAAGCGCGTCGAATGTGGTTGGGCCCGATTCGCGCGCCACCAAATCGAGCGCGCCCGCGCTCTCACTCGAGGTGCCGAGCTCGACGAGCGCCGCGTCGCGCGCCTCAAGCAAGAGCCGCTTCGAATCGCTTTCGTCGAGAACCTTGAAATGGGCTGGGACGTTAGCCTCAAAGGGAAAGAGGCGCAGCAGCCGCTCGGCGAAGGCGTGCAGCGTCTGAATCTTGAGGCCGCCAGGGCTCTCAATGGTGCGCGCGAACAATTGCCGCGCGAAGATGAGGTCGCGCGGGCCCGGCGCGTCCGCGCCGCTCTCGACCATTGCCTTCACCAGGGCGCCGTCGCTAAGGCTCGTCCACTGCGCGAGCTTGCTGAACACGCGATCGGCCATGTTGGCCGCCGCCGCCTTGGTGTAAGCGAGGCAAAGGATCTTCGCCGGCGGCGTCCCGTCCAGCAGCAAGCGCAGCACGCGCTGGGTGAGGACATGGGTCTTGCCGCTGCCGGCGTTGGCGGAGACCCAAGCCGATGTTCTGGGATTTGACGCCCGAGTCTGTCGCTGTCTCAACGATTCGGGAATGGCGAGAGCGCGGGTCACGGGACGTCCCCCGAATCGCTCTCGCCTCCGGTCGCCGACCATTCCTTGACCCGCGCGAGATGGTCGTAATCCGAGAAACGAGGCGCGAGTTTGGGAAACGGGAGTGACAGGTAAGGCGTGTCCTCGCAGGCGAAGGCTTCGAGAAGCATCTTGAGGCCGGCAAAATGTTGCTCGGCTAGATTGCCGATGTTCTCGCCCTTTCCGCCGGCGTGCTTGTCTTCGCCGCCCGCCGCGCCTCCAACTTTAAGATAAATCGCCTGTTCGGTTCGCAGCGGCGGGAGCCCCTCGAAGCCGCCCTGCTGCAGCATCGCAGCTTCCAGCGTGAGTTGCGGCGAAAAACCCGCCTTGACGTCCTTTGCCTTTGGCACTGCGCCGCTCTTGTAGTCGATGATCCTCGCGCCGCCCGATCGCAGGAAATCGATCCGGTCCGCCCGCGCGCTGAGTTTGAACGGAGTCTCCGTTTGCGAGCGGCACTGCCAGCACGCCCTGCCGCTCGACCCAGGCTTGCGCGATCGAGTCCCGTGTATCGCGCTCGAAGGTCAGGAAAAAGTCGAGGCCTTTTTCGATATTGGGCCAGTGGAGCGCGAAAGACGGATCGTCCCTGAGCAGCGCAAAGCTTGTTCGCGCCATGGAAAGGAGACGATCCCGCGCCTCTGGTGGGAGAGCGCCGGACGGATAAGCCTCGACAAACAGCTGCAGCGCTGCGTGCCAGGCTATTCCCGTTTCACGCGGCCCAATCTCGCGTTCGATAGTCTCGAGCGCCTTCAATCGGAGAATATATTCGGCGTAGATCGCATAAGGATCGCGGCGCAAAGTCTCGATTCGAGTGACGCTGAGCGCTTTGGGGCGGAGTTCAACGGCAGGGCGCGGCGCCGGTCTTCGCTGGGGCTGGAAATCGGGCGGTCGATCGAGTGCGCGCGCGAACGTGAGATAAAGGTCGCCGCGCCCTTCCGGCTCCTGCATCGCCATGGGACCAGCCGCAGCCGCCATCCGCTGCAGAAAGCGGGAGGCGACAGTCGGCTGGCCGCCGCGCTTCTTCGCCCGGCTCAGAATTGCCTCTCGCGCGCCAAGCGCAGCGACGAAATCATGCGCGGTCTGACCGATCCGCCGCTCGGGCGCGGACAAGCCCAGCGCGGCGCGCATTGGCCGGTTAAGGAAGGCGTCGGTCTCGACCGCAGGCGGCCAGACCGTTTCGTCGAGGCCCGCCAGAAGCACGCGGTCGAAGCTCAAGAGACGCGCTTCGAGCAGACCCGAGGATCACGAGGCGTGAGTGTCCGCCGCTTATCGGCGGAGCGCGCGCCCCAACCAACGCGTCGTCGAACAGAGCCGCGTATTCGTTCAACGAGGTTGGGAAGTTTCCGAACGCCGCCTCGCTCCATTCGTCCATGATCTCGGCCAGCTGCTCAAATCCCGGCCCGTCCTCCGTCGAGCCGTGCGGTCCCGCAATCGTGGCGGCGATCGCAGCGCGATGCTGAGCGAGGCAATCGCTCAGGGAAGCGGAGGGACCAAGGGCGCGTAGCGAAGTCAGCGTGCCCGCCACATCGCGCGCGAGCGCCTCCGCCGCCCTTCGCTCGGCCTCGCCGACGCGGCGAATCGCGGGATGGGCGTGCCTCTCACCAGCCGCGGCGCGCGCAGCCGTGAACGCGCCTTCGAGATCATCGAGCGACGCAAGTGGGATTGCGCGAAAGACGCCGAGTTCCAACGCCCGCGTCGCAGCTTCGAGTTGGCCGAGCGAGCGGCCGAGGCGAGCGGCCGGATGCGCGAGGAGCGCCAGAAACGAGCGCGGCGTGAACTCGATCGCGGCCTCAAGGATGAGCCTCGCCAGCACGCCGGCCGGGCTTTGAGCCAATCTCCGTCCGGCCGAGTCTTCGACCTCCACCCCCCAACGGGCAAGCTCGGTTGCGACCCGGCGGGCAATCGAGGGATCGGGCGTGACCAAAGCCGCCGTTTTGCCGGGCGTCTCCAGCGTCTCCCGCATCGCGATCGCCAGCGCCAAGCCTTCTTCAGTCTCGTTGTCGGCGACCATGATTGTGACGCCTTGAAACGCAGCCGCAAGAGCCAGCGGCGACAACGTCCACCCCCGCTCGCGCCAGAGATCGGTCGAACTCGGCGGGGCGGAGCGCCTCGCTCAGGAAAGCGGAGCGCGCCTCAAGCGCAGGCGAGGGTGCGACTGAGAGTCGTGACATCATCGCGCCTAACCCCGATCGCGCCAATCAGCCGATGCAACAGCGCCTGTGGATGGCCCGCAAGTCCAAGCGAGGCATCCTCGCTGGCGCCGATCATGGCCCACGAACGATCGTCGAGATTGAGGTCGAGACCAGGCAGCACGACGGCGCCCTGTGGCGCGCGCGCAATCGCCGCGATGAGGCGGGCCGTCGCCCGATTGGCTCCGGTGGAGCCCGCGATGATGGTCGGACCGCGTCGCGATCCCTCGAGCGCCTTGATCTCGTCCTCGATCAGGAGCGCGATCCGCTTCGCCCGGTCGATGAGGCCGCGCTCGGCCAGCCAGTCCGGCCAGCGGGCGAAGGCGATCTTGAGGAAATCGAGGGTGATACGCCAATAGGGATCGTAAAGATCAGGCGCGAGCGTTTCGAGCCTTGTCCACGGCGCGCCCTCAATGATCATGTCGTCGATCAGCGCGGCCAGATCGCCGGCAAGCGCGTAAGCCTGGGCGGGCGTCGCCGCGACCAACGCCGGCTCGCTGGAATCGACGATGAGGCCGTCGGCGTCGGCCTGGCGAATTGCGCCTTTTAGCGCCTTTCCCCAGGCTCGGGTGAGCGTCGCAAGCGCGTGGCGGCGCGTCAGCGCGCCGACCGCGCGAGGCACGGCCGCGCGGGGGAGTTCCTCTCCCTCGGGGTCAAAGATCGCCGCCGTCTCGTCGGGCTCGAAGGCGCCCAAAGGAGCGATGCGCGGCAACAGCAGGCTTTGCCCGCCGCTTGCCGAGAGCAGCGCCGTGGCGAGCGCCTGAGCGGCGCGTTGCGTCGGTACATAGATCGTCGCGTCGGCCAACGCCATCGGCCCGCCCGCGCCGGGGAAGCCATCGATAAGCGCCCCGTCGAGGAGCGCGCGGCTCAGAGTTGGCAGAAACGGGGCCCCGGAGGGAATCGTGAAGACTCGCGGCGCACGGTGGGCCATGCGCGCCTTTTATGCGGGGCGTGGGGGAAGGCAAGCTAGCCAGTTTGAGGAGCGATTCGGCTCACCCTCGCAGCGCCGCAACGAGCCGTTCCCATGCGTTCTCGTCGCACGGAATTCCAAATCGCAGCCAGTCCGCGGCCTTTGCGAACGGGCGGGTCAGGATTCCCTCGCGCAGAAGCTGTTCAAAGGTGGCGCGCGCGTCGGCATGAGCGGCCAGTCGGTAGAGGTGCGTTCCGCCGATGATTCGCCAGCCGGCGCCGTGCAGGAGAGCGTCGAGACGCGCTGCTTCCTCGTTCAGGCGCGCACGCGCCGCCTCGAACCATTCCGAATCAGCGAGCGCGCGGACCCCGATCGCAATCGCCGGCCCGCTCACGGGCCACGGGCCGAGAGCTGCTCGCAAGGACGCGACGATGTCTGGCGACGCGAGCGCGAAACCGAGCCGCAGCCCGGCCAGTCCGTAGGCTTTGCCGAATGAGCGCAGGACGACCGCCCTGCTCGTGGGGAGCGAGGGCGCGAGGCTTTGCCCCTCGGCGTCGAAATCGGCGAAGGCTTCGTCGACGATTAGCACGCCTCCGCGCCGTGCGAGCCGCTCGTGCAGATCGAGGAGCGCCGGGCGAGGTGTGATCTGCCCGTCCGGATTGTTGGGATTGACCACGATCGCGACGTCGAGGCCGTCCAATTCCTCGAGCCGCTCCGCCTCAATCACGCGAGCGCCGGCGGCGGCAAACGCGGATGCAAAGCCGCTGTAGGTCGGCCCCAACGCGCCGACCGCGCCATGCGGCAATATGCGAGAGAGCGCTTGGATGAGCGCCTGCGAGCCGGGCCCCGCGACTGTGCAGGCAGGGTCCACGCCATAACGCTGCGCGGCGGCGGCCTCGAGCCTCGCAAGCGCGCCGCTTTCCGGCAACCGCGACCACGTTTCTGGCTCAAGATCGGGGAGGGGATAGGCGTGCGGATTGATGCCGGTCGAGAGGTCGATCCAGGGTTCGGGCGCCCCGAGTGCGAGCCGTCTGGCGACTTCGAGCGCGCCGCCGTGATAGGTGAACGCCCGCTCGTCCGCCATCCGCTCTATCCCCACGGTCATGCCGCTCTCGCTCTCGCTATCGCTGCCGCTCTCGCTCGCCGCCCTGATCATCGAGGCGCTGATCGGCTATCCGGCGCCTCTCTATCGCGCGATCGGCCATCCAGTCACTTGGATGGGTCGCTGGCTCGCGTGGCTGGAACCAATCCTCAATAGCAGCGACGCCAGCTTCTCCACGCGCCGTGCGGCCGGCGTCGTCGCGCTTTGCCTTTATCTCGCGCCGGTCGCGCTTGTCGCTTGGGCGGCGACGCGCCTCTGCGTCTCGGCCGGCCCGCTCGGTTTTGCCACGCTTGCCCTTCTAGCCGCGAGCCTGCCGGCGCAGCGCAGCCTCGCCGTCCACGTGAGCGCGGTGACCGAAGGACTCGACGCGGGCCTCGATGAGGGGCGCGTCGCGGTCGCGAAGATCGTCGGTCGCAATCCGGATGTGCTGGACGAGGCGGGCGTCGCGCGCGCGGCGATCGAGAGCTTGGCGGAGAATTTCTCCGATGGCGTCGTTGCACCGATCCTGTGGACCGCGCTCGGCGGTCTCGTCGGCGGCGCGCTCTACAAGGCGATCAACACCGCCGACAGCATGATAGGCCATAGGGACGAGCGGCACCGTGCCTTCGGCTGGGCGGCGGCGCGGCTTGACGATATCGTCAATCTGCCGGCGTCCCGTCTTGCCGCGCTGTGGCTGATTCTGGCCGCGTTGCTGACCCCGGGCGCCTCGGCCCGAGACGCGGCGGGAGCCGTATGGCGCGACGCGGCGCATCACCGCTCGCCCAATGCAGGCTGGCCCGAAGCGGCGATGGCCGGCGCGCTCGGTCTCAAGCTCGCCGGACCGCGCGTCTATGGAGAGACGCTGGTCGATGACGCGTTCATGGGAAGCGGCCGGCGTGAGGCCGGAGCCGCCGACATTCGGCGGGCGCTGCGGCTCTTCACGCGAGCGTGTGCAATCCAGGCAGTGACGCTCTTTGCGCTCTTGGCTATCCGTCGCCTTGAGTAGC
This sequence comes from uncultured Alphaproteobacteria bacterium, assembly GCA_963770275.1. Taxonomy (GTDB): domain Bacteria; phylum Pseudomonadota; class Alphaproteobacteria; order Rhizobiales; family Beijerinckiaceae; genus Roseiarcus. The sequence goes on from CAVYPD010000018.1 coordinate 188,053, forward strand.
GCCGCTATCCGGAGAGGGCAATGATGGGTTGGTTCGGTCGCACGCTGATCGCATTGGGCGTCGTCAGTTTCATGATCGCCGAGGCGGACGCGCGGATTACTCACATTGAGATCACTAAAAGCGAGCCAGCCTTCGGCGGTCGGTCCTTTGGCGACGCCGGCGCTTATGAGCATCTGACTGGCCGCGTCACGGGCGAACTCGATCCCGCCGATCCCGCCAATTCCGGGATTCAGGACATCAATCTCGCGCCCCGCAATGCGCGCGGCATGGTCGAATATGTGACGAATATTGAGCTTTTGAAGCCTGCGGACATTGCGCAAGGCAATCGAATCCTTTTCTTCGAAGTCAACAATCGCGGCAATAAGCTTGCGCCTGGCTCCTTCAGTGCAGGCGTCGCGGGCGGCGTCGCCGAGCGAAACGCGTTGTCTTCTCCCGGGGACGGCTGGCTCATGCGACTGGGCTACACGATGGTGTGGTTCGGATGGGAAATGGACGTGCGTCCGGGCATGAGTCGCATCGGCATGCCGCCGATCGTGGCGCATGACCACGACGGCTCTCAGGTCACCGGTCTTGTGCGCTCCGAGATCATCACGCCGGTTCCGGCGACGAGCGTGCCGATCAGCCTCAGTCAGCAGATACAGAACTATCCGATCGACAGTTACGACAGCTATCCGACCGCGAGCACGGACAATTCCGCGCCATTCGCGGACGGGTTTCTTCCGACGCTTACCGTGCGAGCCCGCGAGCAGGATCCGCGGGAACCGATTCCGAACTCGGCTTGGAGCTTCGGAATATGCGACCAGAGCGGCGCTTTGACGCCGGACGAGAAGCATGTCTGCTATCGCGATGGATTCAAACCTGGACATCTGTACGAATTGATTTATCGCGCCAAGGATCCGACGGTCGGAGGCCTCGGATTTGCCGCCGCGCGCGATCTCGGCGCCTTCCTGCGCAATTCCGACAAAGACGATTCGGGAATCGCCAATCCGGTTTTTCGAACCGACAATCTCGCCATCATCGAAGGCAGTTCACAGAGCGGGCGGATGATCCGCAGCCTGCTCGCGCTTGGCTTCAACCGCGACGAGACGGGGCGCCGCGTGTTCGATGGCGCCTTTCCGCATATCGGCGGCGGCCTCATGCCGCTCAATGTGCGCTTTGGCCAGCCGGTGCGGGCCTGGGGCGAGCAGACCGACCATCTCTATCCGGCTTACGATTTTCCGTTCACCTATGCGCGTCAGACCGATCCTTTGACGGAGCGAACGGAAGGCCTGTTTGACCGGTGCGACGCGACCGACACCTGTCCGAAGCTTTTCCATGTCGCGACCGCGCTCGAGATGTGGGAAGGGCGCCAGTCGCTCGGCCTGACAGACCCGCTCGGCCGAACCGACATCGCCGATCCGGCGAACGTCCGCACCTACATCATGGCGAGCACCCAGCATGGGGCGGCGCCGCTGCCGCTCGCCACGCACGCGCCATTCGGCAATTGTCAGCAACAACCGAACCCGAACCCGCAAATCTGGACCATGCGCGCGCTGCTGACCGCATTGACCGCGTGGGTGCGCGATGGGGTCGAGCCGCCGCCGAGCGCAAAGCCGAGCATCGCCGACGGCACGCTCGTCCCTCCGGACAGGGTTCGGTTTCCCGAGATCCCCGCAAACTTCTATGGCGAGGTGGACCGGCCCGCAGTTTCGCCTCTCAGGATCTACGACACTCTTCACGTTCTCGATTTCGGTCCGCTCTATCGGGCCGAAGACTCGAGTGGGGTGATTGTGCGCGAGCCGCCAAAGGTCGGATCAGGAAGCTACGGAATTCTCGAGATCCAGGTCGACGCAGACGGCAACGACCTGGCCGGAATTCGCTCCGTCTTCCTGCAGACGCCGATCGGCACCTATACGGGCTGGAATCTGGGTCGCAAGGATCGCTTCGAGAACGGCATGTGCAATTTGCAGGGGAGCTTTATTCCCTTTGCCTCGACGAAGGCCGAGCGCATCGCGGTGGACGATCCACGGCTCTCGATCGAGGAGCGCTATCCAACGAAGGATGTCATATCTCGCGGCGTTTAAGAAAGCCGCAGACGATCTCGTCGCCAAGCGCTTCTTGCTGCCGGACGATGCGGACGCGTTGGTCAAGAGCGCTGTGACCGAGGGCGTTCGGAACGCTCCTTAGGGCTCGACTTCACGGTCTCCCGGTGCTTCGATGCGGACGCTGATTCTTTTGGGCTAAGGCAACCCCAATGTTCCGAGTCATAGCGCTATTTTCGATTGCTATCGCGATGCAGACCGCCGCGATGGCGCAGGAAGACGCCAAGCCAGAGACCGTCCAGGTTCATGGCAAGTCGCTTGCGCTCAGCTGCGCGGAGTGGAAACGCAATCAAGACGGATCGTGGACGAGCACGGGACCATTGCTCGTAGGAACGGACACGGTGAAGGACGTGACCTTGCGGGGCGCGAAGGACACGAACGTCCTGGAAGCGAAGTGCGGGAGCGGGGCCAGCCCAGCCGCCAAGCCGCCGCAGAGTGATGATCCGACCAAACATGCGGGGCACAAGCATCACGGAGCGGCGCCAAGCGACGGAACGTAGCGGCGCGCAATTTGCGGTCACGCCGGTCGGGTGATGGAGTTGGCCACAGTGACCCCTAGCGGGCGGCAGCAAGCAGCGCATCGCAATCGAGATGCGCCTCGCAATGGTCCGCGAGCGCGTCGAGGGTGCGCTCGATCGTGGGCTCGTAACTGATTCCGGCGGTCGTTCCGAGCGCCGCGAGCCACGCCGCACGCTGGCGATCGTCGGCGAACAGTCCATGCACATAAGCGCCAGCAATCTGGCCGCTCTCAGATACTGCGCCGTCGAGCTGTCCGTCGGCGAAGCGCATAAGCGGCCGTGCGCAATCGGGACCTCTCGTTTCGCCGACGTGCATTTCATAACCGCTGAACGACGCGCCATTGGCAAGGCACGCGCCTTGGACCTGCGTCAGCGTCTTTTCGCCGGTCAGAACGGTCGAGACATCCAGCAGCTTCAGGCCTTCGATCTCGCCCGGAGGTCCCTCCATGCCGTGCGGGTCCGACACGCTCCGGCCCAGCATCTGGTAGCCGCCGCAGATACCGAGAACCCGGCCGCCGCGTCGCGCATGAGCGAGAAGGTCGATGTCCCAGCCTTGCTCCCGAAAGAATTTGAGATCGGCGATCGTCGCCTTGCTGCCGGGCAGGATGACAAGGTCGGCGATCGGCAGCGGCTCGCCAGGGCGGACAAACACGAGCCGCACGGAGGGCTCCATGCGCAACGGATCGAAGTCGTCGAAATTGGCGATGCGCGCCAGCATTGGCACGGCGATGGTCACCGCGCCGTCGGTTCGCGGCTTCTTGTCGCCAAGGCCGAACGCGTCTTCCGCCGGCAGCCGCGCTGCGTCGGCGAAGAACGGCAGGAGGCCGAAGGCGCGCCAGTGCGTGTGCGCTTCGAGCGCCATCATGCCGCTCAGGAACAGGTTCGCGTCGCCGCGAAACTTGTTGACGATGAAGCCGACGATGGTCGCGGCGTCCTCGGGCGCAAGCGCCGCGTTGACGCCGAGAATCTGCGCGAAAATGCCGCCGCGATCGATGTCGCCGACCAGCGCGACCGGGCAGCCGGCGGCGCGAGCGAAGCCCATATTGGCGATGTCGCCCTCGCGCAGGTTGATCTCGGCCGCGCTGCCCGCGCCTTCGACGAGCACGAGATCGGCGTCCGCCTTCACGTGAGCGTAGCTGTCGAGCACAGCGCTCATCAGTTTGGGTTTGAGAGCCTGATATTCGCGCGCTGGCGCGTTGCCAATTACCTTACCCTGGACGACAACTTGCGCGCCGACCTCGCTTTGGGGTTTGAGCAAAACCGGGTTCATGTGCACGCTGGGCGCAACGCCGCATGCGCGCGCCTGCAGCGCCTGGGCGCGGCCGATCTCGCCACCGTCGTCCGTCACCGCAGCGTTGTTCGACATGTTCTGCGGCTTGAATGGACGAACGCGAAGCCCGCGCTTCGTGAAGGCGCGGCAAAGCCCCGCGACGAGGAGCGACTTGCCGACGTCCGATCCCGTCCCTTGAAACATCAGCGCCCGAGAGGTCAAAACTCGATCGCCTCCTGCGCGCGCACCCCGGCGGCGAAGTGATGCTTGACGAGCGCAAACTCGGTGACGCAATCGGCCGCCTCGATCATTTCCGGCTTGGCGTTGCGCCCGGTCACGACGACATGCAGGCCGGTGCGTCGCGCCGCGAGCGCCGCGACGACTTCGGCGAGCGACAGATAATCATAACGAAGCGCGATGTTGAGCTCGTCGAGCACAAGGAGACGGATCGAGGGATCGGCCATCATGCGCTTGGCTTCCGCCCACGCGGCGCTCGCCGCGGCAACGTCGCGCGCGCGGTCCTGCGTCTCCCAGGTGAAGCCTTCGCCCATCGTGCGCCACTCGGCCTGGTCGCCGAAGCGCTCGATAGCCATACGCTCGCCTGTCGACCAAGCGCCCTTGATAAACTGCACCACGCCGACGCGGTGGCCACGGCCAAGCGCCCGCAACGCGAGTCCGAAGGCTGCTGTCGATTTGCCTTTGCCCGGACCGGTGTGGACGATCAGAAGGCCTTTTTCGAGAATTGGCTTCGCGGCGACCTCGGCGTCCTGGACGGCCTTGCGCTTGGCCATCTTCGTTTTGTGCCGGTCGTCTTGCGGGTGGTTCATGGGGCATGTTCCGGCGACGCTAGGCGCCGATGCGCCTGGACCTAGATCAGACAGAGCATAGACCGCCTCATTGCGATGCGACCAGCGGCGGTTTCGGGGTCGCGCCGCACCGCTCGAGCACCATCGGCGACCTCTCCGGTTCGGAGCCTCTGGCGACCCGGAGCAGTCCGTTGTCCAGATCGGTCAGGCTGTGAAGGGCGATCGGAGCGCCTTGAAAGACCCGGAAGCGGACACTGACGACGCGCGGATTGCAAGGGGACAAGGGGATGCTAGTGCAGCATAATCAGGCGGGGGTAGGCGAGGACTTCGCCGAATTCGTAGACGCGCTCTATCCCCAATCCGCGCACGTTGCGATCCCGGTTCGGGGGGTCGACCGAATAAAATCCGGTCACCATCGAGGGATCGAAGGCGTAGACCCGTCGGATGCGGGAATCAGAATAGGCCGCAAGCTGAGCCAGGCCGCCGCCTAACGAGTGGCCGACGGCGATGATCTCGGTCGTGCCGTCGTGGTAGCACTTGTCGCGTTCGATATGGCTGATGAAATCGCCGACATGGTCGCGGACCTGCTCGTACTGATCGTAGATGGGAAAGGCGCGCAAGATCCAATGGAAGTTGGATTCCCAATCTCCCTTGTTGCCGCCGACGGTTCCGCGAAAGGCGATGACAGCTTCGGGACATCGGACGCCCTTGCGCGCCCAGATTTGAACGCCCAAGCCGTCCGCGACACGCTCGCCCTGTCCGGCCGTCTGGACACCGCATTCTTCGGCTCCGCTGCAACTCCACACGTAGCGCCACTCATCGAGCCAGCGGGCCGCACGTTGATCGTCGGCGCGCGCGGCGCAATTCTTCGGATCATCGGCCGCGCATGCGGTGGCGCGGCGAGTGGCCGTGCGGGTCAGATAGACCTGAGAATCGTACGATTGCTCCGCAAGCAGGGCGTAGGGCAGGACGCGCGCGGCGACCGGCCCGGCCTTCTGTTTCTGATCGTAATTGTCCTCGCCCTCGGTCCGTTGGATGACCTGGCCCTGCTCCTGGTCGAGGTGGAGGCCTGCGCAACCCGAAAGGAGAGGGAGCGCGATCGCCACGGCGATCGCTTTGACAGTCCGAGCGCATGCGATCGCTTCCATGCAAGCCCCAAGCCCCAAGCGAGATTCGCGGCTCAAGGGATGCTCGGCGCTGAAGGCGCCGCCCGTCAAGGCGTCAGCGCGACGCCGCTGTCCTGTGGTCCCGGTCGAACCACGCAAACCGGGCAAGCGCGCGCTCACAACGAAACCGGAGGTTGCGCGACGGTGCAGACGCGCTGTTCTAAGCTCCCCCGATTTGGGATGTCCACAAAGGCCGACAGTGCTGCTAGAATTCGGGACTGGCTGGCGCTAAGAAAATCCAGGTCCGTGCGGCGGTGGTTGGTGCTGGCGATGGCAGGATGCAACTGAGTGCGTGTATTCATCAGTAGACGCCGGGAGATTCCGAACTATGGGTTCTCTTATCGTCCCGCGGCGTCAATTCCTACGAGGGCTCGCTTCGCTCGCTGTTTGCGCGCCGGCGGTCGTCCGCGCTCCGAGCCTCATGGGGGTCAGCGCCAGATTTTGCTGGTCTTCCCGTGCGGCTCCGAGATGGACAGCCCCGCAGGAGGCGCTCGCCCTGTTGCAGCACGAAATGGAGCGCCGATTCGACAGAAACGCTGTTCGGCGCCGCAGAGGTCTCTCAGCGGAGACCGAAGACTGCGTCGTGAGCCAGGGTCCTGTCGTCGCAGAAGCGAAGACTACCGAGTTGTGGGAACTTCGAACCTTGTTCGGGCCTCGTGGTTCGCCGCCCAAGCCGCTCGAGGATTTGCCGGCCGAAGTCCGGGCCGGTCTTTCTTCGATGTTTGGGGGCTGCTCCGATGCAAGCTCTCGGACTTGGGCGGCGAGGTTCCCTAGCTTCGCGGCGCGCACAAGCGTTTAGTGCTCCATTTGACAACCCTTGCCGAAGCTGGAACATGACCAGCGCACGGTCCCTCGATTACGCCCGAGGGTGAAAAGGGAACACGGTAGGCTTTTTGTCGATCCGTGGCCGCCCCCGCGACTGTGAGCGGCGTGCCGACGCTTTTCTCGCCACTGGGCTTTTTCATAGGTCTGGGAAGGCGGCGTCGGCGATACGTTGCGAGCCAGGAGACCTGCCGTGCGCCGATGGATTCCGCAATGCCGCCGGAGGGGCGGCTAAGGAGCGTTGATGACTGCCCGACACACTTCCAATTCGCCCCGAGGCCATTGCTGTCAACTGGGATCGACGCGCCGTGAACGCCCATAGCGGCCCTTCGGTCGCCGCGACGCTGCTTGTCTGTATCACCTGCAAGAGCGAGACGGGCCCACGGGGCCCCGGCCTGTTCGCAGCGCTTGGCGAGCGTCTTGCCTCTGAGCCCAGCATTGCGCTCAAGGCCGTCGAATGCCTCTCCGTTTGCAAACGGCCGTGCACCGTCGCGCTCGCCGCGCCTGGCAAGTGGACCTACGTCGTCGGCGATCTTGACCGCGACTTACACCTCGATGACATCGTCATTGGCGCCCGCCGCTACGCAGCTTCGCCGGACGGTATCGTTCCCTGGCGTGATAGGCCTCTCTGCTTTCGCAAAGGCGTCGTTTCCCGGACGCCTCCGCTTGCGTCCGTTGGAATGGCGCCCGCTTAAGGATCAGCTCCGAATGCTCGCCAAAACGCCCGTCACTATCGTCACCGGCTTTCTCGGCGCCGGCAAGACGACGCTGATCCGCCATCTCATGGCCAATGCCGGCGGGCGGCGGCTGGCGTTCATCATCAACGAATTCGGCGACGTCGGCGTCGACGGCGACCTCATCAAGAGCTGCTCGGACGCGGCCTGCCCGGAAGACGCGATCATCGAGCTTGGCTAACGGCTGCATCTGCTGCACGGTGGCCGATGATTTCGTGCCCGCGATCACGGCGCTGCTCGCTCGCGAGCCAAAGCCGGATCACATCATCGTCGAAACCTCAGGCCTCGCGTTGCCCAAGCCGCTCATCAAAGCGTTCGACTGGCCGGACCTACGCTCGAGGCTCACGGTCGATGGCGTCGTTGCGGTGGTTGACGCCGCCGCTGTCGCCGAGGGACGTTTCGCCGACGATCCTGCGCGCGTCGCCGAACAGCGTTTGGCCGACCCATCACTCGATCACGACAACCCGCTTGAAGAGGTCTATGAGGATCAGCTTATGAGCGCTGATCTCGTCGTGCTCAACAAGGCCGACCTCATCGACAAAGACCAGCTCGAAGCCCTCAAGGCGCAGATTGCCGCCACTGTGCCGCGCACAGTCAAGATTGCGTCCGCGCGCGAAGGCGCAATCGGCGCCGATGTCTTGCTCGGCATCAGCGCGGCGGCGGAGGACGATCTCGCCGCACGCCCCTCGCACCATGACGCCGAAGGCGAGCACGATCACGACGACTTTGACACGTTCGTCGTCACGATCCCAACTGTGCGCGATCCTGACACGCTGATCGAGCAACTCGTCGCGGCGACACGCGCCCACGACATCTTGCGCGTCAAAGGCTTTATCGAAGTCGCCGGCAAGCCGTTGCGGATGCTGGTGCAAGGCGTAGGGCAACGCTTCCGTCGCGACTTCGACCGGCCCTGGGGTGTGGGGGAGCCGAGGCTGAGCCGCCTTGTCGTGATCGCTGAGCGAGGCGTCGACCGCGGGGCCGTCGCATCGGCGCTCGGCGCCTGACGAGCATTTCCCAATGCACGTTCCCCGGATCGAGGTAAGGACGCTCGACGAGACAGTCGAAGCGCTCGATCTCGGTCAGACGCCGGCTGACGTCGTGTTCCTGTCTTTTTCTGACAGCGACCTCAACGCGCTGGTGCGCGCCTATGACGGCTTTCCCGACCCGAAGCCGACGATGAGGATCGCTTCGCTTGCGGCGTTGCGCCATCCCTTCTCGGTCGACCTCTATTTGGAGAAGGTGTGTGCATGCGCCAAGCTCGTAGTCGCGCGGGTGTTGGGGGGCGCCGACTATTGGCGCTACGGCGTCGATGAACTCCAAGCGCTCGCCCGCCGGAGTGGCGTCAAACTGGCGCTCCTGCCGGGGGACCGGCGACGGGACGCGCGCCTTGACGAAGCCTCGACACTCGATCCCGACGCGGTCCTGCAGATCTGGCGCTATTTCGACGAGGGTGGCCCTGACAATATGGCGGCGTGCCTTGCGTTTCTTGCCTCCCGAAATCGGTGGCGCGGTGGCCGCTTTGCCACCGGTCCCGGTCAGCGCCTTTGGCCGGTTCGATGCCGCCTGTTTTGAGGCGGGCCAGGGCGCAGCGCGCGCCCTCATCGTTTTCTATCGCTCCATCTATCTCGCCAACGATCTTGCCCCCATTGAGGCGCTGGCGCGGGCGCTTCACGAAAAGGGGTTCGCGGTCACAAGCCTTTTCGTGACTAGCCTCAAGGACGAGGCGGCGCTGGCGCCCTTGCGCGCCTTTCTCGCCGGGCGCGGCTTTGACGTTGTGCTCAACGCCACCGCGTTCTCAGCGCGTCTGGACGGAGGAGACGGAACGGCGCTCGACGCGGTCGACGCGCCGATCATGCAAGTCGTGCTTGCGCGGGTGAGCCTGGACGCTTGGCGCGGCTCTCAGCGCGGACTTGGGCCTTCGGATCTCGCGATGCATGTGGCGCTGCCGGAGATCGACGGACGAATCCTGACGCGCGCCATCTCATTCAAGGCGGCCAGCGCGCGCGACGCGCAGACCGAGTTCGCCGCGCTCGCGCATCAGCCGCTGGCTGACCGCGTCGACTTTGCTGCCGAACTTGCTCTCCGCTGGGCGGGCCTCGGGCGCAAATTGCCGTCAGACAGGCGCCTCGCTTGCGTGCTGCCGGATTACCCAGCGCGCGGCGGACGCACCGGCTATGCGGTCGGCCTCGATACGCCCGCGAGCGCCATCGTTATTTGCGAGACTCTACGAGCCGCGGGCTATGATGTGACGAGCGGTCTGGACGCGCCGTCACTCATCGCGGTTCTGGCTGAAGGGCCGCTTGAGGCGGCGCTGACGCTGGCCGAATACGAGGCCGAGCTGGCTACAACCCCGGTGGACTTCCGGCAATCCTTGTTCGCCGCGTGGGGCGACCCTGCCGATGACCGCGACGCGATCGAGGGGGCGTTTCAGTTTCGCTTCGTGCGGCTTGGCAAGCTCGTCGTCACGGTTCAGCCTGACCGGGGCGACGCGCCCTCGCGCAAGGGCGATTATCACAATCTCAACTTGCCGCCGCGCCACGCCTATGTCGCGTTCCACTTCTGGCTCACCCGCAAGGAGAAAGTCGACGCGATCATTCAGCTCGGCGCGCACGGAACGCTCGAATGGTTGCCAGGCAAGGCGGTCGCGCTTAGCGAGAGTTGCGCGCCCGAAGTTCTGCTTGGTCCGACGCCGGTCATCTATCCGTTCATCGTCAATAATCCGGGCGAAGCCGCGCAGGCCAAGCGCCGCATCAGCGCGGTTACGATCGGCCATCTGACGCCGCCGTTGATCGCCGCCGGTGCGTACGGCGCCGCGCTCGAGCTTGAGGGATTGTACGACGAATTCGCCGAAGCGCAGGCGCTTGATCCGCGCCGGGCGCGCGCCATTGCAGCACTCATTCTCGAGCAGGGCCGTGACAGCGGGCTCCTCAAGGAATGCGCTGCCGATGACAAGCCACCAGAGGAGGCGCTCGTTGCCCTCGACGCCTGGCTCTGCGACATGAAGGAGATGCGGATCGGCGACGGCTTGCACGTGTTCGGAAGATCTCCCGATGGCGCTGACGGCTTCGCTCTCCCCTCTCCTACGGGAGAGGGATCGGGGGTGAGGGATTCTCGTAGGGCGATCCACGCATCGGTCACGAACCCTCATCCGGCCGACTTAGTCGGCTACCTTCTCCCGGAGGGAGAAGGGTTAGGGGAGCGCGTGGCCGCCTGCGGGGCCGCCGAGTCCCTCGGCCTCTTGCGCGCGCTTGGCGGACAGTTCGTGTCGCCCGGGCCGGCTGGCGCGCCGGCGCGCGGCCGCCTCGACGTTCTGCCGACCGGCCGCAATCTTTACGCCATTGATCCGCGGGCGGCGCCAACCCGCAACGCCTGGGAGATCGGTCGGCGCGCGGCCGAAGAGATCTGCAAGCGTTACGCGCAGGACCACGGCGAATGGCCGAAGCGCATCGTGCTTGACCTGTGGGGCTCGGCCACCATGCGCACCGGCGGCGACGATCTCGCCCAAGCCTTCGCCCTCATCGGTTGCCGGCCAACCTGGGACGCTGCGTCGACTCGCGTGAGCGGATTCGAGGTTTTGCCGCTGGCCATGGTCGGTCGGCCACGGGTCGACGTGACGCTGCGCATTTCCGGCCTGTTCCGCGACGTCTTTCCGAGCCAGGTCGCGCTCTTCTCTGCCGCCGTTCGCGCCGTCGCGGCGCTCGAAGAGAGCGCCGAGGACAATCCGCTCGCCGGTCTTCAAGGCGCGGCGCGCATCTTCGGCGCGGCGCCCGGCGCTTACGGCGTCGGGCTTGGCGCGCGCATTGCGCGAGGCGAGTGGGCGGAACGGTCCGAACTGGCGGAGGCTTATCTCGCCGCAACCAGCCATGCCTACGAGGGCGAAGGCGAGGCGCGCGAAGCTGCGGCGGAGTTTCGAACGAGAGTCGCCAGCGCCGAGGCTTTCGTTCATGTACAGGACTTGCCAGGTCAGGACGCGCTGGACGCTGACGCCTTCGCCGAGCATGAAGGGGGGTTCGCCGCCGCAGCGGGGGAGACGGGAGCGAACCCGGCGCTCTATCATCTCGAACTCGACCATCCCCGGCGCCCCCAAGATCCGAACCTTGGGCCAAGAGATCGCGCGCTCTCTCCGGGGACGCGCAGCCAATCCGCGCTGGCTTCAGGGCCAGATGCGCCACGGCCATCGCGGCGCGGCGGAAATCGCCCAGTCGCTGGACAATCTCTATTGTTTCGCCGCGCTGACCGACGCGGTCGCCAGCGCGCAGTTCGATCTCATGTTCGACGCCACGCTCGGCGACGAGTCCGTGCGGGCGTTTCTGGTGAGCGCCAATCATCAAGCCGCGTCTCACATGGCAGGGGTGTTCGAGGAGGCGGCGAAGCGCGGATTCTGGCTCTCGCGCCGCAATTCAAGCGCACGCATTCTGGCTTCCGTGCTGCTGGAGGCCGCATGAGCGCGGTCACCTTGCGCGCCCACGACTTGCGCCCCGCCGCCTCCTACCGCAAGGGCTGGTGTCCAGGCGCGCTCAAACCGATGGAGACCGGCGACGGACTGCTTGCGCGTGTGCGCGCGCCAAGAGGACAGCTGTCGCTCGATCAGGCCGCCGCGCTCGCGGATGCGGCAATTCGCTGCGGCAACGGCGCGATCGGCCTTACAGCCCGCGCCAATCTGCATTTGCGCGGCTTGAGTGAGCGGACAGTGCCCGACCTGCATGCGCGGCTTGAGAATGCGGGACTCATCGACACTGACCCCGAGATCGAGCGCTTGCGCAATATCCTTGCAAGTCCGCTGGACGACCTCGATCCGGAAGCTCTGCTCGACCTCGGACCGAGCGTTGCCGCCCTGGAAAAGCGGCTCGCGGAGGACCAAGCCTTGCGGCAGTTGCCGGCCAAGTTCAGCTTCGTCTTTGACGCGCTTGGCCGCTTGCCGCTTGGGGACGTCGAGGCGGACATCCGCTTTGAAGCGTTGCACGATGGGACGCTCGCCGTGTTTCTTGCGGGCGCCGACGCACTGGCCGCGCGATGCGCGCCGGCCGAAGTGGGCGAGGTCGCGGCCCGGCTCGGCCGGGCGTTCCTCGCCCTCGCGGGCGATGGCGAAGCCGCGACGCGGCGGATGCGCGCACTGGTCGAGCGGACAGGCGCTTCCGTCGTGTTTGCAGAGGCGCATTGTGAGACAATGCCGAGCGCCCGTTCGCAACGACGCGCTGTGTTGCGTGACATCCTCGGTGTGCGAGAATTCGGCGAAACGGCCGTCGTCGGCGTTGCGGCGCCCTTCGGCGAAATCGACGCGGTTCGCTTCGAGGCGCTAATCGAACGCGCGCGGGCGCTTGGCGCGAGCGGCCTCAGGCTGACGCCCTGGCGAGCATTCCTGATTGCCGGCCTCGACTGGCGCGGCGCAGAGTCGCTGGTCGATTCAATGATTGAGCCCGGATTTATCGTCGGTGCGGAAGACCCGCGCCTGCGCATCGCCGCTTGTCCGGGCGCTCCGGCCTGTATGCACGGCCACCGAAGCGTGCGCTATGACGCCACGCGCTGGGCGGCCGTGTTGCCCAAGGGAGACGGCGTCATTCTCCACGTCAGCGGCTGCGCCAAAGGATGCGCCAGGCCCGCTGCGACGGCGGCGACCTTGACGGCGACTGCGACCGGCTACGATCTCATCCTTGGCGCCAGAGCCGGCGATCCGGCGGTGCGGCGCAGCCTGTCGGGCTCAGAGGTGGAGCGCCTCCTCGCCAATGAGGGTGCGAGGACGTTCGGGGCCGAGAGGGCGTCGTGAAGTCGAGCTACGCATACGAAAAGGACGCCGCCGCGATCTATCGCCGATCCTTCGCCATCATTCGCGGCGAAGCCGACCTTGCCCGTTTCTCGGCAATCGAAGAACGCGTCGCCGTGCGGGTCATCCATGCCTGCGGCATGGTGGAGGCCGCTGCCGATCTCGTCTTCTCGTCGAGCACGGCTGAGGCGGCGCGCGATGCGCTTCGCGCGGGAGCGCCCATCTTCTGCGATGCGCGCATGGTGGCCGAAGGGGTCACACGTGCGCGCCTGTCTGCCACCAATGACGTGATCTGCACGCTCAGCGATCCTTCTACGCCTGAACTCGCCGCGAAGCTCGGCACGACACGCACAGCGGCGGCGATCGAGCTCTGGCTGCCGCGGCTTGGCGGCTGCGTGGTTGCCATCGGCAATGCGCCGACCGCTTTGTTTCGGCTCCTCGAACTGATCTCTGCCGGCGCGCCGCGTCCTGCCGCGATCATCGGCATGCCGGTCGGCTTCGTCGGCGCGGCGGAATCAAAAGAGGCGCTGATCGAGAGCGGCCTGCCGGCCATCGTCATGCGCGGGCGCAAAGGCGGTAGCGCGATGGCGGCGGCGGCCGTGAATGCGCTGGCGAGCGACATCGAATGAGTGCGTTTGGCTGTCTCTATGGGGTCGGCATAGGCCCCGGCGATCCCGATCTGCTCACCGTCAAGGCTACAAAGGTCATCGCCGCGTCGCCGGTCGTCGCCTTCTTTGCGAAGGCTGGACGGCGCGGCAACGCGCGCGCGATCGTCGACTGTTGGCTCAAATCCTCGCATGTCGAGTTGCCGCTCTATTACCCGATGACCGACGAAACGCATTTCGACGATCCGCCCTATCGCGAGGCGCTGGCGCGTTTCTACAAGGAATCCACGGTTGCGATCGCGACGCATCTTGAAGCTGGCCGTGACGTCGCGCTCTTGAGCGAGGGCGATCCCATGCTGTACGGCTCGTTCATGCATCTGTTCGTTCGTTTGCGTGACAATTTCGATGTCAGCATTGTGCCGGGTGTGTCGAGCATTTGCGGGGCGTGGGGCGCTGCGGCGGCGCCGATGGCCTGGGGAGACGACGCGCTTGTCGTCTTGCCCGCGACGCTGTCGCTGGATGAGCTTAAGCGCCGGCTTGCGCTCGCCGACGCCGCGGTGATCATGAAGGTCGGCCGCAACTTCGCGCGCGCCAAGGAGGCGCTGATCGCGACGGGCATGGCGGAGCGCGCCATCTATGTCGAGCGCGCGACAATGGCGGGCGAGGTCGTTACGCCGTTGTCTCAGAAGGAGGGCGATTCCGCGCCCTATTTCTCCCTCATACTCGCGCCGGGGAGGGGCCGCCGGCCGTGAGTGGGCGCGTCATGGTGGTCGGGCTTGGCCCCGGCCCGGCCGAATGGATGACGCCAGAGGCGAGCGCGGCGATCAAGGCGGCGACCGATGTTGTCGGCTACGGCCCGTATGTGGAGCGGCTCGCATTGCGAACGGACCAGCGCGCCCACACGAGCGATAACCGGGTTGAAATGGACCGCGCCCGGCTTGCGTTGCGGCTAGCGGCGGAAGGCCGCATGGTCGCTGTCGTTTCCGGGGGCGATCCAGGTGTGTTCGCGATGGCGGCGGCTGTGTTCGAGGCCGTCGAAGACGATCCACAATGGCTGACGCTCGACATCCAGGTCGCGCCGGGCGTGACCGCGATGCAGGCGGCGGCGGCCCGGCTCGGCGCCCCGCTTGGTCACGACTTCTGCGCCATCTCGCTCTCCGACAACCTGAAGCCTTGGGCGATCGTCGAACGCCGTCTGCGCGCGGCCGCCGAGGGCGATTTCGTCATTTCGCTTTACAATCCCGCTTCAAAGGCGAGGCCGACCCGCATCACGCAGGCGTTCGACCTGCTGCGAACCTTGAAGGCGACAACGACACCGGTTGCTTTCGCTCGCGCGGTCGGTCGCGCCGACGAGACGCTGACTCTAACGACGCTTGGCGAAGCGGACGCGGGTCTCGCCGACATGGCGACGCTGGTCATCATCGGCTCAAGCGAGACGCGCTTCATCGCGCGCGACGGCGGGCAGCCCTGGATGCTGACGCCACGCGCCTATGGGGTTCGTCGATGATCGGCGATCCAGACCAGCACCGCGCCGAGGTCGTGAAGCATTTCGGCTTCCGGCGCGGGTGGCCGGCGCACGATGACGACCTCAATCTCAAGCGCGCGCGCTGCCTCGATCTTGGCGTAAGTCGCGTCACCGCCGCTGTTCTTGGTGACCAGCGCTTCCACCCCCTCGTTGCGCATAAGCGCAAGTTCATCAGCGAGAGAGAACGGACCGCGCGCGAGAATCAGCTTGCATTTCGGGAGGGCGTCTATCGCGGCGGGGCGGTCGATGGTCCGCACGATGTAGCGATGCTGCGGCGCTTGCGCGAAGACGGCGAGCTGCAGACGACCTTGAGTCAGGAATACCGTCTTCGGCCGAATCCCAAGAGCGGGGACGGCGTTCTCCATGGCCGCGACCTCGATCCAGCGGTCGCCAGGCTTGCGCGTCCAAGGCGACCGGCTGAAGACGACGAGCGGGGTACGGGTCGCGCCGCAGGCCGCGATCGCGTTGGCCGAGATGCGCGAAGCGAACGGATGGGTCGCGTCGACAACGGCGTCGATGTGCTCACGGGCGAGAAACGCCGCCAAGCCTTCGGCGCCGCCAAAGCCGCCGATGCGCCGCGTGATTGGCGTCGGAGCAGGTTCGGCCGTCGCCCCCGCCAGCGACAGGATTGCCGCAACGTCGGGCTGATCGGCGACCTGCCGCGCAAGCGCGCTGGCCTCCGACGTTCCGCCGAGAATGAGCAGACGAAGCGGCTTCAGTGGGCGGCTCCATGAGCAAGGAACGCTGGCTCGCCATCGTCGGGATCGGCGAAGATGGGATCGATGGCCTCACTCCTGCCGCGCGACGGCTCATCGCGCAAGCGGTCTTCATTGTTGGGGGCAAGCGTCATCTCGCCCTGGCAGGACCGTCGAAAGCCGAGACGATGATCTGGCCGTCCCCGATCGAGAACGGGCTCGACGCCATCGAAGCGCGCCGCGGACGCTCCGTATGTGTGCTCGCGAGCGGCGATCCGTTCTTCTTCGGCGTCGGCGCCATGTTGATGCGCCGTTTCCCGGCGGACGAAATGATCTCGGTCCCGGCGCCGTCGGCCTTTGCGCTCGCCGCGTCGCGGCTCGGCTGGAGCGAGCAGGATTGCGCGTTGCTCACGCTTCACGGGCGCCCGCTCGAAGCGATCATTCCGCATCTTTGCAGCCGGGCGCGCGCATCATCGCGCTGTCCTGGGACGACGCCACGCCGGCCAAGCTGGCGGCGCTGCTGACGAAGCATGGCATGGGACGATCGAAGCTCACCATCTGCGAGGCGATGGGGGGCCTGAGCGAGCGAATTCGCACGACGGAAGCGCAAGACTTTGCGCTCGACAACGTCGCCGCCTTGAACACGATCGCGCTCGAGGTGATCGCAGAACACGGCGCTCGCATCCTGCCCCGCGCGGCCGGGCTGCCCGACGAATGGTTCGAGCATGACGGGCAGATCACCAAGCGCGAAATCCGCGCGATGACTCTGTCCTCTCTCGCGCCGCGACGCGGGGAGTTGCTGTGGGACGTGGGCTCAGGCTCAGGCTCGGTCGGGATCGAATGGATGCTTGCCGATCCGGCCAACAGCGCGGTCGCGATCGAGCTCCGCCACGACCGTGCGGAGCGTATTGCGCGCAATGCGCTGAGCTTCGGTGTTCCGGGCCTGTCCGTCGTCACCGGCGAGGCCCCTCACGTCTTTGCCGACTTGGCGCCGCCTGACGCGATCTTCATCGGCGGCGGCGCCGGCGCGCCTAGTATGGTCGAACGCGCTGTGGGTGCGCTCGCGTCGGGCGGACGACTGGTCGTTAATGCGGTGACGCTGGAGACGCAGGCCGCGTGCGTCGACTGGCGCGCACGCTGGAGCGGAGAACTTACGCAGATTGCGATCGCGCATGCCGAGCCGGTCGGGCGCTATTCTGGCTGGCGGGCGGCGATGCCGATCGTGCAATGGCGGTTCGTCAAGCCATGAGCCGGCAAGCCTCGAGTCGGATCGTCGCGATCGGCGTCGGTTGCCGCGCCGGCGTTGCGGGCAAGGCGATCGCGGCGCTCGCGCGTCGCGCGCTCGAAGAAACCGGGGCGCCCGAGGGCGAGCGGCGGATGTTCACGCTTGCCGCCAAGGCCGATGAGCCTGGGCTCATCGAGGCCGCGCGCATCATCGGCGTTGCGCTCATGGCCCTGCCGCTCGCGGCGCTCAACGCGCAAGCCGAGCGCATCTTAACGCCCTCCGCGCCCGCGCAGGCGCGCTTCGGCGCGCCGAACATTGCCGAGGCCGCGGCGCTCGCGGGGGCGGGCGAGGGCGGACGGCTGCTCGGGCCGCGGCTCGCCGCCGATGGCGCGACCTGCGCGATCGCTCTATCCCCGGAGCGACCATGCGACGGCGCAACTGGCGCCGTCGCTCTGACCCAAGAACAACGATGACCGTGCACTTCATCGGCGCGGGGCCGGGCGCTCCCGATCTCATCACAATGCGCGGGCGCGATCTCATCGCGCGCTCACCCGTCTGTCTCTATGCCGGATCGCTCGTCCCGCGGGCCCTGCTCGACCATTGTCCGCCGGACGCCCGAATCGTGGACACAGCGCCGCTCGATCTCGACGCGATCATTGCGCTCTGTGTGGAGGCGACCGCGAGGGCCGAGGACGTCGCGCGGCTCCATTCGGGTGACCTTTCGATCTGGAGCGCAATGGGCGAGCAGTTGCGGCGCCTCAAGCGGGCAGGGATTCCGTACACGGTCACGCCGGGCGTGCCCGCATTCGCCGCCGCCGCCGCCGCGCTCGAACGCGAACTGACTTTGCCCGGCCTCGCGCAATCGCTCGTGCTGACGCGCATGTCGGGCCGCGCCTCGCCGATGCCCGAGCGTGAGACGCTGGCCAACTTCGCCGCGACCGGCGCGACGCTTGCGATTCACCTGTCGATCCATGCGCTTAAGGATGTGGTCGCCGAGCTCACGCCGTTCTATGGGCCCGATTGTCCGACGGCGATCGTCGCCCGCGCTTCATGGCCGGACGAGCGGATCGTGCGCGCGACACTCCGGGAAATCGTGGGCGCGCTGCGCGAGACGCCGATAGAGCGCACCGCGCTCATCCTCGTCGGCCCGGCGCTCAGGGCCGAAGATTTCCGCGAGAGCGAACTTTACAACGCGGATTATGTGCGCCGGTTTCGCGCCGGCCATGCGCCGGAGCAGGGCGAGTGATGGCGAAGACCCTCATCCGGCGCTTCACCCCAGCCCTCTCCCCGAGGGAGAAGGGGCCACGCGCCATGTCCCTTCTCCCTCCGGGAGAAGGTGGCGTGTAGCGCCGGATGAGAGCGCAGCGCGCTAAACCCTTCGAAACCCGCTGCTCGCCAGCACGCGCCCGTCGCGGCCGACGACGATCGTTTCAAGCTCGCCCGACTGGCCGGCCAGTACGCGCGCAGCGGTCGTCCATGCGCCGTCGGCGACGAGCGCCGGCAAGTCGAAGCCCGCGGCCTGGGCGAGTTCGAAGGCGTGAAGGCCGCTGTTGGCCCCGGCGATCGCGGCGACAAGCGACGGCGGGCCGCCGGCATGCGCGACGCGCTCGGCAAGCGCCGCAAGGTCGACGGCGCCGCGCTTCGAATGCAAATCGAGCTTGCCCTCGGCGAGCTTGGTCATCTTCGCCGGGCCGCCGGCGATGGTGAGGCGCGGGACGGGATGCTCGCGCAGATATTTCAGGAGGCCGCCGACAAAATCGCCCATCTCGATCAGCGCGTGATCAGGCAGGCCGTACAGCACGCGGATCGCAGCCTCGGAGGTTTCGCCGGTCGCGGCGCCAATGTGGGCGCAACCGCTCGCGCGCGCGACGTCCACCCCGCGGTGGATCGAATGGATCCAGGCGGAACACGAATAGGGAATGACGATTCCGGTCGTGCCCAGGATCGACAAGCCGCCGAGAATGCCGAGCCGCCCGTTCGCGGTTCGCTCGGCGATTTTCTCGCCGCCGGGCACGGAGATTTCGACGATCGCGTCAACGACCCCGTCGAGCGTTGCGGCGACCTCTTCGAGATTGGCGCGGATCATCGCGCGGGGCGCGGGATTGATCGCCGGCTCGCCGACCGGCAGCGGCAAGCCGGGTCGGGTCACCGTCCCGACGCCTTCGCCAGCCCGGAAGCTCACGCCCGAGCCTTGCGGCGCGAGGCGCACGGTTGCGACGATCAGCGCGCCGTGGGTGACGTCGGGATCGTCGCCCGCGTCCTTGACGATGCCGGCGCGGGCGAAATCGTCGCCGAGCTCATGGGTGGCGAGGGCGAATTCCGGCCTCAAGCCCTTCGGCAGCGCGACGGGAATCGGATCGGGAAATTGGCCGGTCAGCAGCGCTTCGAAGGCGGCGCGCGCGGCGCCGGCGGCGCAGGCGCCCGTCGTCCAGCCACGCTTGAGCGGCGTTCCGCTTTCCGCCTCGGACATGCGCCTTGGCGTAGCGCGCGTGGTTGGATTTGCCTAGAGCGCGTCGACATCGAATCGAATCGCGGTTCTCCCTCACCCCGTCCCGCCCCCCTGAGCCCGTCGAGAGACGGGCGTTCTTCCGGGCGCCCCATGGGGAGAGGGGACGCTGTGGCGTGGTCCGCTTCCTCTTCCCTCGGGCTTTTGACCCGGGCGTGGCGCCATAGGGCGTCCGGAAGGACGCCCGCCCTTCCGGACGGGCTAGGGGCGCCGGATGAGGACCAGCGCGCTCAAACGCATCCAGCTCCAGGCTCCGCGCGATGACCCGCGGGCTCATGATTGCCGCTCCTCGCTCGGGCAGCGGCAAGACGACGGCGACGCTCGGTCTCCTGCGTGCGTTCAAGCGCCGAGGCGTCGACGTGGTCGGCCTCAAATCTGGCCCCGACTATATCGACCCGGCCTTTCATGCCGCAGCGTCGGGGCGGGAAAGCGTCAATCTCAATTCCTGGGCGATGACGCCCACACTTCTGGCGGCGCTCGCAGCTCGGGCGGCGGGACAAAGCGCGCTCGCTTTGTGCGAAGCCTCGATGGGTCTCTTCGACGGCGTTCCGGCTGACACTGGGCGCACGGGCGCCTCGGCCGACGTGGCGGCGGCGCTCGGCATGCCGGTCCTGCTGGTCATCGACGTCACCGGTCAGGCGCAGTCGGCGGCGGCGATCGTCAAGGGCTGCGCGGCCTATGACGAGAGGCTCAAGATTGCTGGCGTGATCGTCAATCGCGTTGGGAGCGAGCGCCATCGCCGGCTCGTGGTCGGAGCGATCGAGGCGATGGGCGTGTCCGTTGTGGGCGCGCTGCCCCGCAACGATACAATCGCGCTGCCCGAGCGCCATCTGGGCCTGGTGCAAGCGGGCGAGACGGACGCGCTTGAAGGGCGGCTCGAGGCGATCGCCGATTTCATTGAGACGCATGTCGATTGCGGCCGTGTTCTCGGGTTGGCCGGCGACCTCGATTGTTCCTTGCCCGCACGGGCGCCGATCGCGGTTCGGCCGCCGGGACAGCGCATCGCGCTTGCGCGCGACGCGGCGTTCTCGTTCATCTATCCGCATCTCGTGCAGGGCTGGCGAGCGGCCGGCGCCGAGATCGTCCCCTTCTCGCCATTGGCCGACGAGCCTCCGCCGTCCGATTGCGATCTGTGCTGGCTTCCCGGCGGCTATCCGGAATTGCATGCCGGACAGTTGGCCGCGGCTGCACGCTTTCGCGATGGCTTACGCCGTTTTGCCAAAACGCGTCCGGTGCATGGCGAATGCGGTGGCTATATGGCGTTGGGCCAAACCCTCGTCGACGCCTCGGGCGTCGTTCATGCGATGGCGGGTCTGCTGGGGGTCGAAACGAGTTTTGAGAAGCGCCGGATGACGCTCGGCTATCGGGAGGCCCGCATCGCTTCGCAATGCGCGCTTGGACCAGAGAGCGCGCTCCTGCGCGGCCACGAGTTTCACTACGCGACCATCGTTGCCAGCGGCGGCGACGACCCCTTCGCCCATGTTCGCGACGTCTACGGGGCGCCGGAAGCACCCGCCGGCTCGCGAAGAGGCTGGGTCACGGGCTCGTTCTTTCACGTGATCGCCGAGGGATGAGGCTCAGCCTGAGCAGCACCCGAGCCTGCGCAATCTGACGCATTTGAGGCGTCGGCCATGACGCTTCGGAGCCGCCAAAGGTCTGCCTTCCGTCCGACCAGAGCCGTCGCGTGACCAAGCGGGAGGGCGTGCTTCAAACGAACGTCGCGTATTCTCCGCGGCGGCGCGCCAGAACCGGTTCGTCGACGCCCTCCTTGAGGCTGACAACGGCGCCGAGGACGATCGCGTGGGAATGGCGCTCGATGACCTCCTCGACCAGGCAATCGAAGGCTGCGGTCGCATCGGCGAGGATCGGGGCGCCGGTCGAAAGCGTGGTCCATTGCGCCAAGTCGAACCGGCGGGGTCCCTGCACGCCGCTGTGTCCGCTGAAGCGGTGGGCGAGCGCCTGATGGCGCGCGGCAAGCAGGCTGATCGAGAATGCTCGCGCCTCGCGCAATCGGGCGAGTGTCGTGGACGAGCGTGCGAGGCACACGAGAAGCGTCGGCGGTGCCAGCGACAGGGACGCAAGCGAAGTGGCCGTGCAGCCGGCGCGCGCCTCGTCCTCCCCGCAGGCGATGATCGCGACCCCCGAGGAGAGGGCTCCCATCGCATGTCGAAAGGCGGCGCTGTCGGCATGGCGCAGTCGCCGATCGCTCACGCCCGCGCCTCGGTTAACCGATTCGCCGAGACTTGAGCGAACATGCGGAATCCCTTCAGGGCGCGCTTCAAACGGGCGCCGGTCGTTAAACAACGGAGTTGGGCTTTAATTGGTCGCGCGCAGACAGCCTGTCAAGCAGCCGGAACTCGCGTGCGGCGGCTCAATTCATGACGATGACCGACAGGAGCCGGCCATAGTCCGGCTCCTTGCGGTGGGTGGCTCGACGATAGCTGAAGAAGCGGCGCTCGTCGGCGTACGTATCGAGGCGAAGGTCCTCGAAGCCTCCGACCCCCGCGCGCCCGGCGCGTTCGGCGATATAAGCGTTGAGGTCGAACATCGAACGACCTTCCCTTCGGCTCGGGGCGAAGTAGCGCGCGGTGTCGTCGCCCGCGTCCTCGAACGCAGCGACGAACTCTGGACCCACTTCGTACGAATCGTGGCCGATGCATGGGCCCAGCGCGGCGATGATGTCGCTGCGCTTGGCGCCAAGCCGCTCCATCGCCGCCACGGTCGCTTCGACCATCCCCGTCAACGCGCCTTTCCAGCCCGCATGCGCCGCTCCGATGACGCGTGCGCGCTGGTCGGCGAATAGAATCATGCCGCAGTCAGCGCCAGTCACGCCGAGCGCCAGGCCGGGGGTCGCCGTCACAAGCGCATCGCACCTGGGGCGCGCGGTTTCCGGCCACAGCTCGGTTATCGCGACGGCGTCGGGCGAGTGAATCTGGAACGGCACGGCGAGACGCTCCGGCGCCGCTCCGAGCGCAGCCCCGATTCGGGCGCGGTTCTCGGTCACCGCCTCCGGCGTGTCTCGCGAGCCGACGCCGCCGTTCAGCGACGTGTAGACACCTTGCGAGACTCCGCCGAGTCGGGTGAAAAAACCATGCGCGACACCAGGAATCCGAAGCGATTCCGCGGTCAGGAACTGCGCCGCGGTCATGCGGGTTTGGCGCTCGCCGCCTGGAACCCGGGGGGCGGGCGCAGCCTGCGGTCGGCGACCGCCAGTGTCTTGAAGAGAGCACCCATTTCGCCCTGACCCTTCCCCACCAGCCGCGCCCGCGCCCGCTCGAATTCCTCTGCGTGGTCAAGCGTGGCGCGCTCGGCAAGCGCTTTTGTCCTCAAATCGATGCCGATGCCGCGAAGGAAATCGCCTTGGTCGATTGGCCCATAGACGGCTGCTCCGGCCGCGCTCGCGCTACGTGCCATAGCCGCGAAATCGACATGCGCGGTTAGGTCGCACTCGCCGGGCGCAACGAGCGGGTCGATATAGCGGTGAGCGCGCAGAGCTTGCAGCGTGTCGCCAAATCGGGTGACCACATGGCCATAGTCGATCAGCAACGCCGCCCCACCTTGCTTTGCGATGCGAGCGCTGAGTTCAAACATCACCCGATGCGCGGAAGGGTTCACTTCAAGGATTTCGCCGTTCGCGGCATTGGCTCTAATATAGAACTCCGCCTTATCGGCGACGGCAAAGACGAGAGCGCCGTCCCCGTTCACACGCACCGTGCGTTCGCGCCACTGGCCGTTCACGCGCACGAACTGGCGCACGGGCAGGGCGTCAAGAAATTCGTTGCCGATCACGATCGCGGGCCCGTCCGGAACTTCCTTGAGCGTCTGGGCCCAAGAGACTGCAACACCCAAATCGACAAGCAGTTCGTGCTGCATCGCCGCTAGAGCCGGGCTCGTCTCGACGAGCCGGACGTCGAGCGCGTTGCGAAAGGCTGGAACAATGCGTGCGGCGCGGAGCGCGTCACTCATGAGCGTGCCTCGTCCGGGGCCGAGTTCGATCAAGCGTACCGGATCGGGCGAGCCCATGCTCGACCACACTTCAGCCGCCCAAAGCCCGATCAACTCGCCGAACATCTGGGATATTTCCGGCGCGGTGGTGAAATCTCCCGTTGCGCCGAATGGATCCCGGTTCATGTAATAGCCGAGATCAGGGTGGGCGAGCGCCAATTGCATGTATTGCTCGACCGAGATCGGTCCGCGCTCGGCGATCAGTGCTCGGATTTCGTCGAGGAGTTGCGTCATGGCGAGATTGCCCGCCGGAAGCTCCACGCCAGTATTCCCACGCCTGCGATGATGAGCGGAAGCGAAAGGACCATTCCCATCGTCAACCCCCACCTGAAGTATCCGAGCTGCGGATCGGGCTCGCGAAAGAATTCACTGAAAATGCGCGCCGCGCCGTAGACGATCGCGAACACGCCGGTGAGGACGCCCGGACGGCGTAGAGCGCCCTTATGCGCCAGCGTCTGAAGGATGACGAACGCCAGAAGCCCCTCGAGCAGGGCTTCGTAAATCTGGCTCGGATGGCGCGGTAGGCCGTCCGTTCCCGGGAAGACAACGGCCCAGGGAACGTCAGTCGGGCGGCCCCAGAGTTCAGGGCGAATGAAGTTGGCGATTCGGCCAAGGAAGATGCCAATCGGCGCGACCATCGAGCACAGGTCGAGCACAGTCAACGCCGGCGCTTTGTAGCGGCGGCAGAACAAAAGGACGCCGATCAGCGCGCCGATCAGCCCGCCGTGAAAGGCCATGCCGCCTTCCCAGATTTTGAAGATCTCGATCGGATGGGAAAAGTAATATTGTGGATTGTAGAACAGAACGATGCCGACCCGGCCGCCGATGATCACGCCGAAGGCGCAATAGACCAGGAGGTCGTCGATGCGTGTCGGCGCTCGGACGCTTCGTTCCATTCCAATACCGCTCGTCGGACACGATCCGGCGAATGAGCAGCCAACCCAGGACAAGGCCGGCGATATAGGCGAGCGCGTACCAGCGGATGGCCAACGGACCCCATTGCACGAGAACAGGATTGATCGCTGGAAAAGGCAGAACAAGTGTTGGCATCGAGGGAATGCAGATGCGCTGGAGCCGGTACGGCGTCAAGTCGGCGCGCTGGATCGTGCGCCCGAGGCGCCCGCGAGAGCGCCTCGTAGGCTGATAGTGACGTATCGATGACGGAAA
Source organism: uncultured Alphaproteobacteria bacterium (assembly GCA_963770275.1). Lineage (GTDB taxonomy): Bacteria > Pseudomonadota > Alphaproteobacteria > Rhizobiales > Beijerinckiaceae > Roseiarcus. Next base: position 212,939 of record CAVYPD010000018.1, read on the forward strand.
TCAGCGACATCCTCCTGCCAGTCGGCGAAGCGGCAAACGCGCAAGGTCAGGCATGATTCGGTTCTCGCTGTAAAGTTCCGAACTGACGACGGCGCGAGCGGACCGAGAGCGCTGACGCGTCACAGATGCGGTGCCCTCTCGCTGACGTTCGCGCTGATCGTCGTTTTGGACTATGAGCGCGCATAATGAGGGCGGACGCCCGTGGCGGTAAGAGGAGTTGATCCCGATGCCTTCGGCAATCTCGATCAATCACCACGACGTCCTTCTGGCGATCGACCTGCAGGGCGATTTCATGCCTGGCGGGGCGCTGGCGGTCGATGGAGGCGATGAGATCGTCCCGCTCGTCAATCGTCTGGCGAACCGCTTCGAGAATGTCGTCGTGACGCAAGACTGGCATCCCCCGACCCACGCCTCGTTCGCGGCGAGCCACGAAGGCGCCAAGCCCTTCGATACGAAACGCCTTCATTACGGCGACCAGACCCTCTGGCCCGAGCATTGCGTGCAGGACACGCCCGGCGCGGCGCTGCATCCGGACCTCGCGGTCGATCGCGCCTTCCTCATCCTGCGCAAGGGCATGCAATCGGCGGTCAACTCCTATTCCGCCTTCGTCGAGGCCGACGGCCGGACGACGACCGGCCTTGCCGCGCTGCTCAAGGCGCGCGGGGTGAAGCGGATCTTCGCCTGCGGTCTCGCGACCGACTTTTGCGTCGCCCATTCGGCGCTCGATGCGCGCCGCGAAGGCTTCGAGACCTTCGTGATCGAGGACGCCTGCCGGGCGATCGACGCCAACAATTCGCTCAGCCGAGGCCTGGGCGCGCATGAGCGCCGCCGAGGTCCGGCGCATCCAGTCGGCCGAGATCCTGGGGTAGGCCCAGCCGGCCAGGTTCGGGCCAAAGCCCGTTCAATAAACGCGCTTAAACGCCAGTAAACGCTAATAAACGTTAGTAAAAATGCTAGCGTTTACTAGCGTTTATTTTTTCGAATCGGGACTTTTCAATGGGTTACGGCCGTTTGGAATAAAAAATCTTCTCGCTCCATTTCGCCGATCTGGTTCCGCGCGCAATGCCTCGCACGGCGCTCGTCTCGCCGCTGCGCACTTGGAAAAGTCCGGACGTCCATCAGCGAAAGTATATGGAGAAATCGCCGATCCGCCAAGAATTTGTTGGCCGCAACCGGCCAGAGGCATCTGAAAGGTTCAATCTCTTCAGTATCTTGGAGGCGGAAAGGGTAGATGTAGTTGCTACCGGGATGCATGGGTTGTGGGGGGTGGATCTTGGAGACGCCTCGCGAGGGCGGGAGCCTAAGAGGCCCGGAAACCCTTTGATGGCCGAGATGGCGCTCGGCTTTTGCGGGTTTCGGTTCTTTCGGCGCGGGCCGCCAGAACGGCTAGCGCCCTCTAGGCTTGAGTTTACGCGCAGATCGCCCTGCTGCCGCTCTTCCCACTCTCGTGCGCAGGTATATTCGATAATACAGGCGAATGTTTACGCGATTGAACGCGACTTCTGCTTCCTGCGCCGCTTAATCGGCGAATAGGTTCGGTCAGACCGAGCGGAAACCAATCACATCGGATTCGCTAACCGCGCCTCGACTGCAGCGAAATAGGCGTCACGCGAGGGCCCGATGTGATTCTTGCATAAGCTGACCAGGGTTGCACGATCACCCTGCTCGAGCGCTCGAATGATCGCCCGATGCTCATCGCGCGCAAGGGTCAAGTGATAACGACTCGCGGCGGTAAAGAAGCGGGCGCCATGCACTTTCTGTGCGGCGCTGCGAATGATCTCCACGAGATAGGGATTCCCACACGCGCCAAACAGGCGCTCGTGGAACGCCTGATTGGCCCGAAACGCTCCGCGATGGTCATTTGTCTCAACGGCTGCGGAGTGCAGAGTCTGAATTCGCTTCAACTCGTCCAGCAGGGATGCCGGAACCGGAAAGGGAATCTGTTCGGCGGCGAGCGTCTCAAGCGCCTCGCGGACAATGTAAATCTGGCGCACGGCTTCGGGGTCGAGGAACCGGACGGTGGCGCCCTTGTTGAGAACGCGCTCGACGAGACCCATCCGTTCGAGCTCCGTCAGCGCCTCGCGGATGACGTGCTTTTTGCATGAGAACTGCGCTGTGAGGGGATCCTCCAGCAATCGCTCCCGGGGCATCAACCAGCCAAGGACGATTTGCTCTTCGAGCGCCGAGACGACCTCTCGTACGCGGTCAGGGGCCGATTGGCGGACGGGCGGCTGCGTCACGAGATTGTTGTTCCTCCGTCGCAATTCAATCGAATTGCGCGCCGCTAAGCAAGCCGGTCGTGGTTCGGTGCAGCGAACGGTCGATGCATGCAGAAATCAAGATTTCTGCACCACCCAACATCTCATCATTTTTCGGTCAGATGTTACGCGATTTTAGCTCATTACCCAAATTAGCGGTTAGGCGCATTCTCGATCGCAAGCAAGGCGATCGACGAAACGAAGCGTTCTACGGTCGGGATTTGCGGGTCAAAAATGAATTTTTTCACCTAATGCAGGCTACAATGAAGCTCACAAACAAAGTTGCATTCGTCACGGGCGGCACGTCCGGCATTGGTCTGGAAACCGCGAAGCTCTTTCAGGCCGAAGGCGCTCATGTGGTCCTGGTCGGCTCGAATGAGGAGCGTCTGGCCGCAGCTGGCAAGGAACTCAACGGCAAGGCGCTGCTGGTTCGGGCCGATATCCGCAAGGTGGCCGACATTGAACGCGCCGTCGAAGCAACTCGCGTGAAGTTCGGTCATATCGATGTCGTGTTCGCCAACGCCGGCGCGACCACGGTCGCCCCGCTCGAAGCCGTGACGGAGGAGTATGTCGCCGACAACCTTGCTCTTAACTTCACCGGGACGTTTTTCACGATCCAGAAGACGGCTCCGATCATTGGCAGGGGCGGCAGCATTATCGTCACGACGTCGTTCCTGAACACGATTGGTTATCCCGGTCTGTCGATCCTCGCCGCGACCAAGGCGGCGGCGCGGTCGCTCGTTCGCACCCTCGGCGCCGAACTGGCGCCACGCGGCATCCGCGTGAATGCGGTCAGTCCCGGCGCTATCGCGACGCCGTTTTACGGAAAGATCGGCCTGCCGGACACCGTGCTCTCCGAAGTCGCCAATACCATCACGCAGAAGATCGCCTTGAAGCGGTTTGGCAACCCGGATGAACTCGCGAAGACGGTGCTGTTCCTGGCAAGCGATGACTCGTCCTACACGACCGGCACGGAGCTGGTGGTCGATGGTGGCCTGACCCAGTTCTAACGCGTCTTTGTAGAAGTGGTTGTCTCATCAGGCCCGCCGTCTCGATATCACGCGAGACGGCGGATTGCTTTCAAACCGATGGAATACGCCCGAACTCGGCAAGCATTTCGCGAAGTTTTGGGATGGCGAAATCGATAAAACGCCGGAGCTTGATCGGCATATTTCGCGAGAGATGGACCACATGAACCGGTATCGGGCTGACTTCATACTCTTGTAAAATAGAACTCAGCTTTCCTGCTTTGATCGCAGCATCAACATCGTGCTCAAGAACGAGCGTTGCCCCAATAGTATCGATTGCGGCATCAACCGCAGCGTCAGGCGACGACACAAGAAGCCGGGGCGCTTCCGCCATTGTAAATATCTGTCCCGTGTCCGGGTTGCGAAAGCGCCATGGCCAGAGGCTGGGACTGTCGAACACGATGCACGGATAACCGCGAAGATCCTCCGGCGTCTCTGGCTCACCATGCTTGCGCAGCAATTCCTTGCTGGCGACTACCATCACGCGCAAGCTTCCAACGCGCGCCGCGACGAGGCTACTGTCGCTTAGATGGCCAACCCGGATTGCGACGTCAGCGTGCGAATCGATGAGATCGACAATGCGGTCGGATTGTATGAGCCGAATGCGTATCTCAGGGTATAGCGCGAGAAACTGATCGATGACCGGCAACACCCGTAGACGGGCAATTTGCACAGGCGTCGTGATGACAAGCTCACCGCGTGGGGCCGAAAATTCGCCAGCGGCGCGGCGCTCCTGCTCATCAACCTGTTCGAGGATTTGCTTTGCGGACGCGACGTAATCAGCCCCGGCGTCGGTCAGTTCGAGCTTCCGCGTCGACTTGATGAGCAGCTTCGTTCCGACCAGCGCTTCGAGATCGTTGACGTTGCGCGTGAGCGTAGCGACCGGGATGCGCAATTTTCTGGCAGCGGCAGACAAGCTCCCCTCCTCAACGGAGGACACCAGCATCGCCATAGCTTCCAGTCGGTCCAAATTGCTCACCAAAAAACGGCGTATAGGGGAGTCTAGCTTTATCGGCGTCGCAGAACTCAAGAGTTTTGCACCGCAAGCGCCTGCCAACGACATTAACGGCTTACGCGGTGCAAACATCAGGTGCGGAAATGTTTGTTCTCGCCCTAGGCCGGCGATGATTGAGTTTTGACCCTAGCCCCGGCCGGATTCAGCATGGCGCCGAAGCGACCGTCTCCGGGACGAAGGAGCTGAAGTCGCAGCCGCCGTCGGCCTGAAGGACTTCGGTCATGTAGAGACGATGATAGCCGCGTAGAGCTTTGTTGACTGCTGCCGAAGGCGCAGCAGCGGCCCGAGCCGCAAGCTCCTTGTCATCGACCAGGAGATCGATACGGCGCGAGGCCGTGTCGAGCTGGATCAGGTCTCCGGTCCGCACCAGGCGGAGCGGACCGCCCTCAGCCGCTTCAGGGGTGATGTGGAGCACGATCGAGCCGAAGGCTGTGCCGCTCATCCGCGCGTCGGAGATGCGCACCATATCCTTGACGCCGCGCCGCGCGAGCTTCTGTGGAATCGGCAAATAGCCCGCTTCCGGCATGCCGGGCGCGCCTTTCGGGCCCGCGTTGCGCAGCACCAGCACCGTCTCCGGCGTGACGTCGAGGTTCGGATCGTCGATCCGCGCGCTCAAGTCGGCCAGGCCGTCGAAAACAAGCGCTGGGCCGATGTGTTGCAGCAAAGCAGGGTTGGCCGCGCATTGTTTGATGATGGCGCCGCGCGGCGCCAGATTTCCCCTGAGCACGACCATCGCGCCGTCGCTGTAAATTGGCTTGCTCCACGGCTTGACCACATCCTGAGCGAAGCTCGGCGGCGCGTCCGCGATTTCCTCAGCCAGCGTCCGGCCAGTCACGGTCAGGCAGTCGAGGTGCAGCGCCGACTTCATCTCTCTCAGGATCGTCGGAAGTCCTCCAGCCCGGTGCAGATCTTCCATGTAGCCCTGGCCGGTCGGTTTCAAATCGACCAGGACGGGGGTTTCGCGTCCAAGGCGGTCGAAGCCATCGAGATCGACCTTGATCCCGGCGCGCCCGGCTATGGCCGTCAGGTGAATGAGCGCGTTGGTCGAGCCGCCGCACGCAAGAACAACCCTGCAGCGCGTTGGTGATTGAACGCGCCGTGACGATCTTGTCTGGCGTCAGCTTTTCAGTCGCCATGGCGATGGCGCGCGCGCCGGTCCGCTCCGCGATCCGCCGACGCTCCGCGTTCACGGCTGGGACTGCCGCGGCGCCAGGCAGCATCATGCCGAGCGCCTCCGTCGCCAACGCCATGGTGCTCGCGGTCCCCATCACGCCGCAGGTGCCGACGGTGGGAGCAAGCTCGTTGTTGATCGCCGCGATATCTTCGTCGCCGATCCTCGCCCGAGCGATATTTGCCCCAGAAACGACGGCAATCCGTGCACGCGCCAAGGCGCTCGCCTCGCCAGCTGCCAGCCAGCATCGGTCCGGTGACGAGCATGATCGCTGGAACGTTGGCGCTGATCGCCCCCATGAGCAGCGCCGGCACGGTTTTATCGCAACCGCCGATCAGCACCACCGCGTCCATTGGCTGGGCGCGGATCATCTCCTCCGCATCCATGGCCATCAGATTACGCAAATACATGCTGGTCGGATGCGAGAAGGTCTCGTGTATAGATATGATCGGGAACGGTACCGGGATGCCGCCATTCAGCATCACGCCACGGCTAACCGCTTCAATCAGATCGGGAATATTCTGGTGGCAGGCGTTATAGCCAGAAAAGGTGTTGACGATCCCGATAATCGGCCGCCCAAGCGCGTCATCGGTGTAGCCCATGGCCTTGATGAAGGCCTTGCGAAGAAAAATTGAGAAAGCCGGGTCCCCGTAATGGGGCAGGTTCCGGCTCAGTCCTGTCGGGTCGGTCATCGGGCCTTCCGTTTCGGCTGACAAGCATGTCATCGAAGAGATTGTCAATCATCTGATTGACAATCTGGTTGAACAAATGAAAGGGTGCGGGAACGAGATCCGAGGCGCCCTCGAAGTGGACTTGCGCACGCCAGGGACAAAATGGGGAGTCGACCTAACGGTCCGTAAGCGCGCGGCGGCATGACGACCAATCCCCAACCTCGCGCCAGGCCGGGCCGGCCGACGATCAACTTACAACTCTATTTTTCAGGACTTGCGCCGCCCGCAAACTCACGGGCGGCGAGAGCTAAGCAGGCACAAAGAGGAGGCGAACGAACGTGAAAGCTCAAGTTTCTAGCAGCGACGACGGCCATTGCGATTGCGATTTCGGCGGGAAGCGGGTTCGCCGCGGAAAAAAAGCAGCTCTACTTCGTTCCCAACGGCGCTGTCGACTTCTGGAAGCTGGCGGAGGCCGGCATGAAGAAGGCGCAAGCCGAATTGCCGAACTACTCGATCCAAATAAAATATCCGGAGCAATCCTCGGCAGCGATTCAAAACCGCCTCATGGACGACCTCGTGGCGGGGGGAGCGGCCGGTATCATGGTCAGCGCCATCGACCCCAAGACCCAGACCGAAGCCTTGGACAAGGTCGCAAGCCAAGCGGTTCTGGCGACCACGGACAGCGACGCGCCCGCGAGCAAAAGAGCTTTTTATCTGGGTTCCAGCAATGTCGAAGCCGGCAAGCAGGCCGCTGAGGTTCTGATCAAGGCCATGCCACAGGGCGGGAAGTGCATCGCCTTCGCTGGCCTGCCCAACGCCGACAACGCGCGGGAGCGACTTGAAGGCATTCGGTCCGCCATCAAGGACACGAAGATCACAATCGAGGACGTGCGCGGAGACGACATGGATCAGACGCGCGCCAAGCGGAACGTCGAAGACATGCTGACCGCCCGCAGCGACATCACCTGCTTCATCGGTGTCTATGCGTACAACACGCCACAAATTGTCCAAGCTTTGCAGGCGGCAGGCAAGGCAGGACAGATCACGGTGGTGGGGTTTGACAGCGACCAGGGCACCCTGGAAGGCATCCGCAACGGCGTCGTGGCCGGGACGATTGTTCAGCAGCCCTATGAATGGGGATACCAGGGCATGAAGGACCTTGCGCGCTGGAGCGAAGGGGACAAGTCCTTCGTACCCGCCAATGGGCTCATCATTGTGCCCACTCAAATCCTCGACAAGTCGAATGTCGATGGCTTCATCAAACAAGTGAAGACGTGGCTGGGTCACTGACCCTATGCATCGCGGGCTAGGCGCCCTAGACGCCTAGCGAACAGCGCGGACGGCGGCGAGGATCGCCCCGTCCTTCATCCAGCCGTTGAGCGGCTTGGAGCCTTCCGGTTCGGCGGGCTCATGGGGCGCCGCGGCAACGCGTTCTCGCTGACGACAAGCAGGCCGACCCTGCGGGTTAACCATCGGTTAACCCGCAGCGCCGCATTTGATGGCGTCCGACGATGAATTGCGGACGTGGCCGCAACTCCCGTTTCTTCCCGTTCCAAATCGGGCGCGAATGATCACGCTTTACCATCACCCATTTTGCCCCCATTCCCGCTTCATCCGCCTCGCGTTTGGTGAGATGGGGATCGAGCCTCGTCTGGTTGAAGAAAAGGCGTGGGACAGGCGCCGCGAGTTCCTGTTGATGGCCCCCGAAGGCGCGACACCGGTCATGCTCGACGACGAAACGCCGGGCCTATCGGGAGCGGAGGTGATCGCCGAATATCTGGATGAGACGCGGGGCTTGGCTCTCGGCGATCGCCGGCTGATGCCGCAGGATCCGCTAGCCCGCGCGGAAACGCGCCGGCTCATGCACTGGTTTAACGTCAAGATGTTTAACGAAGCAAGTCAATGGCTTGTGCGAGAGAAAGTCTACAAGCGCTTTATGAGCATGGCGCAAGGGGGCGGCGGCCCGGACATGGAGGCCGTGCGCGCGGCGCGCTCCAATCTGCGCTATCATCTGCGCTACATCGGCCACCTTATTGGAGGCCGCAACTGGCTGGCCGGCGACCGGATGTCTTACGCTGACCTCGCAGCGGCGGCGCACCTGTCGTGCATTGACTATTTAGGCGACGCGCCGTGGGACGAGAGCGAAACCGCCAAGACCTGGTACGCGCGAATGAAGTCGCGCCCCTCGTTCCGCCCGCTGCTGGCCGAACGGCTGCCGGGGATGATTCCGAGCGTCGCCTACGCCAATCTCGACTTCTAACGCGCTTACGCGAGAAGGCGCGCGCGCTCGGCTTCGACGCCTGCCGGGTCACGTCCGCCGAGCCGCCGACGGAGGCGCGCGAGCGTCTTGCCGCGTGGCTCGCCCAGGGCGCACATGGCGACATGGCCTGGATGGCCGAGACCTTCGAGCGGCGGACCGATCTCCGCACGCTGATGCCCGACGCCATGAGCGTCGTTATGCTCGGCCTCAATTACGGGCCCGAAACAGACCCGCTGGCGGCGCTCTCTCGCCCTGATACGGGGGCCATTTCCGTCTACGCGCGCCATCGCGACTATCACGATGTTCTCAAGGGCAAGCTCAAGGAACTCGCCGCCGTCCTGGTCGCGGCGGCGCAGCCGGAAAAGACGGACGTGAAAGTGTTCGTCGACACGGCGCCGCTGCTCGAGAAGCCGTTGGCCGCGCGCGCGGGGCTCGGCTGGCAAGGCAAGCACACCAATCTGGTGTCGCGCGAATTTGGCTCCTGGCTGTTCCTGGGCGCAATCCTGACGAACCTCGAGCTGCCGCCCGACCCGCCGGAATCGGACCATTGCGGACAATGCCGCGCCTGCCTCGACGTGTGTCCGACAGGCGCGTTTCCGGCGCCTTATCAGCTCGACGCGCGGCGCTGCATTTCCTATCTCACGATCGAGCACGAGGGCCCAATTCCGCGGGAGCTTCGACCCGCGATCGGCAATCGCATCTATGGCTGCGACGACTGCCTTGCCGTCTGCCCGTGGAACAAGTTCGCGAGCGTTGGACGGGAAGCGAAACTTGCAGCGCGCGCCGACCTCAATGCGCCGCCCTTGGCCGAACTCGCCTGCCTCGACGATGCGTCGTTCCGGTCCCTTTTCGCCGGCGGCCCGATCAAGCGGATCGGCAGGGCGCGCTTCGTGCGCAATGTGATGATTGCGATCGGGAACTCGAACGATCGTGCGCTCGCCAAGGTCGCGGTGGACCGATTGGACGACGACAGCTCCCTCGTCCGCGGAGCAGCCATATGGGCGCTGGCGCGACTGACCTCTCGGGAGGAATTCTCATCCTTCGCATCAATGTGCTTGCGAAGGGAGATTGACGGTGCGGTTATCGAGGAGTGGCGCGACGCTCTAACCGCGCCGCTCTGACGGTAATCGTTTCCGTCGCCGCCTCAGTGCGCGGGCGCAGTTTCCGTTTGCTGCTGCTTAAGCCGCTCGATCTCGTCCTTGAGCTGAAGTTTCTTGCGCTTGAGTTCGTGAACCTTGACGTCGTCTGCCGCTGGATGGTTGGTTTCGGCTAGGATCGCTTCTTCAATGGTCTGGTGACGACGCACCAGTTCGCTGAGATGCGAATCAATCGACATGGGACAGCTCCCTCATGTTTTTAACGACGAAATTGTGACATATCCTGCGAGCAGCGCAAGCGGCAAAATGGTGACGAATTGTGAATTGTCCCTACATTTTGGGGGATGATCGGGTCACTTCATGCGTTTGGAACCGAGTATCAGATACAAATGGTTAAATTAGGACGAGAGCGCGACGCCAGTGCGGAAAGCGCGCACTCGCGCCCATGACCGGGCGCCGGGCGCATAGACGGCGTTGAGGCCTCGGGACGGCTGGCGTAGAGTGGCGCAGAATGGATGAGAAGGGGCTCACGCCGGAGGACCATGCGGCGCTGGTCGCCCAAATCGAGCGCCTGCGCGAGGAGCACCGCGACCTCGACGCGGCGATCGAGGCCCTGCGAAACGCCGGCCAGGTCGACCAGCTGCAAGTGCAGCGGCTGAAGAAGCGAAAGCTCCTGTTGCGCGACAAGGTGGCGGCTCTCGAAGACCAGCTCACGCCCGACATTATCGCGTGAGGCGCGTCCGCAATTTGCCCGTACGCGCAGGCCCAATTCCCAACAGAAAAGGCCGCCCGGAGGCGGCCTTTTCGCGTCTTGTATCGAGCCTCAGGCTGCGAGGCGGGCTTTGACGGTCTTGCGATAGCCGAGAAGGCCGAGTCCCGGCGAATCCCGCAAGCATCATGGCCCAAGTGCTAGGCTCCGGGACCCCGCTGGGCGGGCTTTGGGGTGCGAACTCCAAAGCTTCGATCTCGCCGCCCACGTTGGTGGTGCCGAGCAGCGTTGGTCACGATGGAGAACGGGTCAGAGAACCCGCCAAGCGGAAACGCCGGGCCAGCAGGAATGGCCGCAGCGAAGCCCGAGTAGCCCTCGCCTGTTCCGGTCATACCCGGCACTGGATTGCTGATCAGCGTTTGGCCGAAGATGGAGTTCAGTCTGCGGGATGTTCGCCCCACTGGTGTCTGTCCACTGGCTGTAGTCGCAATGAAGTTGATCGGGATCGCGGCGGGAAGGCCAACCGCGCTGAACGACCAGTTTTCACCCGGCTGCGACAGCGCGAGACCGCCGACAGTCTGAGTCTGAAGCACGATCCATTGCGCGCCGGTCGTGGCGAAGTCAGCCGCGTTCACAATCGTGAGGGTCAACGCGACATCGCCGCCATCGATCAACTGCGTACCGGGGGTGAAGGTCACGGGGTTGTTCGACGTACCCGGTGAATTTTGTATGTTGAAGTTGTACGTCCCGCCGGGTGAGAGAGCTGAGCGATGAGCAGGCGCAGCCAGGCCGAGCAGCACGGCCGTCGTGATAATGAGTTTCGTTCGCATGACGTTATGTTCCCCTATTGCACTATCGCAGGTGAAATCCGCACCATAAGGGTTGTAGAATTCGTGGCGCGCCGAGGTCAATTGGCCCAAAGGTCCTAGTCAATTGGCGCAAAGGTCTTAGGACCCAGCGTCAATTCCGCCATTTCACTCAAAAGCCGTTGACCGCCGGGTTGCGAATAGCGCAAGCCGCTCCGCGATCTTTTGCGATCTGGGCCAGCCCATTTCATCAAATGCGCGCCAACGCGCTAGCCCTGCAGAGGAAGTGATCGGCTGATCGACGCTCACCCGCCCCTTGGTTCGCGCGCCAGCAAGCGCTCGGCCACTTCCTCGTCGGTCAGCCGGGCTTCGTAGACCGAACGCCACTCGATCAGGCGCGCGGTCGCGGTGGCGATGACGATCACGGTGATCATCGGCAGGGCGAAGGCGCGCGCCTGGCCGGTCATTTCCATCAACAGCACCAGCGACGAGATCGGTCCCTGGGAGGTCGCCGCCAGCATCGCGCCAGCGCCCAGAAGCGCGTAGAGGCCGATATCGCCTCCCGGATGAACCCAGAGCCAGAGCTGGCCCAACGCGGCGCCCGCGAGCGCGCCGGCGGCGAGGGAGGGCGTGAACAGGCCTCCGGGCGCGCCGCTCGCGACCGAGGCGACCGTCGCCATCGGCCGAACGAACACCAGCGACCGCCAGGGCGACCGGCTCGAGCGGATGCAGGAACAAGAGCTGGGCGACGTCCTGCCCGTTGCCGAGCAGCTCGGGGAAGACGATCGAAACGAGGCCGATGACGGCGAGGACCAGCGGCGGCGCAATGAACCGGCGCCAGTCCGTGGGGCGAACGCGATAGGCCCAGGCGATCGCGCGGACAAACACGACTGACCACAGACCGATGAACGGCGAGGCGATGACCGCCCAGAGGTACACGTCGGGCGAGATCGGGTAGAGCGGAACGGTATAGAGCGGTGCGTTAGGCACGATGAAGCCCGCCGTCGCCGTGGCGATCAATGCCGCCGCAAGCGCCGGAATGACCAGCCGCAAAGCCAACGCTCCGCGCAGCACTTCGAGCGCAAACAGCGCGCCGCCGACCGGCACGCTATAGACCGCGGCCATGCCGGCGCCGGCGCCGATTGCGACCACCAGGCGACGCTGTTCGTCCGATAGCTTCTGAAGGCTCGAGAACAGGTTGCCGAACACCACCCCGAACTGCTTGGGGGCGCCTTCGCGGCCGAGCGGAACCCCCATGGCGACGATGACGATCGACAGAACCGCGCTGCCGAGCGTTTTCCCCGGTGGCATGCGGCCCGCTCGAAACCAGATCGCTGCGGTGACGTCGATGCTGTTGCCGCTGGTGAGCCGGGTCAATAGCCATTGGCTGACACTGACGGCGACCCCGGCGCCGACCAGCAAACCGACGTGGCGCTCGGGACTGGCCTGCCACGCCGCCTGGAGCAGCGCAGAAGGCTCAGCCGCGCCCCAGGCGAGCTCCTGAGCCACGTCGAACAATACCGTCAGAAGGGCCGCGCCAAGGCCGGCGCATAGGCCTGTCAAAACGATCGCGATCCAGAAGCGGATGCCGCCAGGGTCACGCAACGTCGCGGGAACTTTCGCGCCGCCGGCTGGCTCAGTCGCGTCCGAGGCGGCGGTCTCCGATCCCGTTTCCAAAGGTCGCCTCGCGTGAGCGGGCCTTATTCGGAGGCGCGCATGAAACGCCTAGCGCGCGCCGTGGACGTCGCAAAGGCCATTCCCGTCAACTTGCGCCCGTTCGAGCCTTCCTTTAAGCGCGAGTCCCGATGAATCGCGTCGACTTGGGGACCGGCGGGCGCTTGTGAGCGAGGCGTCGAAGCCTGTCGCCATCATCATGGGCAGCCAGTCCGATTGGGCGGTCATGCGCCGCGCCGCCGAGACGCTCGAGGCGCTCGGCGTCGGTTACGACGCCCGGATCGTCTCGGCTCATCGCACTCCCGACCGGCTGGTCGCCTTTGCCAAAGGCGCGAAGGCCGCAGGCTTCAAGGTCGTCATCGCTGGCGCGGGCGGCGCCGCGCATCTCCCGGGCATGACCGCGGCCATGACCATTCTACCGGTATTCGGCGTGCCGGTGCCGTCGAAGGCGCTATCGGGCCAGGACAGCCTCCTTTCCATTGTCCAGATGCCGGCGGGCGTGCCGGTAGGTACGCTTGCAATCGGCGAGGCCGGCGCCGTCAACGCCGCGCTGCTCGCCTGCGCCGTCTTGGCGCTGAGCGATGAGGCGCTTGCGGCCCGACTCGAGGCTTGGCGGGCGCAACGCACCGCCGAGGTCGCCGAGCGTCCTCGAGATGACGCCCAAAAATCCGAGACCGACGGGCGATGATCCTAAGTCCCGGCGCGACGATCGGTATTCTCGGCGCCGGCCAGCTCGGACGCATGCTCGCCATTGCAGCGCTCAAGGTCGGGTTGCGCACTCACATTTTCGCTCCTGAGTCCGAGGCCCCAGCGTATGACGCGGCGGCGGCGCGGACCATCGCCCCCTTCGACGACGAGGCGGCGCTCGCCCGTTTCGCTCATGACGTCGACGTCGTTACCTTCGAGTGGGAGAACGTGCCCACGTCGACGGTCGAATTTCTCGCTGAGCGCGTGCCGGTCCGGCCGGGCGCGCGCGCTCTGGCGCTGACTCAGGATCGGCTGACGGAAAAAACGTTCCTGCGCGATCTGGGCCACAAGGTCGCGCCCTTTGTCGGCGTCGAGGATGCGGGCGCGCTCGTGCGCGCGGTCGCCGAGCTCGGCCGCCCCGCGATCCTCAAGACCCGGCGCTTCGGTTACGACGGCAAGGGCCAGTCCTTGATCCGTGAAGGGTCCAACGTCGCCGCGGTTCATCGCACGCTGGGCTCGGCGCCGATGATCCTCGAAGGCTTTGTTGCGTTCGAGCGCGAAGTGTCGGTGATCGCGGCGCGCAGCCTGGAAGGCGAGATTGCGGCTTACGACCTCTGCGAGAACGAGCACGAGCGCCACATCCTGGCTCGCACCCGTGCGCCCGCGCGCGTCAGTGCAGAGACCGCGGCCGAGGCCAAGCGCATTGCCGCCTCCGTGATTGGAGCGCTCGACTATGTCGGCGTGCTGGCGGTTGAGATGTTCGTCACCCGCGATCACCACGGCCGTGAAGCGCTCGTGGTCAACGAGATCGCGCCGCGCGTCCACAATTCCGGCCATTGGACGCTCGAAGGCGCGCAGACCTCGCAATTCGAGCAGCATATCCGCGCCATCGCCGGCTGGCCGCTCGGCGCGACGACGCGTCGCGGCCGGATCGAAATGCACAATCTGATCGGTGAGGACGCTGAGGACTGGCGCGACATCCTCGCCCAGCCGGATCTCGCTCTGCATCTTTACGGCAAGCTCGAGATCCGACCGGGCCGCAAGATGGGCCATGTCACGCGCGTCTTCCCGGAGACGCCGAATCACGGCTGAACGCGCCTTGACAGGCTCGTCCGCCCCTCCTTATAGGGGCGGCTCGCCGACGCCGGGCTTTTCAGGCGTCGAGTTTCGGCGGGATAGCTCAGCTGGTTAGAGCGGCGGAATCATAATCCGTAGGTCCCCAGTTCAAGTCTGGGTCCCGCTACCAAACTAGATCAATGACTTATCAGACAGAATGGCCTCTGCGGAGGCCTTTTTCGTGTCGCGGCACGTTGCAAGTTTTCGGACAAAGCTTGTCAACCGAAGCTGCTCTTTCAGAACGACGGGTTTTCGGTTGAAACCTCCTAAGCAGACATTCCCCTGACGTCCGACGGCCGCACGCCGAACTGCGCACGAAAGAGATTGCTGAAATGGGATGAACTGTTGAACCCCATCGAGTACGCGATTTCTGTGATCGATTGCGCCGCGTACCGGGATGAGGAGAGCAGATCGTAGGATCGCTGCAGTCTTCGGAGCCTCATCCATTCGGAGGCCGACATCTCCGTCTGACGAAAAAGATAATGCAAGTAGCGCAGTGAAATACCGTTGTTCCACGCAATATCGCTCAACGACAGGTCGGGTTCGCTCAAATGCGCTTCTATGTAAGCCTTCACCGACCGGAGCCGCGCCTTTTGGACGCTTTTCTCGTGAACCGGCTGGCGGCCGGGTTCTCCAGTCAAAGCCAGGGCGAGGATGTCCATGAACTCCTCGCCTAGTTTCGCCTTTGATTGAGGATCGACATTCGCCCCCTCGGCCGCAAGGACGCTGCAGAATTCGACGGCGATGCGACCTAGGCCGCGGCTGAGATCGAGACTGGCAAAAAGAGGCGGACGCCCGGAATCGAAGCGACTGTCAAAGGCATGGCGGGGCAACTCTATCCAGAACTGGCGCGACATGGCCTTGCAATGCAACTCATAGGGCTCATTTGCATAGTACACGGTGCCCACTCCCGGACGCAGGATGAACGAGGAGCCGGCCTGGCAAATGGTTAGGTTACCCAGTTGTTCTATCCCGGCGTAATAGCAATCCTTGTCTGCGCGGGCGAGGTGGTGGCTTTGGCGCCGGATTGACTGTGGTGAGAGCAGCGTATCCGTAAGGGTCACATCGCCAAACCGCGCCTCGCGAACGAATCCGGCATACTCGCTGTCTTGTTCAGCCGCGCAATCGACTTGCAGGTAGATTTCGCAGATTGCGTCGCGCCAAGCTTGGCGGCGTTTGGCGGCAGCCAAGGGTTTGGTATCGAACACGACCTCCAAGGCTTCCTCCCAAACTGCCGTTCTACGCGGGCGCCCAGTATCTTTCCAAGTGCGCGAAAAGCAAGGCCCTAGGCGACAGCGCGGCGGCATGACGCCGGCATGCGGCCCTTTGTATTTTGGAAGCGCCTCTTGCGCTGCTACGCAAAGCCTATGCGCTGTCGCGCAAGCGAACTTGCCACCGCTCTGACAAGGTATGACAATGACGCGACGGCCGAGCCCGCGCTCTTGCACTGAAGAGCAGCAGCCCGGTCGAGACATTCTTGGAGGATCACAAGGCGTGGCTCTGACTCAAGAGAAAATCGTACTCTTGATCGCGTTGGCCTTGTTTTGCATCTTCTCGTTCGCTCTGAACGGCTTTCTAAGCTCGGGCAATCTTCTGACGCTCGTGCGCAGCGTCTCCACCTTAGGCATTCTCGGCGTCGGCATGGCGGTTGTCGTCATCGGGCGCGGCATCGACCTCACGATCGTCACCATCTATGCGATGTCGGCCGCATGGATGTTTCACCTGGCGAATACCGGCGCCTCAATCCCGCTAGCCTTGGCGTCGGGATATTTGTTCGCCCTCGTCGTCGGCGTGGCAAACGGCCTGCTCATCGCCTATCTTGAGATTCCCGCTCTGTTCGCGACTTTGGGCATGGCCGCGTTTGCTTATGGCTTCGCGCGGTTCTTTCTCGTCCCGCTCTATGTGGTGTACATGCCCCCCAGCGCATCCAGCATGGCCTGGATTGGCGGCGGCTTCATCTTCGGCGTGCCGGCGCCGATCCTGTTTTTTGCTTTGGTCGCGCTCCTCGGTTTCGCCTTCCTTCGTTACACAAAGCAGGGGCGGTTCATCTACGCGATTGGCGACAATTTCGCCGCGGCGCGGATCTCCGGCGCTCCGGTGCGTCCAATCATCGTCCTGCAATACGCAGTTTCGGCGACGGTCGCCTACCTGGCCGGCCTGATTACCGCGACCGCCGTCTCCAGCATGAACACCGCCGTTGTGAATTCCTCGATGATCTATGATGTCATCCTGGTCGTGGTTCTCGGCGGCGTCGGCCTTTCGGGCGGCCGTGGCGGCATTCGCAACGTGATTGTCGGCACGCTGCTGATCGGCATCCTGCTGAACGGTATGACCATCATGAACATCCAGTACACGCTGCAGAACGTGATCCGAGGTTTGATTCTTCTTATCGCGATCGTCATCGACAGCGTCGTCAACCCGCGCGACGAGCAGACTGCCCAACAAGGCGACATCTAGAGCGCGGCAAAATCGAAATGGGAGGTAAGCTATGAAATGCAGGAAAATAGCCGTAACGGTTGCGGCCGTTTTGTCGCTCACGGGGATGGCGGCGCACGCCGTCGCCGCGGGAATAGACGACCCGCGGCGCTCCGATTACTTCAAGACGTTCGAGGGCAAAACGATCGCCTTCGTCCCCGTCACAATGGGCATCGACCTCACTGAGGGGTGGGCGTCGGTCATGAAAAAACAAGCCGACCGTCTCGGCATGAAGTTCGAGATCCGCGACCCTCAATTCAGCGCGGATCGCGGCGCCGAGGCCATCACCGCGCTCATCGCGGAGAAGCCGGACGTCATTGTCGTTCACAATCCCGACGTTCAGTCCTACGCCAAGCTTCTGAAGCGCGCCGAAGAAGCCGGCATCCACGTCGTTCAGATCAACATGAGGTCGAACTACAATTCCGACGTCTATGTTGGCGCCGACTGGATCGGGATCGGCGAGGCCGAGGCGCAAGCGGTCGTCGACAAATGCGGCGCCGGCACAAGCGGCAAGGTTGCCATCCTGCAGGGGCAGCCGACCTCCGGGTCGGATAGCGGAATGATGAAAGGCGCCGACAACGTCTTCAGCAAACATCCCGAAATCAAGGTTGTGGCCAACCAGGCCGGGGAATGGGATGCGACCAAAGCTCAGTCTGTGATATCGACCGTCATTCAACAGAACCCCGATCTTTGCGGTGTGGTGGGATTCTGGGATGTCATGGACTTGGGCGCGGCGGCCGCCATCAAGCAATCGGGCAAACCGATCGTGCTCGTCACTTCCGGCGGCGGCGAGCAGATGGCCTGCGACAATGTCGAGAAAGGCGTGTTCGAGAAGGAGATCGCCTATCAGGTCATGGACCAGGGACGCGATCTCAACGACATGATCGTGACCGTTCTGGAATCCGGGCAGCAGCCAGGGAAGCTGAAAGCGGTCGTCTACAGCCCCCAACTCGTCATTTCCAAGGATAGCGTGCGGCCCGGCCTCTGCTGGAGTTCCAAAGATCTCAAGAAATAAGAATTGGCTGGCTGATTAAGGCGCCGAGCCGCAAAACGGTTCGGCGCATCTTTTTGTCGCCCCCCGGAAAAATCAGATGACGATCGGCGAGTGGGCCGCAAGGTTACGCTATCGATATGTCCCCGATCATGTGGTCGGCGAGGTGCTCGGCAGGAGCTGGACGGACAACGTAATCCCTGTCGGCCTGCTGATCGCGCTGACTCTGTATCTTGCGGCGGCAATTCCGAATTTCGTCTCGGTCGGAAACATCAGCGACACCGCGCGTCAGATCGGCGAATTCGGGCTGATCGTGATCGGCATGACGATCGTCATGCTCGCCGGCGGGATCGATCTGAGCGTAGGCTCGAACTTCGCGCTGGCCAATGTGACCGCATTGGCGTTGATCAATGTTGCGAAATGGCCGATCGAGTCGGCGATCGCCGTGACGATTGGCGTCGGCGCGCTGGTCGGCCTGGTCAATGGCTTCCTCATTGGCTTTCTCAGGTTGCGGGCGTTTTTGACGACGCTCGTCACGCTGACGCTCGTTCGAGCTGTCGTTGACCTCTTGCTGGAGGTCTATTCGGTCCAGATCGCGACGGGCGGTGTCGACTCCTCGCTCTGGGATTTCGTCGGCGCTGGATCGATTTTGGGCGTCCCCTTCAGTTTCGTGCTTCTGATTGTCATTGCGATCGTCGCGCACTTCGTGCTCACCCGGCTTGGCGTCGGCTGGCGCATCATGGCGGTCGGCGGATCACGTCGCGCCGCCTTCAATGCAGGCATTTCCGTGCCGCGGACCGTGTGCCTCACCTACGTCGTCTCCGGAATCCTCTCCGCGCTCGCCGGGATCCTGTATGCGTCGCGGCTGTCCGGCGCCGGACCGGACACCGGCATTGGTCTCGAGCTCACCGCGGTCACCGCGGCGCTGATTGGCGGCAACAGCGTTGGCGGCGGCCGCGGTTCGGTGGGCAAGGCCTTGATGGGGACGATCATCGTCTCCCTGCTCGTGAACGGGCTGGTCCGGCTCGGGTTGCAGAACGGGGCGTCGTCGATGGTTGTCGGGGCCGTCTTGCTCATGGCGATCGCCATCGATGTGCGCTGGACGAGGTGGCGACACAGCCTCCGCGCCAAGGTCTACGTTTCTCCGGGCTATCTCGCGCTTCCCACTGCTCCGCGCTTTGTATCCGACCCGTCTTCGCCCTATGCGATGAACGACCGCCTTCGCGATGTCGAGGTCATCGGACTGGGCGAGGTTGACGGTCCCGAGGACGTCATTCTCGACCAGGACGCGAACCTTTATTGCAGCGTGCGGCAAGGAGAAATCGTTCGCTTCCTCGCTCCCGACTACGTGAAGCGCGAAGTCTATGCGCATGTCGGCGGCCGGCCACTCGGCATGGCCTTCGACAAGGATGGCAGCCTCGTCGTGTGCATAGGCGGCATGGGTCTCTATCGCGTCGACAAGCTTCGCAAGGTTCAAAAAATAACCGCGGAGACCAACCGCTCACGGTTGTCGATCATTGATGATTCCCGCATGCGCCTTGCAGACGATCTCGACATCGCGCCCGACGGCAAAATCTATTTCAGCGAGGCCACGATTCGCTACGGGTTCGAGGAATGGGTGGTCGACGCACTGGAGGGCCGTGGAAACGGCCGGATTATTCGATACGATCCCACAACCGGCGTCACCCGGACGATCCTTCGCAATCTTCTATTCGCCAATGGCGTCTGCATGGCGCACGACAACAAGTCGTTTCTGTTCGCGGAAACCTGGGGTTGCCGGATCAGCCGTTACTGGCTGGAAGGCCCAAAAGAGGGAACGACCGAGGTCGTTATCGCCGACCTCCCAGGCTATCCCGACAATATCAATCGCGGGTCGCGCGGAACCTATTGGCTGGGGCTCGCTGGCACGCGGACGCCCTCTTACGACATGGCGATGACCATGCCGGCCTTCAGGCGCCGCATGGCGCGCCGCGTGGCCGGCGATGAGTGGCTGTTCCCCAACGTCAACGTGGGCTGCGTCGTGCATTTCGATGAGCATGGCGGCGTCATCGAGACTCTGTGGGACCGGGACGGCGAGAATCACCCGGCGATCACGTCGATGCGCGAGCATCGCGGCTATCTCTATCTCGGCGGCGTCACCAACAATCGGATCGGACGAATCAAATTAGCCGATGCCGACCCGGACTGGACCGGCCCCGCGTCCTATTGGGGCGAGTTCTATCGGGGAGTGCGACGATGAACCCGCTTAAGAAGGCGGTCGACAGCTGGTTTGGCCGCGGCGAAGCGTCGATCACGATTCCGCCGATGGACGGCGCCTTCCGCCCCAACGATCTTTTGGATCTCGCGTCGTCGAATCTCGAGGCGCCGGCGCCCGATTGCCTCGCGGTGACCTCGCATGGCGTGATCGTCTCTTCGGACCGTTCGCTTTTGCGCGTCGACAAGCCCGACGGCGCAGAGATCGCGTCCTTCGACGCGCCGATCAGCGCGCTGACCGGCCTGCCGGACGGCGGCGCGGCGGTCGGCTTGATCGACGGCAGGATCGTCTTCGTCGGAGGCGAGCGCGGGGGAACGACGCTTGGAAGAAACCCTGAGGTCGCCTGCATCACAGCGCTCGCGGCAGCTTCGGACGGAGCCTTGCTCGTCGCCAACGGCTCGGCGACCAACGGGCCGGCGGCCTGGAAGCGCGACCTGATGGAGAAGAACGCTTCGGGTTCCGTATGGCGCATCGACCGGGAGGGCGCCGCCCTGCGCCTTGCCGGCGATCTGGCCTACCCTTACGGCCTCCTCGAAGATGCCGGCTCAATCGTGGTCTCGGAGAGCTGGCGTTGCGCGCTGACGAGGATTTTTTACGGCGCCGACGGTCGCAAAGAGCCGGTGCTGGAGAACCTTCCCGCCTATCCGAGCCGCCTGTCGAGGGCCGACGACAAGACGATCTGGCTCGCTCTGTTTGCGCCGCGCAGCCAGCTTGTCGAATTCGTCCTCAGCGAAAACGGCTACCGAGGCCGCATGATCCGCGAGATGGACGCTGACCACTGGGTTGCGCCTTGCCTTCGCTCGGGCGCAACGCCGCTGGAGCCGACGCAACAGGGCGGTGTCAGACAGCTCGGCGTGTTGAAACCATGGTCGCCCAGCCGATCCTACGGATTGGTCGCGCGTCTCGATCCCGCATTTCGTCCGATCGCCAGTCTTCACAGCCGCGCAAACGGGCGACGGCACGGCGTCACGAGCTGCCTCATGGTGGACAAGCGGCTTTTCTTTGCCGCCAAAGGGGATGGGATTGTCGCTTCGCGGACTTACGAAGGGCTGGCGTCATGACCGAGCCGTCGCTCCCGCAAACGCCGCTTTCCGAAACTCCGCTTTTGGAAATGAGAAAGGTCTCCAAGGAATATCGGGGCGTCGCCGCGCTGAAGAATATCGATTTCCAACTTCGCCGCGGCGAGGTCCACGCGATCGTCGGAGAGAACGGGGCCGGCAAGTCGACGCTGGTCAAGATCCTGTCCGGCGTGGTCGCGCCCTCGGCGGGCGAAATTCGCCTCGACGGCGATCGCATCGAGATCGCTGGTCCCGCGTTTGCGCGGCGGTACGGTATCGCGATGGTCTACCAGGAGACCAGTCTTGTGCCGACGCTGACCGTCGCGCAAAATCTCTATCTGGGCGACGAGAAATTCTACAATCGCCTGAGGGGCACCTATATCGAGGCGCAGCAGTTTCTTCAGTCCCTCAACTTCCCCGTCGACCCCACGGCGACCGTCCAGTCGCTCGGCACCGCGAAGCGCCAAATGGTCGAAATCGCGCGCGCGGTGCGTCTCAACGCCAAAGTCATCATCTTCGATGAGCCGACCGCAACCCTGACGCCTGAGGAAAAGCATCATCTCTTCACGCTCATCGATCGACTGCGCAAGGAGCAGGTTTCAATCATCTTCATCAGCCATGCGTTGGAGGAAGCGCTCGATATCTCCGATCGCATCACCGTCCTCAGGGACGGCGCCCACATCGTCACGGCGGACGCGAAAACCTTCACGCGCGAAACGCTCATTCGCCACATGGTCGGCCGGTCGCTGAGCGATGAACTTTATGGTCGCCCAGGCGACAACTCCCGAGTGCGGCCGCCCGGAGAAAAGGTCCTAAGCGTTCAAAACTTGTCGATGCAGAACGTGGTGCGGAACACGTCGTTTTCGATTTTCGCCGGACAAGTCACCGGGGTGTTTGGGCTTGTCGGCTCGGGTCGCACGGAGACCGCCAGAATCATCGCGGGCGTCGTGAAGCGCGACCTCTTTCATGGCGGCGATGTGCGCCTCAACGGAAAATCCGTGCGCTACCGGACCCCACGGGATGCGGTCGTCGACGGCGTCGTCTATGTCACCGAAGACCGTAAGGGCGATGGTTTTTTCGAGACCATGTCGGTCGCTGAAAACGTTTATATGGGACACATCTCAAGCCCCAAGTCGCACGGGGCTGTCGCCAGCGTGAGCGAGATGAAGGCGTTGGCGGCCGAGTGGACGAGCAAGCTCAACATCAAGACGTTGAACAGCGACGCTCGCGTGATCGAACTTTCGGGCGGCAATCAGCAGAAGGTGGTGATTGCGAAAGCGCTGGTCCAGGCGCCAAAGCTGATCATTTTCGACGAGCCGACGCGTGGCGTCGACGTCGGCGCAATCGCCGAGATCCACAACATGATCGGCAGTCTCGCCGACGAAGGTCTCGCGGTGGTCGTCATATCCTCGTACCTGCCAGAAATTCTCAGCCTGTCGGACCGGATTTTGGTCTCGAGACAGGGGCGGATCGTCGAAGAGCTTTCGCCCGAAGAGGCGACGTCCGAATCCGTTATGTTCGCCGCCGTACATTAGGCGGGACCGCCTAGTTCGGCCGCCGTCGTCCGAGCGACGGGAGGCGATAGCGGATTTTTGCTGAAGCTGTCCCAATGACGTGCGGCCCGAGCCATCGACGGCGCTCGTTTTCCGATCAAAGACGTCTTCGCGTCAATCACGCCGACCCCGCCAAGCGCTTCGCCAGGACCGCGAGCGGACCTTGTCGACAACTCGTTACGAACCGTGAGCTGCATCACACCGCTTTCATAATTGGTGATATCCATTGCCTTTGGCTGAGGTCCAGATCCGATTGAGGGTCGATTGAATGTCGCGGATATTTCTGAGCCATTCGAGCAACGACAATTTCGAGGCGATCGCGCTGCGCGACTGGCTCGCCTCCGAAGGTTGGAAGGACGTTTTCCTTGATCTCGACCCGGAGCGGGGAATTGCGGCGGGGCAACGCTGGGAGCGGGCGCTGCACGACGCCGCAAGCCGCTGCGAAGCGGTCATCTTCCTCGTGTCGACGAGCTGGCTCGGCTCTGGCTGGTGCACAAAGGAATATGCGCTCGCGCGCGGGCTCAACAAGAAGCTGTTCGCGGCGCTGACCGATCCAACCAGGACCATCGGGTCGCTCCCGCAAGAACTGACCGGCGTCTGGCAGATCGTCGATCTCGTTCACGGCCAGGACCTTCGTCTGTTTCCCACCCAGCCGCCAGGCTCCAATGAGGAGCGGCATATCGGCTATTCCCAGTCTGGGCTCATGCGGCTGAAGCGTGGGCTGGAGAAGGCAGGGCTCGACGCGAGGTTTTTCCCCTGGCCGCCGGAGAGGGAACCGGATCGCGCCCCCTATCGCGGCCTGAAATCGCAAGAGGCAGATGACGCCGGCATTTTCTTTGGCCGCGACGCGCCGATTGTCGACGCCATTGACCGGCTGCGAGGACTTCGAGCGGGAGCGTCGCCACGATTGATGGCGATCCTCGGCGCGTCCGGCGCGGGCAAGTCTTCGTTTCTGCGCGCGGGTCTGTTGCCGAGGCTCAACCGCGACTATGCGCAGTTCATTCCCTTGCCGGTGGTTCGCCCAGGGCGCGCGGCGTTGACAGGCGAGACCGGCCTCGTCAACGCACTCGCCGCCATCCTGCCGGCGCATTCGCGGGCGGAATTGCGCACGGCTGTGCAGGCCGGAGCTGGCGTCTTGCGGCCACTGCTGGCAGAGCTTGTTCAAGCGGCGTCGGCGCGACGGGACGCTGGCGATGAGTCCGAACGGCCGCCGGCTTTCGTGGTTGCGATCGACCAGGCGGAGGAATTGTTCCGCGCCGAGGGACGGGAGGAGAGCGAGTCTCTCTTGGCTTTGCTCGCTCAGCTCGCGGCGGGCGATGATCCGACGGTCATTGTCATCTTCGCCATCCGCTCCGATTCCTACGATGCGCTCCAAAGCGCCAAAGCGCTCGAGGGCCTGCGACAGGTCGCGTTCTCGCTGCTGCCGATGCCGCGGGGCGCCTATAACGACGTGATCGAAGGTCCGGCGCGAAGGGTCGAGGAGGCGGGCGGCAAACTGGCGATCGAACCGGCGCTGACTCAACGTCTCCTCATCGACATCGAGGCGGGTGCGGGCGACGCGCTGCCTTTGCTCGCCTTCACACTCGAGCAGCTTTATCTCGACTATCGCCAGACCGGCGCGCTGAGGCTCGTCGACTACGAGAAGTTCGGTGGGATCAAAGGGGCGATCGACGCGGCCGTCGAGCGGGCCCTCGTGCGGGCGGACGCCGATCCGCGCATTCCTCGGGACCGCGAGGCGCGCCTCGCCCTGCTTCGGCGCGGGCTGATCCCCTGGCTCGCCGGCGTCGACCCCGACACCAAGACCCCTCGACGCAACATCGCCCGGCGCGCCGACATTCCCCTTGAGGCGGCGCCGTTGATCGACCTCCTGGTCGAGGAGCGGCTGCTATCGGTCGACACGCGGGTGTCACGCGATTCGAAAACCGGAGATGAGACCCGGGAATCGACGATCGAACCAACCCATGAAGCGCTGCTGCGGCAATGGGGCCTGCTCGACGGCTGGCTGACCGAGGATTTCGGCCTTCTGGCGACTCTCGAGGGCGTCAAGCGAGCGGCGCGCGACTGGGACGCAAACGCGCGCGGCAACTCGTGGCTCGCGCATCAGGGCCAACGCCTTACGGAAGCGCTCGCGCTCGACGGCCGCCCCGACATCGCCGCCAGACTTGATATGACCGACCGCGCCTACCTCGCTGGTTGCCGCGCTCGCGAGGAGGCCGCGCGCGACGAAGCCGAACAGCGGCGGCGCGAACGCGAGACAGAGCAGGGGCGAAAGCTTGCCGACGCGCGAAAGATCGCCTTTCGCACCGGCGTCGGGGCGGTCGTTGCGGTCCTGTTTGCGATCATGGCCGGCGCTCTAGGGTACTACGGTCTGACGGAAAAGACGCTCGCCGACCAGAAAGCGGCCGACGCGGTTGAGCAGAAAAACGCGGCTGATGCGGCTACGAATGAGGCCACGGCGCAGAAGCTGCTTGCTGACCAGAAAACTCGAGAGGCGAACGCCCACAAGGCCGATGCTGAAGCTGCAGCGAAGAAAGCGGAGGAGCAAACGACAATAGCCGAGGCAGCGGCCAAAAGCACCAAATCGCTGCTGAATATTTATCAGGAACTTGCCAGCTTCCTCCCCGAGGAGATGCAGTTGGTTCTCAACCGGGCCAAGATCGCATACGACGATCCGAAACACGCGTCCGACGTCGACGAACAGACCCAAACAGCGATGCTCACGCAGTTGGCGGCTTACACTCGCGACACTTGGGACTACGACAAAGCGAAACAGCTGCTCGACGACGCCAGCAAGAAATTGAAAGGAATCCCCGCGACTTCCCCACAGCTCAGGCTTCTAAGGGCAGAAATTGAAGAAATTACAGCTGATCTCGATGCCGAGATAATCGACGCCACGGACGAATACAGGCTAGCGCTGGCCACTTTCAAAGCCAACCCCGACACACAATTGGATCAAGCCAGATTGCACCGAAAAATTGGCGCCGTGGAAATCGCCCACGGTGACTTTCTCAACGCGGGTCAAGATATCAAGGAAGCGCGCACCCTTCTTGAAAGCGTCCCCGGGGCGATCGATGAGCGTGCGAATGTGGACGATCTGACCGCGTGGGAGTTGGCGCAACAGGCGAAAGGCGATTTGGCGCTTCAGGCGCTACAGGAGGCCGTGAGGTTTGATCGCCAAGCTCTAGCGGACGCGAAGTCGAAGGGTGAACCATTCCTGAGGCTCACCGTCGCGCTCGCGGCGCATCTCGAACATCTCGGAGACGAATTACGCCGGTCCGGTCAAGAGACGGCTGGACCGACCTATGACGAAGCTGAGCAACTTGCGAGTGAGGTTCTCAAAACCTATCCGAACCAGATGAGTACGAGGTTCATGATCGACCTTATCCGGCACGGCAACATGCAACTCGACGCGACAGGATCAACAAAAACTAGCCGGGAGAGTCGCCGCACGGCAAAGGAGACGGCCCTCGAAGCGGCGTTTGGAAATGGATTTGGGCGCTTCAAATTCGGTATGACGCCAGCCCAAGTTAACGAACTTGCGGGTAACCCCTACGATGTTTCTCAACTCCCGCGCGCCTATGAGTATACGACTGATGACGTGAGATATTTCTGGCTTTTGGTGTCCCAAGTCCCCGATTTTCAAACGTTCTACCAAGGCGCCTCATGCCTGCGAAATCGCGCCGCGGGGTACCGTGATTCCGCGGGGCGCCACGATTCCGACTACGCGGCGTTCCTGTTTCATGAAAATGCTTTGATTCGCATTTCCCTTCGCTTCGAGGGCCAGACGCAGCCCGGATGTTCCGATCGGAGCAGCGTGTTGCCGGAACTCGCAGAGCGTTACGGGATGCCCGTCTGGGGGACCCAAGGGCAGTGGCGACTCAACTGGCAGACCTCGCACGCTTCTCTATTCGGATCCACATCCAGCGCCGGGCCGATGCTGGATATCGTCTCGCGCTAGCCGATGCCCTGCGATTCGCGAAGGTAAGAATTTCGGGCCCCCGCCAACTCTCTCGAACATGCGTGGCGCGCCGTCTGGCCTCGCTCTTTCGGGCCGCGTAAGGTTGCGCAATGACCGAAAGCGCCAGAGATACCGACGAAGCGGCAAGCGCGAGCCTGCCGGTCCAGGACCCCTGGTTCGAGGTGACGCAACTCTCGCCGGGTCTCTTCCGGATCACCGAGCCTCGCTGTCACAGGTGGGTCCGAGCGAACTGTTTCCTGATCCTCGGCCGGGACCGCGATATTCTGGTCGACAGCGGGATGGGCGTAGCGGCGCTGCGGCCGATCCTCGATCGCCTGTCCTCGCGGCCGAGACTCGTGTTCACGACGCACGCGCACGTCGATCACGTCGGCTCTCATCCGGAATTCGCCGATTGTGAGATCCTGGTGCATCCGGCTGAGGCCGACGATCTCGCGCGGCCCGGCCGGCAAGGCCTCCGCTTTCCGAAACGCAGCCCGGAGGAGCTCGCCGAGCTTCGTAGGTCCGGCTTCGAGCCTTCCGACTTCATGCTCGAAGCCGTTCCCTTCGCCGGCTACGATCTCACGACGTACCGCCGCGCGCCCGTAAAGCCGACACGGCTCGTGTCGGAAGGCGACATCGTCGAGACCGGCGCTCGGGAGTTCAAGGTGCTTCATTTGCCCGGGCATTCTCCTGGAAGCATAGCGCTTTGGGAACGTTCGAGCGGCTCGCTCTTTTCGGGAGACGCCATCTATGACGGCGTCATCGTCGACAACCTTCCGGGGTCGGACGTGGAGGTCTATCGGGCGACGATGAAGCGGCTTGCCGAGCTCCCGGTCGCGCAGGTCTTCGGCGGTCACAACGCGCCGATGACGCGAACGCAAATGCTGGACGTCATCGAGAGGTATCTGGCCTCTCGCCCGTGAGCTGCGGATGACCCGCCTCGATGGCTCGGCGCTTGACGCAGCCGGCGGGACAACAAGGATCAACGAGTGACGACAACGCTCATCAGAAACTGCCGCTTCGCCGTCGTCTGGGACGACGAGGCCAAGTCGCATGTCTACCGATCCGGCGTCGACGTCGTAATGGCGAAGGACCGCATCGCCTTCATCGGCGAGACTTATTCCGGCGAAAGCGACCGCGTCATCGACGGCGCGAACTTTCTCGTGATGCCCGGCTTGATCGACATTCATTCGCATCCGTTCAGCGAGCCGATGAACAAGGGCATGTGGGATGAGGTCGGAAGTCCCAAACTCTACAACACCTCGCTCTATGAGTATTTGCCGATCCTGAATCCGGACGAGGAGGGCGTGAAGGCGTCATATGGCGTCGCGCTTTCCGAAGTCTTGCTGTCGGGCGTCACCACCCTGTGCGACCTCTCGCTGCCGACCGACGGCTGGCTCGACATTCTCGCGGGCTCCGGGCTGCGGGTCAGCGTCGCGCCCATGTTCCGTTCGGGCCGCTGGTTCACGCGCAACGGCTATGTCGTGGAATACGATCTCGACGAACGGCGCGGCTATCAGGCTTTCGAGGCGGCGCTGCGAGAGATCGACAAGGCGGAGAAATATCCCGGAGGACGCCTCACAGGCATGATTTGCCCGGCGCAGGTCGACACCTGCACCGAGGGTCTTCTTCGCGACGCCTTCAGCGAAGCGAACAGGCGCGGCGTGCCGTATCAGACGCATGCCGCGCAATCGCTGGCGGAGTTTCACGAAATCGTCCGCCGGCACGGCAAGACGCCGATCGAATGGCTGGAGTCGCTTGGCGTCCTCTCGCCGCGCACGATCATCGGTCACGGCATCTTTCTCGATCATCATCCCTGGACGCACTGGCCCGAGACCGATGACCTCGCGGCCTTGGCGAGAAGCGGTTCGACGGTCGCGCATTGCCCGACCGTATTCGCGCGGCGCGGCATAGCATTGCGCGACTTCGGGCGTTACGTGCGGCGCGGCGTCAACATGGGCATCGGCACGGACGTCTATCCGCACAACATGCTCGATGAAATGCGGCTTGCTTCCTATCTCGGGCGCGTGGTTTCGGAGAGTCCGCGCAGCGTCAGCGTGACCGACATATTCAACGCGGCGACCATCGGCGGCGCGCGCGCGCTCGGGCGCGACGATATCGGGCGGCTCGCGGTCGGCTGCAAGGCGGACGTCGTGCTCGTGGACTGCGCCCATCCCGCGATGCGACCCTGTCATGATCCGCTTCGATCGCTCGTCTATTCGGCGTCCGACCGGGCGGTGGCCCATGTCTTTGTCGATGGCGAGCAGGTCGTCCGCGACCAGAAGGTGCTCACCATCGACTACGAGGCGGCGAGCGCCGCGTTGGAGGAGGCTCAAGCGCGCGGCCTATCGCAAATCCGCCAACTCGACTGGGCGGGGCGAAACGCGGAGGAGATCGCGGGCTCCGTCTTCGCCCGGCGGTAGCGAGGCTGCCTGAGCACGAGTTTATGCGCGAACGATTTCAACAGCTTGAGTGCGCTTTGCGTAACTTTTGCGGCCTTCTTTCAAGCCGCCTGCATGTTCGCGGCGCGCGAAAGTCGAAGGCGACCGCGTCGTTTCAGACACCGGCGAAACTGAAAATATCGCAAAATCAAAGGGGGACCGTTGGGCCAAGCGAAACGAAAGGTTTCGCAAATTGTTGTGGGATTTCGTTCGCGGAAACGCGACAGCGCCTCGTCACACGAGCCTTGTGTCCGCGATGGCCCATTCGATGGTCGCGATATCATGAGGCGCGAGGATCGGCGTTTCGGCGCGGTGTTGCTGCTTGGCGGTCACGCGAAGGCCGGCGGGGATCTCCACCACATAGCGGATCATTTCGCCCATGAAGACGGTTTCCCGCACCGTCGCCTTCATCGAATTGACTGGCCGTCCATCGGTTGCAGGGGACGCGCCCACAGTGATCTTCTCGGGCCTGATCATGCACAGGCAGTCGTTCGTGGCGCCCAAACCCGACGCCGGCGCCTTGAGCTCAACCTCGCCAATCTTGAGAACGATGAGCCCGTCCGTCTCCTTGCCGACGATCGTCGCCTCGAGGAGATTGGCTTCGCCGACGAAGGAAGCAACGAACCGATTGGACGGCGTGTCGTAGAGCGCCTTGGGCGAACCGATCTGCGCGATGCGGCCTTCGTTCATCACCGCCACCCGGTCCGACATCACCAGCGCCTCCTTCTGGTCATGCGTGACATAGATGAAGGTGATGCCCAAGCGGCCGTGCAGGCGCTTGATCTCGAGCTGCAGATCCTCGCGCAACTGCTTGTCGAGCGCGCTGAGCGGCTCGTCCATCAGCAGCACAGGCGGATTGAAGACGATGGCGCGCGCGATGGCGACGCGCTGCTGCTGGCCGCCGGAGAGCTGCTGGGGAAAACGCGCCTCGTAGCCTGAGAGCTGGATGAGATCGAGCATGCGCCGGACATGATCGCGGATCTCCGGCTTGGCGAGGCCGCGCTGCTTGAGCGGGAAGCCGATATTCTCCGCGACCGTCAGATGCGGAAACAGCGCATAGTTCTGGAACACCATGCCGATGTTGCGCCGATAAGCCGGTGTGTGCGTCACCACCGAGCCGCCGATCAGGATGTCGCCCGACGTCGGCTGCTCGAAGCCGGCGATCATCATGAGCGTCGTGGACTTGCCGGAGCCGGAGGGCCCAAGGAAAGTGATGAATTCGCCGGGCTCGATATCGAGGCTCAGATCGTCGATCGCGCGATATTGATCGAAGGTCTTGACGATATGGCGGAGCGAAACCGGCGCGCCGGCCTGCCGAGGCAATCCGGATTGAACCTGATCAGAAGGCATGACCGTCATCCGCGAT
This sequence comes from uncultured Alphaproteobacteria bacterium, assembly GCA_963770275.1. GTDB lineage: Bacteria > Pseudomonadota > Alphaproteobacteria > Rhizobiales > Beijerinckiaceae > Roseiarcus. The sequence goes on from CAVYPD010000018.1 coordinate 243,527, forward strand.
GCGAACCGACGTTGGTTGGAGTTCGAGGTTTTTGCTTCACCAGAGTTTGTGCGCTTTTATGAGTATGAGGCCGCGAGGCGATTGTCGAGCCAGCCGCTCGACGACGCGCTAAAAGACTTTTGACGCCGCCGCCGGATTGCCGATAGACTTTCGCTTGGCCGCGCATCATGCGGGGCTGAGCGGCAAGGGCGATGCTTAACCGCAAATCCTCCCCGAGCATATTCTCCCTCAGCGCCTCTGCGATCAGACCATCGCCTGGCGCCCTTCTCGCCGCGCCGCTCGTTCTCTATCTGCTTGTTTTCTACGCCTATCCCGTCCTCCTCATGCTGAGCCGAAGCGTGTATGAGAAAGGGTGGACGCTTGAGGTCTTCAGTAAGCTCCTGCGGGACCCCGTCTTTTGGCGGGTCATGCAGATCACGGGAACAATCAGCTTCATCGTCACGATCGCCTGCCTACTGCTCGCCTATCCGGTCGCGCTGTTCCTGGCCCGCTGCAAGCAGTCGACCGCGAACCTCTTGATCATCCTCGTGCTGATCCCGTTCTGGACCAGCATCCTCGTTCGGACCTACGCTTGGATGGTGCTGCTCGGCAGACGAGGCATCATAAATAATTTTTTAGTCGCCACAGGTCTGATCGACCAGCCGCTGCCGCTCCTCAACACGCGTCTGGCGGTCTGCGTGGCCATGGTCCATGTCCTTCTGCCCTTCATGGTGCTGCCGATTTATTCGACATTGAAGAGCTTGGACTGGCGGCTTATTCGCGCGGCCGAAGGCCTCGGCGCCCGGCCTCTCGCCGTGTTCCGCCAGGTTCTCCTGCCGCTATCCCTGCCCGGCATTTCGGCCGGCTGCATCCTGGTCTTCACGCTGGCGATCGGCTTCTACATCACGCCCGCCTTGGTCGGCGGTCCCAGCGATTTGATGATCTCAATCCTGATCGCCAATCAGGTCAACATTCTCGACTGGCCCCAGGCAGCCGCCATGGCGGTGGTGCTTCTCGCGGTGGTGCTGGTGATCTTCGCCGGCTTCACCCGCGTGATGCGGATCGAGAAAATTTTCCAGGGTCAACGCTGATGGGCGCGGTTTGGCGCATCGCCTTTTACGGTCTTGTGATCCTGATCTTCGCCTATCTCTTGTTCCCCATCCTGATCGTGATCCCCCTGTCGTTCTCCTCGGGCAAATATATGACGTTCCCGCCGCCCGGCTTCAGCCTGCAATGGTATGCAAATTTCTTCACCCGCTCCGCCTGGACGGATTCCGCGTGGCTCAGCATCTGGGTCGGTCTTGCTGTCACCGCGCTCTCGACGCTGCTCGGAACGCCGGCGGCCATTGGCCTCGTGCGCGGCAAGTTTGCGGGCAAGAAGCTCGTGAACGCTTTGATCCTTTCGCCGGTGATTGCGCCGGGCATCATTGTCGCGATCGGCCTTTATTTCGCTTACGCAAGCTACGGGCTCGTTGGCCGACCGCTGGCTCTCGTCCTCGGCCACACTGCGCTTGCCGTGCCCTTCGTGGTGATCAATGTCTCCTCGGCGCTCTATGGCGTCGATCGCCGTCTCGAATATGCGGCGCTCAGTCTCGGCGCGAGCCCCTGGGCGACATTCCGACAAGTCACCCTGCCGCTGATCCGGCCTGGCATTTTCGCCGGCGCGGTCTTCGCCTTCATCACCTCCTTCGACGAGCTGCTCGTCTCTCTGTTTCTGTCCGGAACGACGGCGGTTACCCTGCCGCGGCGGATGTGGGAGCAGATCCGCTTCGATATCGATCCGACGCTGGCTTCGGTCTCGACGCTATTGATCACGATCACGACGAGCCTGATGGTCGGCGCAGAACTCTTGCGTCGCCGGTCCGAGCGTCTTCGCACCGCCCCAGTTGGCCGATAGCTTCAGCAGAGTGAAATGGGAGGATAGAATGGACGAGACAATCAAACAGGCGCTTCAGGCCATGGCGGGGCAGCCGCCGCACAAGGCCGATTATTCGCGGCGACAGTTCATCTCCAACGCCGCGCGCTATGGCTTGACGGCAGCGGCCGCGGCGACGCTTACGTCGCCCTTTGCCTTTCCGGTCGCTGCGCTGGCGGCCGATGTCGAACTGCCCAAGATCGACTCGATTCCCGACAAGCTCAAAGGCAGTGGCACGGTCCGCATATGCTCCTATGGCGGTGCCCTGCAGGACGCGCAACGCAAGGCCTATTTCAAGCCCTTCGAGGAATTGTCCGGCATCAAGGTCATCGAGGCGGAAGGCCCCGATCCGGCCAAGGTCAAGGCGATGGTCGACAGCAAGAACATCGAATACGACGTGACCGAGGTCGATGGCGCGGACGTCATCAACCTGCAAAAGCAGGGCGAGTATTTCGAGCCGATTGACTACTCGCTGTTCGACGTCGACAACATCGACCCCGCGTTCCGCCAGAAGCTCTACTGCAACATGCTGCCGTATGCGCAGATTTTCGCCTATCGCACGGACGCGTTCAAAGGGAAGGCTCCGAAGGACAACAAGGACCTTTGGGACACGACCAACTTTCCCGGGCCCCGGTCCCTGCAGTCGGGCGCGAGCGGATCGAACGCTGACCTCGAAGTCGCGATGATGGCCACCGGCGTTCCCGCCGACAAGGTCTATCCGATCGACCTCGACAAGGCTTTCGCGAGCCTCACGAAGATCAAGCCCAATGTCAGCAAATGGTGGGACGCCGGCGCCATCCCCGCGCAGCTCCTCAACGACGACGAAGTGGTGATGGCGACCGCGTGGAACGGCCGCATCGCGGCGATCCAGGCGAACAAGGCTCCGGTCGAGATCGTCTGGCAGGATCAATTGCTGCGCAATGACTGCTGGGCGGTGATCAACGGTTCGCAGAACGCTCAGAACGCGCAGAAGTTCACGGCCTTCATCACCATGGCCGTGCCGCAGGCCCGGCTCTCCACGTTGATTCCTTATGGCTTCGTCAACAACAAGTCGGCAGGCTATCTCTCGCCCGAGCGGCTCAAGATCCTGCCGACTGCGCCTGACATCAAGAGCAAGCTCATCAACTTCAACAACGAGTGGTGGGCCGCGAACCTGACCGACATTGTCAAACGCTGGAACGCTTTCATCGTCGGCTGACCTTGCGACCGACGCCGGCGGCGCACAGCTTCCGCCGGCGTCTTTCTCCCTCCCACGCTTCCAGGAGTTCCTGATGCCGAACGACCATTCGGCGGCGACCCGCGATTGGGGTCCGGCCGCGCTGACGCCGGCCAAAGAGACCGCCTTGGATTGGATCAAAGCGCACGCGGCCTGGCTCTCGGAGCGCCATACGGAGGTGTGGAACTTCCACGAGCCGGCATGGCGCGAATATCGATCCGCCGCCTGGTATGTGAAACTGTTGCGCGAGCAGGGCTTCGAGGTGGAAGAAGGCACGGCGACCATGCCCACCGCCTTCCGCGCCACGTACGGCAAAGGCAAGCCGGTTATCGCCACTTATGCGGAATACGACGCCGTTCCCGGCAACAGCCAGGATCCTGTGCCCTTTGAGAAGCCGCGCGACGGCGTTCACAAATATGCCGCCGGCCATACCGATCCCCATTCGGCGCTGGGGCTCGGCGCGCTCGGCGGCTTGCTCGCCGCCAAGGCGGCGATGGAGAAGCACGGCCTGCCCGGCAAGCTCGTCTTCTTCGGCGAGCCGGCGGAAAAGGTGTGCGGCTCAAAGCCCGTGCATGCCGCCCACGGCTATTACGACGATCTTGACGCAACCATCGCCTTTCACCCGGCATTCAGCACCGCGCACGCCAACACGGTGATCTGGGACACCCATTGCGGCAGCTATTGGAGCCGGATGTACAGCTTCGAGTGCCCGCAGCCCGGAGGAGTGGTCCGGCATGGGCGCAGGAGAGGGCGCTTCGGCCCATACGATGGCGCGGGCCCCCGGCGCGATCGACGCTGTCTGCCTCATGTATATGACGAGCAAGATGACCAAGGAGTCGATGCTGCCGCATACCGGCACTTGGACCATCAACGAGGCGATTCTCGCCGCCGGTCAGGCCACGGCCGACAATCTCGCTCCCAATTTCAGCCAGATCCAATATTCGAGCCGCTGCCCGACCTTGGAAATGCAGGAGCGCATCTACGCCGTCCTCGACAACAACGCCGACAATGTCGCGCGGATCACCCATTGCATCGTGCGCAAGGAATGGGTGACCAAGACCCGTCCGGGCCTACCCAACCATGCGCTGGCGGCGCTCGCTTACGGCAATCTCGCGCTTGGCGGAACGCCTCGCTGGGGAGAGGAGGCCAGGCGGTTTGGCCGCGAGGTCCAGAAGAACCTGGGCCTTGAGCCGATGGAGGATCCAATCCATCCTGCGATGACGGCGCTAACGACGCCGGAAGAAGACGAGGCGCGTCTGCGCGCCATCCTGCCGCCCTGGCAAAAGAACTACACGTCCGACGACTACACGGAATACACTTGGCAGTGCCCGACGGCGCACGTCTATGTCGGGCGCGCGATGCTCGCGTCGCCACGGCCGGGCTATCAATATCCAGCCTGGGTGTGGAACGCGCTCGGGGGTTTCCCCGCGACGATCGACCCAACCGTGCAGGCCGCCGCCCGCGCCATCGCCGGCAGCCTCATCGATCTCATGACCGATCCGCAGGCCCTCGCGGCGGCGCAGGCCGAATTCCGTGAGCGCACAGGCGGGGGCGTCGGGGGCAAGACGTGGGTCGCGCCGCTCCTGCCTAAGGATTTCCAGGCGCCGATCCATTACCGCTGGCCCGAATATGTCAGCACGCCGCGCGGCGCGGAATGGTGGCTGCCGCAGGGCGCCTGACGCGCCATAGCCTCGAAGAGACCGGTCGATGCGCCGTTGGTTCGCGTGATTACGCTCCAATGGCTCTCATCAAGCGACCGTATGCCAGTCTCGCCGTCACGCCGATGGGCCAAAGCCGGTGCAGCCGGATCGGCTCCAGAGCCGACTTTACTGGCATATCCAGGTCCGCCGCCTGCGTTCCGGTGATGCGGCGAGCTATTTCAGCCCCCATTGCGGTCGCCATCGCGACGCCGCGGCCATTGTACCCAAGGCAAGCGATGACCTTGTCGGCCGGCTCATTAAGGTGAGGGTAGTGATCCAAGGTGAGCGCCAGTTGGCCGTTCCAGCCATGCGTCCACTGAGGATTGCCAATGAAGGGCCAAAGCCGCTTGGCGTAGGCGATGAGATCGAGAAAATCGTTGGCGCTTTCGAGCGTCCGCAGTCGGCTCCGTCCGCCCATCAGCAGCCTGTTGAAAACGTCAAGCCGGTAGTAAACGGTAATGTCCTCGTGCTCATAGAGGACGGTTCCCATCGGCAAGATTCGTTTGGCGATCTCGTCCGGCAACGGTTCGGTCGCTACGATGCCGCTGTAGACGGGGATAACCGTTTGCCGAAGGCCTGGCCAAAGCTCGTCGGTGTATCCATTCGTAGCAAGCACGAGCCAGTCTGCGGTGACGGTCCCTCCCGGCGTGACGACCGCCCATGACGCGCCTCGCCGCTCTACGGCCGTCGCCTTGGCGCCGCCATGAATGGCCGCCCCGGCCTGAATTGCTGCGTCGGCCAGCCCGCGCGCGTAGCCAAGGGGGTTGAGCGAACCGCCCCGTCGGTCTAGCGCGCCGCACAGGTAACGGTCCGCGCCAGTCGCGCGCGCGATCGCTTCGCGCTCCAGCAATTCGACCGGCGCTCCGCGGTCTTTCCAGGCCATTGTGGCCTGACGAAGAAACTTTGCCGAGCCCTTCGAGAAGGCTGCGCGAATCGTGCCGCCTTGGTTTGCCTCGCATCTGATCTGAAGCTCTCGAACAAGGGCGAAGACCCGATCCGGCGCTCCGCCAGAAAGCGACACCATTCGCCGTCCCAAATCGCGGCCGAAATGGCGCTCTATCTCTTCAGGCTCATGCTTCAGACCGGGGTTGACTTGGCCGCCATTGCGGCCCGACGCGCCCCACCCAGGCTCTCGAGCCTCCAAAACCGTCACGTCGGCGCCACGCTGAGCAAGGTGCAGGGCCGTCGACAAACCGGTAAAGCCGCCGCCGACGACGACGACGCCCACGCGCTTGTCGCCGCGAAGCGGAGGGGTAGCAACTCCTTCCCGCGCAGTTTCGGCATAAAGGCTACGCGGGAGCCTGTTTGTTTCAGGTTCGATAAGATCGGCCATGATTGTCCGATTGCACACTCCGCCCAGAGCGAAACCGTCCCGCTGTTCCTGAGCGCGCCCGGCCGCCGGGACTATCGACTTGCCCGGCAGTCCGCACAAGTACGGCGCTCAATTGGAGCGGGTTCAAGCCTGGGCGACATGCTTCAGCGTTCGCCCCTCGATACCCTTCACTCGGAGGTTTTCGGGATCATACAGCGGCTTGAGCGAAGCTTTCGCGCGCAGCCTCGCGCCCGCCACCTCGATCTCGAACTGGCCGCCTTGGATGAATTCAGCAGTTACAGCCTCGCCGCGGTTTTCGACATAGCCGAGACCGATCGCGCGGCCGATCGTATGGCCGAACATGCCTGACGTAATGCGTCCGACGATCTCGCCATCGCGAAGGACTGGCTCATTGTGATAAAGCAGCGGCTCAACATCCTCCATGACGAATTGAACGAGCCGGCGAGTCAGTCCTCGCTCTTTCTGACGCAGCAAAGCCTCGCGCCCAATGAAGCCTCCTGGCTTATCCATCGCGACCGCAAAGCCCAGGCCAGCTTCGAGCGGCGAATCCTCGTCCGCAATGTCGTGACCCCAATGCCGATAGCCCTTCTCGATGCGAAGGGAGTTCATAGCATGGTAGCCCGCGAGCTTGAGACCGAACGAGCCCCCGGCTTCGCTGATCACGTCATAGACGCCCTGGGCGAATTCAGTGGGGATATAGAGCTCCCAACCAAGTTCGCCGACGTAGGTGATGCGGCTGGCTCTCACGCGCGCATAGCCGAGATCGATGAGCTGCGACGTGGCGAACGGGAAGGCCTCGTTCGATAGGTCGGTGTCCGTGAGGGGCTGCAGCAGGTCGCGAGCCCGCGGGCCCATAATACCAAGGACCGCGTGGCCAGACGTCACGTCATGAACGCCGACGCGCGCTTCCTCTGCAATGTTGCGTTTGAGCCAGGCCAGATCGCGTGTCTGAGAGGTGGCCGACGTCACGACGAGAAAGCGATCGCCGGCCTCCCTTGTGACGGTCAAGTCAGCTTCTATGCCGCCACGTTCATTGAGCCACTGAGTGTAGACGATCCTGCCGACAGGGACCGCGACATCGTTTGCTGAGATCCGGTTGAGGACGTTCTCTGCGTCCGGACCCTCGACGATAAATTTGGCGAAGGACGATTGGTCGAACAAGCCGACCGTTTCGCGAACCGCGCGATGTTCGGCGGCGGAAAATGGAAACCAGTTCTGCCGCCCATAGCTGTATCGGTATGCCGGCGTCTCTCCCTCCGGGCGCGTACCAGTTCGGGCGCTCCCAGCCTGCGGCCTCGCCAAAGCAGGCGCCCGCCGCCTTGAGCCGATCATGCAGCGCCGAACGGCGCGCGCCACGAGCCGTTTCCGGCTGGCGAAACGGCCAGTGCATGGCGTAGAGCAAGCCCCAAGGTCTCCGTCGTGCGATCGCGCAGATAGGCGCGGTTCCTCTGGAACGGCATCATGCGACGGATGTCGACATCCCACAGATCCATCGGCGGATGCCCGTCGACGATCCAATCCGACAGGACCTTTCCCGCGCCGCCGGCCGACTGAATGCCGATCGAGTTGAATCCCGCCGCGATGAACAGGTTGCGAACCTCTGGCGTCTCGCCGAGCAAGTAGCGGTCGTCCGGCGTGAAGCTTTCAGGGCCGTTGAAGAAGAGTTGGATCCCCGCTTGGCCCAGCGCCGGAACGCGGTGGATTGCGGCCTCGAGCAGAGGTTCTATGTGCTCGAGATCTTCCGGCAGCTGGTCGAATGAGAAGCTTTCGGGAATGCCGCTCATTGCCCATGGCTTGGCGACGGGCTCGAACCATCCGACAAGAAGTTTGCCCGCGTCCTCTTTGAAGTAAGCGCATCGGTCCGCGTCGCGCAGCACGGGCAGATGGCGCGGGAGGTCCGGGATTGGTTCTGTGACGATGTAGAAATGCTCGGCCGCGTGCAAAGGCACGGCGGCCCCAGCTTTCGCGCCGAGTTCATGCGCCCACATGCCAGCGCAATTCACGATGACGTCGGCCTGGATGTCGCCGAAGGCCCCTCGCACGCCGATGGCCTTGCCGTTTTCGACAACGATCTGGTCAACCCTGGCGTCTTCGACGATCCGCGCGCCGCGGCTCCGTGCGCCTTTCGCCAGCGCCTGTGTTGTGTCGATCGGATTGGTCTGCCCGTCTTTAGGCAGATGCACCGCGCCCAAGAGATCGCCCGCGTTGAGGAACGGCCAGAGCGCGAGAGCGCGCTCCGCGCTGACAACATCGACTTGCAGCCCAAACGAACGCGCCATGGAGGCGCCGCGCTTCAACTCCTCCATGCGGCCGTCGCTTGTGGCGACGGCGAGCGAACCGATCTGCCGAAAGCCCGTCGCTTGGCCTGTCTCCTTTTCAAGCGTTGCGTAGAGCTCGGTCGTATATTGTGCGAGCCTCGTCAGATTGCGGGTCGCGCGAAGCTGGCCAACCAGGCCCGCGGCGTGCCACGTCGTTCCGCAGGTGAGTTGCTTTCGTTCGAGAAGCAGGACGTCCGTGCAGCCGCGCAGCGTCAGGTGATAGGCGACACTACAGCCGACGATCCCTCCGCCCACAATGACAACTTGCGCTCGCTTTGGCAGATCGGTCACGCGGCCCTCCGATGCTCGAATCGTCATGTCGACTGCCGCCGAGATGAAGACCTCAGACCTTGTCGCGCCGCAGACCCGTTGTCGAGCAGTGGATGCCGCCGCCGTTCTTATGCATCGCGGCGTAAGGGAATTGTCGTCCCATTTATCGTTCAGCCACTGGAGGCGAGAAGTGCCCCTCACTCTGAGAGCCGCGGCAGGCGCGCCCTATCGCTTGCTGCTCTTTCTCGGCGGTTCGGGCGCAAAACTCAGCCGCCCTTTCGCGGTGAGCCGCACGATCGCGCCCGCCGACATTGGCGCCGTGGGCTCGCCGCTCTTTGAGAGCGTCGCGTAGGCCCACCGCCAGCGTTTCGATCTTCTCGAGCCCGATGCGGGTCGCATCCCGCCCGCCTGCCTCGGCGATGCGCCGCGCCAGGATCCGGTGCGCAATCGCGATCGGCGCGGCGAAGAGCGCGCGCGCGTCGATCGCGCCTTCCGAGCCGACCTGCGCCTCGACTTCGGTTGTCAGATGCGCCAGCGCCTCCTCGGTCTCGCGCGCGCGTCGCGCCAGCCGATCGAGCGCCTCGGCGTTAAGGCCTTCCTCGTCGAGTCGGGCAAGAAGGGCGCGCAGGCGAGTGCGCGCGAAGCGCGGGTCGACATTGGAGGGGTCGTCGATGAACGGCGTCCCGCGCGCATTGGCGAAGGCGATGAGATCGCGTTTCTTCAGGCCCATGAGCGGCCGGGCGATCGTCATGCCGTCGCGCGCGGTCATGAGGTCCATGCCGCGCAGTCCCGCGAGGCCGGATCCGCGCAACAGACGAAAGAGCACTGTCTCCGCCTGATCGTCGGCGTGATGAGCGGTCATGACCGCGTCGGCGCCGATCGCCTTCGCGTGATCGACCAGCAGGCGGTAGCGCGCCTCGCGTGCCCGCTCCTGCAGGCGGCTCGTTGGCTTTACGCCTTTCCAGTGAAGAATCCGATGGCCGACCCCCAGCCGGGCGCAAAGCGCGGCGACGGCTTTGGCCTCGTCGGCGCTTTCCGGTCGAAGCCCGTGGTCGACCGTCGCCGCCTCGATCCGCGTCTTGCCGCGCCGTTTCGCCCATTCGGCCGCCATCAGGAGCAGCGCCGTCGAATCGGGGCCGCCGGAGACGGCGATCAGAAGCGCCTTCGCGCGTCCAAACGGGGCGAACAGCGCGTCGATGTCAGCCGACGAGAAAGCGTGCGAGCGCTGGGCGCTCAACAATGATCCTTGGTGCTCTCATGCTCGGCGAGCTTCTTCACCGAGGCCGACGCGGTCGGGTAGCGCTTGCCGAATTCGCTTAGCGTCGCGCAGGCCTGCTCGGAATTGCCGAGCGCGGCGAGCGTTTGCCCCAGCCGCACCATGCTTTCCGGCGCCCGCGACGATTTGGAATAGTCGGTCGTGACCTTGAGAAATTGTTCGGCGGCCTCGCGGGGACGCGAGCGTTGAAGATAGGTCTCGCCGATGTAGAAGATCGCGTCCGGACTCAGGCGATGCGCCGGATTGGCGGCGAGAAACGCCTTGAATCCAGTCTCCGCCTCCGGGTATTGCCCCGCCTGAAAGGCCTGCAGCGCGGCGTTGTACTGCTCACGCGGCTGATCGAGCATCGCAACCCCGGAGCCGACGACCGTCGGTCCGCTCGGCTGCGGGGCAGGCGGCGGTCCTTTGCCGAGTTCGAGCGGAGCGCCGGCGGCAGGCTGCTCATGCGCCAAGGGCGCCGGGGACTCGCGCACGAGCGGGGCGCTCGGCGGAGTCGTTCCCAGCGGGCGCGGCGCGCCAGGCGCGTTCGGATCGGCGTTGGGGTCGAATGCGTCCGACCTTCTTGGCCTTGGAGCGACGGCCGGCTGGTCGGGGGCCAAGGGCGCCTCGGCGACGTCCGAATCCGGCGGCGCGCCGCCGGAGCGATCGCCGAGCCGGAATTCAACGTCCTGGCGGAACTTCTGCATTTGCGCTTCCAGCCGATGCTGGGCGTTCTGCAATTCCTCGATCCGGCCGTAGGCCTGGCGAAGTTCTTCCTCGAGCCGATTGATGCGCACCACCAGCCCAGCGGCGTCGTCGGGATCGCCCGGCGCGCCGTCTGGAATGTCGGCGGGCGGCGGAGCCTGGCGGTGGAAGATATCGAACTGCGCTTGAGCCGGCGCTGCGAGCACGACGCAGGCGACGAACGCCGCGACGAGGCTAGGTCGAAATGACGAAGTCACTGGAAGTTTCCTGATTGCCTTCGCTTGCCCGGCCCATACGCTCGGCGTCTGTCGATTTTAAGTCGAGGCGGGTCTCGGCGCGCCGCGGCTTGCACGCTGTCTCAACTGCCGGCCGCCCCGTTGAGGACGGTGACGGCGCGGCGATTCTGCGACCAGCAGGAAATGTCGTCGCAGACCGCGACCGGCCGCTCCTTGCCATAGCTGATCGTCCTCATGCGGGAACCTGAGATTCCCTTGGCGACGAGATAATCGTGCACCGCCTGCGCGCGTCGAGAGCCAAGAGCGAAATTGTATTCGCGCGTGCCGCGCTCGTCGGCGTGACCCTCGATGGTGAAGCTGTATTTGTTGTACTGATTGAGCCAGGCCGCCTGCTTGTCGAGCGTCGCCTGGGCGGTCGACGAGAGATCGGTCTGATCGGTGGTGAAGAAGACGCGGTCGCCGACGGTCTGGTTGAATTCCTGCACGCTGCCCGGCCCGGACGCGCCATAGCCAGCGCCCGCGGCGCCCGCGGCGAGGTTGTCGGGGTTGTTGTGCGCGCAGGCGCTCAAGGCCAGGCCGAGCGCGAGCGTCGCCGCCAGCGCGATCGAGCTCCGGGTCATGTTCGCGAACATCCTGCCACTCCCGACGACCCCACCCACTCGTGAACTAGCCGCCCCACGAGTTAACGCAAGGTTTCGATAAGCTTACCGACTCCTTGCCGTGCGATGATCAACGCCTCGCAACCCGCCGGCAGCGTTAACAGCGGATTAATGGCCATATTGCGGCGCACAATGCCTTGCGCTCGCCGCGTTTGATCGGCATCATCACGCGGTCGTGAAGTTGAGTTATTGCGGGATTCAAGGGGATTCTTATCGGGATGAAGCGCCCTAGAGTGAGACGGACAGCTCTGCTCGCGCTCGCGATGGTGTTTGTGGTCGTCGCCTGGGTGTGGGACGGCTTGGTCGCGGTCGGGCGAGCGCTTGCTGGTTTTATACCCTGGGCGCGCTTCAAGCAGGCCTTCGCCAGGCTGGTCGACCGGCTGCCGGCGCCGCTGGTCCTTCTGATTTTCCTGGTGCCACTCCTGATTGTCGAGCCGCTTCTGGTGGTCGCTACCGTCGCGATCGCCATGGGCTACGTCGTTTCCGGAGCGATCGCCTGGGTCGTGCTGAAGTTTCTCGCGATCGCGCTCATCCCGGCGATCTTCGATCTGACGAAGCATCGGCTGATGACCATGCCGTGGTTCGTTCGGGCGTATGAAAAGGTGATGGCGTTTCATCATTACGCCGACCAGATCGTCGCGCCTTACAAGCAAGCCGCCGCCGCGGTGCTCCGCCAATGGCGTATGCGCGCTGCGGTCGTGACAAGACGCGTTCCCGGCCTCGCCCATCTCGCGGCGCGCTTCGCCTCGCGCAAGCGTGCAAGCGGGCGCCCGGCTATGCCCTCGAACGGGTAAGGCGGCCGCTGACACCTCGGGCTTTGCAGGACGGCGTCGCGCCGCAAAGAGTCATGCTTTGAGAGAGTTGACAGACCGAGCCGCCGGGACCACATTCATCGTGCTCGAGGGGCGTCCCAAAGCGGGGCTGAGACGGCGAGAAGCCGAACCCTTTGAACCTGATCCGGGTCATGCCGGCGAAGGGACGTAGCGGCCGGATCCTTCCATTGGTCCGCCCGTTCTCCCGTCGGATTTGTACGCGAGGAGACGGCCATGAACGAGATTCCCAAATTCGCCGCGCCGCAGACCGTGACCACCGGGCCCATTACGGGCTCGCGCAAAGTCTATGCCTCCCCGAGCGGCCGCGCCGACATCCGCGTTCCGTTCCGCGAGATCACGCTCTCCGATCCGAACGAGGCGCCGGTGCGGGTCTACGATCCCTCCGGGCCCTATACCGAAAGCCACATCGCGATCGATCTTGCTGCGGGGCTCAAGCCAGTGCGCGAGGCCTGGATCGAAGCCCGCAACTTCGCCGTAACGCAGCCACGCCCGATCAAGCCTGAGGACAATGGCAACGTTTCGGCGGATCGTCTTGCGCCGCTGTGCCCCGCCGAGCGGACGCTGCGCGCGGGCAAGCCCGGCCAGCTCGTCACCCAGTTCGAATTCGCCCGCGCCGGGATCGTCACAGAAGAGATGATCTATGTCGCCCATCGCGAGAATCTCGCGCGTGAGGCGGCGGTGGACCGCGCCGGCGAGCGTCTTGGCGATGGCGAGAGCTTCGGCGCCGCCATTCCCGAATTCATCACGCCGGAATTCGTGCGCGAGGAGGTGGCGCGAGGGCGAGCGATCATTCCCGCCAACATCAATCACCTCGAACTCGAGCCGATGGCGATCGGCCGCAATTTTCTGGTCAAGGTCAACGCCAACATCGGCAATTCGGCGGTGAGTTCGGGCGTCGCCGAGGAAGTCGAGAAAATGGCGTGGTCGATCCGCTGGGGCGCCGACACGGTCATGGACCTTTCGACCGGCCGCAACATCCACAACATCCGCTCCTGGATCCTGCGCAACGCGCCGGTTCCGATCGGCACGGTGCCGATCTACCAGGCGCTGGAGAAGGTCGGCGGCGATCCGCTGAAGCTCGACTGGGAAGTGTTCAAGGACACGCTGATCGAGCAGGCCGAGCAGGGCGTCGATTATTTCACCATCCACGCCGGCGTGCGTCTGGCCTATGTGCCGCTGACCGCGAAGCGCGTGACCGGCATCGTCTCGCGCGGCGGCTCGATCATGGCGCGCTGGTGCCTCGCGGGCCATCGCGAGAGCTTCCTCTACGAGAAGTTCGACGAGATCTGCGACATCATGCGCAAGTATGACGTTTCGTTCTCGCTTGGCGACGGCCTGCGTCCGGGCTCGATCGCCGACGCCAACGACCGCGCGCAATTCGCGGAGCTGGAGACGCTTGGCGAGCTGACCAAGGTCGCCTGGGACAAGGGCTGCCAGGTGATGATCGAAGGCCCCGGTCACGTGCCGATGCACAAGATCAAGGTCAACATGGAGAAGCAGCTTCGCGAATGCGGCGAGGCGCCCTTCTATACGCTGGGGCCGCTGACCACGGACATTGCGCCGGGCTACGACCACATCACATCGGGGATCGGCGCCGCGATGATCGGCTGGTTCGGCACCGCCATGCTCTGCTACGTGACGCCGAAGGAGCATCTCGGTCTGCCCGACCGCGAGGACGTCAAGACCGGCGTCATCACCTACCGCATCGCCGCGCATGCGGCCGATCTCGCCAAGGGCCATCCCGCGGCGCAGATCCGCGATGACGCGGTGAGCCAAGCGCGCTTCGACTTCCGCTGGGAGGACCAGTTCAACCTGTCGCTCGATCCCGACACCGCGCGCAAGTTCCACGACGAGACCCTGCCGAAGGACGGTCACAAGGTCGCGCATTTCTGCTCGATGTGCGGGCCGAAATTCTGCTCGATGCAGATCACCCAGGATCTTCGCAAGGAAGCCGAGGCGATGGCCGGCATGGCGGAGAAGTCGCGCGAGTTCCTGGACAAGGGCGGGGCGCTCTACGTCGATGCAGCGGAATGAGGCGATGCGCGCGACCGTCGTCGGCGCTGGCGTCGTCGGCCTGACGACCGCGCTGACGCTCGCCGAGCGTGGCGCAAAGGTCACGCTTCTCGAGCGGTCGCGCGAGCTCGGCGGCAATGCGTCGTGGCTCGCGGGCGGCATGCTCGCTCCGTTCTGCGAGGGCGAAAGCGCGCCGCAAAGCGTGGTCGAGCTTGGTCAGGGCGCGATCGACTGGTGGGACGCACGCGTTCCTGGCGTGACGCGCGAGGGCACGCTGGTTGTCGCGCCGCCGCGCGACGCAAGCGAGATCGACCGCTTCGCGGCGCGGACGAAGGCGCATGCGTCGAGTGGACGAAGCGCGCATCGCGGAGCTTGAGCCGGATCTTGCGGGGCGCTTTCGCAAAGGGCTGTTCTTCGCGGACGAAGGCCATCTCGATCCGCGCGTCGCATTGTCGGCGCTGACCGAGCGCTTGCGCGCGAAAGGCGGCGAAATCCGCTTTGGCGCGGATGGCGAAACGCGCGGCGAGCGCGGACGCCGTCATCGATTGCCGCGGTTGGGCGGCTCGCAAGGCGCTTCCTGAATTGCGCGGCGTGCGCGGCGAAATGATGCGCATCCGCTCGCGCGAGGTGACGCTGACCCGCGCGGTGCGCTTTCTGC
Source organism: uncultured Alphaproteobacteria bacterium (assembly GCA_963770275.1). GTDB lineage: Bacteria > Pseudomonadota > Alphaproteobacteria > Rhizobiales > Beijerinckiaceae > Roseiarcus. The sequence continues at coordinate 258,617 of CAVYPD010000018.1, forward strand.
ATCCTCGCATTCCGCTCTATATCGTGCCGCGCGCGAACAACGAATTCATGATCGGCGCGACAATGATCGAGAGCGCCGAGAAGGGCGCCGTCAGCGTGCGCTCGGCGATCGAGCTCCTGAGCGCGGCCTACGCGCTTCATCCGGCGTTCGGAGAGGCTGAGATCCTCGAGATGAGCGCCGACGTGAGGCCCGCCTATCCTGACAACGAGCCGCGCATCGAGGAGCGAGGCGACCGCATTTTCGTCAACGGCTTTTATCGGCACGGCTTTCTGCTCGCGCCGGCTTTCGCGGAGCGCGCGGCGACGCTGGCGTTCGAGCGGTCGGGAGCGCTCGTATGAGGCTCGTCGTCAACGGCGAACCGCAGGACGTTCCTGCCGCTACGCTCGCGGAAGCCCTGCAATCGCTCGACTTCGGCGAGGCCAAGGTTGCGACCGCGCTCAACGGCGAGTTCGTGCCGGCGCGAGCGCGCGCTTCGACGCCGGTGAAGGACGGCGACCGGATCGAGATCGTCGCGCCGCGGCAGGGCGGGTGAGGCTCGATGACTTCCAACCCCGATTTCACCCTCTACGGCGTAAAGCTCCGCTCGCGGCTCATGCTCGGCACGTCGCAATATCCCTCGCCCGCGATTCTCGCTGAGGCCGCGCGTGCGTCTGGGGCCGAAATCCTCACCGTGTCGCTGCGGCGCGAATCGGCGCGCCTCAAGGAGGGGCAGGATTTCTGGCGGCTGATCCGTGATATCGGCGCTCGCGTCTTGCCCAACACCGCCGGCTGTTACAGCGTGAAAGAGGCGGTGACGACGGCTCAGATGGCGCGCGAAGTGTTCGGCACGCCTTGGGTCAAGCTCGAAGTGATTGGCGAAGCCGACACTCTTCAGCCCGACCTGTTCGGCCTCGTCGAGGCGGCGCGAATTCTTTCCGCCGACGGGTTCCAGGTCTTCCCCTACACGACCGAAGATCTCGTCGTCGCCGAGCGGCTGATCGAGGCTGGGTGCAAGGTGCTGATGCCCTGGGGCGCGCCGATCGGCTCCGGCAAGGGGCTCAACAATGTGTTCGGCCTGAGGGCGTTGCGCGCGCACTTCCCCGAGGTTCCGCTGATCGTCGATGCTGGCCTCGGCCTGCCGTCGCATGCGGCGGCGGCGATGGAGCTTGGCTACGACGGCGTGCTGCTCAATACCGCTGTCGCGAAGGCGGGCGATCCCGTCGCGATGGCGCGCGCTTTCGGGCAGGCGATCGAGGCCGGCCGCGCCGCCTTCCTGGCAGGCCCCATGGAGTCGCGCGACATGGCCGCGCCCTCGACGCCCGTCGTCGGCCGGGCCGTGCTCTCGTGAGCGCGCTCGATCCCTTTTACCCCATCGTCGACAGCGCGGCCTGGGTCGGACGGCTTGTGGGGGTCGGCGCGAAATTCATCCAATTGCGAATAAAGGACGCGACCGACGATCATCTTCGCAGCGAGACACACCATGCGCTGACCATCTGCCGCCGTTCGGGCGCAGAACTCGTGGTCAATGATCACTGGGAAATCGCCATCGACTCGGGAGCGGCCTGGGTTCACCTCGGGCAGGGCGATCTTGACGAGGCGGACATCCTTGCCGTGCGCAAGGCGGGAATCAGGCTCGGAATCAGCACCCATGACGATGCTGAGCTCGTGAGAGCTCTGACCTTCGCGCCCGATTATATCGCGCTCGGGCCGATCTATCCGACGATCCTCAAGGCGATGGCCTTCGCGCCGCAGGGGCTCGAGACGATCGGCGTGTGGAAGCGCCGCATCGGCGCGATTCCGCTGGTCGCGATCGGCGGACTCAACGTCGAACGGGCGAAGCTGTGCCTTGCGGCCGGCGCTGACATCGTCTCCGTCGTGACTGACATCACGCTCAACGCCGATCCGGAGCAGCGCGCGCGAGAATGGATAGCGGCGACGCGGCCGGCGTGACGCAAAGGCTGCCGATCGCTCTGACCATCGCCGGCTCCGATTCGGGCGGCGGCGCCGGAATCCAGGCCGATCTCAAGACCTTCGCCGCGTTCGGCGTCTACGGCGCGAGCGTGGTCACGGCGCTCACCGCCCAGAATACGCGCGGCGTGCGGGCGATCCACTACCCGCCGCCCGAAATCGTTGGCGCGCAGATCGAGGCGGTCCTCGAGGACTTCGCCGTCGCGGCGATCAAGATCGGCATGCTTGGCAGCGCGGAGATCGCCAACGTGGTCGCGGAGAGACTCTCCTCTCGCTCGGGAGAGGGGTTGGGGGTGAGGGTGCGCGCGCCTCTGACGAAGACCCTCATCCGGCCGACGACGCTCGGCCATCTTCTCCCAGAGGGAGAAGGCAGGAAAGCCTTCCTCATCTACGATCCCGTCATGATCGCTTCCTCCGGCGACGCGCTGAGCGGTGAAGACTTCGTCGAGGCGATCGCTCCACGCGCTGCTTCCGCTCGTCGATTGTCTGACCCCTAATCTCGCCGAGGCCGCGCTGCTGCTTGGCGAGCCGATCGCGCGAAGTGAAGAGGACATGGCGCGCCAGGGCACGGCGTTGTTGAAGCTTGGCCCCCGCGCGATTCTGATGAAGGGCGGTCATCTTGAAGGCGACGAGGCGGTGGACCTTCTGGTGACAGAGGACGCTGTTCATCGTTTCGCGGCGCCGCGACTCGCTTCCCAAAACCTGCATGGCACAGGCTGCACGCTCTCGAGCGCCATCGCCGCCAACGTCGTTCTCGGCGCTCCCTTGCCGGAGGCTGTGGCGGCGGCCAAGGCGTTCGTGCGCCGAGTCGATCGAGCGCGGCCGGGATGTCATGCTCGGCGCGGGAGCCGGGCCGCTGATCCAGACCGAGCTGCGTTCGAAACTCTGAAGCGCCCGACCCGTATTCACGTTAGTCTGGGGCTTCTCGCGCGCGGATTGGGCGGACATGGCCGACGACTTCTATGAGACCATTCCGGTGCTCGACAATTTTGCCGACGCGGTGAGAGGCTGAGAACTATAGTCCGCTGCCGGACGACTGGGTCGTCGGTTTCGCCGACGTCGCGGGCTCGACCAAAGCCGTCGCCGATGGCCGATACAAGGCCGTCAACATGGTCGGCGCGGGCGCGATCGCGGCCGTCGCCAACGCGCTGGACCGGCGGCCGTTTCCTTTCGTCTTTGGCGGCGACGGCGCGAGCTTCGCCGTGTCGTCGTCCGATGCAGCCGCCGCCGCCAAGGCGCTTCAGGCGATGGCGGCCTTCGCGCGCGAGGAGTTTCATTTGGACTTGCGCGTCGCGATGGCGCCGGTCGGCGAAATCCGGGCGGCGGGATACGACGTCAGGGTCGCGCGCTTCGCCGCGGCCCCGCCTTGCGTCTATGCGATGTTCGCTGGCGGCGGCCTGACCTGGTTCGACGCTGCGGCCAAGCGCGGCGCTTATGCTCTGCCGCAGGCGGAGCCGGGCGCGCGGCCGGATCTGTCCGGCCTTTCCTGCCGCTGGGGCGTGGCGCCGGCGAAGCACGGACTTGTTCTGTCGCTGATCGTCGCGCCGCGCGGAAACGACGCGCGATTTGCGCCGCTCATCAACGAGATCGTCAAATCGTCGCTCGCCGCCGCGTCGAGCGAGCGGCCGGTCACTTTGATGAGCCTGCAACCGGGGAATCCGGGCAAGGCGATCGCGCTTGAGACACGGGTCAAGAAGGCCTCGGGCCTGTCGCAAGCGAAGGCGCGTATCGCGGCAATTCGCGGCTACTGCATCGCGATCTTCCTCCATACTTTCAAGCTCAAGGTGGGTCAGTTTGACGCGGCGACCTATGCAACCGAGCTCGTCGCCAACGCCGATTTCCGTAAGTTCGACGACGGCCTGCGCATGACGCTCGACTGCTCCCCGGAGTTCGCCGACGCGCTCGAGGCGCAGCTTGCCGCCGCGGACGCGTTCGTTCATTGGGGCGTCTTCCGGCAGGCGGCGGCCCAGGTGACGTGCTTCGTTCCCTCGGCGACCCAACGCGGCCATGTCCATTTCGTTGACGGCGCCGGCGGGGGCTATACGATGGCCGCCAAAGCGATGAAGGCGCGCCGCGATGCGCTGCCGTCGGCGGCGTGAGATCTGTAACTCGAAGGTTGTCATAAGGAGGTGGTCGATGCGCGACGCATTCCGTTCGACGGTAGCGATCTTAATAGGCCTGGCAGCCGCGTTCGGCGGCCAGCGCGCGCGAGCCGACGCTGCAGCTACGCCGCCCACCACACTGGCGGTCCTCAATCTCGACTATGTCGACACATCCGGCGAGCCGACAGATCAAACGGCGGTTCACCAACGACGCGCCGCGGATTTCGTTAGCGCCTTGCAGCGCGATCTCGCGGCGAACGGTCAGTACCGCATCGTTCCGATGTCTTGCGGCTCCGAGTCGTGTGCACCGGTGATGAGCCCTTCCGAGCTTCAGAAGGCAGCGCGCGCCGCCGGCGTAAAGCTCGTCCTGCTCGGCGGCGTGCACAAAATGAGCACACTTATTCAGTGGGCTAAGATCCAAATCGCCGACGAGGAGCAGGGCCAGGTTGTCTTCGACCGGTTGGTGACGTTTCGCGGCGACACGGACGAGGCCTGGCAAAAGGCGGAATCCTTTGTTGCCCGCGATGTTCTTCAGTCTGCGCTTACATTCGGCAAACAACCGTGAGGCTATTGCGCCGGTCAAACTTGCCGTATTCGACTTCGAGTTGGAGGATTTCAGCGGCGCCGCCGGGATCATCCCTGAAAGCGGCGAGGACCTGGAGCAACTGAGACGAGCGACGGAGACAGCGCGCTGGCTGCTCATTGATTGGCCGCCGGCATAGCTTCGTTGACGTCAGCCGCGCCGACGCACCGGACGCGACCGCCGATTCCCTGCACAAATGCGACGGGTGCGACGCTGCGATTGCTCGCCAACTCGGCGCGGATCAATCCCTTGTTGGCATTCTAACCCGCATCATCGACCGACTTCGCGGTCACATTCACGGTTCGCGGCGCGCGGACTGGCGCTCTAATCGCCGTCGAGCAGACCGACCTTCGATCGGGCGCAAACTATTCATGGAATTGCGGCGCCGCGTGATTGATCAAGAACCGGTTCGTGGAGAAACAAGCTCAGCAATGAGCGTTCGCCCTGGCGGGCTCTTGTGACCCGTGGATATCTTCCACCCAGTCCTGCGCGCCTGCGGCTGATTTGCTAGGTTAAGGCGATGGACGCCTCAACCGACAGCCCCAATTCCGAGACCGCCGCGCGCCTGACGCCGATGATGGCGCAGTATCTCGAAATCAAGGCGGTTAATCCGGGTTGCTTGTTGTTCTACCGAATGGGCGACTTCTACGAGCTGTTCTTCGAAGACGCGGAAATCGCGAGCCGGGCGCTTGGCATCGTCCTAACAAAGCGCGGCAAGCACGAAGGCGAGGACATCCGCATGTGCGGGGTCCCCGTCGAGCGCGCCGACGACTACCTCAACCGGCTGATCGCGCTCGGTCATCGCGTCGCCGTTTGCGAGCAGATGGAAGACCCGGCGGCGGCGAAAAAACGGGGACCGAAGTCGGTCGTCAAGCGCGACGTCGTGCGGCTGGTGACGCCCGGCACGATCACCGAGGAACGGCTGCTGGAACCGGGCCGGACGCGTCTTCTGGTAGCCGTCCAGAAACTGCGATCGAGCGAGGGACGGCAGGTTTACGGGCTCGCGGCGCTCGACCTGTCGACGGGGGCGGTTGCGCTCAGCGAAACTGACGAAACCGGCCTCGCCGCGGAGGTCGCGCGGCTTGAGCCCAGCGAGGTCGTCGCATCGCAAGCGGTGTATGATGAACCGCCGTTTTCCCAGATTGTCCGTGAGATGCGTGTTCCCGCGACGCCGCTCGCGCGCGACGGCGGCGACGGCGCGGCGGCCGAGCGTCGGGTTTGCGAGTTCTACGGCGTCGAAACCCTCGACGGTTTTGGCGCGTTCACGCGCGCCGAGGTCGCCGCCGCCGCGCTGGCGCTCGCCTATGTCAAGCGCACCCAGTTCGAGGCCCGGCCCGCGCTCTCGCCTCCGACCCGGCGCGCGCGCGGGACGAGCCTCGAGATCGATCCGGCGACCCGCGCCAATCTCGAGCTCACGCGAACCTTGAGCGGCGCGCGCGAGGGATCGCTGCTGGCGACGATTGATCTGACCGTAACTCCTGCAGGCGCGCGCCTGCTCGCCGAGCGGCTGGCGAGCCCGCTGACCGATCCCGAGGCCGTCAACCGGCGGCTCGATTCGCTTGAGTTTCTGGTCGAGGCGGCGCCGATGCGCGACGCCTTGCGCCGGGCGCTCATGCACGCGCCCGACTTTCTGCGGGCTCTTTCGCGCTTGAGCCTCGACCGCGGCGGTCCGCGCGACCTTGCCGCCGTCCGCGACGGCCTCGCCGCGGCAGTCACGCTGGCCAGCATTCTCGAGGCGGCGCAGGATCTGCCGCCCGAGCTCTTGAGCGCCTATGCCCGGTTGCGCGCCGATTGCGCGGAACTCAAGCGCGATCTCGAAGCTATGCTCGCCGACGATTTGCCGCTGCTTAAGCGCGACGGCGGGTTTGTCCGCTCGGGCGTCGTGGCTGCGCTCGACGAAGCGCGGAGCCTGCGGGACGAAAGCCGCCGTGTGATCGCGGGGCTGCAGGCGTCCTACGCCGACGAAGCGGGCGTCAAGCAGCTCAGGATCAAACACAACAACTTTCTTGGCTATTTCATCGAGACGCCTCAGGCCGCAGGCGAGACGCTGCTCAAGCCTCCCCATAACGCGACCTTCATCCATCGCCAGACGATGGCCGGCGCGATGCGCTTCTCGACGAACGCGCTTGCTGATCTCGCGTCGCGCATCGCGTCTGCGGCCGACCGGGCGCTTGCGCTTGAACTCGAGGCGTTCGAGCGCCTGCGTCAGGCCTGCGTCGCGGAGGGCGAACGCCTGCGCGGCTTCGGCGCGGCGCTGGCCGAGATCGACGTCGCCGCCGCGCTCGCCGAACTCGCGGTCAAGCGCAATTGGACGCGTCCGCTGGTCGATGCGTCGCTAAGCTTTAAGATCGAGGGCGGGCGCCATCCGGTGGTCGAGGCGGCGCTGAAGGAAGCGGGCGAACCGTTCGTCGCCAACGACTGCGATCTCACCGGAGAAGCGGGAGAGGGCGGCCGCATCGCCATCGTCACCGGCCCCAACATGGCGGGCAAATCCACCTACCTCAGGCAGAACGCGCTGATCGCGCTCGATCGCGCAAATGGGCGCCTATGTGCCGGCGGCGCGCGCGCATATCGGGATCGTCGACCGGCTCTTCTCGCGCGTCGGCGCGGCGGATGATCTCGCGCGCGGCCGTTCGACCTTCATGGTCGAGATGGTCGAGACCGCGGCCATTCTCAACCAGGCGACCGCGCGCTCGCTGGTGATCCTGGACGAGATCGGACGCGGCACGGCGACGTTCGATGGGCTTTCGATCGCCTACGCCTGCGTCGAGCACTTGAGCGCCGTCAACCGCTCGCGGGCTTTGTTCGCAACGCATTTCCACGAGCTGACGTCTCTCTCGGAGACGCTGCCGCGGCTCGTCAACCTCACCATGCGGGTGACCGAGTTCAAGGGAACGCTGGCGTTCCTGCATGAGGTGGTCCACGGCGCAGCCGACCGCTCCTACGGCATCCAGGTCGCAAAGCTCGCGGGCCTGCCGCCCTCCGTCGTCAAGCGGGCGCGTCAGGTGCTCGCCAGCCTCGAGGCGACGCGCTCGAGCAGTTCGCTCGACGCGTTGCCGCTCTTCTCCTACGAGCCGCGCGAGCCGCCTCCGCCGCCCGCGCCTGACGAGATGCGCATGGCGCTCATGGCGCTCGATCCCGACGCGATGAGCCCGCGCGATGCGCTCGAGGCCCTCTACAAGTTGAGGCGGCTGATCGAGGACAAGGCCAAATGACCGATCCGAAAATCCTCCTCGCTTCGCTCGTCGCGGCCTATCTCTATGTCGTCACGCCAGGGCCGGCGTTCCTTGCTCTGTTCACGCTTGCGGCCTCGCGCGGGCGCGCGGCCGGCGCCTGGTTCATCTGCGGCCATCTGGTCGGCGACGTGACCTGGGGCGCGCTTGCGGTGGCGGCGATTGTCGGCGCGAACCGCATCGGTCCCACTCTGTTCGAGCTGCTCGGCTTCGTTTGCGGGCTCTATCTCCTCTATCTCGGCGCGCGCGCGGTCATGACCAAAAAGGACGCGCCGCCGCGCACCATCGGCGCCAAAAGGCCGCTCGCGACCGGCATGGCGTTTCGGCCTCACCAATCCCAAGTCGTATCCGGTGGCGCTGGCGATGTTCTCGGCCATCGTCGCCCCCTATATCGGCGCGCTGAAAATGGCCGACGCGCCCCAGATGTTCGTCGCCGCGTTCGCCGGCTTCCTGCTCGCGGACGTGACCTTGATCTTCGCCGCCGGCTTGCCGGCGGTGCGGCGGTTCTTCCTCACCCACGGCGTCGTGGTGACGCGGCTCGTCGGCGTGATCTTCATCCTGTTCGGCGCGAAGTCGATCGCGGATGCGGCAGGCGGGGCGATGCGGCGCACGGCGTGAGGGCCCGGCCCACGCGCGGGACACCGCCAAATCAATCCAAGGAAAACCAAATAAAACCAAGGAAAAAAGCTTGTTTTTCCTTGGATTCCTTTTGCCGAATCGGGCCTTTTCAATGGGTTACGGCAAATCCAAGGAAAAATTTTCTCTCCGCTTGCTTACGTTGCGGGGCAACTCGCTCTCAGGTGTCCGGTCGAATTCAGCGACGTAGGAAACCTAGCATGAATTCCGTTTTTCGTAAATAAAATGTCGTCGGCATCTTTTTGCAGAAGTCGCCAAGCCGGCGCCGACCGAGCGCACCCGTCGCGAAACTCATCCGCGCCGCACGTTGGGAGGCGTCCTGATTCAATCCCCAATACGACGCCGAATTAATGCTGACTTTCGCTCGTTAATTCCAAAAAACTGGCTTCACTTTGTCTGAGATGCGCCATGCGAACTCCGGCATGAGGTCGAGCCGCGGATATTCTCGTGGGTGACACGGACGCCACTCTGGACGATATGGACCAATTTACCGTGAAGGCCATCGCTGCTCTGCAGGCGATCGCAAAGGAATCCCCGCTCAATGCCAGTCGGGTCGCGCGGTTTGGCGTTGCGGTCGAACCCGCGACAAAAACCGGTGATGATAAATTAGACGCGAGCAGGTAGGTGCAATGGGCCGGATAGGGCAGCGAGAACGGACGCGGAGCCACCCTTATATCTTCGAAACGCGCCACACTGACGCCAGCGGCGATCGTCGGGATCACGCCAGACGCTCATTTCGTAAGAGGCGGTCACGCGATTGGGTAAGCGCCCCTCACCGCGCGGGCGCAACGGCTCCAAGTGGCGGCGCGACGGCGTGCGGCAGCGGGGGAGGGCGGCGTGAAAGGGAATAGCAGCGCCGTCTACCGCTACCGCCGCGAGCATTATTTCGCCAAGCCGCCGGCGGCGATTTGGCCGTTTGTCTCCGACACCGCCCGCCTTTGGGAGTTGAACGGCTACGCCCCCGTTCAGTTTGAGGAGCGGGTCGACGGTCAGGGCCGTGTCCGCCGCTTCGTGAAGGGCAAGCTCGGGTTTTTCCGTGCGCGATGGGAAGAGGATTTTGGCGAATGGCAGGAGAACCACCGCCTTTTCCAAGTCCGAGAGTACCAGAACGGGCCGATGCGACGGTGGGAGTGGGCTTGTGAGCTCATTGCCGAAGGCGAAGGCTGCCGGGTGATCTTCACGGGTATGGCCGAGCCCGCCGGCCTCTTAGGCTTCGTGGGGAAGCATGCAGGCGTCTTTGACGCTGCGTTCGGCAAGGCTGCAGCGGGAATCGAGCGGATCATTCGCGAGAGCGAGGGTTCAGGGCTTGTCCCGGGCTGGAGCGCCGAGGATCTCGTGGAGCCCGCCGCCCGTCAACGACTCGATGCGCTTGGCGCGGAACTCGCTGGCGATCCAGACTCGCATGCTCTTGCACCGAACCTCATCGATTACCTACGCCACGCGCCGATCATCGATCTGCGCGGCATTCGGCCGATAGCGCTGGCGAAACTATGGTCTGCCCCACCGGACCACGCCGTGGAGTTGTTTCTGGCCGCGGCGCGGAAGGGCGTGGTGGCGATGGGATGGGAGCTGCTCTGCCCGCGTTGCCGCGGCGCGAAGTCCCGCGTGAGCCGACTGCAGGACTTGGCCAAAGGCGCGCATTGCTCCTCTTGCAACATCGACTACGAGCGCAATTTCAACCGCAACGTCGAGCTCACCTTCCATCCCGAGCCTTGGATTCGTCCGCCGCTGGACGGCGAGATGTGCATGCTCGGCCCCGGCTCCGCGCGGCACATCAAGTTTCAGGGCGAGGTTGCGGCGCAGTCGGCCAAGAGTTTTGATCTGTCGCTGGCCCCAGGTGCATATCGTTTTCGCACGGTCGAGGCCGGCGGCGAGGCTGATCGCGACATCGGCGCGGACGGCGCCATCCCGACCCTCGTGGCGCGCGGCGGCGAAATTTTACTTGAACAGGCGAGCGGCAGAGACGAGCTTGCGATTCGCAACGAGAGCGACAAGCCGCTCGTCTTCGTCGTCGAGAACCGCAATTGGGCCAGCGACGCGCTGACGGGCGAGCGCGTGATCGCCATGCCCGCCTTTCGTCGGCTTTCCCCCGAGCAATTGCTGCGCCCTGGCGACAATGCCGAGATCGGCTGGATCGCCATCATGTTCACAGACCTCAAGGGCTCGACCCAACTCTACGACGCGCTCGGCGACGCCCCCGCCTACAACCTCGTTCGCGACCATTTTTCGTTTCTCGCAGATCGGGTGCAGCGCAATCACGGCTTCGTCGTCAAGACGGTAGGCGATGCGGTGATGGCCGCTTTCTCCCGTCCCGATCATGGCGTTCGCGCGGCGCTCGCGATCCAGGACGATGTCGCAAGCTTCAACGCCGCCCGCGGCGCAGGCGCGACACCCATCGTGTTGAAGCTCGGCCTTCACGCCGGACCGTGCATCGCCGTCACGACGGGCGACGTGCTCGACTATTTCGGCGCCACCGTGAATGTCGCGGCGCGTCTCGAAAACCAGTGCCGCGGCGGCGAGGTGATCGTGTCGGAGGACGTGGCGCGACGAGGCCGAAACGGCGGCGGCGCTGGCGGATCGGATGCAGACCGAAGAAACGGCGATGCTGCGCGGCGTCAGCGCGCCGGTGCGGTTTGTTCGGATCACGGGCCGTCGCGACGCGCTTCCGTCCGCGATGTGACGGCTCGCGCTCTTTCTCTCCCGCTATCCGGAGAAGAGCTAAGAATGAAAGGGCGGCGATGGTTTGCAGCGTCGCGTCACTGCGAGCCCACCAGGCTGAACCCCAACGAAATTGCGCCGACGAAGATGAGCGTCGCGGCCCAGGTCGCGTCGAGATTGAACCAGCTCCGCGACACGAATTTCAGCCCGAAATAGCGATAGACCAGCCACGCGCACAATCCGCCGGCCGCGATCATTGCGCCCGTGTGAACGATCGAGACGAGCACGGCCATGCCGAGATTGGCGCTGATAAGCGTGCTCGCCGCCGCGTCGCCTTTGTCGAGGCCGCTGGCCTCGCAAAGCCCGAGATAGATCGGCGCCAGCATCAATCCCGCGCCATGGGCGGTCGCCGCGGCGAACGACCAGAGCCCGAGCTGGGATCGGCTTTATGCGCGCCAGCGCGCGGGGATGGCGCCGATCGACGAGCCGGAAGGCGCCGAAGCCCATCACCAAGAGGCTGGCGCTGATCCGGATTTGCCGCTGCCAATAGACGAGGCTGACCAGCAGCGAGAACGGCAGGATCATGACCAGCATCGCGAGTAGATGGCCGGCCGCCAGCGCCGAGAGCGCCGCCACAAGCGCGCGCGGACTTTTTTCCATCATCCCGGCTGAGACCGCCAGCGGCCACCCCATCCCGGGATTCACCCCGTGGTAGAGGCCGCTTGCGATGACGGCGAGCCAAAGTCCGCCAACCGTCCAGCCGATTCCGCTTCCACTCAAGCCGATGGATAGCAGAACGAATCCGTCGAGCAGTCGCCGCCGTCGAGCCGGATCTGATGGGCGCGGTATCCTTCGGGGAAGCTCACCCAATAGTCCTTCGCCAGTTCCAGCCCGCCGGCAGGGTTGGCGATCGCCATCACTTCCGCGCCCGGGACTCCGTCGGGATAGAATTGATTGTCCCAGGTGGAATAGAGCGAGTTGGTCCAATAGACGCGCTTGCCGTCACGGCTGATCTCAACCATCTGCGGCCCGCCCGCAAAGGCTTTGCCGTTCGGGTGCGGCGTGCGGCGAGCGATGCCTCCGATACGGACGGAACCGGTGAGCTTGGGTTTCCTCGGTTCGGTGACGTCGTACTGACGCATCTCACCCGTTCCCCAGCAAGCGACATAGAGAAATTTGTCGTCGAGCGAGAGGTCGATGTCGCTGATTAGCGGCGGCACGGCGCCAAAGCCCTGCAGCAAAGGCGGCAATTGCTCCTTGGGCGCAGGTTCGGCCGGGATTGTCGCGGTCTTCTCGACATGGAATTTGCCGTTCTCTCGCCACCACGTCCAGATCGAGCCTTCAAGATTGGTCGTGTCGACGACGACGCCCAGAAAACCGTATTCGCGCACGGGGTCATGCGCCGGGCGGACTTCGAGCGCCATCTGGTGATTGGCGCCGAGATCGATCGTCTGCACATTACGTCGCGCCCGCAGATCCCAGAAGTGGAGATGGTGGCCGTATTTGTTAGCGAGCAGGTCTTCGGCGACGATGCCGTTCTCGAATTGCGGCGGCAGCCCCCATTCGCTCGACACCATGTAGTCGCGCGGCAGGTTCCACCAGAAATCGTAATGCAGCTTCTGGGGTCCGCGGTCGATCTCCCAACGGCCGAGCACTTCGAACGTTTCGCAGTCCATGATGAAGACGCCGGGGGCGCCATCCGTGCCGTCTTTGCCAGAGCCGCCGAGCGTGCTGACGTAAATCCCCTCCGGTCCGCAATGGACGGTATGGGGCCGCGAGTAGCCGGTCTTTTTGAAGATTTCCTCGGGCTCGATGATCTTATGGATCTTGGCTTGCGTTGGATGGGGCTTGGTGTCCACGACATAGACACGCGATGAACGGATGCCCGGAATGATCAGATAGCGCCGCTCGAGGAAGGCGTGGCCGGTGAGCGGCGACAGAGCCGAAGAGCAGGCGTTCCAGCCGAAATGATGAAACTCGTCGCCCTTGTAGGGCATCGTCACCGTGTGGACGACCTGGCTGTAAGTGGGCGAGCCGTGCTTGACGTCGATGACGACGAGCGCGTCGGGCTTCGAGGCATCGCCGCTGAGCAGCGCAGTATAGGCGAATTCCTCCGGCGGCCCTTCCATCGCGAGTTTCGGCGACGGGTAAAAGGTTGGATCAGGTCTTATCCCCATGGCGTTTCCTTCCCAATTGCGTCGAGGCGGAACTTGACTGCGAATATTGATTGAACTGCGGCAAGCTGGCTACTTCCGACCCGATAGGACCGAAGCCTGGAGCCGCCACGCGCCCGAACGTCCCCCCGCCACGCCATGCCAAATAACGAATATGATAAGGCGCTGGACCAAACCGGCAATGGGGAGAACTGCCCACCGTTGCGCCCTGAACAATTGCGGAGCACGGTGAGAGTTGAGCCGTTTATGGAACGGCGTGGGGCAGGGAGCGAAGACAAACCCCGGAGCCGCGCCCTTCAGCCCGCGTGCGCCAGGGCTCTGCGCGGGCGCTCGACCGCCTGGGTCGGCGCTTCCGCCTCCGCTTTCTCTTCCTGCGCCCAGCGTCGCGCAAGCACGGCGCAGACCATGAGCTGCATCTGGTGGAAGAGCATGGTCGGCAGGAGGATCATGCCAAGGTTCGGGCCGGGGAAGAGCACGCCCGCCATCGGCACGCCGGCCGCGAGGCTCTTCTTCGAGCCGCAGAACACGATGGCGATCGTGTCCTCGCGGTTGAAGCCCAAGGTCTTGGCCGCGTAGTGGGTGGCGAAGAGCATGAAGGCCAGAACCAGAGCCTCGATGACGATCATGATCGCGAAGCCGCTCAGCGGCAGCGCGCGCCAAAGCCCGGCGCTGACCGCGGCGCCGAAGGCGCCATAGACCACGAGCAGGATCGAACCGCGATCGGTCGCGGAAAGGATCGCTTTATGACGCAGGACGAAGTCGCCGATCCAGGGACGCAACAATTGGCCAACCGCGAGCGGCGCAACCAGGAGAAGGCCGATCTCGCGGATCGCATCGCCAGTCGGCGCGCCGCCCCGCGCTGAGGCGAACATGGCGACAAGCAAGGGCGTCGCCACGGCGCCGATCAGGCTCGACAGCGTCGCCGAGCACATCGCGGCAGGAACGTTGCCGCCGGCGATCGAGGTGAAGGCGAGCGAGGATTGGATCGTCGAGGGCAGGAGGCAGAGATACAGCATACCCAAAGCGAGCGGGCCGGGCACGAGCCATTGCGGCAGGCAATGGAAGAGGAGGAGGCCGACAGCCGGGAACAGGACGAAGGTGGAGGCCAGCACCAGGGCGTGGAGGCGCCAATGCGCGACGCCCGCGATCACGTTCGCGGTCGCCAGGCGCGCGCCATAGAGGAAGAACATGAAGGCGATCGCGACATCGGTCGCGATCTTCACCGGCAACTCGAACGCAGCCGTCGGCGGGGCGAAGCTCGCCAGCACGACGGTTGCGACCAGGAGCATGGTGAACGTGTCAGGGGCGAAGCGGGAGAGAGTCTGGCGCATGGTGGCGAATATGCCGCGCTTCGTGCTCATTCGGAATGACGTTCTCCGTGGTTTCAGTTATCATGCATCGTGATGACGGAGACCTACGATCCCGATCTACTCATAACTTTCCTGGCCGTCGCCGAGACCGGATCCTTCTCGGAAGCCGCGCGGCGGCGGGGCCTGCGCCAGTCGACCGTGAGCCAGCAGGTGCGCCGGCTCGAAGCGGAGACCCGCCGGCGTCTGTTCGATCGCGACACGCACAACGTTTCGCTCACGGTCGACGGGCAGGCCTTGACCGTGCTCGCCGGCGAGATTCTCGCCGCATATTCCCGGGCCGAGCGCTATTTCTCCGAACGCTGAGCTGAGGGGCCGGGTCCGCTTCGGCGCCTCGGAGGATTTCGCGCTTTCGAGCCTTCTGCCGCAAGTCCTGCGCGCGTTTGCGTCGAGGCACCCTCAAGTCGACATCGAGATGACGGTCGGGCTCGCCGCCGATCTCTACGCCGGCGTGGACGAGGGCGGGCTGGATCTGATCTTCGCCAAGCGACGGGCGGGCGACGGGCGCGGCCACATGGTGTGGCGCGAAGAGATGGTCTGGATCGCAGCGCCGGACTGGCGGCGCGATCCTGGGCGGCCGCTGCCGCTTGTGCTCTATCCGCCGCGCAGCATCACCCGCGAGGCGGTGCTCACGGCGCTCGAGAAGGCGAATGTGTCCTGGCGCATCGCCTGCACCTGCGGTTCGCTTTCAGGGCTGGTCGGCGCCGTGCTTGGCGGCCTTGGAATTGGCGCGCAATCGGCGCGCCTGAGGTCGGAGGGGACGGTTGCGCTGGGTCCCGAGGCCGGGCTGCCGCCGCTTGGCGAGACGGAATTCGTCGTCGTTCCCGCGCTCGGCCGGCCGAGCGCGCCGGTGCAGGCGATGGCCGACACGATCCTCGAGTTCGGCCGCGCCTTCCATGCGCAAGCGTCGTAGGGGGCGGGGTCTAAAATTGCACCGCAAGGAGCGGAGTTCGGGCGCTCAACAACCGGCGTAGGGAGAACAAGACAAACCCCGGAGCTGTGCTTATGTCTATGCCCATGACCGAAACGCGCCAAGCCGACACGTCAAGGGCGCCGGCTCGCGATGAAGAGCAATGGCAGGCGGTCAGGCGCCGCGATGCCGCCTTCGACGGCAAGTTCCTGTTCGCCGTGCGCACCACCGGAATTTACTGCCGTCCGAGCTGCGCCTCGCGGCCCGCCAAACGCGAGAACGTCACATTCTTCGAGACCGGCGCTCAAGCCGAGAAAGCGGGCTACCGCGCCTGCAAACGCTGCCGGCCCGACCAGCTTGGCGCGCCCGATCCGCAAATGCAGGCGGTCAAGCGCGCGTGCGAACGGATCGAAACCGCCGAGGAGGCGCCGAAGCTTGCCGAGCTCGCTGCGAGCGCGGGCTTGAGCCCCTATCATTTCCATCGCGTCTTCAAGGCTCTCACGGGCGTGACGCCGAAAGCCTATGCGGCCGAGACGCGGGCGCGCCGCGCCGCCGACAAGCTGCGCACGGCGGAGACGGTTACGGAAGCGATCTATGACGCAGGCTTCAATTCCTCGAGCCGCTTCTACGAGAACACGGACGCGCGGCTCGGCATGACGCCAGGCGCGGTCCGCCGCGGTGGGGCAGGGGCGGTCATTCGCTTCGCGGTCGGCGAGGCCTCGCTCGGCGCTGTGCTGGTCGCAGCCACGAACAAGGGCGTGTGCGCGATCCTGCTCGGCGACGATCCCGACGCGCTGGTGCGCAACCTGCAGGACCGCTTCCCGCGCGCGGAGCTCAGGGGCGGCGACGCCGAATTCGAGCGCATGGTCGCGCAAGTGGTCGGTCTCGTCGAGGCGCCCGGTCAGCGATTGGATCTTCCGCTCGACATCCGCGGCACCGCGTTCCAGCAACGGGTCTGGGCGGCGCTGAGCGCCATCCCGTCGGGCAAGACGGCGACCTACACGGAGATCGCCCGCGCGATCGGCCAGCCGACGGCGGTGCGCGCCGTCGCCCAGGCCTGCGGCGCGAACCCACTTGCGATCGCGATCCCCTGCCATCGGGTGGTGCGATCGGACGGCGACCTCTCCGGCTATCGCTGGGGCGTCGAGCGCAAGCGCAAGCTCATCGATCGGGAGGCGGCGTGATGAAGGCCCGCACCCCGACGCCCCTGTTCGAGCAGGCCCACATCGCGCCCCTTCGAGCCCTCACCCCAACCCCTCTCCCCGGGGGAGAGGGGCGAGCCGGCAGCGCCGCGCACCCCTTCTCCCTCGGGGAGAAGGTGGCCCGCGATAGCGGGTCGGATGAGGGTCTTGCCGCGATCGGCGCGCTCGACTGGCCGGCGATCGAAGCCGATCTCGACGCCTACGGCTGCGCGATCGCACCAAAATTGTTTTCGCCCGAGACCTGTCGCGAGCTTGCGGCGCTCTATCCCGAGGACACGCGCTTTCGCTCGCGCATCGTGATGGGGAGCCACGGCTTTGGCCGCGGCGAGTACAAATATTTCGCCAATCCGTTGCCCGATCAGATCGTCGCGCTTCGCCGTGGCTTCTATCCGCATCTGGCGCCGATCGCGGATCGGTGGAACGAGGCGATGAGTGTGTCCGTCCGCTATCCAGCGGACCACGACGCGTTCCTGGCGCGCTGCCATGAGGCGGGTCAGAAGCGGCCGACGCCGCTCCTCCTGCGCTACGGCCCCGGCGATTACAATTGCCTGCACCAGGACGTGTACGGCGAGCATCTTTTTCCGCTGCAGCTGGCGATCCTGCTCTCCGAGCCGGGCCGCGACTTCACCGGCGGCGAATTCGTGCTCACCGAGCAGCGGCCGCGCATGCAGTCGCGCGCGGAGGTCGCGCCGCTTACGCAGGGCGACGGCATCATCTTCGCGGTGCGCGAGCGGCCCGTGCAGGGGACGCGCGGGACCTATCGCGTCAATCTACGCCATGGCGTGAGCCGGATCAAAAGCGGCGAACGCTTCACCCTCGGCGTGATCTTTCACGACGCGGCGTGACGGCTGGTCGACTGCGAAAGCAAGGAACGGGGAGACGGCCTGCGGCGCCCCAGGCAAGCTCTGAGCGGCAAAGCCACTCACAAGGAAAACCGCCATGTCTTTCCAAATCACGGGTCTTGACGCCGCGCCCTTCCGCCGCTTCTACGGACTTTCCGACGAGGAGCTGCAAGGCGTCGGCGTGAAGCGCCTCATCGCCGACACGAGGCCCGGCTTTCCTGATCGCGTCGAGCTTAGAGACGTCGAGCGGGGCGAGGCTCTGTTGCTTCTCAACTACCTCCATCAGCCGGCCGACACGCCCTACCGAGCGAGCCACGCCATTTTCGTGCGTGAATGGGCCGAGACGCCGTATCGAGCCGTGAACGAGATCCCTGACGTCTTGCGAATCCGCCCGATCTCGCTTGCGCGCCTTCGACGCCTCAGGCGACATGGTCGACGCCGATCTCATAGAAGGCGATCTTGAGCCGACCATCGCCCGGCTGTTCGCCAATCCTGAAGCCGCCTACATCCATGCGCATTACGCCAAGCGCGGCTGCTATGCGGCGCGGATCGATCGGGCGTGAGGCGGGGCGGCGTTGCGCCTGTGCGCTGTGTGACTTAAGTCCATAGGAGCCAACAAGTCCTCGAGGTTCCCATGGACGCCGTCCGCCAGCCCGTGATCTTCGTGCCGCATGGCGGCGGCCCCTGCTTCTGGATCGAGTTTCCGCCGCCCTTCGGCCCGCACGCCTGGGACAATCTGCGCGACTATCTGGCCGGCGTTCTCAAGTCGCTGCCCGAGCGGCCAAAGGCGTTCCTGGTCGTCACCGCGCATTGGGAGACGGATCAGCCGACCGTCAGCGTCAACCCGAAGCCGGGCATGCTCTACGACTATAACGGCTTTCCCCCGCACACTTATAAGCTGAGCTATCCCGCGCCGGGCGATCCGGAGCTGGCGGCTGAGGTCAAGCGACTCATCGAGGCAGCCGGCTTGCCCGTCGCGACCGATGGCGAGCGTGGCTTCGACCACGGTGTGTTCGTGCCCTTCCTCATTGTCGATCCGAAGGCCGAGATCCCAGTCGTCATGTTGTCGCTGCGCAAGGACCTCGATCCCGCCTTTCACATCAAGCTCGGCAAGGCGCTCGCGCCTCTGCGCGATCAGGGCGTCGCGATCGTCGGCAGTGGCATGAGCTTCCATGACCTGAGGCATTTCCGCGACGGCGATACGACCGCCTCGGCCGCCTTTGACGCCTGGCTCGACGAGACGGCGAAAGCGCCGGGACCGGAGCGCGAGGCGCGGCTCGCCGCGTGGGACAAGGCGCCGTCCGCGCGCGAGTGTCATCCGCGCGAGGAGCACCTTTTGCCGCTGATGGTGGTGGCCGGCGCCGCCGGCGAAAGCAAGGGAACGCGCGATTTCAACGACAAGATCGGCGGCAAGATGATCTCGGCTTTTCGGTTCGGATAGGCTCTTCCTTCAACACTACTGCCGAAATCTGGACGCGCGGGTGATGGCGCTGAGCGCCGCGCCCAGCGCTTAAACGCGCCGCGTCCGCAGTATGCCTGAATTGCTTCGCAGCCCGCCCGCGAGGAGGGATCGCCCGCGCCCGATCGCCATTGCGATCGTCACTGGAACTTCACCAAAAACTCAGATTTCAGGAAGTGAGCTGGAGCACAGCGCGCGGCCTAAAATCGCGCTATTGAGAAGTGGCGCGGGTTGCGGCTTCCACTGGCACGCGCCTTGCAACCGTTCGTTAACGGAAATGTGACGATTATATATGTGTCACAAATTGTACTTGGAGCGTGAACACCTACCTCAGTGAACGCCATGAACGCCATGATTCTTTCCCTCAGTCCTGAAGTTCGCGAAGCGGCGCTCGAACTCAAGGTTTTGCGCAGGAAGATAAAAGAAGCCGGCGAGATGGCCTACGAGTGGTTTCCGGCCGAAGCCAATGCGCGGCGCCGGATGCTCTGCCTAAGCCTTGAGCAGCCCGTCGACGAAGAAGCGCTCAGCAGCCGCCAAACACCACCGCCCAAGCCGGGCGAAGGCTTTCTCAAGCTCGCACGAACCGCGAGAGGCTAGCTCTTTTCATAGGCCCAGTCGCCGACCGGCCTTCAACTCCGCCGCGGCGCGCTCTTCGAGCGAGACGCCCTTCATTCCGGCGGCAGGACCGGCGCGGATCGCGGCATGAGATGCAGATCCTCACCCGTCCATGGATGGGCCAGCGCCACCTCCTCGTTCAGCTCGACGCCGAGCCCCGGCTCCTCCGGCGGGATCACAAAGCCATCTTCCCAGCGGATCGGCTTTTTGAGGATCTGAGCATGGAAGCCATCCCAGCGCTCGATGCTCTCGAGGATGAGAAAGTTCGGGCTGCACGTCGCAAGCTGAATGTTGGCCGCGCCGACGATCGGCCCGCAATAGAGATGCGGCGCGATCTGCGCGTAGTGCGCTTCCGCCATCCCGGCGATCTTCTTCGCTTCCAGAATGCCGCCGACGCGGCCCAGATTCATCTGCAGGATTGAAGCGGCGCCGGTTTCGAGCACGCGCGCGAATTCATACTTTGTCGTGAGCCGCTCGCCGGTCGCGATCGGCATGCGGCATTGCGCGGCGACCTTGGCCATCTCTTCCGGCGCCTCGGGCGGCGTCGGCTCCTCGAACCATAAGGGCTCATAAGCCTCGATGCGGCGCGCCAGACGCAGCGCGCCGGAGACGGTGAATTGGCCGTGCGTCCCGAACAGAAGATCGCATTTCGTCCCCACGGCTTGTCGCAAAGTCTTCATGAACGCTTCGCAAAGTTCGAGCCGCTCGAGGCTTGGCTGACGCGGATCGAAGGTCGAGTACGGCCCTGCGGAATCGAACTTCACCGCGGTGAAGCCTTGCGCCATATATTTGAGCGCACGCTCCGCGGCGGCGACCGGGTTCGAATAGACCGGGCTGTCCGAATGAGCGTGCGAGCCGGGCTCGTCCGGATAGAGGTAGGTGTAGCTCCTGAGCCGCTCATGCACCTTGCCGCCGAGCAGGGCATAGACGGGCTTGCCGACCGCCTTGCCCACGATGTCCCACAGCGCCATCTCGATGCCGGAGAGGACGCCCATCAGCGAAATGTCGGGTCGGCCCGAATAGCCACGGCCGTAGACATTGCGCCAGAGCGCCTCGATGCGAAACGGATCGGCGCCTTCGACGTGACGCTCAAACACGTCCTCGATCATCGCCACGATCGCCTTGGGCGCGAAGCTCGCGGCGTAGACCTCGCCCACGCCCTCGATCCCGCAAGCGGTCTTGAGCTTGAGGAAGATGAAGTAGCGGCCGCCGAAGGCGGGCGGCGGGTTGCCGACGACGAAGGTTTTCAGCTCTGCGATTTTCATAAGCGTTCAAGCGACCGGAGTGAGGGATGGGATGAGAACCCGAGCTTAAGCGTTCAGGCTACTTCTCAATGTGCTAACGCGCTGCGCTTGCACGCCTCCGCCCACGCGCGTCGGGAGTCCATGATGGCCGAAACGATCGCCTTCGTCCTGCGAAACCTGCCGGTGTTTCTGTTCGTAGCGGCGCTTGTGTTCGCGTGGCTAAGTCGATCGGGAGCGCCCATCGCCGATCGTCTGCTAGCCTGGATCCTGCTCCTGCCCATTGGCGTGACCGGCCTCTGGGCGGCGGTCTTTCATCTGTTCTTCCCGGAAATCGCCGCGGCGGACATCGGCTGGGAGCCGAGCCCCTTCCAGTTCGAGGTCGGCATGGCGGATCTTGCGATGGGCGCGGCCGCCTGCGTGAGCTTCTGGCGCAGCCTGGAATTCAAGGCCGCGGTCGTTATCATCAACGCGATCTTCCTGCTGGGAGACGCGATCGGTCATGTGGGACAGATGATCGCCGCCGGCAACTTTGCGCCTGGCAACGCCGGCGTTCCCTTTTTCGGCGACCTCGCCTTCCCGGTGCTCGCGCTCATTCTCCTGATCATCGTTCAGCGGTCCGAGGCGGCGCCGCGAATCTCCTGAAGCGCCTCAGAACACGATGACGTTGCGAACCGCCGCGCCGGAGCGCGAGGAGGCGAGCGCCTCGTTGATGGACTCGAGCCGATAGCGGCCGCTGATCAATTGGTCGAGCTTAAGGCGCCCCTCGCGATAGAGCTGGACGATTTTTGGCACGTCGATCGCAGGTCGCGCCGAGCCCATCTTCGAGCCGAGAATCCTCTGGCCGTCGGCGGCGAGCCAGCCAGGATCGATTGTCGCCATCACCCCCGACGGTGGCATGCCGACCAGCACAGTCGCGCCGTTGCGCTTCATCAACGAAACGCCCTGTTCGGCCGCGCCTTTGACGCCGACGGTGACGAACACCCAATCCGCTTTGCGTGCCCCCGTCAGCGTCGTCACGCGCTCAGCGACATCTTCACTTCTGGCGTTGATGGTCTCCGTCGCGCCGAACTCGCGCGCGGCGGCGAGCTTGGCCGGCTCGACGTCGACGGCGATGATCGGGGAAGCGCCGGCGATCCGCGCGCCCTGGATGGAATTGAGGCCGACGCCGCCGCAGCCGATGACGACGACGCTGGAGCCTGCTTTCACGCCGGCCGTGTTGACGACGGCGCCCAGCCCCGTCAGCACGCCGCAGGCGATGAGCGCGGCGCTATCGAGCGGCATGTCCTTCGGGATCGCGACAGCCTGCGACTGGTCGACCACCATGTGCTCGGCGAAGGCGCCGGTGCGCAGGCCGTGCACGATCGGCTCGCCGGCGCCGTCGTGCAGCGGAGTTGCTCGATCGAGCGGGAACACTTCCTCGCAGAAGACCGGCGCGCCCTCGGTGCAGGCGGGGCAGAAGCCGCAATTGCGGATGAGCGTCGCCACCACATGGTCGCCGACTTTCAGCCGCGTCACGCCCGGGCCGACCGCCTCGACCACGCCCGCCGCCTCGTGGCCGTAGACCGCCGGCAGATCGCCGCCCCAGGCGCCGTCGATGTAGAAAATGTCGCTGTGGCAGATCGCACAGGCGGCGGTCCGGATCAGACCTCGCCCGGCCCCGGCTCGGCGAGTTCGACCGTCTCGATGGTGAGCGGCGCGCCGAAGACGCGGCAGACGGCGGCTTTGGTTTTCATGGGTGATCTCGGAGGCCACTGCGTTATGACACGTCGCCAGCGTTTCGCGATGAGCGGCCTTGAGATCAAGCGCAGTCTTGAGGCGAGGGGCAATAATTTTTGTGGGCCGCCGCGTGCTTGCGCGCGAGCGCGCCCAAAGGCTCAAGCCCGCGAGCCGCTCACCGGATGGTTGCTTGACGTCGGCTGGTAAAAAATAATCTGGCTTCCCGTTCGCTCGAAGTCGACGGAGATGGCGCGCAACTTCGGAAGGGCATGACGGATCGCCTCGTGCCGGTCCTCAGGAGCGAAAAGGGCGAGGAAACCACCTGCGCCGGCGCCCAGAATCTTGCCCCCGACGGCGCCGTGCTTGCGCGCCGTGTCGTACCAGTCGTCGATGTCGGAGGTGGATACGCCGGGCGCCATGTCGCGCTTGAGCATCCAGGCCTCATGCAGAACCTGGCCGAACGAATCCAGATTGTCGTTCCGGATTTCGTTCAGGAGTTGATAGCAGAGCGAGACCATCCGCTTCATGGCGGATATCTTATCAACATTGGTCGCCAACTCCGCTGACTGATGCTTGAGGATTGTCGAGGCGCCTCTCGTTATCCCCGTATAAAGGACCAGCATCTGTCTCCGGATTCCGGCGATGGTTTCCGGCTTGCAGATCACAGGCGACACGGTCACCGTGTCGTTTGGATTGAATTCGTAGAGATTGAACCCGCCATAGGCGGCGGCATACTGATCCTGCTTGCCGATCGGTTCGCCGCACACATCGATTTCGACGTGGCAGGCTTGTTCCGCCAACTCCTGGCGCGTGGAATGGCGGCCCAGAAGAGCGTAGAGCGCGTGCAAGAGGGCGACCGTGAAGCTGCTCGACGAACCAAGACCGGTTCCTCGCGACGGGATATCCGCAACGGTTGTGATTTCGACGCCGCCCGGAACCCCGGCCATATTCAGCGCCGCACGCACGAGTTGGTGTTCGATCTCGGAAACCGAGTTCACCTCTTCGACCCGCGAATAGGCCACACGGATTCCGCTATCGAATTTGCGGTTCATGGTGACATAGACATATTTGTCGATCGCCGTGCTGACGACCGCGCCCCCATATTCCCGGTAATAGGATGGCAGGTCGCTTCCGCCCCCGACGAAGCTCATCCGCAACGGCGTGCGACTGATGATCATGGCGCCGTTCCCTTCGCGAGGATGGACTCAATTTGACAGGCGTCGAGATTGATCTGCACGGGCGATCTCGTCGACGGTTCCGGAGCTCGTTCATCAGGCGCGCGGACGAAGAGACTTTTCGCGCGCGCCGCGGAGATTCCCCGTCGTTCGCATAAGTGCATGAAGCGCTCATGTCGGGCGGCTTCGCTCGAAACGACGTTGATTGACTGGGCGGTCCGGCCGAGCGACGCTGCGAGCTCCGCGGCGAATACGCCTTCCCAGATCAGGACTTCGTCCGGCGCCAGTTTCATCTCCAGTTGGCCCCCCCGAGCGCCCGGAAGCATGAGTGTAACGGATTGACCTTTCGCGCGCTCCGCGGCCTTCGCGACAGTCGCCTCGAGACCCGCCATATCGAAAGAGGCGAGCGCATGCCGGTCATCGTCGTCCTGAATCCAGCGATCGGTGTGAATGATCCGCGCGCGCCGTCCCTGCAAGCGCAATTCGCGCTCGAGCGTCGCTGCGACGGTCGACTTGCCGGCGCTCGGCGGCCCTCCGATGAACCAATCGTTGCTCGACGTCATTGCGGCGACTTGCGGAGCCAGGAGCTCCGCGATTTTCGGATAGACGTCAAGGATGAAGGTCACCGCCTCTGAAATGTTCGCGACGGTAAATCTTGCTTCGTAAGGGTAGCGACGGTCGAGGCCCCCGTGCCCCGTCTCAACCAGAATGCAGGAAACCCCCGCTTTCTCGGCCGCCCCCAGATCCGGGGTTGAGTCGCCGATATACCAACTGCGGGCCAGATCGATATTGAGATCACTTTGAGCCTGGAGGATCAGGCCCGGTTCCGGCTTGCGGCAATCGCATCGGATCTTGAGCTCTGTGCGTTCGCCCGGAAACCCGCGATCGGGGTGATGGGGGCAAATATAGATTCGGTCGAGATAGGCGTGATCACGGCCGATTTCCGTTTCCAGCCGAGCATGGATACGACGCAACTGCAGCCTCAGTGACCTCGCCGCGCGCGATGATCGGCTGATTGCTGACAAGCACCGTTCGCCATTCGGCCTCGTTCAGCCGTCTGATCGCAGACCCGGCGAAGGGAAAAACCTCAAGATCTTCGGCGCGGCGGATGAGTCCGTGTTCGACATTGAGCGTGCCGTCGCGATCGAGGAAGACGGCTCGCTGAGGCTCATTGAGCGATGCGCGACGGATTGCGCCTGACGTCAGCGCGTTGCGCACGCGTTCTAGCCGTTCGGGCGTGCCGGCGTCCTTGATGTATTCGGGGGAGGCGTAACCACGCAATTTCGCTCCGGCCGCCAGCATGCGCGGAAAAAGATCCTTCGCGAAATCGAGCTGACCCTCGGATTCGACCCAGGCTCGCAGGCTTTCGCGGCGCACGACGTAGAGCGCGGCGTTGACGAGGTTGGGCAACCACGCGTCCGCCGGATGGGGGTAGGCGTGGAAAGCGAGAATGCGCCCGGTTTCGTCAATTTCGACGAGGTCCGAATCATGCGGATGATCGTTCGGGTGAAGGAAGAGCGAGACGTCGGCGCCGGGAACCGCGCGATGCCAGGCCCAGAACCGCGTAAGATCGACGGCAAGCATCGTGTCGCCGTACATGACCAGAAATTCGGGCTCGAGCTCCTCGAGTGCGGCCAGGACCGCGCCCGCCGTTCCTCGAGGTTCGCCGTCGTCGATCAAGCGGACGGAGATCGGCAGGTCGACGCCAACCAGCCATTCCTGAATCGCATCGGCCCTGTGGTTGACCATTACGACCGCGTCGGTGAAGCCATGCGCGCACAGAAGTTCGAGCTGATGCAAAAGCAGCGGCTTGCCGCACACGTCCACGAGCGGCTTGGGCAGGCCTTTGAGCACCGACGCGAGCCGCGTGCCCTTTCCTCCGGCGAGAATGACCGCCTGCTTCATGGCGGGTTTTCCTGACCGTTGATTTCGCCGATCGCGCGTCGGACGGCCTCGAGGGAACTGAGCTTCGGCGTCCAACCCAGTGCGGAAAGCTTGGCCGTCGAATAGGCGAAGCAGGGTACGTCCCCGACCCACCCTTTGTTGTCCGTCCCAAACTTCAGCCGCGCGCCCGGCGCAACCGCGGCAACGGTTTCGCGGGCAATGTCGCGCACGTGGATGCCGGCGTCGGTCGGGCCGATGTTGAAGGCGTCGACCTTTTTGGCAGCGCGGCCTTGAATGAAGAGCATAGCCTCGACGAGTTCACTCACGTGCAAATAGGACTTCCGCTGCGAACCGTCGCCGAGCACGTCGAGGTGATCTGGATCAGAACGCAGGCGGCGGACGAAGTCGAGAATGACGCCGTGGGTCGCCGGCAATCCGACCACGTTGGGAAAGCGAAACAGGAAAGCTCGGCCAAGGAATTTTTCCACCGCCGCGGTGATAATGGCTTCTGACGCAAGTTTCATGGCGCCGTAGTTCGAAATCGGAAACAGGGGACCGGTGCTTTCGGTCAGTTCCTTCTCTCCGAGATCGCCGTAGATCGCCGAACTCGACGCGAAGAGCAGTTCGCCAATCTTGCGCTCCTCCATGATTCTGAGGACATTAAAAGTCGTCATGAAGGTATCGCGCAAATCGACGCCCGGATCCGCGATGCCCGCCGGAATGTCGGAGTTGGCGGCGAGGTGCCACACCTCCGAGATCGGACCAAGGTCCTCGTGCGAATCGAGGCAGGATCGGAAGGCGTCGAGATCGGCAAGATCGACGACTGAAAATCGGAAGCTGTTTTTCTCAGTGAAGCGCGCGACGTTGGAGGTCGTCCCGCGGCTCAGATTGTCGAGACAGATGACGGAGTCGCCGCGCGAAAGGATGGATTCCACCAGCGTGTTGGCGATGAACCCCGCCCCGCCGGTCACCAAAATCGTCATCGCCGCACAATCCGCCCACTGAACGTGGCGCAATCAAAGTCAACGCGCCGCCTCGAACCGGCGGGTTCATCGACCAGATGTCAAAACTTCTTCTGGCCGAGCAATTTGGGGTCGGCAAGGTGCCTGTGCCGAACATACTGGGCGAGCACATGCATCATCGACTGATGGATGTCTTCGACGACCCCGTAATTGTGCGCGTCGACATGAAGATTGATGTCCGCGATCTGCGCCGAAGCGCCGCCCTTGAACCCCGTCATTGCGATTGTTCGCACTCCGTTGGCCTTGGCCCAGGTGATCGCGTTGACGATGTTGCGTGACTCTCCGGACGAACTGATCGTGATGAGCACGTCGCCGGGTCTCGCGAGGGATGTGAGCTGGTAGCTGAAAATGTCGTCATAGCCGATGTCGTTGGCGATCGCGGTGATCAATTCGACTGTCGCGGACAGGCTCGAGACTCTCGGCTTTATGGTCGTGTCCGTTCTGACGCCCTTGAGACAGTCGCAGGCCAAGTGATTGGCAATGGCCGCGGACCCGCCGTTGCCACAGGAGAAGATCGTGCCATCGCGGGCGACGACGTCGATGATCGCGTCGGCTGCGGCCTGCATCCGCTCGCGAGCGACCGCCGCCGCAGCGGTGCGAAAAAGGTCAAAGTAGGCGTCGAGGTAGCCGCCCATGTCGTCGTAAAGTCGTTCCGGAAAAAAAGCCAGAATAAGCCCCCTCGCAAACGCGGCGTCTTGAGATCCCTGTACGATGTCTCGTTTGTTCTAATGATGACTTGAGACGTATTTCTCAACGGAAACCATTGAGATCTCGTTTGCAGTCATGGAACAGCAGCGGTCTCGGACAAAACCCGTGCCGGCTGCTCGCTCCGACCCAATACACGCTCGAGACCGGCACGATACGTCTCGGCGATGGTTTTTCGCTTGAACCTGTCCAGCCCCCCGCGCTCATGAAGAGAGGCGATGGACCGTTTGAACCGCTCCTGGTCGCGCAAGCAGCCGGTCGATACCCGCCTCGATGTCGTCGAGGCTCGTCGGATCGCACGCGTAGCCGACTTCGTCATCGGCAAAAAACCCGTCGATGCCCCATCTTTTGGTGTGGAGCAGGGGCAAGCCAGAAAACAGAGCCTCGATAAAGACCATGCCGAAGGTTTCTCGCCGGGTCGGCATCAAGAAAGCCACATAATCGCCGAGGATCGTCGTGAATCCATCATTCGGCAATGGTCCTCTTAGCCTGACGTTCTTGGTTTTCGATTGCTCAACGATGTGAGAAACCTCGAACATCGTCTTGGGCGAACCCTTGCCGTAAATGTCGAGCGAGATGTTTGGAATTCGTTGCGACATGCGATCGATGACAGTGACAAGCGCGGCGAGGTTTTTTCGCTTGTGAACGTCGAGATTGAAAAGGGTCACAAATCGAGGTTCAGTGATGATCCGAGACGGCGTGAACTGCTCGTTCTGGGTGATTGCCGGCAGGATCATCAATTTCGAATGATCGAGCCCAAACAACTCGTCAAAGCGTTCTTCGACCCAGGGCGTATGTGGGATGATGAGAGCCGCCTGATCGAGAACCGATTTCCAGGTCGCCTTCAAGTCCGGACGATACTTTATGACTTTAAGATCCGTATCGCCCCAGAGGTTGACGATATACGGACGTTTGAGGCTTCGGGCGATTTTCTGGCCGACCAAACCCTCAACGGAGAACTTGTGCAGATGCAGCGCGTCGACCGGAATGCCGCGGCTCTGAATGTCCTTGAGGATCCAGTCCGATACACGCTCGAGGTAAGTCGCGTGGAAAATTCCTTTGGGCGGCGCCCCGTAGGCGACAGCCTTGCGGTCGGGGCCGAAATCAACAGCGACTATGCCTGAGACGAGACTGACGCGATTGAGGGAATACACAACATGACGATACCCGTCGGTGGCCTTGATGAGATTGGCTACCGAATTGGTCTTTGTCGCCGCCATCGAGTCTGGAAAGTCAGCACTAATATGAACGATGACTTTACTGCTCATGCCTTAATCTAACCTCTTAACGGTCGGGAGACTAGACCAGAAACAGACCATTCCCTCAGCGATTTCCTCCAATCTAACCCATCAGGTTGAACCAGTTGAAATTGGCGATTGTTTGGGATTGCGCCAGCATAGACTTCGCGAGAGCCTGAAGTCTGCGAGCCCGATTGGCAGTTCAATCCGCTACGCGAATAACACCCTCGGCATGCGGCTGTCAAAGCTCCGTTTAGAACGAAAGCATTACAAAAGTGTGGGGGCGCCGCCGCAGGCCGTCCGAAGCCGCCGCTGATATCAGCGGTACGGGGCCGGCAAGTTTCGACGCGCACTGACGCAGCGACGAGTGGGTTCACGGCTCGAGATCGGCGAGGCAGGCCGATAGGCAAAACCATTACAACGAATTGGTTAAATCAAACCCAGCGCCAACCGCAGACGCGACGGCCTCGATTCCACCAGCAACGCCGGACCCGGCGGCGAGGGCGACGACGCGGGAGCGGCCGGACGACCACCGCCTGGGCCTTCATGATCCAGTCGTCGAGGGCGCTCGGAGCGCGGGCGTCGAGCGGCATCGCCGTCACGGCGTTCGGAGCTCACGGCGAGCCCGAGCGGCGGCGGCTCCCGAACAGAATTCCACGCGCGAATCCGCGACGATCAACTCCATCCGACGATTCCTCTGAGCTAAACGAGCCGTCTGACCTGGCCAACTGTAGAGCAGGGTCGACTCAGATCGCGATCACGATTCCGTTACGAGAAGATCTACGAGCGAGAGGCGATTGACTCAATTGTCCAAACGTAAGAGGATAATCGTTGCTAGTCGCCGCCCTTTGAAATTGTGGGCCTTCAGGGCGCTGGGCGAGGTTGGCCCGCATCAGGGGGAAACCATGCAAGTGAATCGCGGACTTATTCATGCAATTGGGTTGGCTGTGGCCGCCCTTGTCACGGCCGGCGGCGCAGCGCACGCCCAGCTGACGGAAGCCGACATCGGCGTCAATCCGACCTTCGAGCAGACTGACGCGACCACGGTGAATTCGACAGGGGGCTTCTTTTCCGCCCGCGCGTTCGTTACCAATGCAAGTGACTTCGCCGGCGGAACTTTGACTTACGGCGGGGCCGGGATCACCCCAAACATTGAGTTATGTTCCCGCCGACGTCGCGTGGGAATTCGGCAGACTCAAACGGTATTTTCGCGGACTTGCAGGCGGCCTATCCGAACGTCGACTACCAATTCGACCTGATGGGCGGCACAATGGGACCGCTCTCTGTCACGGTCAGTTACGCCGGCAACGCCTATTCCAACACGCCGCAGCTTGCAGCGGCTTCGTTCAACGCGCTCCAGGGCTTGAACGCCGCTGATTCGATCACCCTCGACTTCAACTCCATGGAAGTCAGTCCAAATGCGGACGGCGACGAACTCGATCATTTTTTCGATCACCAACTCGTCCAACATGACAGTGTTTAGCACCCCCGCCCTGCCGACCGACGCGACCAGCGTGACGATACCGGGTGGAATTCTGGCTGCCGGGCAGACCTATAGCTTTGATCTGCTGTTTGACGACCGAATCGCTGTCGGACAACACGGAACAGTTCTACGACACGCATACGGGCGGCGCGTTCTTCACGGCCGCCGGGGCGGTTCCTGAGCCTTCGACCTGGGCGATGATGCTGATTGGCTTCGGCGGCCTCGGACTCGCCGTCGCACGCCGGGGTCGAAAGCAAGTCGCGACTGCGACCGTGGCCCGCTAAGCGCTTACGTGTTAAAAACTTCCGGCGCGAGAACCCAATGATCGTCTTCGCGCCGGCAGTTCTATTCAAAAGCCTACTGATCGGCGCTGCTGCGCTGTGCAAAAACTTTTCGTTACCCCCTTGGCAAGCGCGCGCGAAGGCGCTATGGGCCTCGTTTGGGGTCGACAGCGCGACGACCTCGAATCAAACATGGGCTACCGCCCTGCAAAGATGAAACCGGTGACGGCTGATCGGAGCGGGAGCGGCGGAAGGGCCGGAGGACGGAGAGGGTGAACCTTTGCGTCCGTTCCGGCCTTGTCCTGTCCGAGACTGCCGGCGCGTAACCCCTTCGGGGCGCACGCTTAATTCCCAAGGCCCATACCGGGCGGGGAGCCAGCATAGACGGGGAAGACCGAGTTTCTGCATCCGTCCGGCGCTTCCCGGACGGTGAAAGCGGTTCGAACCATCTGTCCGGCGCCGGGCGTTTTCGCCCGCCTCCGGGGACAGGCGCAAGTGGCTGCGGCGTTGGATTCGGGTGACCGAATCGAACGGCGCGGCATGTGCAACAGGCGGGTTTTGAGCAATCGAGCCCCGCCGACCGGAGATGAGCACCGTGGATAGAACGGAAAAGAAGGAAGCGGTCGCGGCTCTGCATGACGTTTTTGCGAAAACGTCGGTGGTGGTCGTGGCGCATTATTCCGGCCTGACCGTCGCCCAGATGCAGCGGCTGCGCAAGCAGATGCGGCAGGCGGGCGCGGAAGTTCAGGTCGCCAAGAACAGCCTCGCTCAGATTGCTGTCAAAGACACGGACGTCGCTTCGATCGGTTCCCTGCTCAAGGGGCCGACCCTGATCGCTCATTCGATCGATCCGGTGGCGGCTGCCAAGGCCGCCGTGGCTTTCGCCAAGGATAACGAGAAATTCGTGCTCCTGGGCGGCGCCATGGGCAAGACGGTCCTCGACGTCGATGGAGTCAAGGCGCTCGCGACCTTGCCGTCCCTCGACGAGCTGCGTGCGAAACTGCTGGGGCTTCTTGTGGCTCCGGCGACCAAGCTCGCTCAGCTCGCCACCGCGCCAGCCGCCAAGCTCGCCCGCGTGGTCGGGGCCTATGCCGCCAAAGACGCTGCCTGAGTCAAGCTCTTCACAATCAACCGAACCGCACTACATATAGGAGGTCCATCAATGGCCAATCTCGAAAAAATCGTCGACGAACTCTCGAGCCTCACGGTCCTGGAGGCCGCCGAGCTCGCCAAGCTGCTTGAAGGCAAGTGGGGCGTCTCGGCCGCCGCCGCAGTGGCGGTCGCCGCTGCTCCGGCCGCTGGCGCAGCCGCCGCTCCGGTCGAAGAGCAGACCGAGTTTAGCGTTATCCTCGCTGCGATCGGCGACAAGAAGATCGAAGTGATCAAGGAAGTGCGCGCCATCACCGCGCTCGGCCTGAAGGAAGCGAAGGACCTGGTCGAAGCTGCGCCGAAGCCCATCAAGGAAGGCGTGACCAAGGAAGAGGCCGAGAAGATCAAGGCGGCTTTGGAAAAGGCCGGGGCCAAGGTCGAGGTCAAGTAATGACGCGCCCCGCATCGCGGGGCTCGGTCAATCAAAGTGGGACGGTCCCGGCCATTGGCCAGGGGCCGTTCCGGCGTTTTCAAAACGTTCGGGGAGCGAACGTCATCCGTAGCGGCCAAGACGATTTTGGGGCCGCTGCCGGGGAAGGTTTGATGAGAAGGGGGCGTCGGCGACGCCCTGAGAAGACCAGCCGGAGATCCGGCGCGCGCACGGGCGTGCGACGACCGACAACGGCGGCAAGCGAGCTTTAGAGGAGCGACATGGCGCAGACATTCACGGGCCGCAAGCGCGTTCGCAAGGTGTTCGGGCACGTCAAGGAAGTCGGCGAAATGCCGAACCTGATCGAAGTCCAGAAGGCCTCGTACGATCAGTTCCTGCTGATGGACCCGCCGAAGGGCGGGCGTCCAACACGAGGGCCTGCAGGCGGTGTTCAAGTCGGTGTTCCCGATCAAGGACTTCGCCGACACCGCTCATCTCGAATTCGTCAAGTATGAGTATGAAGCGCCGAAATACGATGTCGACGAGTGCCGCCAGCGCGGCATGACCTATTCCGCGCCGCTCAAGGTGACGCTGCGCCTCATCGTGTTCGACGTCGATCCCGAGACCCAGGCCAAGTCGGTCAAGGACATCAAGGAGCAGGATGTGTACATGGGCGACATGCCGCTCATGACCACGAACGGCACCTTCATCGTCAACGGCACCGAACGCGTCATCGTCTCGCAGATGCATCGCAGCCCGGGCGTGTTCTTCGATCACGACAAGGGCAAGAGCCATTCCTCGGGCAAGCTTCTGTTCGCCGCCCGCATCATCCCCTATCGCGGCTCGTGGCTCGACATCGAGTTCGACGCCAAGGACATCGTCTATGCGCGCATCGACCGGCGCCGCAAGATCCCGGTGACCTCGCTGCTTTATGCGCTTGGCCTCGACGGCGAGGAGATCCTGTCGACCTTCTATAAGAAGATCGTCTACACCCATCTCAAGGACGGCGGCTGGCGCGTGCCTTTCGACGCCGAGCGCATGCGGGGCGTCAAGGCCTCCGTCGACCTGGTGGACGCCGATACTGGCGAGGTCGCCATCGAGTCCGGCCGGAAATTGACCGTGCGCGCCGCGCGGCAGTTGGCCGAGAAGGGCCTCAAGGCGCTGCGTGCAAGCGACGCCGATCTCTATGGCCAGTATATCGCCGAGGACCTCTACAACCCGGCGACCGGCGAGATCTACGCCGAGGCTGGCGAGGAGATCACCGAGAAGTCGCTCGCACTGCTGCTGGAGACCGGCTTCAGCGAGCTGCCGGTGCTCGACATCGACCACATCAACATTGGCGCCTATATCCGCAATACGCTCAAGGTCGACAAGAATTCCTCGCGTGAGGACGCCTTGTTCGACATCTATCGCGTCATGCGCCCGGGCGAGCCGCCGACGATCGACAGCGCCGAGGCGATGTTCCAGTCGCTGTTCTTCGACTCCGAGCGCTACGACCTCTCGGCGGTCGGCCGGGTGAAGATGAACATGCGCCTCGACCTCGACGCGCCCGACACCCAGCGCACCCTGCGCAAGGACGACATCCTGGCGGTGGTCAAGGCGCTGGTGAACCTGCGCGACGGCCGCGGCGAGATCGACGACATCGACCATCTCGGCAACCGCCGCGTGCGCTCGGTCGGCGAATTGATGGAGAACCAATATCGCATTGGCCTCCTGCGCATGGAGCGGGCGATCAAGGAGCGCATGTCGTCGGTCGAGATCGACACGATCATGCCGCAGGACCTCATCAACGCGAAGCCCGCGGCTGCCGCGGTGCGCGAGTTCTTCGGCTCGTCGCAATTGTCGCAGTTCATGGATCAGACCAATCCGCTCTCGGAGATCACCCACAAGCGCCGGCTCTCGGCGCTTGGGCCGGGCGGTCTTACGCGCGAGCGGGCCGGCTTCGAGGTGCGCGACGTGCATCCGACGCACTATGGCCGCATCTGCCCGATCGAGACGCCGGAAGGCCCGAACATCGGGCTCATCAACTCGCTCGCGACCTTCGCGCGCGTCAACAAATACGGCTTCATCGAATCGCCCTACCGCAAGGTCCGTGAAGGCAAGGTGACGGAGGACGTTAGCTTATCTCTCGGCGATGGAGGAGCAGAAATACTCGGTCGCGCAGGCCGACACGCCGATCGACGCCAACGGCCATCTGGTGGGCGATCTCATCGTTTGCCGCCACGCCGGCGACGTCGTGTTCCTGCCCGGCGACCGCGTCGATTACATGGACGTGTCGCCCAAGCAGCTGGTCTCGGTGGCGGCGGCGCTGATTCCGTTCCTCGAGAACGACGACGCCAACCGCGCGCTGATGGGCTCGAACATGCAGCGTCAGGCGGTGCCGCTGGTGCGCTCGGACGCGCCCCTGGTCGGCACCGGCATGGAAGCGATTGTGGCGCGCGATTCGGGCGCAGCGATCGCGGCGCGCCGCGGCTGGAATCATCGACCAGATCGACGCCACCCGTATCGTCGTGCGCGCGACCGACGAGGCCGACGCCGCCAAGCCCGGCGTCGACATCTACCGGCTGATGAAGTTCCAGCGCTCGAACCAGTCGACCTGCATCAACCAGAAGCCGCTGGTCAGGGTGGGAGACCGGGTCGAGAAGGGCGACATCATCGCTGATGGTCCGTCCACGGATCTCGGCGATCTGGCGCTCGGCCGCAACGTCCTCGTCGCCTTCATGCCGTGGAACGGCTACAACTTCGAGGATTCGATCCTGCTCTCCGAGCGCATCGTCAAGGACGACGTCTTCACCTCGATCCACATCGAGGAATTCGAGGCGATGGCCCGCGACACCAAGCTCGGGTCCTGAGGAAATCACGCGCGACATTCCGAACGTTTCGGAAGAGGCGCTGAAGAATCTCGACGAAGCGGGCATCGTCTACATCGGCGCCGAGGTCGTGGCTGGCGACATCCTGGTCGGCAAGATCACGCCCAAGGGCGAAAGCCCGATGACGCCGGAAGAGAAGCTTCTGCGCGCCATCTTCGGCGAGAAGGCCTCCGACGTGCGCGACACGTCGTTGCGCGTTCCTCCGGGCGTGCAGGGCACGATCGTCGAGGTGCAGGGTCTTCAACCGCCACGGCGTCGACAAGGACGAGCGCGCGCAGGCGATCGAGCGCGAGGAAATCGAACGCCTCGCCAAGGACCGCGATGACGAGCAGGCGATCCTGGATCGCAACGTCTATGCGCGTCTGGCCCAGACGCTCGAGGGCAAGCGGGCTCTGTCCGGGCCTAAGGGCTTCAAGAAGGATCAGGTGCTGACGAAGACGCTGCTCGAGGAGCAGCCGCGATCGCAATGGTGGAGCTTCGCGCTCGAGTCCGACCAGACGATGTCGGAGATCGAGGCGATGCGCAAGCAATACGACGAGTCGAAGAAGTCGCTGGAAAGCCGCTTCCTCGACAAGGTCGAGAAGCTGCAGCGCGGCGACGAGCTGCCGCCTGGCGTGATGAAGATGGCCAAAGTCTTCATCGCGGTGAAGCGCAAGATCCAGCCCGGCGACAAGATGGCGGGACGTCATGGCAACAAGGGCGTCGTGTCGCGCATCGTGCCGCAGGAGGACATGCCGTTCCTCGCCGATGGCCAACCGGTCGACATCGTGCTCAATCCGCTCGGCGTGCCGAGCCGCATGAATGTCGGGCAGATCCTCGAGACCCATCTCGGCTGGGCCTGCGCCGGTCTCGGCCGGCAAGTGGGCGAGGCCGTGGACGCCTATCTGCGCTCGAACGACGTGAAGCCGCTGCGCGGCAAGCTGAAGGATATCTACGGCGAGAACGAGACGATCAAGGCGCTCGACGACAAGGGCCTCGCTGAACTTGGCGAGAATCTCCGTCGCGGCGTGCCGATTGCGACGCCGGTGTTCGACGGCGCGCGCGAGAAGGACATCGTCGAGATGCTCGACAAGGCGGGCCTCGATTCATCGGGACAGGTGACGCTCTTCGACGGGCGGACCGGCGACGCCTTCGACCGCAAGGTGACGGTGGGCTACATCTACATGCTGAAGCTCCACCATCTTGTCGACGACAAGATCCATGCGCGCTCGATCGGTCCCTACAGCCTCGTCACCCAGCAGCCGCTGGGCGGCAAGGCGCAGTTCGGCGGCCAGCGCTTCGGCGAAATGGAGGTCTGGGCGCTGGAAGCTTACGGCGCCGCCTACACGCTGCAGGAGATGCTGACGGTCAAGTCGGACGACGTCGCCGGCCGCACCAAGGTGTACGAGGCGATCGTGCGCGGCGACGACACGTTCGAATCGGGCATTCCGGAGAGCTTCAACGTGCTCGTGAAGGAAATGCGGTCGCTCGGACTGAACGTCGAGCTCGCGTCGATCAAGCGCGCGCCCGAGGAACTGCCGCTGCCGCCCGCGGAGGCCGCCGAGTAACGCGCTTGGCCTTAGCCGCCCTCGAGCGATTCTCGGTCGCGGGCGGCGTCACGCCTTTGTTTCCATGAATGCGGGTTCCGGCGTTTCTAAGCGTCGAACTCGCGGGAGACCAGAATGAATCAGGAAATCACAAACCCGTTCGCCCCAGTCGCCGCTCCGCAGGCGTTCGATCAGATCCAGATCGCGATTGCGAGCCCGGAAAAGATTCTGTCGTGGTCGTTCGGCGAGATCAAGAAGCCCGAGACGATCAACTACCGCACGTTCAAGCCCGAGCGTGACGGCCTGTTCTGCGCCCGCATCTTCGGGCCGATCAAGGACTACGAGTGCCTGTGCGGCAAATATAAGCGGATGAAGTACAAGGGCGTCATCTGCGAGAAGTGCGGCGTCGAGGTGACGCTGTCGCGCGTGCGGCGCGAGCGCATGGGCCACATCTCGCTCGCAGCGCCAGTCGCGCACATCTGGTTCTTGAAGTCGCTGCCGTCGCGCATCGGGCTTCTGCTCGACATGACGCTGAAGGACCTCGAGCGCATCCTCTATTTCGAATCCTACATCGTGCTCGACCCCGGCCTGACGCCTCTCAAGGATCGCCAGCTTCTGAACGAGGACGATTTTCTGCGCGCGGTCGACGAGTACGGCCAGGACAGCTTCACCGCGATGATCGGCGCGGAGGCGATCCGCGAGATTCTGAAGGGCATGAACCTGCAGAAGATCGCTGAGGACCTCAAGGTCGAGATCGCGCAATCGAAGAGCGAGCTCAAGCCCAAGCGCCTCGCCAAGCGGTTGAAGATCATCGAGGCCTTCATGCACTCGGGCAACAAGCCGGAGTGGATGATCCTGACCGAGGTGCCGGTCATTCCGCCGGACCTGCAGGCCGCTGGTGCCGCTCGACGGCGGGCGCTTCGCCACGTCCGACCTCAACGACCTCTACCGTCGCGTCATCAACCGCAACAATCGCTTGAAGCGGCTGATGGAATTGCGCGCGCCCGACATCATCATCCGCAATGAAAAGCGCATGTTGCAGGAGTCGGTCGACGCGCTGTTCGACAACGGCCGGCGCGGGCGCGTCATCACCGGCGCCAACAAGCGGCCGCTGAAGTCGCTCGCCGATATGCTCAAGGGCAAGCAGGGCCGGTTCCGCCAGAACCTGCTCGGCAAGCGCGTCGATTATTCGGGCCGTTCAGTGATCGTGGTCGGCCCCGAGCTCAAGCTGCATCAATGCGGCCTGCCGAAGAAGATGGCGCTCGAACTCTTCAAGCCGTTCATCTATTCGCGCCTCGACGCCAAGGGCCTGTCCGCCACGGTCAAGCAGGCCAAGAAGCTGGTCGAGAAGGAGAAGCCGGAAGTTTGGGACATCCTCGATGAGGTGATCCGCGAGCATCCGGTCATGCTCAATCGCGCGCCGACTCTGCACCGACTGGGCATTCAGGCCTTCGAACCGGTGCTGATCGAAGGCAAGGCGATCCAGCTGCATCCGCTCGTCTGCTCGGCGTTCAACGCCGACTTCGACGGCGATCAGATGGCTGTGCACGTGCCGCTGTCGCTCGAAGCGCAGCTCGAGGCGCGGGTGTTGATGATGTCGACCAACAACATCCTGCATCCCGCCAACGGCCAGCCGATCATCGTGCCGAGCCAGGACATCGTGCTCGGTCTCTACTACGTCTCGCTGATGCGCGACGGAGACCCCGGCCAGTACGAGGAAGATCCGAAGACCAAGCGCCCGATACGCGGCGTCTACAGCGACATTGGCGAGATCGAGCACGCGCTCGCCGCCGGGACGGTGACGCTGCACACGAAGGTCAAGGGCCGCGCCTGGACCTACAACGAAAAAGGCGAGCGGGTGTCGAAGATCTTCGACACCACGCCCGGTCGGCTGTTCCTTGGCCAGCTCCTGCCCGAGAACGTCAAGATTCCCTTCGACGTCGTCAACAAGCTGATGACGAAGAAGGAAATCTCCAACATGATCGACGTCGTCTACCGCAACTGCGGTCAGAAGGAGACGGTCATTTTCTGCGACCGGATCATGACGCTCGGCTTCCGCGAGGCGTTCAAGGCGGGCATCTCGTTCGGCAAGGACGACATGGTGGTGCCGGACTCCAAGCCGCGGTTCATCGCCGAAACGTCGGCCTTGGCCAAAGAGTACGAGCAGCAGTACAACGACGGCCTCATCACCCAGGGCGAGAAGTACAACAAGGTCGTCGACGCCTGGGCGAAATGCTCGGACCGGTTGGCCGAGGAAATGATGGCTGGCATCTCGGCCGTGCGCAAGGACGAGCACGGTCGCGACAGGCCGATCAACTCGATCTACATGATGTCGCATTCTGGCGCGCGCGGTTCGCCGACGCAGATGCGCCAGCTCGCCGCCATGCGCGGTCTGATGGCCAAGCCGTCGGGCGAGATCATCGAGAGCCCGATCATCTCCAACTTCAAGGAGGGCCTATCGGTTCTCGAATACTTCAACTCGACCCACGGCGCCCGCAAGGGCCTCGCGGACACCGCATTGAAGACCGCGAACTCGGGCTATCTCACGCGTCGTCTTGTCGACGTCGCGCAGGATTCGATCATCACCATCCCCGATTGCGGTTCGAAGAACGGCATCAGCATGCGTGCGATCATCGACGCCGGCACGGTGGTGGCGTCGCTCGCCTCGCGCATTCTCGGCCGCACCTCTGCGGACACGCTGCGCGACGCCGACGGCAAGGTGATCATCGAAGCTGGCGACATGTTTGTCGAAGAGGACATGCCGGCGATCAATGCGGCCGGAATCCAGGAGGTGAAGATCCGTTCGGTCTTGACCTGCGAGGCGAAGAACGGCGTCTGCGGCGCATGCTACGGCCGCGATCTGGCGCGCGGCACCCCGGTCAACATGGGAGAGGCGGTCGGCGTCATCGCCGCCCAGTCGATCGGCGAGCCGGGCACTCAGCTGACGATGCGCACCTTCCACATCGGCGGCGCGGCTCAGCTCGCGGATCAGTCGTTCATCGAGTCGAACTTCGACGGCGAGGTGAAGATCCGCAACCGCAACCTCGCGCGCAACGCAAACGGCGACTTGATGGCGATGGCGCGTAACGTCGCGGTTGTCATCACCGATCGCAGCGGGGCCGAGCGCGCCGTGCACCGCGTCCAATATGGCGCGCGGCTCAAGGTCGACGAGGGCGACAAGATCAAGCGCGGCCAAAGGATCGCCGAGTGGGATCCCTTCACCCGGCCGATCCTGACCGAAATCGACGGCGAGATCGGGTTCGAGGACCTGGTCGAGGGCGTGTCGATGTCGGAGCAGGTCGACGAGGCGACCGGCATCGCCAAGCGCATCGTCACCGATTGGCGCTCGACGCCCCGCACCGCGGGCCTCAAGCCGTCGATGATCATCAAGGGCAAGGACGGCAAGATCGCCAAGCTCCCGCGCGGCGGCGACGCGCGCTACGCGCTGTCGCCCGAATCGATCCTCTCGTTCGAGCCGGGCGCGACAGTGCGCGCGGGCGACGTTATCGCGCGTATCTCGATCAACAGCGCGAAAACCCGCGACATCACGGGCGGTCTGCCGCGCGTGGCGGAATTGTTCGAGGCGCGTCGGCCAAAGGATCACGCGATCATCGCCGAAATCTCCGGCACGATACGGTTCGGGAAAGACTTCAAGAACAAGCAGCGCGTGACCATCGAGCCGAGTGAGGAGGGCGTCGAGGCGGTCGAGTACCTGATCCCGAAGTCGAAGCACATTCACCTTCAGGACGGCGACGTGATCGAGAAGGGCGAGTATATCGTCGACGGCAATCCCGCCCCGCACGACATTCTCGCCATCAAGGGCGTCGAGGAGCTGGCCGCCTATCTCGTCAACGAGATTCAGGAGGTCTACCGGCTGCAGGGCGTGCTCATCAACGACAAGCACATCGAGGTGATCGTGCGCCAGATGCTGCAGAAGGTCGACATCGTCGATGCGGGCGAGACCGACTTCCTGATCGGCGAGCAAGTCGACGCGTCCGATCTCGAAGCGGCGAACGAAGCGGTAACCGCCGAGGGCAAGAAGCCGGCGGTCGGAACGCCGGTGCTGCTCGGCATCACCAAGGCGAGCCTGCAGACCCGTTCGTTCATCTCGGCGGCCTCGTTCCAGGAGACGACGCGCGTTTTGACCGAGGCCGCGGTCAACGGCAAGGTCGATACGCTCGAAGGCCTCAAGGAGAACGTCATCGTCGGCCGGCTGATCCCGGCGGGCACGGGCGCGGCGGTGGCGAAGCTGCGCTCGATCGCAGCGATGCGCGACACCATGATCCTGGCGCAGAAGGCCGAGGCGGCTGCCGCCGTTCCCGCCCTGCCGCTGGCTGCTCCCACGCCGGAGCCGCCTGCTCCGGCGCCGCGCAGCAAGGCG
>CAVYPD010000019.1:0-85416 GCA_963770275.1 uncultured Alphaproteobacteria bacterium
CGGGCGCTTAACTCGGCCTGCAAGGCGTAGTCCAGCGGGTCGCCCGCCTCCTCGTACCACAACAGGCCATAGGGCTCCAGCGCCCCCGCATAGGCGAGCGCCGTGTCGAGGCCAAACCGCCCGTTCGCGTCGACGGCGAGGTTCCGGCCCTCCCCCACGATAGCCAACACCGCCTCGATCCGCTTCAGGTCTTCGGCGATCGACGCGCCGCCGATCTTCATCTTCACGGTCGTGTAGCCGCGATCGAGGTAGCCGCGCATCTCGTCCTGCAAAGAGGAGAGATCCTTGCCAGGATAGTAATAGCCCCCGGCCGCATAGACCCAGACCCTGTCGTCTGGCGCGCCGTTGCCGAACCGTTCCGCGAGGAGGCGATAGAGCGGCTTTTCCGCGATCTTGGACACCGCGTCCCAAAGCGCCATGTCAAGCGTGCCGACAGCGACCGAACGCTCGCCATGGCCGCCCGGCTTCTCGTTGCGCATCAGGACGGCCCAGATGCGGAACGGGTCGAAGTTTGCCCCGGCGTCGTCGAGCAGGTCCTCCGGATTGGCTTCCGCGAGGCGGGGCAACAGCCGCTCGCGCATCAGCGCGCCCTGGCCGTAGCGGCCATTGGAGTTGAAGCCGTAGCCCACCACGGGCGCGCCGTCGCGCACTACGTCGGTCACCACTGCGACGATCGAGCAGGTCATCTTCGAGAAGTCGATGAAGGCGTTGGCGATCGACGAAGCGATCGAGACCGTCCGCTCTCGGATGTCGACGATGCGCATCGGCAAATCCTCCACTTTCCAGTCGTTCCGGAACCCACACGCGACGAGATGGGGTCAATAACACATCACTCGATCCTATTCGCCAAACGCGATCCAATGCCGTTATCGCCTATGCGGAGAGCGACATAGACCTGAGCTGGCTTACGGATTTCAAGGCCCTGATCAAATGCGGCAGCTTTTCCCTCGCCGCCGCGCCGCATCAACCAGCCGGGCCTTCAGCCGACGAATCCAGGCGTCGGAGCAATGCACCAGAGTCCCCCGTTCGAACGCGGTCGGGCGCTGTGATGCTGACCGAGGCGAGAGGGCGTCTCGTGCCCTGGACAGACACGCTGCACCGCCAGGTCGACGAAGCCCGCACCGACGCGCGAGCCGGCTTCCAGGTCTCGGTTGGACCGATGCGCGTCGCTGCAATCCATTCGCTGTCCCTCACCGTCTTCTCCGACTGGATCGCGGCGATTTGCGGGCGGCTCAGCGTTGGACCCGTCCAACTCACTTCCGAAAGCCTCGCCGGTTGCGAGCGTCTGATTGGCGAAGGACGAGCCCAGTTCCTGCTCGCCCGCAGCCATCTGGCGACCCCCGTCCGGCTAGACCCTGCCTTGTTCCCACCCGGCGTTGGTCGGCTCGATGTCCTGGCGCTGGCCCGCACCAAGCGGTTGCGAATCTATCCGTCCTGCTCCATTCGAAGGCGAGGAGCATGAACCATGAGTCCGGTCATGACTGACGAACCCGAGTCACAACGCTGACGCCTGACGGCAAAATGTCCAAGCTCAACGAGAAGCGACCGATGCGGCCCGACCGCTCAGCCAGCGTCACCCAGGCGGTTGTCGCGGCGCTGCAGGGTATGATCCGCGACGGCACGTTCAAGGGCGGCATGGCCCTGCCGCCCCAGCGCGACCTCGCCCAGCAATTGGGGGTGAGCCGCGCTTCGCTGCGGGAAGCCGTCTCGATCCTCGGCACGCTTGGGCAACTGTCGATCGAACAGGGCCGAGGCACTTTCTTGGTTAGCACAATGGAAGGCGCCGGCCCCGGCCAGCCGATCGGCACGTGGCGGTTTGCAACTCGCTATTCGCCTGAGGAAGTTTACCAATTCCGGCTAATCGCCGAGAGCCAGGCGGTGCAACTCGCAGCCATGAACCATACCGACGAGGAATTGGCCGAGCTTAACCGCAATCTCGAACGCTTTCGGCAGGCCACACGGCAGGCGGATCTGGGCGACTACGCGCAAGCCGATTTCGATTTCCACCGTCTTATCATCCGCTTTTCCCGTAATCGACTGCTCGCCGACATGCACGGGAGTTTCGCGGGCGTCCTCCTTGAAGCCCAGCGCCTGCCGCTGATCCGGCGCGACACATTGTGGGACCCGGTGCTGGAACACGAGCGTATCGTTGAGTCCCTTAAACGCAGCGATCCTGAGGGCGCTCGCTACTACATGCGCCAACACCTCAGCCGTGCGTGCAGCCGGGCCGGCATCCGCATCATCGAGGTGATCTGATAGGGGTGGCTTATCCGCCGAGTAGGTCGAATTCCGCGCGCATGGCCTCGCTTGATAACTCGGCGCCGA
This sequence comes from uncultured Alphaproteobacteria bacterium, assembly GCA_963770275.1. GTDB lineage: Bacteria > Pseudomonadota > Alphaproteobacteria > Rhizobiales > Beijerinckiaceae > Roseiarcus. Next base: position 2,326 of record CAVYPD010000019.1, read on the forward strand.
GCATCACGGCGGCCAGCACTCGCGCCTTCGGGCCGGTGAGATCACCGGCGAAAATCGCGTCGGCACGCTCCAGGTCACGGGCGCCCCCGTTACCGTAGATCGGCCGCACGCGTCCCCGCGGGCACCGCGAGGTGACTATCACCGGTACACCCGCAGCGATGATTTCGGCGATTGCCTTGGCGGCTGCTGGCGTCGCGTTGCCGCGCCCGAATCCCTCGATCACGATGCCCTTGGCGCCGCTGTCGGCCGCAAACCGGAGGAAGCGGTCATCTGAACCCATGACCAGCTTGACCAGGTCGACCCGGCTTTCAATCCGCTCCGCCACGAATGTCTTGCGCAGCACCGGACGGCGGTGGACCGACACCCTCTCGCCATCGATCTCGCCCAGTTTGCCGTGTTCGCTCGACATGAAGGTGTCGACTCGTGACGTGTGGGTCTTAGTGACGTCGCGCGCGGCGTGGAACTCCTGCTCGAACGCAACTACCACGCCGAGGCCGATCGCCGCCGGCGAGGCCGCGATGCGCACTGCGTCTGCGATGTTGCGGGGACCGTCGGGGTCGTGCGCGTCGGCGGCGCGCTGGGCGCCGGTGAACACCACCGGCTTGTCGGACGCAACCAGGAGATCGGCCAGATATGCGCTCTCCTCCATTGTATCGGTGCCGTGCGTGACGACGACGCCGGTCGTGGCCGGATCGGCAAGGTGACGCCCCACGCGCTTAGCCAGATCGAAGGCCAGAGGCAGGTCGATGGCGAACGAACCGACATTGCAGAACTCGTCCACCACGAGATCGATTCCATCTAATGGATCGCGCAAGCTTTGACGGAGGCTGTCGCCATCCACGCTCGCCGCCGTGTGGCCGCTTCGGGGATCGTGACGCGAAGCGACGGTGCCCCCGGTGGAGACCAGGACGATTTTGCTCATGCGTAAGTCTGCCTCATTTGCCGCCAATTGGTCAGACCTTACGGAGCAAGATCGAAACCGACTAGGGGTTATGACGCACTCTTGGGCATCGATTGCACAAAGTTCGGGATTGACGACCTGCGATATTCGTTGTCCATTTCTCGGAGCGTTATTGGTCCGACCTTTGCAGGCGACCCTGCGCCACAGGAGAACAGCATGTCAGATCGCGACTCCAACCCGTCCTTCGTCCAGAACCGTCGCCAGTTCTTGAGCAACACCGCCGCCATCGGCAGCGCGAGTTTGCTGCCAGCGGGGCTGGCCCTGCCTCAAGCAGCATCCGCGCAAGGCGCTTCAGACACGCTGGTTATCGCCGCCCCGGCCACTCCCCAAGGTCTCGACATCGAATTCGACGTCAGCCTGGGCTCGATCGACACGCTTGGCGCGATCTATGAATACATGCTCGGCTACGAAAAGATGCCCGACCCCAAAGCGCCTGACGTCATGCGCGAGGACACGGGCGTGCATCCCGACAAGCCGAACGGCCTCGCACTCAAGGGCAAGCTTGCTGAGAGCTGGGAACTCGCGCCCGACGGACGCAAGGCCACGTTCAAGCTCCGGGAGGGCGTGAAGTCGAACTGGGGCAACGCGTTCACGGCCAAAGACGTGAAATGGACGTGGGACCGCAAATTCAACCTCAAGGGCCAGGGCCTGTTCCAGACTTCGGTGCTGGGCTTGCATACGCCCGATCAGATTAAGATCGAGGGCGACCACGCCATTTCGTTCAATCTCGAAAAGCCGAACCCGATCCTGCTCAAGCAACAATGCAACCTGGCCAACCCGATCTACGACGGCGTCAAATGCGCTGAGGTGGGCGGCAAGGATGACCCCTGGGCGGTGCAGTTTCTCAAGAACGACAGCGCCGGATTTGGCCCCTACCGACTGAAGCAACTGGTGCGGGGCCAGCAGGCCGTGTTCGAGGCGCGCGACGATTATTGGGGCGAGAAGCCCGCCATGAAGCGCGTCATCATGAAGGAAGTGCCCACTTCATCGAGCCGGCTCTCCCTGCTGCAGGGCGGCGCGGTTGACATTGCGCAGTTCCTTCAGCCGCGCGAACTGCAGTCGCTCAAGGGAGCGAGCGGAGTGGCGGTCGACGCCGTCGACGCCTCGTATGCGATCTGGCTGGAGCTCAACGCCGCCATCAAGCCGTTCGACAATGTCGACGTGCGTCGCGCCTTCAACTACGCGATCCCGCAGGACGAGATCATCCGCACCATCTACTACGGCTATGCGGACAAGCAGACAGCGCCAATGCCGTACATCTACCCGATGGTCGACACCTCCTTCTTCGACTACGACCTCAACCTCGACAAAGCGAAGGAATTGCTTGGCAAAGCGGGCCTTTCGGGCGGTTTCTCGACCACCATCTCCTACAATGCCGGCGACCCCACTCAGGAGCCGATTGCGCTGCTGATCCAGACCTCCCTCCGCAAGATAGGGGTGAACGTAACTCTGGAAAAACTGCCAGCTGGCGTCTTCTACGAGTTCGTCACCAAACGGCTGAAGCCCGTGATCTTTTATCTCGACTCGCCGTGGACGCCCGACCCCGGTTATTCGATGTACCTGTATTTCAACCAGAAGAGCTACGTCGACTATTCGAACTACAAGAACGACCACGTCGATCAGCTCATCACCGAGGGACTTGAAACCCTCGATGATAAGATCCGTATGGAGAAATATAAGGAGGTCCAAAAGATCTTGATGGCCGAGGCTCCATGGGGTTTCTTGGCCTATCCGAAATATACCCTCGCACGGAAGGCGAACTTAAAAGGGTTCACCTACTACACCTCAAACAATTTGCGCTTCCAGGACTTTAGTCGCGCCGGGTGATCGATCGGCGGCCGAGCGGGGTCCCAGGTCTGGCGAAGAGACGACGGGTTTCGCCTAGGTTTCTTGACCTTTCGAACGAGGGGTTCACGATGCCGCGTCGTCAAAACACCGACGAGCGCGGCTTATTGGCGCTGCCCGCATGATGCACGCTCTGCGTTTCTTTGGAGGCGCTCTCCTGGTCCGGCCGCGCTTCGCGGTCGGATACGCGATCGTCACCGTTGTCGTGCTGGCGGCCTTGCTCGCACCCGCAATAGCGCCCTATTCGCCGATCGAAGCCAATTCCAACGAATTCCTGCAGCCGCCAAGTCGAGCCCATCTTTTCGGCACCGACGCGGTCGGCATGGACATTTTCAGCCGAACGATCACAGCGCCGCGAATCGACCTCACCATCGCAATCCTCGGCACGCTGCTTTCCGCAGTCGTTGGCACGGCTATTGGCGCGCTTGTCGGTTTCTACTCGGTCGGTCGCGGCCCGAAGGTCTGGCTCTCCTTCGCCGTGATGCGGGCCGCGGACGTCCTGCAAGCCTTTCCCGTATTCGTCTTCGCCATCGCCCTGGTGGCGGCGCTTGGCCAGAGCATTCAAACCGTGGTGCTCGCCATCGCATTCGTAAACATGCCGATCTATCTGAGGCTGGTGCGCTCCCAGGTGCTCAGCATTCGCGCGATGCGCTATGTGGAGGCCGCGAAGGTGGCGGGCGTGAGCGACATCACCACCATCCGCCGCCATGTCATTCCCAACGCCATCGCCCCAGTCCTGGCGCAGCTCTCGGTCAACGTTGGTTGGGGCATCCTGCTGACCGCGGCCCTTTCTTTCGTTGGCGCAGGCGTAAGGGCGCCCACGCCGGAGTGGGGCAGCATGATCGCCATGGGGTTCCAGAATGTGGTGACGGGACAGTGGTGGCCTTCGGTGTTCCCCGGCCTGTCCCTCGCCATTACCGTGTTTGGCTTTTCCCTCGTCGGCGCTTCGATCGAAACGCTGTCCGACCCCGCGAACCGGCAGACGCTCGCTCAGGAGATGGAAGCGCGCAACGCTCGGGCCGCCGCCCGTCAAGCCATCAAAGCGGGAATCTGAACCGGTGCGTGTTGTCCGTTACCTGCTCCATCGTTTCCTGTTCATCCTGCCGCAGCTGCTCGGTATCGTGCTCGTTAGCTTCCTCTTGGTTAAATCGATCCCCGGCGACCCGGCGGTGCTGATGCTGGGACCGACCGCGACACCCGACGCCATCGCAAGTCTTCGCACGCAGATGGGGCTCGACCAGCCTCTCTACATGCAGTTTATCCTTTATGTGACTCATCTGTTGCACGGCGACCTCGGCACCTCCTGGCAGACCACGCCGGCCGGTCCTCGACGATTTGATCCAGCGCTTTCCTGCGACGCTGGAGCTGGTGACCTATTCGCTCATCCTGGCGATTGCCGTCGGGATGGGACTCGGCATTGCCTCAGCGCTGAATCCGAAGGGTTGGGTCGGCCGGCTTGCCGACGTCTACGGCCTGAGCGCTGGCGCCCTGCCCGACTTCTGGTTCGCGCTCGTGCTGATCTTCGTGTTCTACACCCTCGCCCACTGGGCCCCTGCCCCACTCGGGCGGCTCGACATCGAGGTGATCGCGCCCACGCCGATCAGCGGCTTCATGACGATCGACACCCTGTTGGCGGGCGATATGGAGGCGTTCCGCTCCGCTGCGTCGCATCTCATTTTGCCGGTGCTCACGCTCGGCCTGATCAACGCCGGGCCGATCATGAAGATGACCCAGTCGAGCATGGTGAAGATGCTCGGTTCCGACGCCAGCCGCTACGAGATGCTGTGCGGCATCCCGCAACGCCTCGTCAGCCGGCATGCGCTGCGCAACGCCTTGCCCTCCATCGTCACCATCATCAGCGTGCTCTACGGCTATCTGATCGGCGGCGCCGTACTCGTGGAAATTGTCTTCTCCTGGGGCGGCGCTGGACAATACGCGGTTCAAGGCGTGCTCAATTCAGACATCTACCCCGTGCTCGGCTTCGTGCTGTTCTCAGCCGTCTTCTCGCTGATCGTCTATATCGCGGTCGATCTGGTCTACGTGCTGATCGATCCTAGGATCAGCCATTGAGGTCGGCGTGAACACAGTGATCGGCGCCACGAAGCCGGCCTCTCCGGCCCTATCGGCCATGTCAGCAGACCTCCTGCGCGTCGAGGGCCTGCGCGTCGTCTTCCCAAACACGAGTGGGCAGTCTCGCACGGTGCTCCGCGGCATCGACCTGTCGGTCCGGCCTGGCGAGATCTTGGGGTTGGTCGGTGAGAGCGGCGCCGGCAAAACAACGCTCGCCCGTTCGATCCTCGGCGCACCGCCAGTTCCGGGGCGCATCGCGGCTGGCCGGGTGATCTTCGAAGGGCGCGATATCCTGACCCTGCCCGAAAACCAGTTGCGACGCCTGCGTGGTCACCGGCTCGCCATGGTGGTGCCAAATCCACGCGGCGAACTGAACCCCACGATAAAGATTGGCGATCAGATCGCCTTGATGGCTCGCGTCCACCTCGGCCTCGACCGCAAAGCGGCTCGGGCACGAGCGCTCGAGATGCTGAAGGCCGTCCAGATCCCGGACCCGGAACGACGCATGAACGCCTATCCTCATGAGCTCTCCGGTGGCATGGCCCAGCGCGCCGTGATCGCCATTGCGCTGATCTGCGACCCCGCCTTCGTGATCTCGGATGACGCAACGAGCGGGCTTGACGTGACGGTCCAGGCACAGATCCTCGATCTATTGCGCAAGCTCGCGGCCGAGCACGACAGCGCGATGCTGTTCATCACCCGCGACGTTGGCATTACCGCGCATTTCTGTGATCGCGTCGCGGTGCTCTACGCGGGAGAGGTCATGGAGGCCGCGAGCCGGAACGCGCTGTTTCTGTCGCCAGCCCACCCCTACACTCTGCTCCTGCTCGCCGCCTTCTCTCATAATCCAGCGCTTCGGCAAGACTGGAGCGCGCCGAAACCGGCCACGCCCCAGGCCGCCGCCGGAGGCTGCATCTACGAGAGCCGCTGTCCGTTGGCGCAACCGCTCTGTCGGACTGAGAGACCCCCGCTGGCGGAACTCGCGCCGGGACATCTCGTTCGCTGTCACTTTCCGGTAAGGCATTGAACCGACAATGCTGACCGTCGAACATCTTCACAAGCAGTTTCCGATCGCGGGATCGCGCAAGGTTGTCAGCGCCATCAATGACGTGTCGTTTTCCATCGCGCCCGGCGAGACGCTCGGCCTCGTCGGGGAAAGCGGATCCGGCAAAACGACTGTCGGACGCATTATCGTAGGTCTTATCGAACCCACGTCCGGGGCAGTGAGGTTCAACCTCAAGGAAAACACGCAACGCGACGCGCGGCCGCCAAGGGGCAAGGTCCAATTGGTGTTTCAGGAGCCGGCCGAGTCGCTCGATCCTCGGATGAAGATCGGAGCGACGATCGCGGAGCCCCTTCAGGCGCTTGCCGTCGAACGCAGTGAGTGGCGCCGGCGCGTGCGCGACGCTATGGGACTCGTGCGGCTGGATCCCGCTCTGCTCGACGCCCATCCAGCCGAATTGTCCGCAGGGCAGCAGCAGCGTGTCGGCGTCGCTCGCGCCATGATCACCGAGCCGGACCTCGTGGTGCTGGACGAACCGACCTCCGCCCTCGATCCGACCGCCCGGGCCGAGATCATCGATCTCTTGAAGCGCATCCAGGCCGAACGCAATACAGCCTATCTTTTCATCTCGCACGATCTCTCGACGATCCGCTTCATCAGCCACCGGGTCGCAGTGATGTACCTCGGCATGATCGTCGAACAGGGCGACGCCGCAACCCTCTTCAGCCAGCCGCAGCATCCTTATTCGAGCGGTCTGCTCTCCTCAGTCTTGCTGCCGCACCCCAATCTCGTGATGGAAAGCCCGGTTAGCCTGAAGGGCGAGATCCCAAGCCCCATCGACCTTCCGCCTGGCTGTTTCCTGGCTTCGCGGTGCCCCTTCGTGATTGATCGCTGCCGAAACGAGATGCCGCCGGCCGAGATGGTCGGTCCCAGCCACACCGTCTACTGCTTCCGCCATGACGACGTCGCGGCCGCGACGCCGGCCTCCAAGACCTTCGAGGCCTTCACGGCCGAGGCTGAGCGCATTCTGGCGCGCCCGGCTAGTCAGCCCATCCGTCTTACCCCTCAACCCTGACGAAAGGAATTGTGATGCCCGGACGCCTTAATGGAAAAACAGCGCTCGTCACCGGCGGCGCGCGTGGGATCGGCGAGGCCATCGCTCGCGCCTTTGTGCGCGAGGGCGCCGCAGTCGCGATTCTCGACCGACGATTCGAAGCCGCGAAGGCGACCGCTGACACGCTCGCCGCGAAGGGCGGCAAAGTGGTGGCGGTGGCCGCCGACGTGAGCGACGAAGCTGCGGTGAAGAGCGCGGTCGAATCCGCCACGAAGGCGCTTGGCCATCTCGACATCCTCGTCAACAATGCGGGCATCGACACCACTTCGCTGGTGGCCGAAATGCCAACCGAGATGTGGGACGAGATGATCGCCATCAACCTGCGCGGAGTTTTCTTGTGCACCCGGGCGGTGCTGCCCGGCATGATCGCCCGCAAGTTCGGCCGCATCATCTCGACATCCTCTCAGCTTGCCCACAAGGGCGCGGCGGAAATGGCGCATTACGCGGCCGCCAAGGCGGGCGTGATCGGATTCACCCGATCCCTCGCCTATGAGGTGGCGCGCGACGGCATCACCGTGAACGCGATCTGTCCGGGACCGATCGACACCGAGCTATTCAGGGGAATTCCGGAGGCGTGGCGCAAGCGGAAACTCGCGGAGCTGCCAATCGGCCGCGCCGGCTCCGTCGAAGAGATCGCGCCCACCGCGGTTCTCCTCGCCTCGGACGAGGGCGCTTATTACATCGGCGCAACCCTCAACCCGAACGGCGGCGACGTCATGGTGTGAGACTTCGATCCACGCGTTCGCGCTTGACTACAATGCAGCCCGACGCGCGGCATCGCGAGAGAAAGCGTCCGCGCTACAGGCAATGATCTAAGCTTGCGGTGCGCCTCCAGCGATCTGTTGATTATACCAGTCGAGTATCTCGGACCCGGTCCACATCACGACGCCCTCGCGAGCCAGGATGTGGTCGTAGAGCATCTCGAGGTATTTGATCCGGTGCGGAACGCCGGTGAGATAAGGATGAATCGAGATCGCCATCACGCGAGGTTGCTTCACGCCGTCTTCGTAGAGACGATCAAAGTGATCGACGCCGCGTCGGAAGATTTCGTCAGAACGATGGCCCTGAACCGCGGTGATCACAACGTCATTGATCTCGACCGTGTAAGGCATGGCGACGACGGGACGCGGCGACGCCTGGATCATGACCGGCTGGTCGTCGAGGCACAGGTCGCAGAAATTTCGTCCTATTTTGCGGACTAGGAATCACGTCGATTTGCGCGAACTTCTTGGAGGAGTTGAGGGGATTCGAATCGCGATGCCTTCTGGGATTGCGGATGAGTTCGTTGACCTCGTTGAACAGTTCCGCCGCCCCATACCGCTTATCGATAAAATGGCCATCAGCCGGATGCGCTGCTTCGCCCATCACCCCTAAGGCAGGCATGTCTTTTAATGTTTCTCGGCGAGAGAGAGATTTAACTCGGCTTTCTCACCGGGCGGATCCGCTCGGGCGCCGATAACCGTACTGGTCGGCGAGCGGTCCAGCATGCTGAACGGGAATCGGGTCAAGCCTCCTTAGCAGTTCGGCCTGCTCACGAGGAGCGCTGGGACTCGCCTTCCATCGCCAACTCAGCGCGGAGAGAGTCTTTGTCGCGCTCGACGGTAGCGACAGCGAGATCGCGGCCCGCGCGGCGGAAGCGGACGAGGCCATTCCGATGCGCGAGATCGCCCTCGACAAGCGTTTCGTCCCATTTCGCCGCATGGCCGACATAGCGGATCGAGAGGTCGAAGTGTTTCGTCCAGAAGAACGGGACCATCACGAACGGCTGATCGTCGCCTAACATGTTCGCGGCCGCGACCTGCCCCTGGCGCTCGGCGACGACCCAATGTTCCACACGAATGCTTTCGCCAGTATGGGGATCGGGCCAGCGGGCAATGTCGCCTGCGGCGAAAATGTCGGGATCGCTGGTCTGCAGCCGCGAATTGACCAGAACCCCGCGATCCAGAGCAAGCCCAGCTGCCTCGGCGAGCTGAAGGCGCGGCTCGACGCCGATGCCCACGACCACAAGGTCCGCGTCGATGCGCTCGCCCCCTTGCAGGGCGACCTGTTTGTCTTCAATCCGAGCGACCTTCGCGCCGAGGTGAAGGCGCACCCCCTTTCGGGCGTGAGCTCCCAAGACCAGATCGGAGAGCTCTCGCCCAAACACTTTTTCGAGTGGATGCTCCTCCGGTGCGATGACGTCGACGGAAAGCACACGGCCGATCAAGGACGCGGCCGCCTCCATCGCGATGAAACTTCCGCCCACGACAGCAACGCGGGTACCGGAGATCGCCTTGGCGAGAATGTGTCGACAGTCCTGAAGGGACCGCAACACCATCACATGCGGCAGGTCTCCTCCCGGAACGTCCAGTCGTCGTGGAGTAGCGCCCGTGGCGAGGAGAAGCTTTTCATAGGGTCGCTCGTCTCCGTTCGCCAAACGCAAACGTTTGTTTCCGGGCTCGATTTGTTGGACACTCGTGCCGCCCTCGAAGTCGACGCCAAGGTCGATCAGGAAATGGCGGGCGATTGGCAGGCGGTCGTCCCCGAAGGAGCCCTCCAGATAGTCCTTCGTGAGAAGCGTCCGGTCATAGGGCTGTTCGCGCTCCTCCGAGAATATCGTTACCCCGCCACGCCAGCCAAGCTTTCGAATTGCGTCCGCTGCAGCAAACCCCGCTGCGCCACCGCCCACGATCGCCATCGTGCCAAGCGAGTCCTCACGCCGACCGATACGCGGAGGTGTTTTTGCGTGGGCCGGCTTCACGGAGAAGCGATCGTCATCGAGCGTAACCGCATATTCCAGCAGAGCGTCGAAAGCGGGAGCAGCTGTCGCTTCGCCGGTCGCAAGGTCGAAGCATGCATGATGCCACGGACAGCGGATGGTCGCGCCGACGACAATGCCTTCGTTCAAGGGAGCGCCGAGGTGAGGGCATAATGCGCCGTAAGCCTTTAGGCCATTTCTGTTTCTCCAGACGAAGACCCGATCTTTGCCGACAACACCGGCAAGGATTTTGCCCTCAGGCACCCGCTCCACTTTGGCCCATTGGGTTAAATCGAGGCCGATATCATTGTGATCGTCGCTCATCGTGCTCCCCGGATAGCCGGTAACACCCATTGACGCGCGAGGTTCCGCTCGCCCGAGAAAGACGACCGTCTCGTACAATGGGGTTCTCGGCCGGCCATCGCGACGACAAAGAGCGGCGCACCCTGGCCTCCCGCCAAACTGTGCTCGGTTCGCGCCGGACCCTGTTCAAAAAAAGGAGCCTGGCGGGGAACTCGCGCAATCTAGGGAGGTTTACATGTCCTCGTTTGATAAAGGTCTTCTTTTTTCCCTCGTTGCCCTTGGCCTCTCGGGTCCGGCATTGCGCAGCCCAAGCTGACGCCGGGAGCGGTCGAACAAGCGGCGCGCCTTCAGCGAACGACGCCGGCAGCGGGCCAACGACCGGTGCTAATCCAATACCAACGCGACAATTGCGAGCGATCCAGCCGGGTCGACAGAGCGCCGCTGGCGTCACACCGGGTCCAAAATCAACTGGAGGGTCTCAGCCGATCACGCCTGCAACGCCAGAGAAGAAATAGCTCGTTCAAGTCGCTGCGACTGCCGTTTGCGAGCGGTCCGCTTCAACAGACAATCGGGCTGACCCGAGCCCCTTCGCAGGTGCGTCGCTCTTTTTAGGACAGAGTGAGAGTTACGTATGTAGATTTCGCAACTTTCATCGAAGAGCGTCGATTATTGCCGGGCAGATCTTGCCGGGAACGAACGTGCCAGCAATTCGCAGTGGCGGGTGCGCGTGTGGGTCGGTGTCAGCCTATCATTTCGCTCAACAGACCCTAGTCTAGGCTGGCAGCACCGACGGCCGCACAAAGCCATTCGCTTAGGTCCCATCGTCGAAAACACCATAAGGTCCGGTGAACATCATCCGAGAACCACTCGGAACCGCCGGAACCAGTCGCGCCTTTGCTTTGGGATAGTGGCTAGGGGGTCGATTTGACCCGTTCGGCGCGCCCTCCGGCGATGACCGGTATTTGCGCAAACGAGACTCTATCTTTGACATGGTCGGTGTCAACGTGCGCGGTCAGCCCAGATCGAGACGGCGCACGCGATTCAGTGTGCCGGTCGCTGGCGCGTCAAGGTACGGCCCCGGACGAAAGAGGCGCCATACGCATTCGTTATTAGGTGACAGCAACTCCGTAAGTCGTAGATAGGGTCGCTGCTAAAAATATCAGACGCGAAATAGCTTTATTCGAGCCCATCTTACGACTGAAAATATCTTGATTACAAGAAACTGAATTCATTCCCCTCCTTTTATTTTCGCTATTCGTACCTATATGGCCGAAATACATCGATTGGCATGGACTAGGCGCGGAGCCTCTGGCCGCGGTCAAGGTGTCCAACCGGCGATCAGCCCCGTTCGCTGATGTCGACATCAGCAGCAGCCTGTCCGTAGGCCGCCCCTCTGGTCGCGCTGAACACTCGTGCGCGCCGCCATGCGTCTGGACTTTGCCAAGGGTGACCGGCGTGTCGATCCGCGCCGGGCTGCGCGAACGAGGAGACGTCCATGACGATAGAACTTGCCTCGACGCGAGCGGTCGAAAAGCCCTGGGGCCGCAGCCGATCTCCGGCCGTGGAGCGACGCCGGCCGAGCAAACGGCAAGATTGGCGAGATCTGGTACGAACGGACGGACTCCGCGGCCCACGAGCCCTCGCTGCTCCTGAAACTGCTCTTCACGCACGAGCCGCTGTCGGTCCAGGTGCATCCGGGAGACGCTTTCGCCCGCTCGATCGGCGAAGCGCGCGGCAAGTCTGAGGCCTGGTATGTCCTCTCCGCAGAACCGGGCGCCCGCATTGCTCTCGGCCTCGACCGGCGGCTGACTTCGGAACAGCTCCGCGAGGCTATTGCGGACGGATCGATCGCCAAGCGGATCGCCTGGCGGCAAGTCGCATGTGGCGATGTCGTCGATGTTCCGGCTGGCTCCATTCACGCCATCGGGGCCGGTCTCGTGATCGCCGAAATCCAACAGCGCAGCGACACGACCTTTCGTCTCTTCGATTATGGGCGATCCCGCGCGCTGCACGTTGAGCAGGCCGTCGCGGTCGCCGATGCCGGGCTGGCGCCGGCTGGTCCCCTCCCGAAGGCTCTCGGGCCAGGACGGACGCTTCTCGTCAGCCTCCTCCCACTTCGTCCTTGAAAAGATCGATGCTCTTCCGCGCTCAAAGTGGAGCGTCCGGGCGCCGCACGAGACCTGGCTGCTCCTCCTACACGGCCATGCCCGCGTCGGACTGCTGAATGCGTTCCCGGGCGAGGCGGTCTTCCTCGAGGATGAGGAGACGACCGTGCAGGCCGGCGCGGTCGGCATGCAGGCCCTAATCGCCTACGAGGCGAGCCGTCCCGACATGATGATGCTTCGCCCGCTGAGCGGAAGCGAGTCCCACGCCCGCCGGAGTCGGCTCTCCGCCGGTCGCCGCGCTTTCGGCGACGTCACAACTTCCCGATCGCTTAGCCCTCGAGGTCCGACCGTGAGCCAGCCCCAGCGCATTGCTTTCGTCGGAAACTCCCTGCCACGTCGCTGCGGCATCGCGACCTTCACGACCGATCTCCGAAAGGCCGTCGCATCCCTGGATCCCGACATTGAAACCTGCATCGTCGCGATGACCGACAACGGCCGGACGTACGACTATCCGGCGGAGGTCCGGCTCGAGATCGGCGACCAGTCTATCGAGGACTACGCCTATGCGGCGGATGTTCTGAATGACGGCCGGTACGATGTTGTCTCGCTCCAGCACGAGTTCGGCATCTTCGGCGGCGAAGCCGGCGACCACATCCTCACGTTGCTCAACCGGCTCAGCATGCCGGTGGTGACAACGCTGCATACGGTCTTGTCGCAACCCTCGCGCGTTCAGAGGGCTGTGATCGACCGGATCGTCGCCGTCTCCTCGCGGGTGGTGGTTATGGCCGAGAAGGGCCGCGAGCTTCTGCAGAAGGTCTACGACGTGCCCGCCGACAAGATCGAGGTGATCCCGCACGGCATTCCGGACATAGCGTTCGCCGAGCCGGAAGAGGCAAAGGCGCGCTTCGGCTTCACGGGCAAAGCTGTCATCCTCACCTTCGGTCTTCTTTCCCCGAACAAGGGGATCGAATATGTCATCGACGCGATGCCGGCGATCCTTCGCAGCCGACCGGACGCCGTTTATGTCGTCCTCGGCGCGACGCATCCCAACCTCGTTCGCGAGAAGGGGGAGGCTTATCGCGAGGGCCTCGTCGCGCGCGCAGCCAAGCTCGGCGTAAGCGACCACGTCGTTTTCCTGGACCAGTTCGTTGACCAGACGACGCTGCTCGGTTTCATCTCGATGTGCGACGTCTACGTTACCCCCTACTTGAACCCGGCGCAGATGACGTCTGGCACGCTGGCCTACAGCTTCGGCCTCGGCAAGGCGGTGGTCTCGACACCGTATTGGCACGCAGCCGAACTTCTGGCGGATGGCCGAGGCGTCCTTGTGCCCTTCGCCGACGCACAGGCCATCGGAACAGAGATTGCTGAGCTCCTGACGGACAACGAAAAGCGCAACGCCATGCGGAAGCGGGCCTTTGCCACCAGCCGGTCGATGACCTGGGCCCGCACCGCGCAACGCTACGTCGCGGCGTTCGAGCACGCCCGGCGCGACCGCAAGCTCACGGTTCTGAAGCTGCACGAACGTGGCGCTCCGCAGCGCGGGAAATTCACCCCGCCGGACCTGCGGACCCAACACCTTCTGTCCATGTGCGACGATACCGGCCTTTTCCAGCATGCCGTGCACTGCGTGCCGGACAGAGCCCATGGCTATTGCGTGGACGACAACGCACGCGCATTGCTCGTGGCGTGCGCTCTCGCCGCTCCCGGCGAAGAGGCGCTGAGCGATACGCTGACCACCCGTTTCGCGTCCTTCATCCAGCATGCCTGGAACAAGCGATGCAAAGCGCTTCAGGAACTTCTTGAGCTTCGATAGGCGCTGGCTGGAGGATGTCGGCTCCGAGGACAGCCACGGCCGCACCGTCTGGGCGCTGGGGGAGTGCTCCCGCTCAGACTTGAGTCCGTCGCGTCGGCGCTGGGCCTCTGCCCTGTTCAGGGATTCGCTCCGAGCTGTCGAGGACTTTTCGTCGCCACGCGCCTGGGCCTTCGCGCTCTTGGGACTGGAGGCGTATTGCGACGTGACCCGATCCGACGAGGCCGCAAGGCGGTCGCGCCGGGTTTTATCGGAAAGGCTGATGTCCATACTGCGATCCGTCGAGACGCCAGATTGGGTATGGTTCGAGACGGGCCTTGCTTATGACAATGCAAGGCTGTCCCAGGCGTTGATCGTCACCGGGATGGCGACGGGCGATCTCGACCAGGTCGAAGCCGGGCTGCGCACTCTTCGGTGGCTGATGAATGTGCAGACGGCGCCAGCCGGGTTCTTTCGGCCCGTCGGCTCCGACACGTTCGGGAAGCACCGCACGCCGCCTGCGGCCTTCGATCAGCAGCCGCTCGAAGCGGCGGCGGCAATCTCGGCGTGCCTCGCAGCCTGGCGCGCCGACAGCGCAGCCGAATGGCGCACAGATGCGGCGCGCGCTTTTGCCTGGTTCACCGGCCGCAACGATCTGTCGTTGCCGCTTGTGGACGTCGAGACCGGAAGTTGTCGCGATGGGCTCCATCGGGACCGTCCGAACGAGAATCGCGGCGGCGAGTTTGTTGTCTCCTATTTGCTTAGCCTCGCCGAGATGCGACAGATGGCCCGCATGACGGATCGCCGACGAGCGTCGCCAACGATGCAGGCGCAGGGCGCATGACGACGTTCGTTGTCGAAGCCCAAGCGAAAAGGCTACCCGTGTCAGCTTCCACCTTCTTCAACCGTCAGCCGCTCTATCTGCGGCCCGATCCGTCGCGGGTCGTGGTTCGACCTTTCCGGCTGGCGAGCGAGCCTCGGGACCTCAACCCGACCGACTGGAAGCGAGCCGACCACATCGTGGGCCGGGTGCTCGCGATGGATGCCGACACGACCGCAAGCCTCCTCGACGACGTACTGCAGAATTTCGAGGGCCGGCACCGCAACCTGCTGGCCAAGTTCGAAGCGCGCGCGGCTGAAATGGAAAACGCCCTCACCAGCCACGCCGACTTCACGCGCTCTCAGCGTCAGCTCGTCGGCGCCTACTTCATGCACGAATATTCGTTCGAGGCGTCAGCCCTCTTCAATCCGAGCATCGTGCCGCATCCCGATCAGGCCGGAGCGCCTGCGGGAGGATGCCGGTTCGTCTTGAGCGTCCGCGCCGTCGGAGAGGGCCACATCAGCTCGCTCACATTCCGGGCGGGCTCGATCGCTTCGGATGGAAGCGTGACCATCGATCCGACGACGCGCCTGGCGTCCGTGCCGCAGGTGGTGAACCGGGTCGCCGGTCCGGACGGCGACATCGTCGACGTCCACTTCAAGGACGAGGACGACATCAGCGAGAGGGTGATTTTCCCGATCACGCTGGCCCAGGCGAACGGGATTGAGGATGCGCGGTTCCTCGCGTTCGAAGACGAAGGCCAGCGCACCTATTACGCGACCTACACCGCCTATAGCGGAGGAGCGATCCGCTCCGAGCTCATCGAAACCAGCGACTTCCGGTCCTTTCGGATGACGCCGCTAAGAGGCGCCGCTGCAGGCAACAAGGGAATGGGCCTTTTCCCTCGCAAGATCGACGGCCGCTACGCGATGATCGGGCGACAGGACAACGAGAATCTCTACCTGATCTACTCAACCGACCTCTTCTCCTGGGACGGCGGCACGCCCATCCTCAAGCCAAAGTTTCCCTGGGAGTTCGTCCAGATCGGAACCTGCGGCGCTCCGATCGAGTTGGACGAGGGTTGGCTTCTGCTCATCCACGGCGTTGGCCCCGTTCGCAAATATGCGATCGGCGCGGTGCTTCTCGACCTGTCCGATCCATCCAAGGTCCTCGGACGGTCCTCAGAACCGCTCGTTCGCCCCGAACCGTCCGAACGCGAAGGGTATGTGCCCAACGTCGTCTATACCTGTGGAGCGATGCGCCAGGGCTCCCGGCTCATCGTGCCCTACGCCGTGTCGGACACATTTTCGACCGTTGGGACAATCGAGATCGACGCGCTTCTGAAGACGCTCCAGAGCTGAACCCGTCGAGCGCCCGCCTGCTTCTATTGGCGACGGCGTTTGCAGTCATGGTCTGGCGGCAATTCACTACCGGTATGTCGAAATACCGATTCGTCACACGCCCCGTGCGACGCTACATCTCCTTCGAGCGCGGTTCGCCAGGCCATCGGGGAATGATGGGGTGGACGGCGCCCCGAACGGCATCAGCGTGCCAAGATGGTCGTTGTCATCAACCCATCTGAAGGGAAGCCGTCCATGGGCAAGTTTATCCGGAATGTGACAGCCGTCACGCGGGCCGGGCTCGATCTGGCGAAGAACGCGTTTCAGGTTCACGCCGTCGATGCGACGGGCGCGATCGTTGTAGCGCGCAAGCTAACGCGCGGCCGGCTCGTCCCTTTCTTCGCCGAACTGGCGCGGCGCGTGGTGGCGATGGAGGCGTGCGCCTCGGCGCACCATTGGCTACGCGCGCTGATCGAACTCGGGCACGAGGTTCAATTGCTGCCGCCCGCGCATGTGAAGCCCTACGTTCGCCGCAACAAGAACGACCCGGCGGACGCGGCGGCGATCTGCGAGACGATGGGTCGTCCTGGCCAGCGGTTCGGCCCGTGCTTCGATCGACAACCAAGCCGAGCTGATGCGCCATCGAGCGCGTGAGCTGCTCGCCGGCCAGCACACGGCGCTTCTCAACGCTTTTCGAGGCCATCTGGCCGAGATCGGCCTTATCGCGCCGCAGGGCGCGTGAGCTCTGTCTATGGTCTGCAGCGCATGGCTGCCGACGGCTTCAACGAGAATGGCAAGATCGTCGTCCCCGATTGCGGGCGCGGCGCACTTCGTTCGCTTGCCGGCCAAATCGACGCGCTGGATGAGATAATCGGAGCCCGTTGCCTACTGGCTTGCCTGCCCCGCCGGTCTACGCGAAGGTCAACCCGGCGGGCGCGCCCGTCCTGACGCTCGCGTTGACGTCAAGTATATTGCCGCTCACTCAGATCGAGGATCTAGCTGACGTCCGCATGGCGCAGATTCGCAGGTTAACGATGTCGGTCTGGTGTCAATCGCCGGCGGCCAGCGCCCCACGCTGCGGGTCAAAGTGAGTCCGCGAGCGCTCGCCGCCTACGGTCTCGCGATCGATGACATCCGCGCCGACCTCACCAACCAGAACACCGATCTGCCTCAAGGGAAGTTCGACCGCGCGAGGCAGGGCTCAACGATCAGCTCGAGACGCCCGAGAACTACAAGAGTCTGATCGTGGCCTAAAAGAACGGTGCCGCGGTCCGGCTTTCGGACGTCACGACCGTCGTGGAGGGGCCGGAGAACTCGGAACTCGCCAGCTGGGCGAACCGGCCCCTTGCCATCATCCTCATGTTCAAAGCAGCCAGGCACAAACGTCATCGCGGTGGTCAAGGCGGAAGGCTTTGTTGCCGAAACTCGAAAAGGCCTGCTCGCGGGCATAGCGTAGCCGTTCTCTCGGACCAGACAGGGACGACCCGGAGGCGGCACATTAGGACCGTCCTTATTCGCGAGCAACGCACGGGAACATCATCCTTCGTATCCTTCAACGGCCAGGAGATCCGCGAGGCAACTCTCGTAGGGGTTACACCAATGGTCATAGCGGCTGACCGACGTGAGCCCAGTCGCACATTCTGATGGAGGTGATGGTTTCGGGTTGAGCGATGAGCTTTCGCCAAGCGGCGCATGCGGCGTCGACGATCGCGTCGTAGTTTTCGAAGACGGTGTTTGAGGGCCAGTTCTGGCGGAGGTATTGCCAGACGTTCTCGACCGGGTTGAGCTCCGGGGCGCGGGAAGGCAGGAAGATCGGCGTGATGTTGTCGGGTACGTCGAGCTTGCCCGTGGTGTGCCATCCGGCCCGGTCGAGGAGCAGAATAGCGTGGGCGCCCTCGGCGACGTTGCGCGAGATTTCGTCGAGGGGAGCTGCATCATGTCAGCGTCGGCGTAGGGCAGCACGAGGGCCGCCCCGACGCCGCGGGCCGGGCAGATCGCGCCGAACAGATAGGCGTTGTCGTAGCGCTGGTCGGCGGGCTGCCTTGGCGGCGTTCCGCGTCTGCCCATTGCCGAACCTGGCCGTTCTTCTGGCCGATGCGGGCCTCGTCTTCAAACCAGATTTCGACCGGCGTCGTCTCGGGCAGGCCGTCGACATGAGCCTTCGGCGCGCGCGGGAAGTTTTTTTGAAAGCCTCGACGATCCGCGCGTCCAGAGCTGGATGACGGGGCCGAGCTTCTTCAGAAGCTTTCCGACATAGCGCGCATGAAAGTCGACGCCGAACCTCTCGGCGATGACGCGCTTGAGGTCGAGCCGACGCCAGCGCACGACCCCGTCCTTCTCACGATCCGGGCCGGCCTCAACGATCTGCGCGAACTGAGCCAGTTGCTCCGCCGAAAGACGAGGCTTGGGACCCTCCGTCCAGTTGTCGACGAGGCCCTCCAGACCCGACCCGTTGAAGCGATGGACCCAGTCACGCAGCGTCTGGCGGTCCATCCCGCCGATCTTCGCCGCCGAGCCCCGGTCCATGCCGTCCCGGGCCGCAGCCAGCGACAGAAGCCGCCGGCTCTGGTTGACGTTCTTCCACCGCCGGGCCAACGCCCGAAGCGCCGCCGCCGAATAATCCTCTCGCAATCTCACCGCTGAAGCCATGGCGCGATCCTCCGCGCCAACTTAAATCACTCCCGCCGCGATTCGGGAATCATCCTATGAGTCAGCCAGCAGAGCCTTCGGTATTAATGTTGATTTCCACTGAGAGCTGACTCGGGCGGAACGGGTTTTTCCGCCGAGAACCGACCCATGTTCGAACCTCGCCCCTTGGCCTAGGCGGGGGACAACGGAGTGATCGACATGGAGTTACTGAGCGTCATCCGACGCTGGCACTGCGGAGACCATTTCTCGATCCGAGAGATATCGCGGCGCACGGGCTGTCGAGGAATACCGTCCGCAAATACCGGTCAGGGTGCGGGTCTATCCCGAGCGTATCGTCGTCGTCGCCGAGGCGCAGATCATCTGCGAACACCGCCGAGTCTTTGCCCGCTCTCACCAACGAAAGTGGAGTTGACCCGGTTTGGTGAACACCGTTGCAGTTGATTTTTGAGGGTGTCTGATGCCCCGCTATCGAACCGCTTATCCGCCGGAGTTCCGGCGACAGATGGTCGATCTGGTGCGATCGTGACGCAGGCCCGAAGAGCAGGTGCGTGAGTTCGAGCCGACCGCACAGTCGATTTCCGCTTGGGTGAAGCAAGCCGAGCGGGATGCCGGCAAGCGCGTTGACGGGCCGACTAGCGCTGAGCGGGAGGAACTGGGCGCCTTCGACGTGAGAACCATCGCCTGCATCAGGAGCGCGACATCCTGGCAAAGGCGGCAGCCTGGGATCAGGGCTGGTGCGCGCTCACGAACCGGTAAACCCGTTCGAGCTCGCCTTGCTCTCCCGCGAACCAGCCCGCGTCCTGAATGTTCGGCCTCGGGCTATTACGCCTGCGGATTGCCCGGCTGATGCGAGCGGCAGGGATCGCGGGCGTCAGCCGGCGCAGAAGCGCGCCGATCACGACGCGGCAGGCGGCAGGCGACAGGCCATCATCCCGCCAGCGATCTCGTCCGCCGCGACTTCATGGCCGAGCGGCCGAACGCGTTGTGGGTGGCCGACATTACCTTCCTGCGGACGTCGGCCGGCTTTCTCTATCTCGCGGTCGTTCTCGACGCCTAGTCGCGTCGGATCGTCGGATGGGCCTTCTCGGCCGATCTGAAGACCCGCGTCGTGCTCGACGCTCTCGACATGGCGCTCGTGGCCCGAAAGCCCAACAACGTCGTCCATCACTCGGATCGTGGTTCGCAATACACGTCGGTCGCTTTCGGCGCTCGCTGCAAGGAAGCCGCCGTTCGTCCATCGACAGGCTCGGTCGGCGACGCCTACGACAATGCAATGTGCGAGAGTTTCTTCGCCACCCTCGAACGCGAGTTGAGCGATCGGTGTCGCTTCCGATCTCACAGCGAGGCGCGGATGGCCGTCTTTCAGTTCATCGAAGGCTGCTACAAATCCCTCACGCCGCCACTCGGCCCTGGGCTAGCTCTCGCCCATCGAACACCAAAGGAAGCTTGATCGCCTAAGCAAGCTCGCCTAAGCAAGCTCGCCTAAGCCCCACCGGGGGACGGCGTCAAAGCCACAGCAATTTCCGTCTCCCGGCGACCAGCGGCGAATTCGCCTCGAACCGCACCTTTGAGCGCCTCGACGAATTCAAACACGCTGATATCGGAGCCGTGAAAAATATCGCCCAAGGCGGGCGCAGTTGCGTGCCATACTTCAAGCAGCTCCATCGCCATGCGGGAAATCGAGCGGTTCTTCCGCCCTGGCTTCGCCAAGAAACGGAGCGCGTCGGCAAAGACCCGGTCCATTGTAATCATACGCGCTCCGTCCTTCCCCAAGCCGACGAACCCGTAGGACAAGCCTCGCGACATGGGTGGATGGTGGCCGCGCTCAACCAGCATCGGATCGTAATCCGGCACGGGCTCAGCACTTTCGAGCCGGTCGGCCATCTCGCAGAGCGGTATAGCCACTCGCCCGATGCTGGCCACGAACTGATTAGACAAGGTCTCGACAACAGTCTGGACTCGCGTCAATCCGTGTCCACCACCATCAGTCATGGCAAACCTCGCCGGTTTCCGGATTTGAGGTAACCGTCGTGATTTGAATGACTTGGTCGGACGAAATGCGATCGTGATCGGACTTTCGCTTATTTGGGCGCGTTAGGGGCCACGCTTCCTAAAGTGCCGGATGCGGTCTTCGGGAGGTGGCGATCTATCAGGGGCTTATCGAAGCAACCCGCTATCCCACAATGTGCTTCTTTTCGGAGCTCAGCCGCGCGATCACCCCGAAATCCCAAGCTATCCCCAGACCAGGCGCCTGGCTGGGGAGGGCATAGCCGTCGCGTATCTCCATGCCGCGGGTCGTCAGCGATTCGAGCTGCGGGATGTACTCAAGCCAGCGCGCGTTGGGGACCGCGCAGGTCAGCGCGACGTGCAACTCCATCAGGAAATGCGGACAGACGGCGATGTTGAAGGTCTCCGCGAGATGCGCCGTCTTCAGCCAGGGCGTAATTCCGCCAACGCGCGCGACATCCACCTGCACGATCGAGCAGGCGTTTTTTTGAAGATATTCGCGAAAGTGGAGAGGGCTATAGAGGCTCTCGCCGACGGCAATCGGAACGCTAGTCGACCGGCTGAGCCGGATATGACCGTTGAGATCGTCGGCGGGAAGAGGCTCCTCCATCCAGCCGATGTCGAGCGCCTCGTATTGGTGGGCGCGGCGAATCGCTTCATCGACGTTGAAGGCCTGATTGGCGTCGGTGAAAATCTCAAATCCTTCCCCGACCTTCATCCTTACCGCTTGCAGTCGGTCCACATCCTCGCGGACCGGACGCCCGATCTTGAGCTTTGCGCCGGAAAAGCCGTTCTCTTTCGCCTTCAGGGCATCTTCAACAAGCGCTCCTTTCTCTAGATGCAGCCAGCCGCCCTCGGTTGTGTAGAGCCGGATCCTGTCCTGCGCGCCTCCCGCCAACAGATGCAGCGGCAGATTCGCCTTGATACAACGCAGATCCCACAACGCCGTGTCGACGGCGGCGAGCGCGAGAGAGGTGATGGCGCCGACCGAGGTCGCGTGTGTGAGAAAGAGTAGCTCTTTCCAGAGCTTCTCGATTTGGGCGGGGTCTCGTCCAATCAAGGCCGGAGCGAACGTCCGGGCGATCAGTTCGACGATGGAGGGACCGCCCGAGCCAATTGTATAGGAATAGCCCGTGCCCACGGCGCCATCGGTGTCGAAGATCCGAACAATCGGAGTTTCCTGACTGACGAACGATTGGATCGCGTCGACGCGTTTGACCTTCGGCTTCAGGTCGACCATCCAAATTTCGACGCGCTCGATCTTGGCCATTTCTCCCCACTCTCATTTTGGCGGTCGCAGCCGCAATTTTCGTGCGTGCGTGGGAGCATTTCCCGGCAGCAATTCTAGTCGACAAAGAAGTGCGCGTTTCGTGCAACCAGCAAATCCAAGAACGTCATGACCTTGTCGAGGTGTTCGTCCAGCGTCTCGACCGCGGTCGCAAGGTCGCCGATGTGCAACGCTCGGACGACGGCGCGGTGCTCCTTGATCACCATCGGCATGCGGCCCTCGATCGCGGCGAGCCGATGCACCCGGTCGACACGCGCTTTGGCGCCCTGAATCGTGTTCCACACGCCTGGAAGCCCGGCGACCTCGCTGAAGAAGCGATGAAAGTCCTCGTCGACTTGATTGAACCGGTCGACGTCGTCGGCCGCCTGCGCCATTTGCTGTTGCTGCAAGAGCAGATCGGTATGAGCAGAACATTGGCTCGACCAATTCGGCGTCGCGTTTCGCAGGACGCCGAGTTCAAGGCATTTGCGCACGAAGTGACTTTCACGAATCTTGCCGATCCTGATCGGTGCGACAAAACTCCCCTGCTGCGGGTAGACATCGATCAGTTCGTCTTCAACCAGGCGGATAATCGCTTCCCTCACGGGAGTGCGCGACGCTCCGATATGCCGGCAAATCCGGTTCTCACTGATCGCCGTCCCTGGCGGCAGCTTCAAGGTGACGATCGCGCGTTTCAACGCGTCATAGATCTGGTCGCTGACCTGACGCTTGCGATCAAAATCGATGGCGATCGGCAAAGGCTCATCCGGCCCGATGCCGCGAATCGAATCGCTCACTTTAAGTTTCGTCGGGCGTAGTCCATGTGCGGTTTCGGGGGGCGTAGACGCCGCGGGACTGCGTCTAATTCGCCCTCTGATCGGAATGCCCGGGAGCGCCGGCGTCATTGATCTTTCCCCGCAACTGCGGTTGCGTTTGAGCATCTTGTATACTAGCATAGCAAGCAGTCACGCAAGCGAAGTTGGTGCTGGCTGACAATCCCGGCATGATCTGGCCCAACCGTCCGCCGGCCGAAAAAACGATTTGGAGGAATGCCAATGATCTCTCGTTTCGGTTCGATAAAGTCTGCCGTATTGGTCGCGACGACGCTCTGCGTCCTGGCCCTGCCGGCCGCGGCCGACCCGTCTACCCATATCGCGCTCGTGCCCGGCGGACCGCATCCGTATTTCGCCGCATGGGAGAAGGCCGGCCAGGACGCCAAGAAGGACTTCAACCTCGGAGCGGCCGACTATCGGGTTCCGCAAAAGTGGGAGCTCAGCGAGCAGAATCAACTGCTCGAGAGCCTTCTGAGTCAGAACTACAACGCGTTTCTCGTCTTTCCCGGCGATCCGGTCGGCTCGAACAGCACAGTGGCCGAACTTGTCGACAACGGCGCCCCAGTCATTGCGCTCGCCGGCTGCTTCAAGGAGCCGACAAAGGCGGCCTTCTGCTTTGGGACGGACACCGGCAACTCCGCGTATCTCGGCACCAAGGAACTAATCAAGGCCATGGGCGGCAAAGGCCGCATCGCGCATTTCACCGGCTTCCTCGTCGACCCCAACACCCAACTGCGCATCGATGCGGTGGAGCGCGCAGCCAAGGAAGCTGGGCCCGACGTGAAGGTGGTGCAGGTGATCGCGGACATTGACGCGCCGGAGCCGGCGGAGGAAAAAATCAACGCCTATCTGGCGGCCCACGCGAACGACGTCGACGGCATTGTGACGACCGCCTGGGTGCCCGCCGTTGTCGCCTCCAATGCCTTGCGCAAGCTCGGCGACAAGCGCATCCAGATGGTCGGCATCGACCATGACGAGGTTGTTCTGAAGGCCATCAAGGACGGATTCGTTCACGGCACAATGCTGCAGAACCCTTATGGTCAGGGCTACATCGGATCGTACGCGGTAGATCGTTTGCGCAACGGCTGCACGGTCAAGAAGGACGCACCCTTCAAGTCCAACGCGCTGACCAACCGCTTCATCGACTCCGGCACCGTCTTCGCGGGCAAGGACGCGGTTGATAACTATGTCGCCTCCATGCAAGCGATCACCAAGGACATCATGAAGACGTTCGAGGCGACATATCTCACCTGCAAGTAGCGCTCTTGGGTCTATGGAGGGCTGCGGGAAACCCGGCCCTCTCGTTCGCTTTGGCGAAGCCTAAACAAGGCTCGGGGTGGTTGGGTGCGATTCTTTCTTACGAACGAGTTCGGCCTTCTGGCTTTGATCGCCGTCTTCGGCCTCGCCTTTAGCTTCTCAACGCCCGGTTTTGCCTCGCCGTTCAATCTGTTCACGCTTGGGCGAACCATGTCGATCGATATCGTGATCGGCTTTTCCATGATGGTCGTCATCGTCACGGGGGGGCTCAACCTGGCGGTCGGGGCGATCGGCGTCTCGAGCGCGATGACTTGTGGCTGGCTCCTCGAACATGTTGGCGCACCGCTTCCGCTGGCGATCCTGGGCGCGATCGCGTTCGGCGCTTTTCTCGGTGCAATCAACGGCGTTCTGATCGCCAAAACCGGTCTGCACAGTTTCATTATCACGCTCGCGACCATGAGTATTTTTTTCGGTGCGATGATCTACCTCACCCACGCGCAGGCCTTCCGGGTGCTGACCCCCGAGTTCTCGCAATTCGGCAAGCTGAAGCTCTTCGGCAACGTGTCGGCCTTGCTGTTTCTGGCCGCCGCCGTCGGCGCGCTTTTGTCCGTGCTCTACCGCTTTACGCCGCTCGGGCGACAGATGCTCGCCGCTGGCGCTAAAGCAGCCGCGGCGGAACTGTCCGGCATCCGCGTGGGGCGCACCTATACGATCTGCCATGCGCTTTCGGGCGCCCTGGCCGCCGTCGCCGCGATGATGGTGGTGGCTCGCAACGGCGCGGCGATCCCTTCGATGGCGGGGCAACTGGGTCAGGACTGGCTTCTGCCGGCGTTTCTCGGGCCGGTGCTCGGCGGCACGCTTCTGATCGGCGGACGCGTCTCGGTGCTCGGCGCGTTTCTCGGATCGGCCCTTGTCACAATGCTGACCAACGGACTTCTGCAATTGCGCGTCGGCGAATTCTGGATCCAGGCGGCGCTGGGGATCGTGCTGTTGATCGCGGTGCTGCTCGATCTGGCGCGGCGATCCTTCCTCGGTCAAAGAGCGCTTGGCTGATGGGCGCGCTCTCTCGCTGGCTTCGGTCGGACTGGGCTGGCCCGCTGTTTATTGTCGTGGTCGGAGGCGGCGCCATCGCTGTATTGCGGCCGTCGTTCCTTTCCCCGTTCAACATCGAGATCCTTCTCCTCGCCATCGCGACCAACACGTTGATCGCGCTTTCGCAGATGGTTATCATCGGCATCGGCCAGATGAATCTGTCGGTCGGCGGCATCGGCGGCCTCGCCGCGATCTCGTTCGCCGGCATGATGCAGGTCTGGGGTCTGCCGCCCATGCTGGCGGCCTCGGCCGCTCTGGCGATTGGGATCCTCTGCGGTATCCTCAACGGCGCTCTCGTTGCCCGCACAGGCATTTCGGCCTTCGTAATCACGCTCGCAACGCTTTCGATCTTCAAGGGCGTCAACCTCGGCATAACCCGCGCGCAGCCGTTTTACGGTGTCCCGGAAAGCGTGAAGGCGTTCGGCAACACAACCTTCATCCATCCCCTTCCCTGGCTGATCCTCCCGACGGTCCTTGTTGTGGTCCTCGTCTGGTATATTCTCAACCGGCAGCCGTTCGGACGTTACATGCTTGCTGTCGGCGGGAACGCCAGTGCGGCGGAACTGTCGGGGATTTCGGTCTTCGCGGCGATCGTCCGCGCCCATGCCCTATCCGGATTTCTTGCCGCGCTGGCGGGCGTGATGCTAGTCGCCAGATTGGGGCTCGGCCAGCCGACCATCGGCGACGACTGGCTGATCCTGTCCTTCGCCGCTCCGGTTATCGGCGGTGTGGTTCTCTCCGGCGGGCACGTCAGCGTGGTGGGAACCGTCCTCGGCGTGACGATCGTCGCCATCATCACCCAAGCGCTTGTCCTCTTTGAGATCGACCCGTTCCTCGTTCAGGTCGTTCTCGGCTTCCTGATCCTATGGGCGGTCATCATCAACCAGATCCGTGAAGTCCGCATGCAGAGATCTCTCAGGAGGATCGCGTGACGACGGACGACGTTCTCGTCGCGAGCAACGTCAGCAAATCATTTCCCGGTGTAAAAGCGCTTTCCGACGTATCGATCAGGCTTGGCCGTGGCTCGATCCATGCGCTGCTCGGGGAAAACGGCGCCGGCAAGTCGACGCTGATCAAGATCATCACGGGCGTCTATCGGCCGAATTCGGGGACGCTAACGCTGGATGGCGCCCCCCTCCATTTCAATGGGCCGCGCGACGCGATCGCGGCAGGCGTGGGCGTCGTTCATCAGGAGCGCAATCTCATTCCGCGCTTCTCCGTTGGCGAGAACATCATGCTGGACCGTCTTGGCGGCGGTTTTCTGCGCCCGATCGACTATGACAACGTGCACGCCCAGGCCAGGAATTGGCTCGATCTCCTCGGCCTCGATCTCGACTCGCGCACGACGGTGTCGAGGCTCAGCGTCGCTAAGATGCAGATGGTCGAAATCGCCAAGGCGCTGTCGCTTCGCTCCCGCGTGTTGCTGCTCGACGAGCCCTCGGCCTCCTTGACGCCGCACGAGACCGTGGCTCTGTTCGCGCTCCTGAAGAAACTCCGCAACGACGGCGTCACCATCGTCTTCGTCAGTCACAAGTTGGAGGAAGTGCAGGAGATCTGCGATACGGTCACCGTCTTGCGGGACGGGCGCAACGCCTGCGACAGCCGTTCGATGTCGGGGCTGGCCCGTCAGGATCTCGTCCGCATGATGATCGGCAGGAGCGAACAGATCCCCGATTGGCGCAAACGCGACGAGAGTCACGCCGCTCCCGTGCTCGAATTGCGCGATGTGGCGACCGAGCTCGGCCACAGCGGGATAAACTTGACGGTGCACAAGTCCGAAATCCTCGGTCTCTACGGTCTGGTCGGGGCAGGCCGAACGGAGCTCGCCAAATGCGTGCTCGGCTTGAATAGGCTGACCGCCGGCGCGCTTCTCATCGATGGCCAGAAAGCCGTCATCGGAAGCGTGGCCGAGGCGCTCACCCGCTATCGCATGGGTTACGTCAGCGAGGATCGCAAGCAGGAGGGTTTGATCCTGATGCATTCGGTGCTCGACAATGCCGGGATCACGATCTGGAAGCGTGTCGCCGGAAAGCTCGGTCTTCTTACCGACAGAGCGGTCAGGACGGTCGTCGCGCCGCTGATCGAAAAGCTCGATGTTCGTACGCCCTCTCTCAGACAGATCGTCGCCAACCTGTCGGGCGGGAATCAGCAAAAGGTGAGCCTGGTGAAGTGGCTCGCGGCCGGCGTCAGGATCCTGATCGTCGATGAACCGACGGTCGGCATCGACATCAGGACGAAGGCTTATATCCATGAGCTCTTGCGAGGAATTTCTGAGCAGGGAACCTCGATCCTCCTAATCACCAGCGACATGCCCGAAATGATCACACTGGCCGACAGGATCGCGGTGATGGATGGTTACCGAACCAAGGGCGCAATTCCCAACGACCGCGATTATGAGCGGATGAGCCGGGAGATCATGGGGCTGATCCATGACTGAGAGATTTATGCTCCTGGCGGGTCAACGGAGATGCTTACGAAGTGGATAAGGATGGTGATCGGCCTCAGGCCGGATCGTGTCGCGGGGACGGGCGGCCCAGACCGCGGCGCCGTTATAGTCGTAGCCCGCGCTTGATTTCGCTCCTCGCCCCGGTGACGGCACATACGGTCGCGTGCCTTGCCGACGTAAGCGAGGGCTACTAAACTTTGATCCGGCTGATCCGGAGCTGATAACTTGTGCCCAAAAGCGCGGAAAGCAGCGTCGCCGCACGCACGTCGAATTGGCCGTCGCGCCATTCTCAAAGCCGGCTTGGCGTGCGCCGCGAGCACGGTTGCGGGCGCCGTTTCCGATTCGCGCTCGCGGCGAACAGCCAGTAAAGATCGGCATGGTCGAGCCCCTCACCGGGGTCTATGCGGCGCTTGCCGAAGGCGAGGTCGCAGGCGCCCGTCTCGCCATCGACGAGATCAACCATACCGGCGGTATTCTTGGCCGTGAGGCGCAGCTGCTGGTTGCTGATTCTGCGAACGATATCACGACCGGAGTCGAAAGGGCTGGCCAGCTGATCGACAAAGATCAGGTCGATTTCATCGCCGGCGACGTCAACTCGGCGGTGGCGCTGGCGATAACGCGAGTGACCGCAGCGAAGCGCAAACTGCACGTCGTAACCGGCGGGCATACCGATGAGATCACAAGCAGCCAGTGCAGCTGGAATGTCTTTCGCATCTGCAAGTCGACCACAATGGAGGCGAACGCGATTGCTGACACGCTAATCGAAAAATTCGGCGCGAGATGGTATTTTCTGACCCCTGATTATGTGTACGGTCAAACGCTGCAGGCGGCGTTCGAACTTAAGCTTCGTCAGCATGGCGGCAGTTCGGCCGCCGACATTCTGCCAATCGGCACCGTCGACTATTCGGACGCTCTAACCAACGCGGCCGCATTTCGGCCGAAAGTGCTGATTGATCTCATGAGCGGTGAAGATCAGATCAATAGCCTCAAGCAGATCGCCAGCTTCGGGCTCACCGACCACATGGCGGTCGGCGGCGCCCTGTTCGAGCTGGAAAGCATCTTATCCGTGCCCGACGCAGCGCGGACCGGCTGGTGGACCATGGAATGGTGGTGGAATCAGCCTGAGGTCCCGCAGATCAAAGCGTTTGACGCCGCCATCCGCACCCGCACCGGAAAAGCTGCCAGCGCACGCAATTGGTTTGGCTATGCCGGTATCCGTACGATGGCGCAGATCGCCAACCAGGAGAAGTCGCTCGATTCCGTCGTGCTCGCTCGCGCGCTCCAGGGATACACATTACCGCCGGATATCGCGCTCGATCCCCATCGCGCATTTTTCCGCGAGGCCGACCATGAATTGATGAGCACCGTTCTGGTCGGCGAGGTGCATCCGCCCCGCGCCGATCCGTTCGACGTGTTCACCGTGCGCGCGCTGGTCGAAGGCGAGCAGGCCGCGGGCCCTGCCGCGGACAGCGGCTGTCAGGCTCGCCTTCCCAACCTAGCTGGGAACGCCTTCGCAGGAAGTCGTCGATGGTTACCCGGTTGGGCGGCGAGGCATCGCGGGAAGGCCCCGCCATTTTCTTCCGCGTTTCGCGGGATTCCAATATGTTGCGGCGCCATTTCCTTACGAGCGTCGCCGCGCCCCGCGCTTGCGGAGCAATTTAACGGTATTTCCTGTTGTAACTGGCGGCTCAGGACATCTGCCCCGGCGGCCCCTGCCGGACCGTAACTTTGTGACCGTCGGTCAAGTCGACCGGCGGATTGAGGATGACTTGGTCCCCGTCCTTCACCCCCGCGCTAAGCTCGACGGTGGTGCCGAAGTCGCGCGACTCGGTTACTTGGCGCACGCGGACGACGCCATCCTCGACCACCATCACGCTGAGACCCTCGGCATTGAACACGATCGCTGCCGCCGGAACGATGAGCGACGGCGTCTTGCGCGGGATTTTGAGCTCGACGGTGCAGTAGACGCCTGCCGGCAGTGCGTGGTCGGGATTGGGCACGTCGACCTCGGTCAGCAGCGTGCGGGTGCCTGGCTGCAGCGCATCGGCGATCCGCGTCACCGTGCCGGGAAACTCACGGCCCGGCAACTCCGGCACGCGCACCACCGCTTCGACGCCGGGAGCGACCCCGAATGCTTGGTCCTGCGGCACATACAGCTGGATGCGAAGCACGTCGTCGTTCATCAGGGTGAACATATCGGTGCCGGTGTTGGCGTCAGCCTGCACCAGTGTGCCGACATCGACGTTGCGCTGTGTGATGTGGCCGTCAAACGGAGCAACCACGGTCTGATAGACCTGTTGCTGGCTCAGAACCTTGACCTGCGCCTGTTGCGCCTTGATGTTCGCCTCCGCTACGCCGACCGCGGCCTGATCAGCCGCAAGGGTCAGTCGATCGGTGTCGCCCTGCTGCAGCGTCACCCAGCCTTGCTGAACCAACGTCTTGTCGCGCCCCCAGGTGACGTTGGCCAGGTCCCTATTGGCCTGCGACTGGACCAGGGTCGCCTGATTTTGCGCCAGCGTCGCCTCGGCCTGGGCGATTTGATGCTGGATTTCGGGCGCCGAGATCTCCACCAGGACGTCGCCCTTCTTGACGCGGCTGCCGATGTCAACGTTTCGTGTGACAATGTATCCGCTCGCGCGAGCGAAGATGTCGGCCAAATTGAACGCCAGGGTCGAGCCGGGCCAAAAGACCGACGCTGTCGCCGGGCTTGCGCGCACAGGGGCGGTCAGAACTGCCGGAACAAAGTCGCGCGTTTGTTCCGCCGTCGCTATGACTTCGGTGTGAAGTTGATAGTGACGCCAACCGCCATAGCCCACTGCGCCGAACAAAACGAGCAACGCGCCAAGCCCCAGCAAGCGACGTCCGGTGCGGCTCGCGCCGCGGACCGGCGGGTGCTCGACTTCGCGCTCAGGCTTGCGAACCGGCTCGGGTTCGCTGGGTCGGAGAAGCTCGACCGGTCGAGTCTCGGGCTGAATGTTCATCATTCCAATCCTTCGGCGAATACTCCATGTGCGACCTTGCCGTCGGCGCCTCTGCGCAGCGTCGCAAACAAATATGGCACGAGTAACAGTGTGGTCGGCGTCGCGAATAGAAGGCCGCCGACGACCGCGCGCGCCAAAGCGGCGTTCTGCTCTCCGCCCGGCTCGCCGATCGCCATCGGCAGCATGCCGACGATCATCGCCGTCGCCGTCATCAGCACGGGCCGAATTCGGGTGACGCCGGCCTCCACCGCGGCCTCGAGCGCCGGTTTTCCGGCCAGCTGTTCATCGCGCGCGTAGGTGACCAGCAGAATTGAATTCGCCGAAGCGACGCCGACCGCCATGATCATGCCCATCAGCGAGGGAACGCTGAGCGTCGTGCCCGTAATGAACAGCATGGTCAGAGCGCCGCAAAGGGTCGCAGGCAGCGCCAGGATCACGACGAACGGGTCGGCCCAGGTCTGATAATTGACGACCATCAAGAGGTAGACGAAAATCGCCGCGAACACGAGCCCGAGCGACATATTTTGGAAGGCTGTGTTCATGCTTTCGATCTGGCCGACCACTTGAATGGTATTGCCGGGCCTCAGCTGTTTCTGCTCGTCCGCGATGATCCGATTGATGTCGCTCGACACTGAGCCAAGATCGCGGCCCTGGGTGTTGGCGAAGACCTCGTACACGGGTTGTATGTTGGCTTGGTTCAGGTTCGTCGGGGTCGTGTCGCGCGTGAACGTTGCGACGTTGCTCAGCAAGCCGGGCACCGTGCCGGTGGTGGCCACGACGGGGGCCGCGATGGCGCCGATCGGTGTGTTCTTGATCTCATTCAAAGTGTCGGCGAGATACTGCGGCGTTTGTACCGCCAGGTAGTAGGGTATCCCGCTGGTGGGATCGGTCCAGAAATTCGGCGTCACCTGCTCCGAAGAGCTCAGGGAGATATTGATGTCGTTGGCGATCCCGCTCGCCGTGAGTCCAAACTGGGTTGCCCGCGCCCGGTCGATCGTGGCGAAAAAGTCGGGCCCGTCCAGCTCCTGTTGGAGATGGACGTCCATCAGACCGGGAATCGCAGCCATCTTGCGGCGAAGATCCTTCGCGACGGCGAGGTTCTTCGTGCGGTCGTATCCGACGGTTCGTACATCAATTTGCGTCGGAATGCCGAAATTGAGAATCTGCGTGGCGATATCGGCGGGCTGGAAATAGAACATTTCCTCCGGAAAGGCGGCCGGAAGCGTCTGCCGCAATTTCTTGACATAATCAGCTGTCGGCGCGTGTCCCTCCTTGAGCGCCACCAGGATCACGCCGTCGTTGACGCCGATCGCCGTCCCATCCATGAAGGCGTAATTGTAAGTGCGCGCCGGCAGGCCGATGTTGTCGACGACAATATCGCGGTCGCTTTCCGGGACGATTTGGCGAATCTTGTTCTCGATCGCCTGGAATATTTGCGTCGTCGTCTCAATGCGCGTTCCTGGGGGAGCGCGCACGTGCAGCTGGATCTGGCCGGCGTCGATCGCGGGAAAAAAGTCGCGCCCGACGAAGATGAACAACACGCCGCCGAGTATCAGAATCAATCCCGCTATCGCCGGCACGATGAATTGGTGTCGCACCAATCCTCCGAGCAGATCGGCGTAGCTGGCGCGAAAATTCTCGAACCCCCGGTTAAACCCTGCGTTGAAGCGCGCGAACAAGCCGCGCGGAGCGTCGGCTTCGCCGTGATGTTCGCCCTTCAAGAGATAGCCGATTAAAATCGGCGTCAGCGTCCGGGACAGTGCGTAGGACGCGAGCATGGCGAAAACCACCGCAAGGCCCATCGGTGTGAAAAGGAATTTAGCCGGCCCGGTGAGGAACACGACAGAGGTGAAGACGCAACTGATCGCCAGAGTGGAGACGAGCGTCGGGACTGCGATGTTTGCCGAGCCATGGAGCGTCGCTTGAGGCAGCGGCATCTTTTCCTCAGTCAGGTAGCGATGCGTATTTTCGATCGTCACCGTCGAGTTGTCGACGAGGATGCCGATCGCCAGCGCCAGGCCGCCAAGTGTCATCGTATTGATCGTCTCGCCGAGGAAATAGAGGACGACGAGCGACGAGAGGATCGATAGGGGTATGGAGACCATGACGATGAAGGTCGAGCGCCACGAGCCCAGGAACAATATGATCATGAGCGCCGTGAGGGCGGCGGCGATCGCGCCTTCCCTCAGCAATCCGATGATCGAGTCCTTCACGAACACGGACTGATCGAACAGCGCCGTGATTTGCATGCCGCTCGGGGCTGCTGCTCGGGCGGTCGTCAAAGCCTCCTTGACCGCGTTGACGACCGCAAGCGTCGAGGCGTTGCCGTTCTTGATGATGCTCAGCAGAACTGATTGCTTGCCTTCCGTGCGAACGACGTTCTGCTGAACCAGCCAGCCGTCGTGAACCTGCCCCACATCCTTGATGAACACCGTCGCGTTGTTGGCGAACTTGATCGGGATGTTGTTGAGATCGTCGATCGTCGACGGCAGCGCGTTGGTCCGGACCGTGTATTGCTTGTCTCCCAACTTCGCGGTCCCAGAGGGGACGGTGAAGGCTTGCGCGTTGACGGCGTTGACGACATCGTTCGGGGTCAAGCCTTTAGCTTGCAGTTTTAGAGGGTCGATATCGACCATGATCTGGCGATATTTTCCCCCGGCCGGGGTCGGCAGCGTTACGCCGTGAATCGGCGCGAGCTGCTGGCGCATCCGGTAGATGCCGTAGTCGTAAAGCTGGGCGCCGTTGAGCGTGTCGGAACTCAGCGAGATCTGAAGGACCGGCACGCTCGATGCGTCGTAGCGCACGATGGTCGGAGGTTGAATCCCCGGCGGCATTAGGGAGCGGATGGAGTTCGTGGCCGCAACAATCTGGGCGATCGCGAGATCGATGTCGACGTCGGGCTGGAAATATAGCTTTTGAATCGAGATACCGTTGAGGGTCTGCGCCTCGATATCCCTGATGCCGTTGACGCTCGTCGAAATTGAATATTGGCTGTAAGTGGTGACCCGCTGCTCCATCTCCGGAGTTGAAAGGCCGGTTTCTTGCCATATCACCGTCACGACGGGGATGTTGATCTCGGGAAAAATGTCGGTCGGCATGGACACAATGGCCGACACGCCAAGCACCAGGATGAGCGCCGCCAACACGAAGAACGTGTGCGGAAACTTCAGCGCAAAGCGGACAATCCCCATGACGCGCCTCTTGCTCTCTTTAGCCCTATAATAAGCCCCTCAGCCCAACAATTAAACGCCTCGCGATCAGGCGGACGCCTTGCTCGCGACCGGACGGCGCGCGACGTATTCGATGTCACCGCGGCTTATACCGATATCGCTGAGCTCATGGTCGGAGAGCTTGGACAATTCGCTTACCGCCGCGCGATATCGACGCCGGGCGTTCAGTTTCTCCGAGATCATTTTGAGGGAGAGCATTTTCTTATTCCTATTTTGTTCTAGCAGGCTGTCTGTTTGCTGCACCGCAAAATGATGGCGGCACGCATCCAGCGGTAGGTTCGGAATCGGAGAGCCAGACATGCGTTTTTTGCATTACATGTGTTCGGCCAAAGTCAGTTGGTCTCCCCAAAAAAATCTAAAAATCGTGGAATCATAGCTATTTAAGCGACTTCGTCCGCATGAAAGTCAGAAATACCGTTGTGTGAATTCCTCATGGTTGGAGATGCGGCGCCGCAAACACAAAGTCGTGACGGGTCGCCTCGCTTGGCGTTGAGGTCGATTTAAAGAAGAGCTCCTCAAACGTGTTGCGGTTCTCGTTCGTGTAAGCCGTTGTCGTGCACGCCAACGCTACGCTATCGCCAATGCAAGGATCGAAGTCTTCATTTCCTCCTCTTAAGGCGCTCGTAAGTATAGACGATCAGCGCCTCGAGTTAAGTTCGCGGAAGAGGTACATCACAACCGCGCCGACTGATCCATTGCACGTTGGTATCGCCGATACTTAGGTATCTGTTCGCGCTGTTGGAGCCGGCGAACGGCGCGCGCGGACAATTTCTCTGGCGCTACGCTCGAGGTAACCTGATGGGGCGGCGGGCCGGCGTTGGAAATGGCAGCGATAAAATTCAGTTGACATGCTTAGTGCGCCATGAACTACTAAACGTTTGAGAATGCGCTCAGACAGGGAGCGCTGTAAAATCGCGGCCAACGCGATTGTTTAGTAACGGTCGGCAGTGTCCGGCCAAAATCGGAGGAGCGACCAATGAGGATGAGCAAGACGAACCTATCTCTGGCATGCGCCGCGGCAACGCTGGCGTTGACTCTCGGGGCGGTGTCATCGGCGCAGGCTGAGGGCAAGTCCCTGACATTATGCTGGGCCGCCTGGGACCCGGCGAACGCCTTGGTCGAGCTCGACAAGGATTTCACCAAGGCCACCGGCATTGAGATGAAGCACGAGTTCGTCCCCTGGACGAGCTACGCGGACCATTTCATCAACCTGCTCAACTCACGCAGCACAGAGTGCGACCTGATCATCGGCGACAGCCAATGGATCGGCGGCGCGGCGGAGAACAAGTGGTACGTCAAGCTCAACGACTTCTTCGACAAGAACAAGATCTCGATGGACACGTTCTTGCCCGCGACCGTCGTCGGATATGCGGAATGGCCCAAGAACACGCCGAACTACTGGGGTTTGCCCGCCATGGCCGACGCGGTCGGCTGGACTTATCGCAAGGACTGGTTCGCCAAACCAGAGATACGCGCGGAATTCAAGGCGAAATACAATCGCGAACTTGAGCCGCCCAAGACCTGGGACGAGCTCATCGAAGTCGCGAAGTTCTTCACGGGCAAGGAGATCGACGGCAAGAAGGTCTACGGCGCGTACGTCTTCAGCGAGCGAGGCTCGGAAGGCATCACGATGGGCGCCACCAACGCGATGTACAATTACGGCTTCGACTATATGGACCCGAAGAAGCCGTACCAGATGGCCGGCATCGTCAACTCCGAGGGCGCCGCCAAAGGCCTGGACGTGTACAAGGAGCTGTTTACCTGCTGCCAGCCGCCAGGCCTGACGAACGCCTATATGTCGGAGGGCCTCGACGCCTTCAAGTCCGGCCAGGTCGCGATGCAGATGAACTGGTACGCGTTCTTTCCTGGCCTCGCCAAGGACCCGAACGTCGGCGGGGATAAGATCGGCTTCTTTAAGAACCCGGCCGGTCCGGCTGGCGATTTCACTCAGCTCGGGGGGCAGGGGCTATCGGTCGTCGCGGCTTCGAAGAATGTCGACGATGCGCTGGCTTACGTGAAGTGGTTCGCGCAGCCGGAGGTTCAGCAGAAGTGGACAGATCTTGGCGGCGCTTCGGCGTCGAAGGCGGTGCTTGGCTCGGACGCCTATAAGAAGAGCGCCGCCTACGCGCCGTCATTTGTCGAGTCGATGGGCATGGTCAAGGATTTCTGGGCTGAGCCGCTCTACGTCCCGCTACTCCTCGACATGCAGAACCGCGTCCACGATTACGTCGTCGCCAACAAGGGCACGTCGAAGCAAGCGCTCGAACTCGTTGGTCAAGGACTGGATCAAGGTCTTCAAGCAGGAAGGCAAGGACCCTTCCTGACCGCAGCGGTTGGGTCTCTGAATCCTCCCCGGCGTCGCAATCCGCCGGGGAGACTGATTGGTCACGAGCGGGCAGGTTATGTCGGTGACGAACAACGCAAGAGGCCTCGCCGAAGGAGTCGCCTTCCGCGCGCCGGCGACGGCCGTGCGGGTGCGCGGCCTGTCGGATCGGGCGGTCGCCTGGCTTTTTATCCTGCCGACGATGCTGTTGCTGCTCGCGATCAACATCTTCCCGCTGATCTGGGCGATCCGGCTGTCGTTCACCGGCTTGATGGCCAACCTGCCCACCCCCGCTCAATTCATCGGCCTCGACAATTACATCGACATTCTGACCGATGAGGACATCTGGGCGAACTTCCAGATAACCGCGCATTTCGTCTTTTGGACGATCGCGCTGCAGGTCCTCGTCGGCTTAGGGCTTGCGTTGCTCATCAACCAAAAATTCCGCGGCCACAGCTTCTGGACGACTGTCATCCTCTTGCCGATGATGTTGTCCCCGGCGGTCGTTGGCAACTTCTGGACCTTGCTGTTCCAGCCGCAGATCGGGCCGTTCAATTATCTCATCGGCTTCCTAACCGGCGCTCCGCCGAGCTCTTTCACGATGATCGGAAGCGTCGCTTTGGCGCCCTGGACAATCGTGCTGGTCAACACCTGGATGTGGACGCCCTATGTCATGCTGATCTGCCTGGCCGGATTGCGCTCGATCCCGGACTACATCTACGAAGCGGCGGAGGTCGACCGCGCCTCCCCATTGAGGCAATTCCTGTCGATCACGTTCCCGATGGTCCTTCCTTTCCTCATGCTCGCCGTGCTTTTCCAGGCGATCCAGTCATTCGTGATGTTCGACCTGGTCAACCTGCTGACCTCAGGCGGGCCCGGATCGACCACCGAGCTAGTCTCGATCACGCTCAAGCGCGCCGCGTTTGAAAAATGGGAGACGGGCTACGCCTCAGCGCTCGCTGTGATCCTATTTGTCACGATATTCGGGGCGGCCAACATCTACGTGAAGGCGCTCAATAAAGTGAAACAGCAATGAGCGCGGCCCAGACCCCCCGGCCGTTCTCCGAGCCGTCGCCGTTCGTCCGTTGGCTGGCCGGCGCCGTTGTCGTTCTTTACGCCATCGTCACGATCCTGCCCCTGATATGGATCGGGGCGACCGCCTTCAAGTCGCAGGAGGACGCAGTCGCGTATCCGCCGAAGGTGTTCTTCAAACCGACGCTCGAAGGATTTGTCGATCTGTTCACGGTGCAGACGCATCAGTCGCACGATTTCATCGCCAAGCTGCCGCCGCCAAAGACATGGTACGAGAAGATTGCCCGCGACCGCGACATGGTGATTGCCGGTCCGTCGCGGTTCGTCGAGCGCTTCTTGAATTCGCTGATCATCGGCTTCGGCTCGACCATTCTAGCAACGTTCCTCGGGGTGCTGGCGGCTTATGGGTTTTCGCGCTTTCGCGTACCGTTCGCCGACGACCTGCTATTTTTCATCTTGTCGACGCGCATGATGCCGCCAATCGCGGTCGCTGTGCCAATTTACATGATGTACCGATGGCTCGGCCTCTACGACACGCGGATCGGCATGATCCTTTTGTACACGGCGGTGAACGTGTCGCTCGCGGTCTGGCTGCTGAAGGGCTTCATCGACGAAATCCCCCGCGAATACGAGGAAGCGGCCCTGGTCGATGGTTACACGCGGCTGCAGGCGTTTCGAAAAGTGGTGCTGCCGCAGGCCGCGACCGGCATCGCGGCGACCGCGATCTTCTGCCTGATTTTCTCGTGGAACGAGTATGCGTTCAATCTCCTGCTGACGAGTTCGGACGCGCAGACGATGCCGCCCTACATCCCCTTCATCATCGGCGAGGGCGGCCAAAATTGGCCCGCGGTCGCAGCGGGAACAACTCTTTTTCTGCTGCCGATCATGATTTTCACGATCGCGCTGAGAAAGCATCTGTTGCGCGGCATCACATTCGGGGCGGTCCGCCGATGACGATGAAGATCGCGCCTTCGAAAACAGACGTGTCGGCATGGCGGCGCCCGTTCCGCCGGGGCCCGTGGGAAACGCTGGCGACGGTCGTCATCTGCGCTGGCGTTGTCATGCTGTGCCAACCGTTCTGGCTCGTTTTGTATAGCTACTCGTTTGTAACGATCCTGACCGGCGTCGCGATGTTCGTCATCGTCACGAAATTCCCGGATTAGGCGCGGGCTCATGGCGCAGATCAGGGTTCAATCTCTGCACAAGTCTTTCGGCGATTTCGTCGCGGTCAAGGACTCGAACTTTACCGTCGAGGACGGAGAGTTCTTTTGCCTCCTCGGTCCGTCGGGCTGCGGCAAAACGACCACCCTGCGCATGATCGCGGGGTTGGAGCTGCCGACCTCGGGCCGCATTCTGCTGGCAGGCGAGGACGTTACCCTGAAGCGCGCGTCGGCCCGCGACATCGCTTTCGTGTTCCAGCTTTTCGCGCTCTATCCGCATATGAACGTGCGGCGGAATATCGCCTTTCCGTTAGTCTCGATGGGGGTGAAGCGCGCCGAGGTCAAAACGCGGGTCGAGGAAGCCGCTCGCATCCTGCGGATCACCGAATTGCTCGATCGTCCGGTGTCTGGTCTGTCGGGTGGCGACCGCCAGCGTGTGGCTCTCGGACGCGCCATCGTGCGGCGGCCGCTCGCGTTCATGATGGACGAACCGTTGGGCGCGCTCGATTCGGAATTCCGTCAAGTCATGTGCGGCGAGCTGCGCGGCCTGCACGACCGGCTCAAGGCAACCACTGTCTATGTCACGCACGACCAGATCGAGGCGATGTCGCTTGGCGACAAGATCGCCGTGATGAGCCATGGCGTGATCGAACAACTGGGCGCGCCACAGGAGATCTATGATCGCCCGGCGTCGGTCTTCGTCGCCGATTTCATCGGCTCTCCGCCGATGAACCTGTTGACCTTCCACGACTCGGTCGAGCCCGGCCGCGCTCGGGTCCGGCTCGGCGGCGCCGAGATCGCCGTTCCAGCGCCACGCGAGAGCCTGTCGGCGCGCGATCTGATTCTCGGCGTGCGTCCCGAGCATGTGCGCCTGAACGATCAAGCCCCGTTGCGCGGCGAGGTTTTCGGCACGGAATATCTTGGCACCACACAGATCGTCACCGTCACGACTCCTCATGGTCTGGCGAAAGCCCGATTGCCCGCCAATCTCAAAGTGTCGGTGGGCGACCACGTGGGGCTCGAATTCCGTCCTGAACGCATCTCGCTGTTCGACGCCGGATTCCGGTCGCGCCATCATGACAGCGCTCCATGATCATGCGCCCGCGATGGAGTTCGCCCATGGCTGAGGTGACGCTCGAGGGCGTTTCGAAACGCTTCGGCGCGACGAGCGCAGTCTCCGATCTGTCGCTGACCGTCGACGATGGCGCATTCGTGGTGCTCCTCGGGCCGACAGGCGCGGGTAAGACCACGACTTTGCGCTTGGTCGCCGGCCTTGAGAAGCCGGACGCAGGACAGATTCGTATCGCAGGTCAGGATGTCACAAGCGCCTCGCCTGCGCAGCGCGACGTCGCCTTTGTCTTCCAGCAATACTCGCTCTACCCGCATCTCTCCGTGTTCGACAATCTGGCCTTCCCGTTGCGGTCTCCCGCACGGCGCTCGCCCGAACCGCGGATCCGACAGAGGGTGAACGAAGTCGCGGCGCTGCTTCGGATCTCCGAGAAGCTGGAGGAGCGGGTCACCAGGCTTTCCGGCGGCCAGATGCAGCGCGTCGCCATCGGCCGCGCGCTGGTTCGCTCGCCATCCATCTACCTGATGGACGAGCCGCTTTCGTCACTGGACGCCAAATTGCGCGCCGAATTGCGCATCGAGCTCAAGCGCATCCAAACGGAGCTCGGCGCCACGATCCTCTATGTCACCCACGACCAGACGGAGGCGATGACGCTTGGCACCCGCGTCGGCGTCATCGAGAACGGCCGCCTGGCGCAAGTCGGCACGCCACGACAAGTCTACGAGGATCCGCTGAACGTCTACGTGGCCGCGCGCTTGGGCAGCCCGCCGATTAACCTCGCGCCACGCTCCCTGTTTCCAGACATCGCGATGCCGGAGAGCGCAGCGACGGTCGGCGTTCGCACCGAGCACGCCCACATCAGCAAAGCCAACGGAAAGCGCGCCTCGGGCCGCGTCAAATGGGTCGAGCATCTCGGCGATCAGGATCATTTGCATGTCGATCTCGGCGAGCGCGACTTCATCACGCTGGCTGATCCCGATTCCGGGCTTGGGCCGGGCGACGAAGTCGCCATCGCGCTGACCGATCCCCTTTTCTTCAACGCCGCGGGCGAACGGGTGCGCGCATGACCCCAGCCCTTCTGCACCGCCTGATCGTCGCGGTGTCCGATGACGTGATCGCCCATGCCGACGAACTGACCGCTCTCGATCAGGCGGTGGGCGACGGCGATCATGGCGTCAACATGAAGCGAGGCTTCGAGGCGGTGCGGGCCGACGCTCAAGCGACGGCGGAGAAGCCGCTGCCGGAAGCGCTGAAGGCGATCGGCACGCAACTCGTTATGAAAGTGGGCGGCGCCTCCGGACCGCTTTACGGCACTCTTTTCCTGGCGCTGAGCAAGGAGATCGCGCCGGACGCCTCGAATCTGCCGACAGCCTTCGGCAAGGCCGTGGAAGCGGTCAAAGCCCGCGGCAAATCGCAGCCGGGCCAGAAGACGCTGCTGGACGTTCTGACGCCCGTGCAGACCGCGCTTGCCGAAGGCGGGGCAGACCTTCGATCCCGGCTCCCGATCGTCGCCGCAAGCGCCGCTGAGGCGACGATCCCGATGCTGGCGACGCGGGGCCGGGCCTCGTTCCTGGGTGAGCGCTCGATCGGGCATATGGACCCCGGCGCACGCTCGTCAGCGTTGATGATCGCGACCGTCTGTCGGGTGTTGGAGGACTGAACGTTGGCGAAGGTCGGAATCGTAATCGTGTCGCACTCGCCCAAGATTGCCGAGGGCGCGGCGGACATGGTGCGCCAGATGGTCGGCGACAGCGTTAATCTGGCCTACACCGGCGGCGATCCGGGGGGCGGGCTTGGAACCGGTGTGGCGTCAATCCGAGACGCGATCGACCGCGCATGGTCGGAAGCCGGGGTCGCCATTCTGGTCGATCTGGGCGGCGCTGAAACGAACAGCGAAATGGCGGTCGAAATGCTCGATGACGAGCGGCGCGGCCGTGTGGTGGTATGCAACGCCCCGATTGTCGAAGGCGCGGTCATGGCCGCCACGGAGGCGTCCGGCGGTTCGACATTGGAGACCGTCAGGCGCACGGCCGAGGAGCTTTCCCCGCAATGAAGGACGCGGCCATGAAAGACGAGACCGCAGCCGAACAGGCGACCGACCACGCAGAACTCACCAACGCGGTGGGTCTGCATGCGCGGCCTTCCGTCAAACTCACACAGCTTGCCAAGACCTTCGACTGCCGCGTTGAGATCGCGTTATCGGCTGATGGACCCTGGGTGGACGCCAAGAGCCCGGTGAAGGTTATGCGCGTAAAGGCGCCGCGGGGCGCCGTCCTGCATGTGCGCGCGTCCGGGAAGGGCGCGGCGGCGGCGGCGGCGGCGCTCGTGGGTCTGGTGCGCGACGGCTTCGGCGAGGCGATGGATCAGCAGCCAGCAGATCAGAGCCATGGCTGAGCTTCGTCTTTTCGGTCAAAGCGCGGCGCCGGGCATGGGGGATGGCGTCGTGACCGTGCTTGGCGCCGTCAAGCGGCCCAAGCGCGAGGCCGGCACTCCGGCGCAGGAGGCCGTGGCGCTGAAAGAAGCACTCGTGCAAGCGCTAGCCGAAGTCGAAGCTTTGGCCGACGGAGCCACTGGCGACGCCAGCGACATGCTCGCCTTCCAGGCGGCGATGCTGTCCGACGACGAACTGGCCCAGCCAGCGTTCGAATCCGTCTCAGCCGGCGAGTCGGCGTCTGCGGCCTGGGAGGCCGCAATGGCTGACGAAATCTCCGGTTATCGCGCCGGCGAGGACTCCTATTTCTCCGCTCGCGCGGCCGATCTCGAGGACATTCGCGACCGCGTGCTCGGGCATTTGGCGCCTGGGGCGGACGGCGCGCCGATTCCTGGCGGCTCTGTGGTGGTTGCGGCGGACCTGCCTCTCTCGCGCTTTCTCGGCATCGACTGGGCGCAAGGTGGCGCCATTGTGTTGACCGAGGGCAGCCCGACCAGCCACGTCGCCATGCTCGCGCGCGCCCGTCGCGTGCCGATGGTCGTGGGACTCGGCGCCGCCGCCGACTCGATGGCCGGCCGCGAGGCGCTGGTCGACGCCGCCAGCGGCGAAGTGGTGTTGGACCCCACGGAGGACACCCGCGCCGCCTTCGCCGCCAGGGCTGGCCGCGCAGCGGTCGCAGCCGCCACTGCCGCGGCCTTCCGTCAGCGGCCGGCGGTCACGAAGGACGGAACCGCGATCTCCGTGAACCTCAACGCCGCCAGCGCCGACGAGCTCGAAGGGATCGATCCCGCGATTTGCGACGGCATTGGCCTCGTGCGCACGGAACTGATGTTTTACGGACCTGGCGGGCCGCCGGACGAGGACGCGCAATACGAGGCCTATCGCCGCATCCTTGGCTGGGCTCAGGGGCGTCCCGTCACCATACGGACCCTGGACGCCGGTGGCGACAAACCCATCGAAGGCGTGACGATGAACGGCGAAAGCAATCCGTTCCTCGGCGTTCGGGGGATCCGATTGTCGTTGCGCCATCCCGTTCTGTTCCAAACCCAGCTTCGTGCTCTCGCGCGCGCGGCGGCGCACGGCGACCTGCGCGCCATGCTGCCCATGGTGACCGTGCCGGCGGAACTCGAAGCGGCGCGGACGCTGTTGGACGAGGCCATGACGAGCCTCGCGCGCGACCGTGTTCCCGCCGTCCGCCCGAAACTCGGGATCATGATCGAGGTTCCGGCGGCCGCTATCGCCGTCGACCTTTTCGACGCCGACTTCTTCTCGATAGGCTCGAACGACCTCACCCAATACGTCACTGCGGCCGGCCGCGATATCGGGGCGGTCGCCGATCTCGCCGACCCGCTGAACCCGGCGGTCATGCGACTGATCGCGTCGGTCGCCCAGCACGGCCGGGAATCGGGACGTGGAGTCAGTCTTTGCGGCGATGCGGGCGGCGAACCTCGGGTGATCGGCGCATTGCTGCGCGCCGGCCTGCGCTCGCTGTCAGTTGCGCCTCAATCCGTCGCCGCGGCCAAGCAGGCGATCGCCGCCGTCGATTTGCGTGAGGCGACGCCATGAACGACGCCGTCCGGGGCGAGACGGTCGCTGACTACAAGCGCCTGCTCCAGACCGTGTGCGACAACCGCCCTTCCGGCACGCGCGGGCGCCTCGCAGTTGCGCTTGGCACCAATCGTTCCTTCGTGTCGCAATTGGTCAACCCGGCCTACGCGATGCCGATCCCGGCCCAGCATCTCGAAACCATTTTCGAGGTCTGTCACTTCTCGCCGGCCGATCGTGCCGCGTTTCTCACCGCTTACGACAACGCGCATCCGGGGCGACGCGAAACCGGCGAGGAGACCGCGGGAACTCGGGTCGTCAGCCTCACCGTGCCCGATTTGGGGAATGCGCGGCGAAATCAGGCGATCGACGCTTTGATCGCGGAATACGGGCGCCACGTGGCGCGCCTCGCGACTCTGCTGAAGGACTAAAGACGGCGCGTTCGAACGCCGGCCAAAACGGAGGAAATCGGAATGAAGAGGCTGATGAATGCAGTCGATGCGATGCTCGATGAAAGCCTCGATGGCTTTGCGGCTGCACACGCCGACATCGTCGAACTGGGAGCCGATCGGAAATTCGTCCGCCGCCGGGCGCTGAGCCGGGGCAAGGTCGCGCTGATATCAGGCGGGGGCTCCGGCCACGAACCCCTGCACGCAGGCTTCGTCGGCCGCGGTATGCTCGACGCAGCCTGTCCAGGCCAGGTGTTCACGTCCCCGACGCCCGATCAAATGGCAGCCGCCATCGAAGCGGTCGACACGGGCGCAGGCTCATTGCTGATCGTCAAGAACTACGAGGGCGACGTCATGAACTTCGAGATGGCGGGCGAACTCGCCGCCGCCGAAGGCCGGAAGATCATGACGGTGGTGACGAATGACGACGTCGCCGTGCCCAACTCGACCTGGTCGACCGGAAGGCGCGGCGTCGCCGGCACGCTCGTGGTGGAGAAAATTGTCGGCGCCGGCGCTGAACAGTCGATGAGACTTGCAGAGTTGCAGGAACTCGGCCGGAAGGTGAACGACCGCACACGGTCGTTCGGCGTCGCCTTGACCC
Organism: uncultured Alphaproteobacteria bacterium; assembly: GCA_963770275.1. Classification (GTDB taxonomy): domain Bacteria; phylum Pseudomonadota; class Alphaproteobacteria; order Rhizobiales; family Beijerinckiaceae; genus Roseiarcus. The sequence continues at coordinate 46,788 of CAVYPD010000019.1, forward strand.
CATGCACCGTGCCAGCCGCAGGCAAGCCGACGTTCGAACTCGCCGTCGATGAAATGGAGGTGGGAGTCGGCATCCACGGCGAACCCGGACGTCGGCGCAGCAAGCTGGCTTCGGCCGACGCGATCGCCGAGGACATGCTGGGCGCGATCCTCGGCGATCTCACGCCGCCCGCGGGGAGCGAATGTCTTCTGCTGGTCAATGGCTTTGGAGGCACTCCGCTGATGGAGCTCTACCTCATGGTCAACGCCGCCCGACGCATCCTCGCGGGCCGCGGCCTTAAAGTCGCCCGGCACCTGACCGGCTCGCTTGTCACCTCCCTCGACATGGCCGGCTGCTCGCTGACGGTCACCCTGCTCGACGAGCCGCTGATCCGGCTCTGGGACGCTCCGGTCAAGACCGCTGCCCTGTCCTGGTAGTGATGAGAAGCAACCAGGCGGTTATTTGCCGGCCTAAGCCGGACGGATACCATCGTACCGGCCATACCATCGGCTAATGGCGGCTCCGAGGCCTGCGCAGTATGTAGGCCTGTCCTTTACGAGCTCGTGAAAGGAGGCCTTCCGTGGAGGCGACAACCTGCGCGATGGGGCAGGCGTAAGATGGCGCGATTGTTATCGGTCAATGTTGGTCTGCCACGCGACATCGTGTGGAGGGGCATGACAGTGCATACCGGCGTCTGGAAGGACTCGGTGCAGGGACGTTGTCGTGTCGGCAAGTTGAACCTCGATGGAGACGGTCAGGGCGATCTCGCCGGTCATGGAGGCAAGTGGCGCGCGGTCTTCGTGTATCAGATCGAGTCCTACCGCTACTGGCAGGATCAGCTCCAACGGTCCGACTTTGTCTACGGACAATTCGGCGAGAACTTCACAGTCGAAGGCTTGCCTGACGACGGCGTCTATATCGGCGATCGCTATCGGATTGGCGGCGCTTTGTTCGAGGTAACCCAGCCCAGGGTCACCTGCTATCGCGTCGGCATTCGTATGAACGAGCCTCGCATGGCGGCGTTCCTGACCTCCAGCGGGCGGCCTGGATTCTACTTCCGCGTCCTCGAGGAGGGCGAGGTCGGCGCCGGCGACGAGATCGTAAAGGTCGATGAGGGTAAGGAGCAGATGTCGGTCGCCGAGGTCAACGCTCTGCTCTATTCACCTCCGCACCCGCGCGATCGACTGGAGCGCGCGTTGCAGATTGCGGCGCTCTCGCCTGGCTGGCGATCGTCGTTCACCGCCTTGCTCGCTAGTCGGTCGGACGGCAACGCAGGACTGGCGCCGGCATCGGCTGCGCACCCGGCCGCGCCGGGATTCCGGCCGCTGAAGGTGACGGCGATTGACCAGGAAGCGGCGGATGTCGTGTCGCTGACGATGCAGTGCGCCGACGGCGAGCCGTTGCCGGAAGCCCTGCCAGGCCAGTACGTGGTGCTGCGCCTTCCAGGCATCGGCGGCGCGCCGCTCTTTCGCAGCTACTCGCTTTCAGGACCCGTCTCGACGGAACGCTACCGGATCAGCGTGAAGATCGAGCCGAACGGCGCCGCGGGCGCCTACCTAAGCGACCATGTGCGCGTGGGCAGTGTTCTCGAGGTCAGCTCGCCGCGCGGAAGCTTTGTCCTGCGGTCCGGCGAGGGGCCCGTGGTGCTCCTCAGCGCGGGCATCGGGGCGACGCCCGTCCTCGCGATGCTACACGCTATGTCGTCGGCGCATTCGACGCGATCGGTGCTGTGGCTGCACGTCGCACGCGACGGAAAACACTTTCCGTTCGCGGCCGAAGTGCGGCGTCTTGTCTCGAACCTGTCGCTCGCCCGCAGCTATGTCTGTTTCAGCCGACCGGAGGTCGCCGACCGGCTTGGAACGGACTTTGATGCCGCAGGCCACCTCTCGCGGGCGGTGTTCGAGGAAGCCGGAGTAACGCCGGATGCTGACGTCTACTTATGCGGGCCGACCCGCTTCATGGCCGACATGAGAGCGGCCCTAACGGAACTCGGCGTCCGGCCGGATCATATTCACCTCGAGATCTTCAACGGCGGCGAATCATTGACGCCGGGAGTCGTCGGCGCTGTGACAAAGACACCGCATCGGCCGCCGCTCGAACTCGAAACCGGCCCGCTGGTGTCGTTCGCGCGCAGCGGCATAACCGCCCACTGGAATCCGGCGGTCTATCAGAGCATGTTGGAACTCGCCGAGGCGTGCGACGTCCCGGTGCGCTGGGCATGCCGGACCGGGGTCTGCCACAATTGTGAGAGCGGTCTCGTCTCGGGAAAGATCGTGTACGAGCCCCAGCCGCTCGACCTGCCAGCAACCGGCAATCTGCTCATTTGCTGTTCGCGTCCGGTCGGCGACGTCGTTCTCGACCTGTGAGTCCGCCACACCTCACGCCCGATACGACAAGGACAGAAAGCGGGAAAAAGGCGCCGCTGTCACCGGCTCCAACAGCGCGAACAGATACCTAAGTATCGGCGATACCATCGTCCTATCGATCAGTCGACACGCTTGTGATGTTCTCCTCCCGCGAACCTAACTTGAGGCGCTGATCGTCAGTCTCGATGAGCGCCGAGGAGGAATGCAATGAAGACTTCAATCCTGGCGCTGGCGATGAGCGTCGCGTGGGCATGCCCGACAACGGCTTATGCGAACGAGAACCGCAACATATTCGAGGAGTTCTTCTTTGGATCGGACTTCAGTCACCGAGCCCATGAGGAGACAGTCGGCCAGCAATCGAGCGACCCGTTCATACCCCGTAGGACCGACGGACTAAGCAGCAACATTGACGCTTGCGCCAGCTATGGCTGCGTTGGCGTTGGCGGAGACTAGAGGGCGGTGGGCGGGTCCGCGCGCCGGAAGCCCAGCAGCGCAAAATCTGCGCGCGGAAAGCGCAGGCCGATAGAAGAGGCGATGCCAATCAATTGGGTACGATTCCGCGCTCCGCTTGGTTGAGAGATGATCTAGCGGTTTCAAATGATCTGAACGCGGTGCTCATTTCCGTAGAATGCTCGAATAGGAGGTCGTGATGAGTCTTATGGATCAGGCCATGAAGGCCAACGAACAATTCGCAAAGAAATACGATCCGAAGCTGGGCGGGCGCCCGCAGCCCAAGATCGCGATCGTAACCTGCATGGACCCGCGGCTTTCGGATCTCGAGGGAATCCTGGGATTGGAGACAGCGGATATGGACGTCATCCGCACCGGAGGCCCGGCCGTCACCGACGACGTGCTCGGAGAACTCGTCGTTTCCACGCGGGTCCTGGGTAGCAAGGAGATCATGCTCCTCAATCACACCGGATGCGGGTTCACGACTTTCACTGACAAGGAGCTGAACGATAAGGTCGCCCGAGAAACGGGTGACGCCACGCCGGTCCCGATGCGCTTGTTTTCCTTCAAGGACCCTGAGGAGAACACTCGCGCGCAGATCGACAAAGTGCGAGCACATCCATGGATTGCCAAGGATGTACCCGTTCGAGGGTTTATTTTCGACGTGGACACAGGTCGGTTGCGGGAAGTCAAGCATGGGTGATCGGCGCATCGTCGCCGCTTGAGGTTTGCCGCGGCCCATAACTGAGGTCTCCCCGCTAGCTCGAAGCGGGACTGCCAAAACGCCTGCACCGCCGAGCGGCCAAGCGTCGGTCCTTCGGAGAATCAAATCAGGAGTCACACCATGAACGGCTCTGAAGGAACATTCACGACAGAGCAGATCCGGCTTGAGCGGCGCTTGCCGTCATACTGGCGTGTGACGTTTGATATCCCGCCGCTGAACATCTTCGGACCAAAGCAGATCCCGCAGCTTAACGAGATCATCACAGCGATCGAGACGGATCAGCACGTGAAGGTCGTTGTGTTCGATAGCGCCGTTGATGGCTTCTTTCTCACGCACTACGATTTTCTCGCGCCACTCGAGGATTCCACGCGCATCCCTCCAGGACGGACCGGGCTCCAAGCACTGCCGGACATGCTGGCGCGTCTCAGCCGGGCTCCTGTCGTCTCCATCGCTTCAATCCGGGGCAGAGCTACAGGAGTCGGAAGTGAGCTCGCGCTCGCCAGCGACATGCGATTCGCAAGTCGCGAGAAGGCGGTCCTTTCGCAATGGGAGGTCGGCGCGGGCCTTGTGCCGGGTGGCGGCCCGATGGCGCGACTGCCGCGCCTGATCGGCCGCGGCCGGGCGCTGGAAGTGCTGTTGGTCGCGGACGACATCAATGCCGAACTCGCGGAGCTCTACGGCTATGTCAATCGCGCCTTTCCTGACGTCGAGCTCGATGGTTTCGTCGATGCGCTGGCGATGCGGATCGCTTCCTTCGACAAGCAGGCGATTGCCGAAACCAAGCGTCTGGTCGACGTCGCAAGCCTACCGTCGGATGCGGAGATTCGGCCCGAATGGGACGCATTCCTCGCCGCCCTGAACCGCCCGGCAAGCCAGAAGCGGATCAAGGCGCTGATGGAACGTGGCTTCCATCGGCCTGGTGATATCGAAAACCGTCTCGGCTTCCACGTAGGTCAGATCGGCGGATGAACCGACTGGCAAACTGCGGAGCCTTCACGCGTTTGTGATCGCGCTTGGGGCCGGGTGTTCAAGGGAATAACCCGCGTGATGTTAGGGTCGGCTGTCATTCATCCGTTCGATGACGGGAACACGCGATGAGCGAGCAAAGCCGACAGTCAAGCGAACTGGGCGACGCGCCGACTTCGACTCGCAACGCGGATCCGGCGCCGCCCCCGGAGAACCCTCCAGACGTTGCGGCAGTCCCACCAGAGAAGCCGAAGGCCAACTCGCAGCGAAAAATGCTGCTTGGCGCGCTGGGCGTTCTGGTCCTGGCCGGCGCCCTTTGGTTCGGCATTCCCTGGGTCCAGACGAGCCTCAACACGGTTTCGACGGACGATGCATACGTCAACGGTCACGTCACGTTCGTCGCCGCCCGCGTCAAGGGTCAGGTTTCGCGGGTTTTGGTGGACGACAACTACCGGGTGCGCAAAGGCGACCTTCTCGTCCAACTGGACAAGGAGCCTTTTCAGATCGCGGTTGCGATCAAAAAAGCGGCTGTCGATACGGCGACGGCTGACCTGCAGGTTGCCAGGTCCAAAGTACGCGGCATCGAAGCGGAGGCCATGAGCCGGCGCAGGGCGCTGCAGCACGCGATGGAGGACGTCGACAACAAGGTCGCCTTGCTGCGGGCCAAGGTTGCCGGCGTCGACAAGAGCAAAGCCCAGCTCGCTCTGGCTCAGGTTGACTTCGATCGGGCCGCGAAACTGGTGGTGTCGAACGATACCCCAAGGTCCGAGTACGACCGGCGGCAGGCCATCTTGTTGGCGGCCCGCGCGGACGTTGTCGCGGCGCTGGCCGATGTCCGTCAAACCCGTGCGTCGTTGGGATTGCCGCCGGAATCCGACGCGCAAGATCTCGGCCAGGTTCCGCCCGATCTCAATCAAACCTTTTCTTCCGTGCTCCAGGCGCAGGCGGCCCTCATTCAGAGTGCGGCTCAACTCGGCGTCATCCATTCGTTCGAGGAGGGGCCGAGTCACATGGTCGAGGCGTTCGAGAAGGAAGGCGACGTCAATAGCACTTTCGCTCGGCTGGCCGCCGAAGCTCCGGATATCAAGCAGGCCGAGGCCAAGCTTGCGGTCGCCAAGCGCGATCTCGACCAGGCCGAACTCGATCTCCGCTATTGCGACGTCCTCGCGGAGATCGATGGGGTCATCACGCGCCGAAACGTCAATCCGGGCGACAATGTTCAGGTTGGCCAAAGTCTCATGGCGATCCGCTCGCTCGATGAAATCTGGGTTGACGCCAATTTCAAGGAGACGCAGCTCGGTGACCTGCGTATCGGCCAGCCGGTCGATCTCTATGTCGACATGTATGGCGGCCGCCAAGTGTTCAAGGGGCGAGTTTCCGGCTTCACCATGGGGACCGGTTCGACATTGGCGCTGCTGCCGGCGCAGAACGCCACGGGCAATTTCATTAAGGTGGTGCAGCGACTGCCGGTTCGGATCGACCTTGCGGACTACGATCCGGACAAGAGCCCGCTGTTTATCGGCACGTCGGTTACTCCTTATGTCTACTTTAACCGGCCGCCCACCGGACCCGACGCCGGCAAGTTCTTACAGACATCTGCGCCTCAATCGCAGACCGGGGGTTCGACCAAGAACCCGCCGGACGCAAAGAAGTGACAGCCGCGGCGCTCTCGACCGCGAGACCCCAGGTTGCGCGGAACCCGTGGGTGGTGGCCGTCATAGTCGTGGTGCCGGCGTTCATGGAGGTGCTCGACACCACCATCGCGCTGGTGGCGCTGCGCTACATCGCGGGAGGCCTGTCGGCTGCCTCCGATGACGCCGAATGGGTTATCACCAGCTACCTTGCCGCCAACGCCTTCATCCTGCCGATTACCGGCTGGTTGAGCGCGCATCTGGGTCGCCGCAACTACTTCCTGGCGTCGATTGCAATATTCACCCTCAGTTCTTTGCTGTCCGGACTAGCAGGCAGTTTGGGTCAGCTCATCCTGTTTCGCGTCATCCAGGGTCTCGCGGGCGGCGGTCTGCAACCCGGCAGCCAGGCTGTGTTGCTGGACGCCTTCCCGCGGGAAAGGCAAGGCGTAGCCATGACGCTGTTCGGCCTTGCTGTGCTGATCGCGCCTGTGGTCGGTCCGACCTTGGGCGGTTGGATAACGGACACTTACAATTGGCGCTGGGTGTTTTTGATCAACGTGCCCGTCGGTCTCTTGGCGTTTGGCGGATGCTACGCCCTGCTTCGCGATCCGGACTATCTTGTCGCCCAGCGTGCGGAACTGAAAAAGCAGCCCTTCAATTTTGACTCGATCGGTTTGTCGCTGCTGGCCATCGTCATGGTCTCGTGGGAAGTGATGCTCAGCAAGGGCCAGGAATGGGACTGGCTGAATGATCCATTCTGGCGCGTCCAGACGCTCACCATTTTCTTTGGGGTGGGTTTGGTTGCATTGATCTTCTGGGAGTTGCGTCACCGCAACCCGGTGGTCAATTTCCGCGTGTTGGGTGAACGCAATCTCGCCGCGTGCTGCATCATGACATTCTGCGCTTATATCGCGCTCTACGCCTCAACAAAGTCGATGCTTGGTCTGCTTCAGTCCCTGTTTGGTTATGACGCTCTGAGCACTGGATTGGTGATGTCGCCTGCCGGAATTGCTGCAGTCCTGGCAATGCCGATCGTGGGCTTCCTGCTCGGTCGAAAGGCGGACGCCCGATGGCTGATGGCCGCGGGGCTACTGCTCATGGCCGCGGGAAACTATTGGATGTCCCAACTCAACCTCGACATCAGCCCAGGCCAAGCTGTGTGGCCCCGGGTGGTCGTGGTCGCGGGACTGGCGGTATTTTTTGCTCCCGCGAACGTAGCCGCATACCTCTATACGCCGCTTGCGTTGCGCGGAGCCGCCATTGGTTTGGCGAGTCTCCTACGCAATGAAGGGGGTAGCGTCGGGGTGTCGTTGTCCCAGACCTTCCAGGAGCGGCGTGATCAGTTTCACGTCCTTCGTCTCGGCGAGTCTCTCGATCCTTTCAACCCAGCTGTGGCTTCCTTCCTCGAGCAAGCGCGGGGAGCGTTCTTGCAGCAGACCGGCGATCCGGTGGCTGCGCAGCAGCTGGCCTCGCAAGCCCTCGAGAATTTGCGTCAACAGCAGGCGTCTTCGCTCGCTTATTTCGACACCTTTTGGATGATGGCCGTGTTGACGTTTGTGGTCGCGTTCGCGGTGTTGTTTATGAAACGCTCTGTGGCTGAGAAAGGCGGTCACGTCGGTTCCGAATGAGGCGTATCAGCCCAGCGCCGTGCGACGGCTTAGCTTTCTTGCGGATGTTACTCAGCGTTGCATCTATGGGTGGGATGCGAGAATTGCTCGGGCAGCTCGCGCGGAGCGCGCAATCGCGCTTAAGGGTGGATCTCCCTCATCCGGCGGACCTACGGCCCGCCACCTTCTCCCGGAGGGAGAAGGGAAGGGTGCTCACTCAGACTTCTGGGCGGCGTCGCCGGGAGACGCAAGAAAATAGGGCTCGACGGCGCCGGTCATCTTGATGACAAGCGGCTGGCCTCGGCGGTCGAGCGCCTTGCCCGCGGCTGCTCGGATCCAACCCTCGCTCACGGAATATTCCTCGACGTCACGCCGCTCGACGCCGCGAAAGCGCACGCCGATGCCACGCGCAAGCGTTGCTTCGTCATAGAATGGACTCGAGGGGTCGACGCTGAGCCGGTCGGGTGGAACGTCCGTCATCGCAGAAGCAGCGCCTCTTGAGGATGCGCGGCAGGCGAGGCGTTCAGACGGCGAGCGCCTTGACGCGCTTGGTCAGGCGCGAGATTTTGCGCGCGGCGGCGTTCTTGTGAACAATGCCCTTCTGGCCCGCCCGGGCGAGCCTGGGTTCAGCCGCGCTCAACGCTTCGGCGGCCGCCTTCGGGTCCTTGGAGGCGATTGCCTCCTCGACCTTGCGGACGTAGGTGCGCATCTCGGTGCGGCGCGACTTGTTGACCGCGGTACGGCGAATGGTCTGGCGGGCGGCTTTCTGGGCCGAACTGGTATTGGCCATCGAATTTCGATCCCTGCGGCGCCCCGGTTGGCGTCGCTCAAAAATAAATGGGCCGGGTTTTAAGGCCCAGCCTTGCTGGCGGGCTTATAGGCCGGTCGGCCGCGAGGCGTCAACCGCTTCCCGGTGATTTTCACAACAGGGAGCGACTACAGCTTCGGCGGGGCGCCCATGAGCTCGCCGATACGCCGTGTTGTCTTTAGGCCAGAGCCAGTCAGCACGAGCACGGTCGTCTCTGTGGGTTGAATGATTCCGCGTTCGAGCAGCTTTGTGAACGCGGCGCCTGCGATGGCGGAGGTTGGCTCCACGTAGAGGCCGATCCGGCTGAGTTCGATTAGGGCCCTTTCGATCTCAACTTCCGAGACGGCGACGGTGGCGCCGCCAGAGCGTCGCACGGACGCCAGGACTTCGCGGGTTCGCACAGGCTTCGCGATCGACGCGCCCTCCGCGATCGTCGGGCGGACGTCGATCGGGGTGAGATCATCGGAGCCGGCCGCGAAGCTCGCGTGAAGCGGCGCGCAATTCTCCGGCTGCGCCGCGAACAGCCGAGGCAGGCTCGCGATCTCGCCGCGACGGAGAAGCTCGCCGAAGCCGATATCGCAACCCATGACGTTGCTGCCCGCGCCAGTGGGGATGATGACGTTATCGGGCGCCTTGAACTTGAGATCCTCCCAAAGCTCATAGGCCAGCGTTTTCGTCCCTTGCAGGAAGAACGGCTGCCAGTTGTGACCGGCGTAGAATATCGTCGCGGCTTGGCGCTCTGCTGCGTCGCTGGTGTCCTGACGCGTTCCAGGAATGAGCTCGATCTCGGCGCCATAAGCGCGCATCTGCACCGTCTTGTCCTGCGCTGTCGAGGCCGGGACGAGGATCTTCGCCGCAAGGCCGCCGGCCGCCGCATACGCCGCAATCGCCGCTCCGCCGTTGCCGGAGCTGTCTTCCAGAACTTTCGTCACGCCCTGCCCGCGTAGGATCGAGATCATCACGGAGGCGCCGCGGTCCTTGAAGCTCCCGGTGGGCGAAAACCACTCGAGCTTAAACAAGGCGGGGACACCACCCCATTTGTGAGAGACCAGCGGCGTACCGCCCTCTCCCATCGTGATCGGATCCGAAACGTCGACCGGCAGGGCGGCTGCGTAGCGCCACAGCGATCGTTTCCCTGTATCGATCATGTCACGCCCGATGCCCGGCAAGGCCGTGATCATTAGCGGTCCGCGAGTGTCAGAGCGCCACCGTGGCTCCGAGATCGGATATTTCCGGCCGCTTGCCGGATCCACATAGGCCGGCAGGCCCAGCGATTTCATGTCATCGTGCATGCTCGGATCATGGCGCCTTGGAGGTGGATCTCGCAAACGCGTGACGCGCCGATGCCGCGTCGGGAACGGCTCCGGGGTCAGCTCTGTGTCAGCGGCGCGGTCGGCCCGCGAAAGGCAAATTTTGCCGTGCGCTTCTCGGCGAAGGCGGCCCGCCCTTCGGTGAAATCCGGCCCCAGCGCCGCAGCTTCGGTCAACGCGCGATAGGCGGGCGTCTCCCGGGCGAGGCCCGCCGCGGTGGCGTCGACGGCGCGCTTGCCGCCGCGGATCGACATCTGACTCATGTCCGCAAGCCCGCGGGCATAGCCGAGCACCGTCTCCTGCAACGCCGTCTCGACCCGCCGGTCGATGAGCCCGATCGCGAGCGCCTCGTCGGTCTCGATCCTTCGCGCGGTGAAGAGAAGGTCCTTGGCCCGCGAGGGCCCGATGAGTTCGACCAGCCGGCGGGTCTCGGCATGGCCATAGATCAGGCCGAGTTTCGCAGGAGTGATGGCAAGGTGCGCGTCGGCGGCGCAGAACCTCAGGTCGCAGGCGAGCGCAAGGCCAAGCCCTGCCCCGATCGCGACGCCGCGTATGACGGCGATGGTCGGGCGATCGAGGTCCATCAGCGCCTTGAGGCCGTTCTGCATCGCGTCGCCATAGTCCCGCGTCGTCGCAGCGTCGCGATAAATGTCGCCAAGTTCGGCGATGTCGGCGCCCGCGCTGAAATGCGCACCTTCGCCTTCGACGAGCGCCACCAGCAGGTCTTCGCGGGCCTCAATCGCGGCGCGGATCGCCGGCAGCGCGCGCCACATCGCGCGGGTGATCGCATTGCGGCGTTCCGGACGGCTGAGCACGATGCGGGCGAACGGCGGCTCGAAGAGCAAAGATATGTCGGTCATGAGAGCCTCCGGGCGGCGGACGGGAGCCCTCTTTCTCTAGCACTTTTGCAGACGATGATGGACGAGGACGACTCAACGGCGGGGAGCGACGTCGACTATAGGGCGGCACGGGCTTGATTGGCATGTTGTTTAAGGCTATTTTAGCTTTATGAAAAGAGCCAGTATTACCCAAACCAAGAATGGCTTGAGCGCTTTGATCGACGGTCTCAAGGGCGGCGAGGCGGTTTTGATTGTTGATCGGGGCCGTCCGGTCGCGCGTCTGGAGCCGGTCGCGGGCGGCGAGGAAGGCGGACCAAGCGGACGGTTGTCGCGGCTCATTCGAGACGGCGTGTTGCGGCCTCGTCGAACTGTCGCGCCGGCGGCTGTTTTCACCTCTCCGCCGCCCAGCGCCGGAGCGTCGGCCGTTGGCGCGCTCATCGACGAGCGCCGGGAGGGGCGGTGAAGTTCTGGGATGCTTCGGCGATTGTGCCGCTGCTCGTGGCGGAGAGTACGACGCGATCCCTGCAGGCGCTGGCGCAGTGGAGATTCGGACCTGCTCGGTGTGGTGGGGATCGCAGGTGGAATGCGCTTCAGCGCTCGCCCGCCTCGAGCGCGAGCGCTTTGCTTGATGTGAAAGGCGCCGCCTTGGCCTTCCATCGGCTGAAACAGCTTGCCGACGGGTGGCACGAGATCGAACCTAGCGAGATCATTCGCGAGAACGCGCTCAGGTTTCTTCGCGTTCATCCGCTCAGGGCGGCCGACGCACTGCAGCTTGCGGCGGCTTTCATTGCGGCCGAACGACGTCCTTCGTCGCTTGAGGTTGTCACGCTCGACGACCGTCTCGCCGACGCAGCGCGGAAGGAAGGCTTCGAGTTGATCGACCTTTCGGCGGCCTGAGTCATCCGCCGCCGGCTGGAGCAAACCTCCATCCTGTCGTAGCGTTGGGACGACACACATTTCCGGCGAGTGCGGAGAAGCGGCAGGATGACGGACACCGGAACTTATCCGCGCGACATGATCGGCTACGGGCGCACCCCCCCGTTCGCCGACTGGCCGAAGCGCGCGCGCATCGCCGTGCAGTTCGTCGTCAACTACGAGGAGGGCGGCGAGAACAACATCCTGCATGGCGACGCCGCGTCCGAAGCGTTCTTGTCCGAGATCGTCGGCGCCGCGCCCTGGCCGGGCATGCGTCACATGAACATGGAGTCGATCTACGAATACGGCTCCCGCGCCGGCTTCTGGCGCCTGCATCGCCTGTTCACCGAGCGCTCGGTTCCCGGTCACCGTCTACGCGGTGGCGACGGCGATGGCGCGCAATCGTGAGGCGGTCGCGGCGATGAATGAGGCCGGGTGGGAGATCGCCACCCACGGCCTCAAGTGGGTCGATTATCGCGACACGCCGCCAGAGATCGAAGCGCTCCATATCGCCGAGGCGGTGCGCATTCACACTGAGGTCGCCGGCGCCCGTCCGCTCGGCTTCTACCAGGGCCGCTCATCGATCAACACGATCCGGCTCGGCATGGAAGAGGGCGGGTTCGTCTATTGCGCCGACACCTATGCCGACGATTTGCCGTACTGGCTCGAGGGACCGCGCGGCCCGCAGCTCATGACGCCCTATACGCTCGACGCCAACGACATGCGCTTCGCCACACCGCAGGGCTTCAACTCCGGCGATCAGTTCTACACCTATCTCAAGGATTCGTTCGACACGCTCTATGCCGAAGGCGACGTCGCGCCGAAGATGATGTCGATCGGCCTGCACTGCCGCCTGGTCGGCCGGCCCGGGACGCGCGCTCGCGCTCGCGCGGTTCCTTGATTATGCGCTCGCCCATGATCGCGTCTGGATTCCAACCCGGCTCGACATCGCCCGTCACTGGATCGCCAAGCACCCGCCGCCGGGCGGCTGGAAGCCGTCCGAGCTCACCCGGACTCTGTTTATCGAACGCTTCGGCGGCGTTTACGAGCACTCGCCATGGATCGCGGCGGCGGCATATGACGCTCATCTCGCGAGCGGCGCCGACACGGCGGAAGGATTGGCGAAGGCGCTCGCCGCCGCTGCGGCGAAGGGGACAACGGAACAGAAGCGCGCGCTGATCGAAGCCCACCCGGATCTGGCGGGCAAGCTCGCGCTCGCCAAGACTCTGACTGCGGAGTCGACGCGCGAGCAGGCGAGCGCCGGGCTTGACCGGCTTACGCCCGACGAACTGCGCCAATTCGGCGAACTCAACGACGCCTATCGCGCGAGGTTCGGCTTTCCCTTCATCATGGCGGTCAAAGGAAAGAGCACAGCCGACATTCTCGCCGCCTTCCGCAGTCGTCTTGCCAATGACGCCGACGCGGAGACGAAGACCGCGCTCGCCGAGATCGACCGGATCGCGGCGCTGCGGCTCAAGGACATTCTGCCTTGAGCGCCACCGCTCGCGTCATTCGTGGCCGGGTCCTGTCGTTCACCGACGATCCGGCTGAGAGCGGCTCGCGCGCCTATTCTTACATCGAAGACGGCGCCGTTCTCGTCGCGGGCGGATTGATTGAGGCAGTGGGCGCGGCGCGCGACATCCTCGCCCGCGCGCCCCCGGACGCGATCATCGATGACCACTCCGGCTCGTTCATCATGGCGGGGTTTATCGACGCCCACGTTCACTATTCGCAAACCCAGGTGATCGGCTCCCACGGCGCGCAACTGCTCGACTGGCTGCAGAATTATACGTTCGTCGAAGAGCAGAAATTTGCCGATCCCGCGCATTGCGCGCGCGTGGCTGATTTCTTCCTTGATGAGCTGTTCCGCTCAGGCACCACGACGGCGATGGTCTACTGCACGGTGCATCCGCAATCCGTCGACGCCTTCTTCGCCGCCGCCGAACAGCGCGGCGCGCGGATGATCGCTGGCAAGGTGATGATGGACCGCGACGCGCCAGAAGCGCTGATGGACACCGCTGAGCGAGGCTACGACGAGAGCAAGGCGCTGATTGAGCGCTGGCGTGGCCGCGGCAGGCTCGATTATGCGATCACGCCGCGCTTTGCGGTGACGTCGACGCAGGCGCAGCTGGAGGCGGCCGGCGCCTTGGCGCGCGAATTTCCGCACTGCTACGTCCAGACCCACGCCAACGAAAACAAGGCAGAGATCGCGCGCGTCGCCGCGCTGTTTCCGGAGGCGCGGAGCTATATCGACGTCTACGAAAAGGCTGGGCTCACCGGTCCCCGTTCGGTCTTCGGCCATTGCATTCATTTGCAGGAGAGCGAAGTCGCCGCGCTCGCCGAAAGTCGGTCCGTCGCCGCGTTCTGTCCGACGTCGAATCTGTTTCTCGGCTCCGGCCTATTCGATCAGGCGCGGCTTAGGCAGGCGGGGGTGCGGATCGCGCTTGCGACGGACGTCGGCGGGGGCACGAGCTATTCGATGCTGCGCACAGCCGCCGAGGGATACAAGGTGTTGCAGCTCAATGACCAGTCGTGGCCGGCGGTGGAGGCGTTCTACCGGATGACGCTCGGCAACGCCCGCGCGCTCAGTCTCGACGACCGCATCGGATCGATCGAAGCCGGCAAGGAAGCGGATCTCATCGCACTTGATCCGCGCGCGACGCCGGCGCTCGCGCACCGGATGGAGGCAACCGCCGGCGACATCGAGGTCGAGCTGTTCGCCCTCCTTACGCTCGGCGACGATCGCGCAGTGCGCCAGACCTATGTCGCGGGCGAGCCTCGTAAGGGCCGAGACAGCTCTTGAGATCGTCGGCTGTTTGCGTAATTCGTGCTGAGGCCTTTTGGACTACAGGGTCACCGGCCCGTTATGCGAGCGCCAGCCGTTCATGCCCTCGGCAAAGTGTCTCACGTCCTCGCGGCCGACCGTCCGCGCCTTGTTCAGCGCATTGCGCGACCGCCCGCCCGACTGACAGATCAGAACGACGGGTTTTCCCTCCGGCAGATCTTTGGGATCGTAAGACGACATCGGCATGTTGAGAGCGTTTGGAATGTGGCCTGCGGCGAATTCGTGCGGCTCGCGAACGTCCACGATCGTCCAGGCGTGGGTTCCAACCGCCTCTTCCAAATCGCCAAAACTGACGATGTCCGGATCAGAGCCGGCGCCGAAGCGTGAAAACATGTTCCAGGACATCTCACCTCCAAAGTTATACGCGCGTCCGCCCTCGAACTCCGCCGAGCGGGTGTCATATAGGTCGCCAGGCCAGCATTTCGAGGGTTTCCTCTCGCGCCGCGATCGACCGTGTGTTGCCGCAAATTGTGGTGACGTCGCAACGCTCTGCGACCGCGATCAGTTCCGCTGAGCGAGCGAACTGTGAGCCCCCTGAAGAAGGCTTCATGAGTTCCGGGGCGTCGCCCACGGATTCCTTAACAGTGAGGCCAAACTGAGTGTTCACAAGAATTTGTTGTTGCCGTCGAACCAGACCGTGGCCTGAATGCGTCGATTTCAAAGAGCCTGTCCTGATCAACAGATTTGATTACCCCTATTTTCCTGTTGGAATTCACGAAAAACCAACAAGTTTACGTCAAATATGCTTGACCCGACACCCCGAAGCCGACAACCTGAGACCTCATGCGGATTCGCCCCTTCTCGACGCCGGGCCGTTTCTGGCGCGGGAATCTTCACGCCCACTCGAACCTCTCAGACGGCGCCTTGAATCCTGTGGACGTCGTCGAGGCCTATAAACGCGCAGGCTATGATTTCCTGCAAGTGTCCGATCATTTTCTGGGCCGGTTCGACTGGCCGATCGCCGACACCCGCAAGCTGCGCTGCAGCACTTTCACCACTCTGATCGGCGCCGAAGTTCACGCCATGGGGACGAGCGCCGGCGAATATTGGCATATCGTCGCAACCGGGCTGCCGTTCGACTTTCCCCCCGCCAAGCCGGACGAAAGCGCCGCGCAGTTGGCGAAGCGAGCGCGGGAGGCCGGCGCCTTCGTCGCCATCGCTCATCCGTCGTGGTCGCAACTGACGATCGAGGACGGGCGTTCGCTCGGCGCCGCGCATGCGGTCGAGGTCTATAATCACACCTGCGCGATGCTGACCGATCGAGGCGACGGGTTCTATCTCCTTGACCAGCTCTGCAACGAGGATCGGCGGCTGACGGCGGTCGCCGGCGACGACGCGCACTTCCATAACGGCGACCTCGACGCCTTCGGCGGCTACGTCATGGTCAAGTCGGAGACGCTCGAGCCCGAGTCGCTGCTCGGCGCTTTGAAGGCCGGAGAGTTCTATTCAAGCCAGGGCCCGCGTATTTACGACGTCGAGGTTACGAACAACGAAGTGCGGGTCGAGTGCTCTCCGGTCCACACCATCGCGCTCGTCACCAGCGCTTCGCCGGCGCTGAGCCGGGTCGGACGCGGACTTACTCAGGCGACGATCGAATTCGCCGAAGTCGCGAAATGGGCCTGGCGCGACCCCCCGCAGGTGAAATGGTTCCGTATCGTCGCCATTGACGGCCCGCGGCGGCGCGCCTGGACCAACCCGATCTGGGTCGACGCCCTCAATTGACGCGCATAGGCTGAGCCTGCCGCCACGCGTCTGACCGGCGCGGCCTCCCTTGCGCCGCGGAGCTTGCGCCCATACATCCGGCGCTTGCCCGCCACTTTCAGGACCTCTCACCCCATGGCTGACGATTTAGCCGCCCGCTCGCCGGGCTGGCATGCGACGACCATCCTCATGGTGCGCAAGGGCGGAAAGGTCGTCATTGGCGGCGACGGCCAGGTCAGCATGGGCCAGACGGTCGTCAAATCCAACGCGCGCAAGGTTCGCCGCCTCGCCAAGGGCGACGTCATCGCCGGTTTCGCCGGCGCGACCGCCGACGCCTTCACGCTGTTCGAACGGCTTGAGGCCAAGCTCGAGCAGTACCCCGGCCAACTCGCGCGCGCTTGTGTCGAACTGGCCAAGGACTGGCGCACCGACCGGTATCTGCGCCGCCTCGAGGCGATGCTCATTGTCGCCGACAAAAGCACGGGCTTCACCCTGTCAGGCTCGGGCGACGTGCTGGAGCCGGAGGAGGACGAGTTCGGCTCGGCGATGGCGATCGGATCCGGCGGCAATTATGCGCTCGCCGCCGCCCGCGCGCTCATGCCGATGCAACTCGATGCGGACGAGATCGTGCGTCGCTCGATGCGCATCGCCGGCGAGATCTGCGTCTACACCAATTTCAATCTGATCGTCGAAAGCCTCTGAGCCTCATGACGGATCTGTCGCCTCGCGAAATTGTCTCCGAACTCGACCGCTATATCGTCGGTCAGGGGGACGCCAAGCGCGCCGTCGCCATCGCTTTGCGCAACCGATGGCGTCGCTTGCGTCTGACCTCGCCGATGCGCGAGGAGGTGATGCCGAAGAACATCCTGATGATCGGGCCGACCGGCTGCGGCAAGACCGAGATCGCGCGCCGGCTCGCCAAGCTGGCCGGCGCGCCGTTTCTCAAAGTCGAGGCGACGAAGTTCACCGAGGTCGGTTATGTCGGGCGCGATGTCGAGCAGATCGTCCGCGATCTGGTCGAGGTCGCGATCGCGCTGGTCAAGAGCCGCAAGCGCAAGGACATCGAAGCCAAGGCGGAGCTCGAGGCGGAAGAGCGGGTGCTCGACGCGCTCGTCGGCTCGACGTCATCCGCCGCCACCCGCGACGCGTTTCGCCGCAAGCTTCGCGCGGGCGAGCTCAACGACAAGGAGATCGAGGTCGAATTGCCGCAGAGCGGCTCCGGCCTGCCGATGTTCGAACTGCCGAACATGCCCGGCGCTTCGATCGGCGCGATCAACATCGCCGACATTTTCGGCAAGAGCCAGCGCACGAAGACCAAACGAATGACGGTCGACGGAAGCGCACGAGCCGCTGGTCGCCGCCGAGGCCGAAAAGCTGCTCGATCAGGACGCGGTCGTGCGCGACGCGGTGGCCGAAGTCGAGAGCAACGGCATCGTCTTTCTCGACGAGATCGACAAGATCTGCGCCCGCGAGGGTCGCGGCGGCGCCGACGTCTCGCGCGAGGGCGTGCAGCGCGATCTCTTGCCGCTGATCGAGGGCACGACGGTCGCCACCAAGCACGGCGCGGTCAAGACCGACCACATCCTTTTTGTCGCCTCCGGCGCCTTCCACATCGCCAAGCCCTCCGACCTCTTGCCGGAGCTACAGGGCCGCCTGCCGATCCGGGTCGAGCTCAACTCGCTGACCGAGGACGATTTCAAGCGCATCCTCACCGACACCGAGGCGAGCCTGATCAAGCAATATGTGGCGCTGATGCAAACCGAAGGCCTCGAACTCGAGTTTACCGACGATGCGGTGGCGGCGATCGCCCGCCTCGCCGCCAAGGTCAACGGATCGGTCGAGAACATCGGCGCGCGCCGGCTGCAGACGGTGATGGAGCGCGTGCTGGACGAGGTCAGCTTCACCGCCGCCGACCGGACCGGCGAAAAAGTTCGTATCGATGCGGAGTTTGTCGAGCGCCACATCGGCGACCTCGCGGCGAACGCCGATCTGAGCCGGTTTATTTTGTGATAGACTTGCTGCCGAACCGTTCGGGGCTCGCATCATGACATCGCTCGTTCTGACCTTCGTTGGCGACGACCGGCCGGGGCTCGTCAACGCGATTTCTGAGAAGGTCGTCGACTTCGGCGGGACCTGGCTTGAAAGCCGTTCGGTGCGGCTCGCGGGCAAATTCGCCGGCGTGGTGCTGGTTAGGGTTCCGGACGAAAACCTCATCCCGCTCGAATCGGCGCTGGCGAAGCTCGCGCCTTCAGGCCTGCGCGTCTCGATCGAGCGCGGCGCGGCGGCAGAGGCCGAAAAGCCGGCGCGCCTCGTCACGCTGGAGATCGTCGGCAACGAGCGGCCGGGCATCGTGCGCGACGTGACGCAGGCGCTCACCCGCCTCGGCGTCAACATCGAAGAGTTCATGAGCGGACTCGAAGGCGAGCCGTTCACCGGCGTCGAGATGTTTCGCGCGACCGCGCGCCTCAGCGTCCCCGAAGGGCCTCAAGCTCGACGAATTGCGCAAGGCGCTCGAGCGGCTGGCGGCCGAGATCATGGTCGATCTTGCGGTCGACGACGGCGAACCGGGCGCCTGACCCACGCGCTCTCCGCCCTTGCGCGGCTCCGCCGGCGTTGCCATAAGGGCCGCCCTCACAATTCCGGCCCTCAGCGGACGACAATGGCGAAGTTTCCCGAGCGCGTGTTTTCCGGCGTTCAGCCGACGGGCAATCTGCACCTCGGCAATTATCTCGGCGCGATCAAGCGCTTCGTCGAGATGCAGAAGACGCATCCGTGCATCTATTGCGTCGTCGACCTGCATGCGATGACGATGCCGCACGAGCCCGAGCAGCTTGCGCGCACCACGCGCGAGGTGACCGCGGCCTTTCTCGCCTGCGGCATCGATCCCGAAAGCCAACATCGTCTTCAACCAGAGCCGGGTCGCCGAGCATGCCGAACTGGCCTGGGTGCTCGATTGCGTCGCGCGGCTCGGCTGGCTCAACCGCATGACCCAGTTCAAGGAGAAAGCGGGCAAGGACCGGGAGAACGCGTCGATCGGACTCTACAACTATCCCGTGCTGATGGCCGCTGACATTCTCGTCTATCGCGCGACGCATGTTCCGGTCGGCGACGATCAGAAGCAGCATCTGGAGCTGGCGCGCGACATCGCGCAGAAGTTCAACAATGACTTTCGCCGCGTCGATCGCTGCCCACGGCCACGGCGACGCCTACTTTCCGCTGCCCGAACCCTTGATCCAGGGGCCGGCCACCAGGGTCATGAGCCTGCGCGACGGCGCGAAGAAAATGTCAAAGTCCGACACCTCCGAGAACGCCTATATCGCGCTCACCGACGATGCCGACACGATCGCGCAGAAGATTCGTCGGGCCAAGACCGACCCCGAGCCGCTGCCGAGCGAGGTCGAGGGTCTGGCGCGGCGCCCCGAAGCCGACAATCTGGTCGGCATCTTCGCCGCCTTGAACGACGAGACGAAGGCCGACGTGCTCAAGCGCTTCGGCGGCAGCCCAGTTCTCGGCGTTCAAGACCGCGCTCGCCGATCTTACGATCGACAAGCTCGCGCCGATTCGCGCCGAGATGCTGCGGCTCGCGGCCGATCCGGCCCATACCGACGCTGTCCTCGCCGATGGGGCCGAGAAGGCGCGCGCGATCGCGCGTCCGAACATGGACGCGATCAAGGATATCCTCGGCCTCGTGCGATAGCCGCCCGGGAACACAAACAAATTTAAACAAAGATGGACGCGCCCCGAGTGCGACGGAAGGCGCAAATCGGCACATCTTGTCACTGCGCAGGCCCTCGTTACCACGAGGCGCTAGCGCCCGGATCAGCGAACTGGTCCGTCTCTCCGCGCTCCGCCCATGGTTAACGACTTTGCGGCAAACATTTCGTAATCCTGTTGAGAGGCTGATTTCGGACCTTCTTGGCGGAGGGAAGGGGTCGGCGGACCACCCGGCCGGCGCGAGACATCGTCGTCAGGCTCTCGAGGAGGCAATTCGTTGCGGGGGCTCAGCGGGGCGAAGCGCTCCGGAATCGGCGAGCGGACGCGACGGCTCGACTGGGCGGTCGCCGCCTGGGCGGCCGCAGGCTTGGCGCTTTACCTGTTCGCGGGCGCGCTGGCGTGCGCGCAGGACCTCTCCCAGTCCTTAGGGGCGCCGGCGCGGCTGGCGTTCGACATGGCGTCAGTCCAGGCCAATGTCGTCGGCCTCGTCATCCTGTCGCTGATGCTGCTGGCGACGATCACCGCCGTCCTTCATCTGGTTGGCCGCCGGATCTGGACGCGCCGCGTTCTCGAGCTCGAGACGGAGCTCGCGCGAACCAACGCCAAACTCGACCGCGCCGCGCTGATGTTGCGCAGCGAGCCGCAAATCCTCGTCTCCTGGGAGCGTCTGGACGCGGAGCCGACGATCGAGGGCGATTTCGCCCTCGTCGCCGATTCGCCGCTGTCGTCGCGCGTGCTCGCCTTCAGCTCGTGGCTCAATCCAGCCCAGGCGACCAAGATCGAAGAGGCGACGGAGCGATTGCTGACCCGCGGCGAAGCCTTCGCCGCCGCCGTGGTCAGCTTGCGCGGCCGCCATCTCGAGCTCGACGGGCGCCCAGTGTCCGGCAGCGCGGTGATGCGCATCCGCGACGTCTCGGGCGAGCGCCTTCAGTTGGCGCAATTGCGCGATTCATTCGCTGAAGCCGAGGGCGCTCTGGACGGCCTGCGCCGCGCGCTCGAAGCCGCGGATATGCCGGCATGGACTCGCGACGCAATGGGCCGGATCGTCTGGTGCAACGCCGCCTACGCCCACGCCGTTGACGCTCCCGACGCTGAGGCCGCGATCGACAGCGGCGGCGAAATATTCGATCCGGCGGTGCGCCGCGAAGCGACCGCGGCGCTCAAGGAGACCGGGGCCTGGAAGCGCCGCGCATCGGCGGTCGTCGGCGGCGAGCGCCGAACCTTCGACGCCGTCGAGGCGAGCACTCAGGTCGGCTCTGCTGGCGTCGCTCGCGACGTTTCCGAAATCGTGGCGCTGAAAGCGGATATGGAGCGCAACGAGGACGACTATTCGCGCATGATCGATCGGCTGTCGACGGCGGTTGCGATCTTCGACAAGTCCAAGCGGCTGACCCTGTACAATGCCGCCTACCGGCAAATCTGGTCGCTTGAGCCGGCCTTTCTCGATCAAGGGCCGAGCGACGGCGAAATCCTGGATCGGCTGCGCGCCAAGCGGCAATTGCCCGAACAGGTCGACTTCCGCGCCTGGAAGGCGCAGCAATTGAGCGCCTACCAGGCGATCGAGCCGAGCGAATCCGTGTGGCATCTGCCCGACGGGCGGGCGCTGCGCGTCGTCGTGAGCCCCAATCCGAAAGGCGGCGTCACCTATCTCTATGACGACGCGACGCAGAGCTACGCGCTCGCCTCCCAAGTCACCGCGCTCACCCATGTGCAGGGCGAGACGCTCGACGCGCTCAAGGAAGGGGTGGCGGCGTTCGGGGCGGACGGGCGCATGAAGCTGTTCAACCCGGCCTTTGCGGAACTGTGGCGATTCGATCCGGCCGTCTTGAGCGAGCGCCCGCATGTCGACGAGATCGCGCGCGCCTGCAAGCCGCTGTGCAGCGACCCCGAACTGTTCGACGCGCTTAGGGCGGTGATCGTCGATCTTCCCGAGCATCGCAAGAGCCGGACGGCGCGGATCGAGCGCACGGACGGGCTCATCCTCGATTGCGCCGCCCTGCCGTTGCCGGACGGAGCGACGCTCATGACGTCGCTCGATGTGACCGCCGGCGTCAACATCGAGCGCGCGCTGACCGAGCGCAATCAGGCGCTCATCGCGGCGGAGAAGCTGCGCAACGATTTCGTCAACCACGTCTCCTACGAGCTGCGCACGCCGCTCACCAACATTATCGGCTTCACCCAGCTTCTCGCGGGCGGAGGCGTTGGCCCGCTCAATCCGAAGCAGGTCGAATATGCCGGATTCATCACCGATTCGTCGCATGCGCTGCTCGCCATCATCGACGACATTCTCGATCTGGCCTCGATGGACGCCGGGGCGCTGGAGCTCAGGCTCGAGGACGTCGACGTCGCCGAGGCGATGAAGGCCGCGGCGGCGGGCGTGCAGGATCGCTTGAGCGAGGCGGCGATCGAATTGCGCATCGTCATGACCGACGGGGTCGGATCGCTGCACGCGGACGGCCGGCGGGTGCGCCAGATCTTGTTCAATCTTCTCTCCAACGCGATCAACTATTCGGAGGCGGGCCAGACCGTGACGCTGGCGGCGATGCGGCGCGGGGCGGAGATCGTGTTCAAGGTCAGCGATCGCGGACGCGGCATTCCTCCCGAGATGATCGATCGCGTATTCGAGCGTTTCGAGACCTTCCCCAACGGCTCTCGGCATCGCGGCCCTGGCCTCGGCCTGTCGATCGTGAGAGCGATGGTCGAACTGCATCAGGGCCGGGTCCTGATCGACACGGCGCCGCGGGAGGGCACGACGGTCACCTGCATCTTTCCGGTGGACCCAATAGGGGCGACGGCGGCGAGCCCGCAACTTATGGCGCCGCCCAAGACGCAATCGGTCCAGTAGAGGGCATGAACGGTCTCGCCGGTGTAAGAGAAGAAGCGGGTGTTTGGAGCTTCGAGGCGCCGGACGAGGCGACGACTTTGGCCATCGCTGCGGCGCAGGCGGCTTGGCTCGAGCCCGACGATTTCGTCGCTCTCATCGGCGATCTCGGAGCCGGCAAGACCGCTTTCGCCCGCGGGCTCATCCGGGCCCTCGCCGAGGCGCCGGAGCTCGAGGCGCCGAGCCCGACCTTCACCTTGATGCAGGTCTATGAGGCCCCGCGCGGGCCGGTGGTCCACGCCGATTTCTACCGGCTGCGCGGCCCAACGGAGCTCGCCAATCTCGGCTGGGATGAGGCGATCGACGGCGCGATTGCGATCGTCGAGTGGCCGGAGAAGGTCGCGGAGGCGCTGCCCGCCGACCGGCTCGAGGTCGACATCCGGTTTGATGCAAAACGCGGTCCCGATTTTCGTTTGCTGACATTGCGCGGGTTCGGCGCGATCCGCCCGCGTTTGACGCTGGCGCTTGGCGTCGCGAGGCTGCTCGAGCGCGCCGGCTGGAGCGACGCTAGCCCGCGAATTCCTGCAGGGCGACGCGTCCATTCGCGCTTATGAGCGGCTGACCAAGCCAACCGGCGAGACCGCGATCTTGATGATCTCTCCGCCACGGCCGGACGGGCCCATCCTGCGCTTCGGCAAGCCCTACGCGGCCATCGCCAAGCTGTCGCCCGACATCCGCGCCTTCATCGCCATGGCCGAGGGCCTGCGCGGGCTCGGCTACTCAGCCCCGGCTCTCATCGACTACCAGCATCGACGAAGGACTGGCGCTGATCGAAGACTTCGGCTCAACCACCATCGCCCAAAACGGCGTTCCGGATGGCGCACGCTATGCGCCGGCGATCGCGCTTCTGGCCGATCTGCACGGACGCGAACTGCCGCCGAGCTTGTCGGCCGGCGAGGAACCCTACGAA
Organism: uncultured Alphaproteobacteria bacterium; assembly: GCA_963770275.1. Taxonomy (GTDB): domain Bacteria; phylum Pseudomonadota; class Alphaproteobacteria; order Rhizobiales; family Beijerinckiaceae; genus Roseiarcus. The sequence goes on from CAVYPD010000019.1 coordinate 70,434, forward strand.
CCGCCGGTCTACGACATCGAAGCGATGCTGGTCGAGGTCGAGCTCGTAAACGACTGGTATGCGCCGGCGATCGCTCGGGTGACGCCGCCATCGGGCGCGCGGATGCAGTTCCTGGCCATCTGGCGCGAGCTCCTGGCGCCCATCCTCGCCGAGCCCACAACCTGGACGCTGCGCGACTATCATTCGCCCAATCTGCATTGGCTCGCGGACCGGCAGGGCCTCAAGCGAATCGGCCTCATCGATTTTCAGGACGCGGTGATCGGGCCGCCGGCCTACGATGTCGTTTCGCTGTTGCAGGACGCGCGCGTCGACGTGCCGGAGGATCTCGAGATGCGTCTCGCCGCCCTCTATATGCGCCGCAGGGCGGCCGCCGATCCGGCCTTCGACACCCAGCGCTTCGCCGCCGCCTATGCCGCGATGGGCGCCCAGCGCGCCACCAAGATCCTCGGCCTGTTCGCCCGGCTCGACAAGCGCGATCACAAGCCTGAGTACCTGCGCCACCTGCCGCGGATCGAGCGCTATCTCGCGCGCAACCTCGCCCATCCGTTGCTTCAGCCGCTTGCGGTCTGGTATCGGAACCACTTGCCGCGGGCGCTCGGCCCACCGCCGGTCAAATCCGACCCTGAAGATTGATTGCTGAGGCCCGATGAGCCTTCCCGTTCCGAAGACGGCCATGGTGTTCGCCGCCGGATTGGGGACGCGGATGCGGCCGATCACCGAGACGCTGCCCAAGCCGCTGGTCAAGGTCCACGGCCGGGCGCTCATCGATTATTGTCTCGATCGCCTGGCGGAGAACGGCGTCGAGCGGGCGATCGTCAACGTGCATTGGCTCGCCGACCAGATCGAGGCGCACCTCGCCAAGCGCCGGGCGCCAAAGATCGTCATTTCGGACGAGCGGTCGAAGCTGCTCGATCAGGGCGGCGGGATCAAGCGCGCGCTGCCGCTGATCGGCGACGATCCGTTCCTGATCTGCAACACCGACGCGTTCTGGATCGAGGGGCCGCGCTCGAATATCGCGCGCCTGGCCCGGAGTTTCGATCCAGAGACGATGGACATCCTGCTGTTGGTCGCGGCCGGCGCCGGGGCGGTCGGCGTCGACTGGCCCGGCGATTTCGTCATGACTCATGACGGACGGCTTCAGCCGCGCGAGCCGCGCCATGTCGCGCCCTTCGTCTACACCGGCGTCGGGATCGTCAAGCCGCAATTGTTCGCGAGCGAGACGGCGGAGGTGTTCCGCCTCGCCCCGTTCTTTCACGCCGCGGCCGCGAAGGGCCGGCTTTACGGCGTTCGCCTCGATGGCCTTTGGGTGCATGTCGGGCGGCCGGAGAGCATCGCGGAAGCGGACAGGGCCATCGACCGCTCGACCCTGTGAGCGCGAAGGGTCGCTCCCGTTTCCCAAATCAAGGGAATCGTCTTATGCGGTCGACCGTTCTTCGGGCCGCTTGAGCGGGCGACAGGCCCGCTGAGGGTTTGAAAGCATGAAACTGCCGAACCAGATCGGCCCCATCCACTTCGTCGGCATCGGCGGCATTGGCATGTCGGGCATCGCCGAGGTGCTTCTCAACCTTGGCCATCAGGTTCAGGGCTCGGACCTGAGCGACAACGCCAACGTCAAGCGTCTGCGCGAGCAGGGCGCGACCGTCTTTGTCGGCCACGACAAGGCCAATCTCGGCGCCGCCGCGGTGGTCGTCATTTCGTCCGCGGTGAAGCGCGACAATCCCGAGGTCGTCGCGGCGCGGGCGCGGCGCATTCCCGTCGTTCGCCGCGCCGAGATGCTGGCCGAGCTGATGCGGCTCAAGCAATGCGTGGCCGTGGCCGGCACGCATGGCAAGACCACGACGACGTCGCTGGTGGCGACGCTGCTCGACGCCGCCGGGCTTGATCCGACGGTGATCAACGGCGGCATCATCAACGCCTACGGGACCAACGCGCGGCTTGGGGCCGGCGACTGGATGGTGGTCGAGGCCGACGAGAGCGACGGCACGTTCCTGAAGCTCCCCGCCGACATCGCGGTCGTCACCAACATCGATCCCGAGCACCTCGACCACTTCAAGACCTTCGACGCCATCAAGGACGCCTTTCTGGCGCTGATCGGAAACCTGCCGTTCTATGGCTTCGCGGTCATGTGCCTCGATCATCCGACCGTGCAGGAACTTGTCGGCCAGGTCGAAGACCGACGGATTCTGACCTACGGCGAGAATCCGCAGGCCGACGTGCGCCTTATGGACGTCAACCTTGCCGGCGGCGTCACGCGATTTTCGGCGCTGATCCGTGATCGGGCGACCGGCCAGGCCACCTTCATCGATGACCTCGCGCTGCCGATGCCCGGCCGGCATAATGCGCTCAACGCAACGGCCGCGATCGCGGTCGCGCACGAGCTCGGCGCGCCGATCGACGTCATCCGCAAAGCGATCGCCGGGTTTGGCGGCGTCCGCCGGCGTTTCACCCGCACTGGCGAATGGAATGGCGTCGCCATCTACGACGACTATGGCCACCATCCGGTCGAAATCGCCGCGGTCTTGAGAGCCGCGCGGGCGGCGACCGAAGCCAAGGTGATCGCGGTCGTGCAGCCGCATCGCTTCACCCGGCTCGCGTCGCTGTTCGACGCCTTCGCCACCTGCTTCAACGACGCCGACAGCGTCATCGTCGCCGATGTCTATCCCGCCGGCGAAGCGCCGATCGAAGGCGTCGACAAGGCGGCGCTGGCGACCGCGATCGCCGCCCACGGCCATCGCCACGCGCTGATGCTGCCCTCGCCGGAGAAATTGGCGGGCATGGTGCATTCGCTGGCGAAGCCGGGCGATTATGTCATTTGCCTCGGCGCCGGGTCGATCACGCAATGGGCCTATGCGCTGCCCGGCGAACTCGCCGCGCTCGACAAGGCCTGACGCTTCGCCGATGTCCGGGCCTGGTCGACGAGGTGAAGGCGCGGGCGCCCAAGCTGCGCGGACGCCTCACAGCCGACGCTCCCGATCGCGGAGGCGACCTGGTTTCGGGTCGGCGGCCCGGCTGAGGCCCTGTTTTCCCCGGCCGACGAGGACGATCTCGCCTATGTTCTGTCCGCTCTGCCGCGCGAGATCCCAGTCACGACGATCGGCCTCGGCTCGAACCTCATCGTGCGCGACGGCGGCGTGGCCGGGCTCGTCATCCGGCTCGGCGGCCGAGCCTTCGGCGCGGTCGAGATCATGGACGGCTCCCGCATCGTCGCCGGAGCTGCGACGCCGGACCTTTATGTCGCCAAGGCCGCCGCAATAGCCGGCGTCGATGGCTTGGCGTTCCTGCGCGGCGTGCCCGGTTCAATCGGCGGCGCTCTTGGTCATGAACGCCGGCGCGCATGGGGGCGAGATCAAGGACGCGCTCATCGAAGCGCGCGGGATCGACCGGACAGGCGCCAAGCGCGTCTTTTCGAACGCGGAAATGGGCTTTTCCTATCGCCATAGCTTGGCGCCGGACGACGTCGTCTTCACCGGCGCAATGTTTCAGGGCCGCCCCGGCGAGCCCAAGGCGATCGAAGCCGAGATGGAGCGGATCACCCGCGCGCGCGAAGCCTCGCAGCCGATCCGCGAGAAGACCGGCGGCTCGACGTTCAAGAATCCGCCGGGGATGAAGGCCTGGGAGTTGATCGACAAAGCCGGATGCCGGGGCTTGAGCCTCGGCGGCGCCCAGGTGTCGACCATGCACTGCAACTTTCTCATCAATCTTGGGTCCGCGACCGCCGCCGATCTCGAAGCGCTTGGCGAGGAGGTTAAGCGCCGGGTCCTCGAGACGAGTGGAGTTGCGCTCGAATGGGAAATCAAGCGCATCGGCATCGCAATCGGACCCTAGTGACCGCCATTCAACCCGAAATGTCGCAAGCCGACGCTCATCTCACAATTTCGAGAGGCCTGTCGTATTTGCGAATGAGGCCACTTAAATGATTGGTAAACGAGAAGCGCGGCTGGTCTTGGCATAATTCTTGATTAAGCCTGTTGTGCTAAGGTTTTTGGCTTCGGTGACGCGTCAATCGGCGAAAGGACGATCGGAAGGTTCGTTAGGCGAGGAAAACACCCAGCGAGGGCTCCGACCTTAAGGAGGTCCTCATGTTGAACAGGTATTCTCTGGCGGTGGCGGCGCTCTGGCGACGCTGCCCCAATTGGCGTCCGCGGCTGAAACCGCCCAGTGCGTCGATGTTTCAGTGCCCAAGCACGCCATCGAGGCGCGCAACGGTAAGTGGATCCAATTGACTGCGGAACAGTGGGAGTTCCTGCGTGGCATCTACGCCATGAACCCGTTGACCCCACCCGGCCTGCCCTACGGAGACAAGGCGGCGCTCGCCAAGGTCGACGGCAATGATGGCGGCCTCATCTTCTTCATCGATGGCGACAAGGCCTGCACGCCAATGCCGGTCCCAGACAAGCTTCTCGCCATGATGGACGACGTGGCGACGGCGAAAATCAACCACGAGGGCAACGGGCTCTGATCCCGCCGCGGCCGAGGCGGCGCGGAAGACAGTCGTTTCGGCCTGCGGTTTTGACTGGCCCGCCGAAAAGCCAGGAGCCCGCTACCGCCAGGCGGGGAGGGCTATGTTGGCGTCCATATTGTCCATTTATCTGAATACTTATGACTAAATCACATATACACTGTGTTATTATCCTTTACCAATGCACATCGTGTGCGAGTTGCAGAAAAATGAACCTAAGAGATTGAAAAACTTGAGTCGCGCGCAGAATTGTACACCTGCCAGTTCTGTGCCTTGCCGAGCGTAGCCGTGCGGGCCATGCCCTCCTCGGGAAAGGCTCGACAGCCGGGCCGGTCCCCCGCTCGCTGAAGGCGGGTTGACGTGGAGAGGGGGCGTACGCGACCCTTCGCCCGGCGCGTCTTCGTCGGGCGCGATCGAGGCTGAGTGGGGCGGACGATGACTTTTGTCTGGCGGGCGGGACTGGTCATGTGCATCATTTTCGCCGGCTGCCTGCTCGGCATCCTGTTGCAGCATTCGCTCCCGACCCAGCATCTCGCCGACGCGAAAAGCGCGATCACCACGATTCAGGGACTGGTGGGCTTGCTGCTTGCGCTGGTGTTGGGGCTGCTCGTCTGGACCAGCTATGGCGTCTATTCGCAGCAGCAGTCCGAAGCGCATACCCTCGGCTCGCAGGTCCTGCAGCTCGATCTGGCGCTGGAGCGTTACGGCCCCGCGGCCGATCGCGGTCGCGAACTTTTGAAGCAAGAGCTTCGAGCCTCGCGCGAGCGCTTCTGGGGCAGGGACGGCGGTTCTGAACCGGTGCGGCTGACCTATGGCCAGTCGCGCGCCGAGTTGCGCCACTTCGACGGTTTCTTCGCGACGCTCAAGCCCGTCGACGACGAGCAGCGCCATCAGCGCGACACAGCCCGCCAACTCTCGGCTTCAATTGTGCAAACGCATTATCTGATGTCGAGGCAGCTCAGGAGCCCCATTCCGAAGGCGCTGCTCATCAGCGTCGTCTGCTGGGCCACGCTGCTCTTCTCCTGCATCGGCGCGTCGTCGAGCGTCAACGCGCTGGCGATCATTTATGAGGCGCTGGGCGCCGCGGCGGTGGCGAGCGCCATTTATCTCATTCTCGAATTCAGCCAACCCTACTTGGGACTGTTCAGGATATCGCCCGAGGGCGTCGACCATGTCGTCGCCGAGCTGTCGGCAAATAAACCGCGCAGCGACTGAAGTCGCCGCCGGCAGCGACGCGTAGCTTCAAAACAATCTTGCGGGCGCGGCTCGCTCAATACCCTTCGTTGCATAGACGCCCGCTCGCCAAATCGGAACTGTGAGCCGCGTCACTGCGCGGCGCGGCGCCGACCGATAATCATCTGCCGACCGATGCGTCGTTGCTTGGTCCCCGAGGCGCCCTTCTGGCGTTGCATACGCCAGCCTCACGGCGCTTCCCGATCCGAGAAGAGACTGCTCAAGAGGAGGTTACGCCGTGTCTCGTTTCGAAAAACCGGCCGATTTCGTCACCGCTTACCCGCACGCGGCGCCCGGCGCGCCGACCATCAAGACGTTGGCCCTGTTGGCCGCTGTGTTGGCCTATGTCGCGGGGTTCGTGATCCTCTATCCCATTGTCGCAAGCAGCGTGGCGGAGAGCGTCTCCAAAGGCAACGATCCGGCGCTGTTGCAGTTCGTCGGCCCTTGACGGCTCGGCGCGCTGCGGCCTGGGCGGCTAAGGCGGGTTGCTTTGGATTGAGACGGCCGAAAGGCAACGGCTTCGAGGCAATGTGTTGCGAGAAAATCAGAAAATGAGTTAAGCTCGCCCCATGAACAATCCTGCGCTTCCGCATGGCTTCGACCGCATGCTTTCGTCTCCGCGACTCTCAATCGGGAAAAACCGCGAGGAAAAATTTTCCAGCGAAAATTCCGCATAACCCATTGAAAAGGCTCGATTCGGACGAGAGAATCCAAGGAAATCCAAGGAAATCCAATACCCCAAAAAGGTGGTTTCCATAGCGAAACGGGCAAGGGCCAAGGAAATCCAAACGGATCGACCGGACCGATGTCGTGGACGCGCTGCGGTTGGTCGCCGAGGGCCGGGCCAGCCCACGCTAGTCGTCCGCGCCCAGCCGATCGGCATAGGCGTGTCGGGTGCCCTGCGGGTCCGTGACCACGTGCTCTCCACCTTCGCCGCAATGGATCCATTGCGGCCCGATCGGCGCCTTGCCATGGCCCCCCGGGATATCGAGCATGTAGGTCGGCGTCGCCAGCCCCGAGAGACGGGCGCGTAAGATCCGCATCAGTTCCTGCCCCCTGGCGATCGGCACGCGCCAGTGGCTCGTGCCGGGCGCGAGATCGCCGTGATGCAGGTAGTAAGGCTTCACCCGCGCCTCGACGAAGGCTCGCATCAGGTCGATGAGCGTTTCCGGGTTGTCGTTGACGCCCTTCAAAAGCACGGTCTGGCTGACCAGCATCGCGCCTTCCGCCGCCAGGCGGCGGCAGGCTGAGCGTGCGCTTTCGGTCAGCTCGCGCGCATGGTTGGCGTGCACCGCGACCACCGTGGTCTTGCCTTCGGCCATCAGAGCGCGCGCCACCGCCTTTGTCACCCGCTCCGGCGCGGCGACAGGCAGGCGCGTATGCCAGCGCAGCACTTTGACGTGGTCGATTGCCGCGAGCGCCTGGGTCGCCTCGGCGATACGGCGGGACGATAGGGTCAAGGGATCGCCGCCGGTCAGTATGACCTCCCAAATCCCTTCATGAGCGCGTACGTAGTCAATCGCCGCGGCGAACTCGGCTGCGCTGAGCGCCCCCGAGCCCGGACCCACCCGCTCGCGGCGGAAGCAGAAACGGCAATAGACCGCGCAGACCGCGACCAGCTTGATTAGCACCCGATCGGGATAACGATGCACCAGCCCCTTGACTGGGCTCATGGCGTCATCGCCGATCGGATCGTCGCGCTCGGCGGGATCGCGGACGAGCTCGCGCGCGTCAGGCACGAACTGACGCGCGATTGGGTCGCTCAGGTCTTCCAGCCGGATGAGGGCGGCAAGCGCCGGAGTGAGGCCGATCGCATAGCGGTTGGCGACCGCCTCGAGCTCCGGAAGCCGTTCCGGCTCGGCCAGGCCCGCTTCGATGAGATCCGCGGGGCTGGTCAGACGATGGGACAGGATGCTTGAGGACATACGGGGCTTCGCGGTAAGGAAAGAGATGCGCTCGGGCGCGTTATTAGCGCCACGGCGTTCGTTTCCCTGGCCCAGTTACGGGAACAGCTTCGGCGTCGCAAGGCGCCTGGCCAAAGCGAACTCTTGTCTTTACCGAGAGCGCTCAGCGCGCCCTCCGGCTAAAACTTCCGCGTCACTATTGAAGAGCCGCAGTTACTTCGAAGGACTCGACAGATCCGGTGGATCTTCGCCGAGTGCGGTCGCCAAATCGATTTGATGATCCTGCTCCTCGACGAGGATCTGCCGAATCTGCTCGGCGAGGGCAAACTCCCCGAGCTGTTCGCATTGCCGCACCCGCGTGCGATAATTGCGGATCGTCTCGTTCTCGTTGTCCAGGTCGAATTGTAACATCTCCTTGGCATCCTCGGAGGTGCGGACGGGCTTGGGTACGACAACTGGCATCTTGCCCAGATAATCGATCTGGCGGGCAATGGTGATTGCGTGATCCAATTCCTGGCGCGCATGAACTTCGAGCTGATCCGCGATGCTCATGTATTGAGCGCCTTTAAGAACTTGCGAATAGACGACGTAGGCAATGACGGCCTGATATTCGCGGGCCAAGTCCTCGTTGAGAAAATCGGCGAGTTGATCGCGTGTGACGGTTGTCTTGGCTTCTTGTTTGTCGGTCATGGAGGCGCTCCTGGGACGTCTCCAAAACCCGCGATCGAACAGCAAAGTTCCACCTAGGCCGATCATTCCGTGCAGGAACGCTACCGACTCCACCCGGAAAAACGCATTGCGGACTTGGGGAACGTCGACCGCTACGAAGCGTTCTCAGTATTCACGCCGAAACCTCTCCAGCGGGAGGACGGGGAACGTAGATTCGGTCGGTCCTCGTGCTTAGGCAACGTGAAACGGTCCAGAATTTCACCGACGAGCAAGTGTGCCTGCGCCGCTGTTAAGCCCTCAGCGATCACGTTTGCGTCGATTCGCAGGCGAAACATTGTCCGCGAATCGCCAACCGTTTCAGCCTCAACCACGATCTGGCGCAGCATCTTTCCCCTCGGCCGCAACGCTTGGGATAACGCGCTTACCAACAATTAAACCAAATGTCTCATCACCCGGTTCCGTCTCCTGTCAATAAATCCGCGTTGCCCCGATCCGTAGGTAAGCGGGCCGTGGGTCCGCGCATTGTTTCCGAGGGCTATCCTAATGGGTAACGCAGGCGCCGGGATCGCCTGCCAGGCCCCGCTCAACCCGCTCAAGGGTGCGAGAGCGGAGCAAGGGGGCTTGCGGTAGCTGTCGCCCTTAGGGCGTGCCGGCTTCGGGGTGCATCTCGCCACGTAAAATCACGCTATAGAGAGCTATGCTGAACGATCGCAACCCCCATTGGGTCTACACCCAGACGATCAAGATGTTCGCGGCGCCCGCTTCGCCGCCATTCGAGGACGAAGCCGAACTCGAGCGCCACTGGGGCCGGGTCTGGGGCATCGACAACGATGTCGGGCAGATACGCAGCGTTCTGGTGCACCGGCCCGGACCCGAGATGGCGGTCGTCGATCCCGCCAAGCGCATCCCCGAGATCGGCTCGTTCGGCGATGTCGATAAGGGCTGGTATTTCCAGAGCGAGACGCCGCCCGACGTGCCGACGATGCAGGCGGAGCACGATGCGCTGGTCGCGGCTCTGAAGGCTGCCGGCATCGAGGTCTTTCACGCCGAAGGCGTCGAGGGCGGGCGGCTGAAATCCTGCTACACCCGGGACCCGCTCATCATGGTCAAGGGAGGCGCCATCGTTTGCCGCATGGGCGCGCGCATCCGTCGCGGCGAGGAGCTGGCGATCACTCGCACCCTCGCCAAAATCGGCATCCCAATCCTGCGCACCATCTCGGGCACTGGCATAATGGAGGGCGGAAGCTTCGCCTGGATCAACAGCAGTACGGCCGCCATCGGCGTCGGCGTGCGTGTCAACCGCGACGGCGCACTCCAGGTCGAAGAGGTCCTGAAGCGGCAGGGCGTCGAGCTCCTGATCGTCGAGCTCACGGGTTACGACATCCATCTCGACGTGTCGTTCCTGATGGTCGACCGGGATCTGGCTTTGGTGAACCCGTTCGGCCTGCCCCATTCCTTCATGGAGGAGCTGAAGGCGCGTGGCGTCCGTCTCATAGAGATCGAACCGGCCGACGATCCCTGGATCAACAACTCGCTCGCGATCGCGCCCGGCCGCCTCCTGATGCCGGAGGGGGCGACCAACCGCACGCTCGACGCCCTTGCCCGGCACGGCGTGACCTGGACGACGATTTCATACGCCGCGATGCACAAGAACGGTGGCGGCATCCACTGCTCGACAACGCCCCTGCGGCGGGACAAAGTCTGAGGCCTTTGGCTCGCGCCGCAGGCGGCGAGGGACAGGCGCCGTTCCCTGGAAGCGCGCCCTTATCTTCGGCTCCATCAGTTCAATAGCTTAAGGCCTGCTTCGGTGAGCTGAGCCCCTCGATCGCCGGTCCCGGACTCACCCATGCGCTGTTTGCAGCGCGCGGTATTCGGTTGCGAACCCTGCCTGTCTCTTCGATCCGTCAGCTGGATGGAGTGCCTTTGACCACGGGTCAACGATCCGTCCGGGGGCGAAGCGGGATGGCGATGCCGGCCTTCGGCGACGCCTATTCGGACGCCGAGATCGGGGCCGCCGCCAACTATGTCACGGCGCGGTTCGTCGCCTCGGGCTCGCGCCTGACAGCGGAGAGCGTCGCCTCGCTCCGGCTGCACACGCTGACCGATCACCTTCTCCACAATCTGTTGTGGCTGCGATCCGACCTTGGGAGTGATGTTCCGACTTGCGACTGATCACGTCTTCCGGCCGGTCGTGTTTCTCCTGGACGGCGCGTTGCGTGGGCTGAGACGCGAGAATGAGGACGCGGCCGGTCACTTCCTGGAGAGGTCAACATAAATTGATGTCGCACTGCAGCAATCTGCGATTATATCTTGGGTGGCGTTGACAGCCCCTGCCAGGGCGATGGCGATTCGCCGCCAACCTGGAGCAATACAATGGGCGCGACGATTCAATGACAGGTTAGGTTGATGACGGCCGTCGTTCGGTTAGCTCTCGCGCGTCCATACACCTTCGTCGTAATGGCGATTCTGGTGATGATTTTCGGCGTGCTGTCGGCCATTCGGACGCCAACCGATATCTTTCCTAATATCGGAATTCCGGTCATTTCGGTCGTTTGGGGCTACACCGGCTTGTCGCCCGACGACATGGCCGGCCGAATCGTTGCGCCCTACGAACGCGTCCTTTCCACCACGGTCAACGATATTGAACACATCGAGTCGCAGTCGTTTCCTGGCATGGGCGTTGTCAAGATCTTCTTCCAGCCGACCGTCGACATCAACGCCGCCCAGGCGCAGGTCACATCGATTTCGCAAACCATTTTGAAACAGCTTCCCGCGGGGGCAACGCCGCCGATCATCCTTGCCTACAACGCCTCGAGCGTCCCGGTGATCCAGCTGGCCTTGTCCAGCGACTCTCTTTCTCAGGTTGAACTGGCCGATCTCGCCCTGAATTTCATCAGGCCGCAGCTCACTACGGTCGCGGGCGCTCAGCTTCCTTATCCTTATGGTGGGGCGACGCGGCAGGTGCAGATTGACCTCGACCAGAATGCGTTGCGCGCCCATAATCTTTCGGCCATCGAAGTCGGCCAGGCGCTCGCCTTACAGAACCAGATCAATCCGGTCGGTACGGAGAAAATCGGGTCTTATGAATTCACCGTCGACCTCAATGATTCCCCCAAGGCAGTAGCCGACTTCAACAATTTGCCGGTGAAAGTGGTCAACGGCACGGTCGTGTTCATGCGCGACGTGGCCTATGTCCACGACGGTTCGCCGCCGCAGACCAATGTCGTCCAGCTCGACGGCCGTAAAGGCGTTTTGATGTCTATTCTCAAGATCGGCTCGGCGTCCACGCTCGACGTCATTGCCGGCATCAAGGCGCGCCTTCCTGCAATCGAAGCCACGCTGCCTCCTGGCGTCACTCTTAAGTTCGTTGGAGATCAGTCGGACTTCGTCAAATCTTCGGTCACCGCCGTCGTGCGCGAGGGATTGATCGCGGCCACGCTCACAGGGTTCATGATTCTCATCTTTCTCGGCAGCTGGCGATCGACCCTCATCATCACGGTTTCGATACCCCTTGCGGTTCTGAGCTCGTTGACCGCGCTTTCCCTGCTTGGCCAGACCATCAATGTCATGACGCTCGGCGGCCTTGCTCTCGCCGTCGGCATCCTGGTCGACGATGCGACCGTCACGATCGAGAACATCAACCGCCACATGGAGCATGGCGAGGATATTTTGACCGCCATCACCAAGGGCGCGAACGAGATAATGCCGCCCGCGACGGTCGCCTTGTTTTGCATCTGCATCGCCTTCGTCCCGCTGCTCACGCTTGGGCGGAGTGGCGGGTTACCTCTTTCGTCCGCTGGCGATGGCGGTCGTCTTCGCGATGATCGCCTCCTACATTCTTACCTACACGCTCGTGCCCACGATGGCGCATTTCTTACTTAAAAATCAGCATCCTCATGGGGCAGACACTGAGTCAGCCGAGCCACGCCGCGTCGGATTTTTTGCCCGCTTCCAGCAAGGGTTCGAGGAATATTTCGAGCGGTTTCGGCAAGGCTACCTAGGGCTCTTGCGACTGGCGCTTGCGCATCGGTTCGTCTTCGCCGGCGGCTTCGTCTGCTTCGCGTTGCTGTCGCTTGGCCTTGCCCCATTTCTTGGGCAGGACTTTTTTCCTTCGATCGATTCCGGCTCAATCAAAATCCACATGAGGGCGCCTACGGGAACGCGAATCGAGGAAACGACGCGGCTGACCGACCAAGTCGAACAGAAAATTCGTTCGATTATCCCGCCCGACCGAGTGACGAGCGTCGTCAACAACATCGGCCTGCCAGTGAGTGGCATCAATCTCTCGTATCAAAACACCGGAACGATCGGCGTCTTCGACGCCGATATGCTTGTGAGTTTGCGCGAGGGGCCGACCCCTACCGACGCTTACGTGAAGACCCTGCGCGAGCAACTCCCGAAGGCCTTTCCGGGCACGACCTTTTCTTTCCTTCCGGCGGATATTGTGAGTCAGATTCTCAACTTCGGCTCGCCGGCGCCGCTCGATGTCCAGATCGCCGGCAATGACCTCAACGCGAGTCGCGCTTTCGCCACCAAGCTCCTTGCGAAGATTCGCCATGTTCCCGGAATCGCCGATCCGCGCATCCAGGAAGCGTTCCAAGACCCTGCTCTTAAGGTCGACTTCAACCGCGAGTTCGCCGGCGTAGTCGGGCTCACCGAGAACGACGCCTCGTCCAGCCTTCAGACCACTCTTTCAGGCAGTACACAGACGGCGCCGACCTACTGGCTGAGCTCCAACGGCGTCTCCTACGGCGTTTCGGTCCAAACCCCGCAATATGGCATCGATACGCTTGGCGACCTTAAATACGTGCCGCTGAGGACCGGCAATTCGACCCAGCTGCTCGGCGGTCTGGCCACTTTTTCGCCAGAGCCGCTCAACGCCATTAACTCGCATTATAACATTCGTAACATTGTGGATATCTACGCGACGACCCAGGACCGGGATCTGGGCGGCGTCGCCGCGGACGTCCAGAAGATTGTCGATGACGCGCGCGGCGAACTGCCGAAAGGATCGACCGTCACGATACGGGGGCAAGTGGCGACGATGCAGAGCGCTTATTATCAGCTCTTTCTGGGCTTGGCTTTTTCCGCCGTGCTGATCTATCTTCTGATTGTTGTAAATTTTCAGTCCTGGCTCGACCCTTTCGTGATCATCACAGCGCTTCCGGCGGCATTGGCCGGAATCGTGTGGATGCTGTTTCTCACGCAGACGAGCCTGTCGGTTCCCGCCTTGACCGGAGCGATCATGTGCATGGGCGTGGCGACGGCGAACAGTATCCTCGTCGTCAGCTTCGCGCGCGAACAGCTCGCGGAAGGGAAGAGCGCGGTCGACGCCGCGCTTGAGGCCGGCGCCACCCGCTTCAGGCCGGTGCTGATGACCGCGCTCGCCATGATCATCGGCATGGCGCCTATGGCGATCGAGGCCGGCGAAAACTCCCCGCTGGGGCGCGCAGTCATAGGCGGCCTCACATTTGCGACTTTCGCGACGCTCTTGTTCGTGCCGACCGTGTTTTCAATCGCGCACCGAGCCAATCCGAATAAAGCCAAAGCCGATGCAGCGGAGCCCCTCGTCGGGCTTCCCTCTCACGCCTGATCCGGAGCTCTTCCCATGTCCTCTGAATCTCCCGCCGCTCCACCCCAACCCAAAACGCGCCGGGTCCTGCTCGTCATCTGCGTGTTCGCGATCGGCGCCGTCGGACTTGCCGTCTCCGGCATCATGGACCGCGCCAAGAGCAGACAGGAGGTCGTGGCCTGGACCAATGCCCAGACCGTTCCGACGGTGCGCATCGTGCTGCCCGAGCGCAGCCCTGCGGAACAAGAACTGGTGCTTCCCGGCAATGTCGCCGCGTTCAACACCGGCTCACTCTTTGCCCGCGCCAGCGGCTACATCGCGGTCTGGAATAAGGATATTGGCGCTCATGTGACGAAGGGTGAGGTTCTCGCGACGATCTCGGCCCCGGATCTCGATCAACAGCTCGAGCAGGCTAAGGGGCAACTCGTTCAGCTGCAGGCGGCCGTTCAACAAGCGCAGGCAAACGCCGAGCTCGGCCACGCAACAGATCAGCGGACGTCGCAGCTCGTGGTTCAAGGGTGGCAGAGTAAGCAACAGGGCGATAACGATCGCCTCAACGCGGCCTCACAGCTCGCTGCGCTCGCGGTGGCTAAGGCGAATGTGGTGGCTCAGCAATCGGCAGTGAAGCGGCTTGAGGAGTTGACCGCCTTCGAGGAAATCAAAGCGCCGTTCGACGGCGTGGTGACAGCGCGCAACGTCGACATCGGCGACCTCGTCAATGCAGGAGGCAACACGGGGCGCGCCATGTTCCAGGTCTCCGACATCCACCGGATGCGCATTTTTGTGAACGTTCCCCAAGCCTTCCTCGGAGAGCTTGCACCGGGCATCAAGGCCACGCTCCATCTGCCTGGCCAGAAGGAGACCTTTGAAGCGCAGCTCGTATCGACTTCAAACGCCCTGGCGGAGACTTCGCGCACCGCCCTGGTCGAGCTCCAGGCGGACAATGCGGACGGCAAGCTTTGGCCCGGCGCCTTCGCCGAAGTTCATTTCCACATTCCGGCCGACCCGAACACGCTCTCCGTTCCGTTAACTGCGCTTTTCTTCAGCGCCAAGGGCATGGAGGTCGCCGCGCTCGACGGCGACGACAAGGTCGTCTTGAAGACGGTCGTCGTCGGGCGCAATCTCGGAAACCGGGTGCAGATCGAG
>CAVYPD010000020.1:0-73391 GCA_963770275.1 uncultured Alphaproteobacteria bacterium
GCCGCCGCGGGGCCCCACAGCGGTCGCGCCGCGATGTGCGATGAACGCTTTCGAGATCATGCCCTCGCTCAGCTGCGCCGACGGGTTGGAACCCTGCAATTCGATGGCGCCGGCCTGCGGCGCACTCAAACCCAAAAGCGCGATCGCCACGCAGGCGCTTTTGACCAAACTCGACCAAATCATGGATTTTCTCCTTGCACAGCTCAATCGCTACCCAAACTTATCGCACAAACCGGCGGCGAGGCGAAAGACCCGGATGCTGCGGCGGACTACGAAGGATCGTCCTCCCACTCGCGTGGGCTTGTAGCTCTACGAGACCGGCAAGCGTTCGAGATCGGCGATCAAGCCTGGTCCGGCTCGGCCCCCACCCCAGCTTTTTCTGCGTTAGTTTGCTTGAGGCGGGCATGTCGCGCGCGGCCAAATGGGCAAGCCAGCCGAAATAGCCTCCCGCCTCCTCGGGCATGATGGACTTGACCGGCACCTTCAGGCGTCGACCTATAGTTTCCGCAATATCGCGCGCCGGCACGCCTTCCTCCCCGACCGCATTATAGATCGCGCCCGGCTCCGACTTTTCGATCGCGAGCCTATAGAGCCGCGCGACATCGGAAATGTGCGCCGCGGGCCAACGGTTACGCCCCTCTCCAATATAGGCGAACATGCCCTTTTCTCGGGCGATTGCGATCCAGGGGGAGATAAGGCCTTGCCGCTCCGGGTCGTGGACCTGAGGCAGGCGAACGACGGATGCGCTGACTCCATGCGTCGCAGCGGCTGCCGCGGCCGCCTCCTCGGACGCCGCGCGGGGAAACTCGTCGGAGGTGATCGCGGGAGCGTCCTCGGTCGCGAGGGCGCCCGGCGGGACCTTGGCGATCGCGGTCCCGGAGGTCACGATCAAGGGCCGGCGGGAGCCGGCGAGAACCGAGCCGAGCGTCTCGACGACGCGCCGATCGGTTTCGCAATTCGCGGCGAACTTCGAGAAGTCATGGTTGAAAGCGAGATGGATGATTCCGTCCGATCGGGCGGCGCCGTCCTTGAGGCTGTCCGGATCGTCGATCGATCCGCGATAGACCTCGGCCCCCGCGGCAGCCAGCGCCGGCGCCTTCTCTTCCGAACGATAGACGCCGATCACCTGATGGCCGGCGGCGATCAATTCCTTGACGACGGCCGAGCCGATAAATCCGGTCGCGCCGGTGACAAATACACGCATGAGCAGTCTCCACTTTTCGTTGGAGACAAGTTTCGTCTTTTAGATTATTGTAGTAAAGTAGTGAGTTTATCCTATTATAATGGCTAACAGGATGGATGGACCCGCAGCACGCGAAAACCGGCTCGCATTCTATCTGAAGGATCGGCGTACGAAGCTCGATCCGGCCGCGTTCGGCTTTGCCGCGGGGCGTCGCCGTACGCCCGGTCTGCGACGCGAAGAAGTGGCGCAGCGGGCCAACATCAGTCCCACCTGGTACACATGGCTCGAACAGGGGCGGGGTGGCGCGCCCTCGGCGGACGTGCTCAATCGGATCTCGCGCGCCCTCATGCTGACGGAGGTCGAGCGCGAGCATCTTTTCCTGCTTGGCCTCGGCAGGCCGCCCGAAGCTCGCTACATGAGAAACGACGATGTCACGCCACGCCTGCAGCGCGTGCTTGATGCGCTGGACCCAAGCCCTGCGGTGATCAGGACAGCGATATGGGACGTCGTGGCTTGGAACCGGGCTGCGACCGTGATGCTGGTGGACTACGGATCGTTGCCGCCGGAACAGCGCAACATCCTTCGTTTCATCTTCCTCGACCCGCGCGCCCGCGCGGCGCAATACGACTGGCAGAGCGTGGCGCGGTTCGTGTTGGGCGCGTTCCGGGTCGATGCGGCCCGAGCCGGCGCCGAAGCGGAGATCGAGCCCCTGGTCGAAGACCTCTGCCGGCTCAGTCCCGAATTCAGGGCGATGTGGCGCGAGAACGACGTTCGCGGCCACCGGGGCGAGACAGTCAAGCACATGCGGCACCCGGCGCTCGGTCCGCTCGCCTTCGAATATTCCGCGTTCGCGGTCGACGGGCGAACGGACCTCACCATGGTGGTTTACAATCCGGCGACGCCCGAGGACGCCGAGCGGATCAAGTCAGCGCTAGGCTGACGGCGCGTGCTCGGAAGCAAAGGAGCGCCCATGCAGGAAGAGCATTTAGGCGGCGCCGAACTCAGGCGATTTTCGTCGGATGGCGTCGACATTGCCTTCATCGACGTCGAGCCGCAGGGAGGCGACCTGAACGAGCCGGTCCTTCTCATCCACGGTTTCGCCTCCAACCATCGCGTGAACTGGGTGGGTCCGCACTGGGTCGAGACACTCACTGGAGCCGGGCGCCGCGTCATCGCGTTTGACAATCGCGGCCATGGACAAAGCGAAAAGCTCTATGCTCCCGCCGACTATCACCTCGATTTGATGACGCGTGATGCGGCCAGCCTGCTCGCGCATTTGGGCGTCGAGCGCGCGGACGTGATGGGCTATTCGATGGGCGCGCGGATCGCGAGCTTCCTTGCGCTTGCCAACCCCCGCCTCGTGCGCTCACTCGTGCTCGGCGGCCTGGGCGATCGGCTGGTGCGCGACGGCGGGTTGCCGGAGGCGATCGCCGAAGCCTTGGAGGCGCCGTCGCTCGATAGCCTGAGCGACCCGACACAGCGCCTGTTCCGCGGCTTTGCCGAGCAGACGAAGAGCGACCGCGCCGCGCTCGCCGCCTGCGTCCGTGGTTCACGTAGGAGCCTGACGCTGGAAGAGGCGGCGCGCATAAATCAGCCGACTTTGGTCGCGGTCGGCGAGCGGGATACGCTTGCAGGCGATCCCGATAAGCTCGTCGCCGTGTTGCCGCGGGCGGAGGCGCTTATGATTCCCGGCCGCGATCACAATCTCGCGGTGGGCGACAAGACGTTCAAGGCCGGGGCGCTTAATTTTCTCGCCCGCCGGGCGTGACAGGGAGCCGCAGCCGTTCCTCACCTCGATCGCGTTCAGAATAGATATCCGTTGTCATGTGTTCTTCTCGGCGACCCGAATCATTGAGTTCAACGAGCCGCTTATCTTATGACTTTTCGCGCCGAGAAGGCGAGAAGGAACCGCTGGGAGAGGGTGGCTGCCCTCTCGTCAGCGGCGAGGGTCGGATCGGGAATACGCTGACCGTTTGACGGGTCGAGCTAGAGTTGGATCGCCCTCGCGCGGCGCCGTCGGCCAGCCGGTGGGCGTCAAGATGGTCTTTCGACACATCGACGCCGATGGTATCGTTCTTCATCCTTTCCACGCCTCTGCTTGTCGTTCGGGGCTCTCCCCCGGGAACCGTGTCGTGTTCGAACCGACCGAGCCCTATCATCGCGCCGTCGAACGCGCGCTCGGCGCATCCGACGTTCCATTCGTCAAGGTCAATCCGCGTCAGGCGCGCCGTTTCGCTGAGGCGACTGGCAAGCTGGCCAAGACCGATCCCTGGATGCGGCGCTGCTGGCTCGTATGGGCGCATTGCTAGAATTGGAGGCGCGCCCAGCCCGAAGCGAGGTCTTGTTCGAACTGAAGGAGCTTTACGTCGCTCGCGAGGCCTGGTGAAGGATCGCACCGCCGCTAGGAACCGCGGAAAGGTCCTGACACTCTCGCTGTTGAAGCGTCAGAATGCTCAGCGCCTCGAACAGATCGATCGGCAGATCGCGACAGTCGAAGCCGCAATCCTCCAGATTGTCGAAGCTGACGCGAGCCTCGCCGATCGCTTCGCCATCCTGATCAGTATTCCCGGCGTCTCCAACATCACCGCCTTTGCCTTGCCGATCGCAATGCCGGAGCTCGGCTCCCTCGAAGCCGGCCACGCCGCCAACCTCGCAGGCTGGCGCCGATCGCCCGACAGCCAGGGTGTTGGACCGGTCGCTCATTCATTCGCGGCGGTCGCGCCGACGTCCGCCAACCGCTCACCATGCCCGCCCTCGTCGCCGCTCGCTTCAATCCAGACATGAAGACGAAATACGCACACCTCATCGAAACCGGAAAACCCGCAAAGGTCACCCTGACCGGATACTCTAGTCGGCCAGTCAACGCGCTTGCCGGCATCCCGCTCGGCTTGCTTCACCCAAGTGGAAAATCGACTGTGCGGTCGGCTCGAACTCACGCGCCGGCTCTTCGGGTGTGCGTCCAGATCGCACTAGGTCGGCCATCTGTCGCGGGAACTCCGGCGGATAAGCGGTTCGGTAGCCGGGCATCAGACATCTCAAAAATCAACTTCAACGGTGCCCGCCAAACGGGGTCAACTCCGCACGACTACGCCGTCATGGTGGCGAGCCGATCCGGCAGCGGCTCGCCGCAACTCGGCCGCCGAATGTCAAGCCTTACGTCCATGGCTTTGAGAGCGATGCCGACACCCCCCGGCATCGAATGCTCCTGGCGTAGGACAATCAACACGGTTGGTCGCCGGGCGAGGCTTCCTAAGGTCATGGGCTCAAACTCCATCGCAGCGTGCCTTCGCCGCTTATTCGAATTGCCACCTCATGGAGGCAAATTCCGTTTTACAAGTTTAACACCACGCGAACCGCAAGCCGGCGCTGCCCGAATTGGTGCGCCATGTGGAGCTCTTGCCGGACTTGCCCCGCGCCGATATACAGTGAGGCTCCGCGCTGCGGCCGCTGTCGCTCCCATCGTCTAGCGGTCTAGGACGTCGCCCTCTCACGGCGAAAACAGGGGTTCGATTCCCCTTGGGAGCGCCAAGCTCAATCAAACGGCCACCGCTCAACGGCGTCCGAAAATCTGGCGGCGATTCTGTTACGCGCATCCGTTGCGTATAAACTTATTCGTGATCTGTTTGACAAGAAAGCTTTAATCGGCTCCCAATTGGCGAAACATCGCCTCGTTGGAATCGATCCAGGCCGCGGATGGAGATATCGTTCGTGCAGCCGTCCATCGCGATCAGAGCTTGGAACGCCTGCTTTGGTAGATGCAAGGGCGCAAGGGTGATCAGCGCATGGCCGCGTCGGCAAATCGTTTTCGGTTTGCGAGCCAAGTCCTAGTGCAAGTCAATCCGCGACCGAGTCAGGAAAAGCCAGGTACAGCGGCCGCCGGGGGCAATAGCGGAGATACTCGGGTCCTTGGTTCAGTCAAAAGGATAGTCCGTGACAGCCAGCAGCGCGTCGCAGGCTTCCATGAGCTGATCGAAATGCGAGATCACCCGGTCGGGTCCGAGTTCCTTCACCGGAACATCGGCATAGCCAAAGTCAACCGCGATCATGGGCACGCCGGCGGCGCGGGCCGTCTTGATGTCAGTTTCCGAATCCCCCACCATGATCGCACGTTCCTTTGAGCCGCAGGAGGCGATGATTGTCTTAAGGAGCGGCGTGGCGTTCGGCTTGCCTATTCCGAACGTGTCCTGGCCGCAGATGAAAGCGAATCGCTCGGCGATCCCGAGCTCTGCGATCAGGAGCTTGGCTAAGCCTTCGATCTTGTTCGTGCAGATCGCTTGGCGCCAGCCAGCGCGCGCGAACGTCGCAAGCGCCTTGTCGACGCCTGGATAAAGCCGGGTATGAACCGCGATATGGGCGCTGTAATAGGCAAGGTAGTCGGCGAACAAGGTCTCGGTGGCTTCTGGATCAAGGGTTTTGCCCGAAGCGGCGAAGCCGCGCTTAATCAGCGCCCGCGCGCCGGCCCCGAGCAGCGAACCGGCGGCTTCTACCCTGAGTGGCGCAAGGCCTTCTCTTCCCAGTAGCCAATTGAGGGTGGCCACCAAATCCTCGGCGGTGTCAGCAAGCGTGCCGTCGAGGTCATAGACAATGGTCGGAGCGATCATCGCCATCAGGTCCAGAAACCGGGATCGGCGGGCTCTAGAAGACCACCGATCCTGACCGGCGCGATGGCTTTCGTTAAGCCATCCGGCCCGATCTCGGCAGCGATTGCGCACAGCGTCGCCGGACCCAAAGCCGGTTCGAAGCGACCGGAAGGGATCTTGCTCGTGAAACGGCGCAACGGCTCTTTCTTGTCCATGCCGATCACCGAATCGTAGTCGCCGGTCATGCCGACGTCAGTGATGAAACCGGTTCCTCCGGCTAGGATGCGATGATCGGCGCTGGGCGTATGCGTATGCGTCCCAACCATGAGGCTCGCCTTGCCATCTATGAAATGGCCGAACGCCCACTTCTCGCTCGACGCTTCAGCGTGGAAGTCGACGATGGAGGCGTTGCACGCCTCGCAAAGCGGATAGAGGCAGAGTTCGCGTTTGACGGCGGCGAACGGATCGTCGAGCGGGTCCATGAAGATACGGCCCATCACGTTCACGATGAGCAGCCGCGCGCCCTTCGCATTCTGGACAATCGTGGCGCCCCGCCCCGGCGTGCCTGGAGGGAAATTGACTGGGCGGACTAGGCGTGGCTGGCGCTCAATGAACACGAGCGCCTCGCGCTGATCGAAGGCGTGATTGCCGAGCGTCACTGCGTCGACGCCGACGGAAAGGAACTCCTCGAACAGGCTCTCGGTGAGGCCAAAGCCCGCCGCCGCGTTCTCGCCATTGACGACGACGAAATCGAGGCCCCAGCGGGCGCGCAGAATGGGGACCTGCTCAAGCACCACGGCGCGCCCCGACCGCCCGACGATGTCGCCGATGAACAGGAGACGGATCATTGCTCGCTGAAGAGAATGGTTTCCTGGTCGGTCACAACGGCGTCCAGGCTCTGGTCATGCGTTTCATAAGGCACAGCGTCGACTTCGCATACTCCATAGGCGACGCCAACTGCGTGAACGGGCTTCACGGCGCGCAAGTTGGTCAGAGTCCGGTCGTAATAGCCGGCGCCATAGCCGATGCGGTGGCCGCGCCGGTCGAAGCATGCAAGCGGGACGAACAAGAGGTCCGGATCAACGACGGGCGCCTCCTCGAGGGGTTCGCGAATCGACATTGCGCCTGCGCGAGTAGGTTCCGCGGGTCGCCAGAGGCGAAAGGTTAGCGGCGATCCCCGGCCAACGACTGCCGGCAGGGCGGTCGCGAATCCTTCGTCGGCGAGCGTGGTCAAAAGCGGGAGCGTATCCGGCTCGCCGCGCAGCGGATGAAAGGCCGAAACAATCTAAGGACGCCAAAGGCGCGCGAGGCCCAGTCCCTCCCGGGATAGGCGGATGTTGAGAGCGAGGCACGCGGCGGGTTCGACCGCTGCTCGCCGGGCGAGAGCGGCGCGGCGCAGAACCGCCTTCGGATCGGCGTTGGTCGAGTTCAAGGCGTCGCCAATCCGAAAAACATGTCAAGCATAAAGCGCGGAGCCGAGACGGCCGTTGGACGGTGATCCCGGGCGCCTACGTGAGTAGGTGGGAGCCATATGCCGAAGCCCACGAGCCTCGACAGGGACAGCCCCCATAGGGATCGTACGGCCCCGAGGAATATTGTCCTGACGCGCCACCCAGCTCCGCATACGTTATTTAGGCGCTTCCACGGCAAATGGCTAGGGTGCCGGGCGTGGCCTTTCGACTTTCCCCACGCGGAAAGGTTCTATCGCCAGGGCGCAACCGGCCCGTATGATTGCCGACCATGACAGAGCTTACACGATTTGCGGTCGCCGAGCTGGCGCCGCTCGGATCTTCCGACGTATTCAAAACTCAGGCAGAGCGTCGCGCGGAATTGCGCCGGATGCGCACGATCGCCACACTCCTGCTCGTCCTGATGGCGGCGATCTATCTCGCCATGCGTCGCGCCCCGGCGGACTGGGTCTGGGCGGCCTATCTCAGCGCGTTCGCGGAAGCTGGCATGGTGGGGGCCTGCGCCGATTGGTTCGCCGTGGTCGCGCTTTTTCGCCGTCCTCTCGGACTGCCAATTCCTCACACGGCTGTCGTTCCCGAAAACAAACGTCGCATAGGCGCGGCGATGGGGCGTTTCATCACCAACAACTTTCTCTCCCCACGCGTCGCCATCGCCCGCCTGTCGACGGTCGACTTCGTCGGTCTCGCGGCGCGATGGCTCGAAGACGAACGCAACGCGCGAGCGCTCGCGGTTGCCGCGGGGCGCGCAATTCCGTATGCGCTCGACCTTATGCCGAAAGCCGCGATCGACGAATGGGTCGCCCTTGCCGCGCGGCGCGGGATCGAGGCCGTTCCCGCCGCGCCGCTCGCCTCTCGGGGGCTTTCGATCCTATGGGCGCAAGGAGCGGGCCAGACGCTGCTCGACCAAGGCCTCGATTTCGTCGAGACGACGCTTGAGCGACACAAGGCGACAATCGTCAAGCATGTGGCGCAAAAGTCCTGGCGCTGGATCCCCAAATGGGTCGACGACATGATCGCCGCCAAGGTGATCAGCGGGCTGACGGAGACCTTAAGGGAAATGCGCGACCCCGATCATCCGTGGCGCGAGCAGGCGAATGACGTTGATCGAGAATTTGATCGACGACCTCGCGCATGATCCCGAAATGCGGGCGCAAGGCGAAGCGTTGAAGCAGGAGATTCTCGCCAATCCGGTGTTCGCCGAGCAGGCGCAGGCGCTGCGGGAGGAACTGGAAACGGCGCTGAGGGACGATCTGCCTCGCCATGCCGAGGCGATTGTCAGCTGGCTGGCGACCTCCGCCAGCGCGCTCGGCCGATGGCTCGAAGAGGACGCGCCGCGCCGCGCGAGGATCAATCGGCGGCTCAGGCTCCTGGCGCTGCGCACAGTCCTGCCTCGCCGGGCCGAAATCGGCGCCTATATCGCCGCGGTGGTCGACAATTGGGACACCGCGACGCTCGTCAACCGCCTGGAGCTGCAAGTCGGCAAGGACCTGCAATATATCCGCATCAACGGGACGCTGGTCGGCGGGCTGGTCGGGCTCTTGATCTTCACGCTGTCGCGCGCGTTTGGCGGATGAGGACGGCCTCTTTTCAGGCTGCTCGCCGCGCGACCGCCAGGATCGCGTAGCCACGAAACCAGTTCTCAATCTCGCATGTCATGCCGCGCTCGGTGGCCAACTCCTCGAGCGCGTCGGGCCAGATCGTCACGCGGGCGTTACGTCGAAGGCGGCGAGCCAGCGCCTGAGCCCCGCCTTGAACGGGCGGGGCAACCCGGCGCAATCACCGAAATCGACGATCTGCTAGCGATCCGCCGGGCGCGACAAGGTCAAGCGCTTGGGCGAGCGCTTCGCGCCAGGGCGGGATCATCGACAAGGCGTATGAGATCATCACGCGCTCAAAACATGGGAAGCCGAATAGCCCCCGCGGGTCGAACGCTGTGGCGTCCGCTTGAGCAAAAGTGATGCGAGAGGAGAGCCCGGCGCGCGCGGTCGATGCGGCGGCGGTCGCCAACATCTCCCGCGATACGTCGAGGCCGAACAACCGAGCTTCAGGATTGGCTTGTGCGAGTTTGACGAGATTGCGCCCGGTGCCGCAGCCGATCTCCAGGACCTTGTCGCCGGGAGCGGGGCGAAGGCGAGTGATCGCCTCGTCGCGGCCGAGGAGATAGAATTTGCGGCTCAAGTCGTAGATGTGGCGCTGACGCCGATACATCCGGTCCATCAGCGCCGCGGCGTCACTCATGCCTCAGGCGCCCTCAAGCGCGTAAAGGTGGAAGGCCCCGTAGATCGACGACCGATCCTGCCGGCTGAGTTCACGGCTCAGTTCGTCTTCGTAGCGCCACGCGCCGAGCACGTCGTCGGGCACGCGCCCCGGCAACAACCGCTCGGCGGCGGCTGTGCGGAAGATGACCCGCGCCCCCGGCCGCGCGGTCCGCGTGATCTCGGTCCACAGTGCGGTGAGCTCGGCATCGTTCATCCAGTCTTGCGCATCGAGCAGCGCGTAGCTATCGAAGCTTGCAACCGGCAATTCGCGCAAAATGACGGTGAAGGAGCGCTGGACGTAGCGCACGCGGCTCGAG
The DNA here is from genome assembly GCA_963770275.1 of uncultured Alphaproteobacteria bacterium. Classification (GTDB taxonomy): domain Bacteria; phylum Pseudomonadota; class Alphaproteobacteria; order Rhizobiales; family Beijerinckiaceae; genus Roseiarcus. Next base: position 9,808 of record CAVYPD010000020.1, read on the forward strand.
CGGCTGCGGATAGTATCGAAGTTCTGCCGCTGCAAATAGAGCGGGAGAGCGGGATTCGGCCCCGGCGCATAACGTCGTCCGAACGCCTGCCAAGCGAAATAATTGTCGGTGATGTCGAAGTCACAGGCCAGCCGCTCAACTCGCTCACTTAAGACGGCCCCGATCCCTAAGGGGGAATCGGCGGCCAGAGCCTGATATTGAGCCGGCGGAATCCCCAGCCCGTAGAGGGAGGCGGGCTGCTTCAAGAGCCAGCGAATGAGCGGCTTGTCGAAGATCGGCGCAAGGCGCTCCTCGTAAAGCGCGCGCTGCTCGTCGAGCGTCCGAGCCCTGAGCACGATCGATGGATCGAGACCATGTAGGCGCGCGAGCGTGTGGCCAGCTCCGACGACATGCCCGAGCAGTCCGTGATGGTAGAAATTGCGGGCGAAGAGGCCGATGCGGCGTCGACCGAACGCCATTCGCTTGTCCCAGTAAGCGCGCGCGGAAGGGTCGAGCTTTGTCCGAAGGCGGCGATCGTAGGCGGCGACGTTGGCGCGCGCATCGGCGCGGCCAAAGAAGCGGAAGAAGCTGTCGTAGTCGGGCAGGTTCTGAGCCGCGCAGATCTTAAGCCGGCCGAGCGCGATATGAGCCCCGTTGAGATCGACCGCGGTAACCCCGGCGGGATCGGCCATGAGGTAAGAGAGCACGTTACAGCCGCCAGAGGCGATCGCGATCACCTCATGTCCCGGGCCGATGTCGAGCGCCTTCATGTCGACGACCGGATCCTCCCAGATCTGAGGATAGACCAGGCGCTTGAACGCAAGCGTGAACAGGCGCTCGAGCACACCTGCCCGAGACAGTGGCTTCGAACGATGGACCGCAGCCTTGAGTCCTGCGATGGTCGCGCGACGCGCAATGTTACCTGATTGCCGCACGGGGTCTTTTCCTAATCGTACGTCGATCGGAGCGCGCTAATCGAGTCGCATGACGAGGGCGTGACGGGCAGGCTTGGGATCGTGTCATTCAGCGCCAGCGTGTGGCGCTGGGCCTAATGAGGTCGGCACGATGGTTAAGCGTCGTAGGGCCTTCTGCCGGCGCCCAAACCGCGTCGCCGCGCTGTCGCTTTCGTCGCCGTCCGCAAGCTTCCTGCTATCCAAACCACCCCTGAACCGCGATGCCCGCAAACAGGATAAGCGCGGCGTCGCGATTAGAGCGAAAAAGCCTCAACGCCGTTGCCGCATCGGCGCCTTCGACTTGCGACGTTTGCCAGGCCAGATGGGCACAAAAACCCAGCCATCCGAGCAACGCAATGCCGCCCCCGCCCGCGGATTCAATGGCCGCCAGCGCCAACGCGGCGGTCGCGATATAGAACGCCCCAACGCCGAGCTTCACCCGAGTTCCGAACAATCGTGCTGTCGACCGGATGCCGACGATGGCGTCATCGCGCGCATCCTGCAGCGCGTAGATTGTGTCGTAGCCGATCGTCCAGGCGAAGGCGGACGCGTAAAGCAAGATGGGCGCGACCGAGAGGCTCGCGAAGGTTGCGCTCCAGCCCATCAGCGCTCCCCACGAGAAGGCAAGGCCCAGCGCCGCCTGCGGCCAAGAGGTCACCCGCTTCATCAACGGGTAGACGGCCACAACGCCAAGCGAGGCGATCCCGAGCCTGATTGAGAACGTGTTGAAGCTCAACAGCACCGCGAGACCGATCAGGGCCAGGACGACAAGGAACGCCACGGCCGCGCCAATCGTGACTCGTCCGGACGGCAATGGACGGTTTCGCGTACGCTCGACTCCAGCGTCGAGCTTGCGGTCCAGAATGTCGTTGTAGGTGCAGCCGGCGCCGCGCATGGCGACCGCGCCGATCAGAAAGAGAGCGAGATGCCAGAGGTTGGGTCCGCGATGAAGGGCAAGGCCCGCGAGCGCGGTCGCCTCCCAACACGGGGCGAGCAGCAGCTGCCATCCGGCAGGCCGGTCGAGACGCGCAAGCTGAACGAAGGGGAGCGCGAAGTCCGGCGTTAACCGCAGCACCAAGCTCGCCGGCCGAGCGTCCGGCAAGCCAGACGCCCGCTCGTGCGCGAAAGTCAAAGAGGTCCGGCGGGCAACGGCTGCGCCTGTGGACCGCTCCCGCCGCCTTGAGCCGCTTGCTCCTTCATCTTTTTCATCTGCGCCGCGACGGTGCAGGCCTTCGCACTGAAGGCCATATTCTTGGCGTGATGCTCCTTGAGTTGGGCGATCGCCTCGTCCGGGAACGAGCACCAGTCCTTGTTCTTTTCCATATACGCGATTAGCCCGTTCTCAGCACGGACCAACCCTCCCGATTTCCCGCAAAACGCTTCTGGATCTAGCGGCTTACCGTGAAACGATTTGGCGAAGTTATTGACGATTTCCAGTTGTGCGTTGCGCGCCTCGGCAAGCTTTTGCATGTCGGAGCCGCAGTCGGCATAGACCGCTCCGCCCAGTCCGACCGCCAAAAATAACCCCGCGCCATACCGCGTAAAATCGTTTTCTTATCACCGCGTCAACCTCAAGTCGCGCTGCCCCCAATTCGGCCGCACAAACCTCAAAAAAAAGGCAAAAGCGCGGCTGGACGCTCTATTGTGAGCTCATCCAAAGGGCGGACAACCCCGAGTCCGGGCGCTCCCTGAGGTCGATGCCTAAATCCAAGCGCGGGATCCGTAGTCGATACCGTAGCGGAATGGCGCCGAGGCGATCGCCGCCATTCCAACCAACACCGCGTCCTCCCGCGTGACAAGCCGGGTTGGAATGCGCTTGGCGAGGCCGTCAACCGGGGCCTTGGCCTCGAACGCTTCGCGAAACGCGGCCTCGTCGAGAAAATCCACGACCCTCGGCAGGACGCCGCCGGACAGTGTCAGTCCGCCGGTCGCCACGAAGGTCACCGCCATGTCGCCCGCGAAGCGCGCCACGATATGCCAGTAGAGCCTGAGACTCGTCGCTTCTTCGCCTTTCGGGTCGGTCGCCGCGGCTGTGGTGACGGCCGGCGGGTCGACATGCGGATCGGGCGCGCCTTTCGCCATCATGCGCGCGCGGTGGACGCGCGCGAGGCCCGCGCCGGAAATGACGCTCTCGCTGGTGATGCGCCCGTGCGCGCGTTCGAGATGAGGCCAGATCTCGAATTCCTCCGGCCGGACCGGGCCAAAATCAATGTGGCAGGCCTCTGATGAAACCGGAGTGAAGCGTCCGTCCGCCTCGACCAGTGCGGCGATGCCGAGCCCGGTCCCGGGCCCGAGGATCACCTGAGGACCTTCAGGCCCGAACTTCAGCGGGCCGATCCGGCGCTCCCAACCTTCAGGAATTGTGGGTAACGACAGCGCCTGGGCCTCGAAATCGTTGAGCAGCAAGCCTTGGCTAAGGCCAGTGCGGCGCGCAGCCTCCGGGCCGTCCATCACCCAGGGCGCGTTGGTGAGCTTGAGCGTCCGCCCGTTCACCGGGCCTGCCCCGCAAGCGATCATGGAACGCGGCCGTGTCCCGAGCTTAGGAACAGCCGCCTCGATCGCCTCCGCCAATCCCGGATAATCGCCGGTGTGCAAGTGGACGATGTCGCTTAGTCGGCCCCCGGGTTCGCTAACGAGCGCAAAGCGCACGTTGGTGCCGCCGGTGTCGCAGACGAGCGCGGGAAAGGGGAAGGTGAAGTTGGTCATCGGAGGCCATAACGCAGAACGCAGCGGCCTGGGTCAAGCGGCAAAAAGCGATGTTTCAATCCAGCGGACAGTGCGAAGCCTTGCAACGGATCGTTAACTGGTTATGCTGAACAGATAGAGAACAATCCGCCGACGACGCTTTCAAGTTGGCGGGGCAAATCCTGTCCACAAATGATTGAGTGCGGCACACGACTTCTATTTCGCGTTGGCGTCGTCCAGCTTAATCTCATCGCGGGAATCAGTCGAGGACATGGCCAAGCGCACCTATCTCGAATTTTTCGCCGGGGGCGGCATGGCGCGCGCCGGCCTTGGAGACTCATGGCGCTGCCTGTTCGCCAATGATTTCGATCGGATGAAAGTCGAGACGTACGAGGCCAACTGGGGCGCGGGAGACATCAAGCATCAGGATGTTGCCGCCCTTAGGCTCTCAGACCTTCCTCCCCATGTGGTCGATCTCGCGTGGGCGTCCTTTCCGTGCCAGGACCTGTCCCTCGCCGGAAGCTATCGTGGACTGGGTCGGGAGCGAGACAAGGTCACGACCCGATCCGGCACGTTCTGGCCCTTTTGGAAACTGATCCGGGGCTTGGTGCGAGATGGACGCGCCCCGCGCGCGATCGTTCTTGAAAATGTTTACGGATGTTTGACGTCGCACGAAGGAAAGGACTTCGCGGCCATTGCTTCGGCGCTGACCGAATTGGACTATAGGTTCGGAGCCGCGGTGATTGACGCCGTGCATTTCGTGCCGCAGTCGCGACCGCGCGTCTTTTTTATAGCCTTCCGCGGGGACCAACCCATCCCGACTTCCCTGATCGCCGAGGGTCCAAAGGCAAGCTGGCATCCCCCAGCGCTCATAGAGGCGTATTCCGGCATCACGGCGACGGCGAAGCGAAATTGGATCTGGTGGAGGATCTCCCCACCCTTAGCGCGAAACTCGACCTTCGCCGACCTCATCGAAGACACGCCGATCGCAGTGAAGTGGCACGCCGCTGCCCATACGAACTACATTCTAAGCCTCATGTCGCCCCTCAATCGCAAGAAAGTGGCGGACGCAGTCGCAAGGGGCCGCAGAATGGTTGGCACCGTGTATAGGCGCACCCGCCCCGACGAAAACGGGATCAAACGCCAGCGCGCTGAGGTCCGTTTCGACGATGTGGCGGGCTGCCTTCGCACCCCGGCGGGCGGCTCATCGCGTCAGATCATCTTGGTGGTTGAGGGCAAAACAGTCAGGTCGCGTCTGCTGTCGCCCCGCGAAGCGGCGCGGCTCATGGGTTTGGACGACGATTACGGGCTTCCAGAGCGCTACAACCATGCCTACCACGTCTGTGGCGATGGCGTATGCGTGCCGGTCGTGCGGCATATCGCCCAATATGTTCTTGAACCTGCCCTTGTTGACCATGAGCGGTCGGAGCTCATCGCGGCGGAGTAGCACATGGCGATCGATCTGCCCTTTCGCCGCCGGGCCGTTCGTACGCTGACCAACGACATCGGTTGCTATGTACTCTGCGACCTCGACCAGGTTCCCATCTACGTTGGTCAATCAGTCGACGGCATTCGCTCGCGGGTGAACCGCCATTTGACCTCGGCTAGGAGCGACATCATCGCAAATCGTCAAATCGACGTTTGGGAGATTGCGTGGGTCTGGGCCTATCCCGCGAAGGACAGAGCAGAGATCAGCTCCCTCGAAGACGCATTGTTTCACGAGTTTCACGGACGTTCAGCCCTGATGAACGGCAAGGTGCCGAAGCCGCCGATCGACCGGTCAAAGTCGCCGGAGCCATCGCAAAAAGTTCAGGTGATGTCTGACGCTGAAATCGCGGAAAAAAAAGATCCTGCGCTTCGTCTGCCGCGCCAGGCTGAGCATTACAGTCAAATCGTCGGCCATTTCCTTGCGGTCAAGAACTCGAGGGAAATCGCGGGAGCGATCCAGGCGCACTTCGAGCGGCTTCAGAAGTATCACCGACAGCTCCTCGGTCTGGCGGTTGAGGTTGAGGGCGATAACGGAAAGGATTGATCGGAAGCACCGCATAAGCGACGCAGCCAAACTTGAGCGGCCCGCGGCGCGACATCACCGGCTCGCGATGACCAAAAGAAAATCAACAGCTCCGGCCAAGACCTACGACCGCTCAGCGGTTATGCGCGCGGTCAAATCGCGCGACACAAGTCCGGAGCTTGCGGTGCGCGCGCTTCTGCGCCCGATCGCGCCGGGCTACCGGCTTCATCGCGGCGATCTGCCGGGAAAGCCCGACATCGTCTACGCCTCCCGCAAACTCGCGATTTTCGTCCATGGCTGCTTCTGGCATGGACATGACTGCGCACGCGGCGCGCGGGCGCCAAAGACCAACGCCGCCTATTGGCGCGCCAAGATCGCGCGCAACCGGGCGCGGGACGAAAAACTCTAGCCGCCTACGCCGCAATGGGCTGGCGCACACTCGTCGTCTTCGAATGCGAACTCAAGGACAAGGCGGCGCTCGCCGCGCGCCTGGCGGAAACTCTAGCCGGCGGGGTCGGTCGGCCGCTGTCAGTGCGAGTGCAACGATCCAAGCCATGAAGTGCGGTCGCGCTGCGTCGTCCGCTGACAGCCTCACGCACGAAGGCGCGTTTCGAGCGATCGGCAGGCCATCCGCTTCCTGTGGTCCCCCGGCAGATCGGAGGTTTGAGCCGGAACTCAGGTGTTCAAAGGCGCCCATGGTCGGCCGTCGGACAAGGACATTCGACGGAATCGACGCACTGCGTCCCCCAGGCGGCGCACGAGCCAATCCGGGTCGTAGTCCACCTCTCAATGGGGCGCGGCTCGGCGCCCAAAAGTCAGCATCGACTTCCAATCATCGCCAGGCGCTCCGATGGCGCGAAACTTGCGACCCGAACTGCGACCGGCGTCTCCATGAGGCAGCCGGCCTTGCGCCGATATTTGCCGCAGTGCAGCATCGATCTTCTTCTCCAGCCGACGGATGCGCCGATGGCCATGACCGCCAAAATCCAAAAGCTGACCCCTCGCTCTTCGGACGAGAAGGACGTTCCGCTGCGCGACGACATTCGTCTGCTCGGTCAAATCCTCGGCGACACCGTGCGCGAGCAGGAGGGCGAAGAGGTTTTCGAGCTGGTCGAGCAGATCCGCCAGGCCTCGATTCGCTTCCATCGCGACAACGAGATCGGCGCGCGGCGCGAGCTCGAGGCGACGCTCGACAGCCTCAACGCTGACCAGACGCTCGCGATCACTCGCGCCTACAGCTATTTCTCGCATCTCGCCAACATCGCCGAAGATCAGCATCACATCCGCCGCAACCGCGCCCATGCGATCGCCGGCTCCGCGCCCCGTCCCGGTTCGCTCGCCTACTCGTTTCAACGCACCCGCGAGATGGGCGTCGAGCCGAAGGCGCTCACCGACTTCTTCGATCACGCGCTGGTGAGCCCAGTGCTCACCGCCCATCCGACCGAAGTCCGGCGCAAGAGCACGCTCACTCGGGAACTCGAGATCGCGAAATTGCTCGACGAGCGCGAAGGCGCAGGCGGCAACGAGGATGAGCTTGCGCTCAACGAGGAAAGACTTCGGCGGGCCGTGCTCATCCTCTGGCGCACGAACCTCCTGCGCCAGACGAAGCTCAAGGTCATCGACGAGGTCGCCAACGCCCTCTCATTCTACGACTATACGTTCTTCCATGAGTTGCCTCGCCTCTACGGCGCGATCGAGGATAGGCTCGACGCCATTTCCGGCGAGCCGCGCACGAAGCCAATCGGCTCGTTCCTGTGCGTCGGGTCGTGGATCGGCGGCGACCGCGACGGCAATCCGTTCGTCACCGCTGACGTGCTCAACGAGTCGATGCGGCTGCAGAGCGCCCGGGCGATCAGCCACTATCTGGACGAATTGCACGAGCTGGGCGCCGAGCTGTCGCTTGCCTCCAATCTCGCCACGATGAGTCCGGAACTTGCCGCGCTCGCCGACACGTCCGACAATTCCGCCGCCGCGCGCCGCAAGGAGCCCTACCGACGCGCCATCACCGGAATGTATTCGCGCCTCGCCAAGACGGCGCGCGAGCTTGACCATGTCATCGCGCTTCGTCAGCCGATCGTTGATCGGGCGCCCTATGCGTCGGCGGCGGAATTCAGCGCCGACCTCGCGACCATCGCGCTCTCGCTGAGGCAGACCAACGCCGGCATCGTCGCTCGCGGGCGGCTGCGCGCCTTGCAGCGCGCTGTCGACGTGTTCGGCTTTCATCTGGCGCCCATCGACCTCAGGCAGAACTCGGACGTCCACGAGCGCACGATCGCCGAGCTGTTCGCCGCCGCGTCGCCGGGCCTCGACTACAAGGCGCTGAGCGAGGCGGAGCGGGTGGAGCTCCTGCGTCGCGAACTTGTCGTCGCCCCGCCCGCTGTTCTCGCCTTTCATGGCTTATGGCGAGGAGACGGCCGGCGAACTCGCGCTGTTTCGCGCCGCCGCTGATATCCGGAGCAAATACGGCCCCGGCTCGATCCGAACCTCGATCATCTCCAAGACGGACAGCGTCTCCGACATGCTGGAGCTGGCGCTGATCCTGAAGGAAGTGGGACTTGATCACCGCGGAGGGGTCGTCGGCGCTCGCGCTCGTGCCGCTGTTCGAGACGATCGAGGATCTGCGCAATTGCGTCGGCGTGATGGATCAGCTCCTTTCACTCCCCGAGTACCGCAGGCTGGTCGATTCGCGCGGCCGCGAGCAGGAGGTGATGCTCGGCTATTCCGAATTCGAACAAGGACGGCGGCTTCGTCACCTCGGGCTGGGAGCTTTACAAGGCGGAGATCGGCCTGGTCGAAGTCTTCCGCAAGCATGGCGTGCGCATCCGCCTCTTCCATGGCCGCGGCGGCTCGGTCGGACGCGGCGGCGGTCCGAGCTATGACGCGATCCTGGCGCAGCCGGGCGGCGCGGTGCAGGGGCAGATCCGCATCACCGAACAGGGCGAGATCATATCGAGCAAATACTCGAACCCCGAGGTCGGGCGACGCAATCTGGAGACGCTCGCCTCGGCGACGCTCGAAGCCACGCTGTTGCAGGACGAGAGCCCCGCGCCCGACCCAGCTTTTCTCGAGACGATGGAGGAATTGTCGCTTTCCGCCTACAAGGCCTATCGCGGCCTTGTCTACGAGACCGAGGGCTTCGTGCGCTATTTCTGGGCCTCGACCGTCATCACCGAGATCGCGAGCCTCAACATCGGCTCGCGCCCCGCCTCGCGCAAGAAGACACAAGCGATTGAGGATTTGCGCGCGATTCCCTGGGTGTTCTCGTGGGCGCAGTGCCGGCTGATGCTGCCCGGCTGGTTCGGCTTCGGCTCGGCGGTGAAGGCCTATATCGACGCCCATCCGCAAGGACGGGCTCGAGACGCTCAAGGCCATGTATGTCCGCTGGCCGTTCTTCCGCACCCAGCTCTCCAACATGGACATGGTGATGGCGAAGTCCAGCCTCGCGATCGCCTCGCGCTACGCGCGGCTCGTCGAGGACGTCAGTTTGCGCGAGAAGATCTTCGCCCGAATCTCCGGCGAGTGGCGCGATTCGGTCGACGCGCTCAACGCGATCATGGAGCAGTCGAAGCTGCTCGAGAGCAATCCGCTGCTCGACCGCTCGATCCGCAATCGCTTTCCCTTATCTCGACCCGCTCAACCACGTGCAGGTCGAGCTTCTGAAACTGTACCGTTCGCGCGCGTCGAGCGAGAAGGTGTTGACCGGCATCCAGCTCACCATCAACGGCGTCTCGGCGGGGTTGCGGAATAGCGGATAATGATGCGGGCGCCTGGTGGAATCCATTCAGCCTCCGCCCAGCACCCCCTTCATCGCCAGGTTGGTTTCCTGCGCGTAGCGCCGCGCGGCATAGGCCTCGCCGAGCGTGCCTAGCACCTGCTCCGTTCCGCGCGCGGTGACGACGAGCGTGTCGGCCTGGGAGGCGCCGAAGACGTCGAGCGCCCGGCGGACGTTGTCATCCGGATGCAGGACAGTCGCCGGCAGACGGACGATGGCGGTGATCGGGCCGCCGTCGCCGCCGTTCTCGAGGACGAGCGCGTGCGCCTCGGCGACGTGGATCAGCCCTTGATATCGCCCTTCTTCGCCAACCGCGACAACGACATTGGCGCTGCCAAGCGGATAGGCTTCGCGGAAGGCGCGGACCGACTGATCGGCGGGAAACCTCGGCGGCGCAGGCGCCATCATGCGCCCGACAGTCAGCTCGCGCAGCCACCCGACGTCCTGGCCGCCGCGGATCGTCTCGCCGCGCAGATGCAGGCGCCAAGTCGTGAACGAATAGCCGAAGGTCGCGCGCACCGCGAGCGTGGTCGCAATCGAAGCCGCGAGAGCGCCGCCGGCGACGCCGAGGTTTCCGGTGCTCTCGAGCACCAGAAAGGTCATGGTCAACGGACCGCCGACGATCGCGGCGCTCAAGCGCGCCCATGCCGACCAGCACGCAAGCCGTGGTCTCGAGTCCCATCGACGGCGCGACGGCGTCGACGCCGATCGAATAGAGCTTGCCGAGCAGCGAGCCGACGAACAGCGAGGCGAAGAACATTCCGCCGCGAAAGCCCGACGCGAGCGAAACGAGGCAGGCGAACAGCTTGAGCACGATGAGCGTCGCCAACTCCGTCGCCGTCATCGGCCAATAGAAGTCGAGCCCGAGCGCGCCGTGGCCTGCGCCCAGCACCTGCGGGCTGTAGAGCGCCATCGAACCGACCATCAATCCGCCAACGACCGGTCGAACGAGACGCGACGGGATCGCCCAGCGGAACGCCCGTTCGATCAACGCCGCCACCCGCATTGCGCCGACGCCCACCGCCGCCGCGACCAGGCCGAGCCCAATCAGCGCGCCATAGTCGACGAACGTCAGCGGGGCGACGGTGGGCGCTGTGATGTCGTAAGGCGCGCCAATGATCGCCTGAGTGGTGAGCGACGCGGCGAGGGTGGCGGCGAAGACGGGAATCGCGTTCGCGAGCGAATAGGCGCCGATGATGAGCTCGAAGGCGTAAAAGGCGCCAGTGAGCGGCGCGCCGAACGCCGCCGCAATCGCGCCGCCCGCCCCGCAACCGACGAGCACGCGGAGATCCTGTCGGCGCAAGCGCGATCTCACGCCGAGATACGAGGCGACGCCCGCGCCGATCTGCGCATAGCCCGCCTCGAGCCCGACCGATGCGCCGCAGCCATTCGAGATCACGGTCTGCGTCGCCACCAAAAGGCTTTGGCGGAGCGACATGCGCCCGCCGCGCAAGGCGTTGGCCTCGACCGGATCGACTGCGGGAGGCGCCTTTTTGCGAGACAGCCAGAGGTCGATCGCGCCGAGCAACAGTCCGCCCAGCATCGGCGCACCAAAGGCGGCGAGGGGCGCGACCCGCGAGGCGGCGCTTAGGTGAACATCGAAGGGAATGCCAAAAATCCGCACATGCGCGAGGTTGACGACGCTGGTCATCACGGCGACGCACAAGCCGGCAAGGACGCCTATGCCGATCGCAAGCGCCGTCATGCCAAATTCGCTCGCGCGCAATCTCGTGCGCGCTGTCGCAAGCGCGATCAGCGCCGGGCGGGGCACAGAGATCAACCGGGCGCGACGTCGGACGGGAGAGCCCATAGTCCAAGCTTATGCGCGGCGGGCCGTTGCTCTGCCAAGGCCGCAGGACCGACGCCCCGCTCATGCTCAGAGCGCGGAAAGCGCCATGTCGTCGCGATGAATCATTTCGGCGCGGCCTGCCGTCCCCAGGATATGGGCGATATCGCGCGAATTGCGGCCGCGGATGCGCTCCGCATGCAGCGCGTCATAGGCAATGAGCCCCCGCCCGATCTCGGCCCCACGCTCGTCGCGGATGGCGACGCAATCGCCGCGCGCAAACACGCCTTCGACCCGCGTGACCCCAGCCGGCAGCAGGCTTTTGCCGCGGGCGAGCGCCGCGGCAGCGCCAGCATCGACGAACACGGCTCCTTTAAGTTCAAGCGACCCGCCGATCCAAACCTTGCGCGCCGCGACCGGGTTCGACGGGGTTAGGAACCAGGTGCAGCCGCCGCCTTCCGCGATTCGCGCGATTGGATGCGGAATGCGTCCGTCGGTGATCACCATGTGCGCGCCGGCCGACGTGGCGATGCGGGCGGCCTCAATCTTGGTGCGCATGCCGCCCCGCGACAGTTCGGACGCCGCGCCGCCGGCCATCGCTTCGATCTCGGGCGTCACGCGCTCGACGACGGGAAGCAATCGCGCCTGCGCGTTGCGATGAGGCGGCGAATCATAAAGCCCAGCGACATCGGAGAGAAGAATCAAAAGGTCCGCACTCGTCATGGTGGCGACTCGCGCCGCGAGACGATCATTGTCGCCGTAGCGGATCTCGCTCGTTGCGACCGTGTCGTTCTCGTTGATGATCGGGATTGCGCGCATCGTGAAGAGACGGCCGAGCGTCGCGCGTGCATTGAGATAGCGGCGGCGCTCTTCCGTGTCCTGTAAGGTTAAGAGCACCTGGCCCGCGACAATGCCGTGTTGAGCGAGGGCGCGCGACCACTCGCTGGCGAGCGCGATCTGTCCGATCGCCGCGGAAGCTTGGCTGTCTTCGAGCTTCAGCGCTCCCTTCGGCAGCGCGGCGATCGTGCGGCCAAGCGCGATCGCGCCGGAGGATACGACAATCACGCTCGCGCCGCGCTCGTGCAGCGCGGCGATGTCTGACGACGAGCGCTTCGAGCCATTCGCGCCTGACGGCGCCGAGGCGCGCCGTCGACCAGGAGCGATGAGCCGACCTTGACGACGATGCGGTTGAATTGATCGAGAGAGGGAAGCTTAACCACGATCGCCGGTGAGAAGGAAAGGCTTGACCGCCCGAAACCTTGGGCGGGCGAGCGTTTTTCGTCTAGTGCAGCGAGGCGGGGATGGCAAGGCAAGGGGTCGGGATAGGTCCGACCGCTTTCCCTAACGCAACGATCATCGGGTTCAGGCGAGCCGTCGACAAGGTCGGGCAGAGCGAACGCTTCAAGTTGGCTTCGAGGACAAGCGCGGCTATCTCGGCAAATATTCGATCGAGGAATCGATTCAAGACTAGCGGCGACGCGCGACGTGAGACCTTCTGGCGCGTAGGTGTGGCCGCTCCGGTTCGCTTCTATGACGCGCGCAGACGTTCGCGTGACGGCGCCGCCCGAGTGGCGCACACTCCCTCCACCGTTTCCGCTAGCGCGCCGAACTCGACCGGCTTGATGAGAATGGCGTCGAACCCAGCGGCCGACGGGGAGACTCTCCACTCCTCGAAAGCATTGGCGGTCAGGGCGATAATGGGCGTCGGCGACCAGCCGCAGGAAGCCTCGAGCCTCCGCAAACGGCGCGTGGCCTCGTAGCCGTCGAGACCTGGCATCTTAAGGTCCATCAAGATGACGTCGAACGGTCGAGATTCTAGAGGCGCGATCGGCGAGGCCAGACGCAGCGCCTCTTCGCCGTCGAATGCGCGAACGACCTCGAAGCCCAAGCGGCGCATCGCCTTTTGAGTAATGAGAGCATTGATGTCGTTGTCTTCGGCGACAAGGGCGCGGCGGACTAACGGGGGCGATGAGAGGCGCGAGGTCGGGCCGGGGGGCGGGTCGACATCCCATGCCACGCGCTCGAAAAGCGAGCGCGCGCGAACCGGCTTGACCAGCCAGCCGTCGAAACCCTTGAGCGCGATCTGCCCGAACGCGTGGCGTTCAAAGGGCGAAAACAGCACCAGGCTGCGTCGGATCGCCGCTTCCCGCGCGGCTTGCGCCAGCCGCTTGGTGGCTTCAGGTCCGAGCGCGCAATCGACGATGACGACATCGGGCTTGTGCGGGGCGTTCAACGCCTCGAGGCCGGAGTCCAGGCCCTCGGCCCGATCTACTTCGACGCCAGCTTCTATGAGGCGCGCTTCGATAGCCGGCGCCTCGAATGGAGAATTGGCGATGATGAGAGCTCGCGTTCCACTGGGGACGCGGCGCATCGTCTCCGGTGTGGCCAGCGGCTCGACTGAGGCGCATTTCGGCAACCGGACGGCAAAGGCGAAAATCGACCCTCCGCCTGGATTGTCAGAAAGCGACAGCTCACCGCCCATGAGGCGGACAAGCTCGCGCGAGATGGCGAGCCCCAACCCTGCGCCCTCGAAGCGGCGCGCGTGCGAGATGTCGCCTTGCTCGAAACTGTCGAAAACCGCCTTCCGGCGATCCGCCGGCACGCCGGGTCCAGTATCGATCACCGAGAACCGCGCCGCGCCCATTTCGCCGCGCTCGACCGTCACGCAGACGCCGCCCCGATCGGTGAATTTGACCGCGTTGCCGGCAAGGTTCATGAGGATTTGGCGCAGGCGGGGGCCGTCCGCGCGGACGAAGCGCGGTGCGCCGGCGCTGAATGAGGCCGCGATCTCAATGCCTTTGCTCTGGGCGCGCGGCGCGAGCAGTTCGACCACGCCCTCGGTAAGCCGACGAAGATCGACCCTCTCGACAACGAGATCGAAACGGCCCGCCTCTATCTTGGCCAGATCGAGGATTTCGTCGATCAGCGCGATGAGCGCGCGTGCCGGAGCTGCGGATCGCCTCGACATAGCTTGCGTTTTCCGGATCGAGCGAGGCCTCCCGCAACAGATCGGCCATACCGAGAATGCCGCTAATCGGAGTGCGGATTTCGTGGCTCATCGTCGTCAGGAAGCGAGATTTGGCCTCGCTCGCCGCCTCTGCTTTGTCGCGGGCGCCCGCGGCTTCCTTCAGACGCCAGAGTTCATCGCGCAATCCGTCGTTCTCGGCGGCGACCTGCGCCCCGCGCGCTTCCGCTTGTCGCCGGGCGCAGCCGGCGGCTCCGGCGAGCGCAGCCGCCAACGCGATGACCACGCCAGCCTGAAGCCACAGCGCATGGACCGCGAAATCCGCCAACCCGGCGCCCAGATCCATTTCCAATCCCGCGTAAGCCCGGCGACGCGCCGATTAGCTTGGAGATCCATGGTCTCAGGCGGCAGTTGTGAACCCCTTGCGGAATTCGGCCGAATTGTAGGGTTTGCGCCGATTCCGACTGTCTATGCCGCCGCGACGGCGCGGTCTGGCGCGCCGCGGTAGGAGAGCGCTTCGGCGAAATGCAGGCGACGGGTCGGGCCCCCGCCGTCCAGGTCAGCCAGTGTGCGAGCAAGCTTAAGCACGCGATGATAGCCGCGCGCCGACAGACGGAGCCGCTCCGCGGCGTCGCGCAACAGGGCCAGACCCGATGCGTCCGCTTCCGCGATCTCCTCGACGAGCGCTCGCCGGCGCGCGGGCGTTGCAAACGACGCCGTCGAGCCCGAGGCCGGCGTAACGTGCGAGCTGGATCTGGCGGGCCGCCGCCACCCTGGCGCCCGCTTCTGCCGAGCCTTCTCGGGCCGGCGGCGTCATCAGATCCGACGCCAGGACTGACGGCACGTCGACGACGAGATCGAAGCGATCCAGAAGCGGACCGGAGAGGCGGCCGAGATATTGCGCCACGCATCGATCGTTTGGCGCGCGCTTGCAGGCGTAACCCGGCTCGTTGGCCATGCCGCACCGGCATGGGTTCATCGCCGCGATCAATTGAAATCGCGCCGGATAGACGACGCGATGATTGGCGCGCGCGATCGCCACTTCGCCGGTCTCGATCGGCTGGCGCAGGCTGTCCAGCACCTGCGGCTGAAACTCCGGCAGTTCGTCGAGGAACAAGACGCCATTGTGGGCGAGCGAAATCTCGCCGGGCTTGGCATGGACGCCGCCTCCGACCAGCGCCGGCATCGAGGCCGAATGATGGGGGCTTCGGAACGGGCGCCGGTCGGTCAGGGCGCCGCCGGCGAGCGCGCCCGCAACCGAATGGATCATCGACACTTCGAGCAGTTCGCGCGGGGTCAAAGGCGGCAGGATCGACGGCAAACGCTGGGCGAGCATCGACTTGCCGGCTCCCGGAGCGCCGCTCATCAAAAGGTTGTGGCCGCCGGCCGCCGCGACCTCGAGCGCGCGTTTGGCGCTCTCCTGGCCCTTGATATCGCGCAGATCCGGCTGTGGCCCGCCCGATGCGCGCAAGGCAGGCTCGGGACGCGACAGCACTTGCGCGCCCTTGAAGTGGTTGGCGAGCTGGATCAGCGAGCGCGGTGCGAGGATCTCGAGATCGGCCGACGCCCACGCCGCCTCGGGTCCGCAGGCGGCCGGGCAAATCAAGCCTTTACCGGCGGCGTTAGCGGCGATCGCGGCGGGCAGCACGCCGGCGACCGCGCTGATCGCGCCATCGAGCGCGAGCTCGCCGATCACCGCGAAGCCGTCGAGCGCATCGGGCGGAATGGCGCCGATCGCCGCCATGACCGCGAGCGCAATCGGCAGGTCGTAATGGCTGCCTTCCTTCGGCATGTCGGCCGGCGCGAGGTTGACGGTGATCCGCTTCGCAGGAAGGGCGAGACCCGAGGCGATCAGCGCCGAGCGCACCCGCTCGCGCGATTCGCCCACCGCCTTGTCGCCAAGACCGACGATGGTGAAAGCGACGGTGCCTGATGCAATCTGCACTTGGACGTCGACCGGCCGGGCCTCCACGCCCTCAAAGGCCACCGTCGATACGCGCGCCACCATGTCCGCCCCCCGCCCGGGCTCGCCAATGGTTGGAACATTTGCAGAACAATGACCGAAGCGCAAGGGGCAAATCGGTGGTGAGCCGACGGGTCGCGCGTGAAGGCAAGCGCCCGCCGCGGCTCGGGCCTCAGCCCTGCCTTTGCGAATAAGCGCCAATAACCGCCACTAAACGCGAATAAACGTTAGTAAAATAGCTAGCGTTTACTAACGTTTATTTTTTCGAATCGAGCCTTTTCAATGGGTTATAGCCGTTTGGAACAAAAATTTCTTCCCTTCCGAGGCCCGGGTCGAAACGTCGCACACCCTTTCCTTTTCGTCCCGCGGTGGCAACCAACGGGCTCGATCCCGGCGATAGGCAAAGGTATAGCACGTACTTCTGGTATTTGTAAATCAAATGTAGCAAAATCTGTTTTTCAGACTTTGGATGCGGGAGGCGCTTTTCTCGCGGCGCGTCAAGCTCCAGGGTGGAGCGCTGCTGGGGCGAGCGAGTGAGAGCGATCTCCGCTTGAGATCGACGGCCTCGGGAAGGGGGAAGATGACCCATGAATGACCGGTTATTCCCCGCACGCCCCATCCTCGCGGTTTCGGCTGCGGTGTTTCGAAAGGGCAGGGTGCTAATCGTGCGCCGAGCGCTGATGCCGCTGCTCGGCCATTTCAGCCTCCCCGGGGCACGCGTCGAGGTCGGCGAGACAATGGCCGCCGCGCTCGCCCGGAAGCTCATGGAGGAGATCGGCGTTGAGGCGGAGATCATCGCCTTTAACCGGCGGAAGCGATTTTCCACGAAGCGAGCCGAATACGAAGCATTTTGTCATTGCGTCGTTCGTCGCCCGCTGGACAAGGAGCGAGCCGCGAGTGAGCGACGAGGTCGGCGCCGTCGACTGGATCGATCTGGCGGCCGCTTACCTTCGCCGACGACGCCGGAGCTTGGCGAAATTTCTTGCGCGCGTGGCGCGGATCGAAGGTCAGACCGCAATCGTAGAAAAATGACGGTGGACATTCAGCCGGACGTCGCAAAAGGGGGGATTTCAGGCTCATCGCGATGCAATGACAAGAATGCGCAAATACCGGCCATTCCTCCAAAGGCGAGGCGGACAGCTCATGGACCCAAAGCGTCCTTCGACCGACGGTCGAGGTTCCTCTCATCGTCCGAATCGTTTCACATCGATACGAGCGGATTTGGCCGGGTCTTTGTGTTAGGCTCCGTGGCGGCGGAGGTTCGCCATGGTCGAGACCCGGAAACTAGCCGCGATTTTGGCTGCAGACGTCGTCGGCTTTTCGCGTCTCACCGGCGCCGATGAGGACCGCACCCTTGCGCGGCTGAGAAACCTGCGCAGCGATTTGATCGATCCGACCATCGCCGTTCACAAGGGCCGGGTCGTCAAGCGCACCGGCGACGGCGCGATCATTGAGTTCCGCAGCGTGGTCGATGCGGTGCGGTGCGCGATCGAAGTGCAGAACGCGATGGCGGAGCGCAACTCGGGCGTCCCGGAGGACCAGCGCATCGAATTCCGCATCGGCGTCCACCTCGGCGACGTCGTGGAGGAGGACGACGGCGACCTGATGGGCGACGGCGTCAACATTGCGACACGCCTAGAAGGGCTCGCCAAGCCGGGCGCCATCTGTCTCTCGGAGGACGCCTATCGGCAGGTCAAGTCGCGGCTCGACATGAATGTCAGCGATCTCGGCCCGACGACCTTGAAAAACATCGCCGAGCCGCTGCGCGTCTATTCGGTCGAGGTCGGCAAGGCCGCCGCCGCGCCCAAGCCAAAACCGGCGCCGCGAGGCTGGTTCGCGCCGGTCGCCGCCGCGATCGTAGCGCTCATCGTCATGGCGGGCGCCGCCGCGTGGTATATGACGGCGGGAAAACCCGCTGCGGTCGTTGCGTCTTCGGCGCCTGTGCCGGCGGCGCGCTTCGGCGTGCCGACGGTCGCGGTCCTGCCGTTCGCCAACGTGACCGGAAATCCGCAATACGACCAGCTCGCCCAGCGCATCGGTCAGAAGACGAGGGACGCCGCCGGCAACGCAGACCATCTGGCGTATCGTCGGCAACCCGGGAAGCTCCGCGAGCGGGGCAGACCCGATCGAAGCAGGCCGGCAAGTTAAACGCCGACTATGTCGTCACCGGAAACCTGGAAGCGGGCGGCGACGCGCTGCGGGTGACGTTCAATGTCGATGACGTTCATTCCGGCGCGCGAGTGTGGTCGCAGACGATTTCTCCGATCCTCGAAAGCGCCGCCCCTGCCAATGAGGCTGAAATAGCCGGACACGCAACGGGCCTGTTGACGGCAGCGATATTCGGATGCCGAGCGCGCCCGCCTTTCATCCGCCGGCGACATCGAGAAAACGACCTGGGGTTGTATCATTCTGGGCTTCGCGACGGACACCAAGCCAGACACAGTAGCGAGCGCTCGCACTTGCCTCGAAGCGGCGGCGAAAAGTGAGCCCTCCGACCCCAATGTGTGGGAAGCGCTTGCCACCGTCATCCAGCAGCAGAGGATCTGGGGCTGGGGGCTGCCGCCCGAGGACGCGAGCGTCGACAAGCGCGCCCATCTCGCCGACCGGGTGTTGCAGGCGGCGCTACGCGCCCGCGATCTCGCGGCCTCGGACAGCCGCGCTCAGTTCTCCGTCGCGCAGGGATACTACGCCACGTGCCAACCGGAGCGCGTTCTGGTGGAGGCGGAAAAAGCGGCGGCGCTTGGTCCCTACGATGCCAACGCGTTGGGAAGCCTCGGGTTATTTGCGGCGTTTACTGGTCACTGGGATGAAGGGACCGCGCTGGCCGAGAAGGCTATCAAGTTGGCGGGGCCGTCCGCCGCTCCATACTGGTGGTGGCCGAAGGCGAAGCGAGCCTGGTTCCGCGGCGACTATCCCGAGGCCTATGAGACATTTCAGCGCGCATACATCGAATCGTTCTGGCTATCGCACCTCGATCTCGCCTATACGCTGCCGTTCCTCGGCCGCGTCGACGAGGCCAAGCAGCATGTCGCTGCGCTCCTCAAAATGTACCCGACGATGACCATCCGCGAAGCCGACGCATTCTATAAGCTCGTGTGCTTCGACGCCCCTTATCGCGAGAAGATGGCGGGCGCTCTGCGCCAAGCCGGGCTGCCCGAATAGCGACTGCTTCCCCACCCACGACATCCGCAGCGTCCAGAGCGTCCGCTAACGTCGATTCGCGACATTGAATCAGTAGCAACGTCTTTGCGCTTCCGGTCGAAAGCGGCGAGGACGTCGACCGTCACTACTTTCGCCCCGGCCCCAGAAACGCCTGGAACGCCGCGTGGGCCTCGGGGGACTTGAGCGCGGCGCTGAAGGCGTGCATCTCGGTCGCCATCTGAGCCTTGAGCGCCTCGGGATCGCCGCGCATGAGGCGCCGCGTCGCGAGGAGGGCGGCCCGGGGTTTGGCCGCAAGCGCGGCCGCCTTGACCATCGTATGCGCCATCAGCTCGCTCTGAGGCAGGATGGCGTTGATGAGGCCGAGTTCGAGCGCCCGATCGGCGCCGAAGGGCTCGGCGAGCAACAACAGTTCCGAGGCCCTGGCGCGCCCGAAGCGCTGCGGCGCCAACAGCGAGGACCCGGCCTCGGGAACGAGGCCAAGATTGACGAACGGCATCTGAAACCGCGCCTCGGGCGTCGCGTAGACGAGATCGCAATGAAAGCAGAGCGTCGTCCCGACGCCGATCGCGAGACCGTCAATCGCCGCGATCAACGGCTTTTCGAACTCGGCGACCTTGCTGACGAACCGCCAAGCCGGAAATTCGCCGGTCTCATGCAACGCGACGGCGAGAAAATCGGCGATGTCGTTGCCGGCGGTGAACACGCCGCCCTTGCCGCTGATCACAAGAGCCGCGATTTCGGGATCGCGCTCAGCCGTGTCGAAGGCTTCGATCAGCGCTTCGTACATTGCGCCAGTGATTGCGTTCTTCTTCTGCGGCCGCGCGAAGGCCGCCGACATGACCGCGCCCTCGCGGCTGACCTCGATGTCTTTCGTCAATGTGTCTTGGGTCATGCGCTCTCCGCCAGGATCGCTTCGTAAGGTTCGAGCGGCATGGCCCCCGAGGCGACGGCGCGCGCGAGACCGGGCGCGGCTGTCGCGAGTTTTTCGGCAAAAAAACGAGCAAGCCCGACACGGCCAAGCTCTGTCTTATTGCCGCTCTCCGCCAGCGTCTCGGCGGCGAGGCCGGCTTTGGCCAGGCACGCCCCGCCAAGCGTGAGTCCGAACAGGCGAAGATACTGCGACGCGCCGGCGAGCGCCGAATTCTGGTCGGTCGCGAGCCAGTCGAGCATCAGCCGCGTCGAGTCTTCGAGCGCGTCTGAAGCCTCGGCGAGCCGTTCCGCCGTCGCGCCGAAGCCTGCGCCGCCGCGGCCGGCGACGTCGCTCGCCACCTGCCGGATCTGAGCAATCTCGTTGCGGACGGTTTCGCCGCCGGCCAGCGGCAGCTTGCGCTGCACGAGGTCGATCGCGTGGATGCCGTTCGCGCCTTCGTAGATCGCCGCGATGCGGGAATCGCGCATGTGCTGGGCCGCCCCAGTCTCCTCGATGAATCCCATGCCGCCATGGACCTGGACGCCGATCGATGTCGTCTCGTCGCCGATGTCGGTCGAGAACGCCTTGGCGATGGGGGTGAGCAACGCCGCGCGGTTGGCGGCGGCCGTTCGTTCGGCCTCGGTCGGCGGCGTGGTCGGCAAGGTCGAGCGAAACGCCGGTCAGGTGGCAGATCCCGCGCGCGGCGTGGACGTTGGCCTTCATCGTCATCAGCATGCGCTGCACGTCAGGACGCTCGATGATCGGGGCCATGCCTTCGCCCTCTTTGGCGCCGCGGCCTTGCCGGCGCTCGCGGGCATAAGCCAACGCCTGCTGATAGGCGCGGTCGCCGATGGCCACCCCCTGCGTGCCGACAGCGAGCCGCGCGGCGTTCATCATCACGAACATGGCGGCGAGGCCGCGGTTCTCCTCACCCACCAGCCAGGCCTTCGCGCCCTCGTTGTCGCCATAGACCATGACGCAAGTCGGGGAGCCGTGGATGCCGAGCTTGTGCTCGATTCCCGCGCAGCGCAGGTCGTTGCGTTGGCCGAGCGATCCATCGGCGTTGACGAGGAATTTCGGCGAAAGAAACAGCGAAAGGCCGCGCGTCCCCGCCGGCGCGCCCGGCAGTCGGGCGAGAACGAAATGGACGATATTCTCGGCGAGATCATGCTCGCCATAGGTGATGAAGATCTTCTGGCCGAACAGCCGATACGATCCGTCCTCGGCGCGTTCCGCCCGGGTTCGCACGGCGCTCAGATCAGAGCCTGCCTGAGACTCGGTCAGATTCATGGTGCCGCTCCACCGCCCGCTGACCATTGGCGGGAGATAGATGTCGGTGAGTTCGCGCGAGCCATGCGCCTTCAAGGCGCCGATGGCGCCCTCGGTCAGGAGCGGGCAGAGCGCGAAGGCCATCGAGGCGCCGTTCCAGATTTCGGTGCAGGCGACGTTGACGAGATGCGGCAGGCCCATGCCGCCGAACTCGGCCGGCGCCGAGACGCCGTTCCAGCCGGCCTCCGCCCAGCGCCGATAGACGTCGGCGAAGCCGGGGGCCGCTGTCACAACCCCGTTTTCATATTTCGCGCCGGAAAGATCGCCGGCGCGGTTGAGCGGCGCGATTTCCGCCGTGGCGAAGCGGCCGGCTTCTCCGATAACGGAGGATACAGCGTCCCAATCGAGTTCGCCCAGGAGCCCCCGTTCAACGAGAGCGGGGAAATCGGCGACCGCGTTCAGCGAAAAAAGGATGTCGGCCGCCGGCGAACGATAAGGCATCTCTCGGCTCCTCCCTATCGTCAGCGCGCGGGCCGATCGGGTTGCGGCCCAACGGGTCCCGGCGTTGACCATGTCGGTTGCCGCGGCGGGGACAAAAGAGCTTATGTACAGTCGGGTTCGCGCGCAATGCGAACCGTGAGGAGAGATGGCGCTCAACCGCAAAATTACCCGCCTTGCAGAGCCAAGCCCTCAGGCGATCGCCGACGCGGGCGCGTGCCTTCGCGCGGGAGGCCTCGTCGCCATGCCGACTGAGACTGTGTACGGCCTTGCTGCGGACGCGACTTCCGACACGGCGGTCGCGGGGATCTACGCCGCCAAGGAGCGGCCGGCCATCAACCCGCTCATCTCCCATGTCCTGAACGTCGAGGCGGCGAGAGAGCACGCGACCTTTGGTCCGGAGGCCGAAATGCTGGCCCGGGCGTTCTGGCCCGGCCCGCTCACGCTGGTCTTGCCCGTGGCTTCGATCTGCCGGATCAGCCTCTTGGCGCGCGCCGGCCTTGACACTGTTGCGGTTCGCTCGCCGTCGCACGATGTGGCTCGCGCGCTCATTGACGCGGCTGGCGTTCCCCTCGCGGCGCCATCGGCCAATCGATCCGGCGCGGTGAGCCCGACGACCGCGGCTCACGTCGTCGCCGATCTCGAAGGCAGGGTCGACTGGATCCTCGATGGAGGGCCTTGTCGCCATGGCCTCGAGTCGACGATCGTCGCCTGTCTGCGCCGGTCGGCCCCAGTTGCTGCGTCCGGGCGCAATAACACGGGAGGCGATCGAATCGGTGCTCGGTTCGCCAATCGACTCGACGAGCCGGGCGCGAACCGCGCCGAATGCGCCCGGACAATTGGCGTCGCACTATGCGCCCAAGGCTGAGCTTCGACTCGGCGCCGCAGATGCCTCAGCGGATGAAGCCGCGCTTGATTTTGGCGACTCGCTGAAACGCGGCGCGACAAGCGCGCGCCTCGATCTTTCGCCGTCCGGAGACCTCCTTGAGGCTGCGTCTCATTTGTTTTCCTATTTGCGCGCGTTGGACGCCTCCGGCGCGGCGCGGATCGCGGTCGCGCCGATCCCCGAGCATGGGCTTGGCGCGGCGATCAATGATCGGCTCCGTCGCGCGGCCGCGCCCCGGAACGTTCCGACTTGAAGATGGTCGCCCATCACCCTGCGGGCTCCGAGGCTGCCTCGCGAAATGCTAAGGAATTTGCGCGCCGCATGACGTCGGCGGAGCTGAGCGGCGACCGATCGTTGGAATCATGAACTCAGGGCTTAGCTGGGACGAATTTCGACTGGTCAAGTCAGTCGCGGAAGCCCGTTCGTTGGTTGGCGCGGCCGAGATTCTCGGCGTCAATCATTCGACGGTGTTTCGGCGCTTGGCTGCGGTGGAGGCGGCGGTCGGCGCGCGTCTTTTCGAGCGCGCCCGCTCTGGATACGAGCCGACGGCGGCGGGCGAGGAAATGATCGCGCTAGCGACCACGATGGCCGAGTCGGTCCAGGAATTCGAGCGTCGGGTGGCGGGCCGGGACGTCAAGCCGACGGGTGAGCTCACGGTCACGACCCCCGAAGCGATCGGCCAGCATTTCATGCCAACGATCGTCGCCCAGTTTCAAACTCAGAACCCGGGTGTGGTGGTCGAACTTATCCTGTCAGACCAGCCGCTCAACCTCTCTCGTCGCGATGCCGATATCGCAATTCGCATGACCAACGATCCGCCGGAAACGCTGGTTGGAAGGAGAATTTGCACCGGACGGTGGGGAGTCTACTGCCGACGCGACTTGACTGCGGAGCTCGGCTCCGAGGCCGGTTCGGTCGCGTTTATCGGACTTGGCGACAATTTCGGACCGGCGCCGGCCCGCCGGTGGATTGAGACCAACATATCTCCGGGGCGACTGGTCGCGAAAGCCAACTCGGCGCATTGCATGCTCCAGCTGGCGCTTCAGGGCTTTGGGGCGACATTGCTGCCCTGCTTCCTTGGCGATCGCTGCCCGGACTTGGTGCGCCTCAGCTATTTGCTGCCGGAACTCGACATGGGCTTATGGATGCTGACCCATTCCGATCTTCGCCGCTCGGCGCGTGTGCGCGCCTTCATGGATTTCGCCGGGGCGGAGCTTACGAAACAACGGCGCGCGATCGAGGGGGAGGAAACTGGGGAAACGGAATGACGGCGCTCAGCTGGCGTTCTCAATCGTCTGGGTCACCAGTTCGAAAATCGCGCCTCGATCGTTCTGAGGAAAGCTAGACGGCGCTCGGGCGTCGAATGATTCATGTCGTGGTGGGCGAGATAATCGCAGCGGGCGCCGGGCGCGCAGATCCGACGCATGGACCGCGTCAAGAAGCGGCGCGGCGGATCGCCCATCATGAACGTCAGCCATCGCCCGCCGCCATAGGTGCAAACGACGCCAAGACGCTTGATGTTGTGAAGACAGGGATTGTAGGAGCCGTCCTCGCCCAGAGTGAAGCTGACGCCGGGCAGAAAAACCTTGTCGATGAATCCCTTGAGGATTGCCGGAAATCCCATGTTCCAGACCGGGAACGAAAACACGAGCGCTTCGGCGGCCAGGAGACGGTCCACGTAAGGGGCGACATGGCGACGGTTCACCGCCGTGTTGTGGTAGTCGATCCGATCCTGCCGCGACATCACCGGATCGAAGCCTTCCGCGTTGAGATCGCAATCGTCGACCTCGTGCCCCTTTTCACGCAAGACCTCGACGACCTTCGCGTGCAGGGCGGCGGCGAAACTCGTCTCGACCGGATGGGCGAACAGAACTAGGACGCGCAACGCTGCTCAGCTCTGCGCCGCGCGCGCACGCGCCTCGAGGCCCGGGAAAAGGAAGTTTCTGCCGGCGGAAAAATCAAATTCCGGATTCTCCCAGGCGATCATTTTGCCCGGATTGAGCAGCCCCAGCGGATCGGTCTCGCGCTTGAACGCGAGCTGGATCGCGTCGGTCTGTTTCATGCCGCCCTCCTCGAGGGTGTAGCGGTGAGGGTTGAAGATCATCGCGCCCATCGCCTCGTGTTCGGCGATGATCTCGTTGAGCCGCGCTTCGGTCGTGAATCGCACCAGCGGCAGGCCCGCGAACCCTATCCGTCCGTTGAAGCGGATGACCTCGAGATGCCCTCGGACCTCATCGCCGTAGCGATCGTGGATTCGCTTGATCACACCGAGCGCGCCCTCCGCGGGATAGCGGACCTGCAGGTAAGTGATGGCGGGATCGACTCGCAACGCGCGCAGCGTGGTGTGATTCCAGGTCAGTTCGTAATTGGGCGGCAAGCCGGCTAGCGTCTCGGGGGCCGCGCGGCTCGAGTCGAGCAGAATACGCGCAT
Source organism: uncultured Alphaproteobacteria bacterium (assembly GCA_963770275.1). GTDB lineage: Bacteria > Pseudomonadota > Alphaproteobacteria > Rhizobiales > Beijerinckiaceae > Roseiarcus. Next base: position 35,077 of record CAVYPD010000020.1, read on the forward strand.
CTTCGTAGGGCCGGGTAAAGGCTTCAAAAGCGTCGAGCGCATGGGGAGCGATCATCAGGATGACGACGCTGTCGCCTTGCGGGGATGAGCGCGCGGTGGCGCAGAAAATAATCGTGCGGCGTCGGTCCCGCGACCACCGTGACAAGTTTCTTCAGGATTCCGTCCTGCTCGCCGAGCGCCAATGCGTAGGCCGTCGCCGCGTCGAAAGTGTCGAACCCGACAATGACGTTGACCCAATCGTAATGCGCCGTGAGCGGCATCTCGACTTCGGTTATGATCCCGTTCGTCCCGTAGGCATGCACGGCTTTGTGCAGATCCTCCCCCGTCAATTCGAGCGTGCGCGGTTCCGCCTCGAGCGTCATGATGCGCAGTCGCAACACGTTGCCGAAATCGCGCAAGCCTCCCCAGGTGATCGAGCCGACGCCTCCGGACCCGCCGGCGACGAAGCCGCCGACTGACGCGGTTCCGCGCGTCGAGGGGAACATTCGCAATTCCTGTCCCGACGCCTCGCACGCTTTGTCGACGTCAATCAGTAGCGCGCCTGGCTCGCAGATGACGCGGCCTCGCTCGATCGACCGGATTGTGTTCATCTCGGCGAGGTTCAAAAGCACGCCGCCCATAAGCGGCATAGCCTGGCCATAATTGCCGGTCCCCGCGCCGCGCGGAGTAACCGGAATCCCAAGCTTATAGGCGGCCGCGAGGACGGTCCGGACTTCCGATTCGCTTGTCGGGGAAACGACAACGTCAGCGGTGACCGCTTCGAGCTCGCGTTTCAGCACAGGCGAATACCAGAAGAAATCGCGACTCTTCTGCTTGACCAGGATGGGATTGTCCTCCCACTTGATCGAACCAATCTCGGCGCGCAGCGCTGCGATGTCATAAGTCCCGCTCATGTCGACAGACCCTCGAGACCATCGAGTTCGGCGTAACTGGGCGGCTTGGCGTTCGAGGCTTCGCCCTTCCGCAGTACGATCCGATCGGACTGCGGACGCGACAGAAGCTCCGGGAAGTCACGCGCTTGCGTCAGGATCATGTCGGCAGGGCCACCGGGGCGGAGGCGTCCCAGAGCGAGCCCCATCGCGCGCGCCGGCGCCGAATTGACCGCCTCCGCCCAGTCGGCGAACGGGTAGTCGAGGTGCAGGATCCGAACGCCCTCGCGCCACACTTCCATCATGTCTTGGTCCCCGTACGGGTAGAACGGATCGCGGGTGTTGTCGCTCGCGATCATGACGTTGACGCCGGCGTGCTTCAGTTCTTGCAACGCAGTGACGCCGCGCCATCGCGGTGTGCGGCCGGCCTGGCGATCCTGAAGGAACATGTTGCACATCGGCAGGGACACGACGCTAAGCCCCGCACGCGCGACCGCGTCGATGGTCCTTCGCCGCTCGTCATCATCCTGCAACGCGAGCGAGCAGCAGTGGCCGACCAGGATGGGGCGCTGAAAGCGGCGCTCGATCGCCATGTCGGCGATGACCTTGAGAGAGCGAGCTGCGGGATCGGAGCTTTCGTCGACGTGGAAGTCGAGTTCCCAGCCCTTGCGCTCGGCGAGGTCGAAGAGCACGGCGATCTTTTGATGCAGCTCGGGGACCATGCGGGTGGCGGCGCCAAGGATTCCGGACCCATGAGCGTCGAGCGTCGCTTCGACGTCGGCCATATGCGAGACGTCCGACGCAAGCTCGATGGCGAACAGAGGCGACGCCTGGAGGTCGATCCTGCCGCGCCAACGCTCTCGCGCCTCGGCCAGGACGGGCCAACTGATTCGCGTCTGCGGCCCGACGCTGTCGATATGGGTGCGGATGGCCCCCGTCCCGTGCGCAAAGGCGCAGCGCAGGCTGAACTCCATCCGCGCTGCGACGTCGGCCGCGGTCCAGTTGGCCGAACGGTCCTCGACCGTCGCCGCAAGCGCGCTCTCGAAATCGCCGACCGGGTTTCGCTTCCGCCGCCAGATGTGGCCCTTGTCGAGATGGGTGTGGACGTCCACGAAGAGCGGCAGCACGATGCTCCCCAACATTGCGACGTCTGGCGCTGCGCCGAAGTCGTCGACGCCGGCAGGGACGATCTTCGCTATGACGCCCTCGTCAACGAGGATGTCGACGATCGCGAAACCGTCAAAGTCAAGCGGCCCGACTGGCTCCGGTAGGGAACGGCCGAGTACACGCGCCCGCCTCAACGCGTAGCGTCTGGCGGCGGGGAGGGCGAATGTCATCGGCGATTGGCGCCCGCTCGAGCGCAGGGGTGAGGAACCACGCGCAACTCTCTCTGGCCGATGTTCGTGCGAAGAATGCGGCGTCCCCTCATTTCGGGTGAATGTCGAGGCCCACGCCCTTGTTCACGAACTGCAGCGTGTAGGCCTTCTTGTAATCGAGACCGGCCTTCTCGACCCCCGCCTTGACCATCGAATCGTAGAAATTCTTGATGCGCTCGTCGGTCATGGCCCCGACGCCGAGCTTCGTGCGTGTCGCCGGAATCGACCAGACCGTATTCCTTGATTTTGCCGATCGAGAAGGCGATCTGCTCATCCGTCATATCCGGATTGTCCTTCTTGATCAGCGCGTTCGCTTTCGAATTGTCGCCGTAAAGATAGTTGTACCAGCCGATCGCGGACGCGTCGACGAACCGCTGGACGACGTCCGGATGATCCTTGACCAGATCGGCGCGGGTCTCGATCGTCGTCGCGTAGGTCCCGTAGCCGTTGTCGGCGAGCAGGAAGATGTTGGGCTTGAAGTGGCCTTCGCGCTCGACGGCGAAGCGGCTCGGAGGTCACGTAGCCTTGCTGAATCGAATGGGTGTCGGCGATGAAGGGCCCGGGGTTGAACGTATAGGGCCTGACGATTTCCTCCTTGAAACCGAAGGCCGACGTCATCCACTGATAGAAAGTGACAAGCGCTTCCTTGCCGACGAAAGCCGTCGTCGCCTTCGGCAGGTCCGCCCATGTGTCGAGGCCGACGCCGGGGTGCGACATGAACATTTGTGGATCCTTTTGGAAATCCGCGGCGACCACGACGATCGGGACGTCGCGGGCGACCGCGTCGAAGGCCAGCAACAGATTGCCGCCCATGTAGAAATCCAACCGTCCGGCCGCCAGCAGGAGCTCGTTGTTGGCCTGCGGCCCGCCCTGGACGATCGTGACGTCGAGACCGTATTTCGCATAAGTGCCGTCGGCGACCGCCTGATAATATCCGCCGTGCTCGGCTTCGGCGAGCCAGTTGGTGCCGAACGAAACCTTGTCGGCCGCCAGCGCGGACGACGCGAGCAGGCAAAGTCCAAACGCCAGGCGAGGCTGAAGGAATTTCATTGTTTGATCCCGTCTCGAGTTGCCGTATCGACGCTTGCAACTTGGGCGCCATTGAGGGTCTGAGGCAGGGGCGCCAGGCGCTCCAATAGCGGGTTGCTGGAGGCTTTCGCAAGATGCGCAGATTGAACCCGGACGCGATCCATCCGCCGTTTGCAAAATATGCGCATGGAATAGAAGTCGACCCCGGCGCGCGAATCGTCTTCTGTTCGGGCCAATTGGGGATTGGGCGCGACGGCGTCATTCCCGAGGACGTGGAGGCTCAGGCGCGGCTTTGCTTTCGCGCCATTGCCGCGATCCTCGGCGAAGCATCGATGTCGCTCGCCGATCTCGTTCGCCTGAACGCGTACGTTGCTTCGGCTCAATATTTGGGCGGCTACATGAAGGTGCGCGACGAATTCGTGAGCAATCCGCCTCCGGCCTCGACTTTGATGATCGTTCAGGGTTTTGCGCGGCCTGAATTCAAGATCGAGATCGAGGCCGTCGCCGCGCGAGCGCCTTGAGCGCCGGGAGATCCACAATGCTGCCAACCAAGTTCTGGGCCGAGATGTCCTGGCGTGACTTTGCCGCCGCCGACATGAGCAAAGTCGTCGCGGTCCTGCCGGTCGCCGCCATCGAGCAACATGGGCCTCACCTGCCGGTCGGGGTCGATACGTTCATCAACGAGGGCTATCTCGCGACCGCGGTCAAGCAAATCCCTGACGATATGCCGGTGTTGATCCTGCCCATCCAGGCGGTCGGCAAGTCTAACGAACATATCGAATATCCCGGCACGCTGACGTTTTCGCTCGAAACGGTTACCCGGGCGTGGACCGAGATCGGCGACAGCGTCGCGCGAACCGGATGTCGCAAGCTCATTTTCATGAATTCGCACGGCGGCAACGTCCCGGTTATCGACGTCGTGGTGAGAGAGTTGCGTATCCGCCACCGCATGCTTGCAGTCCACGCCGCCTGGCACCGGCTGGGCTATCCCGCGGATCTGTTTTCCGCTCAGGAACGCGCGCACGGCATCCATGGCGGCGAGGCTGAAACCTCGCTGATGCTCGCCTTCAGGCCGAAGACCGTGCGCATGAGCGAGGCTCAGAATTTCGTCAGCTCGGCTATCGGCATCGAGCAGGAATTTCGGCAGCTTCGGGTGACCCAGCCCATCGGCTTCGGCTGGATGGCGAGTGATTTGCATCCCCTGGGCACTGCTGGCGACGCTTCCAAGGCGACGGCCGAGAAGGGCGAAGCTTGCGCCGAGAACGGTGCGGCAGCTTTTCTCGATCTGTTGCGCGACGTGGTGGCTTTCGATCTTGCACGCCTCAATGACGGACCGCTAGGGCGCCCGAACGGCTGACCGGCCGGGCCCCGATCAGCGAGACTTAAGATAAGCGCGCCAACCACCGAAGTGTGAGATATCCTCCGCCGTCTTGACCGCCTCGGCCTCGACCAGAAATCCCTTCACTGGGGCGCCGTCCTTGAACCGGATCGTCCCAATTCCCAAGGGCGCAGGGATTTTGGCGACAAAGGCGCCGAAGGCTGCGGGCTCGAGCGTCCACACCTCCGCCTTGATGGCGGCGCCGGCGCCCTCGCCGATCCGCAACAATCCCGGTTTGGGCGGAGAAGAGCCGGGCAGCGCCAAGAGACGGTAATCCGGCGTCGTCTCCACCTCGCGCGAAAAGGCCGCGCCGAGTTCGACAAGTTCGCGATTGAGGGGCAGGCCCGAGAGATGCGCGCCAACGACCGCGATCTCGATGCGGTCGCTCGGGACGCGCGAGCTTGCTTGTATCGACGGAGAGGCGGAGCGGCTATGGATGGCAGCGGCCACGCCGGCGATGAGACCGTCGGCGCCGGCGGGCGCGATCAGGGTCACGCTCGACGGCAGCCCATCGTCACGAAAGCCCGGGGGAACGGCGATCGCGCAAAGGTCGAGCAGGTTGACGAAGTTGGTGTAGGTCCCAAGCCTGGAATTGAGGCGGACCGGATCGCCCTCGACCTCGGCGACGGTGTAGGGGCGCGGCATGGTCGGGACGACCATCGCGTCGAATTCGGACCACACGCGGGTCGTCTTCCGCTTCTGATCGGCGAGCCGGTAGAACGCCTCGAACGCGGAAACAGCGTCGAACTTGCGCGCGCCTTCGATAATCGTGCGGGTGACGGGGTGCATAGCTTCCGGATTGCTCTCGATGAGCGACTTCACCGCGGCGTAACGCTCGGCGACCCATGGACCTTCATAAAGCGCGCGGGCGACTGCGGCGAACGGCTCGAAGTCGAACTCGACGATGCGCGCGCCAAGCAATTCAGCGAGCTGAATGTCGCGCGAGAAAGCCGCTGACGAAGCTGCGTCATCGAAGAACTGGCGCTGATCAGTGCGGGGAACGCCCAGCCGAAGCCCGCTTGGGAAGGCCGAAAGGGATGGGTGCGGAAAAGCGCGGCTGTAAGCGTCAGCTTCGTCGAATGCGCCGGCCTCCTGATAGACCGCGAAGGCGTCGACGACATCGCGGGCGAAGATCGAGATGGTGTCGAGCGTGCGGCAGGCTGGGACGACCCCGGACGTGGAGAGAGCGCCGAGCGATGGCTTCAGCCCAACGATTCCGTTGAGCGCAGCGGGCACCCGGCCCGATCCAGCGGTGTCGGTGCCAAGCGAGAACGGGACGAGGCCCGCGCCGACCGCCGTCGCCGAGCCGGAGCTTGACCCTCCGGGTATGAGATCGGCGCGCAACGCGTTGCGTGGAACGCCATAGGGCGACCGGACACCGACCAGGCCCGTCGCAAACTGGTCGAGATTGGTCTTGCCAATGACGATGGCTCCCGCCCGTTCAAGTCTCTCGACGACGAACGCGGATTTCGCAGGATGGTAGGTGAAAGCGGGGCAGGCCGCCGTCGTGGGGAGCCCGGCGACATCGATATTGTCTTTGACGACAAAGGGAACCCCATAGAGGGGTTTGCCCGCGGGGCCGGACGCCTGCATGCGTTCCGCGATCGCCAGCGCCTCGGCCTTTGGGCGAATCGTGATGAAGAGCGCTGGATCGTTGTGCTTCTCGATGCGCGCGTAAGTCTCCTCGATCGTGGCCGTGAGCGACTTGCCGGCAGCGTGCGCGGCGAGAAGCGTTCCGATCGTGATGGTCATCTGGTCAAGGCCCCTCAAGCAGCGCCGCGCCGGTTTGCGCAAGCGTCCGGCATTCAACGAAAGCAAAAGCCGGGCAAACTGGCCTGACGATGATTGCTTAGCAATATCGAGCTCGAGGGAGAAGCTAAGCGTTCGCGCTCAACATTTGGGCGGGGCGCCGAAAGATAAGGCACGACACCGCCCTGAGGCAGCTCGGCGTTTGTGATGTTCTCGACAACGACGACGATCGCCGGTATGAGCGCCCCGCTGATCGAGGACGCGTGATGGCGACAACTTTTCGGCGCGATAAAGGCCACTCCCGAAAAAGTACGCTGGCCAGGCGCCGCGTCGCTTGGCGTTCGATGAGGCGATGACGTGACCGCAAAAACGTTCGATCCGGAAGCCGTGGTGGACGCCATGGCGCCGCTGCTTGGTTTGACGTTGACGCCGGAATCGCGCGCTCAAACGATTGTGCATTTGCGGATCGCGGCGGAGCAAGCCGAGAGGCTCCTTTCGGTTCCGCTCGATGATCGGCAGGAGCCGGCGCCGGTCTTCACACCTTGACCGCCGCGCTCCTTGACGGAACGGCTCACGCGATCGCCGCAGCGATCAGGACGGGCGCTGTGAGCGCCCGCGAGATCGCCCAAGCGACGCTCGCTCGCATCGAAGCTCGAAATGGCGCGCTCGGCGCGTTCACTGAGGTGACCGCGAAGCGCGCGCTCGCCAAGGCTGACGCGATCGACGCGGCCCGCGCGAGCGGAGCGAACTTAGGCCCGCTTGCCGGGGCGCCGTTCGCTGTCAAGAACCTGTTCGACATCGCTGGACTGCCGACGCGAGCCGGCTCCAAGATCAACCGCGATCGCCCGCCGTCCAAGGCGGACGCAACAGTGATTGCGCGTCTTGAGGCCGCTGGCGGCGTTCTGGTCGGCGCACTCAACATGGGCGAGTTCGCCTACGACTTCACGGGCCGGAACGCTCACGACGGCCCTTCCCGGAACCCGCATGATCTCGAGCATATGACGGGTGGATCGTCCGGCGGATCCGGCGCGGCGGTGGCTGGCGGCCTCGTTCCGGTCGCGCTGGGCTCGGACACCAACGGCTCCATTCGCGTGCCGAGTTCGTTCTGCGGTTTGTTCGGACTCAAGCCGACCTATGGGCGGCTGTCGCGCGTCGGGACGTTCCCCTTTGTCGCCAGCCTCGATCACGTGGGGCCGCTTGCGCGCTCCGCGGGCGATCTCGCGCTTTCGTACGACGCCATGCTTGGCCGCGACGACTGGGACTCGGCGCAAGCCGACAAGCCTGCGGCGGCGGCATCGCCAACGCTCAACGATGGCGTCACTGGGCTGCGCATCGCGAGGCTCGGCGGCTACTTCGCGCGCGCCGCCGATCCGAGCGCAATCTCAGCTGTGGACACCATCGCCCGCGCCTTGAAAGCGGACCGTGTCGTCGAACTCGCCGGGGCCGATCGCGCGCGTTCCGCGGCCTATCTCATCACGATGGTTGAGGGCGCTGCGCTTCATCTTGCTCGGTTGCGCGAACGCGCTCAAGACTTTGACCCGGAAGTTCGCGATCGGCTTATCGCGGGCACGATGGTTCCTGGCGCCTGGGCCGCGCAGGCGCAAAAATTCCGCCGTCAGTTTCATGCGATTACGCTCGCGCTCTTTCGCGACGTCGATATCCTGCTCGCGCCGGCGACCCCTTGCCGCGCCCCCCGCCTTGAGCAGACGACCTTTGTGCTCGACGGTCGTGAGATGCTGGTGCGACCGAATATCGGGCTCTTCACTCAGCCCATATCCTTCATTGGCCTGCCGGTTGTCGCAGCCCCGGTCTGGACCGAGGGCGAGAAACTTCCGATCGGCGTGCAGATCATCGCTGCCCCGTGGCGCGAAGATCTCGCGTTGCGAGTCGCTCGGAGTCTTGAGCAAGACGGCGTCGTGCGCGCGCCCGTCGCGCCACTGTCTTGATCATGAATATGTTGCCCATCGTCGATCTCGCACTATCGGGCGAAAGCGAGGGGCCTCGCTGAACCGGCTCGCCGCGGAGGTCGGCGCAGCGTGCCGCAACTTCGGCTTCTTCTATGTGGTCAGTCACGGATGGAGGCAGCGCTCATCGCCGAAGCCTTCAGTCTCATCGCTTCTTTGGGCCGCCTCTGATCAACAAGCACGCGCTGGCGATTGAAAGGATCGCCGGCAATCGCGTCTATTCCGGTCTTTTGCACGAGGCGCTCGATCCAGCGCGGGGACCGGATATGAAGGAGGCCTTCATCGGGCTTGACCTCGCGCCAGACGATCCGGAGCTGATGGCGGGCAAGCCATTCCGCGCTCGCTCAACGCCTGGCCGGAGCTGTCGGGGTTTCGCAAAACGGCGTCGCGGGCCGCCAAGCCGATTGGCTCGCTAAAGACGCCGCAACCTCTTGGAATCGCACGAAACAGACTCGCAAAACGACATCCGCTCGGCCCAGCGCCAGAAGGACAGGCGCCAGACCTCCTGGGCGCGGTTCCCTCCGCCAATCCGTGTTCAAAACTCGGGAGTCTGGCCATAGTAAGCGTCAGCGCCGTGCTTCCGTCGGAAGTGCTTGTTCAGAAGCTCTTCCTCGATCGGTGCGAGATCGGGCTGGAGCTGAAGCGACATGAGCGCCATGTGGGCGATGCACTCGACCGCGACCGCGTTTTCCAACGCCTTCGCTACGCTCGATCCCCAGGTGAACGGCGCATGCCGGTTGACGAGAACACCGGGAAAGTCTGCCGGATCGCGGCTCCGCATCGTCTCGACGATGACGTTGCCGGTCTCCCATTCATAGTCGGTGGCGATTTCGCTGGGCGTCATCTTGCGGGTAACGGGCACCTCGCCGTTGAAATAGTCGGCATGGGTCGTGCCGAAAATCGGGATCGGCCGGCCGGCCTGCGCGAACGCAGTCGCGTGTGACGAGTGCGTATGGACCACGCCGCCGATGTTCGGGAACGCGAGGAAAAGCCGGCGGTGGGTTGGCGTGTCCGAGGACGGGTTGAGCCGGCCCTCGATCTTCCGCCCCTCGAGATCGATGACGACGATGTCGTCCGCCGTCAGCGCCGTGTAGTCGACGCCGCTCGGTTTGATCGCGAATACGGCGCGCGCGCGATCGATCGCGCTCGCATTGCCGAAGGTGAGATTGATGAGGCCGTGCCGCGGCAAGGCGACATTGGCTTCGTAGACTTCACGCTTGAGTTCCTTGAACATCCCCTCGTTCCGGCTCAGGCGCGGAATCCCTGCGCAAGGTAATAGTAGACGTCGTTGTTGCGCAGGTCCTGCTTGAAGTTCGAGAGATTGGTTTCCGGCCCGATCACCGCCATCTCGATGCCGGCGATCGTGGCGAAATCCTCGAGCATCTCCCGGGTCACGCTGTAGCTGTAGCCCGTGTGATGCGCGCCGCCGGCCAGAATCCAGGCTGCGCAAGCCGTCTTGAAGTTGGGCTGGCATTCCCACACGGCGCGGGCGACCGGCAACTTAGGCAAGGCAGGGTGGTCCACCGCGGTCACCTCGTTCACCAGAAGGCGGAACCGGGAGCCGAGGTCGATGAGGCTCGCGTTGAGCGCCGGACCCGTCGTCGCGTCGAACACCAGGCGGACCGGATCTTCCTTGCCCCCGATGGAAAGGGGATGGATCTCGAGCCTGGGCTTATCTGCCGCGATAGTCGGGCAGATCTCGAGCATGTGCGAGCCCAGCACCAAATGCCCCCCCGGCGCCAAATGATAGGTGTAGTCCTCCATGAACGAGGTCCCGCCCGGCAGCCCGTCGCCCATGACTTTCATCGCGCGCACCAGTGCGACAGTCTTCCAGTCGCCCTCGCCAGCGAAGCCGTAGCCGTCGGCCATCAACCGCTGCGGCGCGAGGCCAGGGAGTTGCCGCAGTCCATGCAGATCCTCGAACGTGGTCGTGAAGCCCTTGAAGCCGCCGTTCGCCAGGAAGGCGCGTAGGCCCAATTCGAGCCGCGCGCCATAGAGCAGCGACTCGTTCCGCGCGCCGGTGCCGCGCAGTTCGGGTGCGACCGTGTAGCGCTGCTCATATTCACTTGCCAGCGCCTTGACGTTAGCGTCGGGGATCGCATTCACCTGCGCCACGAGATCGCCGACGCCATAGCCGTTGGTCGCGAAGCCGAACTTCATTTCCGTCGCAACCTTGTCGCCTTCGGTGACCGCGACCTGACGCATGTTGTCGCCGAAACGGCAGAATTTGGCACCCTGCCAATCATGCCAGGCGCGCGCCGCGCGCATCCAGGCGCCAACGCGGTCCTGAACTTCCGGGTCGGACCAATGGCCGACGACGACTTTGCGCGCGAGACGCATGCGGGTGTGGATGAAGCCCGCTTCCCGGTCGCCGTGCGCGGACTGGTTCAGGTTCATGAAGTCCATGTCGATCGTGTCCCACGGGAGATCACGACTGAACTGGGTATGGAGATGAACGAACGGCTTCTGAAGCGCGTTCAGCCCGCGTATCCACATTTTCGAGGGCGAAAACGTGTGCATCCAGAGGATGAGGCCGGCGCAGTTCGGATCGGCGTTCGCGTCGAGGCAAAGCTTCGCGATCTCGTCGGGGGTCGTCAGCAGGGCCTTGAATTCAGTTTTGAGCGGGAGCTTGGGTGAGTCTGCAAGCGCGCTCGCGATTTCCTGCGCGTGCGCTGCGACCTCTTGAAGCGGCCCGGGACCGTAGAGATGCTGAGAGCCGCAAACGAGCCAGATCTCAGGCTTGGCGAGATTGATCATAGTCGTCTCAGTTTCCCACAAGGAATGGTTCTTCCCCCCAAAACTAGGCCGCCGTTCCTGGCGGGCAAAGTCCGGGGCTCGGTCTCGCTACGAAGGTCATCCCCGTTGCGCATACTTGATATCGAGCAACGTCTTCATGACCTGTGACAGATCGGCGGATTTACTCAATCCTCCGAAACTGTCGTGCAGCGCACGATACAGCGCGTAGAGTTGGTCGTAGATCGCCTGATTTTTGGCGATTGGTTCAAACGCCTCGGGCTTTAAGGACGTCATCGCCGCTTCCGCGCTAGCGAAGTTCGGATGTGCGCCCGCCAATACGGACGCAGCGATCGCGGAGCCCAGCGCACACGTCTGACTGGAGCCGGCGACCTGCATGACGCAACCGGTAACGTCGGCATAGATTTGCATGAGCAGCGGATTTTTTTCAGCGATTCCGCCTGTGCACACAACCTGGTCCGTAGGCACGCCGTATTGTCGGAGGCGCTCGATGATCGCGCGCGCGCCGAACGCCGTCGCCTCGATCAATGCTCGATAGATGTCTGCCCGCGTCGTATAAAGGTCCTGACCGAGCAGCAAGCCGGTGAGGCGTTGGTCGACGAGAATGGTCCGATTTCCGTTATTCCAGTCCAGGCCCAAAAGGCCGGATTGGCCTGGACGTTGCTTCGCGGCCTCTGCGGTCAGTTCCGCATGCAGCGCAGCGTCCCCGCCCAAAACGACCTCGACCCACCATTTGAATATGTCGCCGACGGCCGACTGGCCGGCTTCGATCCCGAAGAAACCGGGCAGAATGGCGCCCTTCACAATGCCGCAGATCCCTGGAATGTCGGCAATCGGTTTGTCGGTCGAAACGACCGCGCAGTCGCAGGTTGACGTCCCGATCACCTTGACCAGCGTGCCCTCGCGCACGCCGCAGCCAATCGCGCCGTAGTGAACGTCAAACTCTCCAATCGCGATCGCGATGCCTGGGGCGAGTCCGAGCTTTGTCGCCCATTCGGAGCAGAGCGACCCGGCAGGTTCGGTTGCATCGTAAGCCTTTTCGTAAAGGCGGTCTCGAAGTTCGGCGAGACGCGGGTCGAGCGCCCCCAGGAATTCCTTGTCCGGAAGGCCGCCCCAATCGTCGGAATAGAGGGCCTTGTGACCGGCGGCGCACACCCCTCGTTTGACCAATCGCGGGTCGATGACGCCAGCGAGTACTGAGGGGATCCAGTCGGCAAGCTCAACCCATGAGAAGGCAGCCCCGAACGTTTCGGGAGCGACATTCAGACAGTGCCAAAGCTTGGCCCAAAACCATTCCGAGGAGTAGACCCCGCCGCATTTCGCGATGTACTGAGGGCGAAGCTGTGCGCTGAGCTCGGTGATTTTCGCCGCTTCGCGCCAACTGGTGTGATCTTTCCACAGCCAGCATTGCGCGTTGAGGTCGCCCTTCCATTTGGCGGAAGATGCTAGCGGCTGATTCTTATCGTCCACCGGAATCGGGCTTGACCCGGTCGAGTCGACGCCGATCCCGATGACTCTTCGACGGATCGAAATCCGGTTTGCGTCCGGCTTGCGCAAGCGCGCCCTTAATGCTCGCCTCGACACCGAACACATAGTCGCCCGGATGCTGGCGCGCTAAAAGGCCGTCTTTGGGATCAAGCAGAACGCCCTGCGCGCCGGAAGGGTAGTCCACCACCCCACTGCCGTATTCTGCTCCGTCCGAACAGCGGACGACAAGCGCCCGCACCGAGTTGGTTCCGAAATCGACGCCTAAGGTGAACATGAGCGCTCCGTGGCTCGATAGCGGGCAGGGGCCTCGGTCAGCGGCGAACGCACGAATAGGCGCATCGACATGGACAACGTCCGGAGCTCGAGCGCGCTACGCCTTGCTCTTCTGATAGACGTCGACATAGACCGCCGCCAGCAGCACGAGGCCCTTCACCACCTGTTGCCAGAAGATCCCGATGCCGAGAATCGACATGCCGTTGTTCATCACGCCCATGAAAAACGCGCCGATGACGACGCCCATCACCTTTCCGACTCCGCCCGAGGCCGAGACGCCGCCGATGAAGCACGCAGCGATCACGTCGAGTTCGAAGGAATTGCCCGCGCTCGGCGTCGCCGAATTGAGGCGCGCGGCGACAATCAGGCCCGCAAGTCCGGCAAGGACGCCCATGTTGACGAACGTCAGCAAGGTCAGTCGCTCGGTGCGGACGCCTGAAAGCTGGGCCGCCAGCCGGTTCCCACCCATCGCGTAGATGCGACGTCCGACGGTCATGCGGGTGGTGATGAACGTATAGAGGAGGATCAGCACCCCCATGATGATGAGGACGTTGGGCAAGCCCTTGTTCGACGCGAGCAGATAACTGAACCCGATGGTCAGAATCGCGAAAATGGCGTTCTTGCCTATGAACAGCGCGAACGGCTCCGTCTCCATTGCCTGCGCGTTGTCCCGCATCCACCGGCGGGTGCTCGTGTAGATCAGCAAGATGGCCCCAGCCACCCCGATCAGCATCGAGAGCCAGAAGAACTGCGGTTGTCCTGGCGGCGCCTTGAGGATCCCGAAGTCGCTGAAGTCCGGAATGAAGCCGGCGCTGATCGATTGGAACCCCTTGGCGAACGGTCCGACGAACTGGCCCTGCAGCATGTTTCCGGTGAGCCCGCGGAAGATCAGCATGCCGGCGAGGGTTACGATGAAGGCCGGGATCTTGCTGTAGGCGATGAAATAGCCCTGGCTAGCGCCGATAACGCCGCCCAGGATCAGCGCAAGCGGGATGACCAGTTGCCAGGGAAGCTTGACGTCGATGTCGGCCCAGGGAACATGAAACCCCACCATCATGATCGCCGCGCAGCCGCCGACGAATCCAACGATCGAGCCGACGGAAAGATCGATGTTGCCCCCGACGATCACCAACAGCATGCCGAGCGCCATGATGACGATGTAGCTGTTCTGGAGGATGAGGTTGGTCACATTAACGCCGCGGAAGAGTACGCCGCCGGTGACGACCTCGAAGAACGCCATGATGAGAAGCAGGGAAACAAGTAGCCCGTAGTCGCGAAGATTGCTCTTCCAGAAACTTGCGTCGCCCGCCAACGGCTCAGCGGCGGGCACCCCGGTGATGATCGTTTCCGTGCTCATGCCGCCGCAACCCCATATTGCTTCATGATCGAGGCCATGATCATCTCTTGAGTGGCGCCCTTCGCCGGCATTTCGTCGACGAACTTGCCCTCGTTCATGACGTAAATGCGGTCGCAGATGCCCAGCAATTCCGGCATTTCCGATGAAATGACGATGACGCCTTTTCCTGCCGCCGCCAGATCGTTGATGATCGTATAGATCTCATATTTGGCGCCGACGTCGATGCCGCGCGTCGGCTCGTCGAGGATGAGCACCTTCGGCTGCGCGAACAGCCATTTGCTCAAGACGACCTTCTGCTGATTGCCGCCCGAGAGATTGAGCGTCTTTTGAAAGATCCCCGAGGAGCGGATCTTGAGCAGGCTGCGATATTGTTGGGCGATCCGATTTTCCTGGTGCTTGTCGATCACGCCGCGCCAGGCGATGCCCGGCAGATTGGCGAGCGTGACGTTGTTCTTGATGTCCTCGCTCAAGACCAGTCCGAGACTCTTGCGGTCCTCGGTCACGTAGGCGATGCCGTTGGCGACAGCCTTCTGCACCGTCGAGACGTCGATCTCCTTGTCCTCCATGAGGGCGCGGCCGGTGATGTTTCGTCCGTAGGCGCGTCCGAAAATGCTCATGGCGAGCTCGGTGCGCCCGGCGCCCATCAATCCGGCGATGCCAACAACCTCGCCCCGGTTGACATGCAGGTCGACGCCCTTGATCACTTGGCGTCCGGCGTGGAGCGGGTGTTCGACGCGCCAGTTTTCGACCTCGAACAGGCGCTCGGCAATCTTGGGGACGCGCAGCGGATAACGATCGGACATCTCTCGTCCGACCATGCTCTTGATGATGCGGGCTTCGCTGATCGTCTCGCGGCGGCAGTCGATGGTCTCGACCGTCGCGCCGTCGCGCAGCACCGTGATCTGGTCGGCTACCTTGGCCAGTTCGTTGAGCTTGTGTGAAATGATGATCGAAGTGATGCCCTGAGTCCTGAACTCGACGAGCAAACGCAGCAAAGCATCGCTGTCGGTTTCGTTGAGACTGGCGGTCGGCTCGTCGAGGATCAGCAGCTTCACCTTCTTGGCGAGCGCCTTGGCGATCTCGACAAGCTGCTGCTTGCCGATCCCCAGATTGGTGATGAGCGCGTTCGGCGATTCCTTGAGCCCGACCTTGCTCAGGAGGTCTCGCGTCCGGTTGAAGGCCACGCTCCAATCGATGACGCCCATTTTGGCCGGTTCGTTGCCGAGGAAGATATTCTCGGCGATCGACAGGAGCGGCACGAGCGCCAATTCCTGATGGATGATTATGACGCCAAGATGCTCGCTGTCGGCGATGCGCGAAAAGCGGCGTTCCTGCCCCTGAAAGACGATCTGCCCTTCGTAAGAACCGTAAGGGTAAACCCCGCTCAGCACCTTCATCAAGGTCGACTTGCCGGCACCGTTCTCACCGCAGATCGCGTGAATCTCGCCTTCGCGGACCGACAGATTGACATCGCGCAGCGCGATGACGCCGGGAAAAGTCTTTGTGATCCCCCTCATTTCCAGAATGGGAGTCATAACTCAAGGCTCGTCAGTTGCGGCAGGCGATTAGTCTGCCAGACCATGCAATGTGAATGCCTCGGCCGGCAACGAAAAAGGGGCTTCAGCGCGCGAAAAGTTCGGCGCGAAGACCCTTAGTCGTCAGCGAGTCGGATTACTTGAGCTGGTCAGCCTTGTAGTAGCCAGTGTCGACCAGCGCCTTCTGCCAGTTGGTGGAGTCGACCGTGACCGGGGTCAGCAGATAGGACGGCACGATCTTGACCTTGTTGTTGTAGGTCTTCGTATCGTTGATCTCCGGCTTGCCGCCGGAAACCACCGCATCAACCATGTTAGCGGCCACCTTGGCGAGATCGCGCGTGTCCTTGAAGATCGTCGAATATTGCTCGTGGTTGATGATCGACTTGACCGAGGGGACTTCGGCGTCTTGCCCGGAGATGATCGGCATCGGCTGATCCGCTGTGCCGTAGCCGACGCCCTTCAGCGCAGAGATGATGCCGATGCTGAGGCCGTCATAGGGCGAGAGGACTGCGTCCACGCGCTTCTGGGTGTAATTGGCGCTGAGGAGGTTGTCCATGCGCGCCTGAGCGACCTCCGCCTTCCAGCGAAGGGTTCCGACCTTGTCCATGCCCATCTGCTTCGACTGGACGACGAGCTTGCCGCTGTCGATGTAAGGCTGCAGGACCGACATTGCGCCATTATAAAAATAGAACGCGTTGGTGTCGTCGGGCGACCCGCCGAACAATTCGATGTTGAACGGACCGTTCTTGCCAGCGTCGAGGCCGAGGCCATGGACGATGCTGGTGGCCTGGAGCACGCCGACCTTGAAATTGTCGAAGGTCGCGTAATAGTCGACATTGGGCGAGCCGACGATGAGACGGTCATAGGAAATGACCTTGATGCCAGCGTCGGCGGCTTTCTGCAGCGCGTTCGACAGCGTCGTGCCGTCGATGGCCGCGATCACCAGGACTTTATCGCCCTTGGTGATCATGTTCTCAACCTGCGCGAGTTGATTGGGAATATCGTCATCGGCGTATTGCAGATCGGTCTTGTAGCCCTTGGCCTGCAGGGTCTTCACCATATTGTCGCCGTCAGCGATCCAGCGAGCTGACGTCTTGGTGGGCATGGCGATGCCGATCGTGCCCTTGTCCTGCGCGTACGCGACGCTTCCGGCAGTCAGGAGCCCGACCGCGACCGCGGCGGCCAGAGTTTTCAGATTCATTCGTATTCCTCCCTTTGGAAACGCCACGCGAAAGCCTGGCGTCGTGTGCAGCACCATATCATCGATGGTTGGAGCTTTCCGAGTCCGGCGCAAGCCCACTTGCCAAAGGCTTTTTGCCTAAAAGCATTCTGAACTCAATAAGCAATCTAACATTATCGTTCTGAGTTCCGCGTTACCCGCGCCGACTAGTGGTTTTCGGTTCGTCGAGCACGATGAGGTCGGCGTTGCAGTGCATGGCTCGGCCGATTGCGATGCCTTGGCGCTCGGCCCCGACAAATTGGCGACCGTCGACCAGTGACGCCGACGCCTCGGAAGGCGATCACGTCGTTGAGCATCCACTCTGACCTCCTTGCTGTCGTGAGGTCAGATTTGCATGCGCGATCAATGCCGGGCACGGGCTCGGTCGTGTCAGGCTCGATCGTGTGAAGAAGCTTGGAACCGAGCCAAATGAACCAAGCCTGGTGGACCAGGAGTACGGCTTCCCTGCGGTTGAACTCGGACCCATCCGTCGTACGACATCCCGTCACAAGAATCGGCCAATCCCCCTTATCCAGTCGGCAGGAGTCACGCCTCGTTGTTGCCAATTGATCGACATCAGCGATGCGGCCATCGCGAAATAGAGGTTTGCGTAAAGCGTACGGGCCACCCTGGCAGCCATCGGTGGAAGAGCGAAACGCTCGGCGTCTGGCCATTGCCTAACCCATTGCCCGAGGTAAAACTCGACGACGACAGCCGCGCCCAGAAGAAAGCCCATGAGCCAGTATTGCCAGCCGAGGCTTGCGCCGCTGTGCCACACGCCAAAAAGTATAAATACTGTCATCGTCGCGACGGCGGACGACTGATAGCGCGACAGCCACGTTGCACGTCGCATCAGAAAAGCGGCCAGCGGAAAGAAGACAATGTCCCTCATCCATTCCGACAAGGTCATGTGCCAGCGAGTGTACATTTCGGTGACGCTTTGAGACTTGTACGGCCGGTTGAAATTCTCCTTTACCGCAATACCCATCAGGCCGGCGGCGCCAATTGACACGTCATTCAGGCCTGAGAAGTTGGCGTACATATAGATATAAAATCCGATGATTGCTATAAGGACTTCGTATATTTTGTGCGTTCTATAGTCGATAATGAGCGCATCTGGGCTAAGTCTGCAAGAATACCCCAGAGATGACTACAACTTTCGCGGCACCTTTAAATATCCTTAGCAAGCAATCAATCACATCTTCTTTTTTATAAACTACACCTGCGTTGAATGATCCTTCAAAATAGCTGTAGGGAGAAATCGGTCCGATAAGAAATGTCGGCGCAAAGAAACAATGCGCCATGTAATCTGGAAAAGACATCATTTTTATCTTTCGCTTACTAAGTTCCCACTCCACGTGCGCGCAACGGAACAACATATAGGAGAGCCCAACGAAGAACAGCAGGCCGGTTGTCTTGGCAAAGACGAGCCAAGCGATCGGAGGTACAAAGCCGAGTAGAAACAGATGACGGGATCGGGTTTGCGCAATGCGAAGCAATATCCAGAATACTGACAAAAATAGAATGTATAGCAACATCGAGAACGCGCCTGATTGCGTTCCCGTAAAGAATATTAGCCAAACAGCAGCAACGTTGATAATCGCGAAGACGGCGCTGCGAATTGCGCCGACCGGCATCAGGCGCGCGACAGCAGTCGCAATGCCAAAATAAAATAGGGCGACAAGCGCGGTGGTCGAAAAAAGCAGATCTGACATATCAAAATTGCGCGTACAGGACGCCGGCGTCCATATTAAGCGAAGAAATTCTGGCAAACAGACCAACTGACAGAAACGCCAGAAGGCAGAACAAAAGCAGAAGAAAAGAGCGCATTTGTCAGCCTCTGGTTTGCTGAAGCAACGTCTTGGAGCGCCGGACCAAAAACCTGCGCGCTTCGACGAGCTCCGTTCGAGTTAAAGTGTAAGTGATCGAAGTAGTTTTCTTTTATGCGATCAGCCGAGACATTTCCAAACATCATTTCGGTCGATGCGGCGATGACAGGAACTCCGAGCGCAAGCACTTGCCTCGATAACTCAATCGGTTCTTGGCTGTGTTGCCATTGGCAGCTTCATAAATGCAAGGATGGCGCCATTCTCTTTCGCATAACGCTTTGATTGCGGGAAGATAAGCGGAGTTCGATTGATGTAAGCGGCCTGTCGGTCAAAATCACCCCGGCAGGAAGCGGGGCTCCTGGACTTATGATTATGGCTGGTTGTGGTTTGTCCGGGGAATCGTAGTGCGCAAAGGGGGCTCGAGGAGAGTTTTTATCTTCTTGGTACCCCTCATCGGGCGTGTAACTCCCTCGTCGTCTTTTCAAAGTCAGGAAAATCCTCCATCGTTCGGTATCCTTGCCGCGTTAGCGATCCGGGACGAATGATGGAAGCCAGAGCGAGCCGCGGTCCGATCAGCGCCATTTCCGCGTAATTTGTGACGCGAGACTAGGGACTTTTGATATCCAGCCCTGGATCGGGCTGTCCGAGCGTGCGAATGTATTTTTCACCCGGATGGTTATCGATTTGAGGAATATCGGGATAGTTTATGATAACCAATCGCGCATGGCGATGTATGAAGAAGTCCTTGAGAAAGGTATAACTCAAATCGTAGCCATTAAATCTGGCGGCGATTGTTTCGGATTTCAAAGGCCCGTCTGGCCCTGCACGTCTTCGCGAAGGGCCGAGTGGTCGATCGCCGTCTAGCATTCTCGAATTGCCGAGGACGAGAATGTCGAGCGGTCCCGTCTCTTTGAGGACTTGCGTTCGTATGCCAGTCTGATGGGCCAACGCGCTTGGACATCACGAGATATCGCGTTTCGGGACTTACGACGAGCGCGGTCAAAATTGGTGACAGTAAAATTGCAGCCAAGGCTGCAATCCAAACGACAAGGTGTCCCGTTCCCGAAAAGGCTGGCTGCATTGGCGGTGGTCGAAATTTCATGCCCTGCACTCCGAAGTCCCTGTCACTGAACGGTCACGACTTCACTTAAGCCTCAGCAATATCTAGCGAATTCCTACCGCCCCTGAGGCATATAGCTCGTACACCGAAAATTTAGTTGCGTTGTCCAACCTGATGTTGCTTATTATTACGACCATAACGAGACGTCGGCAAGGGCAACTTTCAAGGGCAGCGTTAGTCCCCGCTTACGAGCCGCATGCTAACGCTAACAGCAGCAAATCTTTGGACTTCGACGAATGAGTGAACGTTATTTAACAATGCGGGATTTGCTGAACGATAGGGTTCGGCAAAGCGAAAAAGATCTCTGTTATACGTTTCTCGTCTGGATTCGAAGTTCGAAATCAGTGGGATTATTCGGATCTCTATCGTGAGGTCGCCAAGGTTGGCGCGCATCTCCGGAAGATCGGATCAACTGGCAAACGAGCTCTGCTAGTTTATCCGCAAGGTCCCGATTTTATGGCGGCCTTTTTGGCCTGCCTGTCTCGGAACGTGGTGGCGGTCCCCGTGCCGGCTCCTGAGACTTGGAATCTTCTTCGCACGATGCCCCGCCTAAGGGCGGTTGCTGAGGACGCTGACGCCGCCTTCGTCCTGACGACCCGCAAGATTTTCAACATGGCCTCGGCCAGCGGCAGTAGCCTCTGGGACTTCGAGGGCACGCCTTGGGTCGTGACCGACGAACTCGAGGAAGGCGACAACGACTTGGGCGCCGAACCGATTGACGCGACGGCGCCAGCCTATTTTCAGTATACCTCAGGATCTACCAGTTCGCCGTCGGGGGTGGTTATAACGCATCAAAACCTGATGCACCATCTTGGCGCCTTGCATAAGTCATGCGGCTATGGCGGCGGCGTGACCGTAACATGGATGCCTCATTTTCACGACTACGGCCTGGTGCAGGGCCTGTTGCAGCCGTTGTTCAGTGGCGATCCGTGTTATTTCATGTCCCCGTTGTCGTTCCTGAAACGGCCGTCACACTGGCTCGGGGCGATCTCCAAATACGGCGGTACGCATTCTCAGGCGCCGAATTTCGCCTATGAGCATTGCATTCGCCGAGTAAGCCCCGAGGAACGCGCGGGCTTAAACCTCGCCAGCTGGAAAGCTGCTGGAAATGCGGCAGAGCCCATCAACCCAGAGGTGTTGGAGAAATTTATCGAGACGTTCGAGCCGTGCGGTTTTCGGAGAGCCGCCTCCGCGCCAGCTTACGGGCTTGCCGAGGCGACGTTGCTCGTTTCATCAACACGACTTAACTCTGGACCGCGCGTTCTCGAGTTGGACGCCGATGCTGTCTTTGATGGGCGCGTGACCCCTGTCGAGACCGGCGGCGTGGGCCGAAAGGTTGTCAGTTGCGGTGAACTGGTGGGCGACACCAAAGTCGCCATCGTCAATCCAGAAACTCTAACCCAGTGCCGAGGTGACGAGATCGGGGAAATCTGGGTGTCGGATCGCGCGGTGGCTGCCGGATATTGGAATCAGCCGGTCAAGTCTCAGGAGATATTCGAAGCATTCTTAAAAGATACCGAAGAAGGACCTTGGCTTGCGGACCGGGGATCTGGGTTTTCTGCAGAATGGAGAGCTTTTTGTTTCAGGCCGGCTCAAGGACATGATCATCATCCGCGGGGCGAACTATGCTCCTCAGGACATCGAGTGGGTTTCTCAAAAGTGCCATCCGGCGGTGGAAACCGCGGAGAGCGCCGCGTTCCCGCTGACGATCGACGGAGAGGAGAGCCTCGGCGTCGTTCAGGAGTTGAACCGAAAAGACCATCCGTCGACTATTGAGTTCGAAGAGGTCGCCGCCAAGATACGTGAGCAGATCTCTTTGGAATTCGAGGTTCGCGCGTACGCGGTCGCACTCGTCAGGCGGAATACAATCCCGAAGACATCAAGCGGGAAAATACAGCGGCGAGCGTGCCGCGCGGCGCTGTTGGACGGCAGTCTTGAGACACTCTTTGTGCTGAACGACGGCCCGCTGTCCTAATTTATTGGAATTGGACATGAACCAAATTGCAACAGCCGTTATGAAGACCACGCTGACGGAAGCCTTGGAATCCCAGTTGGGCGATCCCAACAATCCTGACAACCCGCTGTCGTTTGCCTATTCACAGAAAATTGATGAGACCGAACAGTTTCCCGAGGAGGCTATTCGCTGGCTATACGAGAGCCACCTCGCTCGCCATTACGTCCCAGAAGAATTAGGGGGATCGTTTCGGTCGTTCTCCGAACTGGGAGAGGTGATACGTGTGCTGTCGCGACGCGATGCGTCAAGCGCCGTGACGTTCTCCACGTTGTTTTGGTCGTTTTTGACCTGGACTGGCGGGCACGCGACGAACAGAAGCGATGGCTGGCCGATTACATGATGAAGCGGCATGGGGCGATGTGCCTTGCCTATTCGGAAAGGGACCACGGCGCTGATTTGGCGGCCAGCGATACCGTAGCGCGGCGAACCGCAGACGGATTTGAGATAACGGGCGAGAAGTGGCCCATTAATCGCGCGACCGTCGGGGGCTCTGTTTTGTGCTGGCGACCACGGATCCGTCAGCCGGTCCCCGCGGCTTGTCGCTGTTCATGCTGGATAAAGGTGAGCTCGACCCGAAGCGATATTCGAATTTTCCAAAGATTCTCGACGCACGGCATGCGCGGCTCGGACATCAGCGGTATCAAGTTTGAACATTGCCCGGTTCCGGCACAAAGTTTGCTTGGCGGAGAAGGAGAAGGGCTTCAACTCGCGTTAAGGGGCTTCCAGATTACACGAGCCCTCTGCGCAGCCATCTCGCTTGGAGCGGGCGACACTGCGTTGCGAACCACATTAAGTTTTGCACTGAATCGCAAGCTTTATGACGAGCTTGTTATCGACCTTCCCCATGCAGCGGGGGTGCTTTCCGATGCGTTCCTTGATCTCCTTATTTGTGATTGCGTGACGAATGCTGGACTGAGATCGTTTCACGTCGTGCCGGAACAGTCCAGCCTTTGGGCTTCGATCGTCAAATACTTTGTTCCGACAACGATCGAAACGATGATCCAGAACCTTTCGGTCGTGCTTGGGGCGCGCTATTACATGCGCGAAGAGCACGAGTTCGGAACGTTTCAAAGGGTCTTGCGAGACGCCGCAGTTGTCAGTCTCTTCGATGGAAGCACGGTGGTGAATTTGCATGCGTTGATGCTCCAGTTCAGGCATCTCGCCCGACGGCGCGGCGTGCGCGGCGATCAGGGTTCCAGGCTTGGCCAGATCTTCGACATGAACACCACCGTCCCGGCTTGGAACGGTCAAAGATTAAGTTTGGTGAGTACGCAAGCCAACGACGCTTTGGAGGGTGTAGAGTACAGCCTTGAACATCTGAAATCGGAGCGAGCTGAGAACACCGCTAATCCGGCCGAAATCGATCGGATTTTAGCGTTCGGCAAAAAGCTTATGCATGAGATCAGAGTGCATAACGATAACTTCGCCGAATCCGAGTTCGAACATGGGCACTTGCAATCCGCCGCGATGTTCAGAGCCGCACAGCGATATTGCGCATTGCATGCCGCCGCATCGTGCCTGCACGCCTGGATCTGGAATCGAACCAACAGCTCTTCATTCTTTGCGGGCGGCGCGTGGTTAGTCCCAGCGCTAGCCAGGATTTTTGACAAACATCTCGATATCCATCACGATGATGTCATTGACGCGTCTCGGCCGGAGCTGCTGCAAGAGTTGCGGAGCCTCTATCGAGACAATCGTATGTTTTCGGTGAGTGCAGCCGCCCTGGGAAGCAACTGAGGCGGCACTTTCAAGGTTGGTGCTGAGCAACGAAATTGGGGGATAACATTATGTCGAAGGCCAAAGATCTGAATGAGATGCAAGAGTGGCTGATTAAGCGTATTTCGACATCGCTTAGGGTGAAGAACGGCATGGATCCGGACGCTCCATTTTCGAAATACGGATTGCAGTCCATCGATGCAGTCATTTTGGCGATGGAAATTGAGGAGGAGGTCGGTGTGGAGCTGCCCCCGACTTTGTTGTGGGAATATAACACGGTGAATGAGTGCGCTTCTTATCTGGTGAAAATTGGATCGGACATAGCGGCCTGATTGGGTCGCGTGGCGCATTGATGACGCTGGCGGGGCATTCGGCGAGGACCGCTGTCTCGCCTTGTCGTTGGTCCCTTCCCTGCCCGCGACAGCTGGGGGCTAGCGCCCAGCCTGAATGTGTCGAGCTTGCTGGGCCGGCCGGCGACACATTGGCGCGCTGCGGCAACGAAGGACCAATGAGCCGATCGACGGCGAACGGAAGCGCACGCTCGAGAGATGCGCCGGGAGCGATGACAGTTTGGTCTGGCGGACCACGCCCCGCTTCGATATCGATTGGCCGCCCAGCCCATCGCTGAAAGGCAACGGGTTACGTCGTCGCGAGCGCGGGGCGTCGGCACTGTCACGGCGGACGGCCTGACAGCGGAACTCCCTAGTCTCGACGCGATTCCGGTTGATCCGCGGGGCGCTGAGAAGGAGGTCGTGGCGACGAGCTGTTGACCCTGGCCACCAGTTTAATCGATCAGCACCTGAATTGGTGCCGCAAGAGGGCACGATCATTCGCTAGTTTTGTTATCTTTATCAAATAGTACCGATTAATTTGAACTTTGATCCCACATTCGGTCCCACACACCGCTCTTTAGCGTTCGTTCTAGTCCGCAACTGCCCGCGCTAGACCCACCTAGGATCTTTAGCTGCGCGGGAGGAACGGCGACCGGCTTTAAGCCAGCGATTTCCTAGTGCCTGCTCGGGCGCGCCTCCTCGCCGGCTTGTCGAACTGCGGTTAACGCTCTGCTATGCCTTGCTCGCCGAGTCATCTCAGCAAACATGATCGCCAGCGAACTAGGCGTTCCCTCTTAAATCGCTCCGAACTTGGCCGGCGCCGGGCGAACCGGTCAGCTGGCATCATCTCACAGAGCCGATGCGTGATCGGTCTCAGTAAGTATTTACGAAACCATCGTGTCGTACCAGTCAATGCGTCGCGCCTCACCACTATCCAACCCCGCGTTCCAGAAGGGTACAAAGCCACCTGGAAATAACGTCCGGGCCGATTGCGCAGCAACCGCTGCGCGTCTTTTCCCCTACACTTGTTTATCAAGAGTTTTTTTCCTTAAACATACGAACTTGGCGCTACTAATTGCCCTTTCCTTAAGCGCGTCGACTGTCAAAAGCTGGTTCCAGTATCGTTGTGAGCGCAAGGTACGATACGAATATTTTCGGATGAAGAACTGTCGACACTGCCTATCGCCGTTGGCCTCCGGGAACAATCCTGGGCGGTGCTTGGTGTTGACTACGAAGATCGTGTTCTGCGTCGGTTGAGTGAAGAAGCCGGGGTACTGCGTCCGCCACCGGATGATTTCGGCCTGCATGAGTTTGACGCCATCAGTTTCCTGCGCGGGCGTTCTCGGCTGGGCTTTCAAGGAGCGCCTGAGCGGCTGTTCTATGATTTCTGCCCTGAGCCCCTTTCGATCACATGCTCAGGGCATTGACCATCTCGCCCTCGATGACCTGCCCAATCGCTGAAGCCTTTTTACAGCCAGATGGGTCGACCTTCGGTCGATCCAGAGCGATCCGCATGCTGACCGTCGGCTACCGCATGGGCATCCTTCTCGAAATCCTAAGAGCTTCCCATCAGAGCGAATATTTGACGGCTTTTTCAACGGTATCTGCGCATTCCGGCCATGCCGTGCGATCCCGAGTAGGCCGTTTCTCCCGAGAAGAGAAACACGACTGTTTACAGTTAACCGGGGCCAAGAAAAAACGTCGCTCGATGAGAAAAGAAAAATAGCTGGGCAAGATGGTCGACTGAGACCTTTCCCTCGAAAACGAGCTAGAAAACTGGAAAAAGTGAGAAATCTTGATCGGACGGAAGCGCCGGGGCTCGGTTTTACAGACCCCGCGGGTCTGCACCGACCCAGTGTCTCGAGTTGAAGGTAGGGGGTCTCCCGCCCGTTGGCCAGTAGGGCCAACTTTATCCAATTTGCAGCGCGGAGTATCAACTCGTGAGGCAGGTTAGCTAGACCAGCGAGGCCTATAACTGTGCTCTGCGTCACCGTAAGGCACTCAGTCGTCAGCCCGTAAGAATATGCATTTGCGCCTTCACGACAGGGCTCAGCCCAGTGAACGATTTTGAACGCAAGTATGCGCATGCGAGCAGGGGAGGTCAGATGGTCGGCCAACGAGCGAGGTGCAAACTCGGCATCTTCGAGCCGCCGGATGTGGGATCGAATGTGCGACCCGCGGATCGATGTCCAGAAACCTGAAGTAATGTCAAAAATAAACCTGATCCTTTGGAGCCTTCCACGGGCACCACGCCATGATCGCGAGTACCGGTCGCCTCGAGCATTGGATGAACTCTGGCCTGCGGCTCAAGTCGATCTTGCGAGGCGCTAATCTAAACCTAAAGCCCGGAACCACCGCCGCCTGGTCTGTACGGAGGCGGTATCATCAGCATGTCCGTCACGGTCTTCGGGAGATCGCCCATCGGATTTTTCCGGGAGGGCATGCCGTCAACAAACGGCAGCAACTGATGACGCGCGACTTCGAAGACCCGACGCAATTCCGCCACGGGATGTGGGTGCTCGTCAACCCTCAGACTAAGGTAAGGAAATTCCTCTGTTTTGTATACCAGCATCGCCGCTGACTGCCTGCCTCGCTTGTCGCCTCCGGCCGACTGGCCAGCTTCGAGCACGGCCATAAGGCGCTCCGGAAGCGTCAGGCAGGCGGAACCCGTGAAGGCTTCCGCCATCGCTTGAATCGTACGCTCGCCGACCAGCATGTTTCCCTGCACCGAGAACTCAGGGCCGGTGATGTGGCCGAACCAGTTCGTGCACTGGGGGCCGCTCCAGGCGGCGCTACGGCCTGCTGCGTCCACGATTCCGAGCTGCCGAACGTCTCTGCCGGGGTCCGCCTCGATCAGCGCATCCAGCGCCTGCTGTGCGGTGTGCCCCTGTTCCAGCAACTTTAACCCGTCGATCCCGAGGTAGGGATTGACCCAGGACTGGGTCGAAACAGCTCCGACGCAGGGCTTCACGAAGGGACAGATGCCGCCCACGCCAGGCACGGCAGTCGACACCGCGACCCCCAGCATCCCGGTCCTTGCGCAGCGCGCCGAGATCGAAAACGTGTTCACTTCGAGCATGACGCTACTCCTCGGCAACGGATTGGAAGGACGAAACGGGCGATCTTCGGCGGGACGGGTCGGGAACCGCGTCAATCAATGCGCGCGTATATTCCTCGCGCGGTGCTTCAAAGACTTGCTCGACGGGCCCCGCCTCAACGATTTTTCCGCGCCGCATGACGGCAACATCGTCGGCGATGACGCGAATGACGCCGAGATTGTGACTCACGAAAACACAAGCAAGCCCGAGCTCTCGATTGATCTTCTGGAGCAAGGCGAGGATTTGCGCTTGCACCGAAACGTCCAGCGCTGATGTCGGCTCATCGGCCACAATCAAGGAGGGCCGCAGGATGATCGCCCGAGCTATGGCGACCCGCTGACGCTGCCCACCCGAAAGCTGATGGGGGCGACGTGATGCGTAGGTCGAGGAAAGTCCAACAAGCTCGAGCGTGTCAGCCACTGTCTTGGCGCGCTTAGCCGTCGTTCCTATGCGGTGCACTTCGAGCGGCGCAGCAAGGATCGTCCCAATCGACTGGCGCGGATTGAACGAAGAGGCGGGATCCTGGAAAATTGCCTGCATCTGCCGCCGTACGCCGAGGAGCTCACCTCCGGAGAGGGTCCAAATGTCTCTACCTTCGAACAGGATTTCGCCGGAGGTCGGGCGGATGAGGCGAAGGATCATCCGAAGCAGCGTCGACTTCCCCGACCCTGACTCGCCAACGATCCCCAACGTGCGACCATTCTCCAGTCGAAACGAAACGTTGTCGACGGCGGTGAAGGCGTCACGCGAAAATGGACTTACGCCGGTGCGGAAGGTTCGGCACGCCTTGCGGATCTCAAGCAGCGGTGCTTTCACGCCGCGATCTCCGCGTCGCCCGCTCGGACGCAGAGCACCCTGTGGTTCGCTTCAATCTCGACCCAAGGGGGCGGACTGCGACAAGGGGCGATGGCGAAAGCGCACCGGTCAACGAAGCGACAGCCCTCGGGCCGTTCCGTCGCAAGCGGGATTTGTCCGGGTATCGGGACGAGGGCCTCTTTCGAGCCATGCACCGCAGGGGTCGCGCGCAGGAGACCCCGCGTATAAGGATGGCTGGGGCGGTCGAAAATCCGGTCGACCGGGCCTTCTTCCACAATCGCGCCCGCGTACATGACGTACACGCGATCGCAAAGGTCAGCCACAACGCCAAGGTCGTGAGTGATGAAAAAGATCGATGTTCCGTGCTCCTTCCGAATATCTCGCACCAGCTGCAGCACTTGCGCTTGCACGGTCACATCGAGCGCGGTCGTTGGCTCGTCGGCGATCAACAATTGAGGCTCAAGGCACAAGCCCATGGCGATCATGGCGCGCTGCTGCATGCCGCCTGAAAATTGATGCGGGTATTCTTCCGCTCGCCTCCCAGGATCGCGGAGACGAACAGCTGCAAGAAGCTCTACCGCTTTCCGTTTTGCGATGTCCCAGGTCATGGCACGATGCAGAGCCAACGGCTCCCCGACCTGGACGCCGATGCGCAACGTCGGATTGAGGGAGCGCAGAGCGTCCTGGGGGATATAAGCCACCCGGTCGCCGCGCATGGCGCGACGCTCCCGCTCTGTCATGTCAAGAAGGGACTCGCCTCCCAGCAGGATGCGCCCGGACTCGATGCGGGCGCCGCGAGGCAACATGCCGAGAGCCGCCAAAGCGGTCAGCGTCTTGCCGCTGCCGGATTCGCCGATCACCCCCACGATCTCGCTGGCGCCAATCGAAAGGCTGACATTATCGACGACGCGGGCATGACCGCGCCGCGTCGAGAAGGCGATCGACAAATTGCGAATCTCGAGAGTTTGGCCAGCGCGGTCGCGTGGCGGGAGCGCCATGTCAGTCCCTCAGATGCGGATCAAGCATATCGCGCAATCCGTCGCCCAAGAGATTGAAGCCGAGAACGCATAAGAAAAGGGCCGATCCAGGAACTATGCTGAGCCAGGGGGCCTGCGCCATGAACCCGCGTCCCGTATTGAGCATATTGCCCCAGGACGGTTCGGGCGGTTGGGCGCCGAGCCCGAGGAAGCTCAGAGCGGATTCGAGCAACACCGCGTAGGCGAAAGCGACAGCCGCCTCCACAAGCAGAGGCGTTACGACATTTGGAAGCAGCTCGCGCATGACAATGCGTGAATGGCTCATACCGATGCTGCGAGCTGCCTCCACATATTGCTGCTGAAGCGCGGAGAGCGTCGAAGCGCGCGCGAGCCGGGCGAAACCCGGGATGAAGATGATTCCGATCGCGAGCATCGCATTGAGGACATTCGTGCCAAGCGACGCCATCAAAACGACGGCGAGAAGAATCGCCGGGAACGAAAAGAGCAGCTCCATGAGCCGCATGAGCACCATGTCCACCACGCCGCCGCAGTATGCCGCGAGCATCCCGATGACTGTGCCGCCCGTGAGCCCCACGCCGACCGCAAAGAGCGCGACCTTCACCGAAATTTGCGCCGCGAAGATTGTGCGGGAGAGGACGTCTCGGCCCAGCTCATCGGTCCCAAGCCAGTGCGCCGTTGACGGCCCCTCGAGCATGACCGTGACGTCGAGATCGTATGGCGAGTAGGGCGCAATCCATGGAGCGAAGACCGCAGAAAGCACAACCATGGCGACAATGGCGACGCCCAGCGTGAGAAGGCCGTGTCGCCGTACACTGTAGTCCGCAAATGCGCTCACCGGCCGGCTTCTCTCGGGCGCAACTGACGCGGGTCGAGCAGCCCAGCGAATGTGTCGACGACCATGTTCGCGAACAGCACGATGATTGTGACAACAAGCGCCGAACCCAGAAGGACGGGATAGTCGCGGTTGATGATGCCGACAAGCACAAGTGAGCCGATACCGGGAAGCCGGAATATATCTTCGATGACGACGACTCCACCGAACAGGAAGCCAAACTCCACGGCGCCGACGGTGAGATAGGGGATGAGCGCATTGCGCAGGGCATGGCGCGTTATGACGATCCATTCCGGAGCGCCCTTGGCGTGGGCCGTGCGTATGTAGTCCGAGTTCAGCACCTCCAACATCGTTGTGCGCATGATGCGAAGGAGCAGCGCCGACGATACGAGACCGAGCGAGACCGCTGGCAGAATCATCTGGATCAGGTTTTGCCTCGGATTATCAAAAAACGGTGTGTAGCCCCCTGCGGGAAGGAGCTTCAGGCGAAGGGAAAAAATGAGCACCAGCAGGGTCGCGAGCCAGAAGCTCGGAATGGCGCCGAGGATCGTCGCAAGCGTGGAGATCGCGACGTCTGTCATCCGGCGATGACGCAAAGCCGCTAGGGCGCCAAGCGGCAGGGCGATTGCATTGGCAAGCAGGAAGGCAAGGATCGCGAGTTCGAGCGTTGTCGGTAGCCGTTTAAGGATCTCAGGCGCGACCGGAACGCGATTTTGGAAGGACGTCCCGAGATCACCGCGCAAAGCCTTTCCGAGCCACTCCGTGTATTGAACGGCCAGTGGGCGATTGAGGCCGTTCGACGCTTCGAAGCGCATGATCGCCTGCGGGGTCGCATCGACGCCGAGAGCCGAACGCGCCGCAGAGCCAGGCACGACATTGATGGCGATGAACAAGATCACGGACGCTGCGAACAGCGTCGGCACGAACAAGACCAGCCTTGTCAGAATGAGGCGCGCCATCCGCGTCGGCTTTCAGAAACGAAGGGGCGCATTCACCCGGTGGCGAGTCCGCGGATGCGCGCCCACTCCGCTGGCGGCGCCAGGCATACTCAGTTCAGGTTTCGAACCAGAGAATCCTTCAACGTCTTCAGGAAGCCTGTGCGTAAAGGCGTGAACCCTTGCAGGTTGCTCGCGTAAGCGATCAGGAGCCAGGCATTCACGAGCGGGACGATATCCATCTCTTGAAGCGAGAGATCCTGCATCGTTTTGTAAGCCGCCTTACGCGCATCCTGAGTAGCGGCGCTCTTCGCTTCTTCCAGGATGGCGTCCATCTCCTTGCTGCAGCTTTTCTGCACGTTGATGGCCATGCCGCATTTATAGTTATTCGTGACAAAGTCGTCAGGATCTGCGAGCGGGCTCACCCAGTACATCGTTGTGATATCGAACTTGCTTGGTCCCCACACCTCGTCCCAGTAGCGCGGGATTTCCATCGTCTTGATCTCGGCCTTGATTCCGACTGCGGCGAGGTTGGCCTGAATGATCGGCGCCATCGCAACCATGGCTGGAAAAGACGAGGCGATCGTCATGCTTGTTTCGAAACCGTTCGGGACGCCGGCCTCCGCCAGTAGGGCCTTCGCCTTCGCCGCCTCGGCGCGCTCACCGAAAAATTTGGCGTCCGAGTGGGCCCAGTTCCACTCTGGAATAACACCGCCGAGAATAGGTGTGGCTTGGCCGAAGAAGCCACCGGCGACGAGCGCCTTGCGATCGAGAGCGAGGCCAATCGCCTGGCGGACTTTCGGATTGTCGAGCGGCTTCGCGGTGCTGTTCGGCAGAAGCCAGTAATAGCGGGACCCTTCGAGAGTCTGGGTCTTAAGATTTGGAGCGGTGGTCACGGACGCCCAGTCTTTCGGTGGAATTTCGTTGGAAAAATTCACCTCGCCGGATGTGACGGCGCTCGTGAGAGCCGTTACATCAGGAATGATCCGATATTCCATCGCGTCGAAGTAAGGTTTGCCCTCCTGGAAGTAATGCGGGTTGCGCTCAAACTTGATCGCCGATCTGGGTTCGTAGCTGATAAATTTGAATGGGCCAGATCCCACGGGGTTGGCGTTGAGATCATGCCCGGACTCGACGAGTTTCTTGGGCACGATCGAGCTGCCTGGGAAAGCCATATAGACCAGGAAGGGCCCTGTCCGACGTGATAGTTTGAAGCTGACCGTGTGTTTGTCGACGGCGTCGACAGACGCGATCGTCTCAACCTGTGAACCGTACGAGTAGCCGGAATCTTTGGCTCGAAGCCGGTCAAACGAAAACTTGACATCCTCGGCTGTCAGTTCATCCCCGTTATGGAAGGTTACATCGGGCCGAAGTTTGAAGATGTATTGGAGCCCGTCGTCGCTGACTTCGTAGCTCTCGGCCAGTTCTGGGTAGGGTTTGGCGTCGGGATCCAGCGCCATGAGCGTGGAATAAACCTGCTCGATGACAACGTGAGACATGCCGCTCGGACCTCGCACCGGATCGAACCCGGCCGGATCCGCGGAGAACGCGGCTTTGAGAACGCCTCCCCGCTTGGGCTCTGCGAAAGCGGGGGAGAAAGCGCCCTCGACAATCTGGAGGCCGGACAGTGCAAGAGCGCCGACGGCGATACCACCAGCCAGGACTTCGCGACGGTCGAGGCGTGGCGCGGTCGTGGCTCTATGGGAAGCCGGTGAACTGATCGAATTGTCGCGCATACGACCTCCTGTCGCCCGTTCGAGCCAGGCCGTCCCGCGCAGCCGTCGAATTCGTCGGGTCAAGTCGTTTGAGTATTCTTCGCTTGAATTCGCCGTGTCAATGAACGGGCTTCGCAAACAATAGGATCACACCGACGAACGCGGCGTCCGACCCTTGCCCTAGGCCGCGCGCCTTGTCGACAGGCCTTGCCATTTTCATTGAAGCACGATGCATTCCTTCTCAACGGGTAGTCTCTCTGGTGCGCACTCACGCAGAACATCCCGGCTTGAGTTCTGAGCGATTGCCTAGGACTTGGGCAGGCTCGACGCGGGTGCGCCTTTGGTATAAGTTCCGCCCTAAGCTGCAACGTTCAGCGATTGGGAGGTCTAACGGGTCGGTAGCTCGTAAACCGCGCGCTTTACGCCTTGGCGGTCGCCACGCGGGCGGCCGGTTTGAACGGACGGCGGTCTGGCACGGGTGTTGCTTGGATTGATTGGTTCGGAATCGCCTCCAGGCGGTTCGACGTATCAGGCGCGGGGCAAAGCTGCCCAAGAGCGAGCCTGGCGGATAAAGCCTCAAAGGCCACGGCAACGGCGCCGACAACAGCTTGACTGGTGGCGTCGACACGCTTGGGAGCTTGAGCTGCCTGTGGCCAGATTGCGCGTACCTGTTGGCATACTTATTTCGTCGGACGGACCTTACAGCGTCGTCTCGAAAAGCATGCTATGCGGCGCGCTGCTGGGCATCGCCGAAGCGCAGGCGGAGCATCAGGATCTTGAGATTGACCCGGTCATCTTCAATCCCGGAGGAGACAATGCGCGCTATTCCGCGATGGCCTCCGAGATGCTGGCGAACGGGATCAAGCATGTCATTGGGTGCTACACCTCTTCCAGCCGCAAAGAGATCATTCCGCTGTTCGAGAAGGCGGACGCGCTTCTCTGGTATCCTTCCCACTATGAGGGGTTCGAAAGCTCGGGCAACGTCGTCTACACAGGCGCGGTCGCCAATCAGCATCTCCTGCCGCTCGTCGAATATCTGTTGAGCTACGTTGGCCCGAAGGCTTTCTGCGTCGGCTCCAACTATATCTGGGCGTGGGAGAACAACCGGATCCTGCGCGAGGCAATTGGCCCCAACGGCGGCACGGTCGTAGCCGAGCGGTATTTTCCCGTGGGCTGCACAGAGTTCGGCCAGGCGATCGACGCGATCCTCGCCGCGCGGCCGTCTTTCGTCTTCAACACCCTGATCGGCGAGTCCTCCTATCAGTTCCTTCGCGATCTGCGCGCCGCCTGCAGTAGCCGAGGCATCGACCAGGCGCGCGAGATTCCGGTCGCAAGCTGCACGCTGTCGGAGCCGGAGCTCGCGGCGATCGGACCCGCAGCGGTCGACGGCCACATCACGTCGAGCGTCTATTTCTCCTCGCTCGACACGCCGGAGAACGACCGGTTCGTCAAAGCCTATCAAGCCCGGTTTCCTGATGGTCCTGTCGTATCGGCCGACGCGGAGGCGACCTATCTCGCAGTGCGCCTACTTGCGCTTGCGGTGAGCGAAGCGGGCACAGGCGAAGCCTGCGCCGTCAAGCGGGCGGTGGCGCTGCGCTCAATCATGGCCCCACAGGGCGAAGTCCGGATTGATGCCGAAACGATGCACGCCTACCTCACGCCCCGGATCGCGTGCTCGACGATGGACGGCGGCTTCACCGTGTTGCGCGAAGCGACGGGCCCCGTGCCTGCGGATCCTTACCTGATCCGCAATTCGTCGCGCTTCGGCGCCGTGGTTATCCGGCCTGTCTTGCGAGTCGCCTCATGACGACGCATCGCCTGATCCAGAACTTCCGTCGCAGCCAGGGCCTGCTCTGGGCCAGTCCCGAGCTCAACGCCGATGTGCTCGAGCGCACACTCCTGAAGCTCGGCGTATCTCTGCGGCGGGTCGAGAGCGTCAGCGCCTCGGATCTCGATCCCGACCGCGACATCGTGTTTGTCGACGCCGATCAGCCAATCAATCCTGCGCCTCTTTTGCAGCCCGGCGCCAACTTCTCCGTGGCGCCGGTCATTGGAATTGTCGGCGTCGAGGCGCCAAGTCGGCTGAAGCTGCTGGCCGAAGCCGGCGCAACCGCCATCCTCCGCAAGCCCATCCAGGCCGCGACGGTCTACTCCGCCCTTTTTCTCGGCGTGAACAACCATAGGCAACTCAAATCCGCCGAAACGCGCCTCGCCATTGGCGACCGCAAGCGTCGCGGCCGGCGCTTTCTCATCAAGGCGGTCGTCACGCTCGTGCAGGCGCGAGGCCTGAGCGACGATGACGCCTATGCCGAGCTTCGCCGCGAAAGCATGCGACGCCGCCTCGATCTCGAGGAATTCTGCGAATTTTTGTTCCAGCCGGACAGCAATTTTCCATCCGCGTGGTCAGCCGAGACCGCGCTCCTAAGTTTACATGACCGAGGAGGGTCTGAACATGCGGAAACTACTGTTGTTGAGCGCAGCGATGGCGGCTTTGACGCTGCCGATGGCGGCGAAAGCCGCCGAGCCGATCAAGCTCGGAGTGCTTGAGGATCAGTCGGGCGACTTCGCCCTTGCAACGATCGGCAAGGTCCACGGCATCCAGCTCGCTGCCGACGAAATCAACAAGGCGGGCGGCATCGCGGGACGTCCGCTCGAACTTGTGATCTACGACACGCAATCCGACAACACGCGCTTTCAAGAGTTCATGCGCCGAGTGCTGCAGAAGGATAAGGCAGACGCGGTGTTTGCTGGTTTCTCGAGCGCCTCGCGTGAGGCTTACCGGCCGATCGTTGACCAGCTCAATGGCTTTGTCTTCTACAACAACCAGTACGAAGGCGGAGTCTGCGATGCGCACATGATCGTGACCGGCGCAGTGCCCGAGCAGCAGTTTTCGACGCTGATCCCGTGGATGATGGAGAAGTTCGGCAAAAAAGTTTATACGATCGCCGCCGACTACAATTTCGGCCAGATATCGGCCGAATGGGTGCGTAATATCGTCAAGCAGAACGGCGGAGAGATGGTCGGCGAGGAATTCATACCCCTCGGCGTGTCACAGTTTGCCTCGACCATCCAGAACATCCAAAAGGCCAAGCCCGACATTCTGATCACGTTGCTCGTCGGCACGGCGCAGTCTTCCTATTACGAGCA
Organism: uncultured Alphaproteobacteria bacterium; assembly: GCA_963770275.1. Taxonomy (GTDB): domain Bacteria; phylum Pseudomonadota; class Alphaproteobacteria; order Rhizobiales; family Beijerinckiaceae; genus Roseiarcus. Next base: position 70,620 of record CAVYPD010000020.1, read on the forward strand.
GGCTGCCGCGGCGAATTTGCACATTCCAATGGGCAGTTCGGTCAATGTCGGGCAGGCGTATGAGCACAAGCGCTTCAAGCCGCCGAGCCTCGCCAATATGTATGTGACGACCAACTGGATCGAGGAAGTCGACGATCAGAAGAGCAAGGACTTCGTCGCCAAATGGCACAAGATGTTCCCGAACGAACCTTACATCAACCAAGAGGCCGAGAACTCGTATCTGGCCGTCTACCTCTACAAGGAGATGGTGGAGCGTGCGAATGGGTCGACGAAGCGTGAAGATCTACGCAAGATCGTCGATATGGGCGACGTTTGCGTCGAAGCGCCCGAGGGCAAGGTTTGCATCGACCCGAAGAGCCAGCATATGTCGCACACAATCTTCCTGGCCAAGGTTAACGACGACCATTCGATCTCGTTCCCGAAGGTCTGGCAGGACATCAAGCCTTATTGGCTCGGCGAAGCGGGCTGCGATCTGACCAAGAAGAACCCCAACGCCCAGTACACGCCCAGCAATCCGCCGCCCAAGGGCTGAGGGCTCGCGGCGAGGCAGGATAAGGTCCGGCGCCTCTGCAAACTCCGGCGGGACGGATGTCCCGTCGGTCTCCAGTTCTTTGCGCCCTGCAGGTCGCTCCATGTTCGACGCCGTCGTCGGCTTCCTCTACCAGTTTGGAGACGCAAGCGCCTTTCTGGTGCTGTGCGCGAGCGGGCTTGCGATCATCTTCGGCATGATGGGCGTTATCAATCTCGCCCATGGCGAGTTCATCATGGCTGGCGCTTATATGACTGTGACTGTCGCCAAGCTTGGCGCGCCGTTGCCGCTAGCGATCGTCAGCGGCGCCCTGTTCGCAGGCTTCATCGGCATCCTGCTCGAGCGCCTCGTCATCCGCCACCTGTACGGGCGCCCACTCGATACGATCGTGGCCACCTGGGGCATCAGTCTGATCGCCTCGCAAGGCACGCTGATCCTGCTCGGCCCCAGCCTCGCCGACATCTCGACGCCGCTCGGCAGCGTGCAGATCGGATCTCTATCGTACTCGGTCTATCGCTTTGTCCTCATGGGGACGGCCGCGGCGATCCTCGCCGGACTCTACTTGCTCTTCAACTTCACGCGGTTCGGCGTGCTCGCGCGGGCGACGATCCAGGTTCCCCACATGGCCGAGGCGCTGGGCGTCAACACGCGGTTCATTTACAGCCTGACGTTCGGCATCGGCGCCGCGCTCGCCGGCGCGACCGGCGGCCTTTACGCGCCAACCATGACGCTTGTGCCGACGATGGGGGCTCAATTCGATCACCGAAGCCTTCGTCACCGTCGTGACCGGGGGAGGAGATGTTTTCGTTGGCACCGCGCCCGCCGGCGTGATCCTGGGCTTTATCCGATCGGCGATGACGACCTGGGAAGGCCAGCTGGCAGGCCAGATCGGCCTCCTCATCGCCGTCATCATCGTTATCCGGGTGCTGCCGCGGGGCATATCCGGTCTGATCCTGCGCGATAGGACCTGAGGCCGCGATGGGGCGACGATCACTCTTTCTCAGGCTGGCGTCGCGGCTCGAAGGCCCGCAGACGCTCGGACGCGGATGGCGGTTCTGGGTCGGGGCGGCAGTCGTCCTCGCGCTCGCAGCCGCCTATCCGCTCGTGACTGATTCGTACACCGTCGGCAATACGGTCTATTTCTTCAACTGGGTCTTCATGGCGCTTGGGCTTTGCGTAATCTGGGGCTACGGCGGCGCGCTCAGCTTTGGGCAAACGGCCTTCTTCGGCATTGCCGGCTACGCCTATGGCGTCATCACGCTCAACTGGGGCGCCGACTACGGGTTGACGCTTTGGGCTACTCTCGCCGCGGTCGCCTTGTCGGCGATCATCGCCGCGGTGCTGGGCTATTTCCTGTTCTTCGGCCGCATCAGCGGTGTCTTCCTCGGCATCGTGACGCTGGCGGTGACGCTCGTTCTCGAACGCTTCATGGCCCAGACCGCCGGTCCCGAATGGCATATCGGCGCCGCCCGGCTCAATGGCTTCAACGGCATGAACGGCATGCCAAACTTGACGATCCCTTGGGCCGGCGAGGACGGCCCCCTCGTGCTCGCGCCCGACCTGCCTCTTTACTATTTCGTGCTTGCGCTGCTCGTGATCGTCTATCTCGCGTTGCGCATTCTGGTGAATTCATCCTTCGGCAACGTGCTGGTCGCGATCCGCGAAAATCCCGAGCGCGCCACGATGCTCGGCTATGATGTGCGCAAGTATCAGCTCGCGGCCTTTGTGATCGGCAGTTCGCTCGCTGGCTTGAGCGGGGTCCTCTACACGACCTGGGGCCAATACATCACGCCGTCGAGCATGGGCATCACGGCGGCTGCGCTGCCGGTTGTCTGGGTCGCGGTCGGGGGGCGCAGCGACCTGACGGCGACGCTGCTCGGCACGATCCTTCTGATTGGCGGCTTTCAGGCGCTCACTGTCTATGGAAGCCAGTACGCGCTCGTCGTGATGGGCCTGCTGCTCGTGGTCACCGGCGTCCGCTCGGCGCCGGAAGGCCTCATCCTGGCGCTCGCGTATCTGCCGCAGCGGCTGTTCGGGGCGCGGCGCTCGGTATCTGCGTGACGGCCCTCCTTGAGACCCGCAAGCTCAACAAGCGCTTCGGCGGTCTCCAGGTCACCGCGGGCGTGGACTTTGTGCTTGAGCCTGGCGAGCTTCACTGCTTGATCGGACCGAACGGCGCAGGCAAGAGCACGCTCTTCCGCCTGATCCTTGGCGAGTATCAGCCGACGAGCGGGCAGATCTTC
>CAVYPD010000021.1:0-42422 GCA_963770275.1 uncultured Alphaproteobacteria bacterium
TGAGCGCTTAGGCCACTCGGCGCCCCACGCCGACTAGGGATTGATCGCGATTATCAGGGGCCGACATGCCCGTCCTGTCGTGCGCTCGGACGACAAACCGACTGAATGTCATTTCCCGCCTTTTGAAGCAAGTCCCCTACAAGAAACTGCCGCTAGACAAGCCAACGTTGCCAAAGAGGCAGAAGGCGCAAGGGTAAGTTGAGCCCGACTACCCGTATAAATTCGTGCCCGAGTTCGAGTGGCGCGGGAGCTAAAGGTTGAAATCCGACACACGGGTGCCCGAACTATCTCAAGCCGCGAAAGGTTCGGTTTCAGATCGCGTATGGGAGTGTCCCCGGGGGACATTCGCCCTAACCACGCCCCAGCCCCTAAAGCATAGGAAGATCAGAGCGGCCATTCCCTCCACCGCATCGAGGCGCACCCCATACCCCCTCGATCGCGCCGCCTATAAGCGTCGAAACGTCATCGAACGCATGGTCTGCAAGCTGAAGAATTGGCGACGCATCGCGACCCGATATGACCGACTCGCTCGAAACTACCTCTCCAGCCTCGCTCTCGCCGCTATCATCATCGCATGGGCCTAATTGAGTCCCAACCTAGTAGACGACGAACCCGACGACCTAAGGTGCCTGAGCCGCCCAACGGGTGTAGGACGTCTCGGCCGCGCCGCGATGACGATGGGCGCTCGACGAAACGCGATCGTGCTTCGCACGAAGGAGGCTCTTTTGTGCCGCAACATCCGCCCGCTTTTCAATTTCGAGCCGCCCGCGAGCGAAGAGGAAATCCGCGCCTCGGCTCTTCAGTTCGTTCGCAAAGTGAGCGGCTTCGCAAAGCCCTCGCACGCCAACACTGAGGCGTTCGATCGCGCGGTCGACGAGGTGACGGAAGCGGCTCGGAAGCTCATCTTGTCCCTACAAAGCGCCGCTCCGCCGCGCGATCGGGAGACCGAGGCCCGCAAGGCGCGGGAGCGATCGCGGCTGCGCTACGGATAGGCGCTTCCTGTTGCGTTACGGGCCGGAATAGGCGCTGACCTCCGGCGAGCGCCAGCTGCGAAGCGCTTCGCCGCGCGGCCGAAAGATCTCGACTTTCAGCGGATAGCAGCGCGCGGCGTCGCTCGAATGGCTCGATCCGCAATCGCCGCCCGGGCAGGCCGACAGCGCGCCGATGAGATCGATCTCGGCGAAGAACTCGATGAAATCCCCCGGACGCACTGGGCTCGCCTTCATGAAGTAGCGGTGGGAGGCGCGCTCGTAGCCTGTGCACATGAACACATTGAGCACATCGTGGATCTGCGGCTCTGCTTCGCTCAGAGGCAGGCCTGCTCGCTCGGCCAGCGCCCGCGTGAGGTTCGAATGGCAGCAATGGTGATAATCGCTGCCGGATATCAGCCGTTGCGTGTAGGGGTCACAGCGCGTGCCGATGACGTCATGAACGCCCGCGCCGTCGGCGTCGAAGCCGTACCAGGCGAGCGTATCGTGTGTGACGGTCGCCATCGGCCTTAGATAAGGCAACGTGCTCCAAAGCCGGGAGCCGGTGGTCACATGCGTTGCGTTAAGCGCCCTCGTCTTGCCGCTGAAGAACCGTTCGGCGAGATTACCCGCACTCCACAAATTGAGGTCGCCCACCTGCGGCCCCTCAATGCTGACGATGCGAAAGAAATGCCCCGCCGGAACGTCGAACGCGCGTCCCTCGCGCGGCGGCACGATCATTTCGCCAATCTTCGCCATGCCCGCGCGCGCATTCTCGTAGAACGCCGCGTCATAGGCGGGCAGCTTGTCGAGCGCGTAGACGATGACCGGTTTGGCTGCGCGACGCTGGTCGGCATCCGGAGGAGGCTGCATCTGAGAGAGGCTCGTCATGGCCTGGAGCCTAGTCGAAGGCGGGGCGGCCGGCAAAAGCCGTTCTCGCCTCGTCTCACGTTGTGGTAGGGTTTTCCTCATGGGGCTCGCCAAGTGCGCCGGGTGAGTCGAGGGGCAGACGCAGGCGAAGGTTTTGCGGTAGGCTTCGGCGCTTGATTGAACGCGTGGAGTGAGGCAATGCGGGGCGACGAAAAGGTTATCGATTATCTCAATCGAGCGCTGAAGCACGAGCTCACCGCAGTCAACCAATACTGGCTGCACTATCGAATTTTGGATAACTGGGGCTACAAGGACTTTGCCAAGACTTGGCGCAAAGAATCGATCGAAGAGATGCAGCACGCCGACCAGCTGGTCGCGCGTATTCTATTCCTCGATGGCCTGCCCAACATGCAGTCGCTCGACCAGCTCAGGATCGGCCAAGACGTCAAGGAAATCCTGGAATGCGATCTCGCGGCGGAGATGCACGCCCGCGAGCTTTACCTCGAGGCGGCTCGCCACTGCGAGCAGGCCAATGACCGGGTGACAAGAATCCTGTTCGAGAAATTGACCTCCGACGAGGAGGAGCACATCGACTTCCTCGAGGCGCAGCTAACCTTGGTTGCACAGCTCGGCCTTCAGCTTTACGCGCAGAAGCACGTGGGCGAGCTGGAGGGCGATTGAAGCGAGCCCAACCTCGATCCGCCGACCGGCGAGGCGGTCGGCGCACTGGCCAAGCTCCTCCAAATTAATCCAAGCAAATCCAAATAAAACCAAGGAAAAAGGCTTGGATTTCCTTGGATTCCTTTGGTGGAATCGGGACTTTTCAATGGGTTATGGCGAATCCAAACAAAATTTTCCTTTTTCAATTTCAAGCGTCGCGAAACGTCTCAATTGACCATCTTATTCGTCCGTCTCCTGCGTCGCAGAAACGTGGCGTTCCAGACCGTCTACTAAGAATACGTGTAGCATAAATTCTGAATTTTGAAAATAAAAATCGCTGCGTCGTGTTCGTCTTCGCCCAGGCGATTGGGAAACGAACAGCGGAACAGCCGGTCTGACGCTCAGGTCCGACGCGGGTCTTTTTCGCCCATGTTAAGCGGGATCCGAGACCCCCAGAGGGGGCGCTCCCGCACCAAAAAGCACTGGTCGTTGTGCGCCGGAACAGCCACGCGGGTTGTTCAATACAAGTGTATTTTCGGCGATTTCCGCTCGTTTTAGGCTCAAATCCAATCACGTTTGGCAGCAATCACTCGAAGCAGACGGTCACGATTGGCCCGACGAACGGGCGCTAAGCATGAGAAAGTGGACTTCGGCTACACGCCAGATCACTCGTAGGCTTTGTCGCCTCAGGCCTTCTTCAGTCGGATGATCACGTCGATCGCGGCGATCCGGGTGCCCTCGGGTGGCGTAATCTCCATCGCCGGAAGTTCGTGATTAGGGATGTCGGACAACTCGTTGGTGTCTTCGAAATAGAAGTGAAAATGCGGTCCGGTCTTGGTGTCATACCAGAGCTTAGCGTCGTAGAGCGCGATCTCTCGCACAAGTCCGCGTCGTGCGAACTCGCTCAGCGTGTTGTAGATCGTGCCAAGAGTTGGGGCGAAATAGACCGCGCGTGTCTCGTGGTACAGCATCTCGGCGGTGAAATGCCGGTCGCCTGAGCCGAAGATGGCGCGGGCGAGAGTGAGGCGCGGCCGAGTGGGCCGGACACCCGCGGCCTCGAGTTTGCAGCGAATGAGAAGGTCGGCTACCGGTTCCTGCGCAGTGGGGATCTGCATCAACTGGCGCTCGTATGCGGTCGCGTCTGGCCGCACATATACTTCTGGTACATCGAGCGCACCGCCGCAACGTGGGTCTCTACAGTTTAGAATTGTTTCAATTTTGAAGCGCTCGGCGTTGAACTCGCTCCTAAGTACCCATTGCGTCTTGCCGCGCAGCCCGCACGAGGGTCACGAGCAGGGCTTTGGCCGCCGCCGCACGGCTGCGGCTCCTATGCTAGCCGCTGGCGCGCGGGAACCGCGACCCCGGTTTGGCGGCTGCCGGATGCGCAAACGGCGGCGGGGTCGGCACTGCGGCGGCTTAGGCGATTGAAGCGAAGTCGAAGCTGAGCGTGGCCAGCGATTCCTTAGATTCATTCTAAACTTCGCCTGCCCCCATTGACGCAGCGGGTCCTGCTCCACCAAGTACCCGCCGGAACCTTTGTACCTCAAACTCTTGTTCAAGTTTGGGTTGTATACAAATTCTCTGTGCGGGCCCCAATCGCCCGGGAGTCATGGATGATCGTTTGTTCGTGTAATGTATTGACGGACGTCGACATTCGGGCGTCCATCGCGACGCTGGATGGCCCCAGGCGCGTCTGCGACGTCTATGCGTCGCTGGGCTGTACGGCGAAATGCGGAGGCTGCGCAGGCACGATTTGCGCCCTCATCAGCGAAGCCGAAGGAAGGGACTTCGGCGCCAAGCAAATAAAGCAAGGCGGGGAAGCCAAGGGGAGAATTGACGCACGCACTTGCGAAGGTCATCCACACTCTCAAGCTGGCACCCAAAAGCGAGCTGAGTGCGATGCCGAGAGCGTTTGGCAGATCGCCCCATCCTTCGATGCAGCGTTGGAATTGATCGGAGTCGAGTAGAGACGACGCAGCGCGTGTGCATAAATCTCTGCACAGCAAATCACGACCGACGACATGAACGGCTTACGCGTCCAGATATTCGCTGCGGAAATGTCCGCTATTTGACCAAGCCGACAATCTAAAGGAGACGTCTCCCGCGACAATTGTGCTAGTCTGACTGACGTCTGAGGATGCGCCATGGCGGAAGCGCGGAAAATCGCGGCGATCCTGGTTGCGGATGTCGTAGGCTATAGCCGTCTCGCGGGGACAGATGAGGATCGCACGTTGTCGCAGCTGCGGGGCCTGCGTAGCGAGCTGATTGATCCCGCGATCGCCGCCCATCATGGGCGCATCGTCAAGCGCACCGGCGACGGCAGCCTCATCGAATTTCGCAGCGTCGTCGACGCCGTGCGCTGTGCGGTCGAGGTGCAGAATGGCATGGTCGAACGCAACGTTGGCGTGCCCGCCGACTACCACATCGATTTCCGCATCGGCATTCACCTCGGCGACGTTGTCGAAGAGAGCGATGGCGACCTCATGGGCGACGGCGTCAATATCGCCTCGCGACTGGAAGGGGTCGCGGAGCCCGGTGGCGTTTGCCTCTCTAATGCAGCCTACGAACAGGTGCGTGATAAGCTGAAGTACGATTTCGTCGATCTTGGCGACAAGGACCTCAAAAACATCGCCCGGCCTGTGCGCGTGTTTCGGCTCGATATGGGCCGCGACGCGACGAGATCCGAGCCTGCGTTTGGCGCTCCCGGACAAGCCTTCGATCGCGGTGCTGCCTTTCCAGAACATGAGCGGCGAGCCGGAGCAGGATTACTTCGCTGACGGGATGGTCGAGGACATCGTCACCGGATTGTCGCGGATCAAATGGCTATTCGTGATCGCCCGCAATTCGAGCTTTGTCTACAAGGGCAAGGCGGTCGACGTCCGGCAGGTCGGGCGGGAGCTCGGCGTGCGCTATGTCCTCGAAGGCGGCGTGCGCCAGGCGGGCGGGCGCGTGCGGATCACGGCGCAGCTCATCGACGCTGAAACTGGGGCGCATCTGTGGGCTGAGAAGTTCGACGGCGGTCTGCAGGATGTTTTCGAGCTGCAGGATCAGATTACTGAAAGAGTGGTCGGTATTGTCGAGCCAAGTCTTCGCAAGTCGGAGATCGAACGATCCCGCCGCAAGCGACCGGAAAGCCTCGACGCTTATGATCTCTATTTGCGGGCTTTGCCCTACTTTACGAGGATTTCGATTGGGAATGTTCCGATCGCAGCTGGGTTTCTGAGGGACGCCCTCAAACTGGACCCGAACTATCCCGCCGCCCATGCCTATCTTGCGTGGTCTCACCAGATTTCCTACTCGCACGGCGGCCTTAACGAGGCCGACAGAATTGCAGGCCTGCAGCACTCGCGCGCCGCCATCGCAAACGACGTGGACGACGCGACGGCGCTCGCCGTCGGCGCAAATGTGATTGGACTTCTGGGCAAGGACGCCGAGGCTGCGCTCAACGCCATTGAGCGCGCCTTGTCTCTCAACCCGTCATGCGCCGCGGCGCTCTATTTCGGCGCACATATTTACGCGTGGAGCGGCCATCCAGTCACCGGGACCGAATACGCCCATCGCGCGCTACGTTTGAGCCCGTTCGATCCACTCGCGTTTCATGTCCATCTCGCGCTCGCGTATGCGGCGCTTCAGGAGGAGCGATACGGAGAGGCGGCGGCTTATTGGGGAAAGTGCGCTCAAGCCAATCCCGATTTGGGCATGTTCGTAATCGGCCAGGCGCTGATGCTGGCTCTCGCGGGGCGCATGGACGAGGCGAGGCCGCTCTTCGCGCGAGGGCTGGCGCTCGAACCGGAATTTCGAATTCGCAGTGTTCGCGAATTGGGATGGGCCCCCGTGATCATGGACAAGATGGTGCTCGCGGCCCGGTTGTTGGGAGCGCGGGAATGAGCAACGAACTGTTGCGTAGTAGATTGCAATGCCGTCGAATCCGGTGCCGTCGGCACGGTCGCTGACCTCGCCGAAGGGCGTTCGTAAGCAGGACCGTGTCCGACGGGCTATCGAGCGCAGCTACAAGGGCCGGTCGACCCAAATGCAATCTGCGCTACGCGAGGCGCCAGACTGTGACCGGCTCTTCGTAACCGCGCACGGGGAGGGGCCCGAGCGGCAGAGCCTCGCCGACGGCGTCTCCCGCCGCCTCACGCACGGTGTCGGAGACGATGAGTTGCGATCCCACCTCTTTGTTGAGGCTCTCGAGGCGCGACGCCAGATTCACCGTGTCGCCGATGACCGTATATTCCTTGCGGCGCGGCGAGCCGACGGTGCCGGCCACCGCTTGACCGATATGGATACCGATGCCGAGGCGGATCGGCCAGGGATTGTCGACGTTGCTCGCGTCGATGGCGCTCAGCATCTCGCGCGCGGCCTCGACGGCGTTCGCGGCCTCAAGAGGATCGTCGATCGGCGCGCCGAAGATGGCGAGCAGGCCGTCGCCCAAAAACTTGTTCACAATGCCGTTGTGCCGGTCGACGGCGTCGACCAGGATTTCAAAAACGGCGTCGAGGCGCTCGACGACTTCGGCAGGCGTTCGACTGCGCGCGGCTGCGGTGAAGCTGCGGATGTCGACGAACATGACGCAAACCCGCCTCATCTCGCTAAGTTCGGCCGCGCCGATCGCGAGCAGTTGCTCGACCACCCGCGGCGAGACGTGTTGACCGAAGAGGTTGGTCACTTCGTCGCGGGCCGACGCCGCGGCGAGCGCGCGCCGGAAATGGCTCTTGATCGTCGTTCCGACAGAACCGGCCAGCAAGCCGGCTGCGAGAAGGACGGCGCTGCGCGTCAGATGATAGCCGATGCTGAAGGTTGGGTCCTCGGTTCGCCAGCCAAGGTGGAGAGTGACTGAGGCGAGAGCGAAGAGTTCGACCGCAGCGACCGCGCCTGTAAACGCCGAAAGCGCAAAATCCAACCGCAGAGTCGAGAGAATGATGAAGAGAAAATAGAGAAGCGCCGGCCATGTGCCGAAAACGATGGCGGGCGCGGACAGATATCCCGCGAGGAGAAAGAGCAGAACGGTCGGAAAGCTCGTTTCGACGAGCGCGTTCGCGTAGCGCGCGAAGACCGGAAAATTTCGACTGCGACGCAGAAAGAGCGTGACCAGGCTGGCCGCGAACAGTTCGTAGGCGATGAAGGCCGAGAGCGCAGTCAACGCGGCCCGCTCGGGGAGTCGATCGTGATAGATCGACCGGACGAAGCCGGGGGCGAGCGTCGCGATCAAGAGGATCAGAACGAGGATGAAGGCCTGCAGGGCCGCCAAGGTGAGCATGCGCCGCCGCTCGCTGACGAGAATCTCGCGGTTGAGCAGGCGCTGAAACGTCGTCTCGGCAGGGTCAGCGGGATCGGCCATCTCGATCTTTCGGGCGAGGGTGAGCAGTGAAATCGGGGTCGGTGTTCCCTTTACGACCGCGATCCTATCGACGCCGCCTATTCTTGCCGATGGCAGCAAGGTTTTCAGCCTCGGTCTGGCGCCGGCGCCCGGCGGCGGACGCGTCACGGCGGGGGCGTCCAATAGGCCTTGTGAAGTGCGCCAACTTACGCTATGTACGCCTCATCGAGTTTCGGCCGGACGACTTGGCCTCGCCGCGCGCTACGCGTCGGACTGACGACCTTCTTCCTAAATCTCGATCATTCCGAGACGGCTGCGCGACAGCGGGCCTATCTAACACGTACCTGAAAGAAGTTCTCATGACGCAAGGAACCGTAAAGTGGTTCAACAGCCAAAAAGGCTTTGGCTTCATCCAGCCGGACGATGGCAGCAAGGATGTGTTCGTTCACATCAGCGCCGTTGAGCGCGCCGGACTCTACAGCCTCAACGAGGGACAAAAGGTTACTTTTGACCTGGTCGCAGACCGAAAGACTGGCAAGTCCTCGGCGGATAACCTGAAGGCCGCCTGATCGGCAAAGCCTGACAGCCATATCGCCTTGACCACGGATGTACTGGCAGGGCTAATGTGGTTCGAAATCCCGCGTCCGGCTTGCCGTGCGCGGGTTTTTGTTTTGTAGGGTTTCGTCTGGCGGCAGGGGCATGGCCCAGACTGAGGTCCGTTCGCGGCGGCTGTCGAGGAAACGTAAGAAGCGGAGCCCTGACCGCCGAGAAGGTGCTTTTTCACCCACGTTCTGACGAGAAGGCCAGAGAGGCCGCCAAATCATGACCCTCCACAAATTCGCGATCGGGCAAACTGTCGACTTCGACAAGATGCTCCCATCGATATCGAGGCCCAAGGGTCCTTTTGAGATCGTGAGCGTGTTGTCAGTCGACGACGCCAATTCGCCCACCTATCGCATCAAGAGCAAAACTGAGCTTTTCTCGCGCGCCGTCAAAGAAATTGACCTCGTAGCCGTCGACTTGCCGGCGAGCGAGCAAGCCGCCGCGGCGGTATGGGCCGATCCCGTGTCTGGACGATGGCTGCCTCGGCCGTCCCGGTCGCGGTGACGATATCGGCGATCCGGCCGGCTTGAGGCAGGCGGCTACTGGGTCAGCTCAAACCGCGCGGTGATGGTCACGGTCAGCTTGTCTTCGCCCGCCTCGATCGGCGTCGGCGCGGAAGCGCCTTTAGCATATGCGCGGGAAAAGGCGACGGGCATTTGGCCGCCGGCCTCTTCCGTGAGCACCATCAGCCTGCCGATCCTCGCGCCTCCTGCGCTCGCGTAAATCTCGGCCTTGCGCCTGGCGTCGGCGACGGCAAGCGGGCGCGCCTTGTCGAGCAGCGCGCTCGGATCGTTGTGGCCAAAGCCGATGCCGTAGATTGAATTGGCGCCGGCGGACACGGCCTTGTCGAGCAGCGCGCCAAGACGCGGAATGTCGCGAAGCGTTACGGTCACGTTGTTGCTCACGCTGTATCCGGTGATCGTCGGCTCGGTCTGTTGGCCGGGTGAGGGCTGGGAGAACATTGGCGAAATCGACAGTTCGGAAGTCTGGATATCGGCGGGAGCGACCCCCTCCGCCTTGATCAGCGAAACGAGCGCGTTGGCTGCTTTGGCGTTGGCCGCCATCGCCTCGCCCGCATTTTTGCCGGTGCTCGTTACGCCAAGCGTCACCCGGGCGAAATCGGGCGCGGCGCCGACGCTGCCTTCGCCGCTGACTTCGACCCAACGGTCATTGCTGATGTCGATCACCCGCTCGAGCGCTTGCGCGGGCGGGATCGCGGCGAGCGTCGCCAGGAATGTGATTAAAACCAACCTGAGCCGCAATGTTTCCTCCAGGCTTCGGCCATCTGTCGCGTATCAGGGGTCAGAAGGCAATCAGGGCGGATTGCAGGCGCCTGTTGGCGCGGTCCACGTCTTCGGAAGGCCGAATTGAAAGCGCCTCGGAGTTGAAATCCAATTGCCTCACTCCACGCGGACGCAAAGCGCTATAGCGTAGCGCGGAGCCGCGCTTTCGAAATCAAAAAGACGGCGCCGCGAGGGGGACACGCCATGGCTGCTTCATTGCCCGCCTACGACTTAATTCCTCTGCCTGGCGAGGGCCCGGAAGACGTCGTGGTCGGCTCGGATGGCCTGATCTACACGGGGCTTCTCGACGGGCGTATTCTCGCTGTCGCCCCAAAAGACGGAGCGGTGCGCGAAGTCGCCAAGACCGGCGGCCGGCCTTTGGGTCTCGAAGCGACGACGGACGGGCGGCTCCTGATCTGCGACAGTCCGAAGGGTCTCTTGGAGCTGGACATCAAGACCGGCGCGCTCAGAACGCTCGTCACTCACGATGGCGCGGAGCCGCTGATCTTTTGCAGCAATGTCGTCGCCGCGCCCGACGGCGATGTCTTCTTCACCGTCTCATCGATGCGCTACAGCTTTCGTGATTGGAGGAAGGACTTCGCCGAGAACGTGCCGACAGGGCGTGTTTACCGCCGCGCGGCGAACGGCGCGTTGACGAAGGTGATGGACGGCTTGCGCTTCGCCAACGGTCTCGTGCGGACGCGCGACGGTAAAAGCCTCATCGTCGCCGAGACTGCCGGGCGTCGTCTGCTTCGTCTGTGGCTCGCCGGCGACCGCATGGGGACAAGCGAGGTGATCGCGGAGCTTCCGGGCTTTCCCGACAATCTCGCCGCCGACGACGATGGGATTGTATGGGTCGCCCTCGCGTCGGAACCGAACCCGGCGCTCGAAGTCATCCACAAGCTGCCGCTCTTTCTGCGTCGGCTTGCGGCGCGCCTGCCGGAAAGCATGCAGCCGAAGCCCGCGCGCGTTGCTTGGGTCACGGCTTACGACGAAAACGGCGCGTGCGTGCACGATTTCAAATGGACGGATGGTGGCTTCTCGACCGTGACTGGCGTCTGCCGTGTCGGCCGGAGCGTTTGGTGCGGCGGCCTGCATGAACGCGCGTTGATGCGTTTCGACTTGCCTGGCTGAGAGTCCCAATGGACGCCGAAGGCTCGGGCGTTCGTCCGCCCGCCTCGACCTATCGTCTCGCGTGGCTTACGAAGCGCCTAGAATGAAGCCTCGATGAGCGGCGCTTCACCCAACAAGCACCACCTTGCCAATATGGCTTCCGCTTTCCACGTAGGCGTGCGCCGCGCCGGCTTCGGCCAAGGGAAAGGTCTTGTCGACGATCGGCTTGATCTTACCGGCTTCGACCCAAGGCCAGACGCGAGCTTCGACGGCGGCGGCAAGACGCGCCTTTTCGTCGGCTGAGCGAGGCCGCAGCGTGGATCCGGTGAGGATCAGCCGGTCGCGCATCAAGCGCATGAGGTCGATTTCCGCTTTCGCTCCGCCCTGAGTGGCGATCAGGACATTGCGCCCGAGCGGCTTCAGGCACGCAAGGTTCTTCGGCGTGTAGGCGCCGCCGACCATGTCCAGAATGACGTCGGCTCCGCCTTCGGCCTTGATTCGCTCCACAAAGTCTTCCTCGTTGGTGTCGATCGAGACGTCGGCGCCGAGCTTCAGCGCCGCCGCCGCTTTATCTGCGCCGCGACTGGTGGCGATCACTTTGGCGCCTGCCGCCTTGGCCATCTGGATCGCCATGACGCCGATGCCGGATGTGCCTCCATGCACCACGAAGGTCTCGCCGGATTTGAGGGCTCCGCCTTCCAACACATTCGCGAAGACAGTGAAGGCGGTTTCCGGCAGCGCGGCGGCTTGCACCAGGCTCAGGCCCTTGGGAATGGGCAAAACATGCCGGGCGTCGACCCGGCAATATTCCGCGTAGCCACCCCCGCCGAGAAGTGCGCAGACCTGGTCGCCAATCGACCACCGGGTCACGTTTTCACCCGTAGCGGCGACCTCTCCCGCGACTTCCAGGCCCAATGTCTCCGGCGAGCCTGGCGGCGGGGGATACAAGCCCATGCGCTGTATGATGTCCGGCCGATTCACTCCGGCGGCCTTCATGCGGATCAAGAGTTCTCCGGGACCCGGTTTGGGAGTTGGAACTCTCGCAGCCTTCAACGCTTCGGCTGGGCCCTTGCCGCCCTCGACAATCGCGGCAGTCATGGTGTTGGGGATCGAGCTCACGCAGGCTTTTCTCTTTCCGGTGACGTCCGCGGCTCCGGACTCGAGCGATAGCGGAAGTCGCAATGGCTCGCGCCGCCCATGATCGTCTGGGTCCGCGTCAGCTTGATGCGCGGGTCATAACCTTCGCAGAACGCGCCGTCGCGATTGCAGGACAGGATGTCGCCGATGTCGCCAAGTCCCATGGCGCGATAGGTCTCCGCGTAGCGGCAGCGCCTGACGTTGAAGTCGAGCACGCCAGGCTTGTCGTCGATCACCTCGATCGTCAGCGCGTCGTCCTTCGTCCAGAGCGGCAGGATCGCCTTGAAGCTTTCGAGATCCGCTTCGCCATCGGCGCGCGAGGCCATTTCGGTCCCGGCGTCGATTGCGGCGCGGCGAATGGCGCGGCGCAGGATGTCGCGCGCCTTCTCTTCCCCGACCGCCTCGCGCATCTCGTGATAGATCGGCGCGATGATCGCAGCCTCGATCTTGCGGCGCGCGAGAATGCCGAGTTCGTGGCCCTTATCTGTCCGTTCATCCATTGAGGGAAACGTGCGCCGGGCGCGCGGCCGGTGTCAAATTTGGTTCATCCCCAGCCGTTTCTCGGTTTGAAGCTTGACGGCGTTTTAGCCGCGTGTCCCCTCAACCGGGTTCCTTCACTACAGATTCGGCATGGATCGGCGGCGTCTCAAAGTAATGCTTGAGGAAGCGGAGCGGCGCATGTTCGAAGGCGCTTGGCGCATCGTGCGCCAAAAAGAGCTGATCGAGGAGATGTCAAGCCGCGCGGCCGATGTCAGCCGCTACCGGGAGCTACTGGCGAGGTTCGAGGAAAGTCAGCGTCTCCAGGTTGAACAGGTTCAACGGTTGAGAAGAGACTTATACGATCCATCGCGTTTCAAGGGCCAATTGCGATTTGCTGACGTCATCACCGCCCCGCCTCGCGAACCTTCGTCCGCCAAAGCTTGACAGTTGAGGAGGGAGGCGAAGAGTCTCGATGTCACCCACCGGCGGAGCGCCGCGCTGAAGGAGAAGAAACCAATGCCGATCGCTCGGATGGATCATTTCACCATCCTCACGACAAACGCGGAAAAGACGGTCGCGTTCTATAACGACATGCTCGGCTTCACGTCCGGCCCGCGCCCGGCGTTCTCGTTTCCCGGCGCCTGGCTCTACAACGACGGCAAGGCCGTGCTGCATGTCGTGCAAAGGCCGTCCATTCCCGACGGCGGCGGCGTGCTCGACCATATTGCTTTCTGGGGCACCGACCCGTCCGCCTATGTGGCCAAGCTCAAGGAGCGGGGAATCAAATACGACTTGAGGCGGTTGCCTGAGAACGGTCACGCGGCCGGGCTCTGGCAATTGTTCTTTTTCGACCCCAGCGGCGCGCGGGTCGAGATCGACTTCGCTGCGAGCGAGACGGTCGAAGGGCAGGGTTGATCGGTCGCGGCCCTCGGCTGTCTCTCGCTTGCTATTGAGCCTCGCCTCCCGCTAAGAGCCGCAGCCGAAAGCGGGACATTCCTTGCGCAACAACGCCATCGTTCAGATCGGCCAGGGGCCGCTTGCGGCCCGCTTCGGCCCTGCGCTGCCGCTGGCGCTCATCGCCGGGCCCTGCCAACTCGAGAGCCGCAGCCATGCGCTCGAAATGGCTCAAGCGCTCAAGGAGATCGCCGGCGCGGCGCTCCATCGGCCTTGTCTTCAAGTCGTCCTTCGACAAGGCCAATCGAACCTCCGGGTCAGCCCAACGCGGAATGGGGCTCAAAGCCGCGCTGCCGATCTTTGCCGAAATCCGCGAGACGCTCGGCCTTCCGGTCATCACTGACGTGCACGAGAGCAGCCAATGCGGGCCGGTTGCGCAAGCGGTTGACGCGCTGCAGATCCCAGCCTTCCTCTGCCGCCAGACCGATCTTTTGATCGCCGCGGCCGAGACCCGCCGGCCCGTCAACGTCAAGAAGGGTCAGTTTCTCGCGCCCTGGGACATGAAGAACGTCGTCGCCAAGCTTGACGCGGCGGGTCTGGCTGACATCCTGGTGACGGAAAGGGGCGTGAGCTTCGGCTACAACACGCTTGTCTCCGACATGCGCGCGCTGCCGATTCTCAAGCGCGAGACCGGCGCGCCGGTCATCTTCGACGCCACCCATTCCGTGCAACAGCCGGGAGGGCAGGGAACCTCTTCGGGCGGCGAGCGCGCGTTCGTCAGAGTGCTGGCGCGGGCGGCGGTGGCGGTCGGCGTCTCCGGCGTCTTCATCGAGACCCATCAAGACCCCGACCACGCGCCTTCCGACGGCCCCAACATGGTGCCGCTCAAGGATTTCGAAGCGCTTGTCGCCGAACTGCAGGATTTCGACCGCCTCGTTAAGCGTAACCCCGAAAGCGCCTGACGGCGGCCTTGTCACCTGACGGTCGTGTGACTGATATATTTGGGAGGACTGGCCCGAAGACGAGTCGGATGGACAAATATCTCTTCAGCTACGCGACCGCGAGCGACCCGCCGATCAAGCGGGGCCTGATCCGGCTCGTCGAGAAGGCGACGGGCCAGCCGACGCTCAAGCGTATGTATGTGCATAACCAGCGCTTTCCGCGATCGGGGGAGGATTTCTGGCAGGCCGCGGTGCGTTCGCTTGAACTCGACGTCCGATACGATGCGCATGCGCTTGCCGCCGTCCCGAAGACGGGCCCCGTGGTGTTCGTCGCCAATCATCCGTATGGCGTGCTCGACGGCATCGTCATGGCGTGGCTCGTAAGTAAAGCTAGGCCCGATTTCCTCGTTCTCACTCACATCGTGCTGACGCGCGCGCCTGAGGCGGCGCCCTTCATCCTGCCAATCGATTTCTCCGGCGCCGAGGGAGCCGAGCAAACGAACCTAGCCTCCCGCGCCGCGGCGCGGGCGCATCTTGCGAAAGGCGGCGCTGTGGTCGTGTTTCCCGCCGGCGCCATTTCGACGACGCCGGACAAGTTTGGCTCCGGGCCCGCGGTCGACGGGCGCTGGCAGCCCTTCGTCTCGCAGCTTATCCAGCGTTCGAAGGCCACCGTCGTGCCGATCTGGTTCGGCGGCCAGAACAGCCGCCTCTTCCAGATCGCCAGTCACGTGAGCCTCACGCTTCGCCTCTCGCTGATCTTCCATGAGGTCAAGACGCGGATCGGGACTTGCTCTGCCAGTGGCGGTCGGGGCGCCCATTTCGTTCGCAGTCGCTTGCCCCGCACAAAGACCGGCAGGCGCTTGCCGATGAGCTACGCGCCCGCGTCTATGCCCTGTCGCAGCTGGCGCCATCGGCCCTTGACAAGCCGCGCCGCGCGATCGGAAAGCTCTTGCGCCAAAAGCTTCCCATACCGCGAACGAACCGTGCGGCGTAAAGCCGCGGGTTGACCTCACGCCGCCTTGTCTATTTCGGTGAGGAGGGCGAGGTGCTCCTTGATCATGCCGCGCGCGAGTTTTGCGACGTTCGTCTCGTCGAGATTATCGGGCGACTTCAGATAGACTTCCTGAATCTCGAGGAGTTTCCGGTGCCCTTCGATTTCGTAGCGAATGTAATCGCGATCGAATTCGGACCCGGCTTTCAAAGCGCGGAGCTTCTCGACCGACGCCTTGCCCGCATCGTCGAGATTTTGCATGAGATCCGCATCGCTCGGCGACGGCGTCTCACCCGATGGCGCGGCGTTCGTCTGGATCGCCTTTAATATCCCGCCGACCGTTTCCTGCTCGGCGATCTCGAAATCGACGAATTGCTTGAGCAGAGGGTGAGTCACTTTTGACTTCGCCATCCGGCTGAGCAACAGCGACAGCGAGCCGTAAGCCGTCGTGTCTCTGATGTGCTTTTGTCGGGCGTCCGTCGAGGCGCTCGGTGCGGGCGCAGGCTGCGATGTCGCCTGCGCGAGCGCTCGGCTGGCTGGCAATGTCGCGATCGAGGCAAGAAGAAGAAAACGTCGGTTCATCTGCGGGCTCCATTCGGGATGGACGCGCTTGGCGCCCTTGAACGGAGTGAACGCACCGAAAATCGCGTTGTTCCTGTCGGCCGACCTCCGTCAGCCGCGACCGCGATAGGGAGCCACGCCCTGATCGGGGATCCAGACCCCCTTTGGCGGCTTACCGCTCTGCCAGAACACGTCAATCGGCATGCCGCCGCGCGGGAACCAGTAGCCGCCGATTCTGAACCAGCGGGGCTTGAGCAAGCCGACGAGGTCCTTGCCGATGCGAACGGTGCATTCCTCATGGAACGCGCCGTGATTGCGGAAGCTCTGGAGGTAAAGCTTCAGCGATTTCGATTCGACGATCCATGCGCCAGGCGCGTAGTCGATGACCAGATGCGCGAAATCGGGCTGCCCGGTTACCGGGCACATGGACGTGAATTCCGGCGCGGTAAAGCGAGCGATATAATTCGTATCGGCCTGCGGATTGGGAACGCGGTCGAGCGTCTTGGCGTCGGGCGCCTCAGGGATGCGGGAGGGGTGCCCCAAATGGGCGAGAGGGGCCTGCGGTTTTTTCATGGAGCCCTTTAGTCCAAAGCCGCTTTCACCGGCAAGGCTCGGGCGATGAAATCTACTTCAGTTGTCCGCCGCCGAATTGGGACGAAACGTACCCGCTGAGCCGGACACAGACGCCGTTAGACGCCAGGACGCCGGGAGAGCCGGCGACATTGCACTTCTTGGCGGCTTCCGCCTGCGCCGGCTTGTCGGTGTGGCGCTGCGACGGCAACTCCGCCGCTTGGGCGGCAACTGCGGCGAAAGCGCCCGCGATTGCGAATGCGACGCCTCGTTGAATGATCATAAGGTTCCCACCGATCGGCGCCTGCGACACTGTGGCCGAATTATAGCAGCCTGAGTGCGCATAGACGCCATATTGGGCGGCTATGGGGCGAGCGGCAAGCGGCATTCAAGGCGGGGCTTGCAAGGCGGGCTTGCGACTCAGCGGGCAATCGTTGAGGAAGAGACGGGCTCAATCTGGGATCGCGGAAGGCATGGAGACGACGCCTGCTTTTGCACGCCCTATTGCGCATCGTCCCACAGGGCTTTTGTGGCTCGGGGGCTTGGCGCTGCTTGCGGTCGCCTTCTACGCGGCGATCGCGTTGCTGCAACCAATCGTCGCCGCGATCGCCGGCGCCGGCGGACTGGCGCTTTTGCGTTACGCGCGCGCCGAGCGCTCATATTCCTCGGCGCTGATCGCTGTCGACGCAGCGGCGTTCGCGCTCTTCGCCTTTAACCGCAATGACTCGCTCGGCTTCTGGCAATTGCCGGGCCCATGGGCGGATGTCTTTCGCTTCGATCCGGCCGGGGCGACGATCGCACTGATCATCTACGCGGGCGGTTCGATCCTGGCGCTCATCGGCGGCTTCCGGGGGCTTCGGCTCATCGAGGCGTTGAGCCTGATCGCGGTCCCGTTCTTATTCAACCTGCTGCTTGCGATTGGCGCCGACTGGCACATGGCCGAACTCGGCGCCGCCGTGACCGCGCGCGCCAATCTGGCCTTTCCATTGCAAGTCGCCATTGGACGCGGGCTGACCCTATGGTTCATCGGCGAGGCGATCTTGATTCTGATCAGCGTGATCAGTGTCAACCTGCTGCCCCGCTCGATCCGCACGCACGCTCTGTTCGCGCTGAGCGGCGCGGTCGCGGCCGCTACCCCTTTGTTCGCCAATGCGGCGCAATGGGTGGTCCAGCCATTCCTGGCCATCATCTTCTCAAGCCTATGCGCGGCGCTGGCTCAAGCCGGGTTATGGGCGATCGTCTATCTTCTGACCGGCGTTGCTCTCGACTGGCTTGCCGGTCGCCCGCCGCGCTTCGAGGTGGTCTGGGAACATTGGCGGACTGGCTTCATCAAGGGCGCGGTCTACGGCGCGCTGTTCATGGGGCTTATCCTGGTCGCGGCTCTGATCCTGAGCGCGCCCGGCGCGGCGTCCGTTCTCGACGGCGGCGCGCTGCTGATTGGTCCGCTTCTCGGCGCGCTCCTTTTTCCGCTCGGGCAAACGATCGTGGGTAGCGCCGACGGGACGGCGCCCTTTTTCGGCAGGCTGAGCGCCGCCTACCGTGATCCGCGAGGACCCGTGCGCGGGCTTGTCGTCGGGCTCGGCCTCGCGCTCGCCTATCGCGCCAATCTGGCCGCCTATGACGGCGGCGCGCGCTTCCTCGCGATGGCCGCGATCGGCGCGCTCTGTTACGGCGGCGTCGATTTCGCCTTCGACGCAGGAAGCGTGATCCGCGGCGAGCGGCGGAAGCTGCAAAGCTGGCGGCTTTACGCGCTGGGCGTTCTGCTCGGCGGCTTGGTCGCTGGCGCGCTCGGCTGGTATTTCGACACGCCGCAGCTGCACGTGGTGATCGACAAGTTCTGGGCCTATGCCGACGTCAATTATCGGCTCGACGGCCGCAAGCTCGGCGACTTCACCACCTATCCGATCTTCAACAAATATGGCTCGATCAACCTCGGCGAGGTCGCCGGCGGCGTCAGGCTGTTCTGGACCGAGTCGGTGGCCGGCGTGATCAACTGGTCGCTCGCCGCGCCGCTGTTCTCGATCAACTACGTTCTGCTCGACGCGGCGCTGCGGAGAAGCTTGCGTCCGATCAAGACGCTGCTCAGCCCCGCCGGCGTCGAAGGCCTGGTGGAGCAGGGGGTGCGCGTGCTGCGCTGGGGCTTGTGGATGGCGCCGGTCATCAACTCGTTCCTGCGCCAGTCGCCGGATCCCGACCTGGTACAATCAGGACGGAGCGATCCGGACGGGCGTCGCTATCGGCGCCAACGTCACTCAGAATCCAACCGATTTCCGCCAATTCAGCCTGGCGATGTTTACGGGCCTTCTCGCCTATGACTGGCTCAGAATCCTCATCTGGTTCGACCATATGGGGCTCAGGGTCGCGACCCTGGTCAATCTGTCGTTTCTTGGCGGCGACCGGGCTGACGAGGCGGCGGCGCGGTTCGTTGGCCACCACGGCCGCACGCGCGCCATCCCTGACGGCATCCGCCGCTTTGGCACGTGGGCGCCGCTGCTCATTCCGTTCTACATCCCGCGGGGTCCTGAGTGGGACAAGGCCTGGACAGGCGCGGAGACGCTCGCGCGCGGCGGCGCGCCCATGCCGGATGCGGTCAGGACACTCGCCCTCGCCTATGCCGCCTCAGGCGTTGCGATCGCCGTAGCCTCGGTCGCGGCCTTTCTCAAGGAGCGCGCCAAGGTTGGGCCAGCGGGGCCGTGGCTCGATGGCGCGCCGCTTGAACTCGCCCGACGACCGGAACGCTACGCCTTCAACAACGGCGCGGTGGGCCTCGAGATTCAACGCGACGGCAGGGGCGCGGCTTTCGTTATGGGCGCGGAGCGTGGCGGCTTCGCCATCGACCTTTTTCGCCGGCCGCTCGATCCGTTACAGGCGCGCGGCCATTTCTTTTATGTGAGCGAGGAGGACGAGGCGCCCTGGTCGATCGGCTTTGAACCGGCGCGGCGCGCTGGCGATTATCGCATCGAGGAGACGGGCTTCAATCGTCTCGCGATCGTCAACGCGCTGAACGGGATCGAAGCGCGCATGGAGATCGCGCCCGATCCGGAAGGCGCGATCTTGAGCTGGCGCATCAGG
Source organism: uncultured Alphaproteobacteria bacterium (assembly GCA_963770275.1). Lineage (GTDB taxonomy): Bacteria > Pseudomonadota > Alphaproteobacteria > Rhizobiales > Beijerinckiaceae > Roseiarcus. The sequence goes on from CAVYPD010000021.1 coordinate 19,464, forward strand.
CTTGAGAACAAATCGGACCGGCATCGACGCTTACGCCTCACCAGCTTCTGCGAGGTCGCCGCCCATGAGACCGGCGCTTACGCGAAGGATCTCGACTTCGCCGGCATGCATGTCGAGACCGTGTTCGTGCGGCCCCTCAACGCCATTCTAGCGCGCAACCGGCTCTTGCGCTCGGCGCGGGCCGATCGCGGAGAAGTCGCGTTCTTCGCTGTCAAGCCGGGCGCTGGCGCCGAACTCGTCGGCTACGAGGATTCGCGCATCCGCTTCATCGGCGAAGGGTCGCTCACAAAGCCAACCGGTTGCGAGCGGTGGCGCTGGCGCAAGCTCGACGACGAAGGCAAGCTCTGGCCCTTCGATCCAGCGGCGAGTTTCACGCTTGAGGCGATGCTCGCTCCCGGCGAGACTGCGGAGGCAGAGTTCATCGTCGGCCGCTCCGACAACCCGGTGTGGGCGGGCGAATTGATTGCAAAGCGCCTCGGTCTCCCACCTCTTCCAGAGCCGGAGCTGCAAAAGCGCCTCTACGAAACGCGCGCCGTCGAGCCTTCGCACGCTCTGCATTCGCGTTGGCCGTTCAGCTTCTCGGCGGATGGAAAGTCGCTGAGCCTCACCCACCGTACGCCCCGACCGTGGGCGCACGTGATGGCGAACGAAATCGGCATGGCGACGATGGTTTCCAACGACGGCGAGATTTTCTCCGCCTTCGGCAACGCCCGCCAGAACGGCCTTTCCGCCTTTCGCTTCGACAGCGTGACGGCCGTGCAGCCAGGGCAGGTCGTCTACCTGCGAGACCTCGACAACGGCGAGACAGACGCGCCGAGCTTCACGCCCTTTCAGCACGACGACGCCACGCACGATGCGGTGTATGAGCCGGGGGTCGCGACGTTCACGATGACGCGCGGCGATCTCGAAACGGAATATGTCGTCTTTGTGCCGCCGAACTATCCCGGCGACATGCGTCTCCTCACATTGCGCAATCGCGGGACGAGTTCAAAGCGCCTGCGCGTCGCGCCCTATTTCGATCTCGCGCTCGATGACAGTCCCAACGCGAGCATCGATAAAATTCTCGACGAGACGGTTGGCTCAACCCTTCTCTTCAACAACCCCAGCAATGATTTCGTGCGCGGATTCGCCTTTGCGACGACGAGCCTCGAGGGGTCGACGACCGAGACCATCCGCGCGCGATTCTTCGGCGGACCGGGACGCAATATTCTGACCCCCGCGATGGTCGAGACTGGCGTCAGCGACGGCGCTGCGCGCGACGACGGGCGACGCGTGGCCGCCTTCTGCAGCGAGATCGTCCTGCCGCCCGGAGGCGAGACAAGGATTGCGATCGGCTTCGGCCAGGCGCCGAGCCGAGTGGAAGCGCTCGCCGCCGCGGCGCGCATCGGTGTCGCCAGCGCCCAGGACGAACTTGCGGCGACGCGCGCCTCCTGGGCCGAGCGGCTGGGCAAGGTCGAAGTCCGCACGAACCGGCCTGACTTCGACCGGCTGGTCAATACCTGGCTGCCCTATCAGCTCTACGCTTCGCGGCTGTTCGGTCGCGTGGGCCCGAACCAGATCGGCGGCGCGACGGGTTACCGCGATCAGTTGCAGGACGTGCTGCCGCTGACGCTTCTCGAGCCTCGCCTCACCCGGGCGCAGATCGTGCTGCACGCGAGCCAGCAGTTCCGCGAAGGCGACGTGCTCAAATGGTGGCATCGTGCGCCTGGCGGCGGCACCGGTCTCGGCCAGCGGACCAAGGCGAGCGACCCGCACCTTTGGCTGCCCTACGTTCTGGCCCGCTACGTGCGCGAAAGCGGCGATCGAACGGTGCTCGACGAGGTGACGCCCTTCCTCGAGGGCGAAGCCGTGCCGGCGCATGAGGACACCTGGATCGTGATCCCCCGCGTCTCACGCGAGAGCGCGACTGTCTACGAGCACGCGCGTCTGACCATCGCTTTTACCCTCGAGCACTTGGGCGCGAACGGTCTGCCGCTGCTGCGCGCCGGCGATTGGAACGACGGCATCGACGCGCTTGGGCGGCGCGAAATCGGAACCAGCGTCTGGATGGGCTTCTTCCTTGCCAATGTGCTCGACGGCTTCGTCGGCTTGGCGCGGATCAAGGGCGACGAAGCTTTCGCGACACGCTGCGAGCAGGAATTCGCTGCGCAGCAGAAGGCCTTGGAAGCCGGCTGGATGGGCGACCATTACGCGCTCGACTTCGCCGACGACGGACAAGAGATCGGCGAGCGCAACGCCATGACCACGGGCTGGTCAGCCTATTCCGGCGCCTGCGACGACGAGCGCGCGCTTGCCGCGATCGAGGGCGGCCTGAAGGGGATCGAACGCGCGAACCGGGTGCTGCTGCTCGAATCGCCATTCTATGAACATTCGCAGCCTTACCCAGGACGGATCGCCGACTATCCGCCGGGGGTGCGCGAGAACGGCGGCCAGTACAGCCACGGCGCCACCTGGATCGTCGATGGCTTCATGCGTCTTGCTGCCTCGGCGCACGCCAAGGGCGACCGTGAACTGGCCGCCCGTCTGAGCGCGCGCGCCTTCGAGATTTATGAAAAGATCTCGCCGCTCAAGAAGACGGATCCCGAAAGCCTTGCCATTTACGGCCTCATTCCGACTCAGCAGCCGGCTGATATCTACGATGGTTGGGGACACGGCGGCCGAGGAGGCTGGTCGTGGTACACCGGCTCTGCCGCTCGAATGGTGTCGGCGGCCTACGCCTTGCTGGGAATCGGCAGCAGGACGGGAAGGTCGTGCTGCGGGACGACCTGTTCGAGCCCAAGGGGGAACTGAAGGTTCGAGTCCTTGCGCATCGGCGACCGCACATGGCGACGGGAGACCTCATGAAGGCCGCAGGTCCCATCGTCCTCGCCAATCGCGCCGGCGAAGCGGGACCCCGCCGCGCGGTTCGAGGGCATAGAACGGCGCGGCTCGGCGATGCGATTTGCCTATGCGCTCGATGTCGGCTCTGCTGGGGAGGCGCTTTTTGTCGCCCCTTCGATGCGCGACGCCCGCCGCCAGGCGAGATGCTCGGCGAGCCGGAAGGCGAGCGCAAGAGCCGTGAGTGTGGGATTCGCGAAGCCGGACGTCGCGAGAACCCCTGTGCCGGCGACAAACAATCCGCGCACGCCCCAAACTTCGCAATTGGAATCGACCACTCCGGACGAAGCGTCGGCCCCCATCCGCGTTGTCCCGATGTGGTGGCCGCCTTGCGGGACGAGCGCTCGCGCGACGCTTGCCCGCAGGTCGGGCTCCAACCGGACCTCGCCGAGCCCTGTTTGGGCGATTGCGGAGGCAAGCACGCGAAAAGCGCGGCAGATCGCGTCCACTTCGGCCTCGTGATACCTCCACTCGACGACAAGCCGCGGCATGCCCAAAGAATCCGTCCGCTCGCCGAGCCTGACGCGCGAATCGGGATTGGGCAATTGCTCTGCGTTGAACTCGAGAGGATAAGCGCCGTCCCTCCGATAGAGAAAGACCGACGGCAGCTTCCGGGACGCCAGAACGCGCCGGATGAGGAAATCTCCGCTGAAGCGCGTCAGTCCGGGGATATCGGCGACGATATTGCCGCCGTGCTCGCGCCATGCCGGCAGAGTCGGGAGGCTTCCGAGCTTTGCTGCTAGGCTGCGGGCGTATTCCGGCGGTATGAGCAGGCTCCGTGTCAGAAACATCGCCGAAAGGACGGCGTCTCCGTGCGCGGCGTCGTCCATCGGCGGCCGAGAGGGGCGAAAGACGATATTGGGCAATCCTTCGCGCTGCCGCGCTTCCTGGGATAGCAGGATCATTCGTCGCGCATAAACGCCGTCCCGGGTCTTGACGAAGTCGAACGCGCGGGCGGAGCTAGGCGCGGCAAATTTGAGGGTGCCTACATTTTCGGCGCTGCTAACGAGGTGAGACATATAGTATCGGCCGACAAGATCCCGGTCGTTCCCGAGTCCGCGCGGGCGGGTCGTCCGAGACGCCAAAAGCAGGCGCGGCGTTTCGAAACCGCCGCACGCCAGTACGATGATTTCCGCGAGGATCCTGTGGCGGGCTCCGGTGGGAGTCCTGACATCGAGACCGACGACCCGCCCGGCGGTCGCGTCATCCAATACCCCCGTGCAGACCGTTTCCGAAAGGACAGTCACATCCGGGGATCGCGCGAGGAATTCTCGCCATTTTTGCCAGACGTTTGTCGGCTTGCTGTAGCGCTCGATCCGGTCGAGAGTCAGACCGGCCTGGGCGTCTCCCACCGGGAGGCGAGGGCCCGTGAGTGCGGTCGTTGCGGAAAAGTCGGGCTCGCCGGCGTCCGCGAACTCCAGCGCATCGGGAACATAGGCGTCGACTTCCGCGAATTCGATCGGCCAACCCGGGCGCTCCGGCGTCGCCGCGAAATCCTCCCTGTCGAACGGAATGCAACGCCCTCCCCACACCGAGGTTGTTCCCCCCAACATCCGCCGGCGATAAAGCTCAGTCGGCGAATGGCGCGGATGGTCGACGCTTTCAGCCTTGAAGAAGGTGAGATTGTCCGCTGGCCGGAAGTGCTCGTCACCAGCCTCCACCAGCAGAACGCGGCCTGAACGCCCCGCGAGGCGAACCGCGAGGGCGATACCCATTGCCCCGGCGCCGACGATGGCGACATCCGCCTCGGTCGCGCCGCCATCGGCGAGTGTAGGGCCGTTGCGGATCACGCGACCGCCGGCAGCAGTTCGGCGAGGTGACTTCGGGTGCTGACCCCGACGATCGCCGAGGTGACGAAATCGGGAGCGAGAGCGGCGGACAAGGCTTCCGCCGCGGACGCTGGTCGCGGGTCGTCTGTTCCATGACTTGGCTTGCGCAAGATCTCCCGGACGAAAAGGCCCACGCCGCGCCGATGGAGGCTGTCCAGGATGGGCGTTCCCTCAAGCGAGCTCACAATGTCAAGGGGGGCTTGAATGAGGGTGAGCGACGGGACCGAGGCTGCTGCTTCAAGAGCCTCGAGCGTGTCGACCGACGCGCCCACCCGCGCCGCCTTTCGGCTTGTGAGCATCTTATCAAGAAATTCGTGGATTTCAGGCTTTCGAAGCGTGGCGCAGGATGGGCTGTGGAGAAGGAGGGCGTGGAGTTGGTCGAGCCCGAGCCGCCGGCGCGACGCCTCGACGGCGGGCCGCAGATCGGCCGGCGAAAAATCATGCACGACACTCGCCGCCCGCGCCGTCACCACGGCGTTCCTTACGCTGTGCCGCGATCGGGCTAGCGCCCGAAGCAGCGGCTTGGCGAACCGCGCCACCGCCGCATACCGTCCATGGCGCCCGCCGACCTTGGTCACCACGAAAACATCGTCGGGATAGCGCCGCAGCAGCCGGCCCAATGTCCGCTCACTGTCGCCCTGGCCGTAGATATCCGCCGTGTCGAAGACGTTGATTCCGGCCTCAACCGCGGCCTCCAGGGTGGCCTCAATCTCACGCATCGGGGTTGAGTTGCTGATCGAGCCAACCCGGCTGCAGCCCACCGCGAGTGCGGAAACCCTTACCCCGTCGAAAGTTCGCCGTATCACCGCTCTTCCCCCCATCACGCAACGTTCATAAGCGGATTTGGCCTTCGATCCCGAGAGCTCACGGACGTTCATTGACCCGATCGCCCATATACCAGGGTTCGAACGCAGAAGTCGAAGCATTTTCCGAGTTGCAAACGTGCCTCATGCGTGGGAGGGCATTTGAGAACAGGGGGCAGGCGGCACAAAGGCTGTATCAATACGACGCGCCCATCGAAATCGTGGCATAATTCGGCGAGAAAACCGTGCGCGCCGCGTTGCGGCGCAGCGCAGTTTCTGGCAAGAGGCGCCACCAACGAGCCGCGGGAAAGCGCCTGCGGCCTTGCAACGGGGCTTTTTCGCATGCTTTTGGGCTTGATTATCGTCTGTGGACTGCTTTCCATTGTCTACGGCGTCTACACGATCAATAGCCTGATGGCGGCGGACGCCGGTTCAGCGCGCATGCAGGAGATTTCCGGCGCGGTGGCGGAAGGGGCGCAAGCCTATCTGCGACGCCAGTACACGACCATTGCCGCCGTCGGCGTCGTGGTGTTCATCGTCCTGGGGCTTCTGCTTTCGTGGACGGTGGCGATCGGGTTCGCGATCGGCGCGATCCTGTCCGGCGCCGCCGGTTTTATCGGCATGAACGTCTCGGTGCGCGCCAACGTCCGCACCGCGCAGGCGGCGACGAAATCGCTCGCCGGTGGTCTCGATATCAGCTTTCGCTCAGGCGCCGTGACCGGCCTGCTCGTGGCGGGTCTCGCGCTTCTCGGCGTGGCTGGCTACTTTGGCTTTCTCACCGGCGTTCTTGGCCATGGCGTCGCCGACCGAGAGACGATCGACGCGCTGGTCGCGCTCGGCTTCGGCGCCTCGCTGATCTCGATCTTCGCCCGGCTTGGCGGCGGCATCTTCACCAAGGGCGCTGACGTCGGCGCCGATCTCGTCGGCAAGGTTGAGGCCGGCATTCCCGAGGACGATCCCCGCAATCCTGCGACCATTGCCGACAATGTCGGCGACAACGTCGGCGATTGCGCCGGCATGGCCGCCGACCTGTTCGAGACTTACGCGGTGACGGTCGTGGCGACGATGGTGCTGGCCTCGATCTTCTTCGAGAACACGCCGGCGTTGGTTCCGGCGATGATGTATCCGCTCGCGATCTGCGCCGCCTGCATCGTGACGTCGATCATCGGCACCTTCTTCGTCAAGCTTGGCGCCAACGGCTCGATCATGGGCGCCCTCTACAAGGGCCTCATCGCCACCGGCGTTCTGTCGATCCTTGGCCTCGCGCTTGCGACGACCTATGTCGTCGGCTGGGGCGAGATCGGGACGGTGGCGGGCAAGGTCGTCACGGGCTCGAACCTCTTCGTCTGCGGGCTCGTCGGCCTTGCGGTCACCGGCCTCATCGTCGTCATCACCGAATATTACACCGGCACCGGCAAACGCCCGGTTGTGTCGATCGCGCAGGCCTCGGTCACCGGCCACGGCACCAACGTGATCCAGGGCCTCGCTGTCTCGCTCGAATCGACGGCGCTTCCCGCGCTGGTGATCGTCGCCGGCATCATCTCGACCTACCAGCTCGCTGGCCTCTTCGGCACCGCGATCGCGGTCACGACCATGCTCGGTCTCGCCGGGCATGATCGTGGCGCTCGACGCCTTCGGTCCGGTCACCGACAACGCCGGCGGCATCGCCGAAATGGCGGGCCTTCCGAAAGAGGTGCGTCAATCGACCGACGCGCTCGATGCGGTCGGCAACACCACCAAGGCGATCACCAAGGGCTACGCGATCGGCTCCGCGGGGTTGGGCGCGCTGGTTCTGTTCGCGGCCTACACCAATGACATCAAGCACTTCACCGACATCGGCGCGCCCTACTTCAAGGACGTTGGCGTCGTCGACTTCAACCTCTCGAATCCTTATGTCGTTGCCGGGCTCATCTTCGGCGGCCTGATCCCTTATCTGTTCGCCGGCATCGCAATGACCGCGGTCGGCCGCGCGGCCGGAGCGGTGGTGCTCGAAGTGCGCCGCCAGTTCAAGGAAATGCCGGGCATCATGAACGGCACGCAGCGTCCCGACTACGGACGCGCCGTCGATCTACTGACGCGCGCTGCGATCCGGGAAATGATCATTCCGTCGCTGCTGCCGGTCCTGGCGCCGTTCGTCGTCTATTTCGGCACATTGTGGATCTCGGGTTCGAAGGCGTCGGCCTTCGCCGCGCTCGGCGCCTCGCTGCTCGGCGTGATCGTCAACGGTCTCTTCGTCGCCATCTCGATGACCTCGGGCGGCGGCGCGTGGGACAACGCCAAGAAGAGCTTCGAGGACGGGTTCGTCGACAAGGACGGCGTGAAGCATCTGAAGGGTTCGGAAGCCCACAAGGCGTCCGTCACCGGCGACACGGTCGGCGACCCCTACAAGGACACCGCCGGCCCGGCGGTCAATCCGGCGATCAAGATCACCAACATCGTCGCGCTGCTGCTGCTCGCGATCCTGGCGAAGTGAGCGGGCGAGTCGGCCTAAGGGCATCGAGCGCAGGGCTCTGCGCTTGCCGCCATCGCAGGGCGTCGGCTCGCGAGCAGCCGACCGCAACGTCGGGCTGCCTGTTTGGATTTTCTTGGCGCCTAGCGATTACCCTACGAAAACAAACGAAAACCGCTATTGGATTTCCTTGGATTTCCTTGGATTCTCTCGTCCGAATCTGAGACTTATCAACGGGTTACGCGGAATAAACGGTCAAAGAATTTTCTCGACGGTCTCTGTCGGCGCGACGGACTGGGAGCCGCGGTTGAAGCCATACGGAAGCGCACGATCGATCATGGCGAAAGTCTACTCTAGTTTCTGATTTACGCAATCAGTGGGCGCCCGAAGTTGCACGGCTCTAGACGAGACAGCGCTTGGGGCGGCCACCAGAGATTGCGCATAAGCATGCGGCCGTGCTGCCGATTTCATCTGACGCAGGCGCTCATGCGCACTGACGAGGACATCTGCAGGGCGCGCTACGCTGCGAAACAGTCGCGGAACATGAGTGACGAGCGCCGCGGCGTTGATGCGAGCGCGCTCGCAGCTTGGCGCTCGCTAGCCGAGCCGCGACGCTCACATCACGCCGAGATCGGAACTGGTCCAAACCGACCAACAGCGCGATCTCGGATGGCGCGTATCGCCGCGGCAGGCCAGTCGTGACTTTCAGGCGCTCCGCATGTCGGCATCCGATTTTCTTGCGAATCTCAACGACAGAGTTCCGCTGGATCTGCCTGGTGTCGAAGCGCGAAGTCGTCGACAGCGACGTCCTCGACCGCAGCGCGACTTCACGGGCTCTCGCTGCACGTCCGAATTCTGCGACGTGACGCAGCCGGATTCGCGCATGGATTCGCCTCTGGACCGGTCAAGGCGCGGGCCACGCAACGAGCGGATCGCGGATCTCGGCGATCCTCAGCCATGGAAACCGCACAACTACGATATAATTGGGCTGATCCCGATGTCTACGAGGCTTTCATGGGGCGTTGGAGCGAGCATCTGGCAAGCCAATTTCTCACCCGTGTCAATGTCGCTCCGGGCGGTCGCGTGCTCGATGTAGCCTGCGGGACAGGTGTGTTGACGAAAGCACTGGCCGAGGCGGGCGCGCATGTGATCGGTGTTGATGCATCGGAGGGATACCTGGAAGGAGCCCGCCTTCGTCGATCCCACCCCAACATCGCCTATGAACACGGCGATATCCGGCACATGCGGTTCGACAACAATGCATTCGATGCGGCCGTTTCCACGCTGGCCCTGGACGTTATCCCGGAAATTGAACAGGTCGTTGCCGAGATGAAGCGCGTGACCCGTCCAGGCGGCGTGGTCGCTTCCGCTGTTACTCAGTTCCTTGGTGGCATGCCCGCCTGGGACCTCGTTATTCACACCGGTGCTGTGCTTCAGACCGACTTCGCCAAGCTGAGGTCCATGCGGGCGGGGCGCCAGCTCTTCTGGCCTAACGGTCAGGCGGCGTTGTGGCGGAAGATCGGCCTAGCCGACGTAACGGAGGTTCCCGTTGTCGTGGACTGCGAGTATCCAGTCCTTCGCGGACTATTGGGCTACGTTCACCGACGGCCCTGGCCACGTAACAGGCGTATTGATGGCGCTTTCGGATGACGCCCGCGGTTCGATCGAGCAGCATGTTCGTGCCGGATATCTGGTTGGCTTGCCCGATGGACCCCGGTCATTTCCCATGATGTTCCGTGTGGTGCGTGGCGTGGTCACCGCATAAGAGTGCCTACTCCATCCTGCCGCGCGCGCTGGCGCCGATCGCCGCGACCCTGACGTCAGGTAAACTTGAACAGGCCGCCCATGATGTTCTTGAGGAAGTCGGGCTCCGAGCCGCCGGTCGGCGTCGTGCGGCTGACGAAGTCGAACACCTTGCCGTCCTTCATGCCGTAATTCGCGATGCGGTCGACCTTGCCGCTCTTGTCGAAGTAGACGGCAAGGACGTGCTGATCGGTCATCTTGACCGGCATGAACGACAGGGTGTGCTGCATCTTCTGCCCGATATAGTACCAGGCGTCGCCGCCGACCGTGGATGTGGTCGAGGGGGTGCCGAGCGCCGTGAGCGCTTCCGGCTTGGTCGTCACGCCGACCTTGAGCTGCGACACCGAATCCTCGTCGACCTGATAGCCGCGGGCGAAGTCGCCCTCGTAGCCAAGGCAGCCGCTGACCGTGAGCGCCGCGCAGAGGGCCAATCCCAACGTTGCTCGACGATGGACCTTGGACGCCATTCGCATTCCGTCTCTCTTCGATCGGTCTTTCGCCTTGCCAGACCGGGCGCGGATGCCTAACTCATCAACCCTGACGAGAGCAAGGCGCAAGCCGCCGCTCGCAGGACATCGGTATGATCTTGGCCCAGTGGCGCGCGCGGCGCGCCAGCAAAACACTCATCGAGCAGATTCGAGGCGAGATCGTGGCTGCGGCGCGCCGCCCGGAGCTGTACGAGGCGCTGGCGGCGCCCGACCGGATCGACGGCCGATTCGAGCTTCTGACGCTGCACGCCGGACTCGTCCTGCGTCGGTTGGCGGCGCTGGGCGGCGTCGCGGACGCGATCGCCCAGGATCTGGTGGACAGCCTCTTCGCCCATTTCGACGACACGCTGCGCGAGATCGGATACTCGGATATTGGCGTGTCGAAGCGCCTGAAGACGATGGGAAGCGCCTTCTACGGCCGCAACGCCGCTTATGCGGCTGCGCTCGACGACGCCTCGCCCGACCGACCTCGCCGCGGCGCTTGCCCGGAATGTTTACGGCGCCAAAGGTCCTGAGGCCGGTCCGAAAGCGGAAGCGCTGGCCCGGCATATCGCTTCGCTTGACGCCGCCTTGGCGACGATCCCGATTGAGGTTTTCACGGCTGGCCGCTTTCGTTTCCCGCTTGGCTCGATCGCCGCCGGAGTTCCTCATGACTGAAGAGAGGGCTCTTCTCTCGCCTCGTGCGGGTCGACGCTCTTCCTCGCGAAGGTCAAGTCATCACGATTGAGGCCAGTCCCACCGAGCGGGAGGAGCTGGCGTCGTTCTATCGGCTTCCGGCCATCGCGGCCTTGACGGCGACGTTGCGCCTCGACCCTTGGGGCCAGGGCGGCGCGCGCGTCACCGGCGCCGTCCACGGGGAGCTCACTCAAATCTGCGTCGTTTCGCTTGAGCCGTTTCCGGCGACCGTCGACGAGGACGTGGACGTGCGGTTCGCGCCGCAGACAGCCGCCAATTCTAGATCCACGGCGACCGAGGAAGCGCAGACGTTTTCGCTCGCCGACGAAGACGAGCCCGATCCCGTCATCGACGGAAAAATCGATCTCGGCGCTCTTACGGCGGAGTTCTTCGCTCTCGGCCTCGATCCTTATCCGCGCAAGCCCGGCGCGGCCTTCGACGAGGAGGGCACGAATTCAGAGCCGACGGACTCGCCATTTGCGGCGCTGGCCCAACGGGGCAAAGCGGGGTCAGATTAGGGCGGGAATGTTGCAGGCCGATGGCAAGATAACGGCATTGCATAAAATTTAACCGCAAGTTAACGTCCGTCCCGACGGTGCTCCACACGAGCTCCGCACCAAGCGCTGCGCAACCAACAAGTTCGGGTAAGCGCTGAGCGACAAGGGAGGGATGCTATGGATCTCATCACTGCATTGGCGGTCAGCATCGGCGTGCTCGGAGGCATCGCGACGTTTGTCTTCTTGTCGCCCTTCGGGATGGGGCTGCACATTTGGGCAGCGTTCATCGCTTGGGCGACGTTCTACCACTGCGGCGGCAAGGAGGCTGGACTCAGCAAGGCCCTTATCCACCTGATATTCGGCGCGATCATGGCTTACATCGCGCTGCTCCTCGTCACCCAGGTTCCGCTCGGAGGCGCGCTCGGCGTTCCGCTTTGGGCCGGGATATGCGTCTTGATCACAGTCTTCATTCTTGTGTATGCGGCCAAGTCGCCGACGCTGAGCGACATTCCGGCGTCGGTTCTCGGATATGCAGCAACGGCGGGACTCGCGCTGGCGGGCAACAAGCTTGGCGCCGTCACCACGGCGTCGCTGGAAAACCCGTTCATCAACATCGTGATCTCCCTGATCATCGGCGCGGTGCTCGGATACATTTCCCAGAAGATCGCCTTGGCGCTGGTCAAGGAATAGCTCGGGGCGAACGGCGAAGGCGGGGAGCCTTCGTCGATTCGCGGGCGAAGCAGGTCCGCGAGTCGGCGATTCCAGCAATCGTGGACGCCCCGCGGGCCTTCGGAAAGGCGTCGCTCTTCCGCCAAAAGAATCTCGGGATCGCGAGCCGGCGCCTGCTTCTAGCGGCCGGGCGCGATCACTGAATTTGGCTGCAACGGCTTTGAAGACCGGCGCTCAAGGTCAGTCCTCTTCTCTAACATTTGGGCGATCGCGCGACGTTCCGCGCCGCCGAATCGAACCGTCGCGGGCTGCAACCGAACACGAGTTTCTTGCGTTGCCTTGCACGGCGGAGCCGCTATTGTCGCGCCGCGCCGCGCCGTCCGGGCAACGCGCTCGACGCGGTCGGACGAGGGAATGGCAGGCGACGTTCGCATAGCGCTGGACGCGATGGGAGGCGATCACGGGCCAACGATCGTCCTGGCCGCCGCGGCCCTCGCGCTCGAACGCCGTCCCGACGTTGAGTTTCTTCTCTATGGCGACAAGAGCGTGATCGCGCCCCATCCTCGAGCGTCATCCCAAGCTCGCCGCCAAGTCGCGCGTTTTTCATACCGATGTCGCGGTCAAGATGAGCGACAAGCCGAGCCAGGCTCTGCGCACCGGAAGGCGCGTCTCGTCGATGTGGCAGGCGATCGAAGCGGTGAAGTCGGGCGCGGCCGATTGCGCGGTCTCCGCCGGCAACACCGGCGCCTTGATGGCGATGGCCAAGTTCTGCCTGCACACGATGGCGCCGATCGAGCGGCCTGCGATCGCGGCGATGTGGCCGACATTGCGCGGCGAGTCGATCGTGCTCGACGTCGGCGCGACCATTGGCGGCGATGCGCAGCATCTCGTCGATCTGGCGGTCATGGGCGCGGCGATGGCGCGAATCGTATTCCACATCGACTCTCCCACCGTGGGTCTCCTCAATGTCGGGACCGAGGAGATCAAGGGCGTCGAGGAGGTGAAGGCGGCAGGGCGCGTTCTGCGGGAAGCCAACCTGCCCAACATGCGCTATCAGGGCTTCGTTGAAGGCGACGATCTGGGCAAGGGCGCAGTCGACGTTTTCGTCACCGAAGGCTTCACCGGCAACATCGCGCTCAAGACCGCCGAGGGCACCGCAAGGCAGCTCGGTCAATATATGCGCGACGCCATGAGCCACGATCTCATGTCGCGCATCGGCTTCCTGTTCGCCCGCAAGGCGATCGCCGCGATGCGCGCCAAAATGAGCCCGCGGGCCAGCGGCGGCGTCTTTTTGGGGCTTGACGGCGTCGTCATCAAGGCTCATGGCGGCGCCGACGCCGAGAGCTACGCTGGCGCCGTGGAATTAGCCTATGACATGGTTCGTCAAGAATTGCTTGGCAAGATTCGGGAAATGATCGCCCACGCCAACGGTTTTCGTCCCATGCCCGCGCGGTCGCGCGCCGCCCAGTCTTGATCACGGAAAAGTCCCGCTCATGAGCCTTGCATCTCCTCCGCCAGTCGACCGTCGCGCACGCGGTCCTGAACAGGAAGCGTCCCGTGACCGCGCGCCGGGCTCGATCCGCGCCTGCGTACGCGGTTCTGGCGCTGCGCTGCCCGCGCGCGCCGTCTCGAACGCCGAGCTGGCGACGAAGGTCGACACGTCGGACGAATGGATCGTGCAGCGCACCGGCATCCGCCAGCGCTATATCGCCGGGCCCGACGAAACCACATCCTCACTGGCGCTCAAGGCGGCTCAGGCGGCGTTGCGCAGCGGCGGCCTTGAGCCAGCCGACATTGATCTCGTCATCGTCGCCACGTCGACGCCCGACTATACGTTTCCCGCGGTCGCCACTCAGGTTCAGGCCGCTCTCGGCATCGTCCAGGGGGTCGCTTTCGACCTGCAGGCTGTCTGCAGCGGCTTCGTCTTCGCGGTCGTGACGGCGGAAAAATTCCTGCGTTCCGGTTCGCACAAGCGCGCGCTCGTGATCGGCGCGGAGACATTTTCGCGACTCCTGGATTGGAACGACCGCACGACCTGCGTCCTGTTCGGCGACGGGGCGGGAGCGATCGTGCTCGAGGCGCGCGACAGCGACGGCCGGCTCGCCTCGCCCGGCGTGATCGCCTCGCGCCTGCGCGCGGACGGCCGGCATCGCGAGAAGCTTTACGTCGACGGCGGGCCGTCGACCACCGGGACGATTGGCCATTTGCGGATGGAAGGCAAGGAAGTGTTCCGCCACGCGGTCGGCATGGTGACCGACGTGATCCAGGGATGCTTCGCCGACGCCGGCGTCACGGCGGACGACATCGACTGGTTCGTGCCGCATCAGGCCAATCGCCGCATCATCGATGCTTCCGCCGACAAGCTCGGCATCGCGCGCGACAAGGTCGTCGTCACCGTCGACCAGCACGGCAACACGTCCGCCGCCTCGATCCCGCTCGCGCTCGACGTCGCCGTCAAGGACGGCCGCATCAAGCCCGGCGATCTGGTGATGATCGAAGCGATGGGCGGCGGCTTCACCTGGGGCGCGGCGCTGATCCGCTGGTGAAGGCGCGAGCAGCGCCGCGCTACTCGAACGCGAAGATGCGCTTCCAGTCGTTTTTCATGCTGACGACGATCCAGCCGTCCTTGGTCGCCTCGTCGTAAAGCTCCGGGGGGAAACGGCCGACCTTCGTTTCGGGCAGGCCCTGCGCGGGCCCGTAGGCGTATTCGCGCGCGCCGTCGTCGTGCAGCACCAGCATGCGCGAGGCGCACGCCGCCGCCGGCCTTCGTATATTCGAGCATCTGTCGGTCGCCGGTCGAGTTGCCGAAGGCGAAATAGGGCCTGCGGCCGATCACGAGATGGATGCCCTCGGGCTTGCCCGCCTTGTCGTCGTTGAGCAGGAGCTTCGGCTCCTTGATGAGGACCGGGCCTTTCGCGCCGTATTGAAAGCTCAAGCGCGCCCACGGTTCCGACCACCTGCTCGGGCGGAATGCCGTAGACCCGCTCGGCATAAGACGCGCACGAAATCCTGGCCGCCGCCGGTGACGATGTAGGTGCGGTAGCCGATGCTGCGCAGATATTTGAGAAGCTCGATCTGCGGCGCATAGACGAGATCGGTGTAAGGCCGCTTCCAGCGCGGATCGCGCGCCTCCGCGATCCATTTGGCGACCTCGTCGCGGTAGGTGTCGACGTCCATGCCGGTCAGGGTCGCGGCGACGATCTTGATCAGAAGCTCGAGGCCGAGCCTCGCGATCACCTCGCGGTCGCCGGACAGCACGGTGCGGAACGGCTCGACCTTGGCGAGCTCGGGCTTCTCCTTCACGAGCTCCGGCACGCGATCGAAGGCAATAGACGAGCTGCGTATAGATCGGATGCTCGACCCACAGCGTGCCGTCCTGGTCGAAGGTCGCGATGCGGTCCGCGAGCGGCACGAAGTTGGGGCTCGCGGCGTCGGTCGTCGCGTGGACGAATTTGACGATCGCGTCCTTGGCCGGCCCCGCGTTCCACGAGGGCAGGGGATCGCTTTCCGCGTCCGCCTGCCCGGCGAGGCTGAGCGCAGCCGCCCCGCCGAGCATAAGCGCCGCGAATTCGCGCCGGCGCAGCTCCATCTCGAGCCCCGAACCCGCGGCTTAAGCGAGCGAGATGCTCATTCCGCTGAGGTCGATCGAGAAGCTGAAGCCGACCTGGCGTCCGTGAAGGCGAAGGACCACGCCGTTGGCGTTGGAGAGCTGCGCGTTGCTTCTGCCTCCCGCAATCGACATGCCGGCGCCGATGGCCGAGTAGAGGCCCGCGATGTCGCCTGGAGCATGAACGTTAGACGCGGTGCCGACCAGATCCGTCGCCGAGACGCCGATCAAGGCGCCCGCGCTGATGCCGCCGACTCTGAGCGGAAATCGTTGTCCTCGGAAGGTCAAAACGCCGCTGCCGCCGGTCACGCCGAAGATGAAACCGGCGCTGGCGATGTGCAGGGAGACCGATCCAGTCGCGGCTTCGGCCGGCACAACAAAGGCTGCGGTCGCGAGACCGGCGCCCGATAGAATAAGGCTGCGACGCGTAATGGTGCTCATGTGAATTCTCCCCGTTTAGGTCCCGCTTATAAGCGCGCGGTTTCAGCACGAGTTTAGCCCAGCTGCGCGGCGCGGGACGGAGTTTACAGGCGTTGGGCTCGATTCGCTAACCCTAAAGGTTGCCCACGCCCTAGGCGAGTGGGGAGCCGCGAAGACGCTCGTCGAGCCTGATCGGGGTCACGCCTGACCGGCGTCGGAGCCGTGTCGAGACTGGCGGGCGCGTATTGTCATGATTCCGAGCAGGGCGAGTGCGATGACGGCGAAGGACACGCCCGTCGTCGCCGTGCCGAGGGCGTAAATCTCCGGAGTCGTCACGGTTGTGGTCAGGGCCTGCAATTCCATCGGCAGCGTATTGTGCTCGCCCATCGCCTGGCTCGATCGCGCGATCTCATCCCATGACAGGGTGAAGCCGAAGAATCCGACGCCGATCACCGAAGGCAGGATGATCGGCAAGATCACGGAGCGCAGGGTCTGCCATGGCGTCGCGCCGAGGTCGCGCGCCGCCTCTTCGTAGCGATTGTCGAAGCGATTGAAGATCGCGAACATGACGAGGAGCCCAAAGGGCAACGTCCAGGTCAAGTGCGCGCCGAGGCCCGAGGTAAAAACCCCCATGGTCGTCTTTACGTTATCGGCGATCCAGTCCGGTCCGTGATTCTTGAGAAAATCGTCAAGCAGCCGGAATTCGAGCGCGATGCCGAGCGAGGTCACGATCGAAGGCACGATGAGGCTCGCGACCGCGACGAAAAACAGGAGCCTCGCGCCGGGGAACCGCTTGCGGAAGGCCAGCCCCGCGCTGAGCGAAAGGAGAACGGTGAGGATCATTATGACGAAGCCGAGCTCGAGCGAGCGCGCGAACGCGTCGTGGATATTGACGATGCCGCCGCCGTTCCACAGCCGCTCGAACCAGTGCAGCGAAACTCCGTTCATCGGGAAAGTCAGTCCGCCGGTCGGACCCTGGAACGAAAGGACGAAGATGACGATCATCGGGCCGTAGAGAAACAGCACGAACAGCCCGAAGAAGGCCGCGAGCCAATAGAAAGCGGGAGAGCGCTCTTCACCCATCTTCAGAGCTCTTTTTGCACGTCGACGACGCGATTGAGCGCGGTGATGATCAGAAGCGTCACCGCAAGCAGGATCACCGCGTTCGCCGCGGCGGGCGGGAATTGCAGCGCGTTGAGGCGCGTCTCGACCACCTTGCCGGCTGACGCGATCTGCTCGCCGCCCATAACGTCGAAGGTGATGAAATCGCCCATGACGATGGTCACAACGAAGATCGAGCCGATGACGATGCCAGGCTTTGGATAGGGGAACGATCAGGTTCCACAACGTCTGCCATGCGGAGGCGCCGAAATCGTAAGCCGCCTCGACGAGGCGCTTGTCGATGCGCATCATCGAATTGAAGATCGGCACGACCATGAAGAAGGTGAAGAGATGGGTGAACGCGAGCGACACCGAGAAGGGCGAATAGAGCAGCCATTCGACCGGCTTGTCGACGACATGAGCGCGGATGAGCGCGTCGTTGACGAGCCCGTTGCGTCCGAGCAGCGGGATCCACGAAATCATGCGAATGACGTTCGAGGTCCAGAACGGAATGGTGCAGACGAGGAACAGCACCATCTGCGTCGTCGTCGAGCGGATGTGGAAGGCGAGAAAATAGGCGACCGTAAAGCCGATGATCAGCGTCGTGAGCCAGACGATGAAGCAGAATTTCGCCGTCGACACATAGGTCTTGAGGATCGTGCAGAGATCCGGCAGCTGAGTGAGGCAGCCCTCGAAGGTCTCGGTGTAGCTGCGCGTCGTGAAGGCCGGCAGCATCGAATAGTCGTTGTAGTCCCAGAAGCTGACAATGACGACGAGAATGAGCGGGATGATGAAGAAGACCGCGAAGACGAGCCCGAACGGCATCGCCTGAAGCCATCCGGGAATGCCGACGCGGTCCAGCCGGCGCCTGGCGGCGCGATCCGTGGTCCTGCTGACCGTCGGGGTCGAGATGGTGGTGGCGGTCATTCGTCAAACCCAATGTCTACCGCGATTCTCCTCTCCCGGCTGGCGGGAGAGGAGCGAAGGGCCATCACGGCTCGAGGCGCCGCGAACGCGCTGATCGGACGAAGTCGATCGCTAGGAGGCGATGAACTCATTCCATTTGCGGACCATGTAGTCGTTCTCGTCCATGACCGCGTTCCAGCAGGCGACGTTGCCCATGCGGTCGTCGTAGGAGCCGCCGTCGCGCGTTGCGCCGGCCTTTTCGAGGAGCGAGCCATCCGGCCCCTTGATGTCCTTCTCGGCCGGCTTGCCTTCCATCCAGTAAGCCCATTCGTAGGGCTCCATCTTGGCCTTGGCTGTCGACAGCACCGCCGAGTAATAGCCCTGGCGATTGAGATAGGCGCCGGCCCATCCGGACAGGTACCAGTTGATGAACTCGTAGATCATGTCGGCCTGCTTCTGCGTCACGCCCTTTGACATGCAGAAGCCGGACGCCCACGAGCGGTAGCCTTCTTTCAGCGGCTGGAACGTGCAGGGGATGCCCTTGGTGCGCACCGCGGTCACGGCAGGCGACCACATCGACTGGATGACCGTCTCGCCCGACGACATCAAGTTGACGCTCTCGTTGAAGTCCTTCCAGAAGGCGCGGAACTGACCGGCCTTCTTGGCCTCGGTGAGCGCGGCCATCGTCATGTCGATCTCTTGCCGCGTCATGTTGCCCTTGTCGGGGTATTTGTATTTGCCGGTCGCCTCGACCACCATCGCCGCGTCCATGATGCCGATCGAGGGGATGTTGAGGATCGCCGCCTTGCCCTTGAACTCGGGGTTGAGGAGCTCTGCCCAGGAGTCGATGGGACGCTTGATGAGATCGGGCCGGATGCCGAGCGTGTCGGCGTTGTAGACGGTCGGGATGAGGGTGACCCATTCCGTCGGCGTCGCCGAGAATTTGGTCGAATGGGGGCCTTCGACGAACATGACCTTCTTGGGCGCGGTGCCCTGGTCGCCGATGACCTTGCCGTTCGGCAATTGGCCCTTGGTGAAGACGGGCGTGATGTTGTCGAACTCTTTGATCTTCTTGGCGTCGATCGGCAGGATGTTCCCCGACGGCACGAGCTTCTTCAGGCTGAAGTACTCGGTGTCCAGAATGTCGAACGAGTTCGGCTGCGTGATCACGCGCTTGGTCACGTCGTCGGTGGTGGCGACGATGTTCTGAATG
This sequence comes from uncultured Alphaproteobacteria bacterium, assembly GCA_963770275.1. Lineage (GTDB taxonomy): Bacteria > Pseudomonadota > Alphaproteobacteria > Rhizobiales > Beijerinckiaceae > Roseiarcus. Next base: position 38,801 of record CAVYPD010000021.1, read on the forward strand.
GTGATCCCAGTCTCTTCCTTGACCTTTTTGGTCATATCGTCCGACTGGTTGACCGCGGTGCCGAGGTATCGCAGCACCTTCTCTTCCTGAGACCACACAGCCGGAAAGCCGGTGATCGCGCCGGAGCCTGCCGCGGCGCCGGCAAGGCCGGCCGCGCCCTTCAGCACGGCGCGGCGCGATAGGCCAGTTGTCTTGTTCATCTTCTTTGACATGTGCTCTCTCCTCAGCAGTTCCCCGTTGGTTTCACGACGCCGGGGCAAGCGCGTGAATGTCTTTGTCGGCCCAGAGAACGGAAACGTTGTCGCCGATGTTGAGCGGGTCGCCAGCGAACTGCTCGTCGCTCACGACCGCCATAAGCTCGGCAGTGCCGGGACGATCGAGCGACACCTGGTAGTGCGCGCCCTGGTATTCGACGGCGCGCACCGCGGCGATGAACCGCGCATCGTTTGCGCCTGAGCCATTGCCCCGGCGCAGCGTGATGCGGTCGGCGCGCACCGCGACGGGTCCCGCTGGCGTCTCGATCACGTTGTGCCCGCCAAGAAAGCGAGCGATGAATTCGGTGGCCGGCTTTTCAAACAGCTCGCGCGGCGTGGCGGTCTGCTCGATGCGGCCCTTGTTCATCACGACGACGAGGTCGGCCAGCGCGAGGGCCTCGTCTTGCCCGTGCGTGACGTGGATGAAGGGGATGTTGAGCTGCCGCTGGAAGCGGCGAAGCTCGGCGCGCATGCGCACGCGCAAGAAAGGGTCAAGCGCGGACAGCGGCTCGTCGAGCAGAAGGATCTGCGGATCCGTGACCAGGGCGCGCGCGAGCGCGACGCGCTGTTGCTGCCCGCCGGACAATTGCGCCGGCACGCGTTCCGCGTACGGCGTCATGGCGACGAGCTCGAGGAACTCCATCGCCTTCTGACGTCGCGTCGCCTTATCGACTCCCTTCATCTTGAGCGAGAAGGCGACATTGTCGACGCAGGAGAGATGCGGGAAGAGCGCGTAGCTCTGGAACATCATCGCCGTGCCGCGCTTGGCCGGGGGCCAAGTCGGTGACGTTGGTCGGACCGATGAGAATGTCGCCCTCGGTCGCGCTCTCGTGGCCCGCGATCATGCGCAGCGTTGAGGTCTTGCCGCAGCCTGAAGGTCCCGAGCAGACAGCAATAGGCGCCGGCCGGAACCTTGAGGTCGATGGAATCGACCGCGGTCGTCGCGCCATAGCGCTTGGTGAGATGAACCAGTTCGAGGTCGGCCGGCTCCAACACCACCTCACGATTTGACGGTCGGTCTTGGGATCGGTTCTGCAACGCCCGTGCCAGTCGCGGTCTCGCGCTGGGGCGGGTCAAACGATTGTCAGCAGTAGGTTTTCAGCGTGGTCTGGCGAAGGTGGATCAAAGACTGCCGTTGAATTGGGCGCCTCGTGCACAATTGCGGCGCCTTTCACGACGCCTGCGGGGCATGGATGAGCTCAACAAAAAGGGCGGCCTTTCGGCCGCCCTTTCGTTCTCTATGTCGAGTGGCGCGAGACTTAGAAGTCCATCCCGCCCATGCCGCCACCGCCGCCGCCCATCGGCATCGCGGGGGCTTCCTTCTTCGGCTTGTCGCCGATCATCGCCTCGGTGGTGATGAGGAGGCCGGCCACGGAGGCGGCGTCCTGCAGCGCGGTGCGCACGACCTTGGCCGGATCGACGATGCCGGCCTCGATCATGTCGACATACTCTTCCGTCTGGGCGTTGAAGCCGAAGGTCTGCGACTTGTTGTCGCTGATCTTGCCGACGACGATCGAGCCTTCGTTGCCCGCGTTTTCGGCGATCTGACGGATCGGCGCCTCGAGAGCCTTCAGCACGATGCTGATGCCGGCCTGCTCATCGGCGTTCTCGCTTCTGAGCTTGGAGACGGCGATCTTGGCGCGCAGGAGCGCGACGCCGCCGCCGGGGACGATGCCTTCCTCGACCGCCGCGCGGGTGGCGTTGAGCGCGTCGTCGACGCGGTCCTTCTTCTCCTTGACCTCGACCTCGGTCGCGCCGCCGACCCGGATCACCGCAACGCCGCCGGCGAGCTTCGCCAGCCGCTCCTGCAGCTTCTCCTTGTCGTAGTCGGAGGTCGTCTCCTCGATCTGCGCCTTGATCTGCGAGATGCGGCCCTCGATGTCGGCTTCTTGCCGACGCCGTTGATGATCGTGGTGTTCTCCTTCTCGATCCGGACGCGCTTGGCCCGGCCGAGCATCTGGAGCGTGACGTTCTCGAGCTTGATGCCGAGGTCCTCGGCGATCATCGTGCCGCCGGTGAGGATCGCGATGTCCTCGAGCATCGCCTTGCGGCGATCGCCGAAGCCCGGCGCCTTGACCGCCGCGACCTTGAGGCCGCCGCGCAGCTTGTTGACGACCAGCGTCGCCAGCGCCTCGCCCTCGATGTCCTCGGCGATGATGAGGAGCGGCTTGCCGGTCTGCACCACCGCCTCGAGGACCGGCAGCATCGGCTGCAGCGAGGAGAGCTTCTTCTCGTGGATGAGGATGTAGGGATCCTCGAGCTCGGCCAGCATCTTCTCGGCGTTGGTGATGAAATAGGGCGAGAGATAGCCGCGGTCGAACTGCATGCCCTCGACGACGTCGAGCTCGGTCTCGAGGCTCTTGGCCTCTTCGACCGTGATGACGCCCTCGTTGCCGACCTTCTGCATCGCGTCGGCGATCATCTTGCCGATCGACTTGTCGCCGTTGGCGGCGATCGAGCCGACCTGCGCGACTTCCGAGGATTCCTTGATCTTCTTCGAGCGCTTGGCGATGTCCTTGACCGCCTCGGCGACGGCGAGGTCGACGCCGCGCTTGAGGTCCATCGGGTTCATGCCGGCGGCGACCAGCTTGGCGCCCTCGCGGACGATCGCCTGGGCGAGAACGGTGGCGGTGGTGGTGCCGTCGCCGGCGGTGTCGTTGGTCTTCGAGGCGACCTCGCGCACCATCTGCGCGCCCATGTTCTCGAACTTGTCCTCGAGCTCGATCTCCTTGGCGACGGTGACGCCGTCCTTGGTGATGCGCGGCGCGCCGAACGACTTGTCGATAATGACGTTGCGGCCCTTCGGGCCCAGCGTCACCCTGACGGCGTTGGCGAGAATGTCGACGCCGCGCAGCATCTTGTCGCGCGCGTCGGAGGAAAAACGTACGTCTTTAGCAGCCATTGATCTTAGTCCTTAGAATTTCGAGAGATAGCGTTGATTTCAGGCGGCTTTCTTGGAGGAGGAGGCGGTGCCCTCGACCACGCCCATGATGTCGGACTCCTTCATGATGAGGAGCTCCTCGCCGTCGATCTTGACCTCGGTGCCGCTCCACTTGCCGAACAGCACCCTGTCGCCGGCCTTGACGTCGAGGGGGACGAGCTTGCCGCTTTCGTCGCGGGCGCCCGGGCCGACGGCGATGATTTCGCCCTCTTGCGGCTTCTCCTTGGCGGTGTCCGGAATGATGATGCCGCCCTTCGTCTTTTCCTCGCCTTCGATGCGACGGACGACGACGCGGTCATGCAGGGGACGGAATTTCATGAATGTTTCCTCTTTCGAAATCGCCCGTGCGGGCGCGGACGGTATGTTGGCACTCAATCTCATCGAGTGCTAACGGCGCTCAAATAGGGCCTCGCCACCGCCGTCAAGG
>CAVYPD010000022.1:0-58970 GCA_963770275.1 uncultured Alphaproteobacteria bacterium
CGACCGATATGACTATCCGTCTGGCGCCAACGTTGTGGTTCATCCGTACGATTGGCAGGCGGACAACGGCGCAAACTACGCCTGGCGAGAGCACCCGGGCCGCGGATATTGGCAGGGCGACCAGTGGCAACCGTTCTGAGTGGCAAAGCGGATAGGGTAATGCAGCCGCATTAACCGCCTAATTCAAGCGAAAACTGCTCAAGAACAGTCAAATTCGTCGCCACGCGCCGGCGCAGCGCGTGGCGACTGCTGCGACATGATCGCCCCTAATCACAAACATCGAGACTTATAGGAGTCATGCTCATGGGTCTTTTTTCCAAGGACATCGCGTCGATGGACGATCTGTTCGTCCACCAGCTGCAGGACATCTATTATGCGGAGAAGCGGATCGTCGGCGCGTTGCCCGACATGATCGCCAAGGCGAGTTCGCCTGAGCTCAAGTCGGCATTTGAAGCCCATCTTGGGCAGACGAAGAACCACGTGAAGCGCGTCGAGCAGGTGTTCCAGATGCATGGAGCAGAGCCAAAACAGGTCGATTGCCCAGCCATCGACGGTATCCTCGAAGAAGCTGATGAAGTCGGCGGCGAGATTGAGGACAAGAAGGTTCTGGACGCTGCGCTTATCGCCTCGGCGCAAGCGGTCGAGCATTACGAAATGACTCGATACGGCACATTGATCGCCTGGGCGAAAACCCTGGGCCGCGCGGATTGCGCCAAAGTCCTGCAGCAGAATCTCGCCGACGAGAAAGCCGCGGACGAGAAGCTGACCACGCTTGCGGAAAACGAAGTCAATCGAGCGGCGGCCTGAGGAAATCAGGCAGGGTGTTGATTCCATCGACCATCCCCGCCGGCTGACCATTCAGCCGGCGATCGGCGCGCTCTTGGCGCAGACCATCGACCCACCTTCCGATTTCGGCCGCGAAAGGGGTGGCGCGCGAAAAATGACCCTCGCCCCGCGCGCCACCTGGGTCGGGCGCGATGTGTCCCACTTTTTAAATACCCCGACAGATGTTTCTGACATGGGGCCGCAGGGCGCGCCCGCCTCGACTCCGCCACACTGCACGCCGATCTTTGAAACGTGATCTCGGCAATGAGCGGGGGATTATGAGATGGGGCTTAAGAGACGATGGTTGTCCATGGCGCTGCTCGCGGTGGCGATCGGCTCTCTCGCCGGCTGCGCCGCCACCGGCCCGCTTTCCGGCGACCCGTGCTGGGGATTTTTCGCGTGCACGGGCTGGCATTGATCAGAAGATAGTTGCTCTAGGGCGCGATCGGAAAGCCGTTTAAAATCGAACGCCGGCGATGATCCACACATCGCCGGCGAAATGTTCGATGCAACCGTAGCGCAAGGGCGACTTCGCGCCGTCGCCTGGCGCCGACAGTCGCGCCACGCGCGGCTGGGGCGTATCCAAAACATGCAGTGGGGGCCGCGCCGGCGGCGCAGCAAAACTCCGATCCCACCTTCATCGCCCCGGGCGCGCCACGACGTGGCCCGAGAGCTATTGGCGATGAAACGTCATCGCCTTAACGCGTGCGAAATGCGCAAGCGTGAACTTGTCCACGTAAGCCGGATAAATAGCGGCGCCACAGTGTTCAGGAATAGCGCTTGACCCTCAAGTTCGCGTGAGGAATGGTCGCGTCCGGGAGCTAGTCACCCCAGTCGATTTAACAAGCGCATGCGCGCTGATTTGGCGCGCCTACGCCGAACGATTCCGTCGCGTCTCGCGCGCTGCGGAAGGCTGCGTCCGTTTCGGCAACGACAAGTGTTTGTTCCAATGTGGAACCACAACAAGGAGGAAAGCGTCATGAAACTTTTGAGCACGCTCGCTTGCGGGGCATTGCTATCGTTTCCAGCAGTTGCGATGGCGACTGACCTCGCTCCGCTCGATGTTCCCGCAAAGGCATTGCCTGTCGCCGACGGCCGATATCAGCCCCGGAATGCAGACGTTTGTCGGCGCGCCTCTCAATCCCAACTGGAACAAGCTGTGGAAGACCGGCGAAGAAGCGCGCGCCTTCGCCGACGGCCAGGCGGCGGACACGGTCAAGACCATTCCCGCCATGCTTGCGCGCCTGCATGTCAAATCCGAAGCCGCCGACCATCGACGGCGTTCGCGTCCACATTCTCACGCCCGACGAGATTCCGACCGAAAACAAGGACAAGGTTCTCATCCACGTTCATGGCGGCTGTTATGTGCTGTTCCCCGGGGAATCGGGCACGCCTGAAGGCATCATCATGGCGGGAGACGGACACTACAAAGTGATCTCCGTCGATTATCGCATGCCGCCGGAAGCTTATTTTCCGGCCGCTGTCGATGACGCTGTCACGGTCTACAAGGCGGTGCTCAAGGACACGCCGGCAAAGAATATCGGCGTATTCGGCACCTCCGCCGGCGGCGCCTTGACCCTCGAACTCGTTCTGAGGGCGCGCGAGCAAGGCTTGCCCGCGCCAGGCGCTCTTGGTTCGGGCACGCCAATGTCGGACGCGACCAAGACTGGCGACAGCTTCTATACGAATGAGAAGGTCGACAACATTCTTGTGTCGCGTGACGGCTTCTGCGACGCGGCCACGGTGGTTTACGCCCACGGGCATGACCTTAAGGATCCGCTCATCTCGCCGGTTTACGGCGACATGCATGGATTCCCGCCGACCATCCTGACCACCGGCACCCGCGACCTGTTGTTGAGCAACACGGTTCGCGTGCATCGCAAGCTGCGAAGGGCGGGGGTCGAAGCCACGCTTCAGGTCTACGAAGGCGAATCCCACGCCCAGTACGAGTTCGACGACACGCTGCCGGAGAGCAAGGAAGCGTTCGGCGAGATTGCGTCGTTCTTCGGCGCGCATCTCGGAAAGTAGCGGACGCAACGGGCTTAAACCAGCGCGCAGTCGAGGCGCGATCCGCGCGCCTCGAGTTTCTGCAATCAGTTAAGCCGAGACACGCGCTGCGGCGCGCGGGTCGTCGGCGCGCGAGACGGGTGAGGAGGTAGTCGATCTCGGCCATCGCGGTCGCGCTCAGACCGGCGCCGGGCTTTCGCTGCGCGTCGGAGGCGAGAATGCCGCGCTTCATCATCACATATTTGCGCGTGGCCAGGCCCACGCCCTGCTGCTGCTCATAACGCGACGAGGGGCAGGTGGGCGTCGAACAGGTCGTGCGCTTCCTCGCGCCGCCCTTCGCGCGATAGGCGCACGACGTCGATCAGCATTTCCGGGAAGGCGTAGCCGGTCATCGCGCCGTCGACTCCGCGCTCCATTTCGAAGTCGAGGAACAGGCCGCCGTTGCCGGTGAGGATCGGAACACGGCGCAGTGTGCCCTCCTTCTCGAACCGCCGCAGCGCCGAAATCTTTTCCAGGCCCGGCCAGTCCTCGTGCTTCAGCATGACGCAGGACGGATTGTCGGTGATGATCCGGCGGATGACGTTCGGCGTCATGATGACGCTGAGCGTCAACGGATAGTCCTGAATGACGAAGGGGATGTCCGACCCGATCGCTTCGACGGCTTGCGCGTAATAAGTCACGATCTGGTCGTCGGTGCGCAGTGACGGCGGCGGGGCGATCATCACGCCGGCCGCCCCCTTGGCCATGGCGGCGTGCGACAACGCACGCATCGCCGCGAATCCCGGCGCGGAAACGCCGACGATGAAAGGCAGTTTTGGCGCGCGCGCAACGCAGCGGGCGACAAAACCGATCGCCTCGTCCTGATCGAGCTTCGGCGCTTCGCCCATGATGCCGAGAATGGTGCAACCGTCGGCGCCCGCAGCGACATAATGGTCGATCATGCGGTCGACGCTGGCTCGTGTCGATTGCCCCGCCGGCGAGAAACGGCGTGGGCGCAATAGGAAAAACGCCTTTGGCGTCGACCGTAAGCATGGGTAGCGTTCCATATTGATATTATTGATATTGTAGTCTTTCGCGGCCCTTAGCGCCGGCCCCTACAACGCGGCGACCGCGCTCACTTCGACCAAAAACTCCTCGCGCACCAGGCGGTCGACGATGAGCAGCGTGTTGGTCGGATAGCCGCCGCGAGGAAACAGGCGCGGAAATTCGCGCGCGCGGAATTGCGCGAATTTCCCGATGTCCTGCGAGTGAACGAGATAGCTCGTGAACTCGACGATGTTTGGAAAGTCCGCCCCCTGTGAAGCCAGCGCGGCGCCGATATTGGCGAACACTTGCGCGCACTGGCCTTCGAAATCGGCAGGCGTCTTGCCGCTTTTGTCCATCCCGACCTGGCCGGCGATGAACAAGAACTCCGACGCCTTGACACGGGTGACGTTCGAATAGGGCGCGAGCGGCGTGCCCAGACTGTCGGGGTTGAGAAACTGGATATTGGCCATGAGCAGCTCCCGCGATCATGTCAGGGAATGGAAAGGTTAACCCGAAACGGGCGTAAAGGCCTACTCGAAATGACTAACGCGATGAGGACGGACTAGCCAAGCTCTTGGCAAGCGAACGCGAAGGGCGACAGTTCCACTTGCTTAGGCTAGATTGAGGCGGCAACTTCGATCTCGCTAGACAAGCGAGGGAGGAAACTATGACGGAAAGTCCGACCGCACGATCGTTCGCGAAGGCCGAAGCCACGTCGCCGCCATTTGATAGCGCCCGACTTGACGCGCTCCTCGACGAGGCCGGCATGGACGCGGTGGTGATCTCGTCCAAGCACAACATTCAATATCTTTTCGGCGGCTACCGGTTCTTCTTCTTCGATCATTTCGACGCGATCGGCGTCAGCCGCTATCTGCCTTTCCTGGTCTATGTCAAAGGCCGTCCGGACCAATCGACCTATGTCGGGCACGGAATGGAAGCCTACGAGAAGGACCTTGGGAAGTTCTGGACTCCGTCTTTGCAAACCGCGGGAACGACCCTTGATTCCGCGCAGCGTGTTGTTGATCATCTTCGAAAGCTCGCTCCGAGTTTGAAACGGGTCGGAGTCGAGCGCGCGTTCCTGCCCGCCGATGCGGCGGAACTCATGACGCGCGAGCTCCCTGGGGTCACGTTCGTCGAGGCGCACCTGCCGCTTGAACGCCTGCGTGCCCGCAAGACCCGAGAAGAGCTGGACTTGCTGCGCTTGGCGTCCGAACTCGTGGTCGATTCCATGCTGGCGGTGGTCGCGTCGCATGGGCCAGGCGCTACGAAAGCATGAGCTGGTCGAGGCGCTTCGCCGCGAAGAGGTGAACCGGGGCCTGACGTTTGAATATTGCCTCATCACGACAGGGACGAGCCTCAATCGCGCACCCTCCGATCAAGTGTGGGGGGCAGGCGACATTCTGTCGCTTGATTCCGGCGGCAATTACAAAGGCTACATCGGCGATCTCTGTCGCATGGCGATCCAGGGCGAGCCCGACAGCGAACTCGAAGAGCTGCTCGGCGAGGTTGACGAAATTCAGATGGCGGCGCGCAAGCCGATCCGCGCCGGCGCCAACGGCGGCGAGATCTACGCCAGCGCTGGCGAAGTCTTGAAGAAATCGTCGCGCTCGAATTCGATCGAGTTTGTCGCGCATGGGATGGGCCTGATCAGCCACGAGGCGCCGCGACTGACGGCCCATGGGCCCGTTCCCTATCCGGCCCACGACGCGGACCTACCGCTTGGATCTGGCATGGTCATCTCGATCGAGACGACGATTGCGCATCCCCGTCGCGGCTTCATCAAGCTCGAGGATACGGTCGCGGTCACGGACACCGGCTGGGAGGCCTTTGGCGATCGCGGGCGGGGCTGGAATCGCGCCGGCGCGCGCGCCTCGTAGCGCTCGGCGCAAAGAGGAGCATCGCCTCAGTTCGCCCTGCGCAGGCCGCTGGTGATCGCGCCGGCCAGGGTGAGCGCCGCAGCGCCCCACAGCGCGATCTCCGTCGCGTGCCGAGGCGCCTGTCCCAGGGCGACCGCAACCAGCGCGGTTCCGAACGACTGACCGATCAGCCGCCCGGAGGATTGCAGGCCGGCGGCGCCGCCGCTTCGCTCGCGCGGCGCGCTGCCGATGATGACCCGATTGTTGGGCGACTGGAAAAACCCGAAGCCCAGGCCGCAGATCGCGAGGCGCCAGGCGAGCGAGACCGGAGTGGAATCGCCGATCCCGAGCGCGACGAGAACCAATCCTCCGCCCATCACCAAAAGACCGATGCTGCCAAGCAGGCCGGGGATGAAACGATCGGCCAGGCGTCCGGCGATTGGCGCGATCAAAGCGGTCGCGAGCGGCCAGGGCGTGAGCAGCAGTCCGGAGGTCGACGCCGAGTGGCCGAGCCGGTCTTCAAAGTAAAACGGCAATGACACGATCGCCAGGGCTTGCGCCCCGAACGAGGCGATGGACGTCGCGAGCGAAAGCGCAAACACCGGCCGGCGCAGAAGATCGACTGGCAGCAGCGGCGCGGGGAGCTTGAGTTGCCGCCAGACAAGCGCCGCGCCGATCACCAGGCCGACCGCGATCTGGATCAGCGCGGGCCAGGGGGACCCGCCCTGGCCTATGCGGTTCACGCCGGCGATGACGAGTCCGAACGTGAGCGCATTGAGGAGCACGCTCAAAAGATCGAGGCGGCCGGCGGCGCGCGGCGTCGCTGGCAGCGTCCGCGCCGCCATTATGAGCGCCACCAGGCCGATCGGCACGTTGATCAGAAACAGCCAATGCCAGGAGGCGACCGACAGGATCGCCGCCGCGACGCTCGGGCTCCCAGCCGAACAAACGGCGACCACCACGGCGAGGTTGCCGACGCCCTGGCCAAGCCGCGCGTGCGGATAGATGAACCGGATGAGCGCGATGTTGACGCTCATGATTCCGGCCGCGCCCAGGCCCTGGATTACCCGCGCCAAGGTGAGCACGGCGAATGTCGGCGCGAGCGCGCAGGCGAGCGAAGCGACAGTGAAGAGCGCAAGCCCCCACCAATAGACGCGCCGGTAGCCCAGGATGTCGCCGAGCGCCGCCAGCGGCAGAAGCGAGACGGTGACCGCGAGCTGGAAGGCGTTGACGATCCAGATCGCGTTCTCCGGCGCGACGGCGAATTGGCGCGCCATCGTCGGCAGCGCCACGGTGACAATCGTGCCGTCGAGCACAGCCATGCTGACCGCCATGGCGAGGGTCAAGAAGGCCAGCAGGCGCTGCGGATTGGGGAGTCCGTCCTGCACTTCGACGGCGCGAGACGCGGTTATCGGCTCTGGGCGGTTCAAGGCGATGCGAGGTCCGCGGGGATGGTGTTCGCGGCCGTCAAGCCGCCGTTCCCCACAAATCATAGGCGTCGGAGCGGTCGATCTTGACCGTTACGATGTCGCCCGCACGTAAGGGCCTGCGGGTCGCGATGTGCACGGCGCCGTCGATCTGCGGCGAGTCGCCCTTGCTGCGGCCCTTGGCCTCGCGTGCGCCGCCCTCGTCGACGATGGCCTCGAGGCGCTTGCCGACCTTGGCGGCAAGTTTCTTCTGGCTGATCGTCTGGGCGCGAGCCATGAAACGCTTGAGGCGGCTGGCTTTGATTTCGTCCGGCACGGGCTCAAGGCCGAGATCGTTGGCCGCCGCGCCTTTGACCGGCTCGTATTGGAACGCGCCGACGCGGTCGAGCTTGGCTTCGTCCAGCCAGTCGAGCAGGAAACGAAAGTCCTCCTCGGTCTCGCCGGGAAAGCCGACAATGAAAGTCGAGCGGATGGTCAGATCCGGGCAGATCGCGCGCCAGGCGCGGATGCGCTCAAGCGTCTTTTCCTGGGACGCCGGCCGGCGCATCGCCTTCAAGACCGTGGGCGAAGCATGCTGAAACGGCACGTCGATATAGGGCAGCACATTGCCGCCATTCATGAGCGCAATCGCCTCGTCGACATGCGGATAAGGGTAGACATATTGCAGCCTGATCCAGGCGCCGAGCGAACCCAGTTCGCGGGTGATGTCGAAAAAGCGCGCGGCGACCTGCCGGTCGCGCCAAGGGCTCTCGGCGTATTTGAGGTCGAGGCCATAGGCGCTCGTATCCTGCGCGATGACAATGAGCTCCTTGACGCCCGCTTTCACCAACCGCTCGGCTTCACGCAGCACGTCGCCGGCGGAGCGCGAGGCGAGCCGTCCGCGCAAGCTTGGGATGATGCAGAACGTGCAGCGGTGGTCGCATCCCTCCGAGATCTTGAGATAGGCGTAGTGGCGCGGCGTCAGGCGCACGCCTTCGCCGGGGATAAGATCGACGAACGGATCGCGGGGCGCTGGCGCTGCGGCGCGCACCGCCTCCATCACGCTTTCGAACGCCTGCGGGCCGGTAATCGCCGAGACGTTCGGGAAAGCGTCGCGGATCGCGTCAGGCGTGGCCCCCATGCAGCCGGTCACGATCACCTTGCCATTCTCATTCATCGCCTGGCCTATTGCCGCGAGCGATTCCGCTTTGGCGCTGTCGAGAAAGCCGCAGGTGTTGACGATGACCGCGTCCGCGCCAGCGTGGCTGCGCGCGAGTTCGTAGCCTTCGGCGCGCAGGCGCGTCAGGATGCGCTCGCTGTCGACGAGCGCCTTCGGGCAGCCGAGCGAAACGAAAGAAATGCGCGGCGCGGGGCGCGGCTCAGTTTGGGCGGTGTCGGTCACGCGCGGCAATTGGCACGAGCGGAGGGCGGGAGCAAGGCTGCCCTCAGCCGACGCCTTGCGGCGCCATTTCGACGGGCGCTCAACGGGCTGTTTTCGTCTACGCGTCCGATTGCTCGTCATTGCTGTGTCGCCCAATCCTCGACATGCAGCGCCGGCAACGCCTTGAGAACGTCTCTGACGTTGGTCGGTGACCAGAACGCAATCGGCCGCGAGGGCGTGTCCGGCGATCATGGCGTCATTGGCGCAGATCGGCGTTCCTTGAGCAGTTCATGATGATCGCTTCTGACGCGCATCGCCTCCTCTGCGGCGAGGCGGTCCCAAGGCAGAATCGCGCGAGAGGCGCGCGACAAAGCGCCTCGATGAGCCTCGCGTCGGCCGCGGCGAAGCGTTCTTGCCGATCGCGCCCAGCAGCATCTCGTAGTACGCGATGCGAAATAGCGACTTCGGCACCTCGACGGTCAGCGGCAACACGGTCGAGCACCGGATGGCGGCCGCTCGCGCATGATGAAAGCGCAGATATTGCCGTGTCGAGCATGTAAATCAAGCTGATGCGATGACGTGCCGTCTTCGAACAAGAACCGCCTATCTTCGATCAGATCGGGGCATCCATGCCGAACGGCGCGTCAGCGCTGGGTTCGCCAGAAAGAGCTCCAGCTGGCCGGCGGGACGTAGCAGAATGGTGTCGCTGTTTTCGATAGCGAGCTCGGTACGCGTCAACTCGAATCCTAGGCAGACGGATCGCAGTTCCGATTGTTGCGAAAGACGATACGGTTCGCCTGAGGCTCTGGCTCAATACAATGCCGCTATGCAAAGCTTAGAGCTCGATGCTTCAGGCCCAACCGGCACAATGCCCGTCGGATTGATGCGCCGGTGGCTTTCGTAATAATGGTGCTTGATATGGAAGAAATCGACGGTCTCGGCGATGCCCGGCAGGTGGTAAAGCTCGCGCAGATAGCGGCTGAGCGCCGTGTAGTTCCTGATCTCCCGTAGATTGCACTTGAAGTGGCCGAAATAAACCGGGTCGAAGCGGATCAAGGTGGTGAATAGGCGCCAGTCGGCTTCCGTTAGGCGCTGCCCCATGAGGAAGCGCTGGCCTCCGAGCCGCGCCTCGAGCCAGTCCAGCGTCTCGAACAGTTCCCTGAATGCCTCTTCGTACGCCTCCTGCGAGGTGGCGAAACCGGCGCGGTAGACACCATTGTTGACCGTTCGATAGATGCGGTCGTTGATTTCATCGATCTCCGGTTGCAGGCCGGTCGGATAATAGTCGCCATCCGCCGCGCCGACGCCATCGAAGGCGCTGTTGAACATGCGGATGATTTCCGACGATTCGTTGTTGACGATCGTGTTCGTCGTCTTGTCCCAAAGCACCGGCACAGTGACGCGGCCGCTGTAGTCGGGCCGCGCCTTGACATAGAACTCGCGGATCTCGCTTGCGCCGAAGATCGGGTCGGGAATGACGCCTTGGCCGGGATCGAAGGTCCAGCCGCGCTCGCCGAGGAGCCAGTGGACGACCGAGAGCGAGATCATGCCCTCGAGCCCTTTGAGCCGGCGGAAGATAAGCGTGCGATGCGCCCACGGGCAGGCCAGCGAAATGATGAGATGATAGCGGTTGGGTTCCGCCTTGAAGCCGCCGACGCCGCTCGGCCCCGGTTCTCCGCTCGCCGTGATCCAATTGCGGAATGGCGAGTCGGGTCGCACGAAACGCCCGCTCGTGTCGTGCGGGAAGTCGCCCTCTCGCCATTTTCCGTCGACGAACGCGCCCATGTTTGTCCTCGCTTTCGAGATGCGCCTAAGTGGCGCGCGCGACCTGGAACCCGGCGAACGATTGGCTCACGGGCATGAGCTCCACCCGGTTGATGTTGAGGTGCGGCGGCAGCTCGGCCACCCACAACATGGTCGCCGCAATGTCCTCGCCTGTCATCGGCTTCGCGCCGCGATAGAGCGTCTCCGACGCCGCCTCATCGCCGCCCGTGCGCACCAACGTGAACTCGGTCTCGACCATGCCGGGCTCGATCGATGTGACGCGCACGCCGGTGCCGTGCAAATCGCTGCGGAGCCCGAGCGAAAACTCTTTCACGAACGCCTTGGTTCCCGAATAGACGTTCCCGCCCGCGTACGGATAGTTCGCGGCGACCGACGACAGGTTGATGATCGCGCCGCGCCGGGCGATCAGCGCCGGCAGCAATTTGTGTGTCAGCGAAGCGAGCGCGGTCACATTCGTGTCGATCATCGATTTCCACTGGGAAAGATCGGCGGCTTGCGCAGGATTGCGGCCAAGCGCGAGCCCGGCGTTGTTGATGAGGAGGTCGATGCCGCGAAATCCGTTGGGAAGCGCGGCGAGAGCAGCGTCTCGCGCCGCTTCATCGGTGACGTCGAACGCGGCGGGATGGATCTTGTCGGCGCCGATGGCGGCGACCAGGGCTTCGAGTCGCTCGGCCCGGCGACCCGTCGCGACGACGCGCCAACCCGCGGCCGCGAATGCTCGGGCGGCGGCTTCGCCGATCCCCGAGGTCGCTCCAGTGATGAGAGCAGTCTTGCTCATGCCGTCCCCCTTTTCATCGCCGACCAAGGCGCGGCGCCGCAGGCGGTGCTATATCACGAGGCAAGCGCCAGTTGAACCGGAAGCTAGACGCGGCCGCTCACCGGAATGAGCGCCCCGGTCACCGCCTTGGCTTCATCCGAGGCCAGAAACAGCATGACCGCGGCGAGGTCGCCGGGCGCGACCCAGCGGCTGAAGTCCGCGTTCGGCATGTCGCGCCGGTTCATGGGCGTATCGATGATCGACGGCAGCACGGCGTTGACCGTTACGCCCTTGAGCTTCAATTCGTCGGCCAGGCTTTCGGTCATCCGGTGCACCGCCGATTTGCTCGCCGCATAGGGCCCGAATCCGGACGCGGCGTGCAGCGCCGACTGGGCGCCGACATTGACGATGCGGCCAGCGCCGCTTTCCAGCAAATAGGGAAGCGCGGCCTTGCACGCGTTGAGCGCGGTCTTCACGTTCATCGCGTACATCCGGTCCCAGCTGTCGGCCTTGCCATCCGCGAACGTATCCCATTGAAATCCGCCGGCGATGTTGAGGAGCGCGTCGAGCCGGCCGAACTTCGCCTTGATTGAGGCCATCGCCGTCTCGGCTGCCGTGAGCGATGTCAGATCGATCCCCCCGACAATGAGCGTCTTGGCTCCGAGCCGCTCGGCGAAGCCCTCGGGGACGGTCGCCGCGTGATCAAGCAATGCGACCGAGGCGCCGCGCTTTGCCGCCGTCTCAGCGACAGCGCTTCCTAGCGCGCCCAAGCCGCCGGTGATGACGATCGTCTTGCCTTGCATCACGGTCTTAGGCCGCCTTCTCAACCGGCGCCTTGCCGGCCTTGAGCTCGTTGAGCGCGCTGGCCCGCGCCTTCGACGCTTCCTCGGCGCTCGCCTCTTTCACGTGCCCGTATCCACGGATCGTCTCATAGGCGCCGACAACACGAACCGCGATCGGATGGGACGCGGGGGTCAGGCGCTGGGTCAGATCCGCGACATCCGCTTCGAATTCGGCGACCAGGCGCCGCTCGAGCTTGCGCTCCTCGCTGTTTCGGAACGGATCGAGCAACGTGCCGCGCAGGAATTTGAGCCGCGCCATCATGCGGAAGGCGGTCATCGCCCACGGGCCGACCTCGCCCTTTTTCATTCGCCCGCTTGCCGGGTCGACGCGTGCAAACGGCCACGCGCCGATATGGAAATGGAGTTGATAGGGGCCTTCGAATTCGCGCGACAGGCTCTCCTGGAACTCAGGCGCCGCAAACAGCCGCGCCACTTCCCACTCGTCCTTGGAGGCGAGCAGCTTGTGATAGGCGCGCGCGACGGTTGTGGTCAGCGCCTCGCCCAGGCCCGCGTTTCTCTCCGCGGCGCGCACGCGCTCAACAAGCTCGCGGTACCGCGCCGCATAGGCTGCGTCGCGATAGTCCGTCAGATGCGCGACGCGACGCTGCATAAGCGCATCGAGCGAAGGCGGTTCGTCAGACGACTCGTCAACGCCGACCAACGTCTCGATGCTCATCGGATCATGCCCGGCGCGTCGGCCCCATTCGAACGCCTGTTTGTTGGCGGCAATGGCGACGTCGTTGAGTTCAATGGCGCGATCAATAGCCTCCCGGCGGATCGGAACCAGGCCTCTCTGCCAGGCGGCGCCGAGCATGAACATGTTGGAGGCGATCGGGTCGCCCATGAGCGCCGCGGAGAGACGTTGTGCGTCGAGAATGAGCGCCTTGTCGCCAAGCGCGTTTTTCAGGCGTTCGATGAGTTCGTCGGCGTCCACGCTCCAGTTGGGATTGCGAGCGAAATCGGCGGTCGGCGTCAGATCGGCGGAGATCACGGCGCCCGTCTTGCCGCGCTTGAGCTTGGAGATCGATTCGTCGCCAGCGGCTACGATGAGGTCGCAGCCGATCAGCGCGTCGGCTTCGCCGGCGGCGATGCGGGTCGCATGCAACGCGCCGGGTTCATGCGCGATGCGCACATGCGCGGTCACCGCCCCGTACTTCTGGCTTAACCCGGTCAGGTCGAGATTGGAGCTGAAGAGTCCGTCGAGATAAGCCGCGACAGCGATCGTCTGGCTGATGGTGACGACGCCCGAGCCGCCAATGCCAGCCACCAGCAGACTAAAGCGTTCGTGTATCTCGGGCAGGATCGGCTCGGGGACCGGCGGCAGATACTGGCCCAACGGCGCTGTCGCCTCGGGCTTGCGCAAGCGTCCGCCATGCACGGTGACGAAGCTCGGGCAAAATCCCTCGACGCAGGAGAAATCCTTGTTGCAGCTCGATTGGTTGATGCGCCGCTTGCGCCCGAATTCCGTTTCCAACGGCTCGATCGCCATGCAATTGGAGACGCGCCCGCAATCTCCGCAGCCTTCGCAGACTTGCGGATTGATGAAGGTGCGCTTGGCCGGGTCGGCCCATTTGCCGCGCTTGCGCAGGCGCCGGCGCTCGGTCGCGCAGGGCTGGTCGTACAGGATGACCGACACGCCCTTGAATTCGCGAAATTCACGCTGCGTCTCATCCATCGCGTCGCGATGGCGAAGGCTCACGCCGTGGGGCAGAGGGACGCCGGCGTAGCGCTCCGGGTCGTCCGCCACGAGCGTCATTTTCTTGACGCCCTCCGCGGCAAGCTCGTCGAGGATCTGAACCGGCGTCATGCCGCCCTCGATCGGCTGTCCGCCGGTCATCGAGACGAAGCCGTTAAAGAGGATCTTGTAGGTGATCGGAACATTGGCGGCGAGCGCCTGACGGATCGCGAGCGACCCCGAATGCGCGTAGGTGCCATCGCCGATATTGGCGAAGACGTGGTCCTGACGGGTGAACGGCTGCTGGCCGAGCCACATCACGCCTTCGCCGCCCATATGCGAAGCGGTGGCGGTCTGTTGCGGATTGACGAGCGTCGCCATCCAATGGCAGCCGATGCCAGCAAGCGCGCGGCTGCCCTCGGGCACCGGTGTTGAACGGTTGTGCGGGCATCCGGCGCAGAAGCCCGGGCTTCGCATCGGCGCGGGGCGATTGCTGAGCATCGCGCCGGGCGCCTCGGGCGCGCTGAGCGCGCAGTTCGGATCATGGCGGGAAATCGCCTTGGCCAGGACTCCGGCGATGAGTTCGGGAGTGATCTCGCCGAAATTGGGAATGGCTAGCGCGCCCGGCGAAGGGTCGAACGCCTGTCCATCGAAATATTTGCCCACGATCCGCGGCGCTCTCGAATCGCCATAGAGAATGGAGCGGATCTGATCCTCGAGCAGTGGGCGTTTCTCCTCGATCACGATGATGAGATCGAGACCTTGAGCGAACTCGCGCACGATTACGGGATCAAGGGGCCACACCATGCCGACTTTGAGCAGACGCAACCCAAGCTCGGCGCCATCGTCGTCGAGGCCGAGATTGCCGAGCGTCTGTAAGAGATCCTGCCACGCCTTCCCAGCCGCGACCACGCCGATCCTCGCGCCCGCGCCATCGCCGAGGATGCGGTTGAGGCCGTTGGCGCGCGCATAGGCGAGCGCAGCGGGAAGCTTGTGCTGGTAGAGGCGCTCTTCCTGAGCCACTGCCGCGTCGATCGTGCGCGCCCATACGCCATGGGGCGGAGCGCTCGGACGTTGCGGGAAAACGATCTCGGGCAAGTCAGGCCCGACGTAAACGGTGCCGCCGCCTTCGGCGACGTCGGTGACCACCTTCATGCCGACCCAACAGCCGGAAAACCGCGACATGGCGATGCCGTGCAGGCCAAAATCAAGCAGCTCCTGAGTGTTGGACGGATAGATGACCGGCATGCCGACGGCGATGAACAACGTGTCGGAGAAATTGACGGCGGTCGAAGATTTCGCGCCGTGGTCGTCGCCGGCGAGCGCAAGCGCGCCGCCCTTGGGGGATGAGCCAGTGAAATTGGCGTGGCGTAGCGCGTCGGCCGATCGGTCGACGCCCGGTCCCTTGCCGTACCAGATGCCGAACACGCCATCGACTGTCGCGCCAGGGAAATTGTTGACTTGCTGGGCGCCCCAAATCGCGGTTGCGGCGAGATCCTCGTTAAGGCCTGGGCGGAAGACGATGTTGTGTTGCTTGAGCTGCGCCGCCGCGCGCCACAGCTCGATGTCATAGCGCCCGAGCGGGGAGCCGCGATAACCGGAAATATACCCGCCGGTGTTGAGGCCCGCCGCTGCGTCGCGCAGGCGCTGCTGAATGGGCAGGCGCACCAACGCCTGCGTCCCGGTCATATAGACCCAGCCCTCGGACGCGGTGTAGCGCGAGTCGAGAGTCGCCTCCGGCCGGGCGAGGGCGACGGTCATGTCAGCATGCCTCCGTATTTTGGCCGACGGCTATGTGCGGGGCCCCGGTTCGCCGCCGAGGCGGACGAGGTAGCGGGGGAACGCTTCGTCGAACTCCGGAAAGTAACGCCGAACGACGCCCGTGTCGAACGCGCTCATGATCAACTCCCTCGGCTCGCGATCGAGGAGAAAGCGGATCACGGCCTCGACGCAACGCGAGGGCTCGGCGCCGAGCTTCGCCCAGCGCTCGGCTTCGTTGGCCTCGATCGTGACCCGGTGCCGGCTTTCCCCGCGCAGGTCACAGACGATCACGTCAAAAGTGAACCCACTACCACGGCAGGGGGTAACGGTGACCGAAGGCTCGCTCATCTCTTATATCCATGGGAGTTGATCCAGAACCATCGCACAGCAGCTGAAACGAATCGGGACGACAAGCTCTTGGCAGGTCGGGTGAAATCCTAGAGAAGAAGCAGCGGCTCCGCCACGCCTGTTTGTCCCGGGCCCACAAAGATCAGGGGTGGTTGCGCGTTGTCTACGTGTCCAAGTTTGGCAGCCAGGTCGGAGGCGATTTCTTGTTCTTACTGGGAACCAACTCGACCATTGCGCGTTTTAGGCTCCGTGATCCGGGAAAAGGATGGCGGCCGGACGCGCCGCCACGCCGTGACCACGTTCTCGCCCCAAAACCTGCTTAGGTCGGGCGAAAGGGGCGTCAGGAGCTGCGGGTGGACCAATTGAACGCGCCGAGCATAGAGGGCGCGATGGCAAGTGATGTCGCCGCGTTAAGCGACGCTTCCGTAGCTCTTTTTCTCGACGTCGATGGCACTTTGCTCGATCTGGCGGCGCGTCCTGACGACGTCGTGACGCCCGCAGGACTGGTTACCACGCTTGCGGGCGCCGAACGCAAGCTCGCCGGCGCATTGGCGCTCATCAGCGGTCGCGCCATTGATGATATCGATCATCTCTTCGCGCCCTTGCGGTTGCGAGTGAGCGGTGTTCATGGCGCCGAGATCCGTTTCGATCCGGAGGGGTCCACGGCGCCGACGGTCGCGACCGACTTGCCTCAGTCGCTGCTGGCCGCGCTGAGACGCGCGGTTGAGCCGTTTCCCGGCGTATTCGTTGAAAACAAGCGCTTCAGCTTCACCGTCCACTATCGACTCGCGCCGTCGGCGGAGCGGCAGGTCCGCGATATCGTCAAACAGCTCGTGGATTCGATTCCGATTGCTGTCGACATTATGGACGCGCATTACGCGATTGAGATCAAGAGCCCCTGTTTCGACAAAGGCGGCGCGATCGCGACGTTTCTCGCCACCTCAACGTTTCGCGGGCGTAAGCCGATCTTCGTCGGCGACGATACGACCGATGAAAGCGGTTTCGCCCTAGTCAGCGCGCGCGGTGGGTCTGCTTATTCAGTCGGCCGTCGGCGCCCCGGCGCGATTGGTTCATTCTCGACGCCTCAAGCAGTGCGAGGGTGGCTCGCTGAATTCGCTCGAGGAAGCAGCGCATGACCGAGGGCACGCAAACAAAAAAGCAGAATCTCGACCTGGCCCTGATTGGAAACAGTTGCGCCGCGGCCTTTGTCGATCAGAACGCCCGGATCGTGTGGTGGTGCTATCCCCACTTCGATTCCGATCCCGTATTCTCGCGGCTTCTGGCCGGCGACGAGGAAAAAGGGTTCTGCGATGTCACGCTTGCGAACCTGGTCCAAACCGAGTCGCAGTACGTACGCAACACCGCGATCGTCGAGACGATCCTGACCGACGCGAACGGCGGGAAGGTGCGTGTCTCCGATTTTGCTCCGAATTTTGAGCGCTTCGAGCGCGTATACAGGCCGCCGCAAATCATCCGGCGTATCGAACCGATCGCCGGCCTGCCTCGGGTCACAATCCGGGTGCGCCCCACCCACGGTTACGGTCGACCGACAACCAATTTTGTCGTCGGCTCCAATCACATTCGTTACCTGGATGGGGGGCAAGTTTTGCGCCTCACGTCCGACGCGCCGCTTTCCTACATTGTCAACGAAGTTTCGTTTCCTCTAAACCGGCCGGTGAACCTCATATTTGGCCAGGACGACCCTTTCCTCAGCGCCATCGACACGACTTCGCGCGAATTCCTCGACCGCACCCGCGACTACTGGCAAAGTTGGGTGCGCTATCTCGCGCTCGCTTACGAGTGGCAGGTGGAGGTGGTGCGCGCGGCGATCACGCTCAAGCTTTGCAGCTTCGCTGAGACGGGTGCGATTGTCGCGGCGCATACGACCTCAATCCCAGAGGCGCCCTCGTCGTCGCGAACCTGGGACTATCGCTACTGCTGGCTACGGGACGCTTATTTCGTCGTCGACGCGCTGAATCGGCTCGGCGCAACGCAGATCATGGAATCCTACATCAACTACATCACCACCATCGCCAGCGGCGATGAGGAGATACAGCCCCTGCACGGCATTGTGCCCTTTTCGCCGCTGGAGGAACGGATTGCGCCTGACCTCAAGGGCTTCCTCGGCATGGGCCCGGTCCGGGTCGGCAACCAGGCGGCGAGCCAGCGACAGAACGACGTTTACGGCAGTGTTGTCCTCGCCGCGACGCAGATGTTCGTGGACGAGCGGCTTCCTAAGATGGGCGACGAGTCGCTGTTCCGGCTGCTCGAGGGTCTTGGCGAGCGCGCCATCGTGCATGCTTTCGAGCCCGATGCAGGCCTGTGGGAATATCGCACCCGCGCGCTGCCACACACCTATTCGGCGACGCTGTGCTGGGCCGCCTGCGACAGGCTCGCGGGCATTGCGCGCAAACTCAAAATAACCGACCGCGCCAAATACTGGGCGGCCAACGCGCGCTCTTTGCGGAAGCGAATTCTCGAAGAAGGCTGGGATGAAAAGCAAGGCGCGCTGACCGGCGCCTTCGGCTCGCCGGATCTCGACGCCAGCGTCCTTCTGGTCGCTGAACTCGGACTCTTGTCCTCGAACGACCCCCGCTTCATCAAGACCTGCGACGCCATTGGCCGCGAGCTCACGCGGAACGGCCGGATCATGCGTTACACCGCGCCGGATGATTTCGGCGCGCCGGAGACCGCCTTTCTGGCTTGCAACTTCTGGTACATCGACGCTCTCTGTCAGATCGGCCGGAAGGACGAGGCGCGCGAATTGTTCGAATCAATTCTCGCGCGCCGCAACGCCTATGGACTTCTGTCCGAGGACATCCATCCGGACGCGGGTGAGCTGTGGGGGAATATTCCTCAGACATATTCCATGGCGGGCATCATCAACAGCGCAACGCGGCTGTCGTCGAGTTGGGAGGAAGCATGGGCGCGCGATTGATCATCGTCTCTAACCGCGTGGCGGTGCCTGAGTCGCCCCGGACCCCGCTCGCGGGGGGAATGGCGGTTGCGGTGAAGGCTGCGCTTAAAAATCGGAACGGAATGTGGTTCGGGTGGAGCGGCAAGGTCTCGGAGGAGCCGAACGGGGCGCCTCAGATCGTTGACATCAACAAGATGACGTATGTCCTCATTGATCTGTCGCAAAACGACATTCAGGAATATTACAACGGTCTCGCCAACAGCGTGCTATGGCCGATCCTTCATTACCGGGTCGACCTGCAGGAGTACTCCCGCGCTGACGCCAGCGGCTATATCCGCGTCAACCGCATGTTCGCCGACCGCTTGAGCGCGCTGCTCAGAGAAGATGACGTCGTCTGGGTGCACGATTATCATCTTATGTTGCTGGGACGCGAACTGCGCTCGCGCGGCCATCGCAACACCATCGGATTTTTCCTGCACACGCCTTGTGCGCCGCCTGACATTCTGCAGACCCTGCCCCACCACAGAGAGATCCTGGGCGGCCTCGCCTACTACAACCTGGTCGGTTTCCAGACGGAAAATGATCGCGACAACTTCGCTCACTACTTGACCTCGCAGGGCGCGACCCAGAACCGATCCAGTTACGAGTTCGAAGGACAGAAAGTGCGGCTCGGCGCTTTCCCGGTGAGCATCGAGACCAAGGCCTACACGCGCCTCGCGCGGAACGCGGGACGGTCGGCTATGGTCGAGCTGGTTCGCGAGAGCCTCGGCGGAAACAAGCTGATCCTCGGCGTCGATCGACTCGACTATTCCAAAGGCATTCCGAACCGGGTGAAGGCGTTCGAACGGCTGCTTGAGAACAATCCGGAGTGGCGCGGCAACGTGACGTTCTTGCAGGTGACGCCGAAGAGCCGCTCGGACATCAAGCAGTACGGCGACATCGAAACCGAATTGACCGGCCTCATTGGCAAGGTCAACGGCCAGTACGGCGATCCGGCCTGGACGCCAATTCGTTATGTGAACCGCTCCCATTCGCGCACAGTCCTGGCGGGGCTTTATCGCGCCGCGGATGTCGCCATGGTGACGCCGCTCCGCGACGGCATGAATCTGGTCGCCAAGGAATATCTGGCGGCTCAGAATCCGGACGATCCCGGTGTGCTTGTGCTGTCGCAATTCGCCGGCGCGGCGAAAGAGCTCACCGGCGCTCTGATCGTCAATCCGCATGAAAGCGATGCCGTGGCCGCGGCGCTGAAGCGCGCCTTGGAGATGCCGCTGGAGGAACGCCGCCAGCGGCACGCGCCGATGCTCGAACATCTGTTGGAAAACGACGTCAGGAAATGGGCGGAGGACTATCTCGCGACGCTCGTCGAAGGCGCGCCGACCCGTCGTTTGCTCGAGGGCATACGCGCTCTGTTCGGGGTTTCCTCGGAAAATGGGCCGTTGGCGTTCCGCTAGCGCCGGCGGCATCCGCTGCGCGACCGCCTGAAGGACTCAGTACTTCTGGATCCCCACCCACTGTTGCTCGGAATAGCGCTCGCCCGCGGCGTAGCCGAGCGGCAGCGCGCGCTCGATCTCGGCGAGTTGGGCGTCGGTCAGATCGATCTTAGCCGCTGCAGCGCATTCCTCGAGATGGGCCGCGGCGCGGGTGCCGGGAATCGGCACGATGTGCGGCGCCTTGGCGAGCGTCCAGGCGATCGCCAAGGTCGCGGGCTTCAATCCCCATGACTTGGCAAGAGCGACATAAGCCTCAAGCCGGTCGCGATTGCGTCTCCAGTTGGAACCCTGAAAGCGCGGATTAGCGTGGCGGAAATCCTTTTCGCCGAAGCTGTCGACATTCTGCAGCAAGCCGCTCAAATAGCCGCGCGCCAGCGGCGAGAACGCGACCATAAGCGCTCCCACTTCCGCGCAAGCCTGAATGAGGCCAAGTTCGGGATTGCGCGTCCATAGCGAGTATTCCGACTGGACGGCGGCGATCGGGTGCACCTCGTGGGCGCGCCTGAGGGTGTCAGGCGCCACCTCGGATAGCCCAATCGCGCCGATTGAGCCCGCTTTGACGAGGCGCGCCAATTCCCCGACCGTGTCCTCGATCGGGACCGATTTGTCGACGCGATGAACATAGTACAGGTCGATGTGGTCGACGCCGAGCCGCTTCCGCGAGCCGTCGAGGGCCTCGCGGATATGGGCCGCGCTATTGTCGAAGAAGCGCGCGCCGTCGTCGCGTCGGCGAATGGCGAACTTGGTCGCGAGCGTCACCCGGGCGCGCCGGCTTTTGTCTTCGGCCAGGAACTTGCCGATCACCTGTTCGCAGAGCCCATCGCCATACGCGTTGGCGGTGTCCCAGAAATCGACGCCAAGATCGAGCGCCCCCGCTAGCGTCCGCAGGGAATCGGATTCGGTCGTGGGTCCGTAGAAGCCGCCGAAGCTCATCGCGCCGAAGCCGACGGCCGAGATCGTTCCCTGCCGCCAAACGCGCCGTCGCATCTCTGAGAATCCCTGAGAAAGCGCCTAACGACCTAAAGCTTCGCTTCGGTTGCGCCTTCGATCGCCTCGGCGAGCGCGTGCGCGAGGCATCGGTAGCCGAGATCGCTCATATGCAAGCCATCGCCGGACAACAGCAAACTCAGCGCCTTCGCGCCCTGCGCGCTCCAGCTCTTCATCAATGCATAGCGGCTCAGCACCGACACGTGGTCCGCTGCGCCGATATCATCGACCATCTTGACGAACCGCCCATAGCGGACGGGGTCGGGGGTTTTTAGGGTAAACTGTGGGCCAATAAGCATCATCGGAACGCCGGCGGCTTGCGCCGCGGCAATGCCGGCCTCTACGGTTGCGCGAAACAAGCTCTCATCGACGCCCACGATCGCGTCGTTGGTGCCGACCTGCCAGATCACCAGCCGCGCCCAGCGGGACTTCAGCGCGCTCTTCAGCCGTGCCAGCGTCTTGGCTGCGAGTTCGCCGCCGATCCCAGCGTTCTTCACGTCGAAGTCCGCGCCTGTCCGCTTTTCGAGCTCCGCCTCGAGCCGGGCTGGATAGGTGTTCGCTGGCGAAGTCGCCCCGATGCCTTCGGTTGAAGACGAGCCGATCGCCAAAATATCGTTCGGCAAGCCCACTCTAACCTTCGGGAAGGCGGGCGGGGCTCCGTTAGCGCTCGAAGGCTGCAATTTCGCCCGGGCACGAAAGCTCTTCGGCGTGCGCGGCGCCTAAGGCGAATAGAACGCAGACAAGCCCCGCGAGACGCGCAAACGCGCTGGCTGTGCGGCAGCAATTGCGGTGTTGGCCTGAGCTTTTCTGCACTCGATCCAGTGGGCGACGGCGAACAGTATAATGATGGACGCAACCGTGTACGCGAGTCCGACGAACCGTTCAACCCCTGCAGACGCGTGTGGTGAAGCGGCCGCCAAAGCGGCTTGACTACAGGCGCTCAAGAACGAACCGGCGGCGAAAACCGACAGGCTGTTGCGGCCGAGACTTTGGACCGCGTTACCGAAAGCGCCCCTGACCACCGGCGCGATAAATCGCCCAAAAACGGTCGCCGTCGCAATCAGATAGGCCAACGCCACAAAGTGGATGAGGCGTGCGAGCCCAAGATCCTGCTTGGCGACGTCAAGGTGGGCGGTCGCCGTGTCGCGCAGCCCGGGCGCCAGGCCGCCTTCGTTGGTCACGATCAGAGCCGCGCCCGCCACGGTCACGGCGCTCAGCACGACCAGCCACGGGGTGGGCCGCGGCAGACCGTCGCGCCACACAATCGCTGCCACGACTCCAAGCGTGAACACGAGCTGCCAAGCGATGGGATTGAAAAACCACCCGCCGGCCTCCGGCCAATTCGGGAGATTGAGTCCGAATGTGCGCGCGGTCGCATAGAGACCAATTGAAACCGTCAGCGCCAACAGCGGGCTGCGCAGCGCAAGCGCGACCGCGACCGGCGCCCACAGCATCAGCACGATATACAAAGGCAGGATATTGAAATAGCCGAGCTGATGGCTGAGCAGGGCGAGTCCCAAAAGCCCATCGCCCGGCGTGCCAAAGACGAAAGCGCGTCCGTGCGCTTGGATCAAGTCCGGTACGCCGCTCGCCCAATAGGCCGCGCCGAACACCACGAGCGCAGCCACTGTCAGCGCGATATGCACGCCGTAAATCTTGAGCGCGCGCCTTAGGCATCCGCCGGCGACCGGCTCGAGACCATACTTAAACGCCCTGGGTATGTAGATGAGGCCGACCGACAGACCGGACAGAAAGACGAACGCCTCCGCACTGTCCGAGAGGCCGAAGTTCCTCGGAGTCCAATTTTCGAGCGGGTTGCCTGGAATGTGATCGATAAGGATCGCAATCAGCACGGCTCCGCGCCAAAAGTCGATGTCGCGGATGCGGTTTGCAGCTCATCTCAATGCCTCGGCGCAAAAACGGCGCCACTGCCTGATCGGTTCCAGCGGGAGCAATGGCTCGACCGCTGTCGCCGCTTCGTGTGGCGATATAGTGGGCGGGCGTCTGCACGGCCGTTCACATTCGTGGCATCGGAGCGCCGCTCACCGGGATTTGATCGCCAAGCCCGGTCTGCCCTGGCGCGCTCTGTTCAACCGGCCTCGATCAGCCGGGCAGCCTCGTCGCGCTCGAACAGGTAGAGCAGCAATCTCAAGCCGCGACCCTTCTCGTCCGCGAGCCGCTCATCGCGTTTGAGCGCGGCTTCGGCCTCCGCCCGCGCCCGCGCCAGAAGGCCGCCATGGATGTCGAGCCGGGCGAAACGAAAGCCGGGCGCGCCGGCCTGCCGGGCGCCGAGCACGTCGCCCTCGCCGCGCAGCTTCAAATCCTCTTCGGCGATGCGGAACCCGTCCTCGGTCTCGCGCAAGATCTCGAGCCGCGCGCGCGCCGCTTCGCTGAGCGGTCCCTTGTAGAGGAGCAGACAGGCCGAGCGGCTCGTTCCGCGACCAACGCGCCCGCGCAACTGGTGCAATTGTGCGAGCCCGAAGCGTTCGGCGTGCTCGATGATCATGATCGTCGCATCCGGCACGTCGACGCCAACCTCGACCACCGTCGTCGCAACCAGGATCGTCGTTGTCCCGCGCTGGAAGCGCTCCATCGCCGCGTCCCGCTCGGGTCCGGCCATCTTGCCGTGCGCGAGGCCAACGGAATCGCCGAATATGGCTCTGAGCGCTTCAGCGCGCTCTTCCGCCGCGGCGACGTCGAGCGTCTCGCTCTCATCGACCAGTGGACAAATCCAGTAGGCGCGCGCGCCGGAGGCCAGAGCCTGCGAGAGGCGAGCCACCACCTCGTCGAGCCGTTCGATCGGCAAGATGCGCGTATCGATCGGCTGGCGCCCCGGCGGCTTCTCGCGCAAAGCGGAGACGTCCATGTCGCCGAAATAGGCGAGCACGAGCGAACGCGGGATCGGCGTCGCCGTCATCACGAGAAGGTCGACGGCCTCGCCCTTGGAGGCGAGGGCGAGACGCTGGCGGACCCCGAACCGATGCTGCTCGTCGACCACCGCGAGCCCGAGATCGGCGAAGGCTACGCTTTCCTGAAACAGCGCATGTGTGCCGATAGCGATGTCGATCGTTCCCTCCGCCAACGCGGCGAGCGTGGCGCGGCGAGCGGCCGCCTTGTCGCGTCCGGTCATGAGCGCGATGCGCAAGGCCGACGCTCGCCGCGAGCGGGGCCATGCGCTCGTAGTGCTGGCGGGCGAGAATCTCGGTCGGCGCCATCATCGCCGCCTGCCTGCCGGCTTCGACCACGTCCGCCATCGCGAGAAGCGCAACGACGGTTTTGCCTGATCCGACGTCGCCCTGCAGCAGCCTCAGCATGCGCTTTTCGGCTCTGAGATCGGCGCGGATGTCGTCGACCGCCTGGCGCTGCGCGCGCGTCAGCGAAAAGGGCAGGGCGGCTTCGAGGCGTCGCGCCAACGCGCCTTCAGCCCGGTGCGCTCGGCCGGGAATGGCGCGCATGCGCGCCCGCACGAGGAGGAGCGCGAGTTGGTTGGCGAACAGCTCGTCATAGGCGAGCCGCGTCGACGCCGGACCGGCCGGGTCGATATCCGCGGGAACCCCGGGCCGGTGCATCACGCCGAGCGCTTGCGCGATGCTCGGCAATTTCAGATCGCTCAGACGTCTTCTCGCTCACCCATTCCGGCAGCGACGGCAGGCGCTTGAGCGCGCCCTCCGCGGCGCGGGCGACTGTGCGCTGATAGAGGCCATCCGTCAGTCCATAGACCGGCTCGACCGAGGGCAGTCGATCGAGTTCCTCCGCTGTCATCACCTTGTCGGGATGAACCATCTGGCGGCGACCGTCCCAGAGCTCGAGCTTGCCGGAAATCCAGCGCGTGGCGCCGACCGGCAGCCGCGATCGCACCCATTCATGATTGGCGAGGAAGAACACCAGCTCGACGTCGCCGGTGTCGTCCTCGACCAGCACCTTGAACGGCGCCCGGGAGCGCGCGTTCGGCGGCCCGTGGTGCTCGGTCACCCTGGCTTCGATGGTGACGATCGTGCCCGGAATCGCGTCGCGAATCTTGGGGCGCGCGCGGCGGTCGACGGTCGCCTGCGGCAGGTGGAAGAGGACGTCGAGGACCCGCGCGCCCTCGGGCTTGCCGAGCAGCCGGTTGAAGAGCTTCGCGTTTTTTGGCCCGATCCCTGGCAGGGCGTCGGCAGGCGCGAACAGCGGATCGAGAGCCGAGGGACGCATCACGCGCCCTTAGCCGCGCCCGATCGTCCCGGCAAGACGGATAGACCTTCAGCCCTCAAGAACGACAAAACCCGCGCGCGGGAAATGGACCACGATTTCGCCGACGCGCTCGTCCACACGGCGAATGGCGATATGCTGCGCCGAGAGCGAGACGATCTCTCCGCCAACTTCGATCCCTGCCGTAGTCGTCGGGCGCGACGCGCACCTTGTCGCCGACCTTGCGCCCGTTCGGATCGTCCGGATCGTTCTCGGCGACAGTTTCGGGGCTTGCCTTTGCCGCGATGGCGAGGGCTTCGTCGGCGGACATTTCTTCGCGGCGACCGTGTCCGATCGCTCGCACGCGGTTCTCCCATGCGGCGACTTGGCTGAGGCCGGCGAAGATCTTGTCGACGCCAGCGACAGCTCGATCCTCCTCCGCCGTGAGGTTTGACCGCACGTACCAGACGTTCATGTAGGCGCTGACATCGGCAAGGCTGAACTCTCCGAGCAGCCACTTCCGCCCGTCGCCGAGTTGCGTCTCGATCCAGCCGAGTTGGGCGCGCAGCTGATCGCGCATCTGCGGAATCGCAGCCCGCATCTTGTCGAGATCGAACTTGGCGCCGCGCAGCTGGCTTCGATCTTCGACAAACGCTTGAGGCACCTTCGGCCCGAGCGCGCCAAACACGAGATTGACGGCGGTCTGAAAGAAGGCCCGGTCGGTCCACGAGCCGAGCGCCCAGGGTACGCCGGCTTCGCCCGAAGGAAACAGGGTCGGCGACGGAAATCGGCGTTCGATCTCGCGGATGATGATCTGCGTGTCGCAGAACACGTCGGCGCCGATCTGCATCACCGGCGTGCGGCGGTAGCCGCCGGTCAGCGGCATCAAATCGGGCTTCGGCATGATCGGCGGAATGCGCACGCTTCTCCACGAAAGCCCCTTGTGGCCGAAGACCACGCGGATTTTCTCGGAGAACGGGGACCGGTCGAAATGATGGAGAATGATTGGGTAGGGCATGAGGCAATCCGAGCCTGACGCCTGAGGGATGAAAACGCGTAAGCGGCGCCGTGGCGTAGCGATCTTTAGCTCACTTTCCGTTCGCGGGGGATGCTATTCGGCCCCACTTCCGGCCGCCTGGTGCTTGTCTCAAAGGGTGGCAGCGGGGCCCGCCCGCTAGAGCTTCGCGTGGCGGGTCTCGGCGCGCATCAATTCGGCCGCTCAGTTGTCGATGCAACCGCCTCTGCTGCACTCCTCGGCGTTGCGGCTGAGACCGTCGGTCTCAGGCGCCTGCGCAACGGGCGTCACCGGGCTGACATACGCTCTGCTTCGCGCGAAATCGGCGACACGATGCTGCGCCGGCTTGCGTCCTGGCTCTTGCGCGGAAGCGCCGAGAGCAGGACTTGCAAAGAGCGGGATCGCCAGAATGAGAGCGAGCGCCATCGGGGCTTTGAGGGAAGCGTTCATTCGAAATCTCCTGTCGAGCAGACGGCGCCATGTCGCAGAAGCTCTTTTCTTCTACGCTTCGCCATCTTCGACGATCGACTTTCCATTGCGGTCGTCTTGCTAAGGAGACCTCGAATCGAGGGAGCTTTATTCCAAGGTCTTGGAAATAATTTGCTGCTCTCCGGAGCTCGGCCATGCTGCTAGCTGCGCGTCGTGAGGGCGACGCGAGGCGTGTCGTCTCGAAGGACGCCGCAGATCGCGTCGGCTGCCGCGATCTTCGCAGCCTCGCTAAGGCGGGGCATCTCAGAATGACGCGTGCGTGCCGTCGCAAGGACGATGTCCGCCTCGGACGGCTCAGCACGCGCAGCGCGTCACGGCTTGGCGGGCTCGGTCGCTGGACCTCCGCCACGGCGGAACGCTTCGATGAATTCGCCGAGCGCCTTCTCGTCCATGTC
This sequence comes from uncultured Alphaproteobacteria bacterium, assembly GCA_963770275.1. Taxonomy (GTDB): domain Bacteria; phylum Pseudomonadota; class Alphaproteobacteria; order Rhizobiales; family Beijerinckiaceae; genus Roseiarcus. The sequence goes on from CAVYPD010000022.1 coordinate 27,133, forward strand.
GGAAACGGCGACATAGGCGAGGTTCGCATCCGCCCAGCGCGCGACATGATAGCCGTCGAGCGTCTCGATCCCGCCTGTCCCGCGGGCGAGCTTGGCGTCGACCGGCAGCTCGGTCACCGCGACGACGTGCTCGTTGTGCCGATAGACGAGCGTCGGCGTTGGGACCCGGTCGACGATGGTCACGCGCCCGCCCACCAGCGGGAAGCCTTCCGGCGCGAGATCGACGATGGTTCCGCTGACGGTTGTGCGGTTGGCGAGCCAGGGCTTGACCGTATGCCGGTCGGAGGAGGCGACGTCGAAGGGTTGGCCGGCAATTTCGGCGCGGGCAAAATCGGAGACGAGATGTTGGGCGACATCGCCGGAGCCCGCGGGCGCGCGCAGCGACGTGAGCCCTGCGCCGACCGCAAAGCCGAGGACAGCGAAGGAGGCCGCCATCGCCAGCGCGCGGCTGTCGAGCCACGTGCGACGCCGAAACGGCACGACCGTCGCGTCGGGCTGCGATCGCCTGAGGCGGGGCAGCCGCCGGAGCGGACGCCGTCAGCGCCGCGATGCGATCGGCGAGCGCTTGCGGGGCCGCTTCACGCGGCGCGTGGCGACGGACCGCGTCACGCAGCGTCGTGAGGCGCCGATACTCGGCGGCGAGCGCCGCATCGTCGCGCATCTCGCGCTCGAATTCGAGCGAGCCCATGGCGTCGAGTTCGCCGTCAAGCGCAGCGTTGAGCCTGAGAAGACGTTCGTTGACGTCGCGGTCGGTCATGCCTCGGTCCTCGTCATGGCTCGGACCTCAAGGTCTTGGCGAGCATGGCGCGGGCGCGCGCGAGCCGCGACATCACGGTGCCGACCGGCGTCTCGGTCGCTTCGGCGATCTCACGATAGGACAGGCCATTGATGTCGCGCATCACCAGCGTTTCGAGAAACGGCGAGGGAAGGCCCGCGATCGCCTTGCGCAAGCGCTCGCCATCTTGCAAGGGCGATGAGCTCCTGTTCGGGATTGGGCGCAGCGTCCTCGCCTTGCAGGCAAATCGAGCGTGTCGAGGTCCGCCATGTCGCCGACGTAAGCCACGGTCTTGCGCCGATTGCGAGCCATGAAGGTCATGGCGGCGTTGCGAACGATGGCGAGAAACCAGGGTTTCGGTCGATCGACCGAAACGGTGGCGAGAGCCTGAAGCGCGCGTATCGCAGCGTCCTGCACGATGTCCTCGGCGTCGGTCGGGCTGTGCGACAACCATTTGGCAAGCGAATAAGCATCATCGAGCAGGGGTGGCACGATTTCGCGGAAGCGCTGCTCGGCAATTGCACTGCTCAAGCGGCGCGTCCCGCGGGAGCGCGCCTTACTTGGCGCGCTCCTTGAGGTAAGCGATCACATCGGCCCGGTCCTGCGGATTGTCCAGATGGAAGAACATCTTGGCGCCGGGCGCGACAGCCTGAGGATCGGTCAGCCACTTGTCGAGTGTCTCCTCGTTCCACACGATATTGGCTGATTTGAGCGCGTCGGAATAGTCGTAATCCGATAGCGAAGCGGCCTTGCGCACCGAATACGCCGCGATCGACGCGGCCCGACGTCATTTTTGTCGAGCGAGTGGCAATCCTGGCGGGCCTCGTAGAGGGCCGCGCCATGATCGGCGTCGCCGATCAGTCCGCCGGCCCAGACGGTCCCTGTAAGCGCCGCCGAGATTGCGCCTGCGAGCATCACTGCGGCGAGGTATTTCTCTCGCCTGCCGGAGAGCGGCGTCGGCAGCCCTTTCGTGCGGCTCTTCGACGCGCGTACGCGCATCAAGGACTCAGTCGAAAAGTCCCTACCCCGCGACGGGTGCGGTGGGAGGACGCCTGTCTCTCGACAGGCATCGCGGGGGAGGGGTTCGGGAAAGCGAAACAGGCTCATTGAAGCATCTCAGGAAGATCTGTGAAGATAGGGCTCCGGAGGTCTGCGATCCTCGGGACGGAGTATTCAGCGCCGTCAAGGGAGGTGACTCTACGAAGACCGCGATTATTCCCGTCGCCGCAACTTTTCTTGTGCTCCGCCCGACGGCGTCCGCCTTTCCCAAGCGCTTCAATGAAAATCTTGGGCGGCAGGGAATAAAGCGTCCAGCGGCGCGGTCGTATGCGCAGGGAGGGCGCTCCTCCCAACGTCGCTTCGACGGTTTTCAAGGAGAACCGATATGTTGAATCTTCACGCCGCAGCGTTTTGTCTTCGGCGGCGGCCGGCCGCTACTTTGGGGCTTAGCAAGCCACTGATCTTTGCCGGCCCCGCCTTTGCAGCCATGCCGATCGAGCCAACCGTTGGGCACTACAAATACAAGGTCGGCTCGATCGAAGTCACCGCAATTTACGATGGGATCTGGCGCAAGCCGCATGACCCCGCCTTCATCAAGGGTGTTTCTGTCGAAGAAACGAAGGCCGCCCTGGCGAAGGCTGGCCTGACCACGGACTTCATGCCGATTCCGCTGACCGTCGTCGTGCTTAAGATAGGCGACAAGCTGATCATGGTGGACGCAGGTTCAGGCGTCGGCCAATGGCAGGCGAACGCGACCAATCTGCCCGCCAATATGAAGGCCGCGGGCATCGATCACAACGACATCAGCACTGTGCTCATCTCGCATTTCCATCCTGACCATGTGTGGGGCCTGATGGAGAAGGGGACCAACGCGCCGACATTCGCCAACGCCGAGCTTGTGACGAACAGCGTCGAGTACAAGTTCTGGACTGAGGATGGGCGCGTCGACAAGCTGCCCGAAGGCCGCAAAGCCGCAGGGCGGCGCATCGCCGAGAATTTCCCGAAGTGGAAGAACTGGAAGCTCGTCGAGAGCGGCGCCGAAGTCGCGCCAGGCGTCCGGATCCTCGACGCTTATGGCCATACGCCAGGCCATTCGGTGTTCCTCGTCACGTCGGGGAAGGATCAGCTCATGGTGTCCAATGACACGATGTACGTGCCGGGAATCCTCGCGCCGCATCCGGAGTGGCAAGGCGCATACGATCAAGACGGACCGCTAGCGGCCGAGACGCGTCGTCGGGTCATCGACCGTGTCATCGCCGACCGGATGCAGATCTGCGGCGCGCATTTTCCGTTCCCCGGCGCCGGGACCTTTGTGAAGGACGGCGCCGCTTACGCCTTCACCCCAGTCGTTCAATCCTGAGCGTCTCAATTCTGTGCGTTCATCAACGGAGACATGTCATGTTCAAACGAAACAGCTTTCGCGGAACTCACGATCATCGCCAGCCTTGTTCTCGCGCAGCCGCTGATCCTCCAATCAGCGCACGCCGTTGACAATATGGAGACGAGCGGCGACATCGATCTCACTTCGGTGCGCGCCAAGATCAAAGCGCAGGACTACAAGGCCGCGCTCTCAGAGCTGCGCGATCTCGCCGAAGACAACCAGAACGCCGACGTTTACAACCTCTTGGGCTTCACCCTGCGCAAGACGGGCGACTACGCGACGTCGCTTTCCTACTACACGAAAGCGCTCGACTTGCAGCCGGACCACAAAGCTGCGCGCGAATATCTTGGCGAGCTCTTCGTAGAGACAGGCCACATGGACAAGGCGAAGGAACAGCTTGCAGCGCTGACGAAGCTCTGCCCGGCGGGCTGTGAGGAACGCGGGGATCTCGAAAAGGCGATCGCGGCTAAGAAGTCAGCTTCCAATTGATGAGCCTAGGGCGGGCGCGATTACGCCCGCCCTCCCATTCCGGAGAGACGACGATGACGTCAACTTACCCCGAACTGACGGGACGGCCGCGCAACGCGCTGCTGCTGGCCGCGCGGTTGCTGCTCGCTTTCATCTTCGTTCACGAAGGCGTTTTTCTAATATTGAATTTCGACAGTGCGGCTTCCGCGACATCCAAACTCGGCGTGCCCAACGTCGTGTTTGTTGCGACGATCGTCCTGCAGCTCTTCGCAGGAATGGCGATCGCGCTGGGAATCTTCACCCGCCTCGGCGCGATCGCGCTCGCAATATTCTGTTTCTTAACCGCATTTATGTTTCACACACATTTCGGCGTGCGGGACGAGCTTCTGCATTTCGAGAAGGACCTCGCGATCGCGGGCGGCCTACTTGTCCTAGCGCTTCACGGCGTCGGTGATTGGTCGGTTGAAGCGAAATTGCCGCGCTCTTTGGGAGCCCGACTGCACTGATCGTAGCGTTTCAGGGCGCGTCCATTCGCGCCAAGGTTGCCCGCAGGGAATCGCTCGGGGCGCTCAAGAGCCCGTCGATCGGAGAATCGAAATCGTCGATCAGGAAGATGGCGGAGGCGACGCAGATCGCGCAGATCACGATCGATAGATAAACGACCGCGTTGCGCGGCGAAAGGAGCCCGAAGACTCCGAACACGACCGCCAACCACGCGCACATTGCCGCCATGAGCGGCCACGAGATCGTGTCATGCGAAGTCTCAAGCAGCTGACGCCGGGCGCGTAACGCCTCGTCGATCTGATTTGACAGCGAATCTGTGAGCCGTTGGCGGAAATGGTCGGGCGGGTCCAGTCTATGAATTGCGGCGTCGGCCTGAATGAGAAGAGCGCCGAGCTCCGGCCGCTCGACGGCCGCCGAACCGTCAAAGCGCGGAAAGTCGCCTGACGGCGCTGGCTCGTTGCGCCAGCTATCGGCGATCGCCGCCGCCACGTACTTTCTTATTGCCGCTCTGATTGGTTCAGCTTCTGGTCCGTATTCTCGCAGATGGATGTCGAGATTAGAGATGTCGCCTGCGAAAGAACGCAGCCGGGCGTCGAACGTGTCGAACGAGCCTTTCACCTCCGAGAGCATAAGGCTCAGCACCAAAGCCGTGAAGGTGACAAGGATCGAGACGACCAAACGGACATGGTCCTTCGTCTCGCTTGTTCGATGTCGCTCTCCCAGCCGGTCGTGCAGATACATCCCCAAACCCGACGCGCCGAGCAGGAGGACGAAAATGATGAGGACAAGGAGGCCGCCGTGCGCCATTCGCTAAGGTCTGTTTCTTACTGGCGCCGATTCGCTGCGCGGCTCAACAATGAGGCTGAGCCCTTAACGTAGCAGAACTCGGGTTGTCCCGCTTTACTGAAGCGAACCACCCTCTTGGCGGGTTCGAACGGGCGATTTTCCGGGTAGCCTCGGCAATCCATGCCGAGCAGCCGATTATCTGTGGTAGCCGCCGTGCCAGTGAGCGCCGCCGCCATGGTACCCGCCACCGTGCCACCGCCGCCATGGTAACCACCGCCGTGATAGTAGCCCCCGCCGTGATAGTAGCCTCCGCCGTGATAGTAGCCGCCGCCGTGGTAGTAGCCGCCGCGCTAGCCGCCGCCGTAAAATCCCGGCGCCACGACGACGCCACCGGCGCCCCAAGGCACGCAACCTCCGTAGACGTTACGGTGAAAAGCGGGTCCGCATCCGCCCGCAGCCAACGTTATGCTTGAATCGCCCCGGTAGGGCGCAGGGGTTGGCATCGCATTCGCCGAGCCGGCCAGAAGCGTTGTTAGGGCGGCGATCGAAGCTACGGAAGCAAGTCGCATCAAATTCCTCCAGTTAAGCCTTGTCTAGATTTCAAAAAACGCTGGCTTCTCTCGCATTGTTCCCGTGATCGTCCAAGCCTTAAACTTGACCGCAATCTTGCGACATCCTGGTTTATGAAACGTCAATCACGCCGGGGAGCCAACATTGCCAATTTCGGCATGGTTTTTCGCATCATGTGAGCGCAATGTGACGGCCCGTAAATCGGGGAGGGTCCGATGGCAAGCCAAGGGGAAAGCGCGCGCGCGTACGAATACGAGCTGGGACATTCCGAACGAGAATTGAAGCGCCTTCGGCTCCAGGCCGAACTCATCGATCCCTTTACACGACAATATTATCGGGACGCTGGTATCGAGCAGGGTATGAGGGTGCTGGATGTCGGCAGCGGCGGGGGCGACGCTGCGTTGGTGGCGGCGGAACTGGTCGGCGAAGGGGGCGAAGTCGTGGGCGTCGATATCGCCTCCGCCGCCGTGGCCGCCGCTCAGGCTCGCGTCGACGCGCTCGGAAAGCGCAACATATCGTTTCATCACGGAGATTTGGATCGGCTGGAGTTCGCCGAGAAATTTGACGCGGCTGTCGGCCGATACGTTCTCATGTTCAATCCGGACCCCGCGGCAATGGTGAAAAGCGCCGCAAGACTCGTGCGCCCGGGCGGCGTCATCGTCTTTCACGAAACCGATTGGAACGGGGTCCGTTCACACCCTGTGGCGCCAATGTATCAGCAATGTCACGATTGGATTGTCCGGACGTTCGAGAAGGTCGGGACCAATCCACAGATGGGCCACCATCTACGGTCGGTGTTTGTCCGCGCTGGGCTCTCCGCGCCGTCGATGGCGCTCAGAGCGCTGATCCAAGGGCCTTCCGAGCGCGTCGCCTACATCCACATGATCGCCGAATTGGCGAATACCCTAGCGCCGGTGATGGAGGAACAAGGGATCATCGCGCGCGGCGAGTTCGATCCCGCGACGTTCGGAAGCCGCATGATCTCCGAGGTCGAGAGACTCGACAGCGTGGTCGTTGGACGTTCCGAAGTCGGCGCATGGTCGCGCGTGAGCTGATTCGCCTCACTGCGCCGCGACGCCGACCTTGAGCAGCCGGTAGGTGATGGCGTCGACCAGCGCCTGGAACGAGGCGTCGATGATGTTGCCCGACACCCCGACCGTCGACCAGGTGTCTCCGTTTCCGTCGCCGAACTCGATCAGGACGCGCGTCACCGCATCGGTGCCGCCCTGGAAGACGCGCACGCGATAGTCGCGCAATTCGAGGTTCTCGATATATTTCTGATAGACGCCGAGGTCCTTGCGCAAAGCGAGATCGAGCGCGTTGACCGGGCCGTTGCCTTCGGCTGCGGAAATGAACCGCTCCTCGCCGATGCGGATCTTCACCACCGCCTGCGAAGCCGAATAGGTGACGCCGGGCGCGACCACTTTGCGCTCGACGCCGACATGAAAGCTGTCGACCGCGAAATATTCCGGCACGCCGCCGAGCACGCTGCGCGCCAGAAGCTCGAACGAGGCGTCGGCCGCTTCGTAGGCGTAGCCCTGCGCCTCGCGCGCTTTGACCTCGTCGAGCAGGCGCCCAAGGCGCGGATCGTCGGGCTTGGCCTCGACGCCCAGCCGGGCGAGCTCGCGACAGAAGATTCGAGCGCCCGGCCTGATCCGAGACCAGCACGGCGCGCTGGTTGCCGACGCTGTCGGGCGGAACGTGCTCGTAGGTGCGCGGGTCTTTGGCGAGGGCGGACGCGTGAATGCCGGCCTTGGTGGCGAAGGCCGACGCCCCGACATAGGGCGCGTGCCGGTTCGGCGCGCGGTTGAGCAGTTCGTCGAAGGCGCGCGAGACGTGGGTGATCTCGCGCAAAGCCTCCGCCGTCACGCCGGTCTCGAAACGCTCCGCAAGCTCCGGCTTCAAAGCCAAGGTGGGGATGAGACTGACAAGATTGGCGTTGCCGCAGCGCTCGCCAAGACCATTCAGCGTGCCCTGCACCTGCCGCACGCCGGCGCGGATGGCGGCGAGCGAATTGGCGACCGCGTTGCCGGTGTCGTTGTGGGCATGGATGCCGAGACTTGCGCCAGGAATGACGCGCGCGACCTCGCCGACGATGCGTTCGATCTCATCGGGCAGCGTTCCGCCGTTGGTGTCGCAGAGCACCGCCCAGCGCGCGCCGGCGTCGATCGTGGCGCGCGCGCAGGCGAGCGCATATTTCGGATTGGCCTTGTAGCCGTCGAAGAAATGCTCGCAATCGACCATCGCCTCGCGGCCCGCGCCGACCGCCGCCTTCACGCTGTCGGTGATGGCCTCGAGGTTCTCGTCGAGCGTGCAGCCCAGCGCGACATGGACGTGATAGTCCCACGACTTGGCGACATAGACGATCGCGTCGGCGTCGGCGGCGAGAAGACCAGCAAGGCCTGGATCATTGGCGGCCGAGCGGCCGGGCCGCTTGGTCATGCCGAAGGCGCAGAAGCGGGCGCGGTTGGTGGGCTTCTTTTTGAAGAATTCGGTGTCGAGCGGATTCGCGCCCGGATAGCCGCCCTCGACATAGTCGACGCCGAGCCGGTCGAGCATCGCCGCGATGCGGCGCTTGTCGTCGAGCGAGAAGTCGACGCCGGTGGTGAGCGCGCCGTCGCGCATCGTCGTGTCGAACAGATAGAGGCGTTCTTTGGCCATCGGGATCACTGTTCAAGTGGGAGGCGCGGCGCTGCTTCCCTCATGCTGAGGAGCAAGGCCATAGCACGGCGAGAGACGGGCGTTCTTCCGAACGCCCTATGGCCTGCGTCTCGAAGCTGGCCAGGGCGCCGTTCGTGCGCTCTGGAGCGTCCTTCGAGACGCGCCGCCTGCGGCGCCGCTCCTCAGGACGAGGTGATGTTCTTTTTCCATCGGGTTCTCAGTGCCGGGTCGGGGGCGCGGACTCGGCGCCAAGCGTTTTGGTCATCGTGGTGTTGGCGAGCCACTCGTCGCCGACGCGCACGAGATTGCGCTTCTGCGCAGTGAAGCCCTGGCGCTCGAACAGGGGCTTGGCGACATCGCTTGCCTCGGTCGTGAGGCGCTTTGCGCCGCGCGCCTGCGCTAGCCTCGTCAAGGCGTCGACCAGCGTTCGGCCGACGCCCTGGCGAGCGAATTCGGGCTCGACGAACAGCATGTCGATCTCGTCTGCGCCTTTGAGGCTGGCGAAGCCGGCGACCGCGCCGTCGATCACTGCGAGCAGGGTCAGAGCGCCCGGCAAGCCGCGCGCCGAAAGCCTGTTCGTCGTCTGCGCGCGCCGCCCAGGCCTCACGCTGCTCGTCGCTATAATCTTCGGCCGCCAGCTCCTCGATGCTCGATCGAAAGATCTCGGCGCACCTCTTCGTGTCGGCCGGAACATAGGGGCGTAGCGCGACGGCGCTCATCGCTTGATCTCCCAGGTCGTCGCGCCATCCTTGTTGTCTTTGATGGCGACGCCGAGCGCGGCGAGACGGTCGCGCAATCGGTCGGACTCGGCCCAGTTGCGCGCCGCGCGCGCTTGAGCGCGTTCGGCGACGATCGCGTTGATCTCGCCGACGTCGATCTTCGCCTCGCTGAGCGCGATCGCCTGGTGTTCTGATCGCGTTTGCTGCAGGAGGCCAAGAAGGTTGGCGCTCGTTTTGAGACGCTCAGGCGCAGATGCTTCGTCGCCCCGAGGCGGTGGAGACTTGCGACCGGCTTCTGGCGTGTTGAGATCGTCGGCCAAGGCGTTCAGAACGTCCGAATCCGGTCCTCCGTTCGCCTCGACATCGCCCACTGCGTCATACCAGCGATCGAGCGTCGCCTCCGCCTCCTCCAGCGCTTTCACCGTCCAGTCGATCGGCTGACGGTAATGCGTGCGCAACATCGCGAGGCGCAAAACCTCGCCGGGCCATTCGCGGCCGCCGAACTTGGTCGTGCGCAAGAGTTCGTGAATGGTGACGAAGTTGCCGAGGCTCTTCGACATCTTCTCGCCTTCGACCTGCAGGAAGCCGTTGTGCATCCAGACATTGGCCATGCGCTCTGAGCCGAAGGCGCAGCAGGATTGCGCGATTTCGTTCTCGTGATGGGGAAAGACGAGATCGATCCCGCCGCCATGAATGTCGAAGGTGTTGCGGCTCGGGTCGTCGCATTGCAGGCCGCCGCCGAAGGGTTCGAGCAGCGTCGCCATCGACATTGCCGAGCACTCGATATGCCAGCCCGGGCGCCCCGGCGCGGCGATGCCGGCCGGGCTTGGCCAGCCCGGCTCGTTCGGCTTCGAGGGCTTCCACAAGACGAAGTCCATCGGGTCGCGCTTGTAAGGCGCGACATCGACGCGCGCGCCGGCCAGCATCTCGTCGAGCGAGCGATGGGCGAGCGTCCCGTAGCGCGGCGCCCAGGCAAGCGCGTCCATCGCGTTCGGCGAGAACAGCACGTGATCCTCGGCGACATAGGCGACGCCGCGGGCGATCAGCCGCTCGATCATCACCCGCATCGTGTCGATATATTGGGTGGCGCGCGGCTCGTGCGTCGGCGGCAGCGCGCCGAGCGCGGCGACGTCTTCGTGAAATTGCCGCTCGGTCGCTTCCGTCACTTTGGCGATCGCCTCGTTGAGCGGCAGGTCGGGAAAGTCGCGCGCGGCGCGCGCGTTGATCTTGTCGTCGACGTCGGTGATGTTGCGGACGTAGGTGACATGCTCGGCGCCGTAGAGATGGCGCAGGAGCCGGAACAGCACGTCGAACACGATGACCGGCCGGGCGTTGCCGATATGGGCGAAGTCATAGACCGTGGGCCCGCAGACATAGAGACGCACCGCCTTCGGGTCGATCGGCGCGAAATCTTCCTTGCGGCGGGTGAGGGTGTTGTAGAGACGCAGCCGCGCCTCCGTCGCCTCCGCGGGCGTCTCGTCTTGGGGTCGGGGCGGCGACTTCATCGGCAATTCTCGTCGGCGTCATTCAGAAAGGCGAACGAACAGGCGTCGCCCGGGTTGGCCGGATGATCGCTTCTCGATGGGTTTAAGGAATAAGGAGACGCGAACCAGCCAGCAGGGAGCTAGCGGCTAATGATGCAAATCCGGATAATGCGGAGCGCGGGCGTCATGACGCGCATCCATGTGTCCACGCCTGCGCTTTTGTCAAGTCTTGGCGGGTGCGTGGGCCACGGAATCGACTAAGATCGAGCGGTTTCGCTTTTGGGGAAGGGGGAGCTCTTGAGCCGGCAGACAAGTAGCGAGGACGGTCTGGAGGGCAGGGCGCTTTTGCCGCTTCCCCGCGCGATCACCATTCTCGGCGCCCCGGTCGAGGCGGGGGCGAGCGTGCCTGGCGCGGCGATGGGACCGGCCATGCTGCGCACAGCGGGCATCGTGAACGACGCTGCGCGACCTCGGCCACGACGTCGAGGACGGGGGCGATCTCGCTCTTCCGCCTTCCTTGGCCCACGCGACCGCGCCGGAAGGCAAGGCCCATCGGTTCGCCGAGGTCGCAGCCTGGTCGCGGCTGCTTGCCCGCGAAACCTATGCGGTCGCCCGCTCCGGGCGGACGCCGATCGTGCTTGGCGGCGATCACAGCCTGGCGATGGGTTCGATCGGCGGAATCGCCCGCTTCGCGGCCGAGGCGGGGCGCGAGCTGTTCGTTCTCTGGCTCGACGCCCATTCGGACTTCAACACGCCGCTGACCTCGCCGTCCGGCAATATGCACGGCATGTCGCTCGCGATGCTGTCCCGCGAACCGGGTCTCGAGGGCGTGTTCGGAGGCGAGCCGCACGGATTCGTCGATCCCGCGCGCCTGCATCTGTTCGGCATCCGGTCGATCGACACCGGCGAACGGCGGCTGTTGCAAAATCGCGGCGTCGACGTCGTCGACATGCGGAGGCTGGACGAAGACGGTTTCGCCGTCTCGATCCGCCGCATCATCGATCGGGTTCGCGCCCGCAACGGCCTTTTGCATGTCAGTCTGGACGTCGACTTTCTCGATCCGGCGATTGCGCCGGGCGTCGGCACCGCCGTCCCGGGCGGGGCGACCTACCGCGAGGCGCATCTTGTCATGGAGCTCTTGTACGAATCCGGTCTTTCGCCCTCGCTCGATCTCGTCGAGCTCAATCCGTTCCTCGACGAGCGGGGCAAAAGCGCGCTTCTGCTGGTCGACCTGACGGCGAGCCTGTTCGGGCGCTACGTGTATAAGGCGGACGCGCAGTAAAAGCCGGGACTTGCAGCGGAGCCACGGAAATTGGACGCTAAACGTCTGGTAAAAGAAGAATAAGCGGATCGACCATCACCTGCAGGTCCCTGATCGCATCGTAAAAATCACTGATGATATCGCTCTGAAGCTGTTGAATCGGATCGTCAGATTTGTGAGGCGCAGCTTCTGCACCTTCATTTTCATGGACAAGTGCCGCGTCGGCACGCGCGCCATTGCAGCTTTTATTGCTGATTGTAAGTTTGCCTGAGAAATGGGCGCCACTTTAACTTTAGCAAGCGCTTGAATGATGGGAGACCAAGCCGAAAGCCTGCTTTCTCATCGTAATGATAGGCGTTAGCTGCAAGCCCGTGGAGCCTGTCCTCTGCTGACGCCTCCGCGGTCCTTGGCTGCGGAGAGATCGGGCGGATTGAGCCAATCTGCCGAGGCATGGGCCTTAGAAAAAATACATGGATTTGATTTGCACTGTGTCGGCCGTCGCGCTTTTTTCAGCGCCTCGGCCAAAAGTTTGGCTTGATCACGTGCATCGATAGGTCGATAGCACCGGCGAAGCGACCGCCGCGAAGAAGAGCCTGGCGGTCACGTAATGCGGAAGAAAAGATCCTATGGCGCGTAAGAAGATAGCTTTGATCGGGGCCGGGCAGATCGGCGGAACGTTGGCGCTCCTGGCGGCGCTGAAAGAGCTCGGCGACATCGTCCTTTTCGACATCATCGACGGCGTGCCGCAGGGCAAGGCGCTGGATTTGGCCGAATCGACCCCGGTTGAGAGCGTCAACGCGCGACTGGTCGGCGCAAGCGACTATTCCGCGATCGCCGGCGCCGATGTCGTCATCGTCACCGCCGGCGTCCCCCGCAAGCCCGGCATGAGCCGCGACGATCTGCTCGGCATCAACCTCAAGGTCATGGACGCGGTCGCCGCGGGCATCAAGACGCACGCCCCGGAGGCGTTCGTCATCTGCATCACCAACCCGCTCGACGCCATGGTGTGGGCGCTGCAGAAGTTCTGCGGCCTGCCGAGCAAGAAGGTCGTCGGCATGGCCGGCGTGCTCGATTCGGCGCGCTTTCGCTATTTTCTCGCTGACGAATTGCAGGTGTCGGTTGAAGACGTGACCGCCTTCGTGCTCGGCGGCCACGGCGACGAGATGGTTCCCTCGGTTCGCTATTCGACGGTCGCCGGCATTCCGCTGCCTGATCTCGTCAAAATGGGCTGGACGACGCAGGCCAAGCTCGACGCCATCGTCGAGCGCACCCGCAAGGGCGGGAGGCGAGATCGTCAACCTGCTCAAAACCGGTTCGGCCTTCTATGCCCCCGCCGCTTCGGCGATCGCGATGGCGGAATCGTACCTCAAGGATCAGCGCCGCGTGCTGCCCTGCGCGGCGCGCTTGACCGGCCAGTACGGCGTCAACGACGCCTATATCGGGGTCCCGGTGGTGATCGGCGCGAACGGGGTGGAGCGCATCATCGAGATCACGTTCGACGAGAGCGAAAAAGCCATGTTCGCCAAGTCGGTCGCCTCGGTCCACGGCCTGATGGAGGCCTGCAAGGCGATCAATCCCGCCCTCGCAGCCTGATCGCCCTGAGCGCCCGCCCCGGCGGGCGTTCTTTTCTTTGAGGTATTCGCCGCCATGAACATCCACGAATATCAGGCCAAGGCGGTGCTGAGAGCGTTCGGCGTCCCGATCGCCTCCGGCTTTCCCGCTCTTCACGCCGGACGAGGCGGTGGACGGCGCCAGGAAACTCCCCGGACCGCTTTGGGTGGTGAAGAGCCAGATCCATGCCGGCGGGCGCGGCAAGGGCCGCTTCAAGGAGGCCGCGGCCGGGGACAAAGGCGGCGTGCGACTCGCGCGCTCGGTCGAGGAGGTCCAGACATTCGCAACGCAGATGCTGGGCGCGACGCTGGTGACGGCGCAAACCGGCCCTCACGGCAAGCAGGTCAATCGCCTGTACATCGAGGACGGCGCGACGATCGACCGGGAGCTCTATCTTTCGGCGCTCGTCGACCGGCAGACGAGCCGAGTGGCCTTCGTCCTCTCGACCGAAGGCGGGGTCAACATCGAGGATGTTGCTCACAATACGCCGGAAAAGATCCACACCTTCAGTGTCGATCCGGCGACCGGGATCATGCCCCATCACGGGCGCGCCGCGGCCCGCGCGCTCGAGCTTACGGATGATCTCGCCAAGCAGGTGGAGAGCCTCATCGCCAAGCTCTACGCCGCCTTCCTGGCGAAAGACATGGCGATGCTGGAAATAAATCCGCTGATCGTGCTGTCGAACGGCCAATTGCGCGTCCTCGACGCCAAAGTGTCGTTCGACGACAATGCGCTTTACCGCCACCCCGACATCGCCGCGTTGCGCGACGAGAGCGAAGAGGACGCCAAGGAGATCGAGGCCTCCAAGCACGATCTCAACTATGTCACGCTCGAGGGCTCGATCGGCTGCATGGTCAATGGCGCCGGGCTCGCCATGGCCACGATGGACATCATCAAGCTCTACGGGGAAAGTCCGGCGAACTTCCTCGACGTCGGCGGCGGCGCCTCCAAGGACAAGGTCGCCGCCGCGTTCAAGATCATCACCGCCGATCCGAACGTGAAAGGCATTCTCGTCAACATTTTCGGCGGCATCATGCGCTGCGACATCATCGCCGAGGGCGTGATTGCGGCGGTGAAGGAAGTGGGCCTTCAAGTTCCGCTGGTCGTGCGCCTCGAGGGCACCAACGTCGACCTGGGCAAGAAAATTCTTCGCGACTCCGGGCTCGACGTGATTCCGGCGGACGACCTCGACGACGCGGCGCACAAGATCGTGAACGCCGTGAGAGCGAGAAGCCTAAGCACGCAAGCGCATATCGCAACGAGGGAGACGGGCCGATGCCCCCATCCAAGATCAACGTTCTCGAGGCGGTCGACCGGAAGGTTAAGGAAGTCTTTCATCCGTTCATCGTCGGCGATGTCAACGACAGCCAGGTCAAGGTGGCGAAGTTCGGCGCCGAGTTCGATTGGCACGCGCACGAGGGCGAAGACGAGGCTTTCTTCGTGCTGCGCGGACGTATCGCGATCGATTTTCGCGATGGCGTCTCAGAAATGGGCGAAGGTGATTTTGTCGTGGTCCCGCGCGGGGTCGAACACCGGCCTCGGTCGCTTTCGCCGGAGCCTGTCGTTTTGATGTTCGAGCCGAGCACGACGCTCAATACCGGGGACGCGGTGAGCGCGTTGACGGTGCGCGAACTCGACCGGCTTTAGGTCCGCGATGAGGAAGATCTCGTTGGATCCGCTAAAACGATGGAATTTGTGCGCGGTTGCACATATACTTATTGTGCGTCGGGGCTTGGATGAACAACCCTCACCCTCGCGGGCGTTCTTCCTAGCCAAATGTTTAATCTCGCTGAGACATTTCTGCGCGTGCGCCGCGAAAATCCTTTTCGATCGAATTGAACCGCCAACGGCCGAAAGCCTCTCATGTCCATCCTCGTCGACGCCAACACAAAGGTCATCACCCAAGGCTTTACCGGCAAGAACGGCACGTTCCATTCCGAGCAGGCGATGGCTTACGGCACGAAGCTTGTGGGCGGCGTCTCACCCGGCAAGGGCGGCTCGATCCATCTCGGGCTGCCGGTCTTCGACACAGTCGCCGAAGCGCGGGAGAAAACCGGCGCCGACGCCAGCGTGATCTACGTGCCGCCGGCCGGCGCTGCAGACGCGATCTGCGAAGCGATCGACGCCGAGACGCCGCTCATCGTCTGCATCACCGAAGGCATTCCGGTCCTTGACATGGCGCGTGTCAAGCGGGCGCTGCAAGGCTCGAAGTCGACCCTGATCGGCCCGAATTGCCCAGGCGTCATGACGGCGGGCGAATGCAAGATCGGCATCATGCCGGGCACCATCTTTACGCGCGGCAGCGTCGGGGTCGTCTCGCGTTCGGGCACGCTGACCTACGAGGCGGTGTTTCAGACGACGCGCGAAGGTCTGGGGCAGACGACAGCCGTCGGGATTGGCGGCGACCCGATCAAGGGCTTGGAATTTGTCGATGTGCTCGCCATGTTCATGGCCGATCCCAAGACCCAGTCGATCGTGATGATCGGGGAAATCGGCGGCCAGGCCGAAGAGGACGCCGCCGAGTTTCTGAAGGACGAGGCCAAGCGCGGCCGCTCAAAACCGGTCGTCGGCTTCATCGCCGGACGCACCGCGCCCTCCGGGCCGGCGCATGGGGCACGCAGGCGCGATCATCGCTGGAGGCAAGGGGGGCGCCGAGGACAAGATTGCGGCGATGGAGGCGGCCGGCGTCCGCGTCTCGCCCTCTCCTGCCCGGCTCGGCAAGACATTGGTCGATTTGTTGCACGGCAAGTAAAGGGAGTCCGCTCGGTGGCTCGTCAGGACGTCAATCAAGCGCTGCTGCAAACCTCGTTTCTGTACGGGGCCAACAGCGCCTACATCGAAGCGTTGCAGGCGCAATACGAGAAAGACCCACAATCGGTCGAACCCGGCTGGCGCCAATTCTTCGCTGCGCTCGGCGATGATCCGGCGAGCGTAGCCAAAGCCGAGCGCGGCGCGTCATGGCGCAAGCCCAATTGGCCGGCGACCCCCAAGGGGGATCTCATCAACGCGCTGGACGGCGATTGGCCGGCGACGGAAAAGGCGGTCGCCGAGAAGCTGCGCGCCAAGGCGGAGGAGGCGGGGCCAAAAGCGGCGCCGAGCGACGACGACATTCGCCGGGCGACGCGCGATTCCGTCCGCGCGCTCATGATGATCCGCGCCTATCGCATGCGCGGCCATCTCTACGCCAATCTCGATCCGCTCGGCCTTGAGCCGCAGAGGGACCACGAGGAGCTCCATCCCTCGACCTACGGGTTCCAGGAGTCCGACTACGACCGCAAGATCTTCATCGATCATGTGCTCGGGCTCGAATACGCGACCGTGCGCGAAATGCTTGCGATCCTGCGGCGGACCTATTGCGGGACCATCGGCTTCGAATTCGTCCATATTTCCGATCCGGCGGAGAAGGCCTGGATTCAGGAGCGCGTCGAGGGGCCCGACAAGGAAATCCAGTTCACGCGGGAGGGCAAGCGCGCGATCCTTGGCAAGCTGATCGAGACAGAGGGCTTCGAGAATTTCTTCGACGTCAAATTTACCGGCGCCAAGCGCTTCGGGCTCGACGGCGCGGAGGCGATGATTCCGGCGCTTGAGCAGATCATCAAGCGTGGCGGCCAGCTCGGCCTGAAGGAGATCGCTCTCGGCATGGCCCATCGTGGCCGGCTCAATGTGCTGAGCCAGGTGATGGGCAAGCCGCACCGCGTCATCTTCCACGAGTTCAAGGGCGGTTCGGCTTCGCCCGATGAAATCGAGGGCTCAGGCGACGTCAAATATCACCTTGGCGCGTCTTCGGACCGCGAATTCGACGGCAACACGCGTTCATCTCTCGCTGAGCCCCAATCCGTCTCACCTCGAGATTGTCGATCCGGTCGTGCTCGGCAAGGTGCGCGCCAAGCAGGACCAGCTCAACGACGGAATCGAGCGATCGAAAGCTCTGCCGCTCCTCATCCACGGCGACGCCGCTTTTGCCGGACAAGGCGTGGTGGCCGAATGCTTCGGTCTCTCGGGCCTGCGCGGCCACAGGACCGGCGGCTCGCTGCATTTCATCGTCAACAACCAGATCGGCTTCACCACCTATCCGCGCTATTCGCGCTCCTCGCCCTATCCATCGGATGTCGCCAAGCTGGTCGAGGCGCCGATCTTTCACGTCAACGGCGATGATCCGGAGGCGGTCGTCTTCTGCGCCAAGGTGGCGACCGAATACCGGCAGAAGTTCCACAAGCCGGTCGTCATCGACATGTTCTGTTATCGGCGGTTCGGCCACAACGAAGGCGACGAGCCCTCGTTCACGCAGCCGATCATGTATCGACTCATCCGCTCGCATCCGACGACGCAGCAGATCTACGCCGACAAGCTCATCGCTGAAGGCGTCGTCACCCAGGGCGAGGTCGACAAGATGCGCTCGGACTGGCGGCAACGGCTGGAGGCGGAATTCGAGGCCGCCCAATCCTATTCCGCCAACAAGGCCGATTGGCTCGACGGCCGCTGGGCGGGCGTCAAGGCGTCGCGGGAGATCGCCGACGACGATCGCCGCGGCAAGACTGGCGTCAGTCTCGATCGACTACGGGCGCTCGGCGAGCGCATCACAGTGGCGCCTGAAGGCTTCAACGTTCATAAAACCATTGCTCGCTTTCTCGAGAACCGCCGCACGACAATCAAGGTCGGCGAGGGGATCGACTGGTCGACCGCCGAGGCGCTCGCCTTTGGCACGCTTCTGGACGACGGCTTTCCGGTTCGCCTGTCCGGCCAGGACAGCGAGCGCGGCACGTTCTCGCAGCGCCATTCGGTGCTGATCGATCAGGAGACCGAAGCGCGATACGTGCCCGCTGAACCACATTCGCGACGGGCAGGCGCGCTACGAAGTCATCAACTCGATGCTGTCGGAAGAGGCGGTGCTCGGCTTCGAGTACGGCTATTCGCTCGCCGAGCCGAACGCGCTGGTCTTGTGGGAGGCGCAGTTCGGCGACTTCGCCAACGGCGCCCAGGTCGTGTTCGACCAGTTCATCTCAGGCGGCGAAAAGAAGTGGCTCCGCATGTCGGGTCTCGTCTGCCTGCTGCCGCATGGCTACGAGGGCCAGGGGCCGGAGCATTCATCGGCTCGCCTCGAGCGCTATCTCCAGCTTTGCGCCGAGGACAATATGCAGGTCGTCGTCTGCACGACGCCGGCAAATTTCTTCCACGCGCTGCGGCGCCAGCTCAAACGCGAGTTCCGCAAGCCGCTGATCGCGATGACGCCGAAGTCGATGCTGCGCAACAAGCGCGCTGTCTCGAACCTGGAAGCCTTCGGACCGGGAACGAGCTTTCACCGCTTGTTGTGGGATCACGCGGAGACGCACAAGGGCGAAAAGATCAAGCTCGCCAAGGACGACAAGATCCGCCGCGTTGTCGTCTGCTCGGGCAAGGTCTACTACGATCTCTACGATGAGCGCGAGAAGCGCGGGATCGACGACGTCTACCTGCTCAGGGTGGAGCAGCTCTATCCTTTCCCTATCAAGGCGCTGCTGAAGGAGCTCTCCCGTTTCAAGAAAGCGGAGGTGGTCTGGTGTCAGGAGGAGCCCAAGAACATGGGCGCCTGGAGCTTCGTCGAGCCCTATCTCGAATGGGTGCTCGGCCAGCTCGGCGGCAAGTCGAAGCGCGCGCGCTATGCGGGACGCGCTGCCTCGGCCGCGACCGCGACCGGTCTCATGTCGAAACATCTGGCGCAGCTCAAGGCCTTCATCGACGAATGCCTGGCCTGAACGAAGCCAGTTCGACATGCCCCATTACTTTTGCAAGCTGAGGCCGCCCCGGCCGACGTTCATCTCGGATATGACGTCGGACGAAGCCCAGCTCATGCGCGCCCACCGCGAATATTGGACGCCCCAGGTCGAGACCGGCGTGGTGATCGCGATGGGGCCGGTCGCCGACCCGGCCGGCGGCTATGGCGTCGCGATCATCGAAGCCGCATCCGAGGCGGCGCTTGAGGCGATGCAGGAGGCCGATCCGGTCATCGCCGCTGGACGTGGCTTTGCTTACGAAAACTGGCGCATGCTGGGGATCGCGGTGCGTCCCAGCCAGCCGCTCGCGCCCATCACTTCCGTATCTCCGTAAGGATTAGAGAAGGGCGCC
The DNA here is from genome assembly GCA_963770275.1 of uncultured Alphaproteobacteria bacterium. Taxonomy (GTDB): domain Bacteria; phylum Pseudomonadota; class Alphaproteobacteria; order Rhizobiales; family Beijerinckiaceae; genus Roseiarcus. Next base: position 46,454 of record CAVYPD010000022.1, read on the forward strand.
TCACGGCGCGATCGAAATGGCGATTGAGATCCGTGTTCCGACGCTAGGCGAATCGATTACCGAAGCGACCGTCGGCAAATGGTTCAAAAAGGCTGGCGAGCCGGTGCAGGCCGACGAGCCGCTTGTGGAGCTGGAGACGGACAAGGTGACGCTCGAGGTCAATGCGCCGAGTCCAGGGGTCTTGAGCGAGATTGTCGCCGAGACCGGTCAAACGGTCGCGATCGGCGCGCTGCTCGGCCAGGTCGCGGCCGGCGCGGCGACCCCGGCGCCAGCGCGGGCTCCAGCTGCGGCGGCAAAGCTCGCGCCCGAGTCGGCGCCTGCCGCTGCGACTGCGCCGCCGTCTTCGCCCGCCGCCGGAACCGCGATGCCGCCTGCGCCAGCCGCGGCCAAGATCGCCGCCGAGGACAAGATCGATCTTGCCTCGATCGCCGGCAGCGGCAAGCGCGGCCAGGTGCTGAAAGGCGACGTGCTCGCCGCTGTTGCGGCGGCCCAAGCGCCAGTGCCGGTGGTCGTCCCTGCGCCGATTCAGACACCGGCGTCCACGCCGCTTCCGGTGTCGCCCCCGGCTCCGGCGCCCGCAGCGCGGACGACGACCCCCGATGACAGCGCTCGCGAAGAGCGGGTGCGCATGACCAAGCTGCGTCAGACGATCGCCCGCCGCCTCAAGGACGCGCAAAACACCGCGGCGATGCTCACGACCTTCAACGAGGTCGACATGAGCGAAGTGATGGCGTTGCGCGCCCGCTACAAGGACGCCTTCGAGAAGAAGCACGCCGCCAAGCTCGGCTTCATGGGCTTCTTCGTCAAAGCGTGCGTTCAGGCGCTGAAGGAGATTCCCGCGGTCAACGCCGAAATCGACGGCGCGGACCTTGTCTACAAGAACTACTATCACGTCGGCATCGCTGTCGGCACCGACAAGGGTCTTATCGTCCCGGTCGTGCGTGACGCGGAAAAGCTGTCCATCGCCGAGATCGAGAAGGCGATCGCTGCGCTTGGCAAGCGCGCTCGCGACGGGCAGCTCACGCTCGAAGAGTTGCAGGGCGGAACGTTCACCATCACCAACGGCGGCATCTATGGCTCGCTGATGTCGACGCCGATCCTCAACGCGCCGCAGTCGGGCATTCTCGGCATGCACAAGATCCAGGACCGGCCGATCGCCGTCGGCGGCAAGGTCGAAATTCGGCCGATGATGTATCTGGCTTTGAGCTACGACCATCGCATCGTCGACGGCAGGGAGGCGGTGACCTTCCTTGGTCCGCGTCAAGGAGGCGCTCGAGGATCCGGCGCGGCTCGTGCTAGATCTCTGAAGAGGCGAAGTCTTGCGGAGCCGCCGAGCGGGGGGATCGCATGAGCGAACTGACGTGTCTCGAATTGAGCGTCGTGCTGTGGCTCGTCCATGTCCTTGTTCAGGCGAGCTTCGGCAACGCGCAGTTGCCGTCCCGCTACCTGCTTCGGTTCGCGCGACAAGCCCGCTAAAGCACGCGGAGTTTTGTACGGTCGAGCATGCCGGGCGTTGGGGAATTACCTCGAGAACTTCACGCCGTTCGTCGCCGTCGCGCTCGCGCTTATCGCCACTCAGCGAACAGGCGGCGCCGGCGCCATCGGCGCCACAATCTGGATCCTGGCGCGCATCGTCTACCTTCCGGTTTACGTCTTCGGCATTATCTATTTACGGACGATAGTATGGGGGATTTCGATCATCGGCCTCGTGATGATGCTGGGCCGATTGATCGGATGGTAGCTGGCGCCGCGAGTCTTTCGCGGACGCGCCAGCGAAAGAGATCGGCAATGACTTATGATCTGGTAGTGATCGGCTCGGGCCCGGGCGGCTATGTCTGCGCCATCCGCGCGGCGCAGCTCGGCATGAAGGTCGCCGTGGTCGAGAAGATGAAGACGCTCGGCGGCACCTGCCTCAACATCGGCTGCATTCCGTCCAAGGCGCTCCTGTACGCGTCCGAAATGTTCGACGAGGCGGGGCACGGTCTTGCGCCTCTCGGCGTCGTTGTCTCTCCGCCGACGCTCGATCTCCCCGCGATGATGAAGCACAAGGACGTCACCGTCGCCGCCAACGTCAACGGCGTCGCCTATCTGTTCAAGAAGAACAAGATCGACTGGGTGAGCGGAGAGGGCCGGATTGCCGCGCCTGGGCGCGTGGCCGTCAAGGGCGCCGACGGCAAGGAGAGCATGCTCGAAACCAAAGCGATCGTGATCGCGACCGGTTCGGATGTCGCGCGACTGCCGGGCGTGGAGATCGACGAGAAGACGATCGTCTCCTCGACTGGCGCGTTGAGCCTGGCCGCTCCGCCGAAGAAGCTGATTGTCGTCGGCGCGGGCGTCATCGGCCTCGAACTCGGCTCGGTTTGGCGCCGGTTGGGTTCCGAGGTGTGGTGGTGGAGTTCCTCGACCATGTCCTGACGGGGATGGACGGCGAGGTCGTCCAAGTTTATGCAGCGCACGCTCGAGAAGCAGGGCTTCGCCTTTCATCTCGGTCACAAGCTGGCGAAAGTCGAGACGACCGGGGCAGGGGTCCAGGCGACGATCGAGCCTTCGGCCGGCGGCGAGGCCAAGACGCTCGACGCCGACGTCGTGCTCGTCTCCGTCGGACGGCGCCCGTTCACGGAAGGCCTGGGTTTGGAGGCGCTCGGCGTCAAGACGGAGCGCGGCCAGGTCGTCGTCGACGCTCACTTCGCAACCAACGTTCCGGGAATCTATGCCATCGGCGATGTGATCCGCGGGCCGATGCTCGCCCATAAGGCGGAGGACGAGGGCGTGGCGGTCGCCGAACTGCTGGCGGGCCAGGCGGGCCACGTCAATTACGGCGCCATTCCGAACGTCGTCTATACGAGCCCCGAGGTCGCCTCGGTCGGCAAGAGCGAGGAAGAGCTGAAGGCCGAGGGCGTCGCCTACGCGGTCGGCAAATTCCCGTTCACCGCCAATGGGCGCGCGCGGGCGATGCGTCACACCGACGGGTTTCGTCAAAATCCTCGCCGACGCCGCCACCGATCGGGTGCTCGGAGGGCATATCGTGGGGTTTGGCGCGGGCGAGATGATCCACGAGATCGTGGTTCTGATGGAGTTCGGCGGTTCCTCGGAGGACCTGGCTCGCACCTGCCACGCGCATCCGACGATGTCGGAAGCGGTCAAGGAGGCGGCGATGGCGGTGGCGAAGCGGGCGATTCACATTTGAGGGCGTGAGCGCAGGCTCGCGAGGATGTAACCCGGGTGTAACTCGTCGCAGCCAAACTGCCTGACTTCGTTGAAAGCCCAAGGGCTGTCGCTTGAAATCTGAATGCTTGCAGCCTGAGGGCGCCAATCCGCGCGGCTTCTGCGCCGAACCGAGCTCAATGCGGGGCCGACGAGGGGTTTGGCGGGAATCCGCTATCCTAAGTCTCATCTCCTGGGCTTGGCTGTCAGCGATCAACGCTCCTGCCCGCGCCGATCCGAACGCTCTGTGGCGGATCGTGCATGGCGAATGCGTGCCCCACATGGAAGCGGGTTTGGGTCCGAAGCCCTGCGAACGCGTCGACCTCGATGGCGGCGTCGAGCAGGGGGTGGCGATTCTGAAGGATCTGGTCGGCGTCTCGCAGATGCTCGCCATTCCGACGCGGCGCATCACCGGCATCGAAGATCCGCAAATGCTCGCGCCCAATGCGCCACCGGTGTTCGCCGTCGCCTGGAGCGCCAAGACCTTGGTCGAGGAGCGCCTTCACCGGACGTTGCCGCGGGAAGCCGTTGGACTGGCGATCAATTCGAAATGGGCGCGCAGCCAGGAACAATTGCATGTCCATGTCGATTGCATGGCCATTCCGGTCATGAAGGCCCTGGCCGAATACGCTTCCGCATTCGACAGCCAATGGCGCGCGATGACGGTTCCGCTCCAGGGTCGGATCTATTTCGCCCGCCGGGTCGACTCGGCCGATCTCGTCGACGTCGCCCCCCTCAAGCTTCTCGCCGACGGCCTCGAGGGCGCGCGAGCGCATATGGGCGCCTATAGCCTTGCGGCGGTGGGCGCGACCTTTGATGGGAAGCCCGGCTTCGTCCTGCTGGCCGATCAGTTCTCTTTGGAGGGCGGCGGCCACGCCGAGGATCTCCAGGATCACGATTGCGCGATCGCTCGTTCGACGCCCTGATCGAACTGGACCTTTTGTGGGCTGAGGGACGCGCTCACAGATGTGGGGATATGCGGGCTGCGGAAATTGATCTAGGCTGTCGCGGCGGTGTTCCATTCTTAAAGGTGGGCAAACAGTCAACTGAAGACGGGGGCGGGGCAATGGGGGTTCTATTCACGCGCTTTCTTGCGCTGGTATTTTTGATCGCGGCGCCGACGTACGCCTGCGCGCATGTCGAGATCAACGTCGACCTCTCGTCGCAGACAATGACCGTCCATTCGGGCTCGGGCGAAACCTACGTCTGGCCGATCTCCTCAGGCAAGGCCGGTCATGCAACGCCGAATGGCGTCTTCCGGCCGAGAGCGATGTACGCCATGGTCCACTCCGCCAAATACAACAACGCGCCGATGCCGCACTCCATTTTCTTCTACGGCCAATACGCGATCCACGGCACGAATGCGGTCGGCAATCTCGGCCGGCCGGCGTCGCACGGCTGCGTCCGCATCTCGCCGGCCAACGCGGCGATGCTGTTCGCCATGGTGCAAAAGCAGGGGGCGGAAATCCGCATCGTCGGATCGCCCTTCAGCGATATCGCGCGCAGCGAGAGGCGCTCCGGATCGGCGCTTGGATTTGCGCCGGTCCGCCATACGCGGACGCTCAAAGAATGGGCGCGCAATCCTCTCGCCCTGTGAGGGAGCGCGCGGGCCGCTTACGGACCGATTAATAACATGTAATCCGCGCCGAAATCGTGCGGATGGGTGTCGCGTTTTCTTTCCGTTTAGGATATCAGGCCACCCTACGATTCGAACTGGCGGGAGCCGTTTGAGGAGGCCATTGGTGCAAAGACGTCAATTTATCGCCGGCGCCGCCGGCCTGATTGCAGGGCTCGCTTGCGCCGCGGCTGGCGATGGCGGACGTGCCGACAGCCTTCACGTTCGACATGGCGCCGCCGATGGACAATCGCGAGAAGTTCATCGCCTGGGGCGTGGCGCAACGGGGAGAGGATCCGAAATATCTCGGCGAGCGGTTCGATCGCTTCGGCGCGATGGTCCGCAATGAGGACCTCGCCAACGATCGCAACAAACACGCCTTCCTTTTGACGCCGCGCGAAAAGTTCGTGCTGCAGCAGAATCTCGCCCGCGCCTACGACCACGCCTTTCTCGACATCGGCTACGGCGTCACGATTTCGGGTCCGCACATCGTTGGCCGCATGACGTCGAACATCGATCCCAAGCAGGGGGAGAAGGTGCTGGAGGTCGGCACCGGCTCTGGCTACCAGTCAGCCTACCTCTCGCATCTGACCGACCAGGTCCACACGGTCGAGATCATCAAGCCGCTCGCCGATCGCACGCGCTCGATCTACGACCAACTCATCAAGGATGGCTACAAGGAGTTCGAGGCCATCAAGAGCAAGGCTGCCGACGGCTATTACGGTTGGGAAGAGGCGGCGCCGTTTGACAAGATCATCGTCACCTGCGGCATCGACCATGTTCCTCCGCCGCTGCTGCAACAGTTGAAGCCTGGCGGAATCATGGTCATTCCGGTCGGGCCGCCAGGCGCTCAGCGGGTCTTGAAAGTCGTCAAGAACCAGGCCACCGACGGGCAGATGACGGTCGCGCGATCCGACATCTACGGCGGCCGGATCGTTCCATTCGTTCCGTTCACCAAGCTTGAAGGCGAGCAGATCGTCGGCACGCACAACAACTAGCGCCCGGTTTCTATCAGAATCGCTTTTGGTCGACGGCGGCGCCTCGAGCCAACCTTAGGCTGTCGCGCCTGACCGGCCGCTCCGAGACGCAATGAACGACGCGAGCAACGTCCCGATCGCCGGCGTCCTTGACGCGCAGCCCGAGCCAGACTCGGAGCTCGGTTCCGGCTCGCGCCTCGCGCTTTATGTCGCCGTGGGCCTCGCCGCAGGCTCCGTTATCGCCCTGCAGATCGACGTTATGCGCGTCTTTTCTGTCGGCAGCTGGGCGCATTTTGGCTCGCTGGTGGTGAGCCTGGCGATGCTGGGCTTCGGCCTGGCGAGCGCGGTGATGACCGTCGCCAAGGACTGGTTCGCTCGCAATTGGCGTGTGGCCGCGACCGTTTCGCTCGCTCTGTTCGGGCCGCTTGCCGTCGCCGCCAACCTTTACGTGCAGCATCTCGGCTTCAACGCGATCTTCCTGATCTCCGATCCGACGCAGAAGTGGAAGCTGCTGGCGATTTTCCTCGCGGAGCTGACGCCGTTCCTGGCGGGCGCGTTTTTCCTGGGATGCATCTTTCTCAGGAGCAACCGCATTTTCGGCCGCGTCTACTTCGCCGACTTAGCCGGGGCCGGACTTTGCGGCCTCGTGTTCCTTTTGGCGATGTACGTGTTCACGCCCGCCAATTTGATCGCTGCGCCACTGGCGCTGTGGTTTGCCGCCTGCCTGGCGTGGGCGTTTGGTCCGGGCGGGCGCTTGACGTCTCATTCCATTCCTTGTTTCCGGCGTCGCTCGCCTTCGCCGGCCATTTCGTGCTGCCGCAGACGCTTCGGCCTGAAGACGCTCGCGACTAACGACTACAAAGGCGTGGCTTACGCACGCAAATTCCCGGACGCGAAAAAGGTTTACGAGAGCGCCTCGCCGTTCGGCTTTCTCGAGGCTTATTCGAGTTCCTACCTGCATTTTGCACCGGGCCTGTCCGATAACGCCGGCTTCAATCTGCCAACGATGCCAGCCAACGCCTACCTCGGCCTCTACATCGACGGTGATGGCCCGATCGGCATCATGCGCGATCTGACCGACAAGGAAACGGCGTATTTCCATTACCTGCCGATGGTCTACCCCTACATCATCAAGTCGGACCCGAAGACGTTCATCGTCCAGTTCGGCGGCGGCATCTCGACCGAGGTCGCGCTGCACTCCGGCGCCAAGGATGTGACGGTCGCCGAGGGCAATCGCGCGGTTCTCCAGGCGTTTCACGCCGACGTGATCCGCAAGTTCACCGGCGACATTCTGTCCAAGGTTCACGTCATCGACTACGAGGGTCGTCATTTCCTCGCGCACACGGACGAGCGCTTCGACGTCATCGACCTCAGCCTCGCGGATTCGGTCGGCCTCTCCAATCCTGGCGGCTTCGCCATTATGGAGAAGTTCTCCTACACCAAGGAGGCGATGGAGACCTACATGCGCGCGCTCGCCCCGGGCGGCGTGCTGTCGGTCACGCTATGGAACAAGGAAGAGCCGCCGAAGTCGGTGCTGAAGCTCTACGCGACAATGGCGGCGGCGGCGCGCGAGGTCGACCCCGCGCATATGGCCAATTCCTTTTTCGTCGCCTCGTCTTATCTGTCGACTGCGACGGTTCTCTACAAGAACGGCGGCTTCACGCCGGAAGAGATCGAAAAGCTGCGCGCCCACACCCGCGCCATGTCGTTTGACGAAATCTACTCGCCGGGCCTCTTTTACGATCCGTCGCAAACCGACAGCACGCTTGCCGGCTATGTCGAACAGATTTTCGCCGGCGCTGCCGGCGGTCCGCCGACTGCCCAGCCGGCGGGATCCACTGGGACAGGCGCGGACGCAGACGCACGCGCGCCGATCCCGGCAAGGGGGACGACACCCCGCCGTCGGGCAAGGCCGACGACGGCGTTCTGCCGGCGACAGTGATGGGCCGGCTCGCTTGGCATGCGCTCATCTCTGGGCAATGGCCTGAGATCGCGGATCGCTACGTGTTCAATACGCGGGCGCTGACGAACGATGCGCCCTATTTCGCCGCCTACGTCAAGACCGCTGATCTGCCTCGCGTGCTCGACCGACTCGAGCTGCTGCAGGATGAGTGGGGTTATCTCCTGATCTGGGCGACGCTCGGCGTCGCTTGCCTGACGGCGACCGTACTGCTCGCCATACCGCTGATTTGGGGCTGGCGCGCCGTCTTCTCACACTCGCCGGGCAAGGCGCTGACCGTGCTCTACTTCGCTTGTCTCGGCGCAGGCTATATCATGGTCGAGGTCGGGCTCATCGCCCATTTCGTCATGGCGCTTGGAAACCCGACGATTTCGGCCTCGGTGCTGATTACCGGCATGCTGGTGTTCTCGGGTCTTGGCGCCCTCGCCTCCGAGCGCGCCTTGCCCCACATGCGCTTGATCATGCCGATTCTGTTCGTCGCGGTTGGGGTCATGTTGATCCTGTACGGGTTGTATCTCGGCCGGGCGCTGGACTCGATCGGCGCGTTCCCCTATCCGGCCCGCCTCGTCATCTGCTTCCTTTTGATCGCCCCGCCCGCCTTCTTGATGGGCTTCCCGATGCCGATCGCGATGACGACGCTCGGACGTCTCGGCAAGGATCACATGTTCGTCTGGGCATGGGGCGTCAACGGCTGCTTTTCGGTGATCGGGGCCGCGGCGGCTCCTGTCATCGCGACCAATTTCGGCCTTGCAGCAGTGATCGAGGTTGCCGGCCTGGCCTATCTGTTGGCGATTCCGGCCTTTTACGGAGTCATCGCTTCGGGCCAAGGACGTGGGCCAGGCGAAAGCCGAGCGCGGGCTTGATTCAATCGCCACGCGCGCGGTGTTTCGGCGCGCCAGCGACGTCAATTTGACGCTGAGACGACACATAACAATTTTGCAACGAATTAACGACGCTGGGGGCCGTCGTCAGTCGCTCACAAAAAATTCATAATTGCCAAACCTTTAATCGCCAAGCACAGTCTGGTTCGGGTCAGCGCTCAATCCGGTCGCGCCGATTCGAACGGCGCCACTTTTCTTGAGCGCAGCAATTTGACGCTCGCGAGTTACAACCCGCCCGCGATCTTGTCTCTTGAATCAAGCCCTTGCATTAAAACTTAGTAAAACTGTTCAATATTTGTCCACTTTCACCGCCCTGAGGGCGCTCCTTGGTCCCGGAAGTCAGGTTGCGTCGTCGCCTGTCCCGTGCCATAATCTTAACAACAGCAAGAAACGAGAGAAAATGCGACCTCGTCGGGCGTCTATGAGCAGGTAAGCGTAAGTAGACAGTAAGAACAGAAGCTCAGCGCAAGAGTTTGATACAAGGGCGGTCGCATCGGGTCTGGGCGAAAAATTGGGGCTAACGTTTTGGTTGGCCCGCTTTCAGGAATAGATTGAACCCAAGGTAAATCCGCAGTGTGGGCTGCGGAGGGAGAAGCAATGTCTTATCAGAACTTCCTTGGATATGCTGGGGATATTCTCGCGGTTGACGCGTATGCACTGCTCAAGGGCGATTCGACGTCGGTTCTGATCGATGTCCGAACTCAGGCGGAGTGGACTTACGTCGGGACGCCGGACATTCAAGCGCTCGGTAAGACGCCATTGCTCTTGGAATGGCAAAGCTATCCTTCGATGGCGGTCGATGCCAACTTCGCCCCTCGCCTTGAAGCGCTGCTCGACTCGGAGGGCGTGCGGCACGGCGCTTCGCTCGTGTTCTTGTGCCGTTCAGGCGCGCGGTCGCGCCACGCCGCAACCGCGATGACCGGCGCGGGATGGTCGCCTTGTTTCAATGTGTCGGACGGGTTCGAAGGCGCGCTGGACGACTCGCGCCGAAGAGGGGTGGTTAGCGGGTGGAAGGCGGGTGGATTGCCCTGGACGCAGACATAAAGCGTCGAGCAAATCCCGTTCCAAGGCATCGCCGCAACGTCGGCTATCCACCCAACGCCCGAGACACGACCATGGATATGTACGACGAACCCCATCCGGATCGCTTTGACCATGGCGGCTCCGGCGGTCCTCCTTTTGGCGAAGCATGGCGGCGCTGCTGCGATCGTTTGCGAGCCGAGGTGGGTGATGCTGTTTTCAACAGCTGGTTTGGGAGCCTCACTCTAGAGTCAGTCGGATCGGGGCAGGCCCGGCTGTCCGTTCCGACACGCTTTCTCAAGAGTTGGATCGTGACCCATTACGCCGGACATGTGGCGTCGGCGCTCAACGCCGAAGTTGGCCCGGTCGGGCAAATCCTTATTTCCGTGCGCTCGTCGGCGGCGCTCGCGCCATTGACCAGAGGTCCGCTGCCCGACTGCGCCTCGCCCGCCAAGACCGCGGACAAGCCGGCGGAGCTCTCGGTCGATCGCGCCGCCGCCGATCGCCGGCCGCCGAACCGAACGCCCGCCGCGCTCGTGGTCGGCGACGCCTTGACCGGATCTCCCCTCGATCGGCGGCTGACCTTCGCCACTTTCCAGGTTGGGCGGTCGAATGAACTCGCCTTTAACGCCGTGCAGCGCGTCGCCAACCCCAATCGGGGCAAGACGCCGGCCTTTTGTCCGCTCTACCTGCATTCGGCCGTCGGCCTCGGCAAGACCCATCTCTTGCAGGCCGTCGCCCATACCGCCGCTCAACAAGGGCGTTCGGTCATCTATCTGACCGCGGAAAAATTTATGTACGGCTTCGTCGCCGCGCTCCAGTCGCAGACGGCGATCGCCTTCAAGGAGCGGCTGCGAGGGATCGACCTCCTCATCTTTGACGACGCGCAGTTCCTGCAGGGGAAAAACATCCAGGCCGAATTCGGTCACGCGCTCAATGCGTTGCTCGACGCGGGGCGCGAGGTGATCGTCGCCGCCGACCGCCCTCCGAACGATCTGGAATCGCTTGACGAGCGCATCCGCTCGCGCCTCAGCGTCGGCCTTTGCGTCGAGGTGGGCGCGCTTGACGAACCCTTGCGGCTGAAGATTTTGGAGGCGCGGGTCGCCGCTGCGCGCGCGGAGGACCCCCATTTCGACGTTTCGCCGAACATTCTCGCCTTTGTCGCGCGCGCCATTCGCTCGAACGGCCGCGATCTGGAAGGCGCGGTCAATCGGCTGCGGGCGCACTTTACGCCGACGGGTCCCGCGCTGACGGTCGAAACGGCGGAAACCGCAATCCGCGACCTCATCCGCACGCACGAACTCAAACGGGTGAAGATCGAGGACATCCAGAAGCTGGTCGCCAGCCACTACAGCGTCTCGCGCGCCGACATCCTCTCCTCGCGGCGCACCGCCGCCGTCGTCAAGCCGCGCCAAGTGGCGATGTTCCTCGCCAAGATCCTCACCCTGCGCTCGTTGCCGGAAATTGGCCGACGGTTCGGCGGCCGTGACCACACAACGGTGCTGCATGCGGTGCGCAAGATTGAGGCGCTGTCGCACACCGATACGATCTTGCGTGAAGAGCTTGAGCTTTTGAAACGGATGCTCCAAGAGTGAGCCAATCTGGTTCGCCCACGGGCAGCTGAATGGATGGAGGGGTCGTCCCTCGCGTGGCCGTTACCGCCGATAATGGCGCGTGACGCGCTTTTGCGGCGGCCCCGGTTGAGAATGATTGTCTATAAGATCGTCGCCACCGAGGAATGGGCTAAGGCCCAGGCGGCCGGCGTCTTCACGGGCGCAGCGATCGATCGCGCCGACGGCTTCATCCATTTCTCGACCGCGGAGCAGGCGCCGGAGACAGCGGCCAAATGGTTTGCCGGCCGAGGCGATTTGACCCTGGCCGCGATTGACGCGGACGCTTTGGGCGACGACTTGCGCTGGGAGCCGTCGCGGGGCGGCGCGCTCTTTCCTCACCTTTACGCGGCCTCTGCCGATGAGCGCCGTCGTCTGGTCGCGTCCGCTGCCGCTCGGCTCGGACGGGGGCCATGTTTTCGGGAGCCTTGAGCCGTGAGGCTGGCCAAAGTCGCCGGTCCGGTTCTGAGACGCCTGCCGGCGGAGACGGCCCATCGAGCGGCGATCAACGGGTTGAAGATCGCCCCGCCCGCTCAGGCGCCGTCTTCCGATCCGCAGGCTTTCGGTCGAGGTCCTCGGGCTCAAGTTCCCCAATCCGCTTGGGCTCGCCGCCGGGTTCGACAAGAACGCCGAGGTTCCGGGCGCGATGCTCCGGCTCGGTTTCGGCTTCGTCGAGGTCGGCACGCTGACGCCGCGGCCTCAAGGAGGCAACGCCCGCCCGCGGCTGTTCCGATTGCGGGAGGACGCTGCGGTCATCAACCGCTACGGCTTCAACAACGAAGGCTTCGAGCGGGCGCGCGCACGGCTCGAGCGGCGGCCGCCCGGCCTCATCGGCGTCAATCTCGGCGCCAACAAGGATGCGGCCGACCGGGTGGAGGATTATGCGCTCGGCGTCAGGACTTTCGCGCCGCTCGCCGACTATCTGACCATCAACATCTCGTCGCCCAACACGCCGGGATTGCGCGACCTGCAGCGGCGCGAGGCGCTCGACGATCTGATCGCGCGGGTCGTCGAGGCGCGCGACGAGACCGAGCCGCGCCGCCCGCTGATGCTCAAGATCGCGCCCGATCTCGACGCAAGCGGGCTTGAGGACATCGTCGCCACGGCGCTCACCCGTCGCATCGACGGCCTCATCGTCTCGAACACCACGGTCGCGCGGCCGGCCAGCCTGACCTCCAGGAACCGCGGCGAGAGCGGCGGCCTATCCGGGCGCCCGCTGTTCGAGCCGTCGACGCGGCTTCTGGCCCGCG
>CAVYPD010000023.1:0-142841 GCA_963770275.1 uncultured Alphaproteobacteria bacterium
TTTACGCCATCGACTCGGCTTCTGGCCCGCGCTTATCTCCTGACCGGCGGCGCGATGCCGCTAATCGGCTGTGGCGGGGTCGAGGACGCGGACACTGCGATCGCCAAGATCGAGGCGGGCGCGAACCTTGTGCAGCTTTACACTGCCCTTGCGCTCAAGGGGCATGACGTTGTCGACGAGATCCTCGAAGGCTTGAGCCGTGCGGTCGAGGCGCGCGGGCTGAACCGGATCGGCGAACTGGTCGGGGCTCGCGCGAGCGAATGGGCCGGGGCAGGAGTAGGGGACGCTGAACACATCGGACAATTAGGACATGTGATTATGTCGCTTTAAATTTATGTTAATTTAGCTCGGCTCATCCGGCGATCCGCAACCTCCTGTGAGGTTGCCGATTTGGGTTTCCTTGGCGCGTGGCCGTTTCGCTGCGAAAACCCCTGATTTTGAGGGTTGGATTTCCTTGGATTTCCTTGGATTCTCTCGTCCGAATCGAGCGTTTTCAACGGGTTATGGGAGATCTTCGGTAGAAAATTTTCCTCGCTGTCTTTTATGTGGCGTCCGCAGCGCAGAGACGCAGCCGAAAGATCCTGGTATGCGAAAGCGCTCGGTTGTTCATTCGGGCGAGCTTAAGCTGTTTTCTGATTATCTGCAAGCAATTGCCACCCGTGCCGTCTTTTAGCTGTCTCCATCGAAAGCCTCCTCAGTTTCCTGACCCGCCGCGCGGAGAACAACTCGGCCCGCAGCCTGTGGGTCGAGACTAAGCCGCGCCGATTGCGCGCGTTGCCGCTAGGTCCTCAAGTTTTCCGCAGCCGTCCTTTGCGACACATCTGTTGGCTGAGCCCACAGGGCGGCGCTTCGAGCCAGGTCGAGAATCCAGGTTCCGAACGCGCTAAGGCTCAGCCGGTAGCGGCGGGTTCTTGCCGGCGCGCTTGTCGGTGAGCCATTGTTTCCACGGTGGCGTGTCGTAAGGCCACTTCGCCATTTCGATGCACCATGCCGGTGGCTCGGAGGATAGAAAGAAGCTCGTGCGCTGCGCGACGGTTAGGCAGCGCGGAATGGCCGCCTTGCCCTGCGGTATTAAACCGTTGGTTTCGGGTAAGATCTCCCACAGTCGTGCGGTGTTGTCGCCTGAAGCGGTGATGATGCGGCTGCCATCGGGGCTGAATACCGCACTCACGACCGGACCATCGTGGCCGATGAGCGGCGCACCGATTTGCTGACCGTTCGACGCGTCCCACAGCCGCGCGGTCTTGTCGGCAGACGCGGTGACGATGCGCCGGCCATCGGGGCTGAACGCCGCACTCCATACCGCGTTGTCATGGCCTTTAAGCGGATCGCCGATCTGCTTTCCTGTCTCGGCGTCCCACAGGCGCGCTGTTTTGTCCCAAGATGCGGTGACGACGCGCTTTCCGTCAGGGCTGAATGCCGCCCTCTGTAACCAGTTACCATGGCCCGTGAGGGGCTCGCCGATTTGCTGACCGGTCGCGGCGTCCCATAACCGCGCTGTGTTGTCAGCAGAGGCGGTGACGATGCGCTTGCCGTCAGGGCTGAACGCGGCGCTAGCAACCGCACCAGTGTGGCCTCTGAGGGGTTCTCCGATCGGCTTCCCGCTAACGGCGTCCCAGATCCGCGCCGTCTTGTCCCCGGACGCGGTGACGATACGTTGGCCGTCAGGGCTAAACGCTGCGCTAATGACCTCACCTTCGTGACCTTTGAGCGGGTCGCCAATCGGCTTTCCGCTGGCGCTATCCCAGATCCGCGCCGTCTTATCCTGGGAGGCTGTGACAATGCGTCGGCCATCGGGGCTGTAGGCTGCGCTCGTCACCCCGCGCTCATGCCCGCGCAGTGCTTCGCCAATGGGTTCGCCAGTCGCTGCGTTCCAAATCCGCGCCGTCCCGTCCAAAGACGCGGTGACGATGCGTTTGCCGTCGGGGCTGAACGCCGCACTAAGCACAAAATTACTGTGGCCTCGGAGAGACAGGCCTGTGTCTACGTCCCAAACTCGCGTCGTCCGATCGCGAGACGCGGTGACGATTCGCTGGCCGTCAGGGCTGAACGCAGCGCTGAACACGATATCTTGATGCCCCTTGAGCGGTTTGCCGATCTGCCGGCGGGTCGCTGCGTCCCACAATCGCGCCGTCCCGTCATCGGATGCGGTGACAATTCGCTTGCCGTCAGGACTGAACGCCACGGTCTCGACAGTGTCGTCATGGCCACTGAGCCAGTTGCCGATCGGCTGACGCGTCGTAGCGTCCCACAGCCGCACAGTCCGGTCTTTTCCTGCTGTGACAATAACTTTGCCGTCTGGGCTGAACCCGGCACTAAGGACCGATAGGATGTGACCCCTCAGGGGTTCGCCGATGGGCTGGCTGGTCGCGACATCCCATAGGCGCGCTGTCCTGTCATCGGATGCGGTGACGACGCGCATGCCGTCGGGGCTGAACGCCGCGCTAATGACTGGGCCCTCATGGCCTTTGAGCGGCTCGCCGACCGGCCGACCGCTCACGGCATCCCAAAGCCGCGCGGTCCGGTCATCGCCGGCGGTGACAATGAGTTTGCCGTCTGGACTGAATGCGGCGCTGCCGATCGGTCCGACGTGACCCCTTAGGGGTTCGCCGATAGGCCCTCCGGTCGCCGCGTCCCACAATCGTGCCGTCCCATCATCGGATGCGGTGACGACGCGCATGCCGTCAGGGCTAAACGCAGCGCTATTGACCGCGCCCTCATGGCCTTTAAGCGGTTGGCCGATCGGCAGGCCTGTCGCCACGTCCCACAGCCGTGCTGTCGTGTTATGAGACGCGGTCACGATCCGCTTGCCATCAGGGCTGAAGGCGGCGCTCGCGACCCAATCGTCATGGGCAAGAATGAGTTGCTCGCGCAAATCCCGCCAGGAAGCCCCGAGCTGTCCCTCTGCTTCAGGGACATCTGGCCGATTGATCCCAGCCTGCGCGTCGGGGAGTCCGCTAAGCGCAAGCAGGACCGCGGTCCCCGCGTCGCCCGTCTCGCGCACTAGATTCGTGTGACCGGCTAGCACTCGCGATTGCTCGATCTGCGCCTCGCGCAACTCGGCGATGGCCTCTTGACGCTGGTAGTAGGCCACAAGCCCCAGGCTGGTCGCAGCGACGGCGAAAATTGCGAGTGCGCCAGCAGCCGCCCACGCCGTTCTGATCGTGCGTCGATATTGGCGGGAATCCTCACTGACCAGTCGACTGAAATCGGAAATGCCGCGGATCGGCGCCGCAAGCCGCGCTACTGCGTGCATGAACTCTGCATTGCTGCGCGACAGGCTGGTGCGCAGGTGTTCCTTTTGAACGACCGCCCTAACATTGACCCACAGCGGTTCTTCGCTAAACACGCCAGAGAGTTGGCGCGGAAGAGCGCTTGTGTTGCTCCAGTCGAAGTCGCCCGCTTTTCCGGCTTTCTCGTCCCAAATGATTTCGCCAGCCGTTAGCGCAATGAGGAGGGTTGCAACCCGTTCCGGCTTCGGATTTGCCATCGGCGCGTCGAGGTCAGGGCCTTCCAATACGCCCGCGTTTTGATCGCCCAACCAGTACCGGATCTCTCGTTTGATCCACTTCGATTGAGCTGCTTCTGGCGAGGCGAGCAGGATGAAGTGGGAGGACTGATCAAGGGCGTCGGCAATCCTCGACCAGAGCGCGGGCGCCGCGGTAAGATTCGTTTCGTCTCTGAACACGTCTATTGCGCGCCAACGCCACCAAGGCTTGGCGTAGGTCTGCAGCCACTTCTGCAGGCCGCGCGCCACCTCCGCGCTTGCGGAATGGCTGTAGGAAATGAAGGCGCCGTAACGGGCTGCTGTGGTCATCGACCAGAACCGCGGCTGAAATCACATCAAAAAAGTACAAATGCGCTGCTTTCCCGGTTCGCGCAAGCGGAACGGACTTCCTTTAAACGCCTTGCAGGACTCTGGTTATTGCGGCCGGCGTTTCCTGCCTAAGTCATCCGGTGGCTGGAAGAGCAGCTCAATGTAGCGCCGCAGATGATCGAGACTTTCGGCCGCGGCCGCAGCGCTTCCCTTCGCCTTCGCCAGGATAAAGCTCCCCTGGATCACCGCCTGGAGGTGCAAGGCGAGGCTCTCCGGCGTCCAGTTTTGAGAAGCGCCGTGCTCGCGCATCGCCGCGACGATGTCGGCCTCGAGCGTCCTCGCGTGGCTGCTGATGTTCCCGGCGGCGGCGGCGCTCACCTCCGGATGCGTCTGATAGGTCTCCTGAACGATCGTGCCGACAAAGCAGGTGAAGTCGGGCAAGTCGCCGGTCAGCATCGCTTTGCGAAACTCGATATAAGCGATTATGCGGCTGAGCGGGTCGGCGGGGTCATGGTATGGCGCCGTGGCGAAGAGGGCCGACGTCGTCGCATCCCAATGCGCGATCGCGGACAACGCCAAGTCTTCCTTGCTCTTGAAGTGATGGAAGAAGCTTCCCTTGGTCAGTCCGGCCTCGGCGCAGACGTCCTCGATCCGCGTCGCGCTATAGCCCTTGGCGCGCACGACTTTGAGCGTCGCGTCGAGGAGCTTCGTCTTGGATTCGTGTTGGTGTTGCATGATCGTTTCAGTTTGCGGGTAGTTACCCATACCAACCACTTGGTATGGATGTCAAGCTTCTGAGCTTCGCTTGTCGACATGGTCGGAACGCGTTGCCGTAGAGCTTAGGCTCTGTCATGGGGGACGCAGGTCTTGCGAAGGGGAGGGGAGGCCATGAAGCGGCTGACGGGCAAGGTTGCGTGGGTCACCGGCGCGGGAAGCGGCATCGGCGAAGCCGGCGCGCTCGCTCTTGCCGAGGAAGGCGCGAGCGTGATGCTCACGGGTCGGCGAAAAGAGCCGCTCGACGCGGTCGCGGCCCGCATCGCAAAGAGCGGCGGAGCGGCGCGCGTCCACATTGGCGACATGACACGCGCCGAAGACGCGGCGCGGATTGCGGAAGCGATCGAAAAGGAATTCGGCCGCCTCGACATTCTGGTGAACAACGCGGGGTCCAACATCCCGGATCGAAGCTGGAAGCGCCTGACGGCCGCAGGCGCCGACGAACTCATCCGCGCGAACCTATCAACCGCGTTTCATGGCGCGATCGCGGTCTTGCCAATCATGCGCAAGCAAAAGGACGGGGTGATCATCAACATCGCCTCGATCGCCGGGCGGGTCGTGAGCACGCAACCCGGCGTCGGCTACATTGCCGCAAAGCACGGTGTCGTCGCTCTGAGCCATAGCATCAACATGGAGGAAGGCCGGAACGGGATTCGGTCCACCGCGCTCTCTCCCGGCGAGGTGGCGACGCCGATCCTCGCCAAGCGTCCGGTTCCGGTCAGCGACGAGGACAAGGCGCGGATGCTGCAATCGGAGGATCTCGGCGATCTCATCCGTTATATCGCCTGCTTGCCGCCGCGCGTGTGCCTCAACGACGTCTTGATCACGCCGACTTGGAACCGGGCCTACATCTCTGCGCAGGACCAGGGCTTCTAAGCGCGGGCTTGTGAGTCGGCGCTGAGACCGATTTTTGCGTTCAATGGATTTCGCGAGATCGGCTCAGCGCCTCGCGCATGTCGCGGCTCGTGAAGCCGGGAGCGCGCGCCCGGTCGAGGATCACCTTTTCGCGCCGGGTCAGGAGGTCGATCGCCTTGGGCAAGGCGCGCACGGCCTCCGCCGGGATGACGACCGCGCCATGCACGTCGGCGTGGACGACGTCGTCATGACGGGCAAGCATGCCGAAGATGGTCACGTCGCATTTCATCTGCACCATATGCACATGCGCGTGGCTTGGCCCGATGCGGCCGCCGACGATCTGGAAGCCGGGCGCGAGCATGTCGATGTCGCGGAACGAGCCGTTGGTCACGCAGCCCGCGACGCCGAGCGCCACGTGCACGGTCGTTTGCACTTCCCCCCAGAAGGCGCCGAAGCCCGGCCGGTCGTCCACGTCCTGAATGATTGCGATTGTCGGCATGGCTCCCGCCGCGACATAATCGTACCAATCCTCGCGCGGAGGGATGGGTCCGCGCGGCGGCTCCTTGGCCCGGATCATGCCCGTCCGTGCGAGGCCAACGATCGGCGGCAGCTTGCGGTCGACGACGACCACCGGCTCGACCGTGAAGCCGATGGCGCGCCTCTCCGGCGAGACGATCTCGAGCCCGTTGCAGATCGTTGGCGTGTCCCAGGCCTTGAGAGCTTCGAGATCCTGGGCCGTGAAAAGATATTCCGTCATTGTGGTTCCTGGCGGCGACAAAGGTCAGGCGTTGACGCGGCTGGTCCGCCGCGCCATGCGCTCGGGCGTGAGTTTGAAGAGCGCGCCTAGTTCGCCGCAAGCGGCTTCATTGGCTCCGGCATGATAGGCAATGTGAGCGCCGATGGGTGTTCGGCGTCGTGGAAGATGGTTTGGAATGCGGGCCACATGGCGGCGTCGACGCCAAACGGGTGACCTGTATTCGGGTTCCGGTCGTAATGCGGGAAGTTGCTGCTGGACACCTCGAGGCGGATCTGGTGCCCGGGCAGGAAGACGTTGCTGGTCGGCCAAACATTGATCTCGTATTTGTAGATCTGGCCGGGCGTGATGTTCGTCGGCCGCTCGAGCGACTCGCGAAACCGCGCGCGCACAATGCCGTTGTTGAGATTGATCGCGTGGCCGTCCGGAAAGACATCGACGAGCTTCGCTGTCCAGTCGGTGTCCACCGCGCTTGAGGCTGCGTAAAGCGTTAGATTGACCGGACCTGTCACCTCGACGGCGTGGTCGAGAGTGGGCGTCGAGTAAACGAGAACGTCGCCGCGTCCCTCGATATCCGCCTGATTGGCCGGGCCTACTGGCGCGACGTCCGGCGTGCAGCAGGAGTGGCCGCCGCGGCTCGGCACTGGGTTGGCGGGGTCGTAGACATAGCGATCAGGCGGCTCGTCGGCCGCAGGCTTGTCGGCGCTGATCCGACCGTTGCCTCCGCTTGAGTTCGCTTCGCCCAGAGAATGCAGATAGTAGGACGTGAACTGCGTCCCGGGGATCGGCCAGTTGTCGGCGTCGCGCCAGCGGTCCGCTCCCATCACGAAGACCCGAACCGGCGGCGCCTTGTCCGCGCCATTGTCCTTGCCCTTGAGGTAATGGTCGAACCAAGCGACCTGCAGATCCTCGATCGGGTTGTCGGCCTCCGATCCGAAGTCGACGTCCGCCGACTTTCGGTTCCAAGGCAGGTGCATATAGGGGCCGATCACCAGGCGGCCGCCTGAACGGGCGGCGTCGGATCCGCCGTCCTTGCGCATTCCGACATAGTTTTCGACTGCGCCGTTGAGGAAGACGTCGTACCAGCCGTCAAAGTTGAGGGCGGGAACCTGGACGCGCCCGTAATCCTTCCGGATGCTCCACTGCCGCCAATAGTCGTCCCAAGTGTCGTGGGCGATCCAATCATAGAAATATCCGGCGACCGCGGGCAGACCCGGCGAGAGCCAAGGATAGTCGTGCAATGGCAGGTAGTCGTAGGTCTTTGCGATCATCCCGGTCGCTTCATTGATCTTGGCGACTGCGGATTGTTCGCCGGTGCGGCGCGCACTGACGAGCGCGATCGTCTGGATGGGCCAGGATTCCTCAAAGGCGAGCGACCAGGCGCCGCCCTCGTAAGACCAGCCGTCGTAATAGTCCGATGAGGTCATCGCTGGCGCGATCGCCGACCAGATGGGGCGGGCGCATGACCGCCGCGAGCCACTGGGTCGCTCCGACATAGGAGAAGCCGTACATGCCGACCTTGCCGTTGGAGCCGGGCAGGGCCGCCGCCCATTCCACGCTGTCGTAGCCGTCCTCCATTTCGTTTTTGAAGGCGTAGAAGACGCCTTGCGAAGCATATTGCCCGCGCACGTCCTGGATCGCGACGATGTAGCATTGCGAGGCGTAGTATTCGGGCGAGGCGTAGACATAGGTCTGCGCGGTCGTCTTGTTGTATGGCAGCCGCATGAGCAGAACGGGATAAGCGCCGGTCTCGGTCGGGCGGTACACATCTGCGAGCAGCGTCACGCCGTCGCGCATTTTGGCAGGCACGTCGACCTGCTTCGAAACCGTGCAGGGCCCCTTGGGCGGGGCGGCCTCGGCGCAAACCGACAAAAGAGCGGGGCTCGAAACGGCGCCGAAAAGCGCGATCGCAATCGCGCGCTTGGATATTCCTCGCATGTGCGGCTCACTCCCCCTTGTTTGCGCACACGGTACGACGACGCCGAAAGAGCTGTCAAAGAAGCGGCCCGTGAAATCGCTGACCAATTTGGGGCTTTGCCGGATCAAAGAGACTCGAAGCTATAGCCCGGCCTTGATTGCCTGGAGGAGCTGGAAGCGCGTCTCGTCATTGCTCGCGAGCGAGATGACGAAACGGACCCGTCCGTGGGTGGAGGTGTCGGCATAGCCGGCGAGCGTGCGGATTCCGTCCATGGTGCCGCTCTTGTTCAAGCCGCCGTCATGGCCATGCATCAGGTCGGCGTGGGGCGCGAAGAGCTCGAGCACCTTGGCGAGACCGCGGGCCGTGAACCTTGTATCGCGGCTGATGCCGGAGCCCTCCTCGAGATGGATGGCGTCGGCAAGGCCTTGCGCGGCGAGCCTCTGTGTTCGCGACCTCAAGCGACTTCTCGAGACTGACCGGCCCGCCCAGCTCATGGCCGCCGATCTCGAGGAAGACCTGGTTGGCGGTATAATTGTTCGAGTTGAGGAGGAGTCCGACCAGGATCTCCGAGAGCGTGCGCGACTGTCGGTGAACATGATCGGCTCCAGGCCCTTGGGCACGGTTCCAATCGAGATTTCGCCTTTCACATTGCCGCCGGCGCGCCGGATGAATGCGGCGATCAGCTCGCCGGCGTATCGGAGGCCGACCGCAGGGTCCTGGCCAAGACTGATGCGGCCTTCTCCGTCCGGGGGGCCTTTCGCGCGGAACCGAGCGATCGCGATCGGGGTGATCGGAGTCTGCTCCTCCGCGGAGACCACCTTATTGCCGATGCGCTCGGCGTAGATCGTATTGAAATTCACCCCCAGCGCCGAATTCAGCGCGTCGTAAGCCGTGTCGTCATTCTCGATGCCGGGGATGCGGAGGTCCGAAGGGTAGTAGCTGGCGTCTACTACGATGCCGGTGATCGGCGCCTTGCCGATCTTCGCGACGAGCTCCGTTGCGAGCGGCGCCAATTCCTCCGAGATCAGGTAGGGATCGCCGCCGCCCTTAACATAGAGCACCCGTTTGGCGTCGAGGTAGAAGCGCGTTTCGAAGCGGTAGTCGGCGCCGAGAACCTCGAGTGCGAGCCACGCCGTCACGATCTTGGTGACTGACGCCGGGACGAAGGGCGTGTCGGCGTTTTGGGCGATGAGCTCGTTGCCCTTGGAATCCACCACAAGCACGGTCGCCGAGGGAGCAAGCGTCGCGATCGTCTCCTTGACGCCGGCCAGCGCGGAAGCGGGCAGGAGGAGCAAAACAAGAGCGAACAGGCAAGACCGCATTGCGACTCCGGCGCAAGGCAAAGGCCGCAACTTGCGGGCCTCTGCTTTAAGGATGCTTAAGCGCCGAATCGAGCGCTCGGACCCAACTTTATACTTTCCTTATGACGAGCCCCCGCAACCGGTATCGAATTTTTACGGCCGTTCAGCATAACGGTTGATCCTCAATGGCGACGGCGAGCGCTCACGCGGTCGTCCCGCGAGGAATTCCGGCACGCGCGATTGCGGCCAATTCCGCACTCAAAAATCAGGGATTTGGGGCATGAAAAATTTCACGCCTTTGGCGGCGGCTGTCTTCGTCGTGGGTGTCTGCGCCGATTCTTCGGGTCGGGCTTCAGCCGCATCCACCCCCAACTCCCTCACCATGACCTGCGCTCAGGTCCAGGATCATATCAGGAAGCATGGCCAGACTTTGCTGGCCACTGGGAAAGAATCGGGCAACTACAGCTTCGATTATGCCGATTGCGGCGGCACCGTTCCCGGGTACGCCTGCACCAAAGACGTGGCCTACTGCTATGTCGGATGGTGGTGCGACTATAATTATCCGGCTCAAGTCAACTCTCAGGTGCACGATCAAGGGACTGAATCTTGTCCAGCACGAAGATAACGCACGCGGCGATAGCCAGCCGTTTCTTTTCGCTGCCTACTCCTTCAGAAATTTCAGGATCGCGTCGAAGAACTGGAAGCGGTTCTTCTCGAACAGAACGAAGTGCGTCGCATCGGGGATGAGCACGCTTTGCTTGACGGGCGCGTGAACAAGGTCGCGCATCAATCCCTCGCGATCCTCGGGGTATGACCACGTGTCGTATTGGCCCGCGATCACCAGGGTCGGCGCATAGATATTGGCGGCGTTCCATAGGGGCCGGCCGGTCGCCTGATAAAACGAATCCTCGAGAACCCCATTTGGCGCGCGCAGGCTCGCAGGCGTGCGTGTGTCGCTGGTCGGATCGGTCGCGAGACACGCTTTCCAGAATTCAGCCGGCAGGGCGGGATCTCGGTACTCGTCCTTGTTGTCGAGTGGAATCTCGCCATTCCAGCGGGCCGTGTTGGCGGCCTCGGAGGCCAGCCGATAGGCGCCCAGCGCGAAATTGAATTCGAGCGGCTTGCGCTTGTTTTGCAGTCCGCTGCCGGGGCCAAGATTGGTGTGGTCGTTGAAGTTGTAGAGGGGCGCATAGAGCACGAGCTTGCGAACATTCTCGCTATGCAATGACGCATAGTAGCCCGCCATCATCGCGCCCCAAGACCAGCCGATCACCGTCACTTGTTTGACGCCGCGCTTCGCCTTGATCCAATCGACCATGGCCTCCACGTCCCGCAAAGCGAGATAAGAGCGGGTCAGCGGCTGGTTGTTCGCAGCCGGTTCATCCATCGCCGGCTTCGCGAGTCGATCCGCCGTAATTGCGATAGTCGCCCATGTAGACGACGTAGCCGCCCTTCGCGAGCCGATCGGCCCACGAATAATCCTGATAGGGCAGATCAAAATCGCAAGTGGAGGGGCTCGTTGCGCCGTGGAGAAAGAGGATAACATTGTCGTCAGTGAACTTGCTATTCCCTGCCGCCATTTTCTCGCGGAGCAAGAGCTTGATTCCCGGATCTAGCGCGTCGATCAAGCTATCCGTCTTGGTGATTTCCACGTCCTGCGCGATCGCCGGATCTGAGCCGAAGCCGAGGACAGGCCCGGCGAAGATCGTAATCCCCATCGCGACGCAGAATCGCGCGAGGCGCGATCGCATTTGAGCTTCGTGCGCCGCTTTCATTGATTTCCTCCCGGCTTTTGACCGTCGAAGCGCACTGTCACCCTTGCCCTAAGCGTCCCGACCGAATCAATATGCCAGGTGAGAACTCGCGGGGAAATCGAACGTGATGCGGAATTTTGAGCTTCCCGGACGGTCGTTGGCGGTGGGCAGAAGGGGCATGGCGGCGACCTCCCACGCCGCCGCGACTCTGGCGGCAGTCGACGCCCTGCGCGACGGCGGCAACGCGATCGACGCCGCCATCACGGCTTGCGCGGTCCAATGTGTGGTTGAAGCGGGCTCGACGGGGATTGGCGGCGACTGCTTCGTGCAATTGTCACACGGCGGTTCCGCTGACGTCATCGCCTACAATGGCTCAGGACGCGCGCCAATGGCGGCGACGCCGGAATGGTACGAACGCCACGGCGTGACCACGATCGATCGCCATTCGCCGCACGCCGTGACCGTTCCAGGCGCGGTGGAGGCATGGTCGAGGCTGATCAAGGATCACGGCCGCCGGCCCTCTCAAAGCGGCGCTCGAGCCTGCGATCGATCTGGCGCGCGCCGGATATGCGATCTCGCCACGCGTCGCCCACGACATCGCTAAGCAGCGCGATGTCCTTCGCCGCGATCCCACAGCGAGACGCACCTTCCTGATCGACGGCGAAGCGCCGAGTGTAGGCGCGGTGCAGCGTCAGCCTGAGCTTGCCGACACGCTCGAAGCGATTGGCCGCGAAGGCCCGGCGGCCTTCTATCGCGGGCCGATCGCCAACGACATGGTCGTCTATCTCCAGAGCGTGGGCGGACTGCATACGACGGATGATTTCGCGCGCGCAGAGGGCGAGTACGTGAAGCCGGTCACGACGGAGTTTCGTGGACGGACGATCTACGAATGCCCGCCGAACGGTCAGGGAGTCGTCGCTCTGACAATCCTGAACATCCTGTCGCGCTTCAAGGCGAAGCCGGATCCGCTCGACATCGACAACCTTCACATCGAGATCGAAGCGTCGCGCCTCGCCTATGCAGCGCGCGACGCCTTCGTGGGCGATCCGGCGCATGCCGAAGTTTCGGTCGACTACTCTCTTGTCCGATCGGCTGGCTGACGAATTGGCGGCGAAGATCGATCTCTCGCATGCGATCGAAGATCTGCCGTCATTCGCCGGCGCCGAGCACAAGGACACCGTCTACATCGCCGTGGTGGACGAGGAGCGCAACGCCGTCAGCTTCATCAATTCGCTTTTCAACACGTACGGCAGCGGACTTATGAGCCCGAAAACAGGCGTCGTGTTCCAGAATCGGGGGCAGGGCTTCGTTTTGACGCCGGGCCATGCCAACCAGATCGGGCCGGGCAAGCGCCCGATGCACACCATAATTCCCGGCATGGCGGCCGAGAACGGTCGCGTCTGCATGCCGTTCGGCGTCATGGGCGGCCACTATCAGGCGTTGGGGCACGCACATCTGCTTGCCAAGCTCTTCGATCACCGGCTGGACCTGCAGAGCGCAATCGACCTGCCGCGGTTGTTTCCGTTGCCGGGCACGAACATCGTCGAGATGGAGCAACGCCTGCTTGATCTTCATGGGGCCGCGCTTGAAGCGCGCGGCTTCGTCGTGCAGTCGCCGGGCTGGGCGATTGGCGGGGCGCAGGCCATCTGGATCGATTGGGAGCGCGGGACCCTGCTCGGCGGCTCGGATCCGCGCAAGGACGGCTGCGCGCTGGGCATCTGAACGGGCGACGCCCATCTGGCAAAGCGACGAGCCTCGCGCTACCTGCGTAGGTTCGTACGCGCGGGCTCGACGATCTCGTCGTCCGCTCCGCTCAGGAGCGCCTTCAGGCAAGGCGCATTTTCGTGATAGGCAGGAACCATGAACTCTGACACTCAGCTTTTCATTGACGGACAATGGCGCCCCGGACACGGCGGCCAAGCGCCGGTCCTCAATCCTGCGAATGAGGAGACGATCGGCTCGCATGCTGTCGCCGACAAAGTCGACCTCGACGACGCCCTGGCGGCAGCTGTGCGCGGATTTGAGAAATGGCGCAGCACGTCGGCCTTCGAACGGTCGAAGATCATGCGCCGGGCCGCCGATCTTCTACGCGAGCGCAATGAAAGCGTCGCGCGCGCCATGACCATGGAGCAGGGGAAGCCCCTTGCGGAATCGCGGATGGAAGCCGCTGCAGGCGCTGACGTCATCGATTGGCTGGCGGAGGAAGGCCGACGCGCTTACGGCCGGATCGTCCCCGGACGCGCTCCAAACGTCAGCCAAATGGTGATCAAGGAACCTGTCGGCCCGGTCGCCGCCTTCTCGCCTTGGAATTTTCCGATCAATCAGGCGGTGCGCAAGATTTCCTCAGCGCTTGCGGCGGGATGCTCGATCATCATCAAGGGCCCGGAGGATACGCCGATCAGTTGCGCCGCGCTGGTCGCCGCTTTCGTCGACGCCGGCCTGCCGCCCGGGGTGCTCAATCTCGTGTTCGGCGACCCCGCGAAGATAAGCGCCTACCTCATCCCGCATCCGGCGATCAGGAAAATCTCGTTCACGGGCTCGACCGCTGTGGGCAAACAGCTTGCGTCGCTCGCGGGTCTCCACATGAAGCGTGTGACGATGGAGCTTGGCGGCCATGCGCCGGCGATCGTTTTCGAAGACGCTGACGTCGATCGCGCTGTCAAAGTTCTGACGGCTTCTAAGTTCCGCAATGCGGGCCAGGTCTGCGTCGCGCCGACGCGGTTTCTTGTGCACGAGAGCGTCTATCCCAAATTTGTCGATGGCTTCGTCAAGGCCGCGAAGTCGATCAAGGTTGGGGACGGGCTCGCCGAAGGCGTGACGATGGGCCCCGTGGCCCACGCGCGCCGAATGGACGCGATGGAGGCGCTGACCGCCGACGCCGTTTCGCACGGCGCGAAGGTTGCGTGCGGCGGGGAGCGCATCGGCAACCGCGGCTATTTCTTTGCGCCGACGGTGCTGACTGACGTTCCCATGGGCGCGCGGGTCATGAACGAGGAGCCGTTTGGCCCCATCGCGATCATGAGCCCCTTTGGCAGATATGATGACGCGATCGGCGAGGCCAATCGGCTGGACTATGGTCTTGCCGCCTATGCCTATACGAAGTCGGCGAAGACGATGGCGGACGTCGGCCGAGACGTCGAAAGCGGAATGGTTTCAATCAACCACCATGGGCTCGCGCTGCCGGAATTGCCGTTCGGCGGAGTCAAGGATTCCGGCTACGGCTCGGAAGGAGGCTCCGAGGCGCTCGAAGCCTATCTCAATCCGAAGCTCGTCACCCAGATGACCTGACTTGGCGTTTTGGCTTGGCGCCTTAGAGAGACAATATCGCGCTCTGCGATGACGTTGCGTCGCCCTGCGGGGCGCGCGGCGGCCCGACCGTCAGGTGAGGACCAGCCGTGAAGTTTTCGCTCGCGCATTTGACTGTTATCCGCCTCGCGCCACCGCAGGTGATCGAGGTGGCGGCCCGCACTGGCTACGACACGGTCGGCTTGCGTCTGATCGGAGGAACGGAAATAACCCCTGCCTATCCGCTGATGGACGACAAGCCGTTGATGCGCGCCACGAAGGCCGCAATGGCGGCGACCGGGATCGCCGTGCTCGATATCGAGTTCGTCAGGATCACGCCTGAGATCGACCTCTCGTCGCTCGAGCCCTTTGCGGCGGCCGGCGCGGAGCTGGGCGCCAGGTACATGATTACGTCGGCGTACGACCCCGATCTCAGCCGGTTCACGGACCGGCTCGCCGCGATCAGCGACCTGGCTTCGCAATATGGACTGCGCGCGGTGCTGGAGTTCTTTCCGTGGACAGTGGTTCCCGATCTCGGCGCGGCGGTGAAGATCGTCGAGGCGGCCGAGCGTCCCGCGCTCGGGATCCTGGTGGACACCCTTCACTTCAACAGATCGGCGAGCACGTTCGATGAGCTCGATCGGATTTCCCCATCGCGCCTGCCCTTCGTCCACGTCGCCGACGCGCCGGTGCAGGCGAGCTATACGACCGAAGAGCTGCTGCACGCCGGCCGCGTGGAGCGTCTGCCGGCCGGTGAGGGCGGCATCGATATCAAGCGCATCCTCAGTCATATGCCTCAGGACATCCCGGTGGCGCTGGAGACGCCGATGACGGCCATGGCTGCGGCTGAGGGAGAAGAGTCGGTTGCGCTTCGCGTGCGTCAGGCGGCGGGACGCTTGCTCACGGCCTAAGCAGCGCCGCGCCTCGCGCTACCTGTAAGTTCGTGCGGGCGAGCTCGATGATCTCGTCGCCCCGTCCGCTCAAGATCGCCTTCAGCATATAGAGCGAGAAGCCCTTCGCCGTCTCGACGGTGACGGCCGGCGGCATGGCGAGCTCCTCGCGCGCCACCACCGCGTCCACCAGGACGGGCCCGGGATGGGCGAGCGCTTCGGCGACGCGCGCGTCGACGTCCTTGGGGTCCTCGATGCGGATGCCTTTGATGCCGATCGCTTCCGCCATCTGAGCGAAATTCGGATTGACGAGATCGGTGCCGATCGGGAGGAAGCCGGTCTAGTGCGAACCGATCTCCGCGGAGGGGATTTGCGCCGCGATCGCCACCACCGGCACGCGCGTGCGCTGGCAGTCGAAGAGACCGTTGATGAGATGCAGGTTACCGGGGCCGCAGCTGCCGGCGCAGACCGCGAGGCTTCCGGTGACATGGGCGTCGGCGCCCGCGGCGAAGGCTGCGACCTCTTCGTGGCGGACGTGCATCCATTGGATCCCGCCGCGCCGGCGAATGGCGTCGGTAAAGCCGTTGAGGCTGTCGCCCACGACGCCGTAGACGCGTTTCACACCCGCCGCGGCGAGAACTTCAACCATCTGGTCGGCGACGGTTTGAGCCATCGTATCCCCTTGGATCAAAGGCGCGGTTCCGCAACGATAAACGAAACCGGGCGGCGAGCGAAAGGGCGGGGCGGCTTCACAGCACGGACCCGTGGCTCAAGCGAAAGCGGTTGCTGATGGGGTAAGAATGCGCGAGCGTTGGCAGGTCAGGGATTTGCGCAGGGAGCGCATTCGATGAACGGCGCCGAACTCATCGTCTCTGCGCTTGAGAACGAGGGCGTGCGTCAAATCTTCGGCGTGCCGGGCGAAGAAAACCTCGACATGGTCGAAGCATTACGCCGCTCGAAGATCGAGCTTGTGCTGACGCGCCACGAGCAGGCGGCCGCTTTCATGGCGGCAACGCACGGGCGGCTGACCGGCAAGCCCGGGGTCTGCATCACGACGCTCGGCCCCGGCGCGCTCAACCTGACTACCGGCGCCGCCTACGCGCTGCTCGGCGCTATGCCGATGGTGATGATCACCGGGCAAAAGGGCGTCTTGAGCCGGAAACAGGCAAGCTTTCAGATCGTCGATATCGTTTCGGCCATGACGCCGCTCACCAAGATGGCGGATCAAATCGTGAGCGCCGCCACCATTCCGACCATGGTGCGGGAGGCGTTCCGCGTCGCGCAGCTCGAGCGGCCCGGCCCGGTGCATCTTGAACTGCCGGAAGACATCGCCCACGCGGCGGCGCCCGATATGGCGCCGATCCCGCCGCATCCGATCGATTTGCCGATCGCGTCGAGCGCCGCGCTCGATCGAGCGGCGCAACTCATCTTCAAGGCCGAGCGCCCGCTGATCATGCTGGGCGCCGCCGCGAGCCGGCCGCGGCTTGCGGACGCGCTGTCGGAATTCGTTCGGCGGGTGCAGATCCCGTTCTTCAACACGCAGATGGGCAAGGGCGCCGTCACTGGAAGCTCGGACCTGTATATGGGCACCGCTGCGCTGTCGGAGCGCGACTACGTCCATCGGGCGATCGACCGCGCGGATTTGATCATCACCGATCGGCCACGACACGGTGGAGAAGCCAGCGTTCCTTATGGGCCCGGGTGGACCGATGGTGCTGCACGTCGGCTACCTGCCGGCGACGGTGGAAGAAGTGTTCTTTCCGCAAGCCGAGCTCATCGGCGACGTCGGGCCCAGCCTCACGCTTTTGGCCGATCGGCTCGAACATAAGCTGCCGAGAGCGAAGGCGCTTCTTCCCCTGCGCGAGGACATCCTCGCCCACATCGCCGACCGGGCGGAGGAAAGCCGCTTTCCGCCGACGCCACAGCGGATCGTCCACGATGTGCGCCAGGTGATGCCGGAGGACGGCATCGTCTGCCTCGACAACGGCATGTACAAGATCTGGTTTGCGCGCAACTACCGCACCCATGTCGCCAACACGCTTCTGCTCGACAATGCGCTCGCCACCATGGGCGCTGGCCTGCCGTCGGCGATCATGGCCGCGTGTCTCAATCCGGATCGGCGGGTGCTCGCAATATGCGGCGATGGCGGCTTCATGATGAACTCACAGGAGCTCGAGACCGCGGTGCGCCTCAAGCTCAATCTTGTCGTTTTGGTTCTGCAGGACAATGCTTACGGGATGATCCGCTGGAAGCAGGCCGTGGACGGGTTCCCGGACTACGGCATGACGTTCGGCGATCCTGACTTCGTCGCTTATGCAAAGGCGTATGGCGCGAAGGGAAGTCGGGTCGAGAGCGCAGACGGCTTGGCGCCCGCACTCGAAGCCGCCTTCGTGAGCGGCGGCGTGCATCTGGTGTCGACGCCGATCGACTATTCCGAGAATGAGCGGGTCCTGGTCGACGAATTGCGCAATCGACAAGCGAGCGGCGTCGATCTCGACTGATGGGCGGCGCGTGCCGTAGCGCTGAGATTTCAGCCGCAATGACCGTCGAGACTCAAAAATCCACTTCGAGCCTCAGCTTGGCGAGCTGGCGCGGGAATTCGTCAAAGTCGAGCCGGCCGACGGGAGTCTGTGCGAGAAACGCGGCCGACAGATCGATCTTTTCGTTGATCTGATAGTGGAACGTCGGCCCGAGATAGAAAGCTTGCCCCTCAAATCCGCGCGGAACGAGGCCGCCATAGGCGCGGTCGTAGTCCGCTTCGGCGCCGAACATCAGCGCCGGCGTCGGGCGATAGGAGAGCGCGGCGGAAGCGGAAATGAGAGCCGTGTCCTGCCACAACTGGCCGCGCAGCCGGGAGCCGTCCGGCGCGTAGACGAGATTGATTGCGCCATAAAGGCGCTGATCGCTGGAGATGACGTCAGCAATGGCGCGGAACGTCGTGCTGAAATCATTGGCCTGCTGTCCTGCGTCGGCGATAACGCTGTACTCAGGCTCAACGGTCAGCGTCACCTGGATCGGAACATCCTTGGTCCGATGCAAGACAACGTACCGGAACTCGGCCGAAACGCCCGAGAAATTGACGCCGACGAAATCGGGCAGGCCGGGCACGCCCCGGATATCCTGGCCGAGCATATGAGCCCCGAGCTCGAGTCCGAACGAATCCGTCAACGCGTTTTCGAAGATGAATTCTTGTTCGATCGAACGGTAGAGGCCCTGTGTTTCGCCGAAGGATCCAGTGGTCTCGAATTCGAGCGACCGGTCGCCCTTCTCGCCCACGTCCGCGCCCTCGAGGAAGCCGAATAGGTTTTTGGTGTCGAGCGCATAGAAGGGATTGCCTGGCAGTCCTGCCTTGGCGGACTCGTCGTCGTCGGCTGCTGCGATGGACGGAGCGGCGGCGATCGCGAGCGCGAGACCAAGGGAGCAGAGTCCACGGCGGCGGGAACGGTGAGCGCCCAGGATCCTTCCCCTTTGACGTCGGTTTCTCATCGGGTGATGCGAAGCCCGGGCGATGACGGTGCTGAATCGTCATGCTCGAGCGTTCGACCCACCCCATGGGTGCGCCTCTATGATCAGGCTGATCGGAAAACGGGAGTTTTTGGAACCACAGTCCCGATTATTTTCCTACCATCATAGGAATAATCGCGTCATCGTCACGAAAAGTCTAGCAAATTCAGGGGGTCGTCGGTTGACCATTTGCGTCGCGTCACGGGAAAAATTCCCGGACATCGGCTCCCGACAAGGCGGACTCCAGTCGCGCACGACGACGCCTGTCGTCGGTGCGGCGCCCGAACGCTTCCTAACCGATATGGCGCTTGAGAAACGCTAAGGTCTTCTCGTTGAACTCGTTGACGTTCTCGTAGATCGGTGCGTGCGCGCACATCTCGAAGATGACGAGCTCGCTATTCTTGATGCCGCTCCGGAACGGCTCCACGAACCGGGTCGAGGTGACAATATCGTGGCTGCCGAACGTGATTTGCGTCGGCGCTTTGATCTTGCCGAGCTGGCCAAGCGCGTCATGGGCGATGACAGCGTCCGACTGACGTAGGAAGGCGTCGACCGGCTGTTTTGGCCGGCTGCGCACGAAGGCGGCAAGTTGCTCGAGATAGTCGGGCTTGGCTGAGTAAAGCTCCGGAGTGAAGCAGAAGGGGAAGATTCCCTGGATGATCATCTCCTGGACGCTGCCGAGACCCTTGGCGATGATTTGCCAGTTCCCCACGACGACCTTCAGAAACGGGTCGCTCTTCGGCCAGCAGGAATGTAGCGATAGCGTCTTGACCCGCTCGGGGTGCTTGCTGGCGAGCCACAGCCCAACCGCGCCGCCCAGCGACAGGCCGCTCACATGCGCTTTCTCGACGCCGATCGCAGCCATGAAGGCGGCGACGTCGTCGGCGAACAATTCGGTCGAATACGTTCCGTCTGGCTTGTCGGTCTCGCCGGCGCCGCGCGGATCAAGCGAAATGCAGGTGAAATGCTTGGCGTACTCGGCGACCTGGAAGGCGTAACAGGCGTTGTCGGCGGCAAGGTAAGGGATGAGCACAAGCGGCTCGCCCGACCCTTGGGTCTCGTAATTCATCGTGATGTCGTTGACTTTGATCTTGGGCACTGAGATCCCCCGCTGACGCCTTGTCTTCGCTAAGCCCAGGCCTCGGCCAAGGTCAATGCGTCGCGCCGCCGGCCTTCGTCCAGGCCGACATGCCGCCCTCGATGTGGCGGCTCGTCGCGAGCCCCTGATCCTGGGCCGCCTGAACCGCCATCGCCGAGCGCTCGCCGAATGCGCAATAGAAGACGATCGTCTTGCCTGATCGCGCGAGCTCGTGAATGAGGCCGCCCTCGCCGATATTGTCCTGAAGTTCGCCATAAGGCGCGTGCAAGCGAACCCGGAATGGCGCCGGTCCGCTCCCGTTCCCGCTTCTCGCGCAGGTCGATCAGCGCGACGTCCGGGCGCCCGAGAAGCCCCTTGGCATCTTCAGCCGAAAAGGCCCAGCCCTTGCGCGCCACATCTTCCTGATGCAGCCCCTGATGGATGTTGGCGGGAACGGCGACGTCCATCATCTTCGGATTGGCTAGGTTAAGGCTTGCCATCAGCTTCGCATATTCGTCGGCGTCGCGAACTTGAAGACGCGGATTGAAGCGTTTCTCCTCGCCGATGGTGCTGACCGTGTCGCCTTTGTAATCGTGCGCGGGAAAGACCAGCGTCTCTTCCGGCAGCCGCATCAGGCGCTGCAGGCTCTCGTATTGCGCGCGGGAATCGCCGTTCTGGAAATCGGTGCGGCCGGTGCCGCGGATGAGCAGCGTGTCGCCGGTGAACACGCGATCGCCGAAATGGAAGCTGTAGGAATTGTCGGTGTGGCCGGGCGTGTAGAGCACGTCGAGGCTCAGGCCCTCGACGCCGAGCTTGTCGCCGTCGCCAATCCGCATCGACACGACGTCGACCTGGCTCTGCTCGCCCATGATCGTGATGCAGCGGGTGCGGTCGCGCAACGCGCCCAAGCCGGTGATGTGGTCGGCGTGCAAATGCGTGTCGACGGCTTTCACAAGCTTAAGATCGAGCTCCTCCATCAGCTTGAGATAGCGGTCGACCTTCTCCAGCACC
This sequence comes from uncultured Alphaproteobacteria bacterium, assembly GCA_963770275.1. Classification (GTDB taxonomy): domain Bacteria; phylum Pseudomonadota; class Alphaproteobacteria; order Rhizobiales; family Beijerinckiaceae; genus Roseiarcus. The sequence goes on from CAVYPD010000023.1 coordinate 20,942, forward strand.
GGATCGATGATGAGCGCTTCGCCGCCGCGCCGGCTGGCGAGGACGTAGCTGTAGGTGCTCGAGACGCTGTCGAACAATTGTCGAAAGATCATCGAGCCCCCCTGTCGCGCAGCCCTAAGACGGGCTGTCTTTAACTGGCTATTATAGTTATTTTGCGGCGGGTTTGGTAGCGCCCTCCGGTAGCCCAGCCTGCTGCAAGACCGTGAAGGCGTCCCCGATCACGGAGGGACCGAACTTGTCCTCGCCGTTCGGCGGCCGGCTGTTGACGGAGCCGGTGATCAGGAGATCGAACTGCGGCCAATAGGCGAAGATCGTCCGGAAGCCGAGGGTTTCGCCCTCGTAGAACCAATAGGAGCCGCCAAGCTCCTTTCGATGGAAGCGGCCGAGGCCAAGACCGAAGCCGCCCGGCTCATCGGTGGAGACTTCTTGAAGAGGCAGGCCGGTCTTGTTCGAGACCAGCGTCGTCATCTCGTCGAGTTGCTTTGCCGGAACGACGCGCTTGTCGAAGAGAGCGCGAATCCAGAGCGCAAGATCGCGCGGGTTCGAGATGATGGCGCCCGCGGCCGCCGGCCCAGGACAAGTTCCCCGTTCGCATGTCCTTGCCGATCAGCGGCGCGATCGTCGAGACGCTGCATGGCTCCGGCTGGTAACGTCAGGCAGTCCTGAAGCAGGAAAGAGCGCGCGCGGCACGCGCGACATGACCGGGCCCGGCAGCCGCGGGTCCAGGATGCGATCCGTTGGCGTAGAACGTGTCGTGCAGCCCGAGCGGCTCGATGATCATCGTCGTCAGCGCCTGCTCGTAGTTCATGCCGGACGCCGCCTCGATGATGAGGGCGGCGAGGATGTAGTTGGTGTTGGAATAGAACCATCCCGAGGCCGGCGGGAAATGCTGGCCGTTGCCGGGATCGACGAAGCCGATCAGATCCTTGTCGCTGAACTGATGGTGGATGTCGGCGACCTGGATCTCGCCGATGGCGACCGTCTCCGAATAGTTGGGGATCGGGCTCGTCATCTGCAGCAGCGAGCGGATGGTGACATCCTTCCATGCCGGATATTGCGGCAGCCATCGCCCGATCGTGTCGTCGATCTTGAGTTTGCCAGCCGCTTCGAGCTTGAGGATCAGCGCGGAGGTGAATTCCTTGGTGTTGCTGCCGATCTGGAACAACGTGTCGGGGCCGATCGGCTTTTTGTCGCTGAGCCCGTTGTCGCCGGCATAGATCGCAAGGATCGGTTTGCCCGCGCCGCGATCCACCTGCAACGCGGCGCCCGAAAGCCCCTCGATCGACGCGCGATCCTTGACGTAGGCGTCAAGGATCTGCTGCAGTTGCGCGGTGAGCGCCGCATCGTCGGCGCGCGCCGGTCTCGGAGAGAAGGACATGGCGCTAAAAAGCGCCAAAGCGACGAACAGCCAAATCCGCATTGCGCTCTGCTCCCGCTAGAATCGGCTGACGCCGCTCACGACAAGAAGCACGCTATCAGATTCGTACGCGGCGCTGACGAAGCTGAAAAGAGCGGAACGTTAAGAGTTCCACGCCTGCGCCAAAGACGCGCATCCAGTTGCCGCCCAGGATCTTGGCAATCTCCTCGGCCGTGTAACCGCGGCGCTGCATCTCGGCACGCAGATTCTTTAGGCCGGAGACGCTCCCGAAACCATCGACAAATTCGATTTCATCAGCCTTGGACATCATCTCCGGGGGATACTCGAAGTCCTTTGCTGGATCACCGCCGCCGGAGCCAGGGGTGACGAAGTCCGTGCCGAGCCCGATATGATCGACCCCGACCAGCTTCTTGAGGTAATCGAACTCGTCGACATAGCGGGAAAGCGACGCCTGAGCCGGGAACGGACCGGTCTCGGCCTTCGCGGCATCCTTGCCGCCCCACATCATGAATTGGCTTAGCGCGGCAACGCCCATCAGACCGCCGGTCCTCGCGACGCCTTCGATGACCGCGTCCGGGCTGGTGCGCGGATTGTCCTTGTTCAGCGCCCGCACATTGCCGTGCGTGATGACCACCGGCCGCTCCGCCATGGCGATGACGTCGAGCGCGGTCTGTACGCCCGTATGACCCGAGACATCGACCACGATGCCGAGCTTCTGCATCTGCGCGACGATCAGCCTGCCCTCGACAGTCAGAGGGACCGTCGGGTCGAGCATGCCGCCGCCGAACTGGTTCGAAAGTTGATAGGTGAGATTGGCGGTGCGCAGCCCAAGCTCGTAGTACTCTCGCAGCTTGGTCTTGGGCGGGTTGCTGCTCCGCCAGTCGGCGCCATTGCCATCGGTCAGCCCGGCGCTATCCTGCCAGCCGATGACCATTGCGACCTTGCCGCCACGTTTGGCGGCCAGGATGTCGCTGGTGGTCTTGGCCAACACGATCTTCGGGTTCTTGTCGATGAACTCAAGCGCCTGCGAGAATTTCGCCAGGTTCGGCATGAAGTGCCAAACGTCGGCGTGCGCGGCGAGATAATCATCCACGACGCTGTCAAGGAGATCGTTGCCGTCCGTGCCGATGACGACCACGCTGAGGTCCGTGTCTGTATCCTTGGCGTCGGCACCCTTCACGTCTGCCCTCGGTTGGACCTGCGCTTGAGACGGGCCCTGCGCTAGAGTGAGCGCCATGCCGGCCGCGCCGGCCTTCAGAAAATCACGTCGTTGCATGAGGGTCCTCCCGTTGACGCGCCGCTTATCGCGGCCGCGCTGATCACGGAAACCTTGACGTCGAGCGCGCATCTGTGATCGGTGTCAACATTGCGCATGGCGGACCCGCAATGTCCAGCCGTTGGATCGCGGGGAGGGCGAAGTGGAAACGAAGATCACAGAAATTGCCGACGGAATTTACCGACTCTCGGCCCATACGATGGACATCGCGCCGCCTGCCGGCTTCACTTTCAATCAGTTTCTCATTCTCGGCGATGAGCCGATGCTGTTCCACACGGGCTTGAGAAAGATGTTTCCGCTGAACCGCGACGGCGCTGAGGCGCATCCTTCCACCCGAACGCCTGCGATGGATCGCCTTCGGCCATTTCGAGGCCGACGAATGCGGAGCGATGAACGAATGGCTCGCCGCCGCGCCCAACGCGACGCCCGCGCATGGGCAGACCGGCTGCCTCGTGTCGCTCGCCGATTTCGCCGACCGATCGCCGCGTGCACTGAGCGATGGGGAGACAATCGACATCGGCGCCGGCAAGCGCGTCCGATTTGTTGACACGCCCCACACGCCGCACGGCTGGGACGCCGCCGTGCTCTATGAAGAGTCGACCGGAACCTTGCTCTGCGGTGATCTGTTCACCCAGCTCGGCAACGATTCCGCCCTGACGGAAGGCGACATTGTCGGCCCGGCAATCGCTGCCGAGGACGTGTTCAAATATTCGAGCCTCAATCCCGGCATGGGCGCGACGATCCGACGCCTCGCGGACCTTTCGCCGAAGACGCTCGCGTTGATGCACGGGCCCTCTTTCGCAGGCGACGGCGCCGGAGCGCTGCGGGCCCTGGCCGACGACTACGACCGGCGCGTCTCGGCTGAAGTTCGCGATACACTTGGCGCGAGGGCCTGAGTTCTCACGCAAGTCGCCAATCCTGTCTTCCTGTTCAAGCTGGACCGGCGGCTTCACCGAGAAGAGGTCGCGCTCGTGACGCTGTCTTTGGATAGGCCACGAGCACCGCAAGCGTCCTCAGCCCGGCTGCTTGACGATGCGGATATAGGGCTTGGGCGAACGCCAGCCTTCGGGGAACAGCTTCTTGGCGTCGTCGTCGTTGACCGAGCCCGCGATGATGACATCGTCGCCGTGCTTCCAGTTCACCGGCGTCGAGACCTTGTGCTTGGCGGTGAGCTGCATCGAATCGACCACGCGCAGGATCTCATCGAAGTTGCGGCCGGTGGTCATCGGATAGGCCAGCATGAGCTTGATCTTCTTGTCGGGGCCGATGACGAACACCGTGCGCACGGCCTGGTTGGTCGCCGCGGTTCGGCCCTCCGACGTGCCGGGCTCTTCGGCGGGCAGCATGCTGTAAAGCTTGGAGACCGCGAGATCTTTGTCGGCGATGATCGGATAGTTCACCTTCGCGCCCTGGGTCTCCTCGATGTCGGCGAGCCAACGCGCATGGGCGTCGCTTGGGTCAACGCTCAGACCGATGAGCTTGGTGTTGCGCTTGGTGAACTCGGGCTCGATCTTCGCCATGTAGCCGAGCTCGGTTGTGCAGACCGGGGTAAAGTCCTTGGGATGGGAAAACAGGATCGCCCACTTATCGCCGATCCATTCGTGAAAGCTGATCTTGCCCTGGGTCGTTTCAGCGGTGAAGTCGGGCGCAGTCTCGTTAAGGCGAAGCGACATGGGTTCCTCCGATCGGCGCTCGTTAAATCAGGTGGAATATACACTGTCAACCTAAAAACACAGCGCGCAGGCGGTTCATTCCAGTAACGACAAGCTGGCGGCGCCCTACGGCACGCAACCGATATGGCGCCTCAGGCGCAGGCGCAAGCGCTGGGACGCCGCGCATTGGCTTGTCCGTCCCTGGCGCTTTATGATCCGCCCATGACGGAAGCCGAGATCGCCAAGCTTGCGACCTGGCTCGCGAAAGCGGGCCTTGAGGGACGGTCCGAGACCGCTTTGGTCGAGGGCTTTTGCAGCCGTGCAATCGCGGGCGGATTGCCGCTCGCGCGCGTGATGCTCCTCATCGACACGCTCCACCCCATTCACGAGGGGCGTGCGTTCCGTTGGGAGCGCGAGAAGCCGGAAGCTACGCTGACGGAATATGGCCGCACCACCGAAGGGGAGGCGGCCCAACGGTGGCAGACGAGCCCTCTCTACCGACTCTCGACGAGCGGCGAATCGCTGTTGCGCCTGCGTGTGACCGCAGAGACCGAGGCAGAATTCCCTGCCTTCGCGGAGTTCCGTGAGGCAAAGTTCACGGACTATGTCGCGATCATCAACCGCTTCGCCGAAGATGGCGCGATCGGCGAGATGGATTGTGTGTATTCCTATTGGACGACAGATCGAGCCGACGGATTTACCGATGATGAACTTGGTGCTCTGAAACGCCTCACCCCGTTCCTCGGGCTCGCAATCAAAGCTGCTTCGCTCGCTCGCATCGCCGAGACGCTGGTCGAGACCTATCTCGGACGCGACGCCGGGCGGCGAGTGTTGAGAGGCCGCATCGAGCGGGGCGTCGCGGACCGGATCAATACGGTTTTGTGGTTCAGCGATTTGCGCAACTACACGCGCATTTCCGACACCTCTCCGCCGGAAGAGATCATTCCGCTCCTCAACGACTATGCCGAGGCCATCGTCTCGTCGATCCACCAGCATTCCGGCGACGTCTTGAAGCTGATCGGCGACGGCGTGCTTGCGATCTTCCCTGCCGAGGAACGCAGTCGCGCTTGCGCGGCCGCGCTCGACGCCGCAGGGTCGGCGCGAGAGGCGGTCGCCGCCTTGAACGCGCGCCGGTTCGAGAAAGGCTTGCCTTCGACCGAAATGTATCTCGGCCTCCATTTCGGCGAGGTCTTCTACGGCAACATCGGCAGCAAGGAGCGCCTCGATTTCACGGTCGTTGGGCCTGCCGTCAACGAGGTGAGCCGCATCGCGGCGATGTGCCGGTCCGTGGACCAGCCAATCCTTCTCTCGGCGGCGTTCGCGGAATCCTGCGACGAACACCCGCGCACGTTCGCTTCGGTTGGACGCTTTGCTCTGCGTGGCGTCGGCAAGCCGCAGGAACTGTTCACGCTCGATCTCCTTGAAACCCCGTTGGCCGGTTAACGTCGTCGACTGAACGCGTCCGCAACAAACGGCAGGCGCAAGCGTTCTCCCGTCAATCATGGAGATCGCATATGAGTTCGGACGAACGCTTTCCCTATTCCCGCCGTGTCGTCGTGGGCGCAGGAGGCATTGGCCTCGTGGCCGCAGCCGCGCCCGCCTTTGCGCAGAGTTCGAAGGAGGCGCCCCTCTCGAAAGGCAGTGAGACGCAAGCTCCTGAAGGCCTCCAGGACCCGCGAAACAAGCACCCCAAGCCCCCGTTTCGCCGGCAGGAGCAGCCTTGGCCCGGGCTGGCGAGCAAGATGGATCCGCGTCCGGATCACGGCGAGACGTCCTATCGCGGCTCGGGTCGGCTCGCCGGCAGAAAAGCTTTGATCACAGGCGGCGATTCCGGCATGGGCCGCGCCGCCGCGATCGCTTTCGCGCGTGAGGGCGCCGACGTTGCCATCAACCATCTGCCGGCCGAGGAGGAAGACGCGCGCGAGGTCATCGAGCTCATGAAAGCCGAAGGTCGAACGGCGTTGTCGATCCCCGGGGACATCCGAGATGAGGCCTTCTGCAAGCGCCTCGTCGAGGAAGCGGTGGGCGGTCTTGGCGGCCTCGATATCCTTGTCAGCAACGCGGGCCGCCAACAGACTCGCGCCTCGATCCTCGATATTTCGACCGAGGATTTTGATGCGACGATGAAAACGAACATCTACGCGCCATTCTGGATCATCAAGGCGGCGCTGCCGCACATGCCGCCCGGCTCGGCCATTATCGGCACCGCCTCCGAGCAAGCCTACGACCCGTCGCCCGATCTCTATGACTACGCCCAGACGAAGGCCGCGACGATGAACTACGTGAAGTCCCTGGCGAAGCAGCTTGCTTCGAAGGGCATTCGCGTGAACGCGGTCGCTCCGGGACCGATCTGGACGCCGCTCCAGGTCAGCGGCGGCGCGACCCAGGAAAAGTTGGAGAAGTTCGGCGGCCAGACACCGCTTGGTCGGCCCGGCCAACCGGCTGAGCTTGGATCGATCTACGTCCAATTGGCGATGTCGGACGCGAGTTTTGCGACCGGTCAGGTCTATGGCTCGGCAGGAGGAAGCGGGCAGCCGTGAGGCCATACGGGGAGCGAGTCACGAGCGGCGTGTTTTCAACCGCGGCTTGACGCGCCCGTCGGGCCGCCTGATACGACGCGGCATGATTCCGCCTGTTCCCTGCGTCCTTAAGGTCGAGCGACTGGAAAAATCGTTCGGCGATGTGCGGGCCGTGAACGGTGTCAGCTTCCACGTGGCGCCGGGCGAGATTGTCGGCCTGCTTGGCCCAAACGGCGCCGGCAAGACAACGACGATCAACATGATACTGGGTGTGCTTGAGCCGAGCGCCGGCCGAATCGAGATCGAGGGCGTCGACCTCGCGGCCGACCGCACCAAAGCCTTATCTTGCACCAACTTTGCTGCTGTATACGCTCCGCTGCCGGGCAATCTCACCGTCGAGCAGAATTTGCGCGTGTTTGGCATGCTCTACGCCGTCCGCGATCTCTCAGCGCGAATCGAGAAGCTGCTCAAGGTCTATGATCTCGTGCGTTACCGACGGAGCAAGGCGGGGGTTCTGTCGTCCGGCGAGCAGACGCGCCTCAGCCTCGCAAAGGCGATGCTCAATAAGCCGCGTCTGCTGCTGCTCGACGAGCCCACCGCCTCCATCGATCCCTCGAACGCGCGTGACATTCGCGCCGGCATCGCCAAGTTCGTCGACAATGGAATCTGCGGCGTGTTGTGGACGAGTCACAACATGTACGAGGTGCAGGCCGTCTGCGATCGGGTGCTGTTCCTGTCGCATGGGCAGATCGTGCTCGAGGGCGATCCGAAGACGCTGCCCAAGGAGCACGGCGCCGCGACACTCGACGATCTGTTCGTCAACGTCGCGCAAGAGGCGCTGCACGGGAGCAGCCGATGAACGCCTCGCGCGTCGGCGCGATCGTGTTGCGGATGTTCTATCTCTATCGCGGCAGCCCGCAGCGCATCTTTCCCATCTTCATCTTTGTGGCGATCGATATTTTGGTCTGGGGCTTTCTGACCCGCTACCTCAATTCAGTCTCGCATGCCGATTTCAATTTCGTGCCGGCGCTGCTTGGCGCCGTGCTCCTGTGGGATTTTCTGACGCGGGTGATGCAGCAAATCACGATGACGTTGTTCGAGGATGTCTGGACGCGCAATTTCCTCAATTTCTTCGCCTCTCCCCTGCGCACGTCGGAATATCTGGTTGGGCTTCTGATCGTCGCGATCATCACCAGCGGGTTGAGTCTTGTCGCCATGCTGGTGCTTGCGCAAATCGCGTTCGGCTTGTCCTTTTTCTCGTACGGGTTGCCGATCGCCCCTTTCCTCATGGTGCTGTTCATCACCGGTATCGCGCTCGGCATCGCCGCCTCGGCCTTGGTCCTCAGGCTCGGGCCCGCCTCCGAATGGCTGATCTGGCCGATCCCTATGCTGATCTCGCCATTCGCGGGCGTGTTCTATCCGGTCACTGTTTTGCCGGGATGGATGCAGGCGATCGCGTTGATCCTGCCGCCGGCTTACGTGTTTGAGGGCATGCGATCGGTCGTTGCCGGACAGGGCGCGCCCTGGGGTCAGTTGGCGATCGGAGGGGCGCTGGCCATTGTCTATCTCGTGCTCGCCTGCATGTTCTTTTTCGCCGTTTATCGCGCGGTGATCCGGAACGGCCTCATCGCCCGCTACAGCGCCGAGACGGTGAGCTAGGCCCTCTGCGACGCCGCGGCGGGGACACGGTTCGGACACGATGTAACACTAGCGATCGTCAGGGACGGAACGAATCGGAGAGCCGGCGGTTCTTCGACAATGAGGGGCCTGATGTCGCTACGCCTGAAGGCGGTTTTCGCCGCTGTCGTGATTCTGGCCACGGGTCTTCTCGTGCTGGCCGCGGAAGCTCAACAACCCCCGCCGAACCCCCGCATTGCTCTCGTCATTGGCAACGCGACGTATCGAGATGCGGCGTTAGCGACCACCGCCAACGACGCCGGTCTCGTCGCCCAGACGTTGCAGGCTGCGGGTTTTGACGTGGTTGGCGCGCGGGATCTCGACGGTCAGTCTCTGCGCACGGCGCTTCGCGATTTCCTGCAGAAAGCGGCTGCGGCTGGGCCGGACATGCAGGCCTTCGTCTACCTTTCCGGCCGAGCGGTTCAGTACAATGGCGACAATTACTTCGTTCCGGTCGACGCTCAGATCAATCGCGACGCCGATGTGCCGATCGAGGCGATCCGCATTGCCGATTTCAGCCACGCGCTTGCCGCGACGCCGGGAAGAGCGCGCATCATCGTGCTCGATGCGGCGCGCGCCAATCCTTATGCCACCCAGGGTTCGCCGCTCGCGCCAGGGCTTGCTCTGGTCGATCCTGAGCGTGGCGAACTGATGGCGTTCAACGCGGCTCCGGGCACTTTGGCCGGCGACGAGGAAGGCCCGTATGGGGTCTACGGCAAGACGCTCTCCGGCGCGATCCGACAGGGCGGCGTGGACATCGTCCAGGCGTTCGACCAAACGCGCGTGTCGGTCAACGCGGAGACGCAAGGGGCTTTGCTGCCGTGGAGCGCCTCCAAACTTGACGGCCCATTTTACGTCTTCGAGCGCGCCGCCGACGCGCCCCCTCCGGCCCTCTCGTTCGCGCAGACAGAGCGCCGACCTATATCCAGTTTTTCCAGCGAGGACGCTTACGCCGCCGCTGTCGAGCGAGACACGCTCAAGGGCTATCGCGAGTTTCTTGCCGCCTACCCGAATTCTGACCAGGCGCGACGCGTGCGCGCCATTCTCGCGGTGCGGCGAGAAGCGGCCTATTGGCGCCGCACCGTGGGGGCCGATACCCCACGAGCCTATTGGACGTATTTGCACACCTACCCGAAAGGCCCGCACATCCCTGACGCGCGCCGCCGCCTCGCGATGCTCTCGGCCGAGTTCGAGCCGCCGCCCAATTTTCGGCCGGAGGCGTTCGCCGATCTCCCGCCGCCGCCCCCGGACGAACTCGTCTACGACGAGCGGCCGATCTATGCGTTTGACGATTTCGGTCCGCCGCCTCCTCCGCCGCCAGACCAATACGTTTATGTCGAGGACGACGATTGGCGCGATCTGCCTCCGCCTCCGCCGCCTGCCGAAATCGGCTTGCTGCCCGTGTTGGGCGTTGCGATTCCCATCGCGGTTGGCGCAGTCGCGTTCCAACACGGTTTTCACCACGACGGCATAGCGCCGCGCGGACAGCCACGGATGCGGCCGCCGCCCTTCGCGCCGCCGCCGCTACCCGCCAACATCAAACCCGTGGCGCCGGCCGCGCCGGTCGCTGTCGCGGCCGCGCCTGCGGCCAACGCGGCTGTCGTCAAGCCGCTGAGGCCAATCGGGCGGTCTGGCCAACCGGGCGGTCGGCCGGGAGGTCCAGGAAAGCCCGGCGGGCCGCCCCCCTCGGCGCCCGGCGCCCCGGCAAACCCGGTAGGGGCTGCGGTCCCTGCCGCCCCGGCTCCCGCCGCTGGCCAAGCGCCCAAGCCGCTGCCGATCCCGCCAGCGGCGGGGACTCCGCCCGCCGCCGCCCTCCCGGCCGCCGGGCCAAAGCCCCAAGGCAACGCCGCGCCGCCAGCGACCGCTGCGAAGCCTGCCGCTCCCGTCATTCCAGGCGGAAAGCCGTTGCCGACTCCTCCTGCCGCGGTTGCTGCGCCCAACGCGCCACCCGTTCCTGGCGGTAAGCCGCTGCCCGTGGTCCCCGTCCCAAGCGCAGCGGGCCCAGCCGTCGCGCCGGTCGCGACGAAACCCGCGGGGAAAGCGCCGCTGCCTCTGCCGGCCCCGCCTGCCGCCGTCGTTGCGCCCAACGCGCCAGCCTGTTCCTGGCGGTAAGCCGCTGCCCGTGGTCCCTTCGCCAAACGCAGCGGGTCCAGCCGCCGCGCCGGTCGCTACGAAACCCGCGGGGAAGGCGGCGGCTCCAGCCGCAGGCGCGGCCGTTGTCACCCGTCGGCAAACCGCCGGCGCCGACAGCCGCACCGACGGCAACCAAACCGCTCACCGCTCCAGCAGCGTCTCCTGTTCAGGCTCCGAAGCCGCCGCCACCAGCGCCAGCAAGCAACCCAGCGCCGAAGCCCAATGTCGCAGCTCAGCCGCCGGTCGTCGCGCCGCGCGCTCCGGCTCCGCCGGCTGCGCTTCACGCTCCAGCGCCAGCCGCTCTCGCCCCGTCCGCGCCTCGTCCGGCTCCTGCGGCGATGCGCGTGCCCGCGGCGCCTGTGGCCGCACCACCTCCCGCGCCTCATCTTGCGCCCCCGGCGGTCCGCGCGCCCCCGGCGCCTGCGCCCGCGCCGCCGGTCGTTCACGCTCCCCCGCCGCCTGCGCCCGCGCCGCCGGTCGTTCACGCTCCCCCGCCGCCAGCCGCGGCTCTGCCGCCTGCGCTTCGTCAGCCGCCGCCCGCTGTTCGGGTCCAGCCGCCGGTCGGGCAACCGCAAGCGTGCGGGAGGCCTGGGCTGCCGCCCTGTCCGAAGTAGCATTGGCACCGTTAGTTTTGCCGACGTTGTAGGCGCGGCGGGCTTTGCAAGATCGGCGCGCGCCGTGCGACAAGTGAGCGATGGGAACGAGCACCCGATTTGCCGTTGGCGTTCATTTGCTGACGGCTCTGGCCGCCAATCCAGGCAAGGTCTTGCGTTCGGAGGATGTGGCGGAAAGCGCGAACACAAATCCGGTCGTGGTTCGCAGGCTTTTCTCTCTGATGACGACAGCCGGATTGATCCGCGCTCGGCTCGGTCCGGGAGGCGGTTTCGAATTGGCGCGGCCGGCGAACGACATCACCTTGCGCGATGTCTTCACTGCGTTGGAGAGCGGCGAGCTCTTCACCGAGCATCGGTCGCCCCCAAGCGCATCCTGTCCGGTCGGCGCCCACATCCTCCCTGTTCTGCGGGAGGCGACAGCGCCGGCGGTCGAGGCTCTGCGGGAAGAGCTGTCGCGCGCTACAATTGCCGATTTGGCCGGCGCCGTGCTTGCCCGAAGCAAGGAAGCGCAGGGCGCGGAAACGGTATCGTCTCAAGCAACGCGCGGAGCTGAGTAAGATTGCGTAACTAGCATGGTTACGCTACTAGCTGCGCCGCGGCTTGACCGCCTGCTTCTCGGAGCCTTCTGATGATCAAGTTCTATTATCACCCCTCGCCCAACCCGGCGAAGGTCGCTCTATTCCTTGAAGAGGCTGGCCTCGAATACGAGGTTGTTCCGGTCGACACGCGCAAGGGCGAGCAGCACTCCGCAGATTTCCTCAAGATCAATCCCAACGCGAAGACGCCAGCGATCGTTGATGGCGAAGCGACCGTCTTCGACTCGAGCGCGATCCTGCTTTATCTCGCCGAGAAGACGAAGCGCTTCCTGCCCGAGAACACGCCGAAAGCGCGCGGCGAACTCTTCTCATGGCTCTTCTTCGTGTCCAGCGGAGTTGGCCCTTATTCCGGCCAGTCCTTCCACTTCAACGTGGCGGCCCCTGAGAAGATCGAATATGCGATCAATCGATACAATTTCGAAACGCACCGGCACTGGAAGATCCTCGACGACCGGCTGGCCGGGCGGAAGTACGTGCTCGGCGACGTCTATTCGATTGTGGATATGTCGGTTTGGGGCTGGAGCTCCGCCGCTCCATACCTCTTGGGCGCCGAGACCTGGTCTAAGATGGCCAATGTGAAGCGACTCGTTGACGAGATCAACGAGCGCCCGGCCGTCGCTCGCGTCAACAAATTGAAGGAAAAGCATGCCTTCAAGCAAGAGTTCGACGATGAGGCCAAGCGGCATCTGTTCCCGCATCAGACGCGAAAGGCGGGCTAACTTCGTGCTCGCCTCGGCAAGCTAGACGGCCTTGCCGATCAGCGCGCCGATCCCAGCGGTCACGGCCATGGCCAGCGCGCCCCAGAAGACGACTCTGAGCGCAGGCTTCACCATCGGCGCGCCGCCTGCCCAAGCGCCGAGCGCGCCGAGCGCGACCAGAAAAATCAAAGCGGCGGCGGGGACGGCTTTAACAATGGCGCCTGGCGGCGCGAGAAACGCCGCCAGCGTCGGCAGCGCGGCGCCGATCGAGAAGGCGAGCGCCGATGCGAAGGCCGCCTGAATGGGCTTCGGCTGTGCGTTCTCGCTGATGCCGAGCTCCTCGCGCGCGTGAGCGTCAAGAGCGTCCTTGGCCATGAGTTGGCCGGCGACCTCCTGTGCGAGCTTCGGCTTCAGACCTCGTTCTTCGTAGATATGGGCAAGCTCCTGCGTCTCCTCGACAGGTCGCTCGCGAAGCGCGCGCCGCTCGCGCATGAGGTCAGCGGTCTCGGAGTCGGCCTGCGAGCTGACGGACACATATTCGCCCGCCGCCATCGACATTGCGCCCGCCGCCCATCCCGCAACCGCCGCCGTCAGGATTTCGGCCCGCCCGCCCGCGGCCGCCGCGACGCCCATGATGAGGCTCGCGGTCGAAATGATCCCGTCGTTGGCGCCGAGGACAGCCGCCCGCAGCCAGGCGGTCCGGTGGACATAGTGCGATTCCGCTCCCGGCATTGCGGCGACTCTCTCGTCCGATCGCTTATCATGGTCAAATGAAATTCGGACCGCTGGCCCTTTACCATGCGCCGCTCAGCGGGTCCGCTCGCGCGCTGCGCTTGCGAACAAAGCGGGAAACATGGTTGCGTCAAACCATGTCGCTCGCCCTGATTCGCTCGAGCCCGGCCGTCGATCTCAATCCCGAGCAGCAGCTCGCGGTCGAGCATGGGATCGGCGAGCCGAAAGGCTCCGGGCCGCTGCTCGTTATCGCCGGCGCGGGATCGGGAAAGACGGCGATGCTCGCACATCGTGTGGCCGCGCTTATCCTCTCGGGCGCCGACCCGAAGCGCATCATGCTCGCTACCTTTTCGCGCCGCGCCGCGGCGGAGCTGGGCCGTCGCGTCGAACGTCTGCTCGCCCGCCGTCTCGCGCCTGAGGCGGCCGCCGCTGCGACGCCGGCCTATGCGGGAACGTTCCACGCCATCGGCGCGCGCCTCCTGCGCGAATATGCGACCCGCCTTGGTCTCGATCCGCAATTCACCATCCATGATCGCGAGGATTCGGCCGACCTGATGAATTGGGCGCGCCATGAACTGGGCGTCGGCGATGTGAAGCTGCGTTTCCCGACGAAAGCGACGTGCCTCACGATCTATTCGCGCGTCGTCAACGCGCAAGGCGATCTCAAGGCGACGCTCGGCAAATGGTTTCCATGGGTCGCCGCGCATGAGGACGCGCTGCGCGGACTGTTCGCGTCTTACGTTGAGATGAAGCAGCGGCAGAACGTGCTCGATTATGACGACCTTCTGCTCTATTTCGCCCAGATGCTGGCCGAGCCAGCGATTGCCGCGGAGATCGCCGGACGCTTCGATCATCTGCTCGTCGACGAATATCAGGACACCAACGCGCTGCAGGGCGAGATCGTGCTGCGTTTAAGGCCTCTGGGACGCGGCCTGACTGTCGTCGGCGACGACGCGCAAGCGATCTATTCCTTCCGCGCCGCGACGGTGCGCAACATTCTCGACTTTCCCGCCGCGTTCGATCCGCCGGCGCATGTGGTGACGCTCGAGCGCAATTACCGATCGAGCGGCGCCATCCTTGCCGCCGCCAATGCGGCCATTGCGCTCGCGCCCGAACGCTTCGCCAAGACCCTTCGCACCGAGCGGCCGCATGGGCCCCTTCCTGCGCTGGTCACGGTTGCGGACGAATCCGACCAGGCGCGCTTCGTTGCGACCCGCGTGCTCGCCAATCGCGAGGCGGGTGCGTCGCTCAAGGCTCAGGCGGTGCTGTTTCGCACTTCCCACCACAGCGCCGCGCTCGAGCTCGAACTCACCCGCCGCAACATTCCGTTCGTCAAATACGGCGGCTTGAAGTTTCTCGACGCCGCGCATGTCAAGGACGCGGTCGCGCTCATGCGCTTCGCCGAAAACCCGCGCGATCGGGTTGCGGGCTTTCGTGTCGCGCAGCTTCTGCCGGGCGTCGGGCCAAAGGTGGCGGAGACCATCGTCGCCGCGGCCGCCGCCGACGATGGCTTTGTCACGATGGCGGCGCTGTCGACGCCAGCCAGGGCGCGAGAGGGCTTTCCTGCCTTTGCCGACCTCATGCGAAGGCTCGCGTCGCGCGCCGCGCCGTGGCCGGCCGAGATCGCCGACGCCGTCGCCTGGCTCAGCCCGCTCATGGAGACCCGCTACGACGACGCGCGCGTCCGGATGGGCGACCTCGAGGCGCTCGAGCGCATCGCCGCATCGTTCCCGTCGCGGGAGCGGTTCCTGAGCGAGCTCGCGCTCGATCCGCCTGACGCGACCAGCGACGAAGCGGGACCGCCGCTGAGGGATGAGGACTTTCTAATCCTTTCGACCATCCATTCGGCCAAGGGGCAGGAATGGCGCTCGGTGTTCGTGCTGAACTGTGTCGACGGCTGCATTCCCTCCGACCTCGCCACCGGCTCATCCGAAGAGATCGAGGAGGAGCGCCGTCTGCTCTATGTCGCCATGACGCGGGCAAAGGACGAGCTCGCGCTCGTCGTGCCGCATCGCTTCTATGTCCACGGGCAGCCACGCAATGGCGACCGAAGCGTGTACGCAAGCCGCACACGCTTCATCCCGCCGCCGCTTTTGAAGCATTTCGACCGACAGACTTGGCCCGAAGCCGGCGCCGCGCCGCAGCGCGCGGCGAGCGATGGCCCGCGGGTCGATCTTCAGGCGCGCATGCGGGCGATGTGGCGCTGAGCGAGCCTCGCAGCAGTATCGAGCCAAGTGGACCGGGTGTTGACCACGCCCGCGCAATCGTGGAGTTCCATCTTCATGCGCCCCACCATCATCTGCCACATGGGAACCTCTCTCGACGGCGGTCTCCATCCGAGCCGTTTCACCCGGCCTGCCGCCGGCGTGTCGGTCGACGCCTTGCGCCGACACTACGAAGCCATTCACGACCGCTTTGAGGCCGAGGGCTGGATCGTCGGCCGGAAAACCATGGCGGAGATGGCCAAGGGGCACGAACGAGCCGTCGCCGTCGGTTCGCCGCTGGCGCGCGAGCCTCACCTCGGCAATAGGAACGGCAGGAACCTTGCCGTCGCCATCGATCCCTCCGGCCGCGTCCACTATGGCCAGGACAATGTCGGGGGCGATCACGTCGTCGCGGTGCTGGGGGAGCAAGTCTCGGACGCTTACCTGGCTGAACTCCGCGACGACGGCGCATCGTATATTTTTGCGGGTCCGAAGGGCGATGATCTCCCCGGCGCGATGGCGCAGCTCGCCGATGTTTTCGGCGTCAAGAAACTCCTTCTTGAGGGCGGCGGCAGGATCAACGGCGCGTTTTTCAAGCATCGCCTGATCGACGAGTTCAGCACTCTTATTCACCCAGCAGTCGATGGCGTGGCCGGAAGGCAGAGCATCATCGACTATGAAGGCGCAGACGGCGAACGGCCTGGCGCCGGACAGTCGCTGCGACTGATCGGCTGCGAGAACTCTGGACGGAGGCATGGTCTGGCTGCGCCATCGCGTCGAAGAGGCGCCGGCGCCAGCCCCGCAACGCTGACCGCAGAGGCGACGCTCGAGCAAGCCTTTTTGCTTGCTCGCCGCGACAGCCGGCGCGCGACGGCCCGCGGGTCGATCTTCAGGCGCGCATGCGCGCGATCTGGCGCTAAACGAACTCGGGCGGCCTACCGCTCCTTTTCTGCGTGTCCTACCACGCCAGACGACGCGCCCGGCCGCCCCGTCGCCAACCTACTGCAGCCAGTCCAGCGAAGCCGGCGAGCGCCAACGCCCATGTCGATGGTTCCGGAACCGCAGCACCCGTAAGGTCGGTGGTTACTGTGCCACTCATCGAGTAACCGCCGTTTCTCTGCCCGAAGAAAAATGTCACTTCAGATGCGGCAGGATCAAAACCCGCGGGTCCAGAGATGTTGCCTGTGGCGATCATGGTCAGCGACGTGTTCGGAATCCCGACCACCGTCATCTCCGTCAGCGCATCGGTAAATTTGCCCTCCGGTGTCGTCCAGCTCAAGGTCAGAGACTGCCCGACCCCGATGGGAGCCGGGTTGGTCAGCACAGGAAGCGTTCCGAACAGCACAATTCCGGTGTTGTCAGTTACGATGTTGCTGATGGGCAGAAGGAAAAAGCCGATCGAAGTCGCCGACGCGATGTCGACGGTGTTGGGCGTGACGCTGGTGGCGGTGGTGTTGAAATCCGTGTCGATCGTCGTTGCCGCGTTAGCCGCCTCGCCCGCGCACACCGTGAGAAAGGCGCCCGCGGCAATGGCCATCCTTGCGTAAATTTTCATGGCGATTCCCCCTAAAAATGAGCCCGATCTCAGCCCGGGCGCGTGCAAGTCCTAACGCTTCGGCCGCTCAAACGCCAGCACTGGCGGTGTGACGGGACCTACGAGAAGCGAGGACACACAATCCCCCGAAGCCAATGAGCATCATTGCCCAGGTCGACGGTTCTGGAACCGATGGCTCTGACGTGAGCGTATGCAACCCGCCGTGCATTGAATAATTGGTTCCGTCCTGATTGAAGATGAAGCCCGCTTGGACGGGGCTCGATGAAAAACCGTCCGGACCGACGACAGCGCCAGTCGCCGTAATGGCCTGAGACTGATTTGGAATAGGGGACAGGTCCGTCTCCGTCAGAGTGGCCGAAAACGTCCCCGCTACCGTGGTCCAGGACAGCGTAAGCATGTCGCCGACGCCGACGGGAATTGGGTGGGTCAGCGTCAGAAGGGTGTCGAGGGCAAGGTCCGTATTGTCGGCAAGGACGGCCTCAACAATTATAGCGCCAAAGGCGATTGATGTCGCTTTTGAGATATCGGCGTCGTTCGGCTTGATTGCTGCGCCAATGAAGTCGAACTCGGTGTCGATCTCCACTGCGGCGTCGGCCGCGCTGACGCCGCACGCCGCGAAAAAGGCGCTTGCCGCGACGATCCCGATCCTAGGATTCACTGTAAGGTCCCTCCGAAGGTGGGCGGCCGCCCCTCATCGAACGCGCCAAGTCTCTATCCGCGTTGGCGTTCAAAGGGCAATTGCTCATCGTTGGGAGGCGCGGAGGACGCCAAGGTCGATCTAAGACGCGTATGCGAGCGATGGGCGCTGGGTGTTTCGAAACGCCGCCTCATCGGCGCTTCTTCCGCGACGGCAACCCGCCCGCTAGGTCTTTCTCCGGTTGCTCCCTGCCGCCGCCCGACTCGGGGAATCAAAGAAAAACCGCCGCTTTTGCGCTTGCGCGCCGCTTCGATCTATCCGATGCTGACATGCCAGGATGAGTAGGATAAATGCGGCCGGACACACCGACCGCTGGCGTCGCCACGTGCGAAGGGGAGGAAGCTTGCCAATTCTCGAGTTGAGCGCGGTGTCGAAGCACTTCGGCGCGATTCATGCGCTGAACGAAGTCGATATGACGCTCGAGGCCGGCGAAGTGCTTGGGCTTATGGGCGACAATGGCGCCGGCAAATCGACCCTGGTTAAGGTCATCGCCGGCAACTTTCCCCCAACTCACGGCGAGATCCGCCTCAGCGGCGAACCGGTCCACTTTCACAAGCCCGTCGAGGCGCGCGAGAAGGGGATCGAGGTCGTCTACCAGGACCTGGCGCTCTGCAACAATCTGTCGGCCGCGGCCAATGTTTTCCTCGGGCGCGAAATCAAGCGCGGCGCGGGTCCATTTCGCTGGCTCGACCACAGGGCCATGGCCAAGCGCGCTGGCGAATTGTTCGGTGAGCTCAAGTCCGAGACCAGGCCCCGCGACCTCGTGCGTCAGATGTCGGGCGGGCAGCGTCAGGCTGTCGCCATCGCGCGCACGCGACTGTCGAAGGCGCGGCTCGTCTTGATGGATGAGCCGACCGCCGCGATATCGGTCAGGCAGGTGGCCGAGGTGCTTGACCTTATCCGTCGGCTGAAGGATGCCGGCATGGCGATCATCCTCATCAGCCATCGTATGCCGGACGTCTTCGCCGTCTGCGATCGGGTGATGGTGATGCGGCGCGGCAACAAGGTTGCCGACAAGCCGATCAAGGCGACGAGCCCGGAAGAAGTGACCGGCTTGATCACCGGCGCAATCCACGTGGCCTGAGGAGCTTTGCAATGGCGAGCGAAGCGCCGCAAGCCAACGTCTCGATCGAATCGGTGCTGGACATCCAGCAACACAATTTCTTGCAACGCTTCACGAGTTCGCAAGCGTTCTGGGTGACGGTCGCGCTCCTCATCATTTGCATCGTGATGAGCTGGCTGCAGCCGGCGTCGTTTGCAACCCCCGATAATTTCTACAACACCACGCGCAATTTCTCCTTCATCGGGATCATGGCGCTCGGCATGACCGCGGTGATCGCGACGGGCGGCATCGACCTCTCGGTCGGCTCGATCATGGGTCTGACCGCCGTCTCGTGCGGCCTGGTTCTCGAGGCTGGCTATCCGGCCTGGGCCGCGGTGATTGTCGGCTTGCTCGCAGGAGGGGCCGTCGGGCTCATCAACGGAATTATCATCGCCTATCTCGGCCTGTCGCCCTTCGTCACAACGCTCGGCATGCTGGCGATCGCGCGGTCTGTTGCGGTGGTGTTGTCGGGGAACCGCATGATCTACAAGTTCGGCCCTGGCGGGCCGCCATTCAAGGCGCTGGGCAGTGGCGCGTGGCATATCACGCCCACATTCGAACTGAGTTCTCCGCTCCTGTTCCTCATTGTCTTTACGTTTGTTCTGGGCGTGGTCTACAAGATGACGAGCTGGGGCCGCCACGTGCTCGCGATCGGAGGAAACGAACAGGCCGCTCTGTTGACCGGCGTTCCCGTCAACCGCATCAAGGTGCAGGTGTATGTCTTCTCCGCGTTGACTGCGGCTTTCGCCGCCATTCTCTCCGTAGGTTGGGCCGGCTCGGCGATCAACGCCCTCGGCGCAACCTACGAACTCCTCGCCATCTCGGCCGCGGTGATCGGCGGCGCGAACTTGATGGGCGGCGAGGCCAGCGCCTATGGCGCGTTCATCGGCGCCGCGTTGATCTTTGTCATCCGCAATTCTCTGCTGATGGAGGGCGTCGACTCGAATTGGCAGGGCACGTTCGTCGGCTTGTTCTTGATCGGAGCGGTTTACCTCGGAAAACTTCGGGGAGCGAAACGCGAGTAGACCCCGCAGGGGGCCGCGTCTAACGGGCCTATACGGGCCGTATTCAACTGGGAGGAAATGAAATGTTGAAACTGATGTTGACCGGCGCTGTCGCGGCCGGTGCGTTGCTCGCGGTCTCAGCCTCGGCGCGAGCCGCCGACGCCTACACCTTTGCGCTCGTGCCGAAGAACACGAACAACCCCTTCTTCGACCAGGCGCTCGCTGGGTGCAAGAAAGCGGAAGCCGAACTCAAGGGCGCCGTCAAGTGCCTGTACATCGGACCTGGCGAACATGGCGGCGGGGACGAGGAAGCGCAGATCGTAGCCGACCTCGTCACCAAGAAAGTCGACGGCATTGCCGTGTCTCCGGCCAATGCGCCGGCCATGGCGAATGCGCTGCAGGGCGCTGGGCCGGCGAAGATCCCAGTTCTCACATGGGATTCCGACCTCCTGCCTCAGGACAAGGGTTTGCGCGCAGCTTACGTCGGCACCCACAACTACGACATCGGCGTCAACATCGCGAAGCTCGTCGCGGCGATCAAGCCCAAGGGCGGCACGATCTGCATCCAGTCCGGCGGCGCAGCAGCGGCCAACCATAATGAGCGCATGCAGGGCATTCGCGACACCTTGGCGGGGACGAAGAGCGCCGAGTCGCCCGGCGCCCGCCTGACCGGTCAGAATGGTTGGAAGGAGCCCGACGGTTGCCCGCTTTACACCAACGACGACTTTGCGGTCGCAAACCAGCAGATGGAGGATATCCTCAACAAGTATCCGGACCTCGACGCCTTTACGCCGACGGGCGGCTTCCCGCAGTTCCTGCCGGACGCCTATGAAAAGACGGCGACAAAGTACAAGGACAAGATCGCCTCCGGCGCATTGGCGCTCGTCGTCGCCGACACGCTGCCAATTCAGATCGACCTGATGAAGAAAGGGCTCTCCTCCGGACAGGTGGGGCAGCGGCCGTTCGAGATGGGGTACAAGGCGATGTACTTCCTGAAGGACATGAAGGAAGGCAAGGCGGCGCCCACTGATCCGACCTATACCGGTCTCGACGTCTGCACACCCAAGACGGCCGACACCTGCGTGGGCGGCGGCAGCTAAGCTTCAGAAAAGACCAGGTGACCGGGGCCGGCTTCGCGCCGGCCCCTTTTTTTGTGCGGGTCGGCGTCGACAGCGTCCAAGGCCCCGCCTGAGCAGAACACGATCTGCCCGGCCAACTCCCTGACATCGCAGGATCAGACGCGTGGGGCGCTTGCGCCCGGACACCTTACGGCGGCCAACCTGCGTTCCGAATAGATTGTCCTCATGGAGTGTTTGAACATCGCGCGACGGCGGGCTGGCGGGAAATGCGCGACTTGCGGAGACGCATGCGCCATCCAGTCCGATCGGAGGCAGCCATGAAATCAAGCAATTTTCTGAAGTTGGCCGTTGCGCGTCGGCGCGGGGCCGGAATAGCCGCTGCGGCGCTTGCCGCGTGCGGAGCTGCGCTCGCGCCTACGGCCGCGCAGGCGGCGGGCTACAGCTTCCAAACGATCAATGATCCCGCCGACTTCCCGCCCCCGCCCGGGGCCGGCGGTTTAACCTTCACCAATTTGATGGGCATTACCAGCAACGGCGACACGATCCCCGGATTCTACGGCAGCGGCCAAGCCGGAGATCCCAACACGGGATTCGTGCTCACGTTGCCCAAGACGTTCACCGCCTCCAACGCCACTTTTCCTGGGTTGGCGCCGCCGTTTAACGCCGCGCAAACCCAAATGACGGCGACAAACGGAAACGGCACGACGTTCACAGGATACACGTACCCGACGAACACCGGGGTGGCGACCGATTTCCAGTTCGGCTTCTACGAGCAGGGCGGGGTGTTCCACATGGTCAACAACCCGAAGACTCCCGACTGCGGTATGGGCGTCTGCGATCCAGGGGTGATCACCGAAAACCAGTTGATCGGAGTGAACAACGCCAATCTAGCGGTCGGCTTCTATAACGACGTCCACGGAGACAGCCACGGCTACACCTTTGACATCGCGACGAAAACATTCTCGCCAGACATCAACTTTCCGGGTGCGGTGAGCACGGTTACGGCGGCGATCAACAATTTGGACGATATTACCGGCTTTTACACGGATTCCATGGGGACCCACGGCTTTATTGATGACAGCGGCCATTTCACGACTGTCGATCCGCCCGGCGCGACCGAAACCCAACTGCTTGGTTTGAACGACAATGGGATCGCGGACGGGTTCGCCATGATCGGTGGCTTTCAGCACGGCATCCTCTACAACAGTCTAACGAAGATGTTCACCATACTGGACCCGCCAGGAAGCACCCAGACCACGCTCAACGGACTCAACAATGCGGGCGATGTGGTGGGATTCTTCGTGGACGCTGCCGGCAACACCGACGGTACGCTTGGGACCCCTGTGCCGGAGCCGACGACCTGGGTTATGATCCTGACTGGCTTCATTGGCCTCGGCTGGCTTGGCCTCGGCCGTTCCCGACAGTCTCAAGTCGCGCGAGCGGCGTTGTAACCTAATCGCGCAGACGGGGCCGCAGTCAGAACGTCTCGGCGATGAGGGCGCCGATCTCTTTATGAACCGCGTTGCGCGCGTCCACGGAAGCGGATGATCCCGTGTAGTAAACCGTGGCGATGAGGGGCGCGCGACCGGGCGGCCAAATGATCGCGACCGCGTTGGTCGATCCGCGATCGCCCGTGCCGGTCTTGTCGCCGATGCGCCAGGAGGGCGGCAGCCCGGCGCGCAGCCTTTTGTCGCCGACCTTGTCGCCGATGAGCCATGCTTGCAGCTGGCCACGAGACCCATCCGACAGCCCATCGCCCACCAAAACCTTCTGCATGCTCGCGGCCATAGCGCGTGGACTCGTGGTGTCGCGCGGGTCTCCGGGCAGCGATTCATTGAGAGTGGGCTCATTGCGGTCGAGCCGCGTCACGTTATCGCCGAGGGAGCGCGCGAATTGCGTAAACCCTGCTGGGCCGCCGATCGATTGCAGGACCAGATTTCCGGCGGTGTTGTCGCTCCAATCGATCGCCGCGGCGCACAGATCCGCGACAGTCATACCGCCCTCGGCGACATGCGCCTTGGCGATGGGCGCGTACTCGAGCAGATCGCCCGGCCCGTAGGCGATTTTCCGGTCGAGGCGCTCGATGCCCTCGTCCACGCGCTTGAGCGCTGCGGCCGCGGTCAGAAGCTTGAACGTGCTGCACATCGGGAACGGCTCATCGGCGCGGTGCTCGATCGTCGCGCCGGTCCCCGTGTCGCGCACGAAGACGCCGAGGCGGCCGCCCTCGCGCGCTTCGATGTCTGCGAGTCGCTTGTTGGCGAGGGCCAGCCGCTCCTCGGTTGAGGGGGCGGCGGCCAGCGCACGAACACACGTGGCTGACGCCGCGAGGGCGGCAAGGAATGAACGTCGGTGCATGGTCTCGCCTTCAATCTGGAGGGTCGCGATCCGCCGCATAATTGAGGCAAGCGGATGGCGCGCCCTTCTCTTTCGTGACGAACGGGTGCGTCTGCCCGAAAGAGACGCGCGGGTTTGTGCTCCTCAGGCGCGGTACGGTAGGCTGCGCACTGGCGCCACGTGGGGCGCCTCGTCTACACATGCCAATCATAATCCGGCGCCACACCTGCATGAGGCGTGGGGACGCGTCTCATCGGGGAGAAACCAATGCGCTTGACTGTCGCCGGCGTCGCCATTGCGGCGCTGCTCGCCGTTTCGGGGTGCTCGAAGGGCGACAGAGGCGAGCAAGGCCAACCGGGGCAACAGGGACAGCTAGGTCCTGCCGGCCCCGCCGGGCCGAAGGGCGAGCCGGGCGTGGTCGGCGCGATCGGACCGCAGGGTCCGAAGGGCGATACGGGCGCTGATGGGCCGCCGGGACCGAAAGGCGAAACCGGCCCAGCCGGTCTGCCAGGACCGCCGGGTCCACCCGGTCCTGACGGGCCCCCAGGGCCGAAAGGAGACATCGGCGCCGCCGGACCGCCCGGGCTGCAGGGAGCGAGGGGCGAGCCCGGACCCGAGGGGCCGGCCGGACCTCAAGGGGCGAAGGGCGATTCGGGGCAAATTGGGCCTGCAGGACTGGCAGGACCGGCTGGGCCAAGAGGCGAAACCGGAATCGCTGGCGCCGTCGGCGCCAGGGGGCCGTCCGGACCGCCTGGGCCAAAGGGTGAAGCCGGAGCAGCCGGACCGAAGGGTGAAGCTGGCGCGATCGGCCCAGCGGGGTCTGCAGGGCCGAAAGGCGATGTTGGCGCGCCGGGACCAAAGGGCGAAGTCGGCGTCGCCGGGCCAGCTGGAGCAGCCGGCCCCCCTGGGCCGAAGGGCGACGCCGGAGATGTTGGGCCGAAAGGCGAACCCGGCGCCAAAGGCGCCATGGGAACCGCTGGGCCGAAAGGCGAAGCTGGAGAGGCTGGGCTTAAGGGCGAAGCCGGCGTGGCAGGGGCCAAGGGGGAGGCTGGCGCGGTTGGGCCGCCTGGGCCTAAGGGCGAAATTGGCGCCGCCGGCGCGATGGGCCTTCCAGGGCCGACAGGGCACATTGGTCCTTCCGGGCCGCCGGGCGCCCCCGGATTGGCTGGAACGCAAGGGCAGGTGGGCCCGCCCGGTCCTCAAGGCCCGGCAGGACCCCCCGGAGCGCAAGGCTCGCCTGGAGCCGGCGCCAGTTTCAGGGTGGTCAGCGATTCCGGTCAGGCGTCGTGCGGATCGAGCGAGATCATGGCCAGCGCCTATTGCGCGGGCGGGACTCCAGTGCGCATCGATGGGACGACCGGCGCAAGCTGCGACGGCGGAGCGAAGGCGGTGATCGTTTGCGCAAGACAATAGCTGGCGTTCGCAACGCTGCGGGCGTTAGGGTTTGGCGAAGGGCTTGCGGGCGACGAATGACCGCGCGACAGCCCGGTCATTCAACACTAAGGAGGAAGCGATGCATCGACTGACGGTTCTCTATCCGGCAAAGGACGGCGCGACGTTCAACTACGATTATTATTTCGGGAGTCATCACAAGCTCGTCGTCTCGCGGTTCAAGCCGGAAGGAATGGTGAGTTGTGAGTTCGATAAGGGCGTGTCCGACCCCGCTGGCGATAAGCCGCCCTATCTCGCCATCGCCTATCTCAAGTTCAACTCCGTCGAAGCGCTTCAAAAGGCGCTGGCCAAGCATGGCGCGGAAATATTGGGCGACATACCCAATTACACGAAGATCGAGCCGATCATGCAAGTGAACGAGGTCTTGGCGAGCTGAGGGTCGCCCCGTCGCTAAGCTTCGGCCGCGGCGGGGGCTTTTCTACCGTCCCGGATACCAGTAGGCCGCCTGCGGTTTCGTGCGGTCGATGACCACGAACTGATCGGCGAACACGCGGTAGGATGGGCTCTGGTCGCCGTCAGGCCATTGCACCCGGATTTCCGCGCGCTCGGCGGTGCCAAGGCCGACATGGATGAAGCCCGCGTGACCGGAGGCGTCGCCGCCGCCGACGTCGACGAAGCGTGTCTGGCTGCGGGTTCCGGTCCTGATCGTAATGCGCGCCCCGACCGCGTTGCGATTGGGGTTGGGTTCGATGAGGCGGATCTCGCTCCAATTGCCCATCGGCAGCGGCGGACCATCGCCGTTTTTGGCGCCCAGATTGCGGTAGAGCAGGGCGTTTGAGCCGCGATTGATCTGCAGGATGTCGAGCCGCCCGTCGAGATTGAAGTCGGCGATGAGCGCGCCGCGGCCCTTGGCGTTGCAGGCGATGCCCGCTTCGTCGCCGCCTTCTGCGAATTTGCCGTTCCATTGGCCTAGAAGCAGGTTGCTCGGATCGTAGGCGGCGAAGTCGGGCATCTGCTCAAGGTTGCCCTTGGAGACGAAGATGTCGCTGAGCCCGTCATTGTTGAAGTCGGCGAATTCGGCGTGCCAGGCGGTCGACGGCCGCTTGTCGCCCCCGGCATAGGGAATATGAGCGGTCACGCCGACTTCACCGGCGATGTCGCGATAGACGGGCGCTTCGCCCCGCCCGCCCTCGTCGGGATCGAGCTTTTGCAGCTTCTCGTCTCCCATCGAGGTGAGGAAATATTCCGGGTAGCCGGAGCCGTCGAGATCGCCCTCGGCGATGCCCATGCCGTAGATCGACAAATGCCGCCAGCCGTCGGCGCGAGAGTAAAGTCTTGGCGTCTTGCCCGGCTCGACGCGCCACATCTGCTCTTCGCCGCCGCGGTAATATTGCCGGTCGTTCGAAACGCGCAGCGACGGCGTGCCTGACTTGTTCCAATCGGTGAACAGCATCGAGAGCGCGCAGAAGCCGGGCGCGAGGGCCATGCGCACCGAATAATCGGGCTTGTCGCCGGCTTGAGGACGATAGAGCGAGTTGTCCGCGCATGTGCCCCAGGGCGACCCCGGCGCGTTGCGGTCGACGTAATGGCCAATCGCAAGCGTCGGGAATTTCTGCCCGGGCTCCCATTCGGCGGCGAACGAGGTCGTCCAGCCCGTATCGCCGTCGAAACTCCATTCATGGTTGGCGAGCGCGAACGTGCAGTTCGGGCCGCCCTTGAGCAAGAGGTTGCCGCCGACCCTGAGCACGAACAGATCCATATGGCCGTCGCCGTCGATGTCGAGCGGATAGGCGCCGATGACGTTGCTCAGGAGTTTGGTGTCGGCGCCGATGTCGAGCGCCTTCTCTTCGAATTTGAGCGGCCCGCCGGCCTTGGATTTGTTGACAAAGAGCCGAGCCGGATTCTTGCCGCCCGCCAGGAACACTGAAGGAAAGCCCGAGCCATCACAATCGAGCGCCGCCCCGCCGCCGCCAACGAAAAACTCCCACGGACCATCGTAGACGCTATGAAGGCCTGCCGCTTCCGCTTCTTCATGCATGAGAGGGACGTCGCCCAGCGGCTTTCGCCGGGCCTCTTCAGCGCGCGCGCCGGCGACTCCCATAAGCAACGCGAGGATGCAGACAACGATCCGCATCATTGCGCCTCGATAACAAGCGATCGCAGGAATGCGATGACGTTGTCGCGCTTCTCGGGATCGAGCGCCATGTACGCGTCGCGCGCAAATCGCGCGTCTCCGCCATGCGCGGCGATGATTTCGTCGAGCATGCGGAACGAGCCGTTGTGGCCGTAAGGCGCGGTCGAGCCGACACCCCAGAGCCGAGGGGTGAGGAACACGTCGCGCTCGACGAAGCGCTGCGCCTGCAATTCGTTGCCCAATGCATTGACTGTCTCATCAACGACGAGATGGCGCTTGAGATCGCTATAGAGCGGGATCAGCCACTCGCCCCTATCGTTCTTCTGAAGTGTCTTGGCGAAGGGCAGGGCGCCAAGATCGACGCGGATCGGCGTCTTCACCTCGCCGAAGCGCAGCGTGCCCGCCATGTCGTAGGGCGCGGGATCGGAGAACACGAGCGACTTCAACGGCAGGGTCTGCATGTGGCACGAGGCGCAGCCGATTTCGTTGAACGTCTGGGCGCCGGCCGTGGCGGCGTGGCGCCAATCGTCGGGCATATCGGCTTTCACCGTCGGCGGCGGCAGCGTCGCCTGGAACGCGACCAGGGCGGAAACGTCTCCGGCGGTGATCGCGTCGGGCACGCCGCTTTCGGCGAAATCCTGGCTGCCGGTCCAGCGGACGCCGAACCGCTCGACCGCCTCCATGCCATGGTGGACATTGAGCGCGTTGATGGTGAATTGCCTCAGCGACGTGAACACGCCCTTGCGGCTGAACGGCCTGACGATCAGGTCGGCGTCGATGCCGTCGATCGCGTCGAGATCGACGAT
Source organism: uncultured Alphaproteobacteria bacterium (assembly GCA_963770275.1). GTDB lineage: Bacteria > Pseudomonadota > Alphaproteobacteria > Rhizobiales > Beijerinckiaceae > Roseiarcus. The sequence continues at coordinate 48,524 of CAVYPD010000023.1, forward strand.
GCCGTCGGGATGGGCGACGATCGAGCCGAACCGCACGCCTTTGGTCACGAGGTCTGCGTGTGCGTCTTTGGCCGTAGCGCAGGCTTCCGCAATCGCTGCGACCCGGATCGCCTGCAGGTCGGCCGTCATCTCACGCGCCAGAAGCTCGACGAGCCCGGCGCCCATCAGCGCGGTCGTGTGCCGCTCGCTCGAGAACGAAGGATCGATGGAATCGAACTGTGCGCTTTCGAAGCCTTCCGAGACGAACACATTGGCGATATCGTCAGCCGAGCCGCCGACGACGGGATCGTTGTGGCAACCGAAACAGGAATTTGAATCCGGCCCGCTTGTGCGACTGAAAGGCGGATTGACGCCGTTCTTGCGCTTGGTCGGAATGATTGCCTGCGTCGCCTTTGGCCGTCCGGCGCCATCGACGGTGGTGAATTTGGCCTTGAACAGCTCACGCCCGCGCTCGATCAAGGCGGGGATGGCCGATGGGCCCGCCGCGGCGATCTGATCGAAATCGAGATGCGAGCCCGCAGGGAAGACGCGTTCGTCCCAGCTTGCGGCGAGCGCGGCTGCGCCGGCCAGAGCGGAGGCCGCGCACAGAGCGATCGACACGCTCAAAAGCCGCTTCATGATCCTCCCGTGGCTCTTGTCGAAGGGCGAGAAGAGCCCCGGACCACAATCATTCTCACGTCCCGGGCGAGCGCTGCAAGCGCGTTCCCTGCGCTTGCGAGTCTGCCCGGTCGCGGCGAGACTTAAGCCCCCTGAACCAAGTTGGACACCTAGTCCGTTTGGCGCATTGACAGTGTCAGCGGGGCTCACCATTGTTCCGCCAGCGGAGATTGTCCGGCCTTCGGCTGGAGGAGCGCGCGCTGTTCTCGCGGCGGCGCCCGGTCCGTAAATCGTACGGGAGGAACGCTCATGAAATCATTGAAAAACTTGGCGATTGGGGCGGCTTTGCTGGCGTCGGCCAGCGTCGTCTCTTTCGCCGCGATGGCGAAAGATGTGACCGTTGGCGTCTCATGGTCGAACTTCCAGGAAGAGCGCTGGAAGACCGACGAGGCTGCGATCAAAAAGGCGCTCGAAGCCCATGGGGCCAAGTATATCTCGGCCGATGCTCAAGGATCGCCGACCAAGCAGCTGACCGACGTCGAAAGCCTCATCTCGAAGGGCGCCAACGTTCTCATCATCCTTGCCATGGACTCGGAGGCGATCCTCCCGGCTGTCAAGAAGGCGAGCGACGAAGGCATTCCGGTCATCGCCTACGACCGCCTGATCGAGAGCCCGAACGTGCTCTACATCACCTTCGACAATGTCGGCGTCGGCCGCATGATGGCGAAATCGATTTTGGCCGCGAAGCCCGCCGGCAACTATGCCTTCATCAAGGGCGACAAGGGCGATCCGAACGCCGACTTCCTGTTCTCCGGCATCAGCGAAGTGCTGAAGCCCGCGATGGACGCCGGCAAGATCAAGAACGTCGGCATGTCCTACACCGACGGCTGGAAGCCGGACAACGCGCAAAAGAACATGGAGCAGATCCTCACCAAGAACAACAATAAGGTCGATGCGGTCGTGGCTGAGAACGACGGCATGGCGGGCGGCGTTGTCGCGGCGCTCTCTGCGCAGGGCATGGCCGGCTCGGTGCCGGTGTCAGGCCAGGACGGCGACCACGCGGCGATCAATCGAGTCGCGCTCGGCACGCAGACGGTTTCGATCTGGAAGGACGCGCGCGACCTCGGCAAGATCTCGGGCGAGGCGGCGGTGGCGCTCGCCGACGGCAAGAAGATGACCGCCATTCCCGACGTGAAGCCGTTCACAGGCGGCGCGAAGGGCGTCAAGGTCAATGGCATCCTGCTGACGCCGCTCCCGGTCACCAGGGAGAACCTCAACGTGATCGTCGACAAGGGCTGGATCACCAAGGCGGAAGTCTGCGCCGGCGTGAAACCGGGCACGGTGAAGTTCTGCGGCTGAGTTGACCGCGCCGGCATTGAGTGAAACAAAAAAGGCCGCGCCGTTTGTAAAGCGGCGCGGCTTTCTGTTGTAACGTCGCCCCCGCCGAATGCGGCGACAGCGTAATGCAACGAGATCGGGAGCGAGCATGACCTCTGCGGCGCCGAGCGCAACCAGCGCCGCTCCGAACGAGTCAGCCGTTCGACGGTTGCTGCGAGCCACCGAGGTCGACACCCGCATGCTCGGCATGATCGGCGCGCTGGCGCTGATCTGGATCGGTTTCAACATCATCACCTGGGCTCAAAACGGCGAGGGCCTGTTCCTGTCGCCGCGCAACTTATGGAATTTGAGCGTCCAGACGTCGTCGATCGCGGTCATGGCGACCGGCATGGTGCTCGTCATCGTCATGCGCCACATCGACCTCTCGGTCGGGTCGATCATTGGCTTCGTCTCGACGATCATCGGCGTGGCGCAGGTCCATATCCTGCCGGCCTATCTCGGCCTCGACAATCCGGCGATCTGGGTCATCGCCGTCATCCTTGCTTTGGCGATCGGCGCGGCGATCGGCGCCTTTCAGGGCTCGCTGGTCGCCTACATCGGCATTCCGTCCTTCATCGTCACCCTTGGCGGCCAGTTGTTCTGGCGCGGCGCCGCGTGGTGGGTGACGACCGGCCAGACCATCGCGCCGCTCGACGACCGCTTCGCGCTGATGGGAGGGGGCCCGCACGGCTCGATCGGCGCCACGGCGAGCTGGGTTATCGCCGCGATTTGCTGTGCCGGCATCGTGCTCGGTCTATACGCCGGTCGTCAGCGGCGGGCGCGGTTTCGTTTCCCGCAACGGCCGATGTGGGCGGAATATGTCATCGCGGTCGTCGGCTGCTTCGTCGTCCTCGGCGCGACCGCGATCGTCAACTCCTATCCCTGGCCTGAGCGGGTTGCGGCCGCCTACGCAGAGGCCAACAACATTCCCGTGCCCGAAGGCGGACTGGTCATTTCCACCGGATACGCGATTCCGGTGCTGATCGCGCTCGTCACCGGCCTCGTGATGACCTTTCTCGCCAGGCGCACCCGGTTTGGCCGCTATGTCTACGCCACCGGCGGCAACCCGGAAGCCGCCGAGCTCGCCGGCGTCAACACCAAGCGCATCACGATTCTCGTCTTTGCGCTGATGGGCGCGCTGGCCGGGATCGCCGCCTGCATCGATTCGGCGCGGCTCGACTCGGCGACCAACGTGCTCGGACAATTCGACGAGCTTTACGTGATCGCCGCTGCGGTCATCGGCGGCACCTCGCTCGCCGGCGGCGTGGGCACGATCTACGGGGCGCTCATCGGCGCCCTGGTCATCCAGTCGCTGCAATCGGGCATGGTGCTGCTCGGGTTGGACTCGGCCTTCCAGCAGATGGTGGTCGGCGTGGTGCTCGTCGGCGCGGTCGGCCTCGACACCTTCTACCGCCGCAGAACCGCCAAGGGTTGAGCCATGGACCCCAACGCGATCACACCGCTGGTCGAGATGAAGGACGTCTCGATCGCCTTCGGCGGCGTCAAGGCCGTCGACCACGCCTATATCGATTTGTATCCTGGCGAAGTGGTCGGCCTGCTCGGGCACAATGGCGCGGGCAAATCGTGCCTGATCAAGATCCTGTCCGGCGCCTACAAGCGCGACAGCGGACAGATCTTCATCGACGGGCAGGAAGTCAAGATCGACAACCCGCGCGACGCCAAGCACTATGGCATCGAAACGGTGTATCAGGCGCTCGCGCTTGCCGACAATGTCGACGCGGCGTCGAACCTCTATCTCGGTCGCGAGCTGCTCACCCGCTGGGGGACGCTCGATGACGCCTCGATGGAGGCGGAGGCGCGCAAAGTGATGGGGCGGCTCAATCCGAACTTCCGCCGCTTCAAGGAGCCGGTGGTTGCGCTCTCCGGCGGCCAGCGCCAGTCGGTCGCCATTGCGCGCGCGATCCATTTCGACGCCAAAGTGCTCATCATGGATGAGCCGACGGCGGCGCTGGGGCCGGCCGAGACCGCGCAGGTCGGCGAACTCATCAAGCAGCTCAAGTCCGAGGGCCTGGGCATCTTCCTCATCAGCCACGACATCCACGACGTGTTCGATCTCGCCGACCGGGTGACGGTGATGAAGAATGGCCAGGTCGTCGGCACCGGCCGCGTCGAGGACATGACCAAGGACGAGGTGCTCGGCATGATCATCCTTGGCAAATGTCCGCCGGGCGCTATTCCCGGGCCGGGCGCGATGGTGAACTGAGCTGCGCGGTTAAAAGTCAGAACTCAATCGTTCCGACTCTGTGCGCCGGAGGCCGCTGGTGAGCAAATGATGAGTTCGCGCCCACGGATCAGCCTTCGATCACGCCCAATAGCGCGAACATGAGCGCAACCCGAACACGAGGGAGCGAGCTATCGCTCCGCAGCCGCCACCGGTTTCCGCGAGGATAAAGCAGGGCCGACGATAGGCAGTGAGGTAGCACGATGCCGTATTTCCCCGATTTGAGCCCCTGCACGTATTTCCCCCGCCAGGAGGCTCGATTGATCGCAATCGGCTGGCTCGATCCTGGGAGCGAATATCAAAAAGGCAGCGTTTCCGAAGACTTCTTCAATTCGTTGGCCGCTTTGCTGGAGGATCCGTGGCAGCCTGTTATATGGGCAGGGTTCCATTCTTGTTCTTTTTGTCGATTAACGAACTTATACAAAGATCATGAGTTAACAGTTGGATCGGATAATCTCTTTATACCTGCAAACGATCAAGTGTACGTCGCTCCAAGCATGATAGAACACTATATCGACCGTCACGAGTACCAACCGCCTCTCGAATTCCAAGAGGCGGTGATGCTTTCGGCTGGAATGAGCAGAACGGATTACGAAAAGAAGCTCGAAGCTTTTTTTCCCGGATTATAACTGAGAAAGCCAATCTCTCGCGGAGATGGAAGTCCGGACCCAGACAGCGGCGTCGACTCCCTCAGGAGGATACAAGCGCTTCATCGGGTTCGCCACGTCGTGATGACGCGCGCGTTTTCCCACCGTCTTTTTTTGTCAGAGTTTGATTCTGGTGGAGGCAATGCCGACGACGACAAGCATTGCAGCCACGACGGTCAGACTGGCGGGAAGGCCGAACAGCCCGGATAGCAGCCCGATTATTGCCGGGCCAATCAGAGACCCGGCGTAGCCGATCGTCGTCATTGCGGGGATGGCCAAGTTGGCCGGCATCACCGTCTGGCGCCCCGCTGCGGAGAACATGACCGGCACGACGTTGGCCGCCCCTATGCCGACCAAGCCGTAACCAATGATGTCGATGGATGGATATGGGGCCAAAGCGGCGAGCATGAATCCGCCGGCGGCGGTTAGGCTGCCCAGCACGACGACGCGTGATGGCCCAAGCCCCCGGACGATCGGATCGCCCACGAGACGGCAGATCGTCATAGCCGAGGCGAATGCGACGTAGCCGACACCGGCGTGAGATTCCTCGACGCCCCGGGTCGTGGTCAGAAGGACGCCGCTCCAATCTTGGACCGACGCTTCAGCCAAGAATAAGACGGCGCAGCAGAAGCCCATCAGCAGCACGACCCCATGCGGCATGGCAAATGCCGGGCCGCCGGGCTCGCCTCCGCCTGGCAGCATCAATGGGCGGCTGACCGCCAGCAGCAAAAGGGCGCCGGCGGTCGCCACGATGCTCGCCGACACCGGCGTCAGACCAGACGCGAGCATCAACGTAACGAGACCCGCCCCAGCGACGCAGCCGACGCTCCATAACCCGTGGAAGCTCGACATCATCGCCCGTCCAGTCGTCCGTTCGACCAGAATGGCGTGAACGTTCATCGCAACGTCCGTCATCCCTCCCGCCGCCCCAAACAGAACGAGGACAAGGCCAAGCAGCCATATGTGATCGAGGGACGCCAGTGCGGGCAAGGTACAGGCGGCCACCGCGCCGGCGACTGGCGCCACTCGGCGGGCTCCGTAACGACCCGTCAGAGCGCCAGTAACCGGCATGGCCGCGAAGAGACCGACCCCAGGGCACAGCAGGAGCAGCCCAAGATGGCTGTCGCTAAGCCCGAGACGAGTTTTGACCAGGGGCACCAGGGGCGCCCAAGCGGACATAGACAATCCCGCAGCGAAAAACAGGATACGGGTCGCCCATGCCGGACCGGAGGAACGCGAAGCCGGGGAGCGAGAAGTCAGAATTTCGGTCACACCCTCGGCTATGCTGTATCCCGATGCATTTCCATCTCGGCGAACTCATCAAGCAGTTCAAGCCGGAAGGCCTCAGCAACGCCCTTCGGTGCGCGCGAGCTTCTCAGCTCGGTAGCAAACCCAGGGGCTGACTCGCGAAACCTTTACGGTCTATCGACCTCAGTAGGTGGTCGCGGGGTTCTTCTGATCGAGATGCCACGAACCATCCCAATCGGCGGGGGGCGGATTGTCGCGCAAGCTCTCGACGCGGGTGAGGAGAACCATACAGGGTCCATCGCCGGGCGCCGCCGCCAGCGCCGCCTTCAGCGCGCTCGTGGCCTCATCCCAGTGGCGCGCCCGGTATGCGGCGAGCCCATCGGAATAGTGCGCGCGCAATGCGATCTGCTCTGCCGACAGCTCGCCCGCTCGTCCCATGATCTCGAAAACGATCTGCGGCCGGGTCTGGCCAGCGACGACCAGGCGGTCGATTTCACGCGCCTCGACCGCCTGGGCGGCGGCTGCAATCGTCGCTTGCGAAACCAGGCATCGGGTGCCGTAGACCTTGTTGGCGGACTCCAGTCGCGAGGCGAGGTTCACCGTATCGCCCATGACCGTAAAGCTCATCATGAATTCGGAGCCGATGCTGCCGACGAGGGCTTCCCCGGTGGCGATGCCAATGCGCAAGTCGCATTCGGTCGGGATCGAACGCACTCCGAGCAGCTCGGGCAATTCTTTGCGCAAGCCGCCGATGCGACCCATCATGTCAATGGCGGCGAGGCAGGCGAGGCGCGCTTCATCGGCTTCGTCGGTGAACGGCGGTCCCCAATAAGCCATGATGGCGTCGCCGATATATTTATCGATGATCCCTTGCTGGGCTCGGATTGGCTCCGACATGGTCGACAGGTAGCGATTCATCAGCTTGACGAGTCCCTGTGGCGTCGTGCCTTCGCTCAGAACTCGTAAAGCCTTTCATATCGCAGAACATCACCGTCATCACCCGACGCTGGCCTTCGGTGGCCGCCGCGCCCGATTGATTGATGAGGCCTTCGGCCACGCGCGGGTCGACGTAGCGGCCAAACGTCTGGCGCATTTGTTCCTTCTGACGCAATTGGCCAATCATGCGATTGAATGCCGCCGTCAGCTGTCCGATCTCATCGCGGGTGACGACCTCGATGGATCGATCGAGCTGGCCCGCCTCGACCTCGCGCGCACCTTGCAGCAACAGCCGGACCGGGCGCGTGATCCCGGCGCCGACCAAGCCGGCAAACAGCAATCCCAAGATCGCGGCTATGGCGGTGACAATGACCGTGATCCAGATTGCCCGCTGCTGATTGACCATAACCGTTGCAGCACTGGCGCGGACCTGGGCCAGCATACCCGCGCGGATTTCATCAATCCTTTGGTTGAACTGGTCTCGGAGGGCGTCAGTCCGCTGGAGTGAGTGTTGAACCTCCGGAAAGTCGTGCGCCTCGAGTTGGCTGATGAGTTGGCGATGTTCTTCGGTCAGGAGCCGTCGAACATCCGTCACGGCAGCTTCTATCCGGCCATCAATGAGCGCCAGCGCCACATTGTCCGACGGGGTGCTGGGGGTCCTCAATGATCGAGCCGATGAGTTTGCGTGCGGCTTCGGCTTCTTCCGCAACCTCGGCATCTTTGGTCCGATAGATCTGCATGCGCTGCGCAAAAGCCGCGTCATCCGGCGGCGTTTGCATCTTGGCGATAACCATCTGACGCAGCGCGAGGGCGCCCTCGAGCGATCGCACGTGCGCGCGCGCCAGGTCTCCATAGGCGGGAACATACTTATTGGTCAGCTCGTCCAGCAAATAACCGACCCGATTCGCCATTAGCATTGAGAGGATGGACGTGGCGATCATGAGGACGACTAAGCCAAGGGCGATACCGACGATCTTGCGTCTGATCGATTGGCTGAACATGGTTTCGGGGTCCTGGCAGCTGGAAAAAAAAGTCCGAGTTCGACGTACTCGGCCCGACCTATCATGAATCGGATGAAGCCCGCGTTCCTCATCAGCATGTTCGGCGCCCAAGCTCTTGCAGTCCTGGCGGGATTTGGCAGCGGCGGGTTGGCGATCGGCGCTCAGATCGCCGCCCCCACACCCTCGGCTTATGCTGGATCGCTATGCATTTCCATCCCGGCGCTATCATCTGCTCCGGATCGTGGTTGGTTCCAATCGATCGGGTCTCCGTACGCTCCGCTATTGTTGTGCTAGGACGGCCTGGGGAACCGAATGGCCGAAACACGCAAGCTCGCCGCGATCATGGCCGTCGACGTCGTCGGCTATTCCCGCCTAATGGGGGAGGATGAGGCAGGGACAGCGAGGGTCGTTCGCGAGCATCGGGACGCGGCGCGACCGTTCGTGTCGGACAGGGGCGGGCGTATCGTCAAGACGATGGGCGACGGGCTGCTGCTGGAGTTTCCGTCCGTGGTTGACGCAGTGGAATGCGCAGCCGCAATCCAGAGACTGATGGTCGCGCGAAACGCCGAAACGCCTGAGAGCAAGCGCATCGTCTATCGTGTCGGTGTTCATCTTGGCGACGTGCTGATCGACGGCGAGGACATTCTTGGCGAGGGGGTCAATATCGCGTCGCGTTTGGAGGGCATCTGCGAGCCTGGCGGGGTGCTGATATCTGGCTCGGTCTATGAACACGTGCGTGGGCGAGTCGAAGCGAGCTTCGTCGATCTCGGCGAACAAGATCTTAAAAACATCGCCCGGCCTGTGCGCGCCTATCGGATGGCCATCGACAACGACAACCCTACGACAGCAAATTCGACGTTGCAACAAAGCCAGAGGTCGCGGCCGCAATCCGAGACAGGCCCTCGATTGCGGTCCTGCCCTTTCAGAACATGAGCGGCGACCCGGAGCAGGACTATTTCGCCGACGGCATTTCCGAAGACATCATAACCGCCTTGTCGAAACTGTCTCAGCTCGTCGTCATCGCCCGCAACTCCTCATTCTCTTTCAAGGGCAAGAATGTCCAGGTCCAGGAGATCGGCAAGACTCTCGGGGCCCGCTACGTGCTCGAGGGCAGCGTGCGCAAAGTCGGCGGGCGCGTCCGGATCACGGCCCAGCTCATCGACGCAACCAACGACGGCCATCTTTGGGCGGAGCGATTCGATCGGGATTTGACCGACATTTTCGCCGTGCAGGATGACGTGACCGGGCAGATCGTGAGCGCGCTTTCGCTTAACCTCACTCAGGGCGACCGCCGTCGGCTGATGGCGGAGCAGACCGACAATATGGAGGCTTTCGACTGTTTCCTGCGCGGGACGTGAACTGTGGTGGCGACACGCGAAAGAGCCCAACGCCCAGGCGCGGGAGCTGCTGCTTCGCGCCGCCGAACTCGACCCGCAATTCGCGCCGGCATTCGCTTGGCTAGGGGCTGCGCATATCAACGACTATGTCAGTCAGTGGACCGACCAGCCGTTAGGTTCGCTCGATCTCGCGTATGAGGCGGCCACTCGGTCAGCAGCGCTCGATCCGAAATACCCCCCTGCTTATTGGGCTCTGATCTTTGCCAATCTCTGGATGCGGCGCTACGACGACGCGGTCCGCGCGGGGGAAACCGCGATCGCCATCAACCCCAATGACGCCGAGGCGTTGACCGGGCTCGGCGTGGTCCTGCACTACAGCGGCCGCTCGGCGGAGGCGCTGCGCCATTTCGAGCGAGCGATGGTGCTGAACCCTTTGTGCCCAGGCATGTGGCTGCACTTTCAAGGACAGGCCTACTATCAATTGCAGCGATACGAGGAGGCCGAAAACGTCCTCAAGCGGCGGATCTTCCGCACCCCCGAGACAGACGCCTCTCGTGTGCTCCTAGCCGCCACTTACGGCCAGACGGGTCGCCTCGACGAGGCGCGCGAACAGTGGCGCGAGGTCATTCGGATCAACCCCGCCTATTCTCTGGAACACAGGCGGAAGGTGCTGCCCTACAAGAACCCCGCCGATTTCGAGACCGTCGTTGAGGGGCTCAGGAAGGCGAGCTTGGTTGAATAGGTCGGCCTGATAACTTGCTGCGGCGACTGTGGCGACACGTGGGGCCTTGAAGAGGCGGAAAAATTGAACGGCGCAGCGCGCGTCTACCCGGCAGGTCACAGCGCGATTGAAAACCAGCCGAAGCAGATCCAATTGTAATACTCGCGCTGAAATTCCACCGATGGCTTCACCTCGAAACCAGTCAAACTGATCGAGTTTTAACCCGAGGCCGGACCTCCCATGTCGGACTTGGCGTTATCCATTGTCTTGGGCGTCGCCCTCGCCGCTGCGACCGGCTTCCGCGTGTTTTTGCCGATGCTCATTGTCAGTGGCGCGGCCTACACCGGACACCTTCATTTGGACACGGGTTTCGCCTGGCTTGGAACGCCATCGGCCCTGATGATGCTCAGTGTGGCGGCCCTCGCGGAAGTCCTGGCGTATTACATTCCGGTCGTCGACAACCTGCTCGACACTTTGGCGATCCCGGCCGCCTTCGTCGCCGGGACGATCGTGTCGGCGGCTGTCATGATCGATGCGCCGCCAATGGTGAAATGGACCGCGGCTGTGATCGCCGGCGGCGGCGTCGCCGGACTGACCCAAGGGTTGACCGGGATTCTTCGCGCCCATTCGACCGTGCTGACGGGCGGCCTTGGCAACCCTGTGATCGCCACAGCGGAGCTTGGCGGCGCCGTCCTGATATCCTTCCTGGCGCTTGCGGCCCCAGTCGCCGCGATCTCACTGGTCGTGCTGTTCTTGTTCGTGGCCGTGCGTCTCATCCGCCGGCGATTTCGGGGAGACAAATCCTCGACGGGCCTGACTTAGCGGCTCCGCCGCTTGCCTTGCTTTGCCCTCGCGCGACGCCTGAGGCGCGCCGCATACCCAGCCCCCATTATCGACTACACAGTCCGCCCTCGAATTCTTGGACACGTCGTGTCAACTCATTGGTAAGGCTTGATATTTTCGTACGCGTTGCGAGTTGCGACGAACAAAACCTTGGCTTCTCGGCGAACCCTTCGTATAATTCGCTGATCGAAACCATGGGTTTCGCCGAACGTGCGGCGAACGAAAGTTGAGCATGAGAGAAGGAGAGAGCGGGGCGATGGAGAGACCGGCAGCAAAGCCTGAGACAGGGAGATTTTTTTACTCCAATCGCCTGTAACCCATTGAAAAGTCTCGATTCGGAAAAATAAACGCTAGTAAACGTCAGCAAATTAACTAACGTTTATTCTCACTTATTGGCGTTTATTGTCGTTTACTCTCGCTTATTTGCTTAGGGCCGCGCGTTCGCGCGCGCGGCTCAGCCGTTCCACGTCGCGAACATGCCGACCGCCGCCGCGGCCATGACGGCGGTCGCCAGCCAGCCGAGCATCTTGAGCCAGGGCTTCAAGGCGAACTCGCCCATGACCTCTCGTCGCGAGGCCATGTGCATGATCAAAACCATGATCGGAACCGCGGCGATCCCGTTGACGACGGCGCTGAAGATCAGCGCCTTGATCGGATCGAGCGGCGAAAAATTGAGGAGCGCCCCCACGAGCGTCGCGCCAGCAATCGCCAGATAGAAGGCCGGCGCCCGGCGGGCGCGCTCAGCGAGCCCGATCCGCCAGCCGAGCGTCTCTCCCAGAGCGTAAGCCGCGCTCCCGGCCAAAACCGGCACCGCGAGCAGTCCCGTGCCGACGATGCCGAGCGCGAAAATGGCGAAGGCCAGCTCTCCCGCGATTGGCTTGAGCGCCTTCGCGGCGTCCGCCGAGGTTTCGACGTTCGTCACGCCGTGTGCGTGGAGCGTCGCCGCGGTCGTCAGCATGATGAAAAGCGCGATCACATTGGAAAGGCCCATGCCAACCATCGTGTCGAGCCGGATGCGCTGAAGCTCCCGCGGCGCTTGAGCTGGCGCTTCGAGGATCGGCTCCGCGGCCGGGTCTTCCTTGACGTCCTCGACCTCCTCCGAAGCCTGCCAGAAAAACAGATAGGGGCTGATCGTCGTGCCGAAGATGGCGACGACCATCGTGAAATAGGCCGCCGTCCATTCGACATGCGGAACGACGAGATGGAAGGCGACCGTTCCCCATGGCACGCCAACGACGAACACTGTCGCGACATAAGCGAACAGCGAGAGCGTGAGCCAGCGCAACACGGAGACATAGCTCGCATAGCGCATGAACACTTCCAGAAGCACGATGAGAATGGCGAACGCCGGCACATAGAGCCATTTCGGGCCGGGCAGAATGAGCTGCAGCGCTGCGCCCATCGCTCCAAGGTCGGCGCCGATGTTGATGACATTGGCGAGGACGAGGAGACCCACCAGCGCGTAGAGCAGATATGGGGAATAGTACCGCCGCATATTGGCGGCGATGCCCTTGCCTGTCACACGCCCGATCTCGGCGCTGATCATCTGAATCGCGCACATCAGCGGATAAGTGAGCAGGAGGGTCCAGGAGAGAGCGAAGCCGAACGCCGCGCCCGCTTGCGCGTAGGTCGCTATGCCGCTGGGGTCGTCATCCGAAGCGCCGGTTATAAGGCCCGGACCGAGAACGTCGGCAAGCTTCGAGCGGTCAGGCCGCGCGTCCTGACCGACACCTGGAAAGTCTGTGATCGCCAACCCCGTATCCCCTTCCACGCGAAGGTAACGGCTGATGGCCCCTTTCGTTCCTTAAGCGTTCGCCATCTTCCGCGCGTCGATGACCGCCCGCGCCCATTCCTCCGGCCGCTCCTGCGGGAGATTGTGGCCGGCGCCCGCGAACACGCGATGTTCGTGCAGCCCGCTGAATTTCTTCGCGTGATCGGCCGTGCCTGGATTTACGCCGTCCGTGTCGCCGTCGATGGTGATGGCCGGAACGGCGATTCGGTGGCTGAGCCGCGAGTCCCATTTCAATCTCATCGTACCGAGGATCGCCGGCGCCAGGCGCGAGCCCGTAACGATGCCGATAGGAATGGATGACGACCGCGACGAAGTCGGGATTGTCGAAGGCGCTCGCCGTTCGATCGAAGGTCGCGTCGTCAAACGCCCAGTTGGGCGACCACATGCGCCAACAGAGGCGCACGATCCCCCTCCGGTTTTTCTCGAGACCCCGCCGGCCGCGCTCGTTGTGGAAGTAATATTGGTACCACAACGCCGCCTCCTCGGCGGGGCTCGCCGGCTCCATCGCATGCGCAATGCTTTGAATGTTGTACGAATTGCCGGAGACGAGCGCGACGACCCGGTTCGGCAAAAGCGCGGAGACGATGCAAGCGGCGCGCCCACCCCAATCGTAGCCGCCGAGAACCGCGCATTCGATCTTGAGCGCGTCCATGAAATCAAGAAGGTCCACGCCGAGGGCCGCCTGCTCGCCGGAACGCGGCGTCTCGGCCTTGAGGAACCGCGTCGGGCCGTAGCCGCGCAGGTAGGGAACGATCACCCGCGCCCCTGCATGCGCAAGGATCGGCGCGGCCTGATCATAGGCGTGCGCGTCGTAAGGGAAGCCGTGCCCCATGATGCACGGCCAGCCGGACGCGGGGCCGTATTCCAGGTAGGAGATGGCAAGAACGCCGGTGTTGATCGTCTTGATGGTTGCCAGACATGTGTCGCTCTCCTCCCTAAGGCCGCCATTGGCTCGACGTTCATGCGCAGTCGGCCACTGCACCCGCAACGGCTTGACGCCGCCTTTCGCCTTCTCTAGTGTTACCGCGTTTTCAATTCGAGGCGGACGCGTGGCGAAGCTTATTGTACCTTTGGCGCTGGAGGGCGGGCAGACATAAGGTCTGCATCCCGTTCGCTAGCGCTTACCCGAAGGCCCCTTTGAGGGCCTTTTTTGTTGTCTCGATTTTGCGACTGATGAGAAAAGGCGGAGAGTTGCGATTATGGCCAAGGAAATGACCGGCGCGGAAATGGTCGTCGAGGCGCTGAAGGACCAGGGCGTCGAGATGGTCTTTGGCTATCCGGGCGGCGCCGTGCTTCCGATCTACGACGCCATCTTCCACCAGAATAAGCTCCGCCACATCCTCGTCCGCCACGAACAGGGGGCGGCCCACGCTGCTGAAGGTTACGCGCGTTCGACCGGCAAGGTCGGAGTCCTCCTGGTCACCTCGGGACCTGGCGCAACCAACGCCATCACCGGGCTCACCGACGCGCTCATGGACTCGATCCCTCTGGTCTGCATCACCGGCCAGGTGCCGACCCATCTGATCGGCTCCGACGCTTTCCAGGAATGCGATACGACCGGCATCACCCGCAGCTGCACCAAGCACAATTATCTCGTGCGCCGTGTCGACGATCTGCCGCGCATCCTGCACGAGGCCTTCTACATAGCTTCGCACGGCCGGCCCGGTCCGGTGGTCGTCGACATTCCTAAGGACGTGCAATTCGCCACCGGCTCCTACACGTTCCAAAAAAACGTCCCGCACAAGACCTATCAGCCCCAGCTCAAGGGCGACCTCGAGCGGGTTCGGCACGCGGTTGAGATGATGGCGGCGGCGAAAAAGCCTGTCTTCTACACCGGCGGCGGCGTCGTCAATTCCGGCCCCAACGCTTCGACGCTGCTGCGCGAGCTTGTGCGCGCGACGGGGTTTCCGATCACGTCGACGCTGATGGGGCTCGGCGCCTATCCTGCGTCCGACAGGCAGTGGCTCGGCATGCTTGGCATGCATGGTTCGTTCGAGGCCAACAACGCCATGCATGACTGCGATCTTATGATCTGCGTCGGCGCGCGCTTCGACGATCGCATTACCGGACGCCTTGACGCCTTTTCGCCGAAGTCGCGGAAGATCCACATCGACATCGATCCGTCCTCGATAAACAAGAATGTCAAAGTCGATCTCGGCATCGTTGGCGACTGCGCGCATGTGCTGGAGGATATGGTCCGTTTATGGCGCGCCGGCTCGCATCAGACCGAGGCGGCCGCACTCGCCAAATGGTGGAGCGCGATCGACGGTTGGCGGGCGCGCAACTCCTTCGGCTTCCGCAATTCCGAGAAGATCATCAAGCCTCAGCACGCGGTGAAGAGGCTTTACGAGCTGACCAGGGGCCGCGATGTCTACATTACCACCGAGGTCGGCCAGCACCAGATGTGGGCCGCGCAGCATTTCGCCTTTGAGGAGCCGAACCGCTGGATGACTTCCGGCGGCCTCGGAACCATGGGCTACGGGTTGCCGGCTGCAATCGGCGCTCAGCTCGCGCATCCGAAGTCGCTGGTTGTCGACATCGCCGGCGAAGCCTCGATTCTCATGAACATGCAGGAGATGTCGACGGCCGCCCAATATCGCCTGCCCGTCAAGATCTTCATTCTCAATAACCAGTACATGGGCATGGTGCGCCAATGGCAGGAGCTTCTGCACGGCGGGCGCTATTCGGAAAGCTACACGGATTCACTGCCGGACTTCGTCAAGCTGGCCGAAGCGTATGGGGCGCACGGGATCCGCTGCTCGGATCCAGCAAAGCTCGATGCGGCGATCATGGAAATGATCGAAACGCCCAAGCCCGTCATCTTCGACTGCCTCGTTGATCAAAAGGAGAACTGCTTCCCAATGATCCCATCGGGCAAGGCGCATAACGAAATGATCCTGGCGGCGCTTGAGGACGACGCGGGCGTCGAGCTGGAAAACATCATCGACGAAAAGGGCAAGATGCTGGTCTGACTCCCTCTCGGTCGGGAGAGGAGTCAGGGATAAGGGCTTTCGCCATGTTCAGTTTGCAGGAAATCCGTCGGGCGCACGAGGTCGTGCTTCAAGCCTTGCGCCCGACGCCGGCGCTGAACTGGCCGCTCCTCGATGAGCGGCTTGGCGCCGAGGTCGTCGTAAAGCATGAGAACCACCTGCCGACGGGCGCCTTCAAGGTGCGGGGCGGCCTCGCTTATGTCGATTCGCTCGCCAAGCGCGATCCGGCGGTTCGCGGGATCATTTCGGCCACGCGCGGCAATCACGGCCAGAGTCTTGCCTTCGCCGGGGGGCGTGCAGGGCTTCAGGTGACGATCGTCGTCCCACAGGGCAATTCAACCGAGAAAAATGCTGCGATGCGTGCGCTCGGCGCCGAATTGATCGAGTTCGGGCGTGACTTTCAAGCGGCGCGAGAGGAGGCGATGCGGCTCGCGAGTTCGCGCGGCCTGCACCCGGTTCCCTCGTTCCATCGTGATTTGGCGCTCGGCGTCTCGACCTACGCGCTCGAGCTCCTGAGCGAACGTTCGGACCTCGATGTGCTTTACGTTCCGATCGGTCAGGGCTCGGGAATCTGCGGTTGTATCTCGGCGCGAGACGCTCTGGGTCTCAAGACGGAGATTGTGGGCGTGCAATCGACGGAAGCGCCGGCCTACTCGCTTTCGTTCGCCGCAAATCGCGTCGTTCCCACCAACAGCGCCGACACACTTGCCGACGGCATGGCGACCCGTGTTCCCGACCAAGAGGCGCTTGAGGTCATCCTTAAGGGGGTAGCGCGGATCACGCTCGTTAGCGATGACGAGGTAGCCGCAGCGGTACGCGCCTATTGGACCGATACGCACAACCTCGCCGAGGGCGCGGGCGCGGCCGCGCTCGCGGCGGCAACGAAGGAGCGATCGCGTCTCAAGGGGCGCAAGATTGGGCTCGTGCTGTCGGGCGGAAATATCGACTTCGATCTTTTCCGGCGGTGGGTCGTGGCCGAACCGAATGCCGTGGCCGCCTGAACGACGAGACGATGCGACGCTCTCAAGGGCGGCGCGAGCAAGGACATGATGCGTATGAGCAAGACCTCCCTCCTCCAGCCGCTCTCGCCCTATTCTTCGGCGACGACGAAATCTAATATTGAAACTCACACGCTATCGGTTCTGGTCGACAATGAGCCGGGCGTGCTCGCCCGCGTCGTCGGCATGTTCGCGGGACGCGGGTACAATATCGAAAGTTTGACCGTCGCGGAGGTTACGCACGAGACCCATCTTTCGCGCATCACCATTGTCACCTCCGGCACACCGGAGATTATTGAGCAGATCCGCCACCAGCTCGAGCGGTTGGTTCCCGTTCACACGGTGAACGACCTGACCTTGTCCGTGCGCGCGATCGAGCGGGAACTGGCGATGATCAAGGTCAAGGGCAAGGGCGAGAACCGAGTCGAGGCGATGCGCCTCGCCGACGCTTTCCGCGCGAAAGTGATCGACGCCACCATCGAGAGCTTTATCTTCGAACTGACCGGCGCGCCGCGCAAGATCGACGACTTCGTCGAGCTCATGCGTCCGATCGGGCTGGTCGAGGTCTCGCGCACGGGCGTCGCCGCTATCTCACGCGGGCCGGATCCGATCTAAGCGCCGGTTCCACCGCTATATGTGATACATCAGCTCCCGATCACCCGAGGACGAGCGCGCGCGCATCTCGGCGAGCGTGCAACGATCGAGGACGTTGGCGATGGCGTTGCGCGCTTCGACCATAATCAAGCGGACCGAGCAGGATTTGAGATCGCCGCAATCGTCGCAAGGTCGAAATGCGGTAACCGAAGCGCACTGGATTGGGGCCAAAGGACCGTCGAGAGCGCGCACGATCGCGCCGACCCGGATCTCATGGGCCGGGCGTGCGAGAGCGTATCCCCCGCCTTTGCCTTTCTTGGAGTAGACGAGGCCAGCGTGTCTGAGCTCGGTCAGGATATGATCGAGGAACTTTTTCGAGATCGAATTGGTTTTGGCGATGTCCGCGACCTGAGCCAGAGCATCCGGCTCTAGTCCGGCCAGATGGACCATGGCCTTGAGGCCGTACTTACCCTTCTTCGTGAGCAAAATCTCATCCTAATCTTCGGGCGCGAACGCTGTTTGCTCGACGATCGCCAAGAAAACCCGTCATCGCCAAATATTCCGGCAAATCTCGATCAGCAGCATATATAGGTCGCTCAGCGGAAAACACGAAGACGACGACCCCGACGCGTAACCGGCATCGACGCTCCGATTCGTGGATTATAAGGCCACCGCAACTCGCATTGACAGATCCGGTCGGCAAGACATAGAGGGATTTCTCAGCGGGACGCGCGACAGCCCCGGTTTATCAGGCTTGCCTGCGCGCGTTAACGATGTGCATTAACGAAGCGTTACGAGGATCGCTCTAATTCGGTCGTCCGGTGTGAATTCAGTTCGCGGATCGATTGGGACCAGGGTGACAATGCAGGACGGCAAGATTTTCCTTTCCCGCCCACGCTCGTTCGCGGCCTTCGCGTTTGCGGTCGCCCTATCGGGCTGCGGCGGCGGCGCTGGTCCCATCGATGTCGCCGACCTTCCTTCGGGCATGGTTAAGACAAGCTTTCCGAGGCCGCATGACTACCCGGTCCACGGGATCGACGTCTCGAAGTTCCAGGGCGACATCGATTGGAACGCAGTCGCCAGCAGCGGGGTCAAGTTCGCCTGGATCAAAGCGACCGAGGGCGGCGATCGCGCCGACGAGCGCTTCCAGGCCAATTGGACCGGCGCGAAAACCGCTGGCGTGCCTCGCGGCGCCTATCATTTCGTCTATTGGTGCCGCCCGCCGATGGAGGAGATGACTTTTTTCGAGCAGAACGCGCCGGTCGAGGACGATGCCCTGCCGCCGGTGCTCGACGTCGAGGCGACGCCGACGTCGAAAACCTGCCACCGCCATCTTACCCAGGAAAGCGCTGCGGTCGACATGAGGGTGATGCTCCAGGAAATGGAGCGCCACTACGGAAAGCGCCCGATCATCTACACGACGGTGGACTTCTACGAGGCCATTCTGTCGGGCGGCGCCTTCTCCGACTATTCGATCTGGGTCCGGTCCACCAAATACCATCCTGCGGTCAAGTATGGATCGCGAGCGTGGGCGTTCTGGCAATATCAGTCCGACGGGCAGACGCCCGGTATCAATGGCGCCGTCGATCGCGACGTCTTCTATGGCACGAAGGAGCAGTGGGACACATTCCTCCGCGAGCAGCCCTCGGGCGTGCGGCAGCCCACAATACAGCAGGCTGTAGTCCAGCAATTGGCGGAGCCGAACGTTCCGCCGTCGCCTTCTCCGGATGAGAAGCAGGCGGCCAGCCAGCCGGACGCGGGGGCGTCTGACCAAGCGCAATAGAGGACGAGACCGCACTCACACTTTGCGCGCGCGCTCTTGTTCCAAGCCGCGCAATGCGGCAACAGTCCTAGCCTCAAAAACGACGGGAAGCGCGAATGCCCTTGGAAGGCGAGGCCGATCTCAAGGCGGACGCCCTGCTGTTTCACAGCGCGCCCCGTCCGGGGAAGCTGGAGATCGTCGCCACCAAGCCGCTCGCCAACCAGCGCGACCTCGCGCTCGCCTATTCGCCCGGTGTCGCCTTTCCATGCTTGGCGATCGCCGCCGATCCCCACAGCGCGGCGATCTACACCTCGCGCCAGAATCTGGTCGCAGTCCTCACCAACGGCACAGCGGTATTGGGTCTCGGCGCCATCGGTCCTCTGGCGTCGAAGCCGGTGATGGAAGGCAAGGCGGTTCTGTTCAAGAAATTCGCCGGCATCGATGTGTTCGACATTGAGGTGGCGGAACTGAACGTCGACAAGCTGGTCGACGTCATCGTCGCGCTCGAGCCGACCTTCGGCGGGATTAATCTTGAGGACATCAAGGGTCCCGAATGTTTCGAGGTCGAGGAGAAGGCGAAGGCCCGCATGGGCATTCCCGTCTTCCACGATGATCAGCATGGGACGGCGATTATTGTTTCCGCGGCAATCGTCAACGCGCTTGAGCTCACCGGCAAGCGGATCGGCGAGGTCAAGATCGTCTGCTCCGGCGCTGGCGCAGCGGCGCTCGCTTCGCTCAATCTTCTCGTCTCGCTCGGCGCGAGCCGAGACAACATCATCGTCTGCGACATCGACGGGGTCGTATACAAGGGCCGCAACACGCTGATGGACCGCTGGAAGGAGGTCTACGCTCGCGACACCAGCGCGCGCACGCTCGCTGACGCTATTCCCGGCGCCGACATTTTCCTCGGCCTCTCGGCTGGCGGCGTGCTGAAGCCCGAGATGCTCAAGCAGATGGCGAGTGATCCGCTGGTGATGGCGCTCGCCAACCCGAACCCGGAAATCATGCCGGAACTCGCGCTTGAAACCCGGCCGGACGCGATGATCTGCACCGGCCGCTCCGACTATCCTAATCAGGTCAACAACGTCCTGTGCTTTCCTTACATCTTTCGTGGCGCTCTCGATGTCGTTGCGAGCGAGATCAACGAGGCGATGAAGAAGGCGGCGGTCGCGGCGATTGCGGCGCTGGCGCGCGAGACGCCCTCCGAGGTCGCGGCGCAGGCGTATGGCGGCCAGTCCGTTCTGTTCGGGAAGACTTCGCTGATCCCGAGCCCGTTTGATCCGCGGCTGATGCTGCGCATCGCGCCGGCGGTCGCGCGGGCGGCGATGGAGAGCGGCGTCGCGCGCAGGCCGATCGCCGATTTCGACGCCTACGGCGATCAGCTCAACCGTTTCGTCTTCCGTTCCGGCTTCATCATGAAGCCGCTGTTCGCCAAGGCGCGGGCGGCGATGAAGACCGTCATTTACTCCGAAGGCGAAGATGAACGCGTGCTGCGCGCGACCCAAGTCGTGCTGGAGGAGCAACTCGCCAAGCCGATCCTGATCGGCCGTCCGGAAGTGATCAAAGACCGTATCAAGCGCTTCGGCCTGACGATCAAGGCCGGCGACGATTTCGAGATCATCAATCCCGAGGACGATCCCCGCTATCGCGACTATGTCGCAACCTATCTCGAAGCCGCGGGCCGCAAGGGCGTGACTCCGGATGTCGCGCGCACCGTCGTGCGCACCTCGCCCAGCGTGATTGGCGCGCTTGCGGTGCGCCGCGGCGAAGCGGATGCGCTGATCTGCGGACTCGAAGGGCGCTTCACATCGCGCCTCGATCATATTCGCGACATCGTCGGGCTCGCGCCGGGGATGAAGGATTTCTCGGCTCTGTCGCTGGTCGTTGCTTCCACGGGCGTCTATTTCCTGGCCGACACGCATGTTCGTTACGACCCGAGCGCGGAAGAGATCGCCGAGACGGCGGTCGCGTGCGCCGTGCATGTGCGCCGCTTCGGTCTTGTGCCTAAAATCGCGCTGATTTCGCATTCCGACTTCGGCTCGGCCGACACGCCGTCGGCGCTGAAGATGCGCGAGGCTCTGCGTCTGTTGCGGGAGCGCGCGCCGGACCTCGAAGTCGACGGTGAAATGCAGGCCGACACCGCGCTGTCACTGGTCGCCCGCAAGCGCGTGATCACGAACTCACGGCTCGAAGGCGAGGCCAATGTGCTGATCTTTCCGAATCTCGACGCGGGAAGCACGGCGCTGCAGCTCACGCGCGTCATCGCCGACGCGCTGCCGATTGGGCCAATTCTCATGGGGCCGGCCAAGCCGGCGCACGTGCTGACGCCCACCGTGACCGCGCGCGGCATCGTCAACATGACGGCGATCGCAGCGGCCGAAGCCGCGAGCGAACCGGCGCTGTTTTCTCGCGATGCCCAATCTCGCGGGGCGCGAATTGTGATTTGACAGCCGCGGCCTTGCGGCGGAATGTCATCACGTCGTCATGAACAGGCAATCTTGAGGACGACGCAACCGCCGCTCCATCCCCTGGGAGCGGCAGAAAGTCGGGGTAGCCATGACTCCGCCGGACCAAGAGTAGGGACCCTGGACGAAAAGGGTCAAACGCCCATCGCCGCCCCATATGCCAGAGCGGAAGGGCGTTTCAAACATCGTTGACGACATCAGCGGCGCCGGGACGCGAAGGCCAAGCGTTCCGCCTCCGAATTATCATCTGCAACATCCCAGAAGTTCGCTGACCGCGAACAGGGCCCCGCTCCGCCGAAGCGCGCCGGGGCCCACGCCATTCTTGAGCGTTGCCATTCCAGGGCGCCGCGCACAAAGTTACGCGTGCTCAATTGTTTCAAGAGCTTAAGTGCGCTTTTGCGCCACTTTTTTACGCTCCCCTCGTCGCAAAGACCTGATCTTGAGGCGCCGCGCCCGGGCTCGAAGAGCCTCTCTGGGCTTCCCCAATGGCCTTAAAGCTTTAGGACTGGCTCGCGCTACTTACGCCAAAGTCGGTTGCGCGTGGTCCATGGGATGGCTTTACGGGGCTATCTATCAGGATTTCTGAAAAACAATACCAAGTCCCAGCCGGCTTGGCAAGAAATTGTCGATTTTTCTTATCCAGCGTCCCGGCCGCACGTCCTTGACTGAAGCGGCGCGCCTTACCCACGCAGGCGGGTGATCTTGTCGCGCGCGCTCTCGTTGACTGGGGTCGGCGGTTCCTTCGGCGCTGCGGGGGCGCCTTCGGCCTCGTGGCGCCGGGAGCCGCGTTCCTGTCGCGCGGCTTGTAATGCTCCTTCGGCGAAGGAGCGCGCGGCTTGCTCGGCTTCAAGCTGTTCCTTGAGCTTGGCCAGCCTCGCCCCGAGCTCCTCGCGCTCTGTCTCCATCGCCTTGGTCTGTTCGGCAAGGCGACCCTCAACCGTGACGATCTTCTGCTCGGCGCGCTGCAAAGCAGCGTCCTTCGCCTCCAGCGCCTTGGCCAGCTCGGCCGATCGCTGATCGAGGGCGGCGCGAACGGCGTCGACTTCCGCGTGCGAGGCGCGCGCTGAGGCGAGATCCTTCTCGACATCAGCGAGGGCCGCATCTTTAGATTTCGCGGCAAGCGCGCTTTCGACCGCCCGCTGCTCGAAACCTCGAATTTCAGCTTCGCGTTCGCGTAAGTTTCCGCGCGCCTCCGTGAGAAGCTTCTCAGCCGCTTCCGAACGTGACGCCATCGCGCCGAGTTCTTCGCGCAAGTTCGATGCGGTCAGGCGGTGCGATTCGGCGGCGTCGAGGTGAGTGGCTTTGAGCTTGGCATGGGCGGCCCTCTCCTGGGCCAATGTCGCCTCAAGCTCCTCCACGCGCCGGGTCAGGTCGTCGCGTCGGCTCTCGAGGTCGCTCACTTGCCGATTGAGCTTCGAGGCGTTGGCCACGAACTCCTCGCTTCTTGCACGCAGCGTCTTGTTCTCCTGCGCCATGAGAGCATTTTGGTCCTGCAGGGCGGCCCGATGCTGCTCGACCTCTTGAAGGCGCTTCTCCTTGGCGCCGAATTCCGCCCGAATCGCCGGCAGTTGTTCGCTCACTGTATGCAGGCGCCGCTTATTGTCCTCGAGCTCTCGCTCAGTGCGCTCAAGTTTCGCCTTCCGCTCCGTGAGCGCAGCGCGAGCCTCAGAGGCGCTCGTCTCGGCGACGGCAAGCGCCTTCTCGACGTCCTTTAGCCGCTCCGACCGCTTCCTGGTGTCGAACGCCCAGCGCATTGCGGTCGAGCGTCAGGACGGCATGGTTAGTCCGCAAGCGTTCGTGCGCTTCGCTTAACCCTTCGAACTTGCGCTCCGTCTCGAGGTGGGCGACTTTCGTTCGCTCGATCTCGATCAGCGTCTGATCAATCGGACCCAAGGCTTCGTAGAACTGAGAACGGATGGCCTCGATATTGCGGAATGAAAGCTCAATGCCGTCGAGGTGAGTGCGCAGACCTTCGTTGCGCCGTCCAATCGAGTCGAAAGTGCGCGCGACCTTAAGCGACCTCGCTTCCCCATTTCGGCCCTGATCGCCAGACGCCAGAGCGCCCAAACTGGTGATGACGGGGCCGGAGTTGGCGGAGGGGCCGTCTTCCGCCGGCTCATAGCGAATGGCGAGAGCCCGCGAGTCGTTTGCAGGCGTCGGGTTGTTCTTGAACAGCTTTTCCCAACCCATGGCCATGGCGACTTCCCCTTGATCTATATCAAGCGACCTCCAAAGGGTCACAAAGAATACAACCGATCACGGGAATATATCGCCGTCATGACAAGAACGTCAAATCGAGGGGCTTGAGATTCTCCGTTAGGTCAGCGTGAGTCGAAGACTGCGGAAAACCCCAGATTTCCTAATGTGCAAGCATGTGATGACGGGCAAGAACTCTTGGGAATCGGAGAGCTTGCCGCAGCGCCCGGATTCAACCGCTCACGTGTGTCCGCCAGTTGTGGGCCTCCTTGAAGCCGAGCACTTCGCGGATCTTGCGGTTCGACAAAGGCGCCTCGAACTCGCCCATCTCGCGCGTGACGGGCGTCTTCGGCGCAACCTGCTTCAGCGCTTCTTTGGTCGGAATGTTGAGCGTGATCGTATCGTTGGTCGCGTTGAACACCTGGAAGCCGAGTCCGTCCTTCTCCAGGCATAGGCGCACGATCTCGCCAAGGTCGCGCGCGTCGATATAGCTCCAGGCGTTGCGCTTGCGCACCGGCGGATTGGCGGCATAGCCCTTGAACGGACCATATTCATGCGGCTCGATCACGTTGCCGATCCTGAGCGCGTAGATGTCGGCCTTGTAGCGCATGGCGAAGGCGCGGGCGGTCTTCTCGTTGCAGACTTTCGACAGGCCGTAGGAATCCATCGGATCGACGTCGTAATCCTCTTCGAGCGGGAACGAGTGGAAATCCTTGTCTCCTTCCGCGAAGCAGACGCCATAGGTGGTCTCGCTCGAGGCGATGATGACCTTGCGCACGCCGAGCTTCATCGCCGCCTCGATGACGTTGTAGGTGCTGGTGACGTTCGTTGTGAACGTGACGTTGTCGGGCTCGATCAGCACGCGCGGGATGGCGGCGAAATGCACCACCGCGTCGGGCGGGCTCGGCGGCCGGCCATCGTTGAAGCCGGCGAAGGTGGGGTGGGTGGTCAGCGCGTTGAACGCCTGGCCGTTGTCCGTCAGGTCGGCGATCAACGTCGGGACGCCCGGCAGGTCGAGCGGCTTCAGATCGACATTGAGGACGGAGTAGCCATGGGCGACGAGATGCGAAACGGCGTGGCGGCCGGCCTTGCCGGTTCCGCCGGTGAACACAATGCGCTTGCCGGACATGGATTTTGACCCTCGTGATTATCGCGCCGCCTTCTTAAAGCCCGCGTCCGAGGTCGTCGATAGGGGAGGCGCGGTTTTAAGCGCGCGGATGGGCGGAGCGATAGGCCGCAAGCAGGCGCGCGCTGTCGACTCCGGTATAGACCTGCGTCGTGGACAGCGAGGCATGGCCGAGCAGGTCCTGGATGGTTCTCAAGTCGCCGCCTCGCGCCAGAAGATGGGTGGCGAACGAATGGCGGAGCGCATGCGGCGTCGCGCTTTCGGGCAGGCCGAGCGCGCCGCGCATTCGCGCCATCGCCAGTTGCACGATGCGCGGCGACAAGCGGGCCGCCCTTCGCGCCGACGAACAACGGGCCGGCGGGCTTGAGCGCGAAGGGGCAAAGCGACAGATAGTCCTCGACCGCCTTGCGCACTGGCGGAATGATCGGCGCCGAGCGCGACTTCTGGCCCTTGCCGACGATCGTGATGGCGTCCGTTTCGCCGATCGGCGCGTCGCCGCGTCGGATCGAGAGCGCCTCCGAGATGCGCAGGCCCGCGCCGTAGCAGAGCGCGAGCACCGCGGCGTCGCGCGCCAACACCCAGGGTTCGCGCGCCTCGCCTTCGCGCAAGCGCGGTCGTGGTCATCGCCTTGGCGTCCGACGGGCTCAAGGGTCGGGGCAGGCGCCGCCCCGCCTTGGGCGCGCGGACCGCCCCGAGCGCTGCGGCTGTTTCCCCGCCTTCGCGCGCGATATGGCGGGCGAGCGATTTGAGCGCGGAGAGCGCGCGCTGCAGCGAGCGGCCCTCGACCCCTTCCGCCCGCCGGTGGGCGAGAAAGGCGCGCAGATCGCCCGGGGCGCAGTCGGTGAAATCGGCGATGCCGGCGGCGCGCCGAAACGCTTCTCGAGAAAGGAGAGATATTGCCTGGCGTCGCGGCCGTAGGCCTCGATCGTGCGCGCTGACAGGCGGCGCTCGTGGGCGAGATGGCCGAAGCCAGGCGGTCACCGCCGCGGCGAGGTCGGGCGCGGCGGGGAGAACGCGGAGTTCGGCGGAGGGAGCGGGCTTTGGCACGGGGGGACAATGCCACGGAAAGGATGCGGAAAGGATTAAGGGGCGGGCGGGACTTGCGCGAAGCGCGAAAGGCTGCTCTTGGCGACGCTCGATCGCGACCTCGAAAAGGCGGCGATCGCCGAAGACGTCGCCCTGTTCGGGGCTTGACCCGCAGGCATGCCCGGGCGGATGCTGAGATTGTGCGAATTGCCGCGCATCCGCGGGGAGGGCGTCGGTCGAGCCCTTGCGGACCGGCGATCGACGGCGGCAGGAGACGGTTCGATGCGCTTCCTTGCTCTTATCGGCGCGCTCGCGATCATCGCCGCCATTGGCGCTGCGATCTATTTCTTCGGCGGCTTCTACAATGTCGGAGAAACCGCGGACAATCCGGCGATCGTCGACTGGGCGCTGGCGAGCGTGAGGGGAGCCTCCGTCGTCGCGCATGGAACCGAGACGCCGCCGGCCAATCTCGACGATCCCGAGACGGTCAAGGCCGGCGCACGCGTCTACGCGACGATCGGGTGCGTGAACTGTCACGGCGGACCGCCGGACGCCAATTGGGCCAAATGGTCCGAAGGGCTAAAGCCGGTCCCAGCCGATCTCAAGGTCATGGCTAAAGAGCGGACCACGTCGCAACTGTTCTGGGCGATCAAGAACGGCATCAAGTTCACCGGCATGCCGAGCTTCGGCCTGGCCGGGGCGCCCGATAAGGACCTGTGGTCGATCGTGGCTTTCGTCAAGAAATCGCCGTCCGTATCGGACGACGAATACAAGGCCTGGACGGCGGCGCCTTAGCTGGCGTCGCTACCCCAGCAGCTCCTCGAGATGCGGGAGCAGCGGCGCGTCCGCCGGCGGCATCGGGTAGGATCTCAGATCCTTTGGCCGCACCCATTTCAGCGCCTGACCGTCGAGCGGCTGAACGAAAGCCCTCCCAGCGCCGACAGACGTAAAGCGGCATCAAGCAGGTGGAAATCGTCATACGCGTGGCTGGCGAAGGTCAGCGGCGCGAGGCAGTCCGCTTTGACCGTAATGCCGAGCTCTTCCATGAGTTCACGGATGAGCGCGTCCTCCGGCCCTTCGCCCGCGTCGACCTTGCCGCCGGGGAACTCCCACAGGCCCTCAAGGGTCTTGCCCTTCGGCCGTTGCGCGAGCAGCACCCGTCCGTCGGCGTCGATCAACGCCGCCGCGACGACGAGCACGAGCTTCACGAGCGATAGTCGCCATTGATCTCGACATATTCCTTCGTGAGGTCGCAGGTCCACACCGTCGCGCGCCCGCGGCCGATGCCGAGATCGGCGGTAATCTCGATCGAGTCCCGCTTCATGTAGGCGGACGTCTCCGCTTCGTCGTATACGGGATCGCGCAGAGCCCTGGTGGGCGACGCGGGTCTTGCCGAAGAAGATGTCGAGCTTGTCGCGCTCGGCCTTCTCGCCCGCCTTGCCGACCGCCATGACCACGCGGCCCCAATTGGCGTCTTCGCCCCCGCAGGCGGTCTTGACCAGCGGCGAGTTGGCGATCGAGAGCGCGATGCGCTTGGCCGCCTTGCGGGTCGCCGCGCCTTCGACGTTGACGGTGATGAACTTGCGCGCGCCTTCGCCGTCGCGCACGACCTGATGCGCGAGATTGCGCAGAAGCTTGTCGAGCGCGCGACGGAACTCGGCGGCGCGCGGATCGGCGGCGTCTTCAATTCGTGTCGCGTTCTTGGCCGCGCCAGTGGCGAACAGCATCAGCGTGTCGGAGGTCGAGGTGTCGCTGTCGACGGTGATCGCGTTGAACGAGCGCTCCACTGATTTCGACAGCATCGCCTGCAGCGCTTGAGACGCGATGGCTGCGTCCGTGAATACGTAGGCCAGCATCGTCGCCATGTCGGGCGCGATCATGCCTGCGCCCTTGGCGATGCCGTTGATGACGACTTCGCCATCGCCGAGCTTGACGCGGGCGGTCGCGATCTTCGGATAGGTGTCGGTGGTCATGATCGCCTTGGCGGCGGCGAGGAGCGCGTCCTCGCGCGCGTCGGCGATCAGCGTGTCGATGACCCGCGTGATGCGCGTGCCGTCGAGCGGCTCGCCAATGACGCCGGTCGAGGCCATGAAGATTTCGCTTGGCGCTGCGCCGATCGCCTTGGCCGCGGCCTCGGCGACATGGGCGACGGCGGCGGCGCCGACGCCGCCGGTGAAAGCGTTGGCGTTGCCGGAGTTGACGATCAGCGCGCGCGCTTTGCCGCCCTTCAGATGCTCACGGCACCAGTCGACCGGCGCCGAGGGGCACTTCGAGCGCGTGAACACGCCCGCGACCGCCGCCGGCCGATCGAACAGCGCCATCATGACATCGGTTCGCCCCGAATAGCGCACCCCTGCGGCGATCGTCGCAAAACGAACGCCGGCGATCGGCGGCAGGGCGGGATAGGTCTTCGGCGCCAGCGGCGAGAGCGGGGCGGGAGCGGCCATGAGCGTTTCCAGAGCAGAAAAGAGAGCAGGCCAGCCTGCTCTCGCGGGGGCTCAACCCGACGTCAGGGCGTCTTCGGCTTGTCAGCCGCCGGCGGGAGCCATCTTGCTCGGATCGGCCATCGGGGCCTCCGGCAACGGCTTGCCGTCGGCGTCGAACATCTCGATTTTCGCCGCGTTGTGGAGCTGGAGGATGGCGTCCTGCTCCGCCTTCTGGGAGACGTAGCGGGCGGCTTGGTCCTTGACCTGCTCGAAGGGAGGGAAGCTCTTGGTGCGCGAGCCCTCGATCTTGATGATGTGCCAGCCGAACTGTGTCTTCACCGGCTCGGAGATCTCGCCTTCCTTCAGCTTGAAAGCGGCGTCGGAGAATTCCGGCACCATGCGGTCCTTGGTGAACCAGCCGAGATCGCCGCCGTTGCCGGACGGATCCTTGGAGAGCTCGGTTGCGACTTTGGCGAAGTCCTCGCCGCCCTTGACTCGCGCGAGCGCCTTCTTGGCCTCCTCCTCGGTCGGCAACAGAATGTGCCGTGCGTGGATTTCCTGCTGCGGCGGCTCTGCCTTGGCCGCGTCGTCATAGGCCTTCCGCTCCGCTTCCTCGGTCGTGGCGGCCTTGCCGACGGAGCCGAGCAGCTGCTCCATCGCCAACTTCTCGCGATAGTAGGCGAGCTTGCGTTCGAACTCGGGCGATCGCGGTCAGCTTGTCGGCCTCGGCTTTCTTGGCCGCGAGCTTGAGATCGACGAGATAGTCGAGCACGTATTTCTGCCGCGCCGCGCCTTCAAGCTTCTGCGGCAGGCCGGGGCCGATGTCGACCATCGCGTCGGCGACGTCCTCATCGGTAATCGGCTGGCCATCGACCTTGGCCAGCACCTTCGGGTCAGCCAGAGCTTGCCCTGCGAAACTCAAAGCGGCCCCAAGGCCGAGCGCGAACGCCGCGACAGCCGTGCGCGAGCGCCCGGAAAAGATGGTTGTCATAGGGGAACTCCTGTGAGGCGAGCGGACCGTGGTCGCCAATGATTTTCGTTGACTTGGGGCGCCTATAAAGGGAATCGGGCGATATTGCGAGGGATAATGAGCGGCCGGCCGATCGAAAAACCCGCCGCGAATGGCCTTGGCAATGTCCGAGGGGGTCGCTTTCGCCTCAGACGCCAAGACCTCGCTATAATGACATGGCTGCGGACCCGCGCCGCTCGAATTCCACTTTTTCCTTGACAAGCGTAAATTACGCTCTACATCCCGCCCATCCCGAAGTCGTTCTGGGTCCCGGCGCCATTTCCGAGCGCATGGGACTTTTTGCGTTCTCTCGGGATTCTCGACAAGGGCCGGCCTCCACCGGACGTCGAGACGGTTCCCGCGGCGCTTGATTTCGACATCGAGCGCTGCCGAAATGGAGATGGGTGAATGGCTCGCATTGCAGGCGTTAATATTCCCACCAACAAGCGCGTGATCATCGCGCTTCAATATATCCACGGCATCGGGCCGAAGAAGGCCGAAGAGATTGTCGAGAAGGTGCATATCCCACCGGAGCGGCGCGTCGCGCAGCTGACGGATGCGGAAGTTCTGCAGATCCGCGAGACAATCGACCGCGACTACATGGTCGAAGGCGACTTGCGTCGCGAGGTCTCGATCAACATCAAGCGGCTGATGGATCTGGGCGCCTATCGCGGCTTGCGCCATCGCAAGCAGTTGCCGGTGCGCGGCCAGCGCACCCACACCAACGCCCGCACCCGCAAGGGCAAGGCGAAGCCCATCGCCGGCAAGAAGAAGTGATTGCCGCACCGTTTCAACGAATTCCGGATTAGGACGCGCTCTTACAGCGCGATTGAAGGATAGACCCCATGTCAAAAGATGCGACCCGCGTCCGCCGTAAAGAACGAAAGAACATCGTGTCGGGCGTCGCCCATGTGAATTCGACGTTCAACAACACGATGATCACCATCACCGACGCGCAAGGCAACACGATCTCGTGGTCCTCCGCCGGCACCATGGGGTTCAAGGGCTCGCGCAAGTCGACCCCGTTCGCCGCCCAGATGGCGGCCGAGGACGCCGTGAAGAAAGCCTCCGAGCATGGCATGCGGACGCTCGAGGTCGAGGTTTCGGGTCCGGGTTCGGGCCGCGAATCGGCGTTGCGAGCGATCCAGGCGGCCGGCTTCAACGTCACCTCAATTCGTGACGTCACGCCGATCCCGCACAACGGCTGCCGTCCGCGCAAGCGTCGGCGCGTCTAGGCAAGTTTCGCGCGCCAACCAGTTTCAAGGCGCGCTTTGCGGTTGAGAGCGTCATCGACCAACGCTCGATTTAGTCCGCTTGTAGTCGAGAGAGAAGGCTAAGCCCCGTGATCCAGAAGAACTGGCAAGAACTCATCAAGCCGAAGAAGCTCGATATCGTTCTGAGCGAGGCGTCGCGTAAGATAGCGACGGTCGTCGCCGAGCCGCTCGAGCGCGGTTTCGGTCAGACGCTCGGCAACTCACTGCGCCGGGTGCTGCTGTCGTCGCTGCAGGGCGCGGCGATCACCTCGATTCATATCGACGGCGTGCTGCACGAATTCTCGTCCATTCCGGGCGTGCGCGAGGACGTCGTCGACATCGTGCTCAACGTCAAGGACATCGCGGTCAAGATGCAGGGCGATGGCGTCAAGCGCCTCGTGCTCAAGCGCCGCGGCCCGGGAGCGGTCACCGCCGGCGACATCCAGACGACCGGCGACATCCAGATCCTCAACCCGAACCTCGTCATCTGCACGCTCGACGAGGGCGCGGACTTGCGTATCGAGTTCACGGTGATGGCCGGCAAGGGCTATGTGCCGGCCGACCGCAATCGGGCGGAGGACGCCCCGATCGGGCTGTTGCCGATCGACAGCATGTTCTCGCCGGTGAAGAAGGTCTCCTACCGCGTGGAGGCCACGCGCGAGGGTCAGGACCTCGACAAGGATAAGCTGACGATGACGATCGAGACCAACGGCGCAATGTCGCCCGAGGACGCGCTCGCCTACGCCGCCCGCATCCTGCAGGACCAGCTCGCGGTGTTCGTCAACTTCGAGGAGCCGCGCCGCGAGGAGGCCCAGCACGCGATCCCCGAGCTCGCCTTCAATCCGGCGCTGCTCAAGAAGGTCGACGAGCTCGAGCTGTCCGTCCGCTCCGCCAACTGCCTCAAGAACGACAACATCACCTACATCGGCGATCTCATCCAGAAGACCGAAGGCGAGATGCTGCGGACGCCGAACTTCGGCCGCAAGTCGCTCAACGAGATCAAGGAAGTGCTGGCGCAGATGGGTCTTCACCTCGGCATGGAGGTCACGGGCTGGCCGCCGGAGAACATCGAGGATCTCGCCAAGCGGTTCGAGGAGCATTACTAAGCTTCCCTAGACCTCCCGCCTAAAGGCGAGCAGGAAAACAAAGAGCGGCCGTTCCTTGGCACGGCGGCCGCAGACCCGAGTAGGAGACAAGCCAAATGTATCACGGACACGCCAAACGGCGCTTCAGCCGCACCGCCGAGCATCGCCAGGCGATGTTCGCCAATATGGCGCAGGCGCTCATCAAGCACGAGCAGATCACGACCACGCTGCCAAAGGCCAAGGACCTTCGCCCGGTGGTCGAGAAGCTGGTGACGCTCTGCAAGCGCGGCGATCTGCACGCGCGCCGGCTCGCGATTTCCCGCTTGCGCGACGCCGATCTGGTCAAGAAGCTGATCGACGTGCTGGGTCCGCGCTACAAGGATCGCAATGGCGGCTATACGCGGATCATGAAGGCGGGGTTCCGCCCCGGCGACAACGCCGCCATGGCGGTGATCGAGTTCGTCGATCGCGACGTCGAGGCCAAGGGCAAGGATTCCGGCCCGGTGCAGGCCGCAGCCGCCGAGAGCTGAGCGCACGTGCCCAATCGGCGTTCATTGGCGAAGGGAGGCGTTACGGGGCCGCCTCTTTTGGGGGCCGCATCTTAAGGCACTGCAGCAATTGTTCGAACGCGCGCAACTGCTGCGCCTTGACTGCATCCTGCAAATGTATATTGTTAGTTGTGTGTAGTTGGGGGCGCTGCGCCCTTGGGGGGATAATTTGGTGAAAATTCTCAAGATTTTTAGTTCTGCGATGGTTTGCGCCGCTGGTCTGGCGGCGCTGAGCGCAAGCGCCAAGGCCAACATCATTCCCGTTGTCGATCCTCTCTTCGACCAGTTCCCAGCCGGCCCAACGCACCCACCGAACTTCCCGGCTGGGTTCTTGGTCGGTCCCGGCGCACCCAACCCATACTTGTATTTTTCGTGCGGGGGCACCTGCAGGTTTGCGGACGACAACGTCGTCGGCTGGACCTCATCGGAGACTTACGCCCTTCCTCACGCTCTCTCCGGTCAGGTGCAAATCGGCAATTCGCCCAACTTCAACGGCCCGCCGATCATCGCGGGCACGTCGACGCCGGAACCCATTGTCGAGCGTGCCATCAACGCGATAATCTCACAGGTCGTCTCGACCACGGCCCTCGCTGGAGTGACGTACACGCTGGACGTCGACTTGGGGTTCGGCTTGGACATGCGCCCCGACGATGCCTCCGTCTATCTCATGGTCGGAACCACAATGTCGAAGTTAGCAATGCCGCTGCCGTCGTACGGCAAGACGCAGGCGCAGATGCAGGGCACCGGCAACTGGTACGATTTTCAGACTTCCTACACCGCGACCAGCGCGGACGCTGGCGATCCGATCTCGATCGTGCTTTCATCCATTACCGGCAACACCACGCCAACCGCATATTTCGCCGATGTCCGGCTTGTGGACTCACTGTCTTCCGTGAACCCGCTGGCCACGCCGGAGCCCACGACTTGGGCGATGATGCTGCTCGGCTTCGGCGGAATGGCTGGGGTTGCTGCTGTTCGCCGCTGGTCGCAACGGCGAACTGCAGTCGGCCAGCTGGCCTGACGTCGAAGAGCTGGGGATTGCGCGCCTAAAGCCGAGAGCCCCGCCTTGGACGATTGCGGGCTTCCCCGCTGGCTTCTCAGATGAGCCGAGATTTTGCCGCGCCGAGTGAGTGGCGCGGCAGCCGTACGATCTGCTAAATTCATCAATAGTGCTCCGCTACAGCTCTTTGGGCGGGGCCGCATTCGTTATTGGATGGCGGAAGTATTCGGCGTTCGGAACCCGACGCGGTCTTGTTTTAAGCGTCCCCCGAAGCCTCGCGACTGTTAGCCCTTTATGCCAGTTGGAGTTGGCTTTCGCCGAGGGAGAGCCTCAATGGCCAAAAACGGTAAGATGATAATCTTGCGCGGCAATTCCGATCCCAAGGGGGAGCAAGAATATCCAGACGAATTCGGCAAGCCAGCGAGCTGGCCAATCGGGGCGCTGCACAAGCAAGCCGCAGAAGATTACGCAAGGAAAAGAGACTACGACCCGGTGACTCTACCGCTCGAGGGTCAGCAGAGCGGCTACAAGGGCAAGCAAGTTCAAGAATTTCTAAAGCAGTTTGCGGGGCTCACATTGGGCCGGAAATCCTATGAGATCGACATGGGTGTGACGCCCGATTTAGACATTCACGCGCTCTACGGTTTCTCGGGGGGCGCCTACAATGTGTATTGGATTCTCAACTACTTGGCCGAGAATCAGCCGGACGATCTCCAGCGCATCAATCTGGTTGTGGTGCTTGGCATGGATAAGGAGAAGAAGCGCAAGGCGGACTACGAATGGTCTGCCTATCGGGCGATCGCAAAAAAGCACGGGGCGCATCAAGCTGCTTGGCCGTCGGAGAAATGGAAGAACGGATGGGAAACCATCTACCATACCAATCCTGACAGGAAGCTCTTGCCGACAACGCTGCCAAAGGACATTAGGGACAACGTTTCAACGCATATGTTTGGCCCAGACGTATTCGTGGCTGGGGGTTGGCCAGATGAGACATAAGCCAAGACCGGGCTTCTCTGTGTACATCCTACCCCGGTCACCAGGCCGATCCGCCGGTCTAAAGCCGAATCACCCCCAGCCGCGCGCCCTGCGCCACCGCCTCGGCTCGTCCCTGCGCGTCGAGTTTGTCGAGCAGCGAGGCGATGTGAAACTTTACCGTATGGACCGAAATCGCAAGGCGCCGCGCGATCGCCTTGTTCGACGCGCCCTCGGCGATCAGCGCCAGCACATCGAGTTCGCGCGGCGTTAAACCGACGTCAGGCCCCGGCTCAGGCTCGCCTGGGATGACAAGCGCCGCATCGGCGGGCTCGCCGGGCGCGGCGAGCCTCAGCCCCGGAACATCGGCCAGAAGCGCCGTCAGCCGATCGGCAAGCTCCGGCTCGCCGATCTCGATCGCCACCACCACGACCGGCGGCTCAGCGGTCATTGGCTCTCCGGCCGTTCGCCGATCGTCAGGGTCGCCTCGATCGGTTCGCCGCCCCGGCGCAGCGTCAGCCTGACGCTCGCGCCGACGCTGTCGGGTCCGAGCGCGCGCACGAGCTGATGGACGCCACGGATCGGCTCACCGTTCCAGGCCACGATAATGTCGCCCTGCCGGACGCCCGCTGCGGCGCCGGGCCCCTTGGCGTCGACGCTGATCGCCATCGCCCCGGTCCCGCCACCGTCGAGCTTGACCGGCTGCAGGCCCAGGCCGAGGTAGCCGCGCACGATCCTCCCCTTTGTCGCAAGCACATCGGCGACGCGGTCGATCGTCGCTGTCGGAATGACAAGCGTACGCCTCCGCGGGCCAAACACAGCCATGCCCAAGGCTTGGCCCGAAGCGTCGAGCGCAAGGCCGCCTTCGCTCGCGCGCGCGAGCGTCGCGTCGAGTTCGATGCGCGTGTCGATGAGCCCGCCGCGGAGGCTCCGCCATCGCGGACCGACAAACGACACGACGCCCAGCGCCGCGTTCGCTGCGCCTTCGCGCGCGCCGGCGACGAAAGCCAGCGCTCCGGGCGCCGGCGCTGCAGCCGCAGCCGGCGCTTTCGGCAGATCGGTCCGCTCGATCCGCAGCAGGGCGACGTCGGTCGACGGATCGCGGCCGATGATCTGAGCCGGGCTCGAGGCGCCGTCATGGGCGAGGATCGAATGTTCGCCCTCGTCAGCCAGCGCGTTCTCGGCCGCGACGATGAGGCCTGGACGCCAGGAAAAGCCGGTTGACCGCGCGCGCCCGGATTGGATCGAGACGAGGCTCGGCGCGACGTCGCGGATGAGACTGGCGAAGCCCGTCGACACGGCGAGCAAGACGGAAGAGGCGGGTTGGTCCGACATGGGAAAGCTCCTTTGCCGCCTAAGATGTGCCTCGTTGAGACCGCCGCCCACCTCGCCAGATGGTCAGGACAGGCTTCGTCGTTCGCGTCGCCAACGGTTTGCAGCGCGAGAGGGGGCGCCTATATCAGCGGGCTCAGGACAATCGGAGGTTCGGTTTGATTCGGCTGGCGCTCGTTTTCGTCCTCTCGCTCATATGGGGAGCCGCGTTCGCCGAGACAGCGCCCAAAGTCGCGCCGCAGAGTCCAAACCAGGTGCGCCTCTCCTTCGCGCCGGTGGTGAAGAAGGTCACTCCCGCGGTCGTCAACGTTTACGCCTCGCGGGTCGAGACGGCGGCGCGCAATCCGCTGTTCGACGATCCGATCTTCCGCCGCTTTTTCGGCGGCGGAGGGGACAATTCCAGAGTGTCGAAATCGCTTGGATCGGGAGTCATCGTCGACCCGTCGGGTCTCATCGTCACCAATTACCATGTGATCGAAAACATGACCCAGGTGAAGGTCGCGCTTTCCGACAGGCGCGAATTCGACGCCGAAATCGTGCTGCGCGATCCGCGCACCGATCTCGCCGTGCTTAGGCTCAAGGGCGGCAAAGATTTTCCGGTGCTCGAACTTGGCGATTCGGACGCTCTCGAAGTCGGCGATTTTGTCATCGCCGTGGGCGATCCGTTCGGCGTCGGGCAAACGGTGACCCAAGGCATCGTCTCGGCGCTCGCGCGCACGCAAGTCGGGATCAGCGACTACGGCTTCTTCATTCAAACCGACGCCGCCATCAATCCGGGCAATTCGGGCGGCGCTCTGGTCGATCTCGACGGCAAACTGGTCGGCATCAATTCCGCGATTTATTCCCGCTCGGGCGGCAGCATCGGGATCGGCTTCGCCATCCCCGTCAATATGGTCAAAAGCGTCATCGCCGCGGCGCTGCATGGCGGCGCGACCGTCAAACGACCATGGCTCGGCGCCAGCCTGCAGAGTTTGACCAAGGATATCGCCGACAATCTTGGCATCGACCGCCCGACGGGCGCGCTGGTCGTGACGGTCGCCTCCGTCGGCCCCGCGGCCGAGGCGGGCCTCAAGCGCGGCGACCTCATCACCGCGGTCGACGACCAGAACGTTGATGACGCCGAGGGCGTCGGTTTTCGGCTTGCGGTTCAGCCCCTCGGCGGCTCGGCCCGGCTCTCGATCTTGCGAAGCGGGCGCGCGCTCACTCTGCCGCTCAAACTCGCCGCCGCGCCGGAAGTGCCCCCGCGCGACGCCTTGACCATCAAGAGCCGCTCGCCATTCGAGGGGGCGCAGGTCATGAACATGTCGCCCGCGGTCGCCGAGGAGCTGTCGCTCGACGGCGCTTCGCAGGGGGTCGTGGTTACGACGGTCGGCGACAATTCGACTGCAGCGCAAGTCGGCGTGCAAAAAGGCGATGTCATCGTCTCGGTTAATGGCGCGAAGATCGGAACGACGCGCGATCTGGAGAAAGCCTGCGCTGAGCGGGCGCGGTTGTGGGATTTGACCATCCAGCGCGGCGGGCAGACGATCCGCACTGAACTCGGCGGGTAAGAGCCGTGGAGAAGGTCGCTCGTCGGCGCGGCCTGATCCGCGATTATTTGGGACGGTGGCTGTCGAGAAACTGGCGGGGAGTCTCTCCTTCGATCATGCCGGCATTCGTAGAAGAATGCGCGAACGACTTCCCTAAAACATTCATTCCGGCGAAGAATATGACGCCGACGAGGATCAAACCGCCGGCCAGTTTTAGGTGGGGTTCCCTGCCGGGCTTTGTGCCGGGTTTCGCGATCAGTTTCCCGTAAGACAGAAGGGCGAAACCTGCGGCGCTGAGCAGAAGGCAAATGGACCCCCCAATCGCCCACATCCCGCGCAAATGGAAAAACCTTGTCCCTCTGACGAAGCCACCTATGTTGCTGTAGGGCATGGCCAGGTCCGCGCCCATGAGACCGTGTATCGCGTAGGCGGCGATTGCAATGGCGATCAGCAGCATACCATATTTCTGCAGCCAGCTCATGCGGTGCAGGGCCGATCTGACATGTTACCCGCTCGAAGGCGCGCCTTCTCCATTCGTCAGCACTCCGATAGAACCATGATCCTGCCTGCGCCTGGTTGAAGCCTACTCCAACCCCTTCACTCAGACCATCCAGCAGCTTGATCATGGACGAATGGGGGCGCACGATGACCTCCATACACAGCTGGATCGCGCGAACTAAAGCGGCTTCCAAAACGTCCAGCGTTGCCTGAAGATGGCGGGAGGGCAGGGCGCCCGATCAGCCCCACTTCCGGTGCGCCCACATCCATTGCTCGGGCGCCTCGCGGATAAAAGCCTCGAACTGGCGCTGCAGCGCTTTCGTCGCCGTGAGGGCGTCGGCCGCGCTGTTGTTCGTCTGCGGCATTGCGATCGGCATGATGCGAACGCTGAAACGTCCGCCCGGACGACGGAACGCGGCGCCGGCGTAAAGCGGCACACCCGTCCTGCGGGCGAGGAGCGCGGGAAAGACCGTTGAGCGCGCGGGTTGTCCGAAGAAAGGCACGAACGGTCCGTTGTCGTCTCTGAGGTCGGCGAGGAAGCACGGGGAGGCGCCATCCTTGATCGCGCGCAGGAGGACGCGCGCGGCCATGGGAGTCTTGGGCGTCAGACCCGCCTTGTAGAGCGGCTCGCGCAGGCTGCGCATCAAGGCTTCGACATGAGGGTTGGACAGGCGCTGATAGACGCCGATGAGCGAAACGCCGAGCCGCTGGCCGCCATGCGCCAGGATTTCCCAGTTCCCCAAATGAAGTCCGCAGACGATGAACGGCTTCGAGCCGGCTGCTGCTTCGTCGAAACCCTCCGCCGGCTCGAAGACGATGCGGTCGCTAGCCGTCAGCGTTTTTATGCGAAAGCTCTCGGCGAAGGTGCGCCCAAGGTTTTCCCACATCGCCGCGGCGATCGCCTTGCGCTCGCCGAGCGACTTTTCGGGGAAGGCCAGTTCGAGATTCGCGAGCGCGCGCTTTTGTCGACTGAGGTGCGGCGCGATGAGGCGCCAGAGGTTTCCGGAGAGCCATGAAGCCAGTTGCAAAGGCATGGCGCGCGCCAGGACAATCATCAGCCAGACCACCGCAAATTCCAGGCGAAGACGCAACGCTTCCAGGAACTTCGTGAGACGGCCGGCGACCTCGAAAGGACCGGGGTCCTGGGAGCTCACGACGACCTGGCGGTTTCTGCGACGGGCAGTTTGTCGGCGCCGTCAAGCGCGGACGCGTCGGGCCGATGGATGCGCTTTGTCAGCGTTGACCGATTGCCCGGTTGTGCCGGCCTCGAGGCAACGCCAAAGCTTTGCTGGAGCCCGCCCGCGAGGCTGCTGTGTATTGCGGGTAGCAAGATGATTGCGTCCTCAGGTCGAACGACCGACAGGGTGCGTACCTATCCCCAAATGCTATCAGCGTAAAGGTTTTCGCGATAGATGCGCCGGTTCTCCTACTGAGTCCGCGCCGCGCCGCCCCGTCGTCTCGGTCACGCCATTTCAAGGGCAGGGACAAGAGCATGCGCTGGCGAGCCGATGTTGGTTTGCCCCAAACCTAGGCCGCGTTTGGCAGGGCGTCCAACTTCGGCCTGCGCCAAACGATGGTCGATGGACTGCCAAAGGCCGCGCATTTCCTGGGCCGCGCCGCCCGATGGATTGAGTTCGGTCACGCCCCGGCCGTGGCGCGCAGCGTCCTGGTACTCGACCCGCGCAAGGATCAACGGGGAAATCAGCAGGCCCATTTCTTCAAGCGCCTCGACACCGTCCTGGACCCGCGCGGTCTGAGCGGGCGGGCATTGGTTGAGCACGAACACGAACTTGGCCCCGATCTCCTCAAGCGCCGCGCGCGCTCGAGCGCTGGCCCATAAATCGAACAGGCTTGGGCGGGACGGAACGATATTCAGGTCGGCCACTCGCATCGCTGCCGAAGACGCTGCGCCTTCCGCGCCAGGCGTGTCGAGGAGCGCGAGCGTCACGCCCCGGCGCTCGAGCGTGGCGAGCAAAGCTGGCAGCCCAGCGGCTCCAGAAGCGAGGACCTCGATGTCACTGGCGGCACGGAGCCTAGCCCAATTCGTGAGCGAGCCCTGCGGATCCATGTCGATGACGCAGACTTTCTCATTCGTCTGATGCGCCGCGACGGCCACGGACGAAGCAATCGTGCTCTTTCCGGAGCCGCCTTTTTGACTCACAAACGCTAACGTCCGCATAGCCCCGCGCTCAGACCTCGAGGTCCCGGTTTGCGATGCAAAAGCGGGACCAGGAATTAAGGAATGTTCAACACATTGAGCGGAAAGGCGTTAACAAGCCGTTTCGCAGGAGGCGCCGTCTCGTCGTTTGGAGGGGACCATTCCGCTGCGCGCGCCGCCCGCTCCGGTCAGTCGTCGTCCAGAGGAACGACCCCCTTGAACCCCCCGTCCGCCGCAAGCGTGATCTTTTCGATGCGCATTTCGGCGTTCTTGAGGAGCTCGTCGCAGCGCTTCTTCAGCGCTTCGCCGCGTTCGTAAAGCCGGATCAATTCGTCTAGCGCGACCGCGCCCTTTTCGAGTTGATCGACGATCTGTTCGAGTTCCGCGAGCGCCGCCTCGAACGGCATTGTCGCGATGTCCGGCCTGGCGTCGGTCACGTCACCACCTTTTGACCCTTGAGACGTCGGTTCAATCGGGCAAAGCCGAAACTGAATAAAGGGTCTTCAATGCGTCGCTCGGCTGCATGTCGTTGCCGAACGTGTGAGCGAACACGACGGCGATCTCGCCCGAGCGGTAGATGTGGCTGAGCGCCCGATCGACCGCAAGCCGGAAATCCTCGTCCCCATGCGGCAGCGCCAGCGCATAGGGTTCGAGAGAGAAATAATTGTCGGCGAGACGGAGCTTGCTCGCGTCGCTGCTTTTGGAGGCGAGATAGGAGAGGATCGCCCGATCCGCGAAATAGGCGACGATCTCCCCCTTATCAAGCATGGCGAGCCCGTCCTGGTGGGTCTTCGCAGGCGCGATTTCCGCAGTGATATTCGCGCTCGCCAACGTGTCGCGCAGGCTCTTCTCGGTCGTCGTGCCGGCCAGGACGCCAATCTTCTTGCCGGAGAGCGCGCCGAAGTCGCTCGGCGCATCGCCGCCGACGAGCAGGCTCGCCCCGTCGACGAATGTCGGGATCGAGAAATCGACGTGCTGGCGACGGGAGAGAGTCTCCGAAGTCGGCTCGCAGAGAAGATCGGCCTTGCCGTTTTCGATCGCGTCGAACCGGTTCTCGGCGGTCACCAGCACATAAGCGACCTTGAGATCGTTGATGTTGAGTTGCTCGCCGATATGCTTCGCGACCGACCCGCACAGATCGATCATGAAGCCGGCAGGCAGGCCCGCCTCGTCGGTGAACGAGAACGGCGGCGCATCCTCGCGGTAGGCGATGCGAAGCGCCTTGTCTTGCCGCGCTTTGTCGAGAGCGCCTGCGTCAGCTGATCCGAAAGCCAGCACGGCGGCCGCCGCGAAGGACAACGCTTTGAGCCGTCCTGTCGAACTCATGCGCTAGCCCCGCTTGAATTCTCGCAGATTGACGGCCCTTCGAGCGCCGCAGCGAGTCGACCTGTTTATAACAGAGGGAAAGGTGAAGAGCCAAAGCGAGTGTCCCGACGGCGAATTTCCTGCGATAACCTCATCAGGTCAGTTTTAAGCGCGGTTTCGGAGTGAGGCC
This sequence comes from uncultured Alphaproteobacteria bacterium, assembly GCA_963770275.1. Taxonomy (GTDB): domain Bacteria; phylum Pseudomonadota; class Alphaproteobacteria; order Rhizobiales; family Beijerinckiaceae; genus Roseiarcus. The sequence goes on from CAVYPD010000023.1 coordinate 89,727, forward strand.
CATGCTCGTCGGCGTTCCCAAGGAAATCAAGGACAACGAATTCCGGGTCGGCATGACCCCGGCCGCGGTCGCCGAACTCGTCCATCACGGACATGAAGTGATCGTCGAGACTGCGGCCGGCATAGGCTCCGGGTCCCCGGATGAGGAATATGTCCGCGCCGGGGGGAAGATCGTCCCGACAGGAGCTGAGGTGTTCGCTCAGGCCGAGATGATCGTGAAGGTCAAGGAGCCGCTGGCGGAAGAGCGCAAGCGGCTGAAACGCGGGCAGATCCTGTTCACCTACCTGCATCTCGCGCCCGATCTCGAGCAGACGCGCGACCTCATGGCCTCCGGCGCGACCTGCATCGCCTATGAGACGGTGACCAGCCCCTATGGCGGCCTGCCGCTGCTGACGCCGATGTCGGAGGTCGCGGGGCGCCTCGCGCCGCAAGTCGGGGCGCATGCGCTGGAGAAAGCGCAAGGCGGGCGCGGCGTTTTGCTAGGCGGCGTGCCGGGCGTGGCGGCGGCCAATGTGCTCGTCCTCGGCGGCGGCGTGTCCGGCACGCATGCGGCGACGATTGCGGTCGGCATGGGCGCTTCCGTCACCGTGATCGACCGCTCGCATGAGGCGCTGAAGCGCCTGTCGGCCGAGTTCGGCTCGGCGCTGCGGACGGTCTATTCGACGCGCGCTTCGATCGCCGATCTCGTGAGGGACGCCGATCTCGTCATCGGCGCGGTGCTTCTGCCTGGCGCGGCCGCGCCCAAGCTCGTCACGCGCGACATGCTGAAGACCATGCGCCCGGGCGCGGTCATCGTCGACATCGCCATCGACCAGGGCGGCTGCTGCGAGACGTCGAAGCCGACCACCCACTCGCATCCGACCTATGTCGTCGACGGCATCGTCCATTATTGCGTGGCCAACATGCCGGGCGCGGTCGCCCGCACCTCGACCTTCGCGCTCAACCACGCGACCCTGCCGTTCGCGCTCGCGCTCGCCGACAAGGGCTGGGTGAAGGCGCTCAAGGACGATCCCCACCTCCGCGCCGGCCTCAACGTCCACGACGGCAAGCTCACCTGCGAGCCGGTCGCGGCGGCGCATGGGCTTGCCTACACGCCGGCGGAGAGCGTGCTGGGCGCCGCCTGATGTCGAGCGACGCCAACCGACACAACCTGACGCAGCGCGCTCGCGCAAATAAACGCTCATAAACGTCAGTAAACGCGCCTAAACGCTACTAAAATAGCTAGCGTTTACTAGCGTTTATTTTTTCAAATCGGGGTTTTTCAATGGGTTACGAGCAAATTGGAATAAAAAAATTCCACACTTCTATCTGAGGTTGCAAGCTGACGGTGCGAACCGCTTTCGCCTCAGAAACGGCCCCTTCGCTACCGTCGTTCCATTTAAGCCGACGGGGCCCCGTTCAGTGATCGAGTTCGCCATCACTCACAATGATAGTGGATACTTCTGTTTTGCGCAAGAAAATGTCGATGTTCGCGGATTGCTGAACCTGCCGGCGAATGAGTGCTAGCGGGTCGCGTCGTCGCCGCGATAGGTCTGCCCGAATCGGCAACGCTTGACCGCGCTCGACGCTAAGCCAAAGTTCGTTGCAGGTTTTGGGCATTGCAGCCTCTCGAACCGCCGTGTTCGGGGGTTGCGAGAGGCCGCTCTTGAGGATGAATTTCGAATGAAGATCAAACGTTTATAAAGCGCATCGTGCGGGATGCGAACCTTTTACTAGTTTATTTCGTTGGCTCCGCCGTGTCCTTTACCGTCGCCCAATTTTTGTCAGCGCGGCTGATGTTTTCAGCTTCATTCTTGCGCCACTCGTTTGTCCAGTATTTCGTATGATTCACATACAGTTTGCCGTTGACGATTGTGAAAGCCTCAGGATCGACTGTATCCTTGTGGCCGCTCTCGTATGAGACGCCCATGGCGCAATGGCCATCATATTGAGCCGCATATTTTTCTGGATTCGCGAGGAAGAGATCGAGATCCTGTTTGTTAGCGAATTGCCAGCGCGCGTCATGCCAGACGGTCTGATAGTCAAGACTACCAGGAACTGCCTTTCCGACAGTAAAATAAGCAACGGTGTCATAACCGCCAATCGCCAATCGCGGCATTCCGTCCATGCTTGGCGCCGTGTCGGCAAAGGCAGGTAAAGCGAACATCGTCGAGTGCCAATGCAGTAAGTATCTTGTTGGTCGCGCGCATTTTTTTCGCTCCCTGAAATCGTTAGATGCATGCGAAGCTACCATGCTCGGCGAAAGTGCGCATCACCCAAACGGGTGAGATCGAATTCAGCCGATTGGGCTGCGGCGAACCCGGAGATCACATGCGATCGTCCCGCGCCGAACTGACGTCGTTCGTAGACGTCGCTACGAGACGGTTTGGGTCAATCGCCACGACTGAGCGGCTCTATCTCCCCCCCGACCGAAGTGCTAGGTTCGCTCCTGCGCGGAGCAGCCGCCATGCCTCTGACTGAACGAACCGAGCGCGCCCTTGAGGCTTGCTATGACGCCATCCTGGCACCGTCACGGTGGAATTCGGCTCTACAATTGCTCGCGGAATCGCTCGGCGGAGTCAGTTGCACATTTTATGAACATGACCGGAGACTCGCCAGCGCCGCTGCCAATCTCTGCTGAACACGAGGCGTTTCACGATCTCTGGGCACGCAACCAAGCCCACGCTCCGGACCCGCACGTCGGACCGTACCTTCAAAAATGTACGTACTTCATAAGGGCGGGTTACGCTTCAGCCATCGAACATCAATTCTCCACGGAGGAGGAACGCAAGACGTTGCCTTATTTCCAAGAAACGGCGCGGCCAGGAAAACGTGAATGGCTTGGGTTGACCTATTTCTCGGTCGAAGGCAGTGACTGGTGTTTGCCGCTATACCGTGGAGACGACCGGGGCCCGTTCACCCCGACGGACGCGAGACGCCTCGCCAAAGTCGCGCCTTATCTGGCGAAAATCGTCAGCCTAGCCCGAAAGTTTGCGGCGTTCGACGCCGCGTCGAAACTCGCGGCGCTGGAGCAAGTCAGTTCCGCCGCCATCGTCATCGACGCAACGGGCCGCGCAAGGCAAATGAACGCACCTGCGCAAGATCTGCTGGGCGCGACTTCAACCTCGTCCAGGGTCGTCCGGCGGCCCACGATCCCGCCAGCGATCGCCGATTGCAGCAGCTGGTTTCGTTTGCTTTGCATGCGGAACGCGGCAGCGCTCAGGCCTTCGCGCCGATCGTCGTCGATCGGGATGAAGCGCCTTGGCTTCTGGTTGAGGCGATGCCCGTCACGGCGTTCGGCAGCGATTTGTTCAGTCCCGGTCGCGTGATCCTTCTGTTGACCGATCTGAGGTCGCCGCTGCGGCCGGAAGCAACGCAATTGTGCGCCGCATTTGGCCTGACGGTCGCGGAGGCGAAACTGGCCGCGAAACTGGCTTCGGGCTCCGGAATCGATGGCGCGGCGGCTTCGCTAGGCGTGAGCCGTGAGACGGCTCGCACCCAGCTCAAAGCTGTGTTTGGCAAAACGAACACCTGTCGCCAAGCCGAACTCGCCGCGTTGGTGGCCCGTCTCCGCCACTAGGTCTGACAAGAAACCTTCGATCCGCGTCGCCCTTGCGTCAGCTCAGTCAAACGTGAATGATAGGCGGCCGGTCGGCGGACCGCCGCGGCGCCAAACAACCGCGCCACTTGCTCCGCGGGCACGAGCCGCTAAACGGCGCTGTCACTGCGCCAATTCGTTTCAATTGATCATTAAACAAGGGGGAAAATCAATGCGCGCGCTTGCTTTCGCAATTTTGACCGCCGGAATTCTGGCGACAGTGTCCGCCCCGGCCTCGGCTGCTCAACTCGTCGAGAATTTCACCATCGGCGTGTCCGGCGACGCGGACCAGCATTTTCTGAGCTCGCCGTTCGACTTGTTCGATCCTTCGCTCGGAACGTTGACGGGCGTGAGCGAGTCGGTGAGCGGATCGCTCACCTGGGATTTTGGCGACACTGGGCAAACGCTCTTGCTTGTGCTGGCGAAGACGGGCGCGAGCCAGTTTTTCTTCAGCTCAGGCGCGGGAGGTTCTCAAGGCATCGACGTCAGCCTGACCGGGGCCGGTGGTTTTCAAGACCCGTTGTTCATCGGGCTCGGAACGACCCAAGAAAGCCTCACCGTGGCGCAGAGCCCCGAAATAGGGACGCTCTCGGGTGACAGTCTCACCGGCCAGGTGACCTATATGTACACGCCCGCGGCGGTTCCTGAACCCTCGACCTGGGCAATGATGGTGGTGGGCTTCGTCGGCCTTGGCTACGCCCTCGTCAGACGCACGCCCGCGCGCCGCTCCGTCCCGGCATAGGCGCCGAAATCGAGGCGCCGACTTCCGGGCTTCGGGCGAGGTCAAGGATATCGCGCGAGGATCGGGCGAGCCTCCGCACGAGCGGGTCAGGGCTTCAGGAGATCAGAACGGGCGAAGCTCCCTGAGGCTGCGCCGAGCCGTAGGATCGGACTCTCTATGGCCGCAGTTCCCGGCCATGTCTGCGTTCGAGACCATGCAGACGCGGCTCAAGCGTTTCGTGGGAGAGCGCACTCATATGCTCGCCGCGATCGCACACGATCTCCGCACGCCACTCACGCGGCTCAGGCTTCAGGCCGAGTTCATTGGCGATCGGCGAGTTGCGCGAAGACATGCTCGCCAACATCGATGCGATGCGAGACATGCTGACGGAGACGCTGAGCTTCGCGGAAGGCGATGCAAGCACCGATGCGTCGGCCTCGTTCGACCTCGCATCCATCCTCATAAGCCTTTGCGACGAAGCCTCCGATGCGGGCGCGCAGGCAGAGTATGACGGGCCTAATCATGTGACGGCCTTCGCGAAGCGGACGGGGATCCCGCGGATGTTCTCGAATCTGATCGACAATGCGGTGCGCTACGGCGGCGCGGCGCGCGTGTCGCTTCAGGGAGGATGCGACCGACTGGATCGTCGGTGTCGCGATGACGGGCCGGGGATACCTCCCAAATCCTTCGAGCAGGCTTTCGGACCGTTCCAGAGGCTCGAAATCCTCGCGCAACCGGGAGACCGGCGGCACGGGGCTCGGTCTATCGATCGCCCGCGACATTGTGCTTGCGCATCGCGGGCAGATTTCGCTCGCCAACGCGTCCCCCGTTCGGGCGGACTTGTCGTCAGCGTTCTCTTGCCAAAAGCCCTCGCGGCCGCGAGCTAGGGCGACTTCCCATGCGTCGGCGTGCCCTCCAACTCGATTGGCGTCAGCGAACGCCCGCATTTGTTGAAGCCTTCTTCAGGGTTTCGAAATCGGGGCGGACTAGAACAAGTGCAGGTTGGACTTTAGGCAAGGACCATTCGATGCGCAACTTCGTCTTCACTTCCCTTCTTTTCGGATTGATCGCCGTGACGGGCGCGGCGAGCGCTCAAGCGGCGGACCGGGTCTCCGTGCCCGTCTCAGGGCTTCGCAGCGACGACGGCGTCGTGCGCTGCGGGCTTTATCCGGGGCCCGAGGCCTTCCCCAAAGCCGGACAGGAAAGCCGGGGGGTCATCGCCAAGATCAAAGGGGGGCAGGCGACCTGCGTCTTCAATGGCCTCAAGCCAGGAACATATGCGGTTGCGGCGTTCCACGCCGAGAACAACGAGACTCAAATGCAGTACGGCATGTTCGGCAAGCCGAAGGAAGGTTATCGATTCTCCCGCAATCCGCCCGCACGCATGGGTGCGCCCGCCTTCGCCTCAGCCGCCTTTGACTATTCGGGCGGAACCCAGTCGGTCCCGATCAGGCTTACGTACTGAACTGGCCTGCCGCTCCATCATTCTCGCATATGAGCATCGCGGGGCGGAGGTTTCGCGTCGGCGCAGTCTCCGCCCTTCGCAATTCGTTAGCCATATTTGCAAACTTTTAAGCCTCCGGCCCGTACCTTGGGCGCGAGAGGGAATTCCGATGCGCCGCATATTCACCGCTGGTTTGTCGCTGCTTGCGCTCGGGGGCGCCGCGGCCGCAGCCGACTTGCCGCCGGCGCCGCAACTGCCGCCCCTTGAAGCCCAGCCGGTCTGGACGGGCTTTTACGCCGGGCTCAATGTCGGCGGCGCTTTCGGCTCGAGCCGCAACGCCTTCAGCATCGCAGGATTTGGGCTTCCGACCTTCAGCACGCCGCTTCAGGGCGTCGTCGGGGGCGGCGAGGTCGGTTACAACTGGCAGACTGGGCCCTGGGTGCTCGGGCTCGAAGCGAACTTCGAGGGGAGCGGGCTCAGCGGCAGCCGCAATGCGCCGTGCCTTCCGCCCCTGTGCGGCGGCGCGCTGGCGGCAAGCTACGCGCAGAAACTGCCCTGGTTCGGAACGCTGCGGCCAAGGGTCGGCTATGCGCTCGGGAACTGGCTCTTTTACGCCACGGGCGGCGGCGCCCTCGGCCAAGTCGACACGAACGCGACTGCGGCTGTCGGCTCATTCGTCGCCGCCGACAATCGCAGCCAGACGAGAGGCGGCTGGACACTTGGCGGCGGCGTCGAAGTCGAACTCGTGGCCGGCTGGAGCGCGAAAATCGAATATCTTTATGTCGATCTGGGCAGCCGCACGACGACGTTTCTCTTGAACCCGCCGATCTCGAACGCGTCGCGATTCACCGCCAATGTGATCACCGCCGGCGTAAACTACCATTTCTGACCCAATCGGCGCAGGGCGCAAAGTTCGTGCTCAGCTCGGCGGCTTGCCGCGGGCGTCGACATAGACCCAGGCTTCGAGACCTGAGGCGAGCGGCGCCTTGACCCGCACGTAGGCCGCGACCTCGTATTCGTCGGCATGCGTAAGTTCGGCGTCCGAGATCTCGAACACCATGCCTGGCACGCGATCCTCGTTCACGCCCGTGAAAGCGACGATCGGGTGATGCGTCTTGCCGCTCGTGCGCACGACTTCGGGATCGTCGATCGCAACCATGGACTGCCGGTAGCCGACGAGCGCATCGCTGACGCCTGTAAGGCGGCGGCCGAAAGTCGCGAGCTGCACGTCCTCCTGTTGCAAGGTTCCGTAAGAGAAAAGCTTCGGCATGCGTGTCCCGCACCTTTCCGCATTCACGGACATTCGGGAAGTGCGAGCAGGCTGTCGGGCTGGTCTGCGTCCATTTCCGTCTTCAAGAATTCGCGGGTCTGACCGTTTTTTGCGATCACCACCCGCGCGTTCCGCCCGTTGCAGGTCGTCCAGAATGTCCATCGGCCATCTTTGATCGCTGCAATCGCCTCGTTCTCAGACATTTTCCATCGAGAGCCGTCGGCATTGATCCCGCCGACGTGATGAATTCGGTCGTCCGCGCTGGTTCGGTCGGTTTTGTTGATACAATGGATTCGAACCTCGCGCATGGACCGGGAGAGCGCCTCTTCAAGAGCTGATTCAAAAAGAGGTCTGTTCTCGGCTTTGAGTGATGGAGCGCCGCAAGGTCATTTCGCTTTCGTCCTGCCCAGAGCTGGGCGCGATACGCCAAGTGCGCCGAGCGGATGAGGCTTGCGCGTGACCCAGCGATGGAAGCCCGCTCCAAGCAAAACGATGCAGATCGTCCCGACCAGCACGGGCGCAAAAAGGAACGGCCAGGATGCGCTGGCGAAAATCACCAGGATCGGATCGTCGCCTGCTGGCGGATGAACCGTTCCGGTCAGCAACCTGGCGGCGATGGCTAGGCCAACGCCCAAGGCAAAGGCCAATGGCGTCTGCCCCAACAGGCAAAACACGGATAGTCCGGCGGCCGTCGAGATCAGGTGGCCGCCGATGACATTTCGCGGCTGCGCGAGAGGGCTCTGCGGTATCGCGAAAACGAACACACAACTTGCTCCGAATGGAGCGATCAATACGTTCGCGCTGATACCGAGAGACCGATACGGCCGGCCGCAACGGTTCCGACATGCATACCCTCAACGTCATAGGAACGCGTGACGCAGTCCGCGATGTTCCAACCGCCCTTCATTACCCATTCGTAGGACGGGATGTAATTGCGGACGAGGCCGAGGATCATCATGACGACGTGCTCGGACACGCTGATGGAGTTGCTGTAAGTGGCCTCAGCGACCGTAACCTTGTGGTCAATCGCCGCCTGCAGGTCGACGTGGTCCGAGCAGCGCGCCCGGCTTGAAATCGATCGATTTCGGCGTCGGCAACGTTTGTCCGCCCGGATAATGATCGATCTTCGGGAGGCCATCGCGCGGATAGGACTTGGGATAGCCGTCGACCGGTCGTCAAAAAGAACGCAGATCACCTTCGCCACGCCCATGATGGGTCAAAGCCACAGCCGCAGAGATTTCCTTAGCGCACTGCGCCCTTTGGTCGCCCCACGTAGCCGCTGCAAGCGTTATACAAACAAATATATCGACCTAAATGAAACGAAGATGGCGCGGGAGGCGCGACGGAAGCCGCTGGCTGTCCGGCGCGCGATCTTCCCGTAACCTTGCAGCCCGCGTCCGAGGGGTGCATGGCTTTATGCGGCTAGAGGGAGGATCCCATGACCAGCACCGTGTCCGAGCTTGAGACGCTCCTGATGGAGCGATCGCTCAGCGATCCCGAGTTGCAAGCGAAGGCGGACGGGGCGACGGACTTTCGTATCCTGCCGGATGCAAACGTGATCAAGATTGGCGGGCAGAGCGTCATCGACCGCGGCCGCGCGGCTGTCTATCCGCTGGTCGATGAGATCGTCGCAGCGCGCAAGACGCACAAAATGCTGATCGGGACTGGCGCGGGCACACGCGCGCGCCACCTCTACTCGATCGCGGCTGGCTTGAGCCTGCCCGCCGGCGTGCTGTCGCAGCTCGGGAGTTCGGTCGCCGATCAAAACGCGGAGATGCTCGGCCAGCTCATGGCGAAGCACGGCATCTCGTACGTGAGCGGGGCCGGCCTCTCTACCGTGCCGCTGTATCTCACCGAGGTGAATGCGGTCGTCTTCAGCGGCATGCCGCCCTATGGCCTATGGACACGGCCCGCGCCCGAGGGCGTGATCCCGCCTTATCGCACCGACGCTGGATGCTTCCTCGTCGCCGAGCAGTTCGGCTGCAAGGCGATGATCTACGTCAAGGACGAGGATGGCCTCTACACGGCGAACCCGAAGACATCGAAGAATGCAAAACTCATCCCGAAGATCACGGTCGACGAGATGAAAGCGGAGGGGCTGCACGACTCGATCCTCGAGTTCCCGATGCTCGATCTTCTCAAGGCGGCGCGTCACATCCACGAGGTGCAGGTTGTGAATGGCCTCGTCCCGGGCAACCTGACCCGCGCGCTCGCCGGCGAGCATGTGGGCACCATCATCACCGCGAAGTGAGGCCAAGCCGATGACCGAACCCGCCAGCACGGCCAAGCACGTCGCCTCGCCGCTCGCGCGCCAGACGCTCCTCGACTCCAACCTGACCCGCCCTATCGCAGGCGGGCGTCCCATCAGGCTCCTACCCTGGGTGCAGGTTGTGAAGATCGGCGGCCGCTCAATCATGGACCGCGGCGCGGACGCCATCCTCCCGATTGTGGACGAACTCCGGAAGCTGATGCAGGAGCACCGTCTCCTCATTTTGACGGGCGCCGGGATCCGCGCGCGCCACCTTTATAGCGTCGCTCTTGATCTCGGCCTTCCGGTCGGGTCTCTCGCGCCGCTGGCCGCGAGCGAAGCCGGTCAGAATGGCCACATCCTTGCCGCGCTGCTCGCGCCGGAAGGCGTGTCCTACATCGAGCATGGCACGATCGCGAACCAGCTTGCGATTCACCTCTCCGCCGCCCGCGCGGTCGTGGGCAGCGCTTTTCCTCCCTATCACCATCACGAGTTCCCGGGCTCGCGCTTGCCCCCTCATCGGGCTGACGCCGGCGCCTTTCTGCTCGCTGACGCGCTCGGCGCGGCGGGCCTCACCATCGTTGAAGACGTCGATGGCGTGTACGATTCCGATCCGAAGGGTCGCAGATGGAAAGAAGGCGAAGATGCTGCGCGAGTCGAGCGCGGCCGATCTCGCAAAGCATAAGGGATCGCTGCCGTTCGACCGCGCGCTTCTCGACATCATGGCGAATGCGCGTCACCTCGAGCGGGTGCAGATCGTGAACGGCCTCGTCCCCGGCCGGCTCACGGCCGCGCTGCGCGGCGAGCATGTCGGGACAATCATCAAGACGGGCGCGAAGCCGGCCTGAGCCCCCGCGCATCACGTGACGGTTGATGCGTGCAAGGATGATGAGAATTAGCAAGGAACCCGACTGTGAGACGTCCAGGGCGCAATAAGGGGAAAAATAGAATGCGTGCAGCCGTTTTAGCGACTTTGGCCGCCGCCTTGGCGACCACGCCTCTTTCGGCCTCGGCAGCTCAGCTGGTTCAAGGTTTCAATGTCACGATCACGGCCGGTCCCTTAGAGCGGACCTTCAACAGCACTCCATTCGATCTGTTCGACCCGTCGATGGGGACATTGCAAAGCGTTGCCGCATTTGTAAGCGGTTCGTTGCTCTGGGACACTGGCGACGCCGGCACATCGGAACTCACCATGGGCGACGATCTTATATCTGGCTTCGGCAATCTGCAGAATTTTGCCTCTCCTGAAGGCGGCGGTCAGTCAGTCATTCACGCCGATCTGAACGGCCCGGGAGACCCCGTGCTTTTCGAGGGGAAGGGAACTTCGCAGGAGGAGCTGGATTTTTTCCAAATTCCCGGCAGTGCGACCGCAACTATTTCAGACGCCACTTTCATCGGCACGGTTACGTATATCTACACACCCGCCGCGACCTCGCCGGCGATCCCCGAGCCTTCGACTTGGGCTATGATGCTGCTTGGTTTCGCCGGGCTTGGGTATGCAGCGGTTCGACGGAAAGGCGTCGCTCGCTCGCGCTTCGCGTAAGCGCTCGAGTCAGCGGATCGAGGTCGGGGTCGGCGCTGGCCGCCGTCAGTTGGCGAGGGGCGGGTGGTCGCCGCGTCCGTTGAGCGCCCCGGGCGCCCAGTTCACGCCGTCGCGCATGGCGTAGAAGATGTGGGCGCCGATGTGGTCGACTTTTTTCAGGTAGCCGACCCAGAACGGCGCGACGTAATTGGCGTGGTAGTTCACGGCGATGTCGACCTTCGGGATTGTAGTTCGCGCCGCTCACGACGTCCCGGGCGATGCGGGTCGCGACCGCCCATGGGCCGGGCTCTTCAACGCGCAGCGACTTGCCCTCGCAGGCGAAGGTGAACTGGCAGGCGAACGGCCGGTTGCGGTCCTGATAAACGACGCCGCAAACGCTGGTCGGATAAATGCCGCTGCGCACGCGGTTGAGCACCACCTGGGCCACGGCGGCCTGCCCGTCTTCGGGTTCGCTGCGGGACTCGAAATAGATCGCTTCGGCAAGGCAGCGCATCTGGCGCGCGCTGTCTTTCGGGTCGATGAGCGCGGAATAGTTCGGCTTGCCGTCCGCGTCGGCGATCTGCGGAACCGTCGTCACGCCCGAGCCGTCGGCCTCAACAACGACGACGACGCCGTCGCTGGAGGTGGGCGAAGAGGAGTTGAGCGCGAATTCGAGCGGCGCCCCTGGCGTCGCACCATCCTCAAAGCTCGGGAAGGCGGTCTCCGGCTCGTCGCCATCGGAAGGCCGCTGAGGACTCATCGTATGGCCGGGGTCGAATTCCTTGTCGCGCGGATCTTCAAGCTCGCGCGGCCAGGACTTGTACGCGTAGGGCTCGGCGGCCGAGCGTTTGCCATTGAGGCGTTTCGCATTGAGGCCTGGAGCGCTGAAAACCGGATCGCCCTTGGCGCCGCGATCGACGGTGGGAAGCTTCCGTCCCGGCTGCTTCAGCGCGCCGTTCGGCTCGCTCTCGTCTTCGGCGGCAAATTCGTCTGGATCGCCGACCACATAGCGCGCTTGAACGATCGGCAGCGGCGCGCCGTCTTCGTCCACCGCACGGGGCGGCCGCACTGCAAGGCGAACGCGGTCAATCCTGCCGGGAGCGCTGATCAGCTGACTACGGACGAAGGCGCTGGTAAATTCGGTCGGTTCTTGCCCGGCTTCGGCGGTGATCGAGACGAGCACCGCGAAAGCCACGCACCATGGCGAGGCGACCGAAAGAGCCCATCCGATACGCGAACGACCCATACGCGAAGCCAGCGCCCGTGCTTAGAGTTCACGTCCCCGCGCTGCCGCTTAACAAAAAGCGAACAATGCGAACCGATTCGTTTATCGGGGCTTAAGGTTGCTGGGAGGTTACCGAGGGGCACGGCGGTGCGTGTCGGTTTGGGGCAGGGGGCTCAGACGCCCTCGTAGACGAGCCGGGTGAAGAACCCTGGATCGATGACGAAGGCGCCGAACTTCGCGTCATAGGCGGCGGTCGGCTTCGCGGCGACGATTTCGTCGCGGGTCCTGCCCTGCCGCTTGAGCGTCGCGACATTCTCCCGCACCCCGACCAGCATGTCGCGAAATTCTTTAAGCTCGGACTTGTTGCTGACCGGCTGACCATGCCCGGCGATGATGATCGTGTCCGCCGTCGCCGCGGCGAGGTTGGCGTCGCAAGCGGCGATCGTGCCGTCGATGCTGCCGCCGGTTGAATAGTCGATAAACGGGTAGACGCCGTTCCAGAACGTATCGCCCACATGCACGATGTTCGCCTCCGCGAAGTTCACGGAAATATCGCTGTCGGTATGGGCCGGCGCATAACGCTTGAGTTTGAGGGAGACGCCGTTGAGCTTGAGATCAAGCGCGTCGGCGAAGGTCTCGCTCGGAATCCCGCCGGCCGCGGGGGGCAGGAAATTATAGTCCCAGTCCTCGACGCGCTGCACTTCGCTCAAGTACTTGCGGGTGTTGTCCTGGGCGATGATCTTTGCGCCGACCGAGTTGAGCCATGTGTTTCCGTCCGTATGGTCGAAGTGCCAGTGCGTATTGATGAGGGTTGTGATCGGCTCGGGACCGAGGTCGGCGAGCGCCTTCATCAATTGCGGGCGCGACACCCCAATGCCGGCGTCGACCATGACCTTGCCGTCAGGACCCGCGAGAACGGCGATGTTTCCGCCGGAGCCCTCGAGCGCGCTGATGTTGTTGCGCAGCTTGTGCGTCACGATCGGCGAGGTCGCGGCGCTGTCCTTGATCAGACTGACGAGGCCGCGCGCCTCGGCGAAGGCTTGGCGGGGGCTCAGCCCAAGCGTTGCGGCGAAACCGCCCGAGGCGAGGCAGCAGAGGCAGAAAGCGCGCCTCGACAGGCCCGAAGCATGCGTCGCGTTCATTCTCTCCTCCACTCGCACGAAAAACGGACGCTAGCGCCCTCCCGGGTAAAGAGTGGCACACGCCTGTTGCCAGGTCGAGGCGATGAGTAGCCGGGTCAGTGCGAGACGAGCTTGCGGCGTAGGAAATCCCGGATCAGCGGGACCATTTCGTCCGACTTGTCCTCGAGCGCGAAGTGCCCCGTGTCGATAAGGTGCAGCTCGGCCTCCGGCAGATCGCGCAGATAGGGGGCCGCGCCGTCGGCCGGAAAGATCTTGTCGTTCTTGCCCCAGACGATCAGCGTCGGCGGCTTGCGCTCGCGAAAGAACGCCTGGAATTGCGGATAGAGCGGAACGTTGGTTCCGTAGTCGAGGAAGAGGTCGAGCTGGATGTCCTTGTTGCCCGGGCGGTCAAGCAGTCGCTGATCGTGGCTCCAGTTGTCCGGATCGATGCGCGAAACATCGGCCACGCCATCGACATATTGGAACTTCGTCGTTTCCGGCGCGACCAGGAAGGAAAGCGCATCGCGATGGGCTTCGGATCCGTCAGCCCAATAAACCTTGATCGGGTCCCAGAACGCTTTCAGCCCTTCCTCGTAAGCGTTGCCGTTCTGGACGATGAGGGCCGTGACGCGATCGGGATGCTTGAGCGCCAGCCGGTATCCGACCGGCGCGCCGTAATCCATGACGTACATCGCGTATTTGCTGGCGCCGAGCTGCGCCAGGAGACTGTCGACGATGTCTGCATAGTGCGCGAACGTATAGGCGAACGCCTTGTGGTCCGGCGCCGCGCTTTCGCCAAATCCAGGATAGTCGGGCGCGATGACGTGGTAGCGATCCGCGAGCGCCGGGATCAGATTGCGGAACATGTGTGACGAAGTAGGAAAGCCGTGCAGCAGCAGCACGACCGGCGCATCCTTAGGTCCCGCCTCACGGTAGAAGACGTCGACCCCGTCGACTTTGGCGGTGCGGTAGTGAACCACCGGAATGGCGGCCTGTTGCGCTCCGCTCTCGGCTGCTAACGGCGTCATGGCCTTCTCCTGTCACCCGAAGTCTAGCACGACAGATGAAGGATTGCCGACCTTCTGTGCAGCCCGTATGTTTGAAACAGAACTTTTCAAAGTTCGGAAGAGACCGCGCCCAATGGACCGCGTCGAGCTGATGTCGCTAGCGGTCAGCATCGCCGAGGCTGGCAGCCTGTCGGCGGCATCGCGAAAACTCGGAATGCCGGTCCCGACGGTCAGCCGGAACGGAAGCCTATGCCGATTAAGCTGCGCGTCTTCCTTGACTGGCGGACGCCGCGCCCGAAGGCCCGGCTCGCGCCGCAGGCCGAATGAGTTCGTGTGAAAGGCCGCCCAACCGGCTATCGGCCGAAACCGGGTCCGCCACCAAATGCGCTTGTCCGCGTCCCGGCGGCCGTCCTGACATTTATCCGCGGCGCTCATTCCATTGGCCGCGCTCGCGTCGCGCGAACAGGTCTTTGATCTCCCCGATGACTCTGGCCCCGTCGAGAGAGCCATGGACTGCAGGGGAGCTGATGAGCGAGCTTTGGGCCGTCGTCAGAGCGCCCTGCACGTCGTCGACTGTGAGGATGTTTTTCCGTACCAAGAGGTCGAGAAGAGCCATGGCGATCGCTCCGCCGACCATGGCCGTTCCGAGCGGGCGACTGAAGGACGCGTTCGACATGATGGAACTCCCCAAAAACGTCCGCTCGACATCCCTTAGTGAAACGGCTGATGCGGCGAGAGACGGCAGTCACGAAAACCAAAAAGATCGCGCCCACGCGAAACGCTTCCGCTCGCGCGGGCGCGCGCCCCCATCCGTTTCCTTGAAAGCAAGCCGCGAGTTGCGACTTTAGGCGGCCGCCATCGATTCGAGGGCCACGTAGCGCTGGCCGTCCCACACCCGCGAATTCGGCGGCTTATAGGCCATCCGGCAATGCCCGGCGCAATAGGAGCGGCCCTTCGCCGTCTGGATGCCGCAATAGGCGAATTCCTCACTTGTCGGGTCGCCGATCGGCCATCGGCAGGCGCTTTCGCCGATCTCCTCGAGCCCAACCTTCAACATCTCGCCGACCTGGGCTTCGGCAAAAGCCATGCCGGCTTCCGTTCGCGCGGGATGGCCGGGACGGCGGCGCGCTTCCCCAACGACTCTGTGCGGGCGATCGCCGGCCGGCGGGGTCGCCCCGTGCTTGGCCGAGCCGCTCGCGGCGCCAAGCAATGGATGTTGCCGGTCAGCTTGACGCCGATCCGGTTCGCCTTGCCGATCACGGCGTTGCGCGACGGCGCGCCGAGCACCGCAGCAATGGTGCTCGCGCTTTTTCCTTCGAGCGCCATTTGCCTCAGAGTCTCAATCGCCGCATCGGTCCACATATCCCACGCCCTCCGTTGCTTCCGTGTGCAGTTCGCCTAGTGAAAAACGCCGCTTCCCCTGGGTCCCTGGGCCGACTGGAGGCTGAGCCTTGTGTGTTCCAGCACCGTCATCGGTTGTCCCTCAGGTTGTATATCATGGTTAATACAACCATTCGTTGCATCTGGCAATAGCCAATTTGTTGGGATTTGTTACGCTGGCCTTTTGCGCGACTCAGAGGCAGGGCCCGCCGAATCGGCGAGCGCCTTTTTGTTACGATGGCCTTTTGAGCAACTCAGAGGCAGGCCAGCCGAATCGGCGAAGGCCTGTTTTTCTAGGTCACGAAGCTGGAGCGGCGCTGGCTTACGGAGAGTCCGCCGGTTGATCGGCAAATAGAGCAATAGCGGCGGCACCGATGGCTTGCGTCGGGTAGGAACCAAGAGCGGTCAAAGGCCGCTCACGCTCGACAAGCAACGGCTGGAAAGTCCAGGTCGCCTTGCGATCACAAGAGCGTGAGCGTGGCCGAACCGCCAATATGCAAGAGTAGGCCAAGCGCCGAATCCGCGCAAAACCTGGCTGCTTTGCGACAAGAAATCCCACCAAAATGTGGGTGGACACCGTCAACGGGGCGGACCAAGGTGTTAACTTAGGTTGACGGTAAGGCACCCCAGGGGACGATCGCTGGGGTACGCAAACATTCAGTCTAGCAACTCGACCATACGAATTGAAACAGTGTAACTACGCGCGCATTTGCCCAGCGTGAGGCTGCTTGTGATCACATTAATAACCAGAACTGAAATCTTCGGGGAGGCACATGACCAAAATCACTTTCACAAACACGACGACCAATAAGACCGAATCAAAAGATCTCAATGAAGAACAAGTGCTGAGCGAAATCCGCAAGCAACTTGGGGACTTCATGAAGGCGGAAGACGTCTTTGTCGAGGCGGCGGTGATCCGTCCTGTTGACGAGTCGAAGAAAACATGCTGCTGAAAGCCATTTTGGAGACGGGTCCGCCTGCAAAGATCGGCGGGAAGCCGCGGCGATGGTCTGCTCCTGAGGCCGATCCAAGTCTGGCGGGATCCCAAGCCTGGCGGCACACAAGATCCTGCCAAGCCAGGCGGCGATCCCGCCGCGGCGACCCTCCCGTCAATGGAGCTTGAAGAGGCCGTTTGGGCGAAGGATCGTGAGGGGTTGGGGACGGGTTTACTCGAAAGCGGCGAACCGGTCGAAAGCGACCAGATTGTCTTGATGAAGGTTGGCCAAGTACGGACGCTGCTGAAGAACAACGGGATCGACTTTAACAAAAAGAAGGGCACGTCTCGCGGATTGTGTCTTACGCGAGAAGGAGACCTGGAGAGGGCAACCGACTTCGCGATTGAATGCACTGAAGTTAATGTGTTCTCTCCCGAATACGATAATTACACAACATATAGTTACCAGTATGACGAGTTCGTATCTCGGCTACACATGAGCGCCATGACAAAAGGAGAGAGCAGTGTTGGCGTTCCTGGAATATTCAGTGTGTCAAGTTCACATAAGGTTCAGCATGCAACGAGAACCGACACCAGGCGAGTGCGCGAGCACAAATCATTTTCCGTTATTATTCCTAGAGCTCAGGTCTCCTTTAAGCGTGAAAAAGTCTCGCCGACCCAGGATTTCGTGAACAAGGTTACGACAGCCGTCCACGAAAAAACTGATCCGGCTAAAAAATTGCTGACAGTCTTCAAACGCTACGGCGAGTTCTTTGCGACCGATATAACCTTAGGCGGCCGCCTAAATATGCGTCACGACAAGGCGATCGATCAATCTTATACTGAGGAGAAGAATCAAACACAGTTCTTGCTCGCGTGCAAAGCGGCTATTCCTACGGAGGGCGGGGTAGTCGATGGTGCGGGAAGTTGGGGCGTGGGCCTCACTAATCAGGAGAAGAACACCGTCAACCAGCAGTCCGAGCAGCTTAAATTGGAAATGAGAGGCGGGAATTCGACACAAACGCAGCCGAATAAGTGGATTAAGACGACCGGGAAATACCTAAACTGGAAAGTTATCGGGTATAGGCAGAGCTCGCTTGAGCCAATCTTCAATTACTTAACGGACGACCTACGAGCTAAATGCATCCAGACCTTGAGAAAATACTTTCTACAGCAAGAAATTCTTGTTGGAACGGCATTGGTGGGAGCCAAGCATGCCAGCGAATTTGGCAACGATGCTGAGGGCGTAAAGCGTATCGTACTGATCAAAGTTCATTACGGAAGGAACATCGACGGTCTAACGGTAACCAATGAGTTGAAGACCGGCGAGCTTAAAGAAAATACAAAAGTGGCTTACGGAAACTATGAAAAAGTCGAGACCATCGGACCTTTGGACGCGAACGAGGAGATTTGCGCCATGGAGGGCGGCGTGGCGCCGAACAAGCTGCTCCGCGAGCTGTGCTTTTACACCACGCTCGGGCGACGCTTCCCGGCCGGGCAGAATACTTACTATGGGAGAGCCGAGGGAGCGAAATTGACGCCGTTCAGGATCGAAGCTCCTCGCGTGCGGTCGATCACAGGTCACGCAGGGAAAACCATTGATAGTGTTGGGTTTCGTTATCTTGAGTTCCAAGACGGCACGCAATCGCCCGAGTTTCTGCGGGCGATAGAGCCATATTTGTTTCCGACAAGTCTTCCGAATGTCATGCACATGACGACTAGGGGAATGCTAGTCGCTGGAAAGTGGCGCCGGCGATCGGACCTGACAATGGAGACGGATGATGGCGTGCGGAACACCCTTATCGTTGAGATCGGCGGCCACAGCAAAGATGGCCCCGATTTGCAGGGGTTCTCCGACGCGCGATTGGTGGAGATGGCTTCAATCATAGTGTTCCTAATGGCGGCGAAGATCCACGACCGGCAATGGCTGCAAACGCAGTCGGCAAAGGAGCATCGAGGTCAACTCATCAGGTTCATTCACGGTAAGGCAGGTAAATCTGTAGCCTCACTTGAAGCATTGAGCGACGCGGAACTGGTCCGGTGGGGCTTTGCTCTCAAGCCCGAAGCGGCGAAGGAACTCGGCGAGTGGGATGTCTGGGATGATTAATAGCGAAGGCGTGATACTGTGACAGGCCGATGTGGCGTCCACGAGACGCTTGAGGAAACAGAGGAGAGATCTTTAATGGCGACTGCGACTTTCAACACTATTCAGATGGCCACGCCGCCCGGAGGGTTTTCAACCATCGGAGCGGGCGGCCCTCTCCAAGCTTTCGTACTGGCGAAAGTTGCTGCGGACCTTACGAAGAAGACAAGAAACGGGATGATGGTCATGGGCCCCCAGCATCACGTTTATAATCTGAAATATCAGACGGTCAATTATCACGTCGACGTCGTATGCACCGGTCTTAACCCGCATGGGCCGGGGGGAGTTCCACAGTATCAGCTAGATTTGTATGACGTGAGCTAGAGCGTCGAAGCTAGCGATCCGGCGCAGGACGGCGCACTGGACGGCCCGAAAGGCGGTTCCGCATCGCTCCAACTGGACAAACAGGGGCGCCGCCGCCATTGTCCGCGGCAATGACGATTGCGCTTAAGGAGCCGACCCGATGAACACCGTCGCCGCCGTCAAGCCCGCACCGCGCGCGGAGGTCCCCAACGACTTGAGCGCGTTCTGGCTGCCGTTCACGCCCAATCGCGCCTTCAAGAAGAGGCCGCGGCTCATCTCGCGCGCCAAGGACATGCACTATTACACGCCAGAGGGGCGCGCGATCCTCGATGGCACGGCGGGTCTGTGGTGCTGCAACGCCGGACACAACCGGCCCTCGATCGTGGCCGCGATCCAGCGCCAGGCGGCGGAGCTCGATTTCGCTCCGACCTTCCAGTTCGCCCATCCGCTGGCGTTCCAGCTGGCGTCCCGGCTGGCGGAACTCGCGCCGGGCGATCTCGATCACGTGTTCTATTGCAATTCAGGCTCCGAGGCCTGCGACACGGCTCTCAAGATCGCGCTCGCCTATCATAATGTGCGCGGGCAGGCTTCGCGCACGCGCCTCATCGGCCGCGAGCGCGGCTATCATGGCGTCGGCTTCGGCGGCATTTCGGTCGGCGGCATGGTCAACAACCGCAAGCACTTCGGTTCGCTGCTCTCCGGCGTCGACCATCTGCCCGCGACCTACAATCGCGAGCATCAGGCCTTCACCAAGGGCGAGCCGGAATGGGGCGCTCATCTCGCCGACGCGCTCGAGGGCATCGTGGCGCTGCACGACGCGTCGACCATCGCCGCGGTGATCGTCGAGCCGATGGCGGGCTCGACTGGAGTTCTGCCGGCGCCCAAGGGCTATCTGAAGCGGCTTGCGCGAGATCTGCGACAAATACGGCATTCTGCTGATCTTCGATGAGGTCATCACCGGGTTCGGGCGTCTCGGCGCGCCGTTCGCCGCCGAGCGCTATGGCGTACAGCCCGACATGATCACCTTCGCCAAGGGCGTCACTTCCGGCGCCGTGCCGATGGGCGGCGTGATCGCGCGCAAGCACATCTACGACGCCTTCATGAATGGGCCGGAGCAAACCATCGAGCTCTTCCACGGCTATACCTACTCGGGCCACCCGCTCGCTTGCGCCGCGGCGCTGGCGACGCTCGACGTCTATCGCGATGAGCGCCTGTTCGAGCGCGCCAAGGCGCTCGAGCCCAAGTGGTATGACGCCATCATGGGGCTCAAGGGGTTGCCAAACGTCGTCGACATCCGCTGCGTCGGCCTGACCGGCGCGATCGACTTGGCGCCTGTTCCCGGCAGTCCTGGCGAGCGCGTCCGTACTGCGCTCGACCACGCGTTCTTCGATGCGGGGATCATGATCCGCCCCGCCGGCGACACGATCGAACTGACCCCGCCGCTCATCCTGAGCGAGAACGACATTGGCGAGATCATGGACAAGGTCGGCGCTTCGATCAAAGCGGCGGCGTAGACCAAGAGCCGTTGCTTGCTCGTCGCTATGCGTCGGACCTGCACCTCGCGCCGGTCCGACGCGAGCGCAGGAAGGCTAGCCCCGCAAAGCCGAGCGCCAGAGTCAACCAAGTCGGTGGCTCCGGCGCGCCGACAATTACGAACGGTTGGGAAGAACCGGGCGCGGCGAACGTGTCGAGCAGATTGCTTTCGCCGGTGTCCCCCAGCGACGATCCAATTGTCATTCCGCCCTGATCGCTTAGCGGATAGAAAGTGACATACGGCCAAAAGGCCGTGCTCCATGTGACGGTGAATAGGTCGTCGGACATGAAGTAGGGGCTTTCGCCAGTGGTGCCACTGAAGAAGCCCGCCGGGGCCGAAACGTCCGACATCGAGAACTGCTCGGCGCCGCCGTCGATGGAGAACACGGCCAGAATACCGGGGACGGTGATCGTCAGCGAGTGAAACCCGCCGCCGTTGACGTCCGTCATTGCATAGGTTCCGGCGAGGAACTTGACCATCGGCGTCGCGGCGTGCGCCTCGCCGAAGCTCAGAACCGCCGCCATCGCCGCCGCAAGCCGCGCCGCGCGCGGCAAAGCCCATCCCCAATTCATCACGACCTTCCCCAAAAGGTGTCTGTCCACTATTGACAAGGCTTCTGCGCAAATCAAGCAGGCCGGCTTCGTTGAGGCTGTTCTTCGTCAAACCCGGCGGACGGAGCCGTTCATGTCGCCTTTGCTGTTTGCGCTTTTCCTAGCGACTTTCGCCATCGGGACAACCGAGTTTGCCGTCGTCGGCTTGCTGCCGGACATCGCCGCCAGTCTCGACGTCAGCATTTCCCAGGCGGGGCTTCTGGTCAGCGGCTATGCGATCGGCGTGGCCATCGGCGGCCCGGTCATTGTCGCGCTCACATCTTCGCAGCCACGCAAGCGGACGCTTCTGCAACTCTGCGCGATCTTCGTCGTGGGCCATGCGCTGGCCGCGCTTGCGCCGGATTATGGTTGGCTCATGAGCGCGAGGGTGTTCGCGGCGGTTTCGCACGCCTCCTTCCTCGGCATCGCGGCGATCGTGGCGGCTGGGAGCGTTCCGCCCGAGCGCAGCGCCCGCGCCGTGTCTTTCGTCTGGCTGGGTTTCTCCGCCGCCAGCCTGGTCGGCGTGCCAAGCGCGACCGCGATCGGCCACGCGTTTGGCTGGCGCGCCGCGTTCTGGATGCTCGCGGTCGTCGGCGTCATTGCCGGGGTGGCGCTTCAGCTCTGGATGCCCGCGTCTTCGCGCAGCGAGGTTTCGAGCTTCAGACAGGAAGTCGTCGCGCTCAGGCGTCCGCAGGTGCTGTTGGCTATGGCGATGAGCCTTCTCGTTTGCGCGTCGACCTTCGCCGTTTTCACCTATGTCGCGCCGCTCCTCTTGGAAGACACAGGGATCTCGGTTGGCGCGCTTCCGCTGATGCTGTTGTTGTTCGGCGTCGGCGGCGCGGCGGGCATGGTGATCGGCGGACGGCTCGGCGATTGGAAACCCCTGGAATCGGTCGCCGCACTCTCGCTTGCCTATGCTGTCTTCTATCTCATCTTGATGGCGGTCATTGACAGCGCCGCGCTCGTCGGCGCCGCCATGATCCTCTGGGGCTTTCTGTTCCTGGCGCCGTGCGTCCCGTTGCAAACGCGGGTCGTGAGGAAAGCGATCGACGGCCCGAACCTCGCCTCGACGCTGAACCAGTCCGCCTTCAACGTCGGCAACGCGCTTGGGCCGACGCTCGGCGCCGCGGCGCTTGCGCTCGGCTTCGACTATCGCGCGTTGCCCTGGATCGGGAGCGTCCTCGCGCTCCTCTGCGCCGCGACCGCGCTTTTTTCGCGCGTTCTCGAGAAGGGCGAACCCGGTTCCGGTCGAGGATGGGCGTCCCAGCGCGCCTCGCTGAGGGAATAGCGCGCCGATCTGACGCCAAAGTATCGACGCGCCTCGATTTTGAGCGCCCCGACGCGCTTCACATTTCGCTGCGCCCGATGTATGAATTGTGACGGACGCGCTGGCCAAGGTCATGAAGCGCGCGAAGCATGGGAGTGGGCTGATGGCACGGAAATTCGTGAAGGCGCTTGGTTTCGGCGCAGCTCTCGCAGCAAGTCTTGCGCTCGCGCCAATAGCTTTCGCCAAGGACTGGAAGACGGTCGTCATCGGCATGGAAGGCGCCTACGACCCTTGGAACCTGACCGACTCGAGCGGCAAGATCGTCGGCTTCGAGCCCGACCTCATCATGGATGTCTGCAAGCGCGCGGGGCTGGAATGCAAGATCATCGCCCAGGATTGGGACGGGATGATCCCGGGCCTCAAGGCGGGCAAGTTCGACGTGATCATGGACGGCATGTCGATCACCGATGAGCGCAAGAAGGAGATCGACTTCTCAAAGTCCTACGCGGTGTCGCCGGGAGCCTTTCTCGCGCCGAAGGATAGCCCGCTCGCGAAGGCGCCCGCTGCGGGCACGCTCGTCAATCTCGACAAGGACGCCGGCGGCGGCGACGCCGCGATCAAGGGCGTCCAGGCGGCCCTCAAGGGCAAGACGCTCGGCGTGCAAGTCTCGACCACCCACGCCAATTTCGCCAGCCAGTATTTGAAGGGCGTCGCGGAGGTGAAGGAGTATAAGACCATCGATGACCGCGATCTTGACCTCAAGTCGGGCCGCATCGATGCGTCGCTCGACGACTATCCCGCTATGGTCGCGACGGCCGAAAAACCCGACGCCAAGGACCTCGCGGTTGTCGGGCCGAGATTCATCGGCGGCATGTTCGGGGCTGGGACAGGTCTCGGCATCCGCAAGAGCGACACCGATCTGACCGCGAAGTTCGACAAGGCGCTAACCGAGGCGATCGCCGACGGGACGGTGAAGAAGCTCTCGGAACAGTGGTTCAAGGTCGACATGACGCCCCAACCCGGATCCTGAACGCGCTCTTGCATTAAAAGAGCGCGCGACCGGAGGGCGCCGGACTGGGCAATCTCGCGATCTTCGGTTTTGGTGAGGGCGGCTGGGGCCTAGCGCTCCTTGAAGGAGCGCTGATGACGCTTCTCGTCTCTGCCTGCGGCCTTCTGATCGGAGCCGCGATCGGCGGCTTTGTCGCCTGGGCGCGACTCTCGGGAAAGCTGCTCGCGGGAGGCGTGGGGCAGGCCTACGCGGCCCTGTTCCGCGGCTTGCCCGAGCTACTCATTGTCTATTTCGTCTATTTCGGCACGTCGAGCTTCCTGACGACAATCGCCAACGCTCTCGGTCACGAGGGCTTCGTCGGCGTGCCGTCCTTCGCCGCCGGCGCGCTCGCCGTCGGCGTCATCTCGGGCGCCTATCAGGCGGAGGTGTTCCGGGCCGCCTATCTCGCCATCTCGCGGGGCGAGCTCGAGGCCGCGGTCAGCGTCGGCATGAATCGGGCGCTGTTGTTTCGCCGCATCATCGCGCCGCAGGTTCTTCGCTTCGCGTTGCCCGGACTTGGCAATCTCTGGCAGGTCGCGCTCAAGGATTCCTCGCTGATCTCGGTCACAGGCTTGACCGAGCTCATGCGGATAAGCCAGGTCGGCGCCGGCTCGACCCATCGGCCCTTCGCCTTCTATCTCGGCGGCGCCGCGCTCTATCTCGATGATGACGCTGGCGACGACTCGCTTCTTTGACGTCGCCGAGGCGCGCGCCACCCGCGGCATGCGCCGGGCGACGGGTTGAGGCGGCCGATGGACTTCGATTTCATCTCGAAGACCTTCGTCCGCCTCCTTGCCGCGCTGCCGCTTACGCTCTCCGTCTGGTTCCTGTCGGTCGTCCTGGGCGCGCTGATCGCCGCGGGGGTGACCTGGATGAGGGTGAGCGGGGTCAAGCCGTTCGAATGGTTCGCGCGCGCCTATGTCCTGGTCTTTCGCGGCACGCCGCTCCTGATCCAGCTCTTCGTCGTCTATTATGGCCTCGCTTCGCTGCCTGCGGTGCGCGCGAGCTTCGCATGGGGATTCCTGCGCGACGCGTTCAATTGCGCCGTGCTGGCGCTTGCGCTTTGCACCGCCGCCTACCAGGCCGAAATCTTTCGCGGCGCGCTTCTCGCCGTGCCACACGGACAGGTCGAAGCGGCGCGAGCCTGCGGCATGTCGAGGCTTCTCATGTTTCGGCGAATCTTCTTTCCAATCGCGCTCCGGCATGCGCTCCCGGCTTATTCGACCGAGATGATTTCGATGGTGAAGTCGACGGCGCTCGTCTCGCTCGTCACTTTATGGGACGTGATGAGCATTGCGCTGAAGATCCGCAACGACACCCTCGTCACTTATCTGCCGCTCATCCTTGCCGGCGCGATCTATTTCGTCGTCAACTACATCATCGGCGCCGGGTTCCTCGCGCTCGAGCGGCGCCTGTCGCCGCATCTCAGGCCCCGGCCAAGCTGAAGGACGCGCGCATGTCCGCAGACGCCAGCGCTCACGGTCGACACAATGCACAAGAGCTTCGGCCAGCTCGAAGTGCTGCGAGGCGTATCGCTGACCGCCAACGACGGCGACGTGATCTCGATCTTGGGCTCCTCCGGCTCCGGCAAGAGCACGTTTCTGCGCTGCATTAATCTGCTCGAGACTCCGGACAAAGGCGTGGTGACGGTCGCGGGCGAGACCATCAAGATGCGGCAGCGGCGCGATGGGCGGGCCGAGCCCGCCGACAGGCGTCAGGTCGACCGCATCCGATCCGAACTCGGCATGGTGTTCCAGAGCTTCAACTTGTGGTCGCATCTGACGGTGCTGGAGAATCTGTTAGAGGCGCCGGTGCATGTGCAGAAGCGCCCGCGCGCGGAGTGCGTTGAGGAAGCACGTGCGCTGCTGGCGAAAGTGGGCATGTCCGAGCGGGCGAACTACTACCCCGCGCATCTCTCCGGAGGTCAGCAGCAGCGCGCGGCGATCGCGCGCGCCCTCGCCATGCGCCCGAAGGTGATGCTGTTCGATGAGCCGACCTCGGCGCTCGATCCGGAACTCGTGGGCGAGGTGCTCCGCGTGATGCGTGCGCTCGCCGAGGAAGGTCGTACGATGCTTGTCGTGACCCACGAGATGAGCTTCGCGCGCGACGTCTCGACCCGCGTGATGTTCCTGCATCAAGGGCTGGTCGAGGCGGAGGGACCGCCGCACGAGCTCTTTTCCGGCTCGACCTCCGAGCGCTTCCGCCAGTTCATCTCCAAGGAGCGCGGGTAGGCGCGTCGATGCCTCGCCTGTTCACCGGCCTGGAACTGCCGGAGGTGGTCGTCGGCCAGCTCGCGCTCCTGCGCGGCGGGGTCGTCGGCGCGCGCTGGCTCGAGCCCGAGGACTACCACATTACGCTTCAGATTCATCGGCGATATCGACGCGCGCACCGCTCGCGACATCGACGACGCCCTCAGCGACATCCGCCGGCCGAAGGCGCCGGTGCGCTTCGAGGGACTGAGCTGGTTTGGCGGCGACAAGCCGCGCGCGATCGTGGCCAAGGTAAAGCCAGAGCCGGCGCTGATGGATCTGCAGGCTGAACAGGAGCGGCGTCTGAGGCGCATCGGAATTGAACCGGAGACGCGCAAATATACACCGCACGTGACGCTGGCGCGGTTGCGCGGAGCCGGGCAAGCGGCGATCGCCAGCTATCTCGCGGAGCGCGGCGCACTGATCGCGGACTCGTTCGCCGCTGAGCGCTTCGTCCTCTATTCCGCCCGCGCGGGGTCGGGCGGCGGACCCTACGTTGTTGAGGCCGCCTATCCGCTGGGCTAAGGACAGGCATAGGCTATCGCGCTTGCGCGTGGCCCGGACGCCGCGCTATCGCGACTGGTCGCATTTTCACGGGCTTGAGGCGCTCTGAGTCGAATGGGTGTAAGGTCAACGCTTTGGACCTCGCGGGCCGCGGCCAAAAGCCCGTCGGTCAGCTGGCCAGCGCTTTTTCAGGATCGCTCCTCGGGCCGCAGCCTCGGCGCGGCGCGACCGTCATCCGGAATGCTGCGCCGATATCGTCGTTTTTTCGCGGTTGCTGCTTTTCTCGTGTTGGCGGCGCCGCTCGTGGCGGGGCTGGTCTACCCGGACGGCGCCGCGTCGATCCTCATGGAGGGGCGCACGCCAGCGCCGGCGCCGAGAGCGCCTGTCGACAGCGCCGACTGGTTCAGGCTTCCCAATCAGATCGACGCCTATCTGCAAGACCATATCGGCCTTCGTCAGGCTTTACTCCACGCCCATCGGGAACTCTCCAAGCCGCTGTTCGGCAGCTACAAGGTCCTGATGGGCCGGGGCGGCCGTATGTTCTATCTGGGCAACGAGATGGTTGTCCAAAGCGCGGGGCTCGTTATGCGCGACCAGGCGGTGGCTCAAACGACCGATTTGCTCGCGCGGATGAACGAGGAGCTTCAAGCGCGCGGCATCCGTTTTCTGGTCGCGCCTCCGCCGAACGCCTCGAGCGTCTATACCGACGACCTGCCGCTTCGGGCGCAAAATGCAGGCCGGCCGACCGAATACGATCTGCTTATGTCGAACCTCGCCGCCAAAGGCGTTCCGGCTGTCGATTTGCGGCCCGTCCTCAAGGCCGCTCGCCCAGGCGGCTCGCTCTTTTATATGCACGATACGCATTGGTCATTCCGCGGCGCGCTCGTCGCTTATAACGCAATTGTCGAGGCGGACTCGCATCCCGATTGGCGGATCGATCCGAATTCAGCCTTAGCGCCGGCCGTGCGCAAGGGGGGCGACATGGCGAAGATCCTCGGTCTCGCCGACAAGATTTCGGAACATACTGAGAATTTAACGTTTCCGGGCGGGAGGAAAGTTCCGCTTCCTGACAATGATTTCATCGAGACGTTCGATAAACCGGGCCCGAAGATCCTGATTCTCGGCAATTCGCTGACCCTAGATTTTTTCCCTCCGATGCTCTTACAGCACGTCGGAAGTGTGATCTGGGTGCACCACGAATATTGTGGCTTTGACTGGCGGGTGATCGACGAACTTCGGCCTGATGAAGTTTGGTGGATGCCGGGCGAACGTATTTTTCTCTGCCAGCACCAGCCTATTGGATTTCCCCAAGCGACGAAGGGGGTCGGGGAAGAAAAAGCGCCAAAGGGTCTCGGTCGGCCGGCGGATGCGTTGGAAGATCGGGCCACCGTTCGACAATGAAATCCCGGCGAAAACGACATTCCGCTCGTCGGCAAAAGCGTCTCAGCCTGGTGACTCTTCTCGCCCAAAAGTTTCGTGGGAAGGCGAGGCAGGAGGACGCGGTGATTGAGAACTGATGCTCCTGCGCCATCGGCGGATTTTCGCCCTCTTAGCTTTTTGTCTGCTCGCCGCGCCGCTCGTGGTCGGCCTCGTCGCGCCTGACAGTCCCGCGAGCGTTTTCAGGGAAGGGCGCTCCCTTGCGCCAGCGCCACGACTGCCCACGACCGGGGCGAGCTGGCTCGCACTGCCGGCGGCGGTCGACGCCTATCTCAAGGACCATTTCGGCTTGCGGCAGAAGCTGATCACGGCGCATCGGGAACTGACCAAACCGATGCTCGGCTTCGGCAACGACTCGGTGCTTGTCGGGCGCGATGGGCGCATGTTCTTTCTCGGCGAGGAGACGGTGCGTCAAAGCGCGGGCCTTCTCGTTCGCGACGAGAGGGTGGCCGAGGCGACAGATATGCTCGTGCGGATGAACGACGAGCTTCAGGCGCGGGGAATCCGCTTCCTGGTCGCGATTCCGCCCAACGGGGCCACCATCTACCAGGACGACCTGCCTCTCTGGGCGCAAAATCCAGGCAAGCCGACCGAGTATGACATCCTTCTCGCCAACCTCGCTGCAAAGGGTGTGACAGCGGTCGATCTGCGCCCGGCAATCAAGAACGCGCGGACCCAAGGCCCGGTTTTCTATATGCACGATACGCATTGGACATACCGGGGCGCGCTCGCCGCCTATAACGCCATCGTCGAGGCGGACGCTCACGCGGATTGGCGGATCGACCCGGCCTCCGCGCTGGGGCCTATGACTCTGCGCAACGGCGGCGATCTGGCGCGGATGCTGGGGGTCGGCGACACCGTTTCAGAATATGCCGAGCCTCTGACGCTCCCGTACGCAAAGAAAGTCCCTGAATCCTTTGATCCGGTCGGAGCCTTCACTGAAACGTCGGAAAAGACTGGCCCGACCATCCTTATTCTCGGCAATTCCTTCACCGGCGTATTTTTCCCACCGATGCTTTTGCAACACGCCGGCCGCGTGGTTTGGATGAGCCACCTGGTTTGCGGTTTCGACTGGAACGAGGTGGAGAAATATCGCCCCGACGAGGTCTGGTGGATGCCCACCGAACGTTTTCTGGTTTGCCTGCCGGGCGTGAAGCCGAAGGGGTTGCCCGAACGCAAAACAGATTCGGCCCAAGGAAACGTCCCGGCCGGGCTCGCGGCGCAGATGGGCGCGGGCCGGAGTCGGGATGGCGCGCGCGAATGAGGCTCGAACGATCGCCCGCAGCCTGCTCGTGCTTGGCGGCGCGCGCTCAGGAAAAAGCGCCTATGCGCAGAGGCTTGCCGAGGCCCACGGTCCCGAGCGGCTCTATCTGGCGACCGCGGCGGCGGGAGATGAGGAAATGGCGGCGCGGATCGCCCGCCATCAGGCCGACCGGGGCCAAGGCTGGACGACGCTTGAGGAGCCGCTCGAAATCGCCAGCGGCCCTTTTGACGCATGCGCAGGCGGGCAGGGTGGTGGTTGTCGATTGCCTGACCCTCTGGCTCAGCAATCTCATGCTGGCCGGCCGCGATCCGGGCCCTGCGGTCACGGCTCTCGCCGACGCCATCGGCAGGCTCGCCGGCCCGGCGATCCTCGTATCCAACGAAGTCGGCATGGGGATTGTGCCGGACCACAAGCTCGGCCGCGAGTTTCGCGACTGGCAGGGCCGGGCGAACCGGGAAATCGGCGCCGCCTGTGACGCGGTGATCTTCGTCGCCGCCGGGCTCCCGCTCCAGTTGAAGCCGGCTGCAACCCCGAGCGTGCAATTGGGCTGAAGCCACGCATTTTCCTCAACAAAACCTCTGGCGACTCGGGGCTGGCTGGACTAGGATTCGCGGCGGCGGAAGGGATTGCCGGCTGCGCGGGCGTCGGCTCTCGCTTCAAGACGTTCGGGCTGGGGATTTGGCGGGATGCTGCGTCTTTTCCAACGCCAGGCGCCGGAGCAGGCGGCGCATTTCGACATCGCCCATGACGGCGAGACTTATCGCGTCGCGCTGAAGCGCGTCGCGACGTCGCGACGCTTCACGCTGAGGGTTCGCACCGCGACGCGCGACGTGGTGCTGACGATGCCGACGCGCTCATCGCTCAAAGCGGCGCGCGAATTCGCCGAGCGTCACGCCGCATGGATCGGCACGCGGCTCGCGCGTCTGCCTGAACCGGTCGCGTTCGAGCCGCGCGCGGTCACGCCGTTGCGCGGCGTCGATCATCGCATCGTGCACCGGCCGGGCGAGCGCGGCGGGGTCTGGCTCGAATCGAGCGAGCGCGGACCGCTCATCTGCGTTTCCGGCGAGCGGCCGCATGTGGCGCGTCGCGTCACCGATTTCCTCAAGCGCGAGGCGCGCAAGGACCTCGAGGCTGCGGTCGCCCGGCATTCGAAGCAGCTCGGCGTCAAGCCGCGCCGCATCGTGCTGCGCGATACGGTGAGCCGCTGGGGCTCGTGCTCGTCGACCGGCGGGCTCAATTTCTCCTGGCGCCTGATTCTCGCGCCGCCGTTCGTGCTCGATTATCTCGCCGCGCACGAGGTGGCGCATATCGTGCACATGAATCATTCGCCCCTGTTCTGGAAGCTTGCGCGCCGTCTGCACCCCGGAACCGACCGCGCCGAAATCTGGCTCAAGGTCCACGGCGCGAGCCTGCATCGCTTCGGCGCGACGTGGGAGTGATCATCAAGGTCACACCATCCGTTCCAGCGCCTCGAACATGAGCTGCAAGTCCTGCGGACGCGACAGGCGGTGATCGCCGTCCTTCACCAGCGTCAGCGTCGCCGGGTCGCCGCCGAAGCGCTGCATCAGCGCGAGCGCATGCGAAAACGGCACGTCTTCGTCCCGCATGCCTTGCAGCACCGCGGTTGGCGCGCCGGTGCGAATCATGCCGCCGAGCAGAAGGTGCTTGCGCCCGTCCTCGATCAGATCGCGGGTGAAGCAATCGGGTTCGCTCGAATAGGCGGAGGGCCTTCGCCACACGCCTTCCTCCATGATCGCGCGCCGCGCCTCGTCCGGCGCCTTGGCCCAGATGAGCGCTTCGGTGAAGTCGACCGCAGGCGCGATGAGAATGAGGCCCTTGACGCGCTCCGCTCTCGCCGGCCTCGCTGAGCGCCCGGGCGGCGAGCAGCGCCAGATATCCGCCCATGGACGAACCGACCAGAATCTGCGGTCCCTCGCTTTGGGCCCGCAAGAGCGTCAGCGTCTCCTCGAGCCAGCGGGAGATCGTCCCATCCTCGAGCCGCCCGTCGGATCGCCCATGGCCGGAATAGTCGAACCGCAGGAGGCCTAGACCGCGCCGCTCGGCTTCCGCGTCGAGCGCGGTCGCCTTGGTCGAGTCCATGTCGGAGCGATAACCGCTGAGCCAAACAACGCCTGGGCTTCCGTTGCGCACTGGCGCGCGGCGGCGAAAGGCGATACGCCGTTGATTCGGGGCGTTTCCGACGATGAAGACCTGCGGCTGTCCGTCCGACACATTGAGCTCGCTTCTGATGACGCTGCCTGCGGACCGCGCCGGGATGAACCTCGGCGTGGGCGCGCAGGGCGACGCGGACTTGGCGGAGCCTTCGCGCGCAGTCAACCGCTCGCGTCACGCTCTCGTGTTCGATGCGCGGCCCGCCGTGAGCGTCGACGCGCTCTCCCCCTTCGGGCGCGGCGCGAACGCGCCGCTCGCCGGCCGTACGATCCTCCAGATCGTCCCGCCGCTCGCCGCGGGCGGCGACGAACGCGCGACGCTCGCCGTCACCGCGGCGCTGGCGGAGACTGGCGCGCGGGCGCTGGTGGCGACCGATTCTCACGGGCTGGCCGGCGAACTGCAGGCGATCGGCGGCCTCTTCGTCCGCTTCCCGGCGGCGACCAAGAACCCGCTCGCGATGGCGCTCAACATGCGCCGCCTGCAGCGCATCATCGCTTCGGAGCGGGTCGACCTTGTCCACGTGCGCTCGCGCTGGGCGGCCTGGGCGGCGGTCAAGGCCTGCCGCAAGGCGAAGCGCCCGCTCGTCACCTCGCTTCCGGGCGACGGCGGCCGCACGCGTCCGCGCACCAGCTTCGAGACCGCCGTCGCCGAGGGCGACACGGTCATCGCGTCGTCGGAATTCGCCGCCGGGCGCGCGGAAAGCCTCTTTCCCACGCCTCCCAAGCGCCTCAGGATCGTGCGTCCGGGAATGGATCTCTCCAAGCTTCAGCCGGAGCGGGTGAGCGGGCGGCGCGTGTCCGACGTTCGCTCGAGCTGGGGCGTCGCGGCGCATGAGCGGGTCGTTCTGATGCCGGCGCGACTCGCGCCCGGCCGCGGCCAGCAGACGCTCATCGAAGCGGCGGCCCTGATCAAGGGCCAGGGCCTCGACGACGTTCGTTTCGTGCTGGCGGGCGAAGCGGCGAAGCCGGTGTTCGCGCGCGAGCTTGACGCGCTCGCAATCAAGTGCGGCGTCCAGTCCATGCTCATCCGCGTCGGCGCCGCGGCCGATCCGCCAGCGGCGTTCATCGGCGCGGCGGTCGTCGTCTTTCCCGCCACGGACGCCGACGGCGTGACGCGCACTTCGATCGAGGCGGCCGCGATGGGGGCGCTCACCATCATCTCCGACGTCGGATCGGCGCGCGAGATTGTCGCCGCGCCGCCGCACGCGGACGCCGAGGCCCGCACCGGATGGCTCGTTCCGCCTCGCGAGCCGGCCGCGCTTGCCGAGGCGATCCATGCCGCGCTTTCGCTCGGCGCCTCGGCGCGCGAGGCCGTCCGGCGCCGGTCGCGGGCGAAGATCGCCGAAGCCTACTCGCTTGAGCGCATGACGCGCGACACGCTCAGCGTTTACGCCGAGGCGCTCGCGCGATGACGGAAGACGACGCGGCTCTCGCTCTAAGACTGGCGCCGCCGCTTCGGGCGTTCGCACGTGCTCGGGACGAATGCCGATGCCGATCAGCCGCGCCGGAATGCGGCGCAGAATCGGAAAGACGCCGAAGAGCTTCAAAACGGAGCGGCGGCTTCGGCCGCTCTTGGCTTGCGAGAACGCGGCTGATGATCCGCCGCTGGATGGTGAGCTGCAGCCCCTGGGTGAACCGCATGGGCAGAGTGCGCCGCTCCTCGATGGCCTGAAGATCCGCGTCCGTCACCTTGCCCGTGCGGAGCGGTCCGGCGAGCCGGTTGGCCGCGGCGACCGCGTCCTGCACCGCCATGTTGATGCCCACGCCGCCGATCGGCGACATCGCATGCGCCGCATCGCCGATGCAGATGAGGCCCGGCCGCCACCATTTTTGCAGCCGATCGACCGTGACGCTGAGCAGTTTGACGTCGTCCCAGGTCTTCAGTTCGCCGACGCGGTCGGACAGAAACGGCGACATCTCGACGACCCGCGCGCGGAAGGCTTCGAGGCCTTCCGACTTCACCCGCTCAATCCCGCCTTTCGGAATGACATAGGCGCATTGCCAGTAATCGCCGCGATCGAACATGACCATCAGCTTGCCGGCTTCGATATGGCCGAACGTGTCCGCGCTGTCGCCGTCCTTGTGCGACACGCGAAACCACAGCACGTCCATCGGCGCTCCGTAGTCGTCGCTCTTGAGGCCGGCTTTCTCGCGCACCATCGAATGGCGTCCGTCGCAGCCGACCACGAGGTCGGCGCGGATCGTGAGCGTCCCGTCCGGCGTCTTGGCGGTCAGGCCGACAATGCGCCCGTTCTCCTCGATCAGATCGGTCGCCTCGGCCTGCATGCGCAGGTCGAATGTTTTGTAGCGCTTGCCGTGCTCGGCGAGGAAGTTGAGGAAGTCCCATTGCGGCATCAGCGCAACGAATTTGCAGTGCGTCGGCAGATGGCGAAAATCGACCATTTGAACGTGTTCGGCGCCGATCTGCGCGGACAGCGTTTCGACTTCCTGATGCGGCAGCTTCAAGAACTCGTCGATCAGGCCCAGTTCGAACATCAACTCGAGCGTCGACGGATGAACCGTGTCGCCGCGGAAATCGCGAAAGAAATCGGCGTGCTTCTCCAGCACCACGACATGAACGCCGGCGCGCGCCAGCAGGAATCCGAGCATCATTCCGGCGGGGCCGCCGCCGGCGATGCAGCATTGCGTCGTGATCGTTGAGTTGGCCATGTCTGCTGGCTCCGCCGGGCGCACGCGCCCGCTCTCACGATCGTAAAACGCGGAGATTAAAGCCCGGTTCCGACCGCGGCCGTCGATTTGAAGCGATGCTTGCGGGTTCGGCTCGAGCCGCGGGACTCGCGGCTCGAACCGGTTCTCGCTAGTTCTTGATGAACGCGCCGCTGCGCAAATCGCTCAGCGCCTGACGGATCTCGGTCCTGCGTGTTCATGACGATCGGCCCGTGCCAGGCGATCGGCTCGCGCAAGGGTCGGCCGGAGACGAGAAGGAAGCGCACGCCTTCGTCGCCCGCCTGGACGACGACCTCGTCGCCCGCGCCGAACACGACCAGCGAGCGGTTGCCGACCTTGTCGCGCACCAGGACCTCTTCGCCGTCAACCTGCGCTTCGCGCAGCACGCCGAACGGTTCGGACGAGTCGGCGAACATCGCCGAGCCCTCGAAGATATAGGCGAAGGCCTGACGGAAATCCTCGACCTTGAGGCGCTTCTTCTTGCCCGCCGGCACGGTCACGTCGAGATAGCGCGGCTCGGCGGCGACGCCGTCGACCGGACCGCTCTTGCCCCAGAACTCGCCGCAGATGACGCGCACGCGCGTGCCGTCGTCGTCGATCACCTCGGGGATCTCGGTTGCCGGAACGTCCTGGTAGCGCGGCTTGGTCATCTTGAGATGCGCGGGCAGGTTCGCCCACAGCTGGAAGCCATGCATGCGGCCCTTGGCGTCGCCGGTCGGCATTTCCTGATGCAGGATGCCGCTGCCGGCGGTCATCCACTGGACGTCGCCTGAGCCGAGCTTGCCGCGGTTGCCGAGGCTGTCGCCGTGATCGACCTCGCCGGCCAGCACATAGGTGATCGTCTCGATGCCGCGATGGGGATGCCACGGAAAGCCGGCCAGATAGTCCTCGGGCCGATCGCCGCGGAAATCATCCATCATGAGGAACGGGTCGAAATCGGACGTGTCGCCGAAGCCGAAGGCGCGGCGCAGCTTGACGCCCGCCCCCTCCATGGTCGGAACGGACTGGCTGACGCGCTTGACGGGACGAATGGACATTTAGCCCTCCTGGTCGAACTGATAGGTCTTGGCTTCCGAAATACTGCCGCTCTTCCAGTTCTGCGACTGAAGAAGTTTAGCTGAATTCTCTAATCGGAAACCGTGTTGGGGCGAAGATAGGTATAGAGCGCCGACGCCGCAAGTCTATCAAAAGAAATGATCGTATCTATCGGTCGGGATGAACGCTCGCCCCTTTCGGCCTCCCGCCGACGATCGCTGAAGCGGCGGCGCCGGCCGCGGCGGCGCGCTCGAGCGCGGGCTGGATGTCCGCGCCGGACAGCCGTGCTGGCAAGAAAGGCGGCGACGAAGGCGTCACCCGCGCCGGTCGTGTCGATCGCCTCGATCTTCGGCGCGTTGACACGCCAGCGGCGCTCGCCTTCGCGGCCTCGGCGCCGGCCGCGCCGCGCTTGATGACGACCAGCGGGTAGTGCGCCGCGAGTCGCGCGCATTGAGTTTCGGGATCGTCCGAGCCTGCGAGAATCGCGGCTTCCTCTTCGTTGGGGAACAGGATTGCCGCGCCTCGCGTCCAGGCGAGGAAATTGTCGGCGCCGACCTCGCGCAGGAATTCCGCCGAGGCCGGATCGACGCTGATGGGCTTGTCGCCCGCGCGCCGCATGACGTCGAGGACGGCCGCGCGCGGCGAAGGAGGCGAAGAACGAATAGCCGGAGAGATGGATGAGCGCCGCGCCCTCGATCAGCGCGTCGGGGATGTCGCGCGGCTTCGAGCGCTTCGTTGGCGCCGCGATCGGTGAGGAAGCTGCGTTCGCCGTCCGGGTCGATGAGCGCGATCAGCCGCCCGGTCTCGGGTTCGGATCGCCGACGAGATGCGGCGTAACGCCGATCGCCTTGAAGCGCGCTGTCTCGCTTTCGACATCAGCGGCGCCGACGCGGGCGACGAAGTCGACCTTCACGCCGAACGAGGCAAGCCACGCCGCCTGATTGGCTGCGGAACCGCCGGGCTGAACCGTGATCGACGCGCGTCGGTCCGAGCCGCGCGCGAGCGGCCCTTCCGGACGCACGATGACGTCGGTCATCACGTCGCCGATGACGAGAATGGAAGATCGTCGCATGGCAAACGACTGGCCGATCTACTCTCCAGCGGCGGCCGCCAACGCTTGCACGACTGCGATATTCGGCAGCGAGATTGTCCGGCAAGCCGTGCCGCTCTTTCAGGTACTCCGGGCTGTTGTAGGAGATCCACACCTTTCCGTCTGCGAATCTTCCGCAACCAGAATCTTCAACGGCAGGTCGATCGCCGCGCTCGGCGCCGCCAGCATCAGCGGCGTGCCGCCCTTCGGATTGCCGAAGATCAGGAGCTTGGTCGGCGGCATTTTCAGCCCCACCTTTTCAGCTTCGCCGCTGTGGTCGACCAGCGCGAACAGCGTCACGCCTTTGGATTTGAGAATGGTCTTGAGCTTGTCGACCGTCTCGTCCACGGAGTGATGGCTCGGAATTTTGACAATTCCTTCTTCTTTCTGCACGGGCCAACAGCCTCCGACGCCAAGAGAATGAAAACCACGAACATCAGGGCAGGCCGCCAATATTTCATCGCGCCTCCTCCCGCCGCGTCACATGCGCAACAATCGAGCTTAATGGGGAGCAGACAATGGCGGACAAGCAAAACATCTCGGACGATGAAGTCGCGGTGCGGGATTTGATCGAAGCGTGGGCGGACGCCGTGCGGCGGAAGGATTACGACGGAATCCTCCGAAGCCATGCCGCCGATTTCGTGATGTTCGATGTTCCGCCGCCGTTCAAAAGCGTTGGGCTCGACGCTTACAGGAAGACGCTGGGACCTGTTCTTCTCCTGGTCGAGCGGCCCGGTTCGCTTTGACATTCAAGAGATGGACGTGACGGCCGGCGCCGATGTCGCCTTCGCTTTTGCGAGCATGCGCTGCGAGGGACCGGGGTCCGACGGCAAGCCTGAGCCGCTCGATTTTCGTCTGACAATGGGCCTGCGAAAGATCGACGGGCGCTGGATGATCGCGCACGAACATCATTCGGTCCCGGCCGTCGATTAGGCCGGGCGTTTATAATTTCATGAGCTCCACCGCCGTCTGCGCGGCGAGCATGGCGTTGTTCTTGATCAGCGCGATATTGGCCTCGAGGCTTTGTCCGCCAGAGAGTTCGACGACGCGCTTGAGCAGAAACGGCGTCGCCTCTTTCTTGCCCACGCCTTGCGTCTTGGCTTCGGCGACGGCTTCGGCGATGCGCGCCTCGATCGCGGCCTCTTCGAGCGCGTGATCATGAGGAATCGGATTGGCGATCAGGAGCCCGCCGGGACCAATGTCGCGCTGCAAGCGGATCATGCGGGCGAGATCGTGAAGCCCATCGCAGCGATGTTCGAGCTTGAAGCCGGACGAGCGGGCGTAGAAGGCCGGGAACTCGTCGGTGCGGTAGCCGACGACCGCGACCCCCTGGGTTTCCGAGGAACTCGAGCGTCTTGCCGATGTCGAGGATCGATTTGGCGCCGGCGCAAACGACGGCGACGCGGGTGCGCGAAAGCTCGACCAGATCGGCCGAAATGTCGAACGTCTCTTCCGCGCCTCGGTGCACGCCGCCGATGCCGCCGGTGGCGAAGATTTCGATGCCCGCGAGCCCAGCGATGAACATCGTCGCCGCGACCGTCGTGCCGGCCGAGCCTTTGCGCGCGGCGACAAGCGCCAGATCGCGCCGCGAGGCCTTGACGACGCCGCCGCTGAGTTGGCCGAGCCGGTCGATCTCTTGCTCGTCGAGGCCGACTCTGAAGCGGCCGTCGATGACCGCGATCGTCGCCGGAACGGCGCCCATCTCGCGCGCCGCGTGCTCGACGGCGAGCGCCGTCTCGACATTGCGCGGGTAGGGCATGCCGTGGGTGATGATCGTCGATTCGAGCGCGACGATCGGTTTCTTGGCCGAGCGCGCCTCGGCGACCTCGGGGGAAAAATCGATAAGATCGGCGGCGCTCATCGCTCGTCACCTTCGTCGCGGGGCCGCGATCGGCCGCGCGAGGTTATCGGCAATCTCCGTTCCATGATCAATGGCGCCAATTTGCGCCGAAACCTCGCGGCGTCACAGACAGCTTGCGGTCCGGCGGATTCACGCTACCCTCATCTCCGAGAGCGCGGACAAATACGAGTCGATGGACGACAAGCCTCAGAACGTCCCGGTCGAGCCGGACCTCGTCGCCTCGATCCGGCAGGCTCGGGTCGAGAACGCCGAGCGCGCCGATGCGATCGCGGAGGTGCGCGAGCTTGAGATTGTCCGCCTCAAAGCGCTTGAGAGCGCGTTGGAGCCGGTCGTCGACCAGGCGCCTCAAGGCGTCGATCTGTTTGATCTGGCGCTGACGCAGAGCGAGCATCCGCGCCTCTTCCTCGACATGATCGCGTTTGTCGACATGGCGCACGATAAGCGCACCTATCGATTTTTCCAGGACACGCGCCAAGGTCGTGTGCTGATGGCCGAAAGCCAATCGCTCGATACGATCGTCGCTGCCGTCGCCGATTATGTCGCGCGCCGTCTGGTCGAGCGCGAGCGCGCGGTGACCGTCGACTCGCGCGTGGCCGAGGGGCCGCGGCCGCAACCCGCGGAAGCGAACGGGCCGGCGACCTGGCCGATCGCGAGGCCGCGCCCGCGCACCTTGCACTTTCCGCCTCCTGCCGCGAGCGAGCCCCTTGCCGTCGCCGAACAGCCAAGAGCGCGACCCAGGCGCGGGATCATGCGACGGCTCGGCGATGCGCTGAGCCTGTTTCTGATGCTTGTGGGGTCGATCACGCTCGCGCTTCTGCTAGGGGTCGGCGTCTACTGGGCCTGGATCACGCGTCTACGCGACCTTTGGGCGCACTGGTTCGGCGCGCCGCCGTTCTAAGCGGCCATTTGCATGAGTTGCGAGAGCCAGGACTTGCGCGCGAGCAGGAACGCACGCAAACGCGTGGCGTAGTCGGAGGCGGCCGCGACTTCGACCGACGGGCGCTCGCGCAAAGCCTGCCGCCACTTTATCGTCTTCGGCTTGCCCTCCAGGATTCCAAAGTCTGCGATCGTTTCAAAGACGTCGAAATAGCGAAAGACAGGCGCGAAGGCGGCATCGACCAGCGAGAATCTTGACCCGGCGAAATATGGGCCTTCGGACAGGCGGCCCTCGACGCAGCCAAACTTCTCCTTGAGCGCTTTGGTCTTTGCCGCGAACACATCCGGCGTCGCGGCGGCGTAGAAACCCGCGATGTCATTCAGGATCGACGAGCTGACCTCGATCCATGCGCGGTGATCGGCGCGATCGAGCGGATCGGCAGGATGTAGTGGCGGCGAACGCGTATCCTCGAGATATTCGAGGATCACCGCGCTTTCGAAAATCGCCGTGTCTCCGACCTTGAGAACCGGCGTCTTCCCGAGCGGCGAGATCGCAAGGAACCAATCCGGTTTGGCGGCGAGATCGATGTCGATGCGCGTGAAGGGCAGAGATTTCTCGGCGAGCGCGATCGCCACGCGCTGCACGTAGGGGCAGAGTTTATGGCTGATCAGCGTGAGCTTCGTTGAAGGTTCGTTTGCCATCGAGGCGGTTCCAATATAGATGCAACTGCATCTAATTAGCCAATCTCAAACGCGCTGTCAATATGCATGCAGTTGCATTAATCTCAGCAGACGAAGCGATTCGGAGCGTGACGGAAAGACCTTCCAAACAGGTGGTGTTGGCCTGGGCGCGGCTTCTCAAAGCCGAGCGGCTCGCACTTGCGCGCGTCGAGGCGGCGCTAAAGCAGGCAGGACTGCCGCCGCTTGCTTGGTATGACGTCCTGCTCGAGCTCGAACGGGCGAGCGAGACTGGCCTGCGGCCGTACGAGCTTGAGCGCGCGCTTCTGCTTGCGCAGTACAATCTCTCGCGGCTGCTCGATCGGATCGAGCGCGAGGGGCTCATCGAGCGAGCGCCGTGCCCTCAAGACGGGCGGGGCCACGTTTTGCGCCTCAGCGCGCGCGGACGGTCGATGCGCGACGCGATGTGGCCGGTCTATGCGCAGGCGATCGAGGCGGCGGTGGGAAGCTGCCTCGACGAGAGGGAAGCGGAGACGCTGTCCGCTCTCCTCGCGCGCATCATCGACGCCGCACGTGTCGGTTGAGCCGAACAGCGAATGACCATTCGCGGTGCGGCGCATCTGAATCGCGAACGCGGAATTGATTTGCTTCCACCCCTGCGCGACAATACGTCTCGTCCGATCGCGGGCCGGCGCTTAAGGCCGACGGAAAATCATGAGCAACGCCTTCTTCTACGATCTTCTGACCTCGGTCGCCGAGCGCGGCCGCTCCATGCTCAAGATCAAGCCTTGGCCAAAGGACGCGGATAACCGCGTCGATCAATTGATCGACGACTGCCGCGCTTTGGTCGAGGGCAGGGGCGAGGCGTCGGGGGTTGCGCTCGCCGCTGAAGTCATTGGGCGCTATCGCGCGCTCGATCCGAGCGATCATGCGGCGTTTTTCAGCGCACTCGCCGAGGATTTCGGGCCTGATCGCGATCGGATGCGGGACGCGGTGGCCAAGTTCGAGTCGGATGGCGACGAAGCAGCGGCGAGCGAAATCCACTATGCCTCTGAGCCGCGTCGCCACGAGCTGTTCCGGCGGATCAATCGTGCGCCGGGCACCGCGGCGCTGGTCGCGATGCGCGCGGATTTGCTCCAGCTCATGAAGCAGAACCCGTCGCTCGTCATCGTCGATCGCGATTTTCTGCATCTGTTTGGTTCATGGTTCAATCGCGGCTTTCTCGTCTTGCGCCGCATTGACTGGTCGTCCCCGGCCGCGCTTCTCGAGAAGATCATCCGGTACGAGGCGGTGCACGAGATCGGCGAGTGGGACGAACTCAGGCGGCGCATCGATCCGGCGGACCGTCGGTGCTACGCGTTCTTCCACCCGAGGCTGGTCGACGAGCCGCTGATCTTCGTCGAAGTCGCGCTGACGCTCACCCCGCCGGCGGCGATTGCGCCGCTGCTCGCGGAGAAACGCGCCCATGTTGCGCCGGACAAGGCGCGTGTGGCTGCGTTCTATTCGATCTCGAATTGCCAACAGGGTCTCGCGGGCGTCAATTTCGGCAATTTCCTCATCAAGCAGGTGGTCGAGGAGATCCGCCGCGAGTTGCCGAAGATCGAGAGTTTCGTCACCCTCTCTCCGGTTCCAGGATTTCGCGCCTGGCTCGAGACGACCGAAGATCCGGCGATCGCGCCCATGAAGAGCGCCGCGCTCCAATTGGCGGCCGAGGATAATTGGCCGACGGCGCCCGGCATTGCGCCGCGCCTCCGCGCGCTGCTCGAGCCGCTCGCCGCTCACTATTTCCTGAAAGCGCGCCGGCCCGACGGCCGGGTCCCGGACCCGGTCGCCCGCTTTCATCTCGGCAATGGCGCCCGGCTCGAGCGCGTCAACTGGGAGGGGGACCTGTCGCCGAAAGGGCTCATGGAGTCCTTCGGCATCATGGTCAACTATCTCTACGACCTCGATGAAATCGAACGCAATCACGAAGCCTTCGTCAACCGCGGCCAGATCGCCGCTTCGGCCGCGGTGAAGAAGCTTCTTCCTGCGGCGCCGTCGCGCCTCCGCGCGGCTTTGCCAAGCGCGCTGGTTTCGAACGCGTAAGGCGCGCTTTAAGGACGCGCCTCGAGCACCATGTTGAACGGCGTCTCGGTCGCCTTGCGCACCTTGCCGAATCCGCCTTGCGTAATCGCTGACGAGAGCTTGGCGAAGCCTGCCTGCGCGCCGAGCGCCGCTCCGACCGGCTGGTCGAGAGAGGTCGGGATGCAAATCATGGTGGAGGCGGCGTAGTACATCCGGCTGACCGGATTGAGATTGTCCTCCAACCGATCGCCGGCCGCAGGTTCGACGATCATCCAGCTGCCGTCGGGCTTCAGCGTCTGGCGCACATGGCGCGCCGCGCCGACCGGATCGCCCATGTCATGCAGGCAGTCGAAGAACGTCACCAGGTCCAGGTCCTTGCCGGGAAATTCGCTGGCCATAGCGACTTCGAATTTCGTGTTGGCGGTTGCTCCATGCTGCTCGGCATGAACCCGCGCCTGCGCCACCGAGTCGGGATGAAAGTCGTAGCCGACGAACGTCGATTTCGGGAAGGCTTTCGCCATGATGATGGTCGAAAAGCCGTGACCGCAACCCACGTCAGCCACTTTCGCGCCGCTTTCGAGTTTCGCAGCGACGCCGTCCAAGGTCGGCAGCCACGAACCGACGAGATTGTTTTGATAGCCTGGGCGAAAGAAGCGTCCGGTGGTGCAGAACAGGCACTGCGACTGATTGCCCCAGCCGACGCCCTTGCCCGAGCGGAACGCAGGTTCGACCAGCGGCTGGTTTTCCAGCATGACCGCCGCCATATCGAAGGCAGGCAGCAGATAGACCGGACTGTCAGGCTCGGCGAACACCATCGCCTGTTCTGGCGGCAAGGTGAACTTGCCCGTTGCCGCGTCGTACTCGAGATATCCGGACGCTGCCTGATGCGATAGCCATTCGCGCGCATAGCGCTCAGCGACGTTGGTCTTCGCCGCCAACTCGGTCGGCGTCATGGGACCCTGCTCCTTGAGCGCCTTGTACAGGCCGAACTTCTCGCCCATGCGCACCAAAGGTGCACTGAACACGGCGCCGAGGTCGCCCACGACTTTGCCGATAAACGCGTTGAGTTTGGCGTCGTCAACCATCGCCTTCTCCTTCGTTTCAATATCCGAACTTGCGTTGACAGCTCGGCGGGTCAACGACCGTCCGTCGCGTCATACACGCGCGCTCCGAAGCGCCGAAAGAATTGCTTTGAAGAGTTCGAGCTGTCGTCCCGGAACCTCAAATTGCCCAAGTCAAAGCGGAGCTTGGGCGGTGTAGGCAAAACCAACACTGAGAAGCGGCGCGGACGAACCGCACCGCCGGTGGAAATTACTCCGTCTTCGCACCCGCATAGGCCGCGTCGATCTGTTTCTTAAACTCGGTCATGTCGTACTGATTGCCGTTCAACTCGGTGCTCATTTTCCGCACCAGCCCCGACGCGGCGATCGCCTCCTTAATCTGATCGTCGGTCGCCCCAGCATG
Organism: uncultured Alphaproteobacteria bacterium; assembly: GCA_963770275.1. Lineage (GTDB taxonomy): Bacteria > Pseudomonadota > Alphaproteobacteria > Rhizobiales > Beijerinckiaceae > Roseiarcus. Next base: position 132,441 of record CAVYPD010000023.1, read on the forward strand.
CTTCGCCCCGAGCGTGTGAGCGTAGATGCAGTATTGGCAAGGAATCTGCGCTGCGACGGCCAGACCGATCAACTCCTTGGTTTTCCCGTCCAGCGCTCCTTTCGGATTGAAGACCGCCATCCATTCCTGCCAAGCGGGACTGACGCTCGCTTGGGGCGCGATAGCTTTGACAAACGGCGGCGCGTCTTGAGCGAATGCTGAAACCGGTAGAGTGACGCCGAACGCCAACGCGATTATAAGAGCTTTCATGGCCATCCTCCTTCTCCAGTTGAGCTGGCTTTGCGCGCGCGGCTCGCGCCGCGTTCGCGGGCTTTCCTCCGTTGTAGGGTCGTGGCGCAATGGCCAGGAGCCATTCGGAAATCGATGCGGATTATTCCGCATCCTCGCCGGCTGCTCATGAGAAAATGGACGGCCAAGCATCCAAGAACCCGAACTCAACAGTTCAAGCACAATATCGGCCGCGCCGCTGTGATCTGCATCACACTGCGGGAGACAGCAGCATCGAGATAGCACGTCCCAAACATGGGATCGGACGCCGCCCCTGCGAGGTCCTCTTGGACGAGTCGCGATAACGATTTCGTCTGGCTGCAACACACCTTAAGATGCGCGCAATGGGCCGCGAGGGTCGTCGGGGAAGGGAGACGCCATGTACGCCGCCATCCGTCAGTTCAAGGCGAAGCCGGGCTCGGCCGACGTGCTCGCCGAGAAGATCAAGGAGGCCATCTCCTTGATCAGCGATGTCTCCGGCTTCATGGGCTATTACGTGGTCTATGCGCCCGACGACACCGTGACCGCGATTAGCGTCTTCAACACCGTCGCGGAAGCCCAGGAGTCCAACCGGCGGGCGTTGGCCTTTATCGAGGACAATCTCGGGCCGCTGGTTATTGGGCACGCAACCGCGACCGCCGGGCCGGTGATCGTGCACTCGCTGCCGTAAGGGCAGATCGTTGTGCTGGCACTCGCCCGGCGGCGGATCAACTGAAGCGAGCTCGGACCGGTCTAAGGCGGCTCACCCTCGCGCCGGAATGTTGAGCCCGCGCTGAACAGCGGGTCGCGCAAGCCCGCGCTCGAGCCAGGCGGGGACATGCTTCAACTCGGCGAAGCCGACCAGCTCGCCCGCGTCGTAAAAGCCGATGAGATTGCGCACCCAGCCGAGCATCGAAATGTCGGCGATGGTGTAATCGTCGCCCATAATCCAGGCTCGATCCGAAACTCGTGCCTCGATGATTGCGAGAATGCGCTTCGCCTCGTCGCGATAGCGGTGAAGCGGGCGCTTGTCCTCGATCTCGCGCCCGGCGAATTTATGAAAAAAACCGACCTGGCCGAACATCGGGCCCATTGCCCCGATCTGGAAGAACAGCCACTGCAGCGTCTCGTAGCGCGCCGCCGGATCGGCGGGCATGAGCTTTCCTGCCTTCTCCGCAAGATAGAGAAGGATCGCCCCCGATTCGAATAGGGGCAGCGGTTTGCCGCCCGGGCCGACGGGATCGATGATGGCGGGAATCTTGCCGTAAGGGTTGAGCGACAGGTACTCGGGAGTGCGCTGATCGCCCTTGCCGAAATCGACGAGATGCGGCTCGTAGGGCAGACCGATCTCTTCCAGCATGATCGAGACCTTCACACCATTCGGCGTCGGCAGGGAATAGAGCTGCAACCGATCCGGATGTTGGGCCGGCCAACGCTTTGCGATGGGAAAGACGGAGAGGTCGGTCATACCTTATCCTGTGACGTCGGAGCTGCCGCCGCGATATCGGCACGCCGACGAAATCTCAAGTGGTCTAGAGGCCCGCGGTCCTCGGGTTTTGGCTCCGTCAGCCGATGAAACTCAACACCGTCGGGGCGAAAAAGCCGAAGGCGATAAGCACCGCGCCGATCGCCCCCAATCCGACGCTGAGCCATACCAGCGCGGTGATCTCGGTGATGATGGCGGCGGACGCCAGCACGATGGCGATCTGGGTCAGACCGCTTCCGAATTCATAATGTCCGAGCCGGCGATTGGCCAATTCCCTCGATTCCGAGGCCTCCTTGGCGCGATCCTGGATCGCCTCCATGCTGTCTTCCGGCTTCTTCGGGTCCTTTTCGTATCGCGCCACAGTCGCCTTGAAGTCGGCGATTTGTTTCTCGAACGCCTCTTGCGCTTTGGGATCGGTCACCGCGCTTTTTTGCGCTTCGAGGGCGGCCGCGGCCGTTTCCACGACCGTCGAGCGAATCCGCTTGGCTTGATAGAAGTTGAAGAGGTCGGAGGATTCGATGTTTTTTTCTGTCGACAGGTGCTGAGCGTTTTTTGCCCCCGCTTCGGCCAGAGCCAGCAGGAGGGCAAGAATGGCGATGACGAGCGCAACCGCCCGACTTTTTTCTTTTGCCTCAACTGCGGAATCGGTGGCTTCGGACATCGAACATCACCCTTCGAGGAAAGAGCGCCTTCTTTGATTCGGATAGGGCCGCGCGGCAGCCTGCCGCTATTCTACGACGAAGTCCACGATCGGTCCGGAGGACTCCAGGGATTTCGAGGAGCGGCGATCTGGGTGATTGCCTTCGTGGAGCTGAATTTGAGGCTGAGAGTTGGCGCTAAGCGGGCTACGGTGTTCGGTGGAGACGTCGCCTGATTTGCCCAGCCCGACACCCAGACGGCTGCTTTTCGTTTTCAGAAACAACAGCTACAACGCTGACATTGTCGTCAAGGCGGAGACCTATCCCCTCCGAAATCGAGAGCCAGGAGGGCAAGTCGGGCGGCCGCGGCGGCTCGCCGGGATTGTTGCGCGCGGAGATCGTGGGATTCATCCGACGATCCAAGGGAGGGGCAAATGAATCCGTTGATTGGCATCGCCGCGGGCGTCGTGCCGGACATCATCAAACTGATCGCGGGCGACAAGACCGGTCAGTTCGCCGACCAGGTCGGGAAGGCTGTCGCGGATGCCGTCGGAACGACCGATGCCGGTGAAGCGCAGACGACGCTCGCTGCGAGCCCCACCGCTCAAGCTACCCTTCGACAGAAGCTGGCTGAACTTGCCATCGAAGCCGCGAAGACGCAGAACGCGGAGGCCGACCAGCAACGACACGATACCGTCAACAATACGGAGCGCGCGCGCAGCGCCCTTCAGTCGTTAGCCACGACGAATACGACGATCGCTCGGACAGCGCCTACGATCTCCTACCTCGTGATCGCCGGTTTCTTCATTTTCTTATTTGTCCTTGTTTGGCTGTACTGGTGGGGGCCCAGCCCGGGCAAGAATGATTTTGTCGTTCAGATCATCAACATCGTAGTCGGCGCGTTGACGGCGGCCTTCGCGACGGTCGTCAATTTCTGGCTCGGATCATCGGCCGGATCGCAAAAAAAAGATGACACGAACCTCACATTACAACAGGCGCAGGCTGAGCGAGCCGACGCAAACCTGAAAGCGCTGCAAGACAAGATCGCCCCATCACCTCGGGCGTTGATTCAAACGCCCGCGCCACTGCAAGCGCCGGCCCCGGCAAAGCCAACCGATCAGCAGGATTCGGCAAGATTTGACGCCTGCATGCCATTCATCTTCAAGGCGGAGGGCGGCTATTCCGACAACCCGGCGGACCCCGGGGGGCCGACAAATTATGGCATCACGCTCGCAACTTTAAGAGCCTATGAAGGCGACCCAAATCTGACCGCCGAGGACGTGAAGAAGCTCACTCCCGCGGTGGCCAAGGAGATCTATCGGACCGCCTATTGGAACAGGATGCAGTGTGGCGCGCTGCCCGCCGGCCTCGATCTCGAGGTGTTCGACTTTGGCGTAAATTCTGGTCCAGCCGAATCCGTGAAGACGCTGCAAAGGCTCGTTGGGGTGACGCAGGACGGCTCGGTCGGCCCGATAACGCTCGCGGCTGTCCGACAGTTCAATGTCGGAGACTTGATCGGGCGTTTTGCTCAGGCGAGGTTGGCGTTCTACCAGAGCCTCAATATGCCCGAGTTCGAACAGGGCTGGGCGACGCGGGTCGCTCAAATCCAGACTGCCGCGACGAAGATGCTTGACGCCTCGCAAGTCGCTGTGGCGTAGGGACGGGCGAGCACCGCCCGCGCGGGCGCTTCAGGCAGCCGCGAACCGACGAAGGTTCGCTCCAGGACGCGCGTCGCACCGCGGGGCCGTTCGGTGGCTTTCGATCGCGAATGCGCTATGGATTGTGGCTGACCTCCCGAATCGAGCTTAGAGCCCCATGCTTCTCGCCGAGACCATCCGTACGATCCCGGACTACCCGAAAAAGGGCATCCTGTTTCGCGACATCACGACGCTGCTCGGCGACGCGAGGGCGTTTCGGCGCGCGGTCGACGAACTCGTCCAGCCTTGGGCGGGAACGAAGATCGACAAGGTTGCGGGCATTGAGGCGCGCGGGTTCATTCTGGGCGGCGCCGTCGCGCATCAATTGTCGGCGGGCTTCATACCGATCCGCAAGAAGGGCAAGCTGCCGCACGCCACCGTCTCGATCCCCTATTCGCTCGAATACGGGCTCGATCACATGGAGATGCACGAGGACGCGGTCACGAAAGGCGAACGGGTGATCCTGGTCGATGATCTGATCGCGACCGGGGGAACTGCGGAAGGGGCGGTCAAGCTTTTGCGTCAGATGGGCGCCGAGGTGATCGCCGCCTGTTTCGTCATCGACCTGCCGGACCTCGGCGGCGCGGCCAAGCTCGAGGCGCTAAACGTGTCGGTGCGCAGCCTGGTTACCTTTCCCGGCCACTAGAGGACTTCGGCCGAGGCCTTCTTTGCGACCGCCGGGATCTCGCACATCTCGGAGCGGACGAGGAAGCGCTTCTCGCGGCCGTTGTCGAGCGAGAACATGCCGCCGCGGCCGGGTACGACGTCGATCACGATATCGGTGTGCTTCCAGGCTTCGTATTGGGAGCCGCTGATGTAGAAGGGCGCGCCGCCGATCTCGCCCATCTTCACGTCATAGTCGCCGATCAGGAAGTCGCCCTGAGCGTAGCACATGGGCGAGGACCCGTCGCAGCACCCGCCGGACTGATGGAACATCACGGGGCCATGGTCGTCGACGATTTCCTCGATCAGGTCGAGCGCCGCGGGCGTTGCGGACACAGTTCCCATTTCAGTTTCTCCTTCGAAAGCGTCGACGGCGCAGGGGGAGCCCGCGCCGCGAATCCTTCTCCCTCGGGGAGAAGGTGGCCGACGTTAGTCGGCCGGATGAGGGAGGCGCGGAACGCGCGCGCTTAACGCGAAACCCTCACCCCTGACCCCTCTCCCGTAGGAGAGGGGAGCCCGATCAGAAGAAGCCGAGCTTCTTCGGGCTGTAGCTGACCAGCATGTTCTTGGTCTGCTGATAATGATCGAGCATCATCTTGTGGTTTTCGCGGCCGACGCCCGATTGCTTGTAGCCGCCGAACGCCGCATGCGCGGGATAGGCGTGATAGCAATTGGTCCACACGCGGCCAGCCTGGATCGCGCGGCCGAAACGGTAGCAGCGATTGGCGTCGCGGCTCCAAACGCCCGCGCCCAGACCGTAGAGCGTGTCGTTGGCGATCGAGAGCGCTTCCTCGTCGGTCTTGAACGTGGTCACCGAGACGACCGGACCGAAGATCTCCTCCTGGAAGACGCGCATCTTGTTGTGGCCCTTGAACACGGTCGGCTTGATATAATAGCCGCCCGCGTACTGGCCCTCGAGCATATTGCGCTCGCCGCCGATCAAGACCTCGGCGCCTTCTTTCCTGCCGATGTCGAAGTAGGACAGGATCTTCTCCATCTGCTCGGAGGAAGCCTGTGCGCCGATCATCGTCGAGGGATCGAGCGGGCTGCCCTGGGTGATCGCGTCGACGCGCTTCAAGGCGCGCTCCATGAACTTGTCGTAGATCGACTCCTGAATGAGCGCACGGCTCGGGCAGGTGCAGACCTCGCCCTGATTGAGCGCGAACATGACAAAGCCTTCGATCGCCTTGTCGAAGAAGTCGTCGTCCTTCGAGCGCGACGTCATCGAAGAAGATGTTGGGCGACTTGCCGCCGAGCTCGAGCGTCACGGGAATGAGGTTCTGCGACGCATATTGCATGATGAGCCGGCCTGTCGTCGTCTCGCCGGTGAAGGCAATCTTGGCGACGCGGTTCGAGGAGGCGAGCGGCTTACCCGCTTCGAGGCCGAAGCCGTTGACGATGTTGAGGACGCCCTTCGGAATGAGATCGCCGATGATTTCCATCAACACCATGATCGAAGCCGGGGTCTGTTCGGCGGGCTTGAGAACGATGCAGTTTCCGGCGGCCAGCGCCGGCGCCATCTTCCACACGGCCATCAGGATCGGGAAATTCCAGGGAATGATCTGACCCACGACGCCGAGCGGCTCATGGAAATGATAGGCGACGGTGTCGTTGTCGACCTCGCTGATCGAGCCTTCCTGGGCGCGGATCGCTCCAGCGAAATAACGGAAATGGTCGACGGCGAGCGGGATGTCGGCGGCCATCGTCTCGCGGATCGGCTTGCCGTTGTCCCACGTTTCGGCGAGCGCAATCTTCTCCAGGTTCGCTTCGATGCGGTCGGCGATCTTATTGAGCATCTGCGCCCGTTCGGCGACCGCGGTGCGCCCCCAGGCGTCTTTCGCAGCGTGCGCGGCGTCGAGAGCGGCCTCGATGTCCGAAGCGTCGGAGCGGGCGATCTCGCAGACCGGCTGGCCGGTGATCGGCGAGATGTTGTCGAAATATTTGCCGGCTTTGGGGGCCTTCCATTCGCCGCCGATGTAGTTCTCGTACCGCTTGGCGAACGGGGATTTGAGGGCGATGTTCAGATCGACTTTGGTCATGCGCTTCTTCCCTTAAGTGACACCGCCTGTTGAGCGGCGTTGGCCGCGAGGTTTCGCCCTCGCGCTTCGCGCTGAGAAGCCCTGACAAGCAACGAGAGCCTCGGACTGTCTCAGATTTGCGACACCTCGCGCGCGGATTCGTCAGCCGCGCAGGCCGAGCTCCTTCATCTTCCGGTGGAAAGTCGCTCGCGACATGTCGAGGTCCTTCGCCGCCTTGGATACGTTGCCGCTCGACCTTGCGAGCGCGCGTTGAAGGACAGCCCGTTCAGCCGCGCCAATGTCGTCGCTTTCGGCTTCCGCCCGCCCCATGAGGTCTGCGGCTGGGGTCGGACGCTTGAGCGTGGCGGAGTTGACGCCGAGCCCGATCCGCGCCGCCCGCGTCGCGCCAATAACGAGGTCGTCTCGGTCTACCGCAAGCAGCGATGACCCGTACCGGTCGCCGGTTGGAGCGAGCAGGATACGCGCCTTGGGAAAGGCCAGACGGAAGTTCTCCGCTTCGATGAACCGAGCCGCATCGGCGACGGCGCTGGAAATCAGGCGCGCGAAGCCTTCGGTCAGGTCGCCCCGGGCCGACGACACGTCAAGCGCCGCGGCCAGATCTCCGTGTTCGTCAAAAATCGGCGCGGTCGTGCAAAAGAGGCCCGCGTTGCGGGTGAAGAAATGTTGGTCGCGATCGATGGTCACCGCGCGCTGGTCGACGATGCAGGTGCCGATGCCGTTGGTGCCTTCGTATTGCTCGCTCCAGACGCCGCCAGTCCAAAGGCCGGAGCTTTCGAAGAGGGTATCGTCGCAAGGCGCGCCGCGTCGGTCGACGATGATCCCGCGCGGGTCAGCCAGCACGACCGAACAGCCGACGCCGCCGACAGCGAGAAAGAGGCGATCGATGCTTCCTTGCGCGGCGAAGAGCAACGAGCCCATCCGTTCGCGCGATTGGGCGATCTCGTCCTCGGGCAGCCGCTGTGAGGGCGCGTGGCTTGCGGGGTCGAGCGCGTGCAACGCGCCAGACCGACGCCAGGAGGCGGCGAGCGCCGAGCTTGCGGCGTCGTTGCCGGCAATCACCTTGAGAACATGATCCGCGTGGGCGGGGCCCGCGATTTGCCCCATCCGATCCTCCCGGCCGTTCGGCCCGCAGCGTCCGCGCGCCGGGGCGACGATCACCGTTATATCCGATTAGATATAGGCATTCTAGGCCGAGGTTGGCGACGCCGCAATCGAACGAGACGGATCCCGCTTGCTGGTCGACGCGTTACGCGCCCTTTTCCCGCGCGTCCGCCACCGCCCGCCAATGGGCGTCGAAAAGCGCGGCGCCAAAGTCGAGCGCGTCGCCCGAGGCCTCCCGGATCAGCGAAAACGCGGTCGGCGGGCGCGCCGTGAGACGGCCGGTCAGCCAATTCGCCTCAAAAGTGAAATGCGCGCTAAACTTCCTCGCCAGCTTCTGCATGCCGACATTTTCGGGCAGGCAGACGATCTCGATCGTTTCGACGCCGTGGTTGGTGGCGGCGCGCAGGATGCGCTTGAACAGCTTCTCGCCGATGCCGCGGCGGCGATAGCCGTCGTCGACCGAAAACGCCGCCTCGGCATGGATGTGGCGGCCGAATGGCGCCTGCTCGCTCCAGATCGCCTGATTGGAGCGCAGTTCGGCCGCGCCGACCAGCTCGCCGTCGATGAACGCCCCATAGACAAGGTCGCCCTTGCCGAAGCAGTTTTCGGCGTAACGGGCGAGGAAGTCGTCCGACATGCCGCCGCCGAAGCGCAAATGCCGGCTGCGCGGGTCAAGGCTCAGCAGATGATGGCGAAACGCTTCTTTGTCCGCCGGCCAGAGCCGCCGGAGTTCCGCGGGGGATGATTTTGCTTCGTCCATAATCGACCTCGCCGATTCGTCCTCGGCGCTTCATCCCTGCGATTATGTTGTGCGTCGCAACACGCATTTCAACCGGTCTTCAGTCCGTAGCCGCGGCAAGCTGGAGCAGGGTTTTGCCAAGCACCTGGCGCTTGGCGATGGCGTCGAACGCCTTCCGGTATTCTTCCAGCGGATATGTGGCGTGGACATGAACGCTTAAGGTCCCGGACTTCGCCCAGTCCATCAGTTGGGCCACGTTCTCGCGATGGGCTTCCGGCTCTCGCGCGATGAATTCGCCCCAATAGACGCCACGGATGTCGCAGCCCTTCAATAACGGGATATTGAGGGGCGGGCGGGGGATCTCGCCCGATGCGAAGCCAATCACCAGAAGCCGGCCTTTCCAGGCGAGCGAACGCAGGGCCGCTTCGGTGAGAGGCCCGCCGACCGGATCGTAGACGACGTCGACGCCCTTGGGCGCGAGCTCCTTGAGGCGCGCGCGCATGTCATCGCCTGCGGTGTTGATCGTCTCAGCCGCGCCATAGCGGCGGGCGAAGGCGAGCTTTTCCTCTGACGACGCGCCCGCAATCACGCGAGCGCCCATCGCCTTGCCGATCTCCACCGCCGCGAGTCCGACGCCGCCCGAGGCGCCGAGCACGAAAAGGGTCTCGCCGGCCTTCATCTCGGCCCGCTGTTTGAGCGCGTGCATGGATGTGCCGTAAGTGACCGAAAGGCCCGCGGCCTTGTCGAGGGCGAGACCGTCGGGGATCTTTACCAGCCGAGTCGTGGGGAGAGCGATCTGCTCCGCGGCGGCCCCATGCGAGCAGACGCCCATGACCCGGTCGCCGACCTCAAATCCCTGCGCTCCCGGTCCGAGCGCGGCGACGCGGCCTGAGAACTCGCCCGCGGGCGAGAACGGCGGCGTGGGCTTTACCTGGTATTTGCCCTCGATGATCAGCGTGTCGAAGAAATTCAGGCCCGCATAGGCGATCTCGACCAGCGCCTCGCCGTCGCCCGGCCTCGGCGCCTCGACCTCCGTCACCAGCAGGTTTTCGGCGGGGCCAAGCGACGGGCAGATCAAGGCTTTCATCACCGGGCTCCTAATTTACTCATTTTTCAGTAACCAAATGCAGGATTGCAGCCCCTGCGTCGGCCGGCAAGGCGGAAGGCCGGAATTTCGCCCGGATCGGACGGCAGGGAAGCCCGCCGCCCGGGTCTGGCCATGAGGCCCGGCCCGGTTCAAAGGATTGTTTGTGATGACGCGTCTTGTCCTCTCGTCCCTTCGCGCCATTGGGGTCGTCGCCGTGGCGGTTTGCGTCGCGAGCGCCCTCCTCCCGCCCGCTGTCGCCGCCACCAAGGCGGCCAAGCCCGCGCCCAAATCGGGCGCCAAGGAGGAGGCGTCCAAGCCATCGCTGGTCGCGACCTTCGGCGATTGGAATGTCTTCGTCGGCGAAGTCGGCAAGGGACGCATCTGCTATACGCTCGCGCAGCCGAAATCGCGTGAACCGGCGAGCCTGACCCGCGATCCGCGGCTACGCGTTCATCTCCGACCGCCCGTCGGAAGGGGTACGCAACGAAGTGTCCTTCATCATGGGCTTCGACGTCTCGGGGGGAGACCCGGCCGAAGCAAGACCGACGCCAAGCCGGCGAGAAGCCTTCGAAGTCGGACGCCAAATCGAAGACCTCCGCCGCCGCCCCGGCCCCGGTCGCGCTGGTCGACCAGGCGTCGTTCGAGATGCTTCCGAAGGGGGGAAACCTCTGGGTCAAGAACGCGGCGAAAGAGAGCGCGCTGATC